>CAWHFL010000011.1:0-251833 GCA_963828665.1 uncultured beta proteobacterium
CCGACCAGACGCCGGGAACGGCCTACCCGCAGCCGATGGAAGCGGCGGGCCAGCGCCTCGCGGTCAATATCTGCTACGAAGACGCATTCGGCGGCGAGCTCATCCGGCAACTGCCGTCGGCAACGCTGCTGGTCAACCTCACCAACGATGCGTGGTACGGGCACTCGCTCGCCGCCGAGCAGCACGCGCAGATGAGCGCGATGCGGGCAATCGAGTCCGCGCGGCCGATGCTGCGTGCGACCAACACCGGCATCACCGCCATCATCGATCATCATGGCGTCGAGCGTGCGCGCCTGCCATGGTTCACGCGCGGCGTGCTCGAGGGCAGCATCGCCGGACGCACGGGCGCGACGCCTTATGTCCGCTACGGGGACGCCATCGCGCTCGGCATCTGCCTTGCGACGATCGCTATCGCGTTGGCCGCTCTGCGCTTCAGGCGACGCGCGTCGGCGGGGTGATTCGCGCCTCGCGGTCGACGTGTTGGCGCAAGCGCATGCAAATTGCCGTGCCGGCCGCTTATTGGCACGGCTGTTTGGTCGCGGCGCCTCGCATCCAGTAAAATCAGTCCCCTTTGCGCCGCCGGCGGCACCATGCTGACGTTCCAGCACCTGATCATGAAGCTGCAGAGCTACTGGGACGAGCAGGGTTGCGCACTGCTGCAGCCGTACGACATGGAGGTGGGCGCGGGAACCTCGCATACTGCGACGTTCCTCCGCGCGCTCGGCCCCGAGCCGTGGCGCGCCGCCTACGTCCAGCCCTCGCGCCGGCCGAAGGATGGCCGCTACGGCGAAAATCCGAATCGACTGCAGCACTACTACCAGTACCAGGTCGTGCTCAAGCCCTCGCCCACCGACATCCTCGACATCTATCTGGGTTCGCTGTCTGCACTCGGCCTCGATCTGGCCAAAAACGACGTACGCTTCGTCGAGGACGACTGGGAGAACCCGACGCTGGGAGCATGGGGCCTGGGCTGGGAAGTCTGGCTGAACGGCATGGAGGTCACGCAGTTCACTTATTTCCAGCAGGTCGGCGGCCTCGACTGCAAACCGATCACCGGCGAGATCACCTACGGCCTCGAGCGGCTGGCAATGTACCTGCAGGGCAAGGAGAACGTCTACGACCTCGTCTGGACATCGTCGAAGCGCGACGGCGTCGATCGCCAGTTGAGCTACGGTGACGTATACCTTCAGAACGAGATCGAGCAGTCGACATACAACTTCGAGCAATCGAACGCAGCCGAGCTGTTCGGGCTCTTCGCGCTGTTCGAGTCGGAGGCGAACCGGCTCCTGGAAGCGAAGCTGCCGCTGCCTGGCTACGAGATGATCCTCAAGGCAGCGCACGCGTTCAATCTGCTCGACGCGCGCGGCGCGATCTCGGTAACCGAGCGCGCCGCATACATCGGCCGCATCCGCACGCTGTCGCGGCTGGTCGCGCAGGCGTACTACGACTCGCGCGAGGCGCTGGGCTTTCCGATGCTGGACAGCGAGAAGGTCGCCTAGTGTCGGATACCCTGGTCGTCGAACTGCTGACCGAAGAGCTGCCGCCCAAAGCCTTGTTGCGGCTCGGCGAGGCCTTTGCCGAGGGCGTCGAGGCGGGATTGCGCGAGCGGGGCTTTCTCGACGACGCGAGCTGCACCACCGGTTATGCGACACCGCGCCGCTTGGCGCTGGCGACTACTGGCGTTCGACCGGTGGCGCCCGATTCCGAAGTGACCCACAAGCTGATGCCCGCCAAGGTGGCTCGCGACACCCACGGCCAGCCATCCGAAGCGTTAAAGAAGAAACTGACCGGTCTGGGACGCGTGCACCTGGCGACGGACTCTCTCGACGCCGCGGACGGCCCGGACCGCATCTATGTCGCGTCGGACGGCAAGGCCGACTATGTGTACCTGCGCAGTTTGGCCAAGGGCGAGTCTCTGCAACGCGGACTCGATGAGGTTCTGGCCGATACGATCGAGCGTCTGCCGATCCCCAAGCTGATGAGCTACCAGCGCCCGGACGGCTCGACGGTGAAATTCGCCCGCCCGGTGCATCGGCTGCTGGCGCTGCACGGTCCCGACGTCGTGCCGGTCTCGGCGCTCGGCCTGGCGGCGGGACGCATGACGAATGGCCATCGCTTCCTCTGCCAGCATCCACTGTCGATAGCCAATGCAGCGGCCTGGGAGCCGACGCTGACGGCCGAAGGCAAGGTGATCGCGGACTTTGCGATGCGCCGCGCGAAGATCGTCGCCGGCCTGCTGCACGCGGCCGAGCACGCGCAGATCATCATGCCCGATGCGCTGCTCGACGAAGTCACTGCGCTGGTCGAATGGCCGGCCGTTTACGCCGGCACATTCGACTCCGCCTTTCTCGAAATACCGCAGGAATGCCTGATCCTGACGATGCAGCAGAACCAGAAATACTTCGCGCTGGCCGACGACGCGGGCAAGCTCAAGCATCGCTTTTTGCTGGTCAGCAACATCGAGACGCACGATCCGGCGGCAATCATCCAAGGCAACGAGCGCGTGCTCCGCGCCCGGCTCGCCGACGCCAAATTCTTCTACGACCAGGACCGCAAGACCCCGCTCGCGGCGCGCGTCGACAAGCTCGGCGGCGTCGTCTACCACAACAAGCTGGGCACGCAGGCCGATCGCACCGGGCGGCTGCGCTGGGTTGCCTCGCGCATCGCGCGGATGCTCGGTGCGGACGAAGTGCTCGCCGATCGCGCGGCGCTCCTGGCGAAGGCCGACCTGGTCACCGACATGGTCGGCGAATTTCCCGAGCTGCAGGGCACGATGGGCCGCTACTATGCGCGGCATGACGGCGAAGCGGCCGAGGTCGCCGACGCGATCGCCGAGCACTATCTTCCGCGCCACGCGGGCGACGCGCTGCCCGGAAGCGCCGTCGCGCAGGCGGTGGCACTTGCCGACAAGCTCGACGCGCTGGCCGGAATGTTCGACATCGGCCAGCTGCCGACCGGCGACCGGGACCCGTTCGGCCTGCGCAGGGCGGCGCTGGGGGTCATTCGCACACTGATCGAAAAGAAGCGCAAGCTGCCGCTCTCCGGCCTGGTCGACCTCGCGTTCGACGCGCTGGCGCAGCAGCGCCCGGTGGCCCGCCCGCGCGAGGCGGTGCTCGATTTTCTCTACGAGCGCCTGCGCGGCTATCTGCGCGACCGCGGCTATACGGCGAACCAGGTTGCGGCGGTCGTCGATTCCCGGCCCGATTGCATCGACGACCTGCCCGAGCGTCTCGACGCGGTACGCACGTTCGAGGCGCTGCCCGAGGCGCTGTCGCTTGCGGCCGCCAACAAGCGCATCGTCAATATTCTGCGCAAGGCGGAAGGCGAGGTCGGTGGCAGCGTCGACCGCTCGGTGCTCGCCGACGGCGCCGAACGCGCGCTGCATGAAACGTTCGACGGGCTCCGGCCGATCGTCGAAAACCGTGTGGCCGAGGGCGACTTCGCCGCGGCGTTGCGGGCGCTGGCCTCGACCAAGCCGACGGTCGACCGCTTCTTCGACGACGTGATGGTCATGGCCGACGACCCGAAAATTCGCGGCAACCGGCTGGCGTTGCTGCGCGAAGTCGCCGCGACGATGAATCACGTCGCCGACATCTCCAAGCTCGCGGTCTGAAACATGGTCCGGTTCTCCAACGAACGCATCGTGCCGACCCGCCAGGCGAAGCTGATCGTCCTCGATCGCGATGGGGTCATCAACTATGACAGCGATCAGTTCATCAAGTCGCCGGACGAATGGCGGCCGATCCCCGGCAGCCTCGAGGCGATCGCCCGGCTCAATCACGCCGGATTCCGCGTGATCGTCGTCACCAACCAGTCGGGGCTGGGTCGGCGCCTGTTCGACATGGCGACGCTGATCTCGATCCACGACAAGATGTACAAGGCGCTCGCCCAGCTCGGCGGACGGATCGACGCGCTGTTCTATTGCCCGCACACCGCGGATTCGAACTGCGACTGCCGCAAGCCCAAGCCGGGCATGTTGATCGAGATCGGCCAGCGTTTCGGCGTCGACCTGACCGGCGTGCCTTGCGTCGGCGACGGCGAACGCGATCTGCAGGCAGCGGCAGCCGTCGGCGCGCAGCCGATCCTGGTCCTTACCGGCAAGGGGGAAAAAACACTGCGCAGCGGCAATTTCCCGTCGGACACGGCGATCTTTCCCGATCTCGCTTTTTTCGTGACCGCGCTCCTCGCGGGCGACTGAACCCAGGCTCGAGCCGTCCACGATGTCGGCGCTGCGCTCGCTGCTGTTCGCGCTCTACCAGCTGATCGTCACGCCGATCTACGCGATTCTGGTGCTGCTGTTGTTCTGGCTGCCGGCGATCCCTCGTTTCCGGTTCATCACCGGGTGGTGCCTGCTCAATCTGATCGGCGCCAGGCTGATCTGCGGCATCCGGCACCGGGTGGTCGGCGCCGAGAACATCCCGCCGCGGGCCGATCCGCACCTGGTGATGTCGAAGCACTCGTCGACCTGGGAGACACTGTCGCTGAACTTCCTGTTTCCGCCGCTGGCGTTCGTCGCCAAGAAGGAGCTCTTGTCGATTCCGTTCTTCGGCTGGGCGTTCACGCTGGCCTCGCCGATAACGATCGACCGCAAGGCCGGACATGACGCGATGACGCAACTGGTCACGCAGGGTCGCGAGCGCCTGCAGCAGGGCTTCTGGATCGTCGTTTATCCCGAGGGCACGCGGATCAGGGCCGGCACCCGCGCACACTACAAGACCGGTGGCGCGCGCCTGGCGATCGCACTTGGCATCCCGATCGTTCCAGTAGCGCATAATGCCGGCTATTTGTGGCCCAAGGGTGTGCTCGGCAAACGGCACGGCACGGTGACGGTGTCGATCGGTCCGCCGATCCGCCCCGTAGGCAATGACATGCAGCGGCTGATCGGCGAGGTCGAGTCCTGGATAGAGAACGAAGTGGCACGACTGGGCAATCCGCTGGACGAGCGCAAAAACGCGCGCCTCTGACCGGCGGCCGTCGTCCCGACGCGGGCGAGGGCAGCCTGCGCCGCGTGTTGATCGCCGGCCACGACGTCGACTACAGGCTGTTCCGCGCTCGCCGCAGGTCGATCGGCATGGTGATCGACCATACCGGCCTGGTCGTGCGCGCGCCGCGCTGGGTCGCGCTGCGCGAAATCGAGGGAGCGCTGATCGAGCGCGCCGACTGGGTGATCAGGACGCTCGCCGAATGGCGCGGCAAGAACCTCGATTCGCTTCCGACCGAATGGCGCGCCGGCGCCGCACTGCTCTACCAGGGCCGACCGCTGACGCTCGCGCTGTTTCCGGCGCGGCGGAAGGCGATCGCTGCGGACCTGCTGCATCTGACGGTGCTGCATCCGACCCCCGGTGACGAAAGTGAAATCGCAGCTTTCGTCGGACGCTGGCTCAAGGATCAGGCGCTGGCGCTGCTCGCGCCGCGGGTTGCGCATTTCGCCAGCCGCGTCGCCACGCGCGCGCCGACGGTAAGGCTATCCAGCGCGCGTACGCAGTGGGGCAGCTGCAATCAGAAGGGCGAGATCCGACTGCATTGGCGGCTGGTGCAGCTGCCGCCGCGCATCGCCGACTACGTGGTCGCACACGAGGTCGCGCACCTGGTCGAGCTCAACCATTCGCCACGCTTCTGGGCGCTGCTCGAGACCCTCTTGCCCGGCCACGACTGCGCCCGGCGCGAGCTCGACGCACTGACACCGCTGCTGGGCTAATTCGCCGGGGGCGGCGGCAGCGAGGCCAGGTCGACGCTCATGCCGGCCTGGTCCCGCAGCAAACGCTTGAGCGCAGCGCCGAGCTCCTCGCCCGCACGCGAATCGCGCCAAGCGTCGCCGGCCGCGCGAAAGTGAAAGCCGCCGGATTTCGCCGCCACCCAGATTTCGCGGTTCGGCACGTGGCGATTGACGATAAGTTTGCCGTCGCGACCGCAGTCGATCGTCAGCACGCCGTCGTTCAACGACCAGTCGAGATCGGCGTCGCTGGCGTCGATGGCCCTGTCGAGCGCCGCGCCGACGGCGGCGAGGACCGCATCGGCACGAGCGCTGAATTCGCTCTCGCTGCTCATCGGATGAGCCTGCGACTGCGTGCTAGACTTTCCGCCAATGAAGACCGCATCGAGATCCGTATTTTGTATCTAGGGCCAGGAATGTTACGCCGTTACGCCGCCGCCATCGCGTGCATCGCCGCGCTTGCGCTGACCTCGTGCGGCATCAAGGGCCCGTTGAAACTGCCACCGCCGAAGGCGGGGGCGAGCCCCGCCGCGCCGCCTGCTGCGACCCCGGGTGCTCCGGCCGCTGCAACAACCCCGGGCGTTCCGCTTACCACGCCGCCGCCATCGTCCACGCCGTCCGCCCCGCCGCCTGCCGCGCCCCCGAGTGCGCCGGAAGGCTCCGGCGCCGGCAAGCAGTGACCGCATTCGACTACCGCGACGGCGAGCTCGCCGCCGAAGGCGTCGCGCTTGCCGACATCGCCGCGCGTCATGGCACCCCTTGTTTCGTCTACTCTCGCGCTGCGATCGAAGAGGCATTCCGGACGTTCGACCACGCTTTCGCCGGCGCGCCGCACATGGTCTGCTACGCGATGAAGGCCAACTCGAATCTGGCCATCGTCAACCTGCTCGCCCGCCTGGGCTGCGGCTTTGACATCGTGTCCGGCGGCGAACTCGCGCGCGCCATCGCCGCCGGCGCCGATCCCGCCAGCATCGTGTTCTCGGGTGTGGGCAAGACCGACGCCGAAATGGCGCGCGCGCTGGAGCTGGGGATATGCTGCTTCAACCTCGAATCGGCGAGCGAGCTCGAGCATCTGAACCGGGTCGCCGGCTCGCTCGGCAAGCGGGCGCCGATCAGCTTTCGGGTCAATCCCGACGTCGATCCGAAGACCCACCGGTACATATCGACCGGTCTCAAGGAGAACAAGTTCGGGATCGCCATCGGCGATGCCCTTTCGCTGTACCGCCGCGCCGCCGGCCTGCCGCACGTCGCCGTACGCGGCATCGACATGCACATCGGCTCGCAGATCACCGCGCTGGAACCCCATTGCGAGGCGGCCGCGAAGGCATTCGAGCTGGTCGATCGCCTGAGCGCTGAAGGCATCGCGCTCGAGCACATCGACCTGGGCGGCGGCATCGGCATCCGCTACCGCGACGAGGAGACGATAGCGCCGACCGACTACGCGGCGGCGATCCGCGCCCTGCTGGGCAAGCGCTCGCTCAAGCTGCTGTTCGAGCCCGGCCGCATGCTGGTCGGCAATGCCGGCGTGCTGCTGACTCGCGTGCTCTACCTCAAGCCGGGGGCCGAACGCAATTTCGCGGTCGTCGACGCGGCGATGAACGACCTGCTGCGCCCGGCCCTCTACGACGCGTGGCACGACGTGTGCGCGGTCGCTCCGCGCTCGGGGCCGCCGGCGGTCTGGCAGATCGTTGGACCGGTATGCGAGAGCGCCGATTTCCTCGCGCACGACCGTGTGCTCGACCTGGCGGAAGGCGACCTGCTCGCCATCCTTTCCGCCGGCGCATACGCGATGGCGATGAGCTCGAATTACAACTCGCGACCGCGCGCCGCCGAGGTGGTGGTCGATGGAAAAACGACGCATCTGGTCCGTCCGCGCGAGGCCGTGGAAGAACTATTCGCGCACGAAAATTTGCTGCCTTGATCGCTTGCGCGCGCTTGCAAATCGCCTGTGCAAAATCACAACACTGACGCGCAGCGTCACCTAAAAGTACAATTAAATCTTGTATTTCGAAAAAAATTGGCTAGAATTCAGGCAGCAGGTGTCAATGGGTTTGTCAAGAGGTGCGGTAAATCTCGATGACCGATTCCAGCGAAACCTGCGACGAAGAGAGAAGCACTCATAACAGTTTCAGCAACTCAGACAGGAGAACTGCAAATGATGGCTGACATGATGACAATGTCGACACCGTCGGCTCCCGCCGCGGCGCCGAAGAAGAAGGCGAAGCGAAAAGCGGCGCCGAAGAAGAAGGCTGCAAAGAAGGCTGCCCCGAAGAAGAAGGCGGCGAAGAAAAAGAAGGCTGCCCCCAAGAAGAAGGCCGCCAAGCGCAAGCCCGCCAAGAAGAAGGCGGCAAAGCGCAAGGTAGCGAAGAAGAAGGCCGCCCCGAAGAAGAGGGCCGCCAAGCGCAAGCCCGCCAAGAAGAAGGCGGCAAAGCGCAAGGTAGCGAAGAAGAAGGCTGCCCCGAAGAAGAAGGCCGCCAAGCGCAAACCGGCCAAGAAGAAGGCCGCCAAGAAGAAATAGGCTTATGCGGCACTGCGTCCGTCGCAGCTTGCGATGGACCCCAAAACAGGCGACGCGCAAGTGTCGCCTGTTTTGTTTTGGCGACCCTCCTCGCGGACCGGAACGCTAGCGTGGGGACGCCAGGGGATGGCCGGCGCCCGCCGGCTTGGCCGCGGCGAGCGCCCCGCCACCAAGCCGCTTCCTGCTCTTGCTGCGGTGCCTGGACCTGGCCGCCGGCGCGGAATCGCCGATCACGCGAAGTCGCTGTCCGATCATCAGTTTTGCCTTGAGGTCGGGATTCCACACCTTCAGGTCGGACGTGCTGACGCGATAGCGCGCGGCGATGGCGTAGAGCGTGTCGCCGTGGCGGACACGATGATAAAAGGTCCGCCCTTCCGGGACCATCGTGAAGACGGCGGTCTGCAGCGTCGCAGCGGTCGCATTGGACGGCAGCTGCGACGGCACGAGCAGCGTGTGATTCACCGGCACTTGCGCACGGGGCCCGATGCCGTTGACTGCACGCAGCGTCTCCAGCGGCAGCCCGAACCGGGCGGCAACCTGCTGCAGCGTTTCCCCCGTCTTCAGCTTGTACGCCTGCCAGGTGACCATCGGCTGGTCCGACAACTCCAGTTTCGCCGCGAACAGGCCAGCCTTGTCGTAGGGCAGCAGAATCGACGCCTCGTCGGCGCCCGCGATCACCGGGCGATTGTGCTGCGGATTGAGCGAAAGGAATTCCTCCAGCGGCATGTCCGCAAGCTCGGCTGCTATCTTGACGTCGATCTTGCGGCTGGTTCGCACGACGCTGAAGTACGGTGCGTCGGGAATGTCGGCGAACTTCAGCCCATACGCCTTCGGGTCGCGCACGATGTTCTCGATCGCCTGCAGCTTGGGCACATAGGCGCGCGTCTCGGCCGGCATCTTGAGGCTCAGGTAATCGGTCGGCAGCTTGCGCCTCGCGTTGGTGGCCATTGCCCGCCGCACCGATCCGTCGCCCCAGTTGTAAGCCGCAAGGGCAAGCCGCCAGTCCCCGAATTCCTGGTGCAGCTTTTCCAGGTAATCGAGCGCGCCATCGGTCGCTGCGACGATGTCGCGCCGCTCGTCGAACCACCAGTTCTGCTCCATGCCGTAGATCTTGCCGGTCGACGGCATGAACTGCCAGATCCCCGACGCGCGGCTCTTCGAATAGGCCATCGGATTGAAGGCGCTTTCGATCATCGGCAACAGCGCGATCTCCATCGGCATGCCGCGCTTTTCGACCTGCCCGACGATGTAGTAAAGGTAGCGCCGGCTGCGCTCGACCATGCGTGCGACGTACTCGGGATTGGCCGCGTACCAGTCGGCCGCTTTCTTGACCTGCGGCGTATCGAGGTCGGGCATCGCGAAGCCCGCGCGGATGCGCTCCCAGAGGTTGCCGTTCGCCGGCGGCAGCGGCACGGTGATCGCGGTCGGATCCTCGGTGCTGACCGCCGGCTCATCGACGCTCGGCGCCACGACCGAGTGCGTGAGCGCGGGTTCGACCGGTCCTTCGGCCTCCGCCGGTCGCAAGGAAGCGGCGGGTTCTGTTCCCAGGTCGACAGCAGGCTCGACTTCGCTGGGCGCGGGCGCGACAGCGACTGCAGGTGCGGACGCGTCGTTCCGCGCCGGACCCGGCATCGTGGCGCAGCCCGCCAATGCCAATGCCAATGCGATGGCGGCTGCTCTGGCGATGGCTGACGTGGGTGGTTCGATGGCTTGCAACGTGCCGCGATGGTAGGGGCCGGCTGGAGGCGTCGTCAAGGTCGCTCTTTCGTCGAATGTGCCCTCGAGCGCGGCGCGCGGGCGGCCTCCGATACGCATATGTGAGGCAACGGGTCGCGTGTCGGCCGCATGCGCGACTCGCAATTCCCCGTCGATCCCCATGTTATGCATGGGGCCCCTCGCCGGGTCGCTCGCGCGCTACCGGAACGCATTCTTCCACGCGCGGATTTCGGCGAACACGCCGACCCGATCGGCGAGCTCGCGGTCCGCGTGCGCCGACGCGGCGGCCCGGATCGTCGTTTCTGCGGTGCGCAAAAAAGGGTTGGTCCCGCGCTCGTCACCGATCGTCGTCGGCAGCGTGGGCTCGCCACGGGCACGTTGCGCCTTGGCCATGGTCTCGCGTTCGCGCAGCGCGGCATTGCCCGGTTCGACCGCGAGTGCAAAGCGAAGGTTCGCGAGCGTGTACTCGTGTCCGCAGTAGACGAGCGTATTGCCCGGAAGCGCGGCGAGCTTGTCGAGCGAGGTCACCATGTCGGACGGCGTGCCCTCGAACAATCGACCGCAGCCCATTGCGAACAGCGTGTCGCCGCAAAACAGCAGCGGCGCGGCACCGGACCCGCCGAAAAAAGCGATATGGCCCGCGGTATGGCCGGGGATATCCAGAACCTTCAGCTTGAGCCCCATGCCGTCGACGACAATCTCGTCACCCTCGCTCAGCGCTTTGGTGCGACCGGGTATCGTCTCCCGCGCCGGACCGTAGACGGGAACCTGCCAGCGCTGCAGCAGTGCGCGGTTGCCGCCGACATGATCACCGTGATGATGTGTGCAGATGATCGCAGTGAGGTCGAGGTGTTCGCGCTCCAGATAGTCGATCACGGGCGCAGCATCGCCGGCGTCGACGACCGCTGCGGCGTTTCCTTCGCGCAGCAACCATATGTAGTTGTCGGCGAACGCGGGGATGGGGATAATCGTCGGCATGGGAGAATCTTCGACAGCACCGGCCAGCGTGTCAACCGGCACGATGGCGGCGTGGTTCGCCACGCCGCTCGGCCGGCATCTGCTCGCGCGCGAACAGGCGTATTTTGATACGACGCTGGCCGACATCTTCGGCTATCACGCGTTGCAGATCGGGCTTCCGGAAACGCCCTTGCTGCGAGCCTCCCGCATCGCCACCCGCTGCACCGTCGACCTCGAGGAGCCGGCGCAGGTGCTGGCGGATCCGCATTGGCTTCCGTTCCGCGAAAACAGCTTCGATCTGGTCGTGCTTCCGCACGCGCTGGAATTCACCGACGAGCCGCACCAGCTGCTACGCGAAGTGTACAGGGTGATCCGTCCCGAGGGGCAGCTGGTCGTCAGCGGACTCAACCCGTTCAGCCTGTTCGGTGCCAAGCGCTATTTCGGGCGCGAGCAGACAATGCCCTGGACCGGCAACTTCATCTCGCTGTATCGGTTGAAGGATTGGTTGGCGCTGTTGGGCTTCGAGGTCAGCGGGGGCAGGCTCGATGCCTACGTGCCGCCGGTCGCTCAGGAGAAATGGCTGCGGCGCTTCGAGTTCTTCGAACAAGCCGGCGATCGCTGGTGGCCGATCGCCGGAGGCGTCTATTACCTTCGTGCCACCAAGCGCGTGGCCGGGATGCGGGTGATCACGCCGGCATGGACGCGCCGCGTGCGCAAGAAGGCGCTCGCATCGGTCGCGAGGCAGGCGAAAGAGTACATCGATGCCATCGATTGAGCAGGCGCGCGCCTGCGGCGCTGCGTGAGCGCTGCAGTGCCGCCAGAGCGTGGCAATTCGAGCCGCGCGAGGACAGCGCGGTGGCCGCAGTTGCCGACCGGACCGCAAGCGCGGAAGGATCATCCGGGCACGCCCGTCATCGTCTACACCGACGGCGCATGCAAGGGCAATCCGGGTCCCGGCGGCTGGGGCGCGCTGCTGCAGTACGACGGCCGGATACGAGAGATGTTTGGCGGCGAGGCGCACACGACCAACAACCGCATGGAGCTTACCGCCGTCATCGAGGCGCTGTCGGCACTGAAGCGCCGATGTACCGTGGCCGTCTACACCGATTCGCAGTACGTCAAGAACGGCATCCAGACCTGGATCCACGTCTGGAAGCGAAACGGCTGGAAGACTGCCGACCGCAAGCCGGTCAAGAATGCCGACCTTTGGCAGCAGCTCGATCTGGCGGTCACCGAGCACGAAGTCGACTGGCACTGGGTCAAGGGGCACGCGGCTACGCCGGGCAATGTGCGCGCCGACGAACTGGCGAATCTCGGCGTCGACTCACTCGCGCTGTAGCGCGCTCTAGAGCTGCATCGGCAGGATCACCATTTGCATGCCGTTCAGGTGCAGCCTCTGCTGCAGTGCCAGTGCGGTCTGGTTGTGCAGCAGGCGCGTCAGCCAGGTCTCGTTGCGGAAGACGAGCTTGCTCGTGAAAAAGACGCTGTTCGGAAATTCCCGCTGCACTTCCTCTGCAAGTTTCACCAGCTGATCGACGCGGTCGGTACCGAGCGCGAAGCGCGCCGTCGCGGCGAGCCCGTTCGCGTGGCAATAGTCGACATAGAACGAAAGCGCGCGCTGCAGCGTGCCCTCGAGCCGCTTGATCTGCTCGGCGCCGCCATAGCTTTGCGCATCGACCGCCTTCGCGCTGATGAATACGAAGTTCTTGAAGTGATTCGGAAACAGGCGTTGCACCCATAGCACCGTGTGCAGGCCGCCACCGCGGCTCGATCCGACCATGAAGACGGCAGTCGGCGCGTCGGGAACGAGCGGCGGTGGGTTCTCGCAGGTCGGGCAGCGGGCCGTGCTGAAGATTTCGTCGACTTCCTTCAGCCGCGCCTTCACCTCGTCGTAGTGGCGATGGATGCCGACGCACGAGGCGATCACCAGCGAAGTGATGACGACGGTCACCCACCCGCCTTCGCCGAATTTTTCCACCGTCGTCACGACCAGGATGCCGGAGGTCACCGCGAGGCCGAGCCCCGAAAGCACAAACCGGTAACTCCAGCGCGCGTCGGACTTGCGTTTGCGCCACCAGTAGATGCAAAGGCCCAGCAGCGACAAGGAGAACGTCAGGAAAACGTTGATGGAGTACAGCACCACCAGCAGATCGACCTTGCCGCCGCTCCAGAGCAATATGCCCAGCGCGGCCAGTCCCATGATGACGATGCCGTTTTGTGTGACGAGGCGGGTCGACAGGTGGCGGAACTGGTGTGGAAGCCACGAGTCGGCGGCCATGTTGGACAGGACCGCCGGGCCGCCGAGAAAGCCGGTGTTGGCCGCGACGAACAGCAGTCCCGCCTCGAAGACGAGTACCAGCAGCAGCGCCGCCTGATTGATTCCGGGTGCCAGCCCGAGGCTGCCGATGATGCTGCCGAACACCACGGCGTTGAGCGTCTGCCCTTTGACCGGCGTCGCCTGCCACAGCAGATAGAGCAGGATGATGCCGCCCGCCGTGAACGCGAGTGAGAGCGCCATGTAGAACATCGTCAGCCTGCCAGTGCGCACCACCGGCTCGCGCAACGTCTGGACGTTGTTGGAGACCGCCTCGATGCCTGTGTAGGTGCCGCCTCCCAGCGAGTAGGCGCGCAGAAACAGCGACAGCGCGGCGACCCAGCCGATGTCGTGCACCAGTTTTTTTGATTCCGCCAGCGCGTCCGGCACGACCAGCGTCAGGCCGGCCGAATGCCCGAGCACGCCATAGGCGATCAGCAACAGGTGGGTTACGCAGAAACCGACGAAGATCGGGAGCAGCACGCGAATCGATTCCTTCATGCCGCGCATGTTGAGCACCAGCAGCATCGCGACCAGCAAGAGCTCGGTGGCGAGCTTCAGATAACCGATCGTGGCGGGCAGCAGGCTGAACAGCGCGTCGACGCCGCTGGCAACCGATATCGCAATGGTCAGCACGTAGTCGACGATCAGCGCGGCGCCGGAGACGAGTCCCGCCCGCGGACCGATCAGGCTGGTGGCAACGCGATAGCCGCCGCCGCCGGTTGGAAACAGCTCGATCACCTGGTTGTAGGCGAGTGCGATGACGAATACGGTCACTGCGGTCGCCAGGGCCATGAACAGGCCCAGATGCGCATGCGCGCCCAGCGCCTTGAAGGCCTCCTCGGGTCCGTAAGCCGATGACGACAGCCCGTCCGCCCCGAGGCCCACCCACGCAATGAACGCCGCCAGTGCGATGTGCTGGCGCGTCGTGTGGCTCAACGGATCGAGCGGCGCGCCGATGATGACGCGCCGAAGCTTGTCGTACTTGATCATCGGGGATTCGGGTGGCAGCGGGGGCCGCGGCGGTCGTCAGCGCACAGGGCGACCGCAGTTTTTGGCAAGCTACAGGCGTAGGAGAACGACAAGGGGAGATTGCTGCTATGCAACATCGGCGCGCTTACGCCGGCGGATGTTGCCTGGCAATGCGCCGCGCGAATACCTGCATTTCCTTCATCGCCTGCTTGTCACCCTTGCGTTCGGCGGCGGCGATGCCGTCACGATAAGCAGCGAGCGCTTCGTCGTAGCGCTCTTCGGCGACAAGCGCCTGGCCGAGAAGCTTCCACGCCGCCGAATAGCCGGGATCGAAGGCGAGTGCCTCGCGCAGGTGTGCGCTCGCCTGCGTCGCCTCGCCAAGCTTCAGGTATTCGCTGCCCAGCGCAAAGCGCAACAGTGCACCATCCTTGCCCGCGGCGAGCAATTGTTCGAACCGCGCGACAGCGGAGGGGGCAGCGCCTGTCATCCTTGGCCCACCCGTGGCGAGGACTCAGCTGCTCACGATCGCGCCGGTCTGGCAATCGACGCGGCGCATCGGAAAGACGACTTGCCTGTCCAGTCCTTTTACCTTGCCTTCGACCGTCACATACAGCCAGCCTTCACTGCCGCGGCGATAGATGATGCGCTGCGGGTAGTCCACGCCGGGCGTGGCATTGACGAACGTGAACATCTGGTCGCCGCCGGGGGCAGTGGTTGGCGTCGCAAGACGAAAAGCCGCTTCGTTCTTACCCGACGGCGCCGCGACGTAGAACACGCCGTCCGGACGCGGTTCCAGCCGCAGGTATTCGAAATCGACCGTCTTGCCGCGCAATGCCGTCTGGCTGACGCCGACCATCATGTCGCCGGTAAGCGGCAGCCATTCCTCGCGAAAGTCGCGCTGGTTCACCTTGCCATCCCAACAGCCGTGCATCCACGCCAGCGGCGCCAGCGGTCCCGTCGCGGGCTTGTCCGCAAGTTTGTCCGCCGGGTTGTCGGTCGCGGTTGCAGCGCCGGCTGGAGGCGCGAGCGGCGGCGTCACCGGCGCCTGGCCGAACGCGGGTCTGCCGAGCACGCCGGCGAGCGACACGGCAATCAGCATCGAGTACAGATACTTCGGAATCATCGTGCCCTTTCCCTCATTGCTGCCGGGCGAGCGGCAGGTTCAACAGCAGGTTTTGCGGCTTCAGCCGCAGGCGGTTATCGCGATCCATCGCCATCGCCAAGTATACCGGCCGTCCCGCGATCGCCGGACGCATCGCGGCCGGATCGGCAAAACGAAGCGCGAACAGGCACAGCAGGCGCTCGCGTCGATCGTCGGCGACATCCGCGCCGTTGTACAGATCATTGAGCAGCGCGCTGGCCTCCGCGTCGAGCCCGACGTGCCAGACCCAGCGCGCATCGACGATTTCGCGCTCCGGCGCGATTGCGACGTCGACCGCCAGGAAATGCGCGATCCAGCGCTGCAGCACGCGGCAGAGCGCCGAGAGCGCGGGCTGGCCGCGATTGAGGCTGACCGCGAGGTCGAAGCGTTCGTCGCGCGTCCAATAACTGCCGGCATTGTCATCCGACAGCACATCGAGATCGACGGTTCTTGCCGGCGTCCGGTTTTGCGCCAGCAGTTCGCCCAGGCTGCCGAGGCTGCCGGTCGTCGCCAGGAGCTCGACCGCCTGCTCGTCGGCTGCCATGACCGCCTCGTCCTGGACGCTGATCTTCTGGACGCGAAACAGCATCTCGGCCGCACGCGCCTCGAGCGGATCGGCATCGGCGCCCAGGATATGTCGCAACAGGATCTGCGTCAGTTGATGGACGAACAACGGCGGCACGTCGACGCCTTCGCCTTCGAACAACCCGACATAGGCGGCCTCGAGGGTCGACGCACGCAGCAGGCGCTCGCGGAACCTGAGCCAAATGCGAAGGTTGTCGCGCGCGTCGGCATCGACGATGGCCGCGAACTCGCCCTCCGGCACGTGCGCGCGGGGATCCCGCAGCAGCGTCTGATGCACGGCGACCTCGATGCGACAGGACTCGCGCACCGGCGCGAGCTCCGGTCGCAACAGATAGCTGCGCAGGAAGTCGTCGCCAACGCGCAAGCGCCGATCGGCGTCGACGGCAAGGAGGCGGTACCCGCAGGAGGGCCAGAAATCGGGCACGGGCCGACGATAGCATGCGGCGGTTATGACCGACGCCGGCGTTTATCTGCCGCGCGACGTCGCCGGACAGCCGGGCAGGAGCACCCCCGAACGCGGCTTCTCAACCTCCGAGGAGCGCCTTTTTCAGGTCAGCCTGCACCGGCTTGTCACCCAGCCAGATCCGGGTGAGCGCCTGATTGAACGTCTCGCCGGCGATCGCCCCCTTGCCCTCGCCATTCAGGCCGACGTGCGTCGCCCCGTCGTAGAAATCCAGCGTGACGACGTCTTTTTCCTTCACCTGCCCGAAGCTCTTCATGATCGAATCCAGCTCTCCGACACCCGGCTTGATCGCCGCCATCTCGGACGCGCTGTTGTTCGCCTCGAGCCCTTCGTTCAAAGCATCGATGAACGTGTCGGCGGAAAGCGTGCGCAGCATATCGAGGCGGATCCGGCGGGGGCCCTTGGCGAGCACGCCAGCCAAGTCGGCCGCCTTCTGCGGCAGGAAGAGGCTCGCGACGTAGACGTGGAACACTACACGCTTGCGTACGCCGCCGCCGTTGAGCACCAGCTCCTGCCCGGCGACCGAGGCTTTGTCCTCAATCCGGACGCCGCCGATGTCGGCAGCCGACGCGCAGGCAGTCACCAGCATCGGCAGCAATATTGCGATGAACGTAAATGGACGCATTTCACGCTTCCCGGTCAAGACCCTCGTTCCGCAAGCGCACTTCGGCGGCGACGCGCCAGATCGTTGAGGCCAGGCGAAGACGCGGCGCCGCCCCGCCGAGGCGTCGCCCGGGCAACCGCGCACAGCGGTCAGTTGAACGTATACGTCAGTTGCACCGCGCCGATATTGACGTTGTTGCGATACGGCCCGCTGATCAACGCGTTCCCTGCGGTGTTGCCTTCGTTCTGGTTGATGTTCGGGTCCTTGACGATGATGTACGTGTAGCCGGCATCGACGACGAGCTGCGGCGAGAAGCGGTACTGCGCCCCAATCGACAACCAAGTGCGGTCGTTGTCCGGAAGGCGCGGCGTGCGCTCGGCGTCGCGCACAGGACTCTGGTCGTAAGCGAGGCCAGCGCGGAACATCCACTGCGGCGAGTAGTGGTAGTTCGCTCCGATCGACGCACGCCAGGTATCGCGGAAATTCTCGGGCGTGGTTGAAAGGACCCCGCCGGTACTGCGCACGATGGTGAGAGCCTGCACGCTGCTCCACCCGGTGAATTGCACGTCCGCCATCGCGTCCCACTGGTTGTCGATCTGGCGAAACAGCGAGACGTTGGCCGAGTCGGGCACCTCCAGCGCAAGGGTGACATCGCCGCTGGCGAGTACGGCATTGACGCCGCCGGCGACAGCGGCACCCACCGGCGCCAGCGTCGGCGGCAGCGCACCCAGCGCAGGATTGCTGAAATTGACCGATCCTCCCACGTCGTACTTGATTTTCGAACGGTACTGGAAGCCGATGCGGGTCTGCCGGTCGATATCGAACAGTGCGCCGATGTTCCAGCCCCAAGCGCTGTCGTTGCCGTCGACGTTCGCCTCGGATTCCAGGCCGGCGGCGGCGCCGATAAGCGTCGGCGCGACCGCGGCGGGAATCTGGCCGGCCGCAACGCCCTGGCCGACGCCCTGTGCAAATGCGCCGGCATAATTGACGTGACTGGTCAGTGTCGCGGTGATCCGTTGCCAATTGACCCCTGCGGCGAGCGCGACGCTGTCGCTGAGCTTGAACGAAACCGCCGGATTGACATTGACCGTCTTGACCTCGGACTTGATCCCCTGGAAGCGGCCGATCCAGTCGGAATCGTATTCGGTCTTGAGCCCGAACGGCGCGTTAACTCCCAGGCCGAACGACCACTGCCGGTTGATCGGCACGGCAAGGTAGAGCGCCGGAACGAGCGCGCAGGTTCCTGCCTCGCCGCCGTTGCCGCCCAGAGGTTGGAAGGCAGCGGGTTGCGAACCGCCATCGCTGAACTTGATCGAAGGGCAGACCACGCTGCCGGCAACGACTGCCTGCATGCCAGGCAGACGCGACATGCCGGCCGGATTGGTATAGATGGTGCTCGCGTCTTCTGCGGCCGCCGCACCGCCGGCGAACGCATTGCCGAGCCCGCTGCCGCTCTGTTCCTGCAGCGCAAATCCCGCACCGAGCGCCTGACAACCGGCGATCGCGCACCCGATCCCTGCAACGGCAGCGGCAACACGCGTGCGGCTTAATCGATCGCGTTTCATGTTGGTCTTCCTCCTTGGTGGATGTTCTGCTGCATCATCGTTGCTCTTCGATTGCCGGCCCGCCGGAAACGAAAGATCACTCGCTGAGGTCGCGGTAAACTATACACTGCAAGATCACGGCGGTCACTCCGTCGGAAGCACCCGCGGCCGACGATCCGGCGCAACCGCAACATACGTCAGATTCGCTTCGGTCACCTTGACGCAGATCACGTCGGTCGGGTTGCGCTGCGCATATACTTCGACCGCGACGGTGATCGACGTCCGCCCTTCGCGCGTGATGTGGGCGTAAAAGCTCACGACGTCCCCGATCAGGACCGGCTCGCGAAACACGAAGGAATTCACCGCGACGGTCGCGACCCGGCCGCGCGCGCGACGCGACGCGGGAATGCTGCCGGCAATATCGACCTGCGACATCACCCAGCCGCCGAAGATGTCGCCATGCTGGTTGGCATCGGCCGGCATCGGCACGACACGCAATGCTGGCTCCATGTCGGGCAGCCTCATCGCAGGCGCCGGCGCAGTCATACGGCCTTCCTCTTCATTTCCTCGCGCAGCTCGCGCCGCAATATCTTGCCGACGTTGGATTTCGGCAGCTCGTCGCGGAATTCGACCTCGCGCGGGCATTTGTATCCGGTCAGGTACGCGCGGCAATGTTCGAGCAGCGCTGGCCCGGTCAGCGCGCTGTCCTTCTTGACGACGAAAAGCTTGACCGCCTCTCCCGACTTTTCGTCGGGGATGCCGATGGCCGCGCATTCCAGGACGCCCGGATGCATCGCGACTACCGCCTCGATCTCGTTCGGATAAACATTGAAGCCCGAGACCAGAATCATGTCCTTCTTGCGATCGACGATGCGCACAAAGCCGTGCTCGTCCATTACGCCGATGTCGCCCGTCGCGAGCCAGCCGTGCTCATCGACGACCTTGGCCGTCTCGTCCGGGCGGTGCCAGTAGCCGCCCATGACCTGCGGCCCTTTGACACAAATCTCGCCGGGCGTGCCGAGCGGCACCGTGTGACCATTGTCGTCGCGCAGCTCGACGTCGGTCGACGGTACCGGCAGCCCGATCGAGCCGTTGTATTGCTGCAGATCGAGCGGGTTGATTGTCACGGCCGGCGAGGTTTCGGTCAGGCCGTAGGCCTCGATCAGCGGCTTGCCGGTCACGCGTTGCCAGCGCTCGGCGACCGCCTGCTGGACCGCCATGCCGCCGCCGAGCGACATTTGCAGGGACGAGAAATCGAGCTTGTGGAATTCCGGGTCGTTCAGCAGCGCATTGAACAGCGTGTTGACGCCAGTCAATCCGGTGAAGCGATGCCGGCCAAGCTCCTTGACCAGGCCGGGAACGTCGCGCGGATTGGTGATCAGGACGTTCTCGCCGCCCAGCGTCATGAACGTCAGGCAGTTGGCCGTCAGCGAAAAGATGTGATAAAGCGGCAGCGGCGTTATGACGACATGCCTTTGCTCGCCGAGGAACGGTTTGACCCAGGCGCCCGCCTGCAGCAGATTGGCGACGATGTTGCGGTGCTGCAGCATCGCGCCCTTCGCGACGCCGGTCGTCCCCCCTGTGTATTGCAGGAACGCAATGTCGTCGTGGCCGATGGCAACGGTTTCGAGCTTGCGTCCGCGACCCTCGGCCAGCGCGGCGCCGAGCCGCATCGCGCCGTCGATCCGCCAGGGCGGGATGAGCTTCTTTACATGGCGCAGCACGAAGTCGACGAGCAGGCCTTTGAGGCCCAGCATTTCGCCGATGCTGGTCACCACGACATGCTTGACCTTGGTCTTGCCGAGAACTTCGGCCAGCGTGTGGGCGAAATTCTCGACGACGACGATCACTTCGGCGCCGCTGTCGGTCAGCTGATGCTCGAGTTCGCGCGCGGTGTAAAGCGGATTGGTGTTGACGACCGTGCATCCGGCGCGCAACGCGCCGAACATGCACACCGGGTATTGCAGGATATTCGGCATCATCAACGCGACGCGCGCGCCCTTCGCGAGGTCGCGCGCCTGCAGGAAGGCGCCGAATGACGCCGACAAGCTGTCGAGCTCCGTGAACGTGATCACGCGGCCCATGCAGGAGTAGGCGGGCCGCGGGCCGTACTTGGCGCAGCTTTCCTCGAGAACGTCGCGCACCGACGCGTACTGGTTCACGTCGATCTCGGCGGGAACGCCCGCCGGATAAGACTTAAGCCAGACCTTGTCCATGCGCTCCTCCCCAAGACCGCGTTCTTGTCCGATCAATGCTAGCAGCGGATCAGCGGCTGGAACCGCCTTGTGCCGCAACATAATGCAACGGCCCGCCGGTGAACGGTGCGAAGCCGGTGCCGAAGATCGCCCCGGCATCCACCAGGTCGGCGTCGGCAACGATCCCCTCGGCGAGCGCCGCCTTCGCCTTGGCGAGCATCGGATCGATCAGCCGGTGGGCAAGGCCCGCGGGCGCGGCCCCCGGCCGCCGCTTGGCAGCCTTGCCTGCCCGCCAGTCGTAGAACCCATGTCCGGTCTTGCGCCCCAGGGCGCCCGCCGCAATCAGCTCGGTGAGCCTTTTCGGCGGCTCCGCGCCGTCGCCCAGCATCTTCCCCACCGCGAGGCAGATGTCGAGGCCGACGCTATCGGCAAGCTCGATCGGCCCCACCGGCATGCCGAAGGCGAGCGCCGCCTCATCGACGGTTTCCGGGCTGATCCCTTCGTCGACGCAGCGCATCGCCTCCATCAGGTACGGCGCGAGGATGCGATTGACCAGAAATCCGGGCGCGCTTTTCACCGGCAGCGGCAACTTGTCGATCTTG
Organism: uncultured beta proteobacterium; assembly: GCA_963828665.1. Classification (GTDB taxonomy): domain Bacteria; phylum Pseudomonadota; class Gammaproteobacteria; order Burkholderiales; family Casimicrobiaceae; genus PALSA-1003. The sequence goes on from CAWHFL010000011.1 coordinate 21,325, forward strand.
CGCGCAAAAGCGGCCGCCACCGGAACCAGCTCGGCCCGCGTGCGCTTCCCGACGACGATCTCGACCAGCATCATGCGGGCGACGGGATTGAAGAAGTGAAGTCCGATGAGCCTGGTCGGATCGGCCATCGGTGCGCCAATCTCTTCGAGCGGAATGCTCGACGTATTCGTTGCCAGCAGCGCTGTCGACTTGGCCTTCGCCTCGATCGCCACGAACAGTTTTTGCTTTGCGTCGAGATTTTCGAAAATCGCCTCGATGATCACGTCGGCACGGGCGACGCCGTCGCCGGCGACGTCGGGCACGAGGCGGTCGAACGCATCGCGCGCGCGCAGCGGATCGCGCAGCCGGTCGCCGAAGAGCTTCGCCGCCCGGCCGATCGCCGGGGCGAGTCGCTCGGCGTTCTGATCCTGCAGCGTCACCGTCAGGCCGCGCAGCGCACACCAGGCCGCGATGTCGCCGCCCATCGTTCCGGCACCGACGACGTGCACGTGGCGAATCGCCGACTCGCCCTCCTTGCCGAAGGCCTTCAACCGTTCCTGAAGCTTGAAGACGCGAATCAGGTTGCGCGCGGTCGGCGATTGAAGCAGATGCGCGATCGACGCCGGGTCCGAGGGCGCTGCGGCTAGCGGGTCGCCATCGTGCTTGACCCAGATGTCGAGGATCGCGTACGGCGCCGGATAATGTTCGCGGCGAGCCCGCCGGGCGACCTGCTTCCGCGCTTGCGCCGCGATCAGCGGGCGAAGCACCGGACTGAGCGTCAGCGACAGCGGAAACGGCGCACGCCGGGGAGGAGGCTGTTGCAACAGCACGCCGCGCGCGGCGTTGTCCATGATGCGCGGCGGAACGCATTCGTCGGCGATGCCGAGCTTGCGGGCGCGCCGCGCGTCGACGGTGCGCCCGGTCAACAACATATCCAGCGCGGCCGGTGCACCGGTCAGCGGCGGCAAGCGCTTGATGCCACCCCAGCCGGGAAGGATGCCCAGCATCACCTCGGGCAGACCGAACCGCGTCGACGGATCATCGACGGCGACGCGGTAGCGGCAAGCCAGTGCCAGCTCCATCCCGCCACCGAGACAGAAGCCCCTCACCAGCGCCAGCGTCGGATACGGCGTCGCGGCCAGCTCTCCGAAAGTGTCCCATCCGCGCCGGACCAGCGCGATCGCATCGTCGACGCTTTCGAGTCCGCCGAACTCGTCGACGTCGGCGCCGGCGATGAATCCATTGGCCTTGCCCGATCGGATGACCAGGCCGCGAGGCGGATCGGCGGCGAGCCGCGCCAAGACCGCGCGAAGTTCCTCCATGACCGCCGCGGACAGCGTGTTGGTCGACGTGCCGGCCCGATCCAGCGTCAGCCAAGCCAGGCCATCGCTGTCGCGCTCGAGGCGCCAATGCTGGAAGTCGCTCATGCGCCGCCACGCTCGAGCAGCATCGCGCCGCCCTGCCCGCCGCCGATGCAGATCGTGGCAATGCCGCGCTTGCCTCCGGTGCGCGCGAGGACGTTGAGCAAATGCAGCACGATGCGCGCACCCGAGGCGCCGACCGGATGGCCCAGCGCAATCGCGCCGCCATCGACGTTGAGCCTGGCCGGGTCGATGCGGCCGAGCGCGCCCGGCAAGCCGAGCTCGTCGCGGCAGTAGTCGTCGCTGTCCCACGCTTTGAGGCAGGCGATCACTTGCGCGGCGAACGCTTCGTTGATCTCCCATGCGTCCAGGTCGTTCAGCGCAAGCCCGTGCCGGCGCATCAGCGGCGTCGCAGCATGGACTGGTCCCAGGCCCATTTGCGCCGGATCGAGTCCCGCCCATTCGCTGTCGACGATCGTGCCCAGCACGGAAAGCTTGTGCCTCGCCACCGCCGCCTCGGATGCGAGCACGAGCCACGCCGCGCCGTCGGTGATCTGCGAGCTGTTGCCGGCGGTGACATTGCCGTACTTGCGATCGAAAAACGGCTTGAGCTTCGCCAGGTTTTGCGGCGTCGAGTCCTCGCGCACGCCGTCGTCGGCCGCGTAGAGCTTGCCGCCGCGGTCGTACAGCGGGACGATCTCGCGATCGAAGTGTCCTGCCTTTTGCGCGGCGAGCACGCGTTTGTGGCTTTCCGCTGCGAAGGCGTCCATGTCGCTACGCGTGATGCCGAAGCGAAACGCAAGATTTTCCGCGGTCTGGCCCATCATCAACCCGACGATCGGATCGGTCAGCCCTTTGATGATGCCGATCACGGGCGAGAGCATCGCCGCCGGACTGAGCTTGAGGAATGCGCCCGCCTTCTGCCCGAACGTCCGCGCCGCACCGAGCGCGGCAAACCACAACACCATTTTCTCCGAGTACAACAGCGGCGCGCGCGACAGCGCGTCGACGCCGCCGGCGAGGACGAGGTTTGATCTCCCGGCGCGTATATTGATGACAGCCGAGTCGAGCGCCTGCATGCCCGACGCGCAATTGCGCATCACTGTCCAGCCGGGAACCTTGAGCCCGCAACCGATGCGCAGCGCCACCACGCGGCCGATGTTGACCTCGTCCGGTGAGGGGCTTGCGCAGCCGAGAATCACTTCATCCAGCTCCTCCGGCGCGAACGGCATGCGCATCAGCAGCGCCCTGCCCGCCTGGACGGCGAGGTCGGAGGCGGCGAATGGTCCGGGCCGGTTGCGCGCCTTGAGGAACGGCGTGCGCGTGCCGTCGACGACGTAGACCGACGCGCTCATCGCGACCTCGTCATCGCGTCACCGCTTCCGGTACGAGTACTTTCATGCTGCGGCCACTTTGCGACCGGGCGCGCTCGCGGCAGAGAACGCCGTTGACGGCTTGAGCTCCGACGCACCCAGGTCCTGCGCAAAATCGTCGACTCGGATCACGCGATCGGCTAGCTCGTTGGCGCGCCGCAGCAGCGTGAGCTCGTCGGCGGTGATCACGCCGGCCCCGACCGCGGCGGCAGCACGATCGGCGCCCGGGGCGGCGCTGAAGCGCCCGGCCTTGAACGCCTCGCGCATGCGGGCCTCGATCGGCTCGGCGGCCAGCGTGGCGGCCAGCGCGAGCTCGATCACACCCAGTGCGTCACCCTCGTCCTCCGGCAGATACATGCCGGCGGTCAGCCGATCGCGCGTGGCCGAAGGCTCGATCAGAAGCCGCGCTACCTCGTGCCCGAGCTTGTCCGACGGTACGACATACGGGCGACCGAGCGGGAACACCATCGCCCGCAACACCGCCGAAATCATCCGGCTGGGGAAATTCGAGATCACGCCCTCGATGGCGTTCTGCGCGCGGAACATCGCGTCCCAGATCGCCCAGTGCATCAGCGGCGCGTCCTCGGACTGCCGGCCTTCGTCCTCGTAACGCTTGAGGGTGGCCGAGCAGAGATAGAGCATCGACAGCACGTCGCCCAGCCGCGCCGACAATTTTTCCTTGCGCTTGAGCGCGCCGCCCAGGACGCCCATCGATATGTCGGCCAGAAACGCAAGCGCCGCCGAGAACCGTGTCAGCTGCTGATAGTAGCGTCGCGTTTCAGGCGCTACGCCGGTGGGCGCCCGCGCGCAGTGCGAGCCGCACAGGCCCATGACGAACGTTCGCGCCATGTTCGACAGGACGAAGCCGATGTGGCCGAACAGCGCTAGGTCGAACCCGGTCGATGCGCGCGCGCGGTCGGCGTCGTTGGCGGCCGAAATTTCGCGCAATACGAACGGATGGCAGCGGATCGCGCCCTGGCCGAAGATGATGAGGCTGCGCGTAAGGATGTTCGCGCCCTCGACGGTGATCGAGACCGGGAGCTGCATGTACGCAGCGCCGAGAAAGTTCGACGGACCCATGCACACGCCCTTGCCGCCGGCGACGTCCATGCCGTCGATGACCACTTCACGCGCGCGCTCGGTCAGATGGTATTTGGCGATGCCCGACAGCACCGCTGGCTTCTCGCCCAGATCGACCGCCAGCGCGGTGAGCATCCGGGTCGCGTCCATCATGTACAGATTGCCGCCCATGCGCGTCAGCGCTTCCTCGACGCCTTCGAACTTGCCTATCGGCGTCTTGAACTGGTTGCGCACGCGCGCATACGCGCCGGTTGCGCGCACGGCGAGCTTGGCCATGCCTGTCGACGACGACGGCAGCGAAATGCCGCGGCCCGCAGCCAGCGATTCCATCAGCATGCGCCAGCCGTTGCCGACCTGAGCCCGTCCGCCGATCACCCAGTCGATCGGAATGAAAACGTCCTTGCCCCAGTTCGGGCCGTTCTGGAACACGGCGTTCAGCGGCATGTGCCGACGGCCGATGTTGACGCCCGGATGCTTGGTCGGGATCAGCGCGCAGGTGATGCCGAGATCCTCGGCGCCGCCCAACAAATGCTCCGGGTCGTAGGCACGGAACGCGAGGCCCAGCAAGGTCGCGACCGGCCCGAGCGTGATATAGCGCTTGTCCCAGGTCAGGCGGATCCCCAACGTTGCCTTGCCTTCGTGCTGTCCGATGCAGACGATGCCGCGATCGGGAATCGCGGCCGCATCGGAGCCCGCGTGCGGATTGGTCAGCGCGAAGCAGGGGATCTCGATCCCCTTGGCAAGCCGCGGCAGGTAGTAGTTCTTCTGCTCGTCGGTGCCGTAGTGCAGCAGGAGCTCGCCGGGACCGAGGGAATTGGGGACCATCACCGTCACCGCCACGGCGCTCGCGTGTGTCGACAGCTTGGTGATTACCTGCGAGTGTGCGTACGCCGAAAAGCCGAGTCCCCCGTACGCCTTCGGAATGATCATCCCGAGAAAGCCGCGCTCCTTGACGAATGCCCAGGCCTGCGGCGACAGGTCGCGATACACGTGCGTCGTCTCCCAGTCGCTGACCATTGCGCACAGCTCGTCGCAGTCGTGATCGAGAAAATGCTGCTCCTCATTGCTGAGCCGGGGCGGCGGCAGCGCAAGCAGTTTTTTCCACGACGGCCGGCCGGAAAACAGATCGCCGTCCCACCACACCGTGCCGGCCTCGATCGCATCGCGCTCGGTCGCTGACATCGGCGGCAGCGCCTTGCGGAATGCCGCGAGGATGCCGTCGCTCACCAGCATCCGGCGCAACCACGGCCAGTTCAACGGGATCGCCAGCAGGAACAGCAGCATCGCCAGGAAGCCGATCAGCAGCGCCGGCAGCGCGTGCAGCCCCAGGGCCGCGATCAACGAGGCGCCGACGCCGAGAATCCAGAGCCAGCCGGCGGCGTTGACGTAGGCCAGCGCAACAAAGCCGACCACCGATGCAATCAGCCACAGAACGATCAACATCACGAACCCCCTGCCTGCCGCGCGGAGCCGTCACCGTCGAATTCGGACAGATCGGGTAGCGGCGCCTTCAGGCCGGCGACCAGGAACGGCGCCAGACGATGCAGCAGGATTTCGTCGTTCCCCGCCTCGCGCGGGTTGAGCGCCGCGATCAGCTTCAGCGCATCGGTGCCTGCGAGCGTATACGACAGGGCGCCCATGACGAAGTGCAGGCGCCACGAGAGTTCCTTTTTCGGCAGATTCGGCAACGCGCGCGCGAACGCGGCCTTGAAGCGAGCGATCATCACCGCGTACTGCTCGGACAGAAAGCGCCGGATGAACGGCGCGGGGTCGGCGTAGGCGCGACCGAGCAGCCGGAGGAAATTCTGGCCGCCGCGCTCGCGGTCGCGCGCGAGTTCGAGCGCCGGGATGAACATCGCCGTCAGGATGCGCTCGCACGAGAGCAAATCCGGCGCGTCCTCGCGCTCGAAACGCGTCAACAGCGCGATCCTTTCGCGGTTCATCGGATCGAGCCGGCGCGTCAGCACCGATTCGAACAACTCTTCTTTGCTGCCGAAATGGTAGCTGACGGCGGCAAGGTTGACCTCGGCAAGCGCCGTGATCTGGCGCAGCGACGTCGCCTCGAAGCCGTGCTCCATGAACAGGCTCTCGGCCGCGTCGAGGATCCGGACCTTAGTCGTCGTGGCACCGCGCGATGGCACTGCGCGAGTCGAGCGCGCTTCGGTCTGCGTTTGCTTCACTGGGGACTCCGGCGTCCGCCGAACGTCACCAAAGTGGCGGCCGGGTCGATTCAGTTAAACGTTTGTTTGAATGCTACCGCGCGACTGCGAGGCTGTCAATCCGAAACCGCTTCTGCCCATAACCAGAGATAGACCAGAAAGTCGTTGCAGTTCGACCAAAAGGAGGGGTACGCATTGGCGGGGCTTTCGATCGAGATCGGCGACAGCAACCTTTGCCAACCGTTTGGCTATACTCGCGGCTCAACGTGCCGAGCTTTTCGATGCCCACGATCGCGATCAAACGCCCCCACAAGCTCGACCCGAGGAAGGCGAAGGCGGCGGCGCATAAAGTGATCAAGGACCTCAGCGCGCGCTACCAACTCGCCTGCGCCTGGGACGGCGATCAGGTGTCGTTCGAGCGACCGGGCGTGTCTGGCCGCATGCACCTGGGCAAGAACGAAGTCCTTCTCGATGTGCAGCTCTCGTTCCTGATGACGCCGCTGAAAAGCCCGATCGAGCGGGCGATCAACGACGAGCTCGATCGGCTGTTCGGCGATACGGCCTGAAGGTCGCATCAGGCGGCGGGCTCGGCGAACGGCTTTTCCTCGCCGGCGAGGATCGCCTGCATGATCGCCGTTTCCCGCGCTTCGATCACCGCCAGGAATTCGCCCGCGCCGTTCATGCCCCGAAACGAAAGCAGGCCGCGCTCGAGAAATTCCTGCAACGCTGCAACGCCGGCGATGCGCGCCGGCCGCCGCATCGCGGCAAGCGCCGAGCGCAGCAGCGGCAGGTGCACGTAGCGGTCGAGCGCAGCACCGACCTGGACGATCAGCGCGATCTGGCGCTCGCGCTCCCCTCGGTTGTCGCTCGCGCGGTACGCGACGCAATACGAAGCAACCGACAGCGGCTCCGCTTCGCCGAGCTTCGCTACCAGCGCGCGGTCGAGCTCGTGCGACAACGCCGAGAGCTCGATCGCCTTCGCGACGGTAGCGATGACACCGTCCGGCAAGACGCGCACCATGATCGGGACGACACGTGCGAGATCGGCGTCACGGCGGCTATAGTCTCCCGGCCCGTACAGATCCGATTGGAAGAACTTGATCGCCTGGGCATAGCGCGGATCGCGGGCGAGATCGGCGTAGGTCGCGTTGAGGCGCTGCGACTGAAAGGCCGCGATGCGATCGAGCGCCGCGGCGAGCCGAGGCGATGCCAGGCGCGCCTGATGCAGCCGCTGCGCATGTTCGAGCTCATGGATCAGGTCGGTTTCGGCGGAGGAAGGCATTGGCGCTCGAGCGTTCAATGGCGACGTCATCATAACCGCGACCAGAAGATCAGGTTGAGGGCCGCGGCGGCACGATCGTGCTGCCGGTCAGCTTGAGGGCCGCGGCGGCACGACGGTGCCGGTCACGTTGAGGCGCGCGGCGGCACGCCAGCACAGGTCAGGTTGAGGGTCGTGGCGACACGGTTTATAACGTAGCCGAGAAGGAAATCCGCCACGCCCCTCGAACCTGCCCCAAGAAATTAGGTTGTCTTGTCTAGATTCGGCCGCTAGATTGCGCAGTCCACCGGATCGGTTTTCACCGCATGCCTGACCCCGCTTTCTCACCCCGAATCAGTCGTCGCACGCTGCTCAAGGCCGGCCTCGCCGGCGGCGCTGCGCTGCTGCTCGCGCGATGGCTGTACACATCGACGACCGCGCCGGAAGCGATGCCGGCGCGACCGGGCGCGCTCGATGCCAATGCGCGCGCGGCCGTTGCGGCCATTGCGCCGGTCATGCTGTCCGGCGCGCTGCCGGCGCACGACACGGTATTGCTGCAGGAGGTCGTCGCCGGCGTCGAGCAAGCGGTCGCCGGCCTGCCGCCCGCGGTGCGCAACGAAGTCGACCAGCTCTTTGCGCTGCTGTCGTTCGCGCCCACCCGCGCCCTCGTCGCCGGTCTGTGGTCGCCATTGCCAGAGGCGTCGCCGGCATCGATCGGCGCGTTTCTCGCCCGCTGGCGCGACTCTCGCCTCATGCTGCTGCGCTCGGCCTACGGCGCGCTGCATCAGCTGGTGTTCGCCGCCTGGTACGGCAATTCGAACGCGTGGCCGGCGATCGGTTACGCCGGGCCGCCGTCGCTCGAGGCCGGCGAATGACGGCAACGATCCTGCGCCAGCGGCCGCTGCCCGACCCCTTTCGCGCCGGCATGGCCGCCAGCGGTTGGAAGGTGATCGATGCGTCCGCACTGAAGGCCGATATCGTGCTGGAGGCCGACGTCGCCATCGTCGGCACCGGCGCCGGTGGCGCCACGGCGGCCGAGATCCTGAGTGCAGCGGGTCTTTCCGTGGTGATGATCGAGGAAGGGCCGCTTGCGACCTCTTCCGACTTTCATATGCTCGAGCGCGAGGCCTATCCGCAGCTCTATCAGGAATCCGCTGCCCGCAAGAGCCGCGACAAGGCGATCAATATTCTGCAGGGACGCTGCGTGGGCGGCGGCACGACGGTCAACTGGACATCGAGCTTTCGCACGCCCGAGACGACGTTGGCGTACTGGGCGCGCACCTTCGGACTGTCCGGTTTCGCGGAAGCCGACCTGGCGCCATGGTTCGAGCGCATGGAGCGCCGCCTCAATATCGCGCCGTGGGAAGTCGCGCCAAACGAGAACAACGATATCCTGCGTCGCGGCGCGCAGGCGCTCGGCATCCCTGTGGCGGCGATCCGCCGCAACGTCAAAGGCTGCTGGAACCTCGGGTACTGCGGCGTCGGCTGTCCGACCAACGCCAAGCAGTCGATGCTGGTTACATCGGTTCCCGCGGCACTGGCGAACGGCGCCACGCTGCTGACGCGCACCCGCGCGTGGACGTTCGACCACTCGGGCGGGCGCGTCACGGCCATCCGTTGCATCGGTCTCGACGCTGGCGGAACCGATCCGGGCGCGTATCGAATCGCCGTGCATGCCGGAACGTTCGTCGTTGCCGGCGGCGCCATCGGCACGCCCGCACTATTGCTGCGAAGCCGCGCACCGGACCCAAAAGCGATCGTCGGCAAGCGCACGTTTCTGCATCCGACGGTTGTGTCCGCGGCGCTGATGCCACACCGGGTCGACGGCTACGCCGGCGCACCGCAGACCGTCTATTCCGACCACTTCCTCGATTCGATGCCGGTCCACGGCCCAATCGGCTACAAGCTGGAAGCGCCGCCGCTGCATCCGGTGCTCGTGGCGACAACGCTGTCCGGCGACGGCGCGGCGCACGCGCGCTGGATGCGCGAACTGCCGCGGATGCAAGTCCTGATCGCGCTGATGCGCGACGGCTTTCATCCGGAAAGCGAAGGCGGCGCCGTTTCACTGCAGCGCGACGGGACGCCGTCGCTCGACTATCCTCTCAACGACTATTTCTGGGATGGCGCGAGGCGCGCGCTCGCGACGATGGCCGAGATTCAGTTTGCCGCGGGCGCGCGGACGGTCATGCCGGTCCACGCGTCGGGCGCGAGCTACACGAACTGGAGCGAAGCGCGGTCCGCAATCGCGACCCTGCCGCTGAAACCACTGGTCGCAACCCTCGTCAGCGCGCACGTGATGGGTGGCTGCCCGCTCGGCCCCGACGCCAGGCATGCGGTGACCAATGCCGACGGCCGCCATCACCATCTCGACAATCTCTACGTTTTCGACGGATCGCTTTTCCCGACCAGCATCGGCGCCAATCCGCAGCTCTCGATCTACGGCATCGTGGCAAAGCTCGCCTCGACGCTGGCGCAACGGCTCGCCCCAACCAAGACCGCCGGCAACGTTTAGGGTGATTGCTCTAATGCCAACGGCTAGAATCGACTTTGTTCGCAATCGTTCGCGCATTCACTCTAGACCAAGGAGCAACACCATGAGCAAGCAAGCCTCGTTCAATCGCGGCAGCGGCAGCGTCAACGCGCTGGCCGAGTCGGCCCTCTTCGCCTCGCGGCAGGCGTGGCTCGCCGGCCTAGGCGCGGCATCGATCTCGCGCGAATGGGCGCGTCACGAAGCCGGCAACACTTTCCGCGCGCTGGTACGGCAGGGTTCGGCGGTTGAAAAAAACGCGATTCGCGTGATCGGCGACCGCGTCGAATCCTCGATCACGACGGCAACCTCGCTTTGGCGCGTTGCACGGACCACGGCGCTCGCCACCGCCAACCGCCTCGCCGAAACCGCTGTTGCCGCGTTGCCCAGCGTGAGGATTCCCGCATTCGGCGTAACCGCTGCCGCGCCGAAGCGGCGCAAGACCGCGAAGACCCGCGCAGTCAAGGCGCGCGCGACCCGGACCGCTCGCAGCGTCAAGCGTACCGGCAGAAAGTCGAAGTAGCGTAGTAGAATCCGGCGGGATCGCGCGGACGGATCGCGCGCAAAGAGCCCAACGGAGGAGACCGATGTCCGGAGCGGCGATCGCGCGGCGGCGCAGCGGGAAACATCGCGCTGACGGTCCGCACATCGGTCTCGCGCTGGCCGGCGGCGGCCCGCTCGGCGGCATCTACGAAGTCGGCGCACTGCTGGCGCTGTCCGAATCGCTCGACGGCCTGCAGTTCGACGATCTCGACGTCTACGTCGGCGTTTCGTCGGGCAGCTTCGTCGCTGCCGCGCTCGCGAACGGCATTTCGCCGTCGCAGATGTACCGTTTATTCATCGAAGACGGCGCCGACGCCGGGCTTTCGCCGTCGCTTTTCCTGCGTCCTGCGCTGCGCGAGTTCGCGCGTCGGGCGCTGTCGATTCCGCGCCTGCTGGCGCTGGCGACCGCCGGCTACCTGCGCCACCCATGGCGAGGCAGTGTATTGGAGGCATACGCTACGCTCGGTCGCGCGATTCCCACCGGTGTGTTCGACCAGCGGGCGATCGACGCCTTCCTCACGCGGCTGTTCACGACCGGGGGCCGCACCGACGATTTTCGACAGTTGCCGCACCGGCTGTTTCTGGTGGCCACCGAGCTCGATACCGGTGGCTCGGTGACTTTCGGCGGACCGGCCGCCGATGGGGTGCCGATCAGCAAGGCGATCCAGGCCTCGGCGGCATTGCCCGGCTTGTTCCCGCCGGTTCGCATCGAAGGCCGGCATTACGTCGACGGCGCATTGAACAAGACGCTGCATGCATCGGTCGCGCTCGAGCTCGGCATCCAGCTCTTGCTCTGCATCAACCCCCTGGTGCCCTTCGACGCAAACGCCGCATCGCGCAACGGCCGTCCGTCGGTGGAAAAGATCGATCATGGCGGCCTGCCGCTGGTGCTGTCCCAGACGTTTCGCGCGATCATTCATTCGCGGATGAAGGTCGGGATGGAAAAATACCGGCGGCAGTATCCGGATGCCGACGTGCTGCTGTTCGAGCCTGACCCTGAAGATGCCGATATGTTTTTCGCCAACATCTTCAGCTACGCGCATCGAAAAAAGCTGTGCGAGGCGGCGTATCGAGGCACGCGGCGAGCCCTCCTTGCCCGGCAGGCGACGCTAGCGCCGCTGCTGGCCAGACATGGCGTCCGCTTGAATGTCCAACGCCTGAGCGAGACGGGACGCTCGATCGCGAACGCGCTGGCCGATCCGCGACCGGTGCTGACGCTGCCGCGCGGTGTTCGGCAGTCGGCACGCGATCTCGCGCACACGCTCGATCACCTGGAGGCCTGGCTCGCCGCGGCGTCAGCGACTTGACGCCGACGGGATGGCCCCACAGCGATGGCGGAACGCAAACGTCCGCGCCGAACGCGCGAGCGTATCGTCGAGACCAGCCTGCAGTTGTTCAATCGCGACGGCGCACCCCACGTCACGACAGCGGACATCGCCGGCGAAATGGGCATCAGTCCCGGCAACCTGTACTATCATTTCCGCCACAAGGACCAGATCATCGCCGAGCTGTTTGCCGCGTTCGAGCGGCGGCTCAACGGCCTGTTCGCGGCACCTGCCGACCGCCTGGCCGACGTCGAGGATCTGTGGCTGGTCCTGCACCTGCTGTTCGAGGCGATGTGGGATTATCGGTTCGTCTATCGCGACCTGGATGAGATGCTGTCGCGCGACCGAAGGCTCCACGCGCGGTTTGCCCGCCTTATCGGACGCGGCAGACGCACGGTGCAGAAGCTGTGCGGCGGGATGATCGCGGCGGGAACGATGGAGGCGTCCGAGTCGGAAATTGCGGCACTTGCCGATAACGTGGCGCTGGTGGCCACCTACTGGATGTCATATCAGAAAATCGCGACCGTCGACGGGGCGGCGCAGACGTGGAGCCTCGATCGGGCCGCCTACCAGGTGCTCTCGCTGATTGCACCGTTTCTGCGCGGCCCGTCGCGCACGCTGCTGGCGCGACTGAGCGAGGGATACTTGTGATCCCTTCGAGCGTACACAACGAACCGGGCGGACGCGCGAGCAGCCATCGCGCGCGGTCGTCGCGCTGAAGCGCCAAGGCAGGAGGTCGAATGGCAAAAAAATGGGCGCGCTTTCCGCATGCGGACAAGGCCTTCAGCTACGAGGGCGCCGCGTTGAAAAAGAACTGGGCTCGGTTGCATCGGGGCGACGCCGAGCCGTATCCGCAGGCCGAGGCCGTGCAGCAGGCGTGGCGGCATTATCACGCCGGCGAATTTCAGCAGGCGGTCGACGCCGGGCAGGCGGCCGGCGGCAGCGGCGCCAATGCCGCCATCAAGGCGCAGGCGATTTACGCCACTTACCTCGAAAGCGCCGAAAAGTCGCGCCTCGTCTTGTTCGAGGAAGCCGCAGCGTGGGCGGACGCACGTCGCGCCGAAGCGCCCAGGGACGCCAACGCTCACTATCTGTACGCGTACGCGCTCGGCCGCTACGGGCAGGGCATCTCGGTCGCGAAGGCTCTGGCCCAGGGCATGGGCGGCAAGATCAAGGATGCGCTCGGCCTGGCGATGAAGCTCGCGCCTCACCATGCCGATGCGCATACCGCGTTCGGCGCCTACCAGGCCGAGGTCATCGCCAAGGTCGGGGCGTTGGTGGCGGGTCTGACCTACGGGGCGAAAAAAGACTCGGCGGTCGAGCATTTCCAGAAGGCGCTGAAACTCAATCCCGACTCGGCGATCGCGCGAATCGAATACGCGAACGGACTGATATTGCTTTTCGGCAACGAGCGCCTCGCCGATGCGACCACGCTCTACGAACAGGCTGCGGCGTGCAAGCCGGCCGATGCGATGGAGCGGCTGGACGTCGAGCTCGCACGCTCCGAGCTGGAATGACCGCGGTCCGATGACCGGCCGCAGCATCCGCCGCCTGATCGCGGGTCTGGTGCTCGCCTGTTGCGCGGCCGGCGGCGCGGCCCAGGACCAAGGCCCGCAAGCGCCACCTGCCGCTGCACCGGTGCCGGCGCGTGCGATCGACACCTTGCAGCGCATTCGCAATACCGGCGCGATGCCGATCGGCGTTCGCGACGCGTCGTTCCCGTTTTCGTTCTTCGACGAGGGCAAGCATCCGCAGGGCTACTCGATCGACCTGTGCCTCAAGGTCGCCGACGCAATCAAGACTGAGCTCGGACTGCCGCGGCTCGAGGTCAGGTACATCCCGGTCTCGCCTGCCAACCGGATAAGCGCGCTGCAGGAGGGCAAGATCGATCTGGAGTGCGGGTCGACCAGCAACACGCGCGAACGCCAGAAAGACGTCGCGTTCGCTTATACGACTTTCGTCGCGGGAATCAGGCTCTTGATCAGGAAGTCCTCGCCGATCACCGGCATCGACGACCTCCGTGGCAAAACGATCGTCGTGACGCGCGGCGCAACCGGTGAACAGCTTATGGGCCGGATCAACGCCGAGCGGCTGCTGAAGATGAACATCGTCGTCGCCGGCGACGACGATGCATCATTCAACTCGGTCGAGCAAGGCAGCGCGGTCGCATTCGCGACGGACGATGTGGCGTTGTACGGGCTGATCGCCAAGGCGAAGCGTCCGGAGAATTTTTCCGTCGTCGGCAAATACCTGTCGGTCGAGCCTTACGCGATCATGTTGCGCAAAGGGGAGTCGCAGCTCGAAGCGATCGTCGACAGGACGCTGTCCGATATCTTCGCCAGCGGCGAGATTCACCGGCTCTACGCCAAATGGTTCGCGACCCACGAACTGATGGTGCCGATGCATCCGCTGCTCAAGGAAGCGTTCGCCACACCGAACACCTATCCAGCGTGGCCGTAGCCGTCTGGAAGGGAAATCTTACGCACGCCGCGGGGGCCGGCGTCGCGCGTCGCTCTGCGCGGCGAAGAGCGCGTTCTCTATCGCCTGCGCATCCGGCGGCGTGACCCAAGGCCACGGCGCCAGGAGCGTCGCCACGACCAGCTGTTCGAATTCGGGAGCAAAGCGTTCGATCAATAGATCGGGATCCGGGCACAGATGGCGATCGCTGACGACGCCAAATTGCACCGCACCGTCGTATGAGAGGATCGACACGCCGATGCCGATGTCGCCCGACTGCGGCACCCAGAACATCATGCTGGCAATGCCGGCGCCGGCCAGAAACAGCGGCTGCTGCGGGCCGGGGACGTTGGTCATCACCGCGCTCGCGTTGCGCGCCAGCAGCGCCAGCAGCTGCTCTTGCAGCATTTTCGGTCCGGCGCCCATCGCCGCAAGTATGCCGAGCGCGAGCACGGGCTGATACGATCCCTTGAGGGCCTCCATATTCGCGCGCACGGCATAAAGACGCTCGACCGGATTGGCGATGCCCAGCGGAAGGTCGAGGAATACCAGGCCGAACCGATTGCCGAGCTTGTACGCCTTGCCGGGCGGGCGAAGGTTCACCGGGACCAGCGCGCGCAAGTTCACGCCTTCGACGGGATCGCGGTGTCGCTTCAGATAAGAGCGAAAGGCGCCGGCGACCGATGACAGCAGGACGTCGTTGAGCGAGCAACCGTAGGCGCGGCCGATGACCTTGACCTCGGCAAGCGGGACGGGGTCGGCCCAGGCGACGCGCTTGGCGATGCCGGGTTTGCCTTTGAAGCGCGTCGCCGAATCCTCGCCCATCGTCGCGAGCCTGACGATCTCCGCCGTCAGCGCTGCACCCTGATCGGCGAGCTCGACCGCAAGCGCCGGGTCGTGCCAGATCGCGACGCCTTTTTCGATCAGCGTCGAGGCAGTCTGCCGCGCGAACTCGACCGCGGCGGCAAGCGGCCCGATCGCTTCGGAGAGCGGATCGTCGGCCGAACTCGCGCTCGGTCGTGGCGGCACCGGCCCTGCGGCGTTGCCGGCGCGATCGGCGTCGGTCAGCGACAACATGACCTGGATCAGCGCGATGCCATCGGCGTAGCAATGGTGGATACGCACGACCACGGCGCTGCCGCCTTCGAAGCGCTCGATTAGGTGGAACTGCCACAGTGGCCGGGCGGGATCGAGCGGCGTACTGGCCAGCGCACTCACGAAGGCTTCGAGCTCGGCCTTTCCGGCGGGTTCCGGCAGCGAGACGCGCACGAGATGATGCGCGAGGTCGAATTCGTCGTCGGTCTGCCAGCAACTGCCGTCCGGGGTCTCGGTCGGGCGCTGGCTGAAGCGCTCGAACCGCAGGAAGCGATCGGACAGCGTCTTCTTCAGGCGCGCGAACGCGACGCGCTCGCGCAGAATCAGCACGCCGCAGATCATCATCAGATTGCTCGGCCGATCCATCCGCAGCCACGCCGTATCGACACTGGACATGCGTTCGCACTTGGAGCCGCTCATCGCCCTAGCCTTTTTTGCCCGTGCTCGCCAAGTCGCGCTAAAGTAGCACAATCGTCGATGGCGACTGCAGATGGCGCCCGATGTTCGCCTTCGCCGGGCGTCGGTCGTTTGCGACGCTGACTCCGACGATTCCATCGCATTCCACGAGGAGGAAAGGATGGCCGCCGCACCGAAGGATCTGAAAGCCGCGTTTCAGGCCGCCGCCGCCGCGGCCAAGCAGACGAAGAAGAAGCCCGACAACACGACCCTGCTCAAGCTCTATTCATACTACAAGCAGGCGAGCGAAGGCGACGTCAGCGGGAATCGCCCGGGAGGCTTCGACTTCGTCGGCGGCGCGAAATTCGACGCCTGGAGCAAGCTCAAGGGCATGAGCAAAGACGACGCGATGCAGAACTACGTCAAGCAGGTGGAAAAGTTGAACCGCGAGTAGCGCCGGCCGCGGCTAGCTGGCTCCGGACGGTGTGGATTGCCGCTTTTGCAATCGTTACTGAGCACCGACACTTTTTCGCCGAGAGCAACGGTCGCGATCGCGGCCGTTTTCTTGCGCCGGCACGACGGCGCCGCAGCCAAGCGCGCAGCGCGTCCGCGGCGCAAGACGCCGGCACTAAATCGTCAGCTTGCGCAACAGCGCCGGATCCTTCACCACCGTGCGCTGCCGGCCCGGCGGCGCGCCGTAGAGCCCGGCAGGCGGGTTGGTCTCGAGCCGCGACAGCACGCCGGCGTCGGCGCAGCGCGGGTCGAAGGCAATCGAGACCTGGTCGCCAGCGGTGCCGCGCACGCTGAAGCATGACTGGCCGAGCTTGGCGTTAAGCGGCTTGAGCACGGCAGAGGCGATGAGATCGCCGACCGGACCTTCGCCGGCCAGCTGCAGATCGTAGCTCCGTGGGCTCGCCGGCGGTCGCGGGGTCGCGGCGATCACGCCGGGCAGGCCGACCAGCTCGCGCGCGAGCAGGTCCTCGGCCGCGGCACTGGGCATGCCCTCGACGTTCAGCGTGACTTTCTGTCCGGTCAGGCTCACATGCTGGAGGAAAAAGTCACGCGAGAACTCGTCGGCGATTTTGATGCCAATCGCCTGCAGCGCCTCTTCCTCGCTCGCCCAGCTGCCGAGGCCCTTGGGCAGCGCCGTGTTGTAGTAGATTTCCTCGCCAGTTTCGCGATCGATGCATTTCACCGTCCACGAAGTCAGCGCGTACTTGCTGACCGTCAGGCCCGAAGCGGGCAGGCGCATCGACAACTTCTTCACCCGCGCCTCTCCCTGCACCAGGAAGTCCGCGTTTTTCCCGCCTTGATCGCCGACGCCGCCTTCCGACCAGGTGCGGAAACCGAACGACTTGATCCGCTCCTTCAGCATGTTCTCCGCCACCGGCGAGGCCTGCGCCGCAGCATCCGGCGCATCGACATCGCGAACGCTGACCTGGAGCGCTACCTTCGGATTACCGCTGGCGCGGATGAAGTCGATGCGCTCGTCGCGCGACATCTGGTTGAGCGACTTCTGCACGGCCTTGACGTTGACCACGCCTTGCGTCGTAATCGACATCAGGCCATCCTTGCCCAGCTGCGGCTCGCCTTCCCGGATGACGGTAGGCACGAAGCTGGCGCTTTGCGACAGCAGCCTGTCCTTCAAAACGTCGTAGTTCCGCGCCAGTGAATTCGAATCGAGCAGCATTCCCAGCGCCTTTTCCACCAGCTGGCTTTTGGAGTCGGCGCGCAAATCGCTTTGCAGCAGCGCCTTGTCGTCGCGGTAGCGCGGATCGCTGGGGTCGATCAGTCCGACCGCGGAGATCAGCATCGTCCCGGGCGCGGCCGCCGCGAGCGGCGCGGCCGAGGGCGCGACCGGTGCGCGTTGCACTGGCGCCGGCATCGATGTCGCCGCCATCGTCCCCGGCGGCGCGGCCGACGGCCGCTGCGCGATATACCATGCGATGGCGCCGACCGCCACGACGGCGACGGCGATCGCGACGGCGACCGCGGCGGTCTGCGATTTCCCCGCTGCCGGCGCCGGCATCGCAGCCGGTGCTGCAACGCCGGGCGGGCTGGCCTTCGCGATGAGCGTCGCCGCGGGCGCCGCAATCAAGGTCGCGTCGGCGGCCCCCACCAGCGTCGGGTCGGCGGCCGACAGCGGCGCGCCCGGCGCAGCAGCGCGCAAAGCGTCGGCGAACTCGCGCGCCGTCTGGAAGCGGTCCTCGGGACGCTTGGCCAAGGCGCGCCGCACGATGGCGTCCATGCCGGCAGGCGCCTGCACGTTGAGGCTCGACGGCGGCAGCGGATCTTCCTTGAGCACCTTTTGCATCGTCGTCGTCGCCGAACCGGCAAACGGGCGCTCGCCCGTCAGGAACTGATAGAGGATTACGCTGGCGGAAAACAGGTCGGAGCGCCCGTCGACCGGCAGGCCCATGATCTGCTCGGGCGACATGTAACTCGGCGTGCCCATCACCGCGCCGACCTGCGTCAGGTTGGACGTCTCGATGTGCGCGATGCCGAAGTCGGCGACTTTCACCACGCCGCCGGGCAGAAGGAAAATGTTCGCCGGCTTGATGTCGCGATGGATGACGCCCTGCCGGTGCGAATAGTCGAGCGCATCGAGAACCTGCGACATGATGCGCACGATGTCCGCCATCGTGAACCGCTCGTTCGCTTCGAAGCACTGCTTGAGCTCGCGGCCGTCGATCTTTTCCATCGCGATGAACCACGTGCCGGCGTCCTCGCCGAACTCGTAGATCGACACGATGTTCGGATGGTTGAGCCTGCCGGCGGCCTGCGCCTCGCGGCGGAACCGCGCGATCACGTTCGGGCCTTCCACGCCGGCCAGCTGATCGGCGCGTATCGTCTTCAGCGCGACGATGCGCTTGATCATCGGGTCGTAGCCTTCGTAGACGACGCCCATCGCGCCGCGGCCGATCTCGTGCCGGATCTCGTATTTGCCCAGCGTGCTGATGTCCGCCATGTCTGGCTCCCCGTTGCCGAAAACGGCGACGCCGGCAAAAAGGCCGGCGTCGCTTGCTCTTAGCGCCGATCCGTCTACTTGTACTTGGCGTCGATTTCCCAGACGGACTTTTGTACCAGTCGCTGCACCATCGTATCCAGCGACACGCCGCCTTGCTGCGAATTCGATACGCCCATGACCGAGGTCGACTTCGCCCCGACTTCCATTTTTTCCTCGGTGTAGCCGGTGGCGACCTGCTCGGTCGTCTCGGCGTTGATGATCTTGTAGCGCATGCCGATAATCCAGACACCGCTCGACTCGCTGGTTTGCACCGAGCCGACGCCGACGCTGGCCGCCGACGCCCCGCGCCCGAAGCCGCCGAGCAGCCCGGCCATCTGGCCGATCGCGCGGCCGTCGAAGCCCGATTGCGCCGCCGCGACCTGTTCGGTCTTAAGGATGTCGAACTTGACGATGTACTTGGTGCTCTTGAGCTTGCCCATGCGCAGGAACTTCCGTGCCGCGTCGGGATCGCCCAGGTTATAAGCGAGTTCGAACTCCCGCTGGATCGGTCCCAGGTTCGAGCGCTCGAGCACCGGGAAGTTGGCGGACGCCAGCTCGACCTCGCCGAAATCGGCGATGTTGTTCGCCGTGAATTTCTGCAGGAAGGTCGCGTTGTTGCTCTTGATTTCGCCCGGGATCACGATCACCGCCGGTCCCTTCTTTCTCGCGTTTGTGTACTCGACCGGCGCATAAAGCGCCTGGTCGGCCGAGGCATTGGCTCTTTGCGAGGTGTCGCTGCCCGCCGTTGGCGAAGGGTTCCCGAATCGGGGCTGGGCGAGGACCAGCGACGCGGCAGCCAGCAGCGTCGCGCCGAGCGCGAGGCCGGAATAACGGATGGAATTTCGATTACTCATGACGGTTCGCTCCCTGTCGAATGCCTATGACGGCTTGAGTGTTCTCATTTCGGTGCGGCCTTCCTGGCACTGCGAAGTCCGGCGTTGCTGCAGTAATCCGCGTACAGCTTGGCGACGACGTCGTCGGCATTTTCGTTGACCAGCGTCAGAGCCATGCGTCCGACGTCCGCTCCCGCATACGAGCTCGAATGCGCCTGCGCAGTCGAGACCTGCCTGCCGTCGCTGCCCGCCAGATTGAAATCCATGTTCACCGAAACCTGGTTGACGTTCATCATCGGGTTCTTCTGCGCTTGCGCGGAGATCAGTCCACGCAGGACGAAGCTGGCACCCAGGCGGCGGGACGCTGCGAGCGCCGCATCGGGATCGTTGCGAAAGTACGCGTCGATCTCGGCCTGCGCAATCTGCCGCCGAATCTCGTCGGGCGTGTAGGTGCGCAGCCCGAGCCCGCGCAGCCGTGTGTTGATCGCCTGGAAATGCGGCCCGTAATTCTGCTGCTGCGCGTAAATGACGCCGTTGGAACGCAACTCGCCGATGACCACCATGATCTTCTTGCCCTTGAGGTCGGCACGACACGGCGTCGACAGTTGCTCGGCAATCCGGCTTTGCCGGGCTTCGCTCTCGGCCCGGTCGGCTTCGTCCGGCTGCGAAAACTTGAATCCCTCGGCGACGGCCGGGCCTATGGCCAGCGCGGCAAGGGCGAGCAGGGTCGCGAGGACGAACTTCGGGCGCATCAGGGCTCGTAAGAAAGGCGCGGCAAAACGGCGTGCGGTGAGCGGGCACGACAACCGTCGAAGGTTAGCGCAACGCTCCCCGGAAATCCACCGCGAATATTCGGCATTCGGCGGCGCAGCGGCGTTGTTTGTGGGCAACAGCCAAGCGCCGCCTACGCCACCGTGCGCTTGGTGCGCTTGGCGGCAGTCTTCCCCGGTCTCTTTGTCGTCGCACCTGTTCGGGAGCCTGCCTTCGTTGCGGGTGCACGGCCGCCCTTGCCGGAAGCCGTCTTTCTCGTGGCGGGCGATGTCTGTGATTTCGGCCGGCCGCCTTGCGCCTTGAGCAGCGCATTCACCGCTTCGGACAATTCGTTGACGCGCTGGCTCAAGCGCTCGACGTCGGCCGACGTATGGACACCGAGCTTGCCGAGCGCCTTCGACACGCGATCTTCGAACACCTGCTCGAGCTTGTCCCAGGTTCCGCCGGCGATCGCCTGCATTTCCTTGGCCTTGGACATGGCGGCGCCACGTGCTGCATCGGCCGTTTGCCCCGCGACCTTGCGGGTCTTCGCCTCGAGCACTTCGCCCTGCTTGACCAGCGTCTCGAAAACCTTGGCGCCGCCTTCCTGCGCCTTGGAGAAGGCACCCAGACCCGCGAGCCAGATCTGGTGCGACGAAGCAAGCACGGACTTCGAAAGACTTTGCGCCTCTCCTGACGATTTGGCACCCAGTTCGGCCCTGGCTTTTTTCAACATGGTCGGTTCTCCTCGAAGATGCTGGTCAATTGTTCATTGTATTCGACGAACTTAGGGAAATCACCCTAATGCCGCCGGCCCGGCGCGATTGCCGCAAACACCGCGCCGTATAATGCCCGCGACCACAACAGGGCGCGCTCGCGCGCGTCGCCGGAAGCAGATCCGGTTCATGCCGATGCTGCGCGCCGGGCGCAGCGGGCCCAAGGGAGGACGCGATGGCTTATTTCGTTACCGGCGGAACCGGCTTCATCGGCCGTTTTCTGGTCCAGGACCTGCTCAAGCGCGGCGAGCCGGTCTATCTACTGGTGCGCAAGAGCGCGCTCAAGAAGCTCCCGGCGCTGCGCGAAACCTGGGGTGTCGACGACAAGCGGCTGATAGCGATCATCGGCGACCTGGCGAAGCCCAACCTGGGCATTGCCGCCGAAGACGTCAAACGCCTCAAAGGCAAGATCGCGCATCTGTTCCACCTGGCCGCGATCTACGATCTGACCGCCAGCGCCGAGGATCAGCAGCGGGCGAACATCGACGGCACGCGGCACGCCGTCGAATTCGCGCACAGCGTCGCGGCCCGATGCTTCCATCACATGAGCTCGATCGCAGCCGCCGGACTCTATGACGGTGTCTTTCGCGAAGATATGTTCGACGAAGCCGAGGACCTCGATCATCCGTACTTCCGGACCAAGCATCTGGCGGAAGGCATCGTGCGCAGCGAATGCAAGCGGCCTTGGCGAATCTACCGACCCGGATTCGTCGTCGGCCATTCGAAGACCGGCTACATCGGCAAGATCGACGGCCCGTATTACTTCTTCAAGCTGATCCAGAAGATGCGCCAGATGCTGCCTCCATGGATGCCCACGATAGGCATCGAGGGCGGCCGCATCAACATCGTCCCGGTCGACTTTGTCGCCGATGCGCTCGATTATCTCGCGCACAAGAAAGGCCTCGACGGCAAGTGCTTCCACCTCACCGATTCCGATCCGCATCGCATCGGCGAAGTCCTCAACATCTTTGCCCGGGCGGCGCACGCGCCGCTGATGACCATGCGCGTGAACGCGCGGATGTTCGGGTTCATTCCGGCGCCGATTCTCTACGGCATCGGTTCGCTCTCGCCGATCAAGCGCATGGTCCGTGCGGTACTCAAGGATCTCGGCATTCCGAAGGATGCGTTCGAGTTCATCAACTGGCCGACGCGCTACGACAACCGCGAAGCCGTCAAGGCCCTCAAAGGCTCCGGGATCGTCGCGCCGCCGCTCGAAAGCTATGCCGCCAAGCTCTGGGACTACTGGGAGCGCAACTTAGACCCCGACCTGTTCATCGACCGCAGCCTCTCAGGACGGGTCGAGGACAAGGTCGTCGTCGTCACCGGTGCCTCGTCCGGCATCGGCCGAGCGACGGCAATGAAGCTCGCGTCGGCCGGCGCCAGGGTGATGCTGGTCGCGCGCGGCGAGGAAAAGCTTCTCGACACCCAAAAGGAAATCGAGGCCAAAGGCGGCAGGAGCTGGACCTATACCTGCGACGTGTCCGACATGGCTTCATGCGATGCGCTGGTCGCCAAGGTGCTCAAGGACCACGGCGCGTGTGATTACCTGATCAACAACGCGGGCCGGTCGATCCGGCGCGGCGTACTCAACTCGCTCGACCGCTTTCACGATTTCGAGCGGACGATGCAGCTCAACTATTTCGGTGCATTGCGCTTGATCATGGGTTTCCTGCCCGGCATGGTCGCAAACAAGCGCGGCCACATCATCAATATCTCGTCGATCGGCGTGCTGTCCAACGCCCCGCGCTTTTCCGCGTATGTCGCGTCGAAGTCGGCGCTCGATTCCTTTGCCGCGTGCGCTGCCTCGGAATTCATCGACCAAGGCGTCGACTTCACGACGATCAACATGCCGCTGGTGCGCACGCCGATGATCGCGCCGACCCGTATGTATGAGAACGTGCCGACGCTCTCGCCCGAGCAGGCGGCCGACCTGGTGGTCGAGGCGATCGTCTACAAGCCGGTTCGCATCGCCACACGGCTGGGCATATTCGGCGCGGTGTCGCACGCAATCGCGCCCAAGCTGACCCAGATTTTGCTCAATACCGCCTTCAACATGTTCCCCGACTCGGCGGCAGCAGCAGGAAAGAAGGAAGGCGAGACGAAGCTATCCCCCGAGCAGATGGCGTTTGCGCAGCTGACGCAGGGCATACACTGGTAGCACGTCCGCGGCGAGGCCGCGTTGGCGACGCGCCCTCGGGCGGACCATCGAGTTTTCGCTTCCCGGCGTTCAGGGCCAGCGCTTCCAGCGCTGCTTGTCCCGCGGCGGCAGCTCGATGCGGCCGTCACCGCCTCGCTGCGACGGCAGCGGGGGCGCCGGGTCCACAGCCTTTGCGATCGTCTGCACCGCGCTACGGTCACTCGCCAAGCCGGCGGTCATCAGCTGGGCGATCACCCGGGTAATCTGCGGCGCGGCGACGCTGGTCCCATCCATCGCGCATACGGAGCCGGTGCGGGTTCCCGCGGCGAGAACGCCGTGCAAGGCCACCGAGTCATCGGCCGCCGCCGTCGCATCGGGTCCGTCGCGCCAGGGCCCGACGATGCCGGCGGGGTAGATGATCGGCCCTGCGCCCGAATAGCGGCTCGCGTGGTAATCGCTGCGGCGGAATGCGCCGATCACGATCGCTTCGTGACCGGTGGCCAGGGCGTTGATCGATCCATGCCGCAGGATGTGGCTAGGGCCGGCGTCGTTTTCTTCGGGTCTCCCGGCGCGATCGAAGCGGACGTAGCGCGCATCGTCGAATCGCGACTGCCTTCCGTGCAGCCTGTAGCCGGGCGGCGTATCGCCGCGCTGCACCCATGCGTCGACTTTGATCGCGCGTCCGTTGTTCTTTACTTCGATCAGCCAAGTCCCGGACGGCGCGGTCTGTGGCGTGCCGCTCAGTTCCGCTGTGGGCGCCATCGCGAGCAGGATGCGCGGGCGGCTGCCCAGCGGAAACGGATCGACGTAGATCGTGTAGAAGCGCACGTTGACCGCCGAAGGCCAGCTCCAATCGGCGCCGGGCCCGATCCAAGGACTCATTGTGCCGTCGGGGAGGGTCACGCGCACCTCGACCTGTGGCAACGCTTGCCCACCTTGCGAATGCGGCAGCCAGATTTCGACGAAGCTCGCGGACTGGTCGTCGGGCTGCACGCGCCACTGCAGCGGTTCCACCGGATGCAACAACGACGTGGCCGAAGGCATGTCGAAGCGCGCGTGACAGCGTGCCAGATAATGGTTGCCCGCAGGGAGCACGACCCGCAAGGGCGTCGCCCGCGAGGCGATCAGCTGGTCGATCGCCTCCTCGAGGAGCGCCGTGCCGTCATGCGGCCCGGCGATCGTGCCGTAACTCAAGTTGATGACGATAGGTAAGGGCGCGGTGTTCTCGAGCGCCGCGATCTCGTCGGCGCGCTGAAGGATGTAGTTCAGCGCGTCGAGCACCGCTGGGGTCAACCAAGCGCCGGAAGTCTCGGTGGTGACCCAGCGCGGCAGCTGTACGCCGATCAGATAAGGAGATTGCGCCGTCACCTGCTGCGGATCCATGCCGCAGGCGAGATCCATCACGTGCGTGCCATGCTTGGCGCGCCTCGCGGCGAGTGTCTGGCCGGCAAGCCGATACAGCTCCTCTTCGTCGACGATGCCCGAGCGCGTGCACGCCGTCAGCAGCGTATCGATCTCGCCTTGACGAAGTTCGCGCCCCCACCCGAATCCCGGCGGCGGATTGATGCCGGTGTTGTCATCCTGGTTCCAGAAGTATTTGAAGCGCGTTCCCCCCGCCGCGTCACGAAAGCGTTGATGCGCGAACGCCAGGCCATCGTCGATGACCGCGACGATCGCGGCGTTGGGCGGGTTGGCCGCCAGCGGCGCCAGCGCCGCTACGGGGCTCGCGTTGAACACGGGGACGACCGGCGACCCAAGCTCGAACCGCGCAATCGGCAGCCGCTTGCCGGGGTTGCCCAGCAAGTCGACCAGCGTTTCCCGGGTCACCAGCGCGGTGCAGAACGTCGTCGGCGCGATGTCGCGCGGCGGGCGTTCGTAGATCGAAGCGACACGAATGCGATTCGTGTCGGCCTCGACCGATGACCAGAACTCGGCCGCAGTGACGCCCGCCAGTTGCAGCAGGACCGGGTACCACTGGACCGCGTCGCCGCCGAGATAAGCGAAGTTGGTCGCGATCGCCCACTTGAGATACGGATCGATCCGCGCCGCATTCGATGGTTCTGCGGCATCGCGCAAGGCGATGCGCTTCGCCTTTTTACCATTGCCGCGTTTCGTTGCCATCGTCAGGCTCCCGCGATTCGATGAGGAGAAAGCGCGAGCTTGCGCGTTACACCCATTCCTTCTCGGCCTCGGTCCAGAGCCAGTGCAGAATCGGCGATCCTTCCGGTGGCTGGGACGGCAGCGGATCGACGTAGAGCGCCGCCTTTTGCTGCGCGGTATTCGTGTTGTAAAGGTCGTTGAAGTCGAAATCCAGCGTTCCCGGATAGCGCTCGCCGTCGAAGCGCCAGGCGCGAAAGCCGGTGTTGCCTTTGGCGCGCCGCACGAAGTATCGCGCCAACGTCAATCCGAGCATCTGTCCGGCAACGCTGTCGACCGGAAAATGCATGCCCGCGACGGTGCGATTGGCGGCGATGCGAGCCGCCTGCCGCATGAACTCGACGCCGAGGACGTCACCCGGTGTCCCGCCGCGCAATTCCCACAGGATGCGCGCGATCATGTGATTCTCCGTCGAATGTCCGCTCGGCAGGCTCCCGTGTCCTGGCGTAAGGATCATCGGCTGGACCTGGGGCGAATATTCGTTCGGACGTCGGCAGGCAAGCGCGTGCTTGACCCGCATCTCGACGAAGTTGGCGAGCCTCAAGGCCGCGTCGAGCAATTCGATCGTCTTTTTCGTACGATCAGGATGCAGATAGGCGATCGAGCTCCAGTAGGCGTATTGCGGCACCATTTGGGACACGATTTCCGAGGCGCGATCCTCGCGCAGATCGGAGTATTGGTCCAAAAACCGCAGTTGTTGCTTGAATATCGCCGGCGTCGGCCGGATGAAGGTCGCAACCCGGCTCGACGATGCCTTCGGTGAGTTGCCAGGCCCGGTATTCGTGACGTGCATATGCCAGACGGTGACCGAGCGGTTCGACGTCTTGTTGACGTTCACGCCCGCCTGATTCACATACGTGAAGGTTTCATTATGTTTCGTGACCTGGAGGTGCGACAGGAGATCGAAGTCGATGACCGCCGCTCGTACCCACGGCTCCCAAGCCTCCATGTTGTACGGGGTTTCGAGCAGGCGCTGGAGCGGGTTGAGCGTCGCGCCCAGCCAGTTGCCGACGATTCCGTCGCGATGCTTGATCAGACCATCGGTGACCCCCGGCGACGCGTAGCCGCCATAGGCTCCGCCGACGCCCCCGACTCCGCCGACTCCGCCGACGCCGCCCACTCCGCCGACACCACCGACGCCGCCAACACCTCCCACGCCGCCAACTCCGCCTACGCCGCCTTCCGGTCCTGTTCCGCTCATGACGATCTCCCCCCATTAACCAGCAGCACCCGACGCTACGCTGGCACACCAGCCTCATGCAGCACGTCGAACCACAGCTTTCCGATGTCATAACCGGCGGCCGGCGATCGCTGCGCCCATTTCGTCATCGTGAATGACGGATCGAGACGCAGCAGCTCAGCCACTGTCGTGCGCGCTTCCGTATGCTGGCCGAGTTGCCATTGCGAAATCAACAACGCTCGCAGTGTCGACGTATGCGTACGATTGGCGCGCAGTGACCGCCGCGACAGTTCAAGCGCGCGCTCGTAATCGCCCGCCGAGAGCGCGGCAGTCGCGGCAAGCGAATCGTAAAAGTACCGCAGCGGATCCAGAGGCGAGAGCCGCAGCGCGTGTTTGGTGTCCTTGAGCGCGAGCTTCCCCTCGCCCTTGAACGCATGCAGCGTGCCCTTGAGGAGCAACGCGAGCGAGTCATTCGGATTGACTCGAAGCGCGCGCTCGTAGCGGTCGAGGGCGACGTCGAGCTGCTTCAGCAGATTGGTGTGTACGAAGCCGTCGATCGTCAGCGCAAGCGAGCACTGCGGGTCGGCGTCGACTGCCCGTTTGGTGCAGTCCAGAGCGAGCCGCGCCTCGAGGTTCGGATCCGCCGACCATCCTTGCTGGACTCTCAGCACGTGCCACTTGGCCATCCACGCCCAGGGGACCGCCTGCCTCGGCGCGCGATCGGTCAGCGTTTGCAGCATCTGCTTTGCGCGATCGAAATCCCGCAGTGAAAGGCGATGCATAAGGGCGATCGCGCCCATCAGCAACGTGTAGCTTTCGAGAGTTGGCAGCGGCTGTGACTGGGCGCGCAGCAGTTCGCGCGCCATGACGGCGGAGCTGACGCCGGCCACCACCCTGTCGATCAGCGCATCCTTGCCGTTCACGATGCCCGTAACCTGCCCTTTGAGCGTCTTGGCCCACACGACGTTGCCGGACTTGGCATCGGCGAGCTCGGCGCTCAGATTGAACTGGTTGCCCGATACCAGGTAGGCGCCGGAAAGGACGTAAGTCGCATTGAGGTACCCGCCGACCTCGCCCAGCGAGGCGTCGCGCCCCCGGAACACGGTCGTCGACAGACGCGAGATCACGTTCAGGTCCGCGGTCCGGGACAGCGCAGAAATGATCTCGTCGGCCAGCACCTCCCCCAACACTTGATGTGCGGGTTCGCCGGCACGCGCCGTGAAGGGGATCACCGCCACTGTCGGGCGCAACTCGGGCATCGCTGCGCTGCCGGGCTCGATCACCGGGCGCGGCCCCGGCGGACCGACGCGGTAGGCGCGAACTGGCTCATTGACATGCTTGACGTAGCACGCGCCCAGATCTTCGATGTCGGCGTCCAGCACGGGAACCAGCTGGTCCCGCGCGTCGGCCGAGACCACGATCTCGCCCGGGCCTGCCAGCGTCGTCAGCCGCGCCGCGAGGTTGACACCCCGGCCATAGATGTCGTGCTCGTCCGCCATCAATTGCCCGACATGGGCGCCCATGCGGACCAGCATCTGCCGATCGGGCGGCACGCCCACATTGGCCCGTTCGCAAACCTGCTGGATTGCGAAGGCAGTCCTTATCGCCGGCTGGACGCTGGGAAATTCGAGCATCAGTCCGTCGCCCATGCTCTTGACCAGGCGCCCGGTATGCGCAGGCAGGACGTCGCGCTCGACGGTCGCTACGATTTGACGCCATCGCCGCACCGCATCGCTCTCGTCGCTTTCCATGAGCCGAACGGATTCGACGAGATCGATGAACAATACCGTTCGGACCACCCATTCCGGGTTGTCAGTGGCCGAAGCTTGATTTGGCGACATTGCGACGCGGTATCTGCAGGAATCCGTGCCATTGTGGGTGAAATCCCCTGTAGATAACAAGGCCCGACGCTGCAGACACATCGAGCGTGGCCCAGGCTGCGGGGCCTTCGTCTTCGCCCAGGCTTCCACGAACATCGCCCACACTCCCGCGTTGCGCGCCCGGGCTGCGGACGCTTGCCGAAGGCAACACCCAAACCGGTCGAACGCCCGCGCCGGATCAGACTACCTCTGCCGCAACCTTGCACGTCTTGCGCACGTGAACGATAGCGGCTTGATACCGGAAAATAGCGTGAATATTCGCGGCGTCCGCCCGCTCTGGTCGATTTTCGAACGACGCTGGACTGGCGTACCATTCGAGGCAACGCGCAACCGGTGCGAGACGATCGCTTTCAGACCAGCGGGCGGGAGCTGGTCCCTGGTAAGAACCGCGAGAGCGGAGCATTGCCGCCGCTGACCACGAAGGGAGCAACTGATGACCATAAGAGTCGCTTTTGCCGCTGCCGCGGTATGTTTGGCGCTGTCGGCCTGTAATACGGTCCCCATGCATGGCAAGGGCAAACCTGAGCAGAAGCTCGATTGCCGTTCGGCTAATTCGTGTCAGGTTCAGGTTTCAGTGGCGTGTCTCCTCGGCTGCTATGTGTCGGTCGACGCCTATGCGGTCATCATCAGCGTGAAAAACGGCAAGGAAGCGATTGTCTGGCAGCTGCCGAAGGATTCGACCTTTGCATTCGCGCCGAATGACCAAGGCGTCGTGTTCGACGAAGAAGGGAAGCGGACATTCCGCTGCAACACGGAACAAGATGGACGTCGCGTCACCTGCAAGAGTAGTGACCCGAATTTCGCCGTATACAAGTACACGCTCAACTTGATCGGCCCGCTCGGCGTCCCGGGGTCACTCGATCCCTGGGTGATCAACAACTAGGCGCGCTGCAGCGACAGTCGCGCCTCCGCCATCGCGTCGTCGTAGCTCAGCGCCCTGCCGGAGGCCTCAGCTGCAGCGGATGCCGCATCGCCAAGAGCGGCGCACGCTCCGGCGATCAATGGCGCTAGGAAAGCTTCGTCCGTCGGATCGCGATGCAGCCCGGTCTGGCTGGTCTGCGCTTCGGCGGCGCCAAAAAGTCGGACGGCGCTCTCCCATTCTCCGCGCAGCGCGCCAAGACCTGCGCACACCTCCAGCACGCTCTGCCCGGTCGGTTTCGATCCCGATTCGTCGGCGATCGCCAGCGCCTCGAGCAATGCCTCGCGCGCTCGATTCTGCGATCGGCGGCCAATCGATACCATTGCGAGATTGAGCAGTCCGATGGCGATCACTTCCCTGTCATTGAGTTCGCGCGCAAGCGCCAGCACATTCTCATATAGCGGTTCAGCCGCATCCAGATCCCCTTCCGCGCGGCGAACTTGCGCTAGAGCATTGAGGGCGGCCGCAATCTCGCGTTTGTTTCCCAGCGCTCGCGCCAGCACCAGTGCTTCTTCCAAATGGCCCCGCGCTGCGGCTAGGTCGCCTTGCCCGAGCGATGCCATAGCAAGCGGTTGAAGCACGACCGCCACACCTTTTTTGTGTCCGAGCTCTCGGGCAATGGCAAGGCTTTCCTCCAGATATCCCTGCGCTTCGCCATACCGTCCCATCCAGCAACAGAGTTGGCCTGCGTCAAAAAGAGCTGCGCAACGCGCACTGCTGCGCGCTTGGGCGCCGTCGCGCGTGACGGCCTCGATGGTCACACGATGGCCCAGCCCGAGCAGGCCACGAACCATCCAGTACCGCCGCATCGACGACACCAGACGCAAGTCGAGTTCGACTTCGCCACGATTGCACCATGCGTGCGCCGCCAGGATGTTTTCCCGCTCAAGATCAAGGCTTTTGAGCCAGATTTTCTGCTGTGGCCCAACCAGCTCCGGCGAAGCTCTTTCGCCGTATGCGAGGTAGAAGGCGAAATGTGCTGCCCGCGCCTGCTCCGACTCACCCGATTCGTCCAGGCGGTCCTGCGCATACTGCCGCACGGTTTCCAGCATGCGATAACGTTCGCCTTCGACGTCCAATTCCACCAACGATTTTTCCACGAGCTGACTCAGGATCGCGTAGACGTCGGGCAGGTCCTCTTTACCTGCCGCGCGCAGCGCGTACGCTCCCTCGAGCGTGAAGCCTCCAGCGAAAACCGCGAGCCGCCGAAACAGCACGCGTTCGCGGTCGGTGAGTAATTCGTGGCTCCAGTCGATCAGCGCGCGCAAAGTTTGCTGCCGAGGCAGCGCGGTTCGATCGCCGCCCACGAGCAAGGCGAAGCGGTCACTCAGTCGCGCCGCAATACTCTCGATCGACAAGCTCCGCGCACGCGCGGCGGCGAGCTCGAGTGCGAGCGGTATGCCGTCCAGCCGTCGGCAGATATCGGCCACTGCGGCGGCGTTCTGCGCCGTCAAGCGGAACGACGGCTGGGCCGCGGCGGCCCGGTCGACGAACAATCGCGCCGCTTCGAATCGCGCCAGCCGTTCGACGGTGATCGGTTGCGTTCCATCGGGGGTCGCGAGCGCGGGCACCGGGTAGATCGTCTCGCCTGCGATACGCAGCGGCTCGCGGCTGGACGTCAGGATCTTCAGATGCGGGCCCGCCTGCAGCAGCCGCCTGGCAAGCTCCGCGGAGGCATCGATCAGATGCTCGCAATTGTCCAGGATCAACAGCATCCTTCGCTCCGCAGCCAGCTTGACCAGGGCCTCGATGACCGGCCGGCCCACTTCTTCGGTCACGCCCAGCGCCGACGCAACTGCCTGCGGCACCAACCGCCCATCCGACAGCGGTGCAAGCTCGACAAACCAGACGCCGTCGGAAAACTCGTCGAGCAGATCGGCGGCGAGATGCAATGTGAGCCGCGTCTTGCCGAGACCTCCCGCGCCGGCCAGCGTCAGCAGACGCGTGCTGCGGAGAAGTTCCCGGATCTCGGCGAGCTCCCGCTCGCGGCCGACGAACGAGCTCAGCTGCTGAGGCAAATTGTTCGGTGTCGCTTCGAGCGAGCGCAGCGCAGGAAACTCCTGCCGCAGCTGCGGATGGACGAGCTGAAAGACGCGCTCGGGACTTTCCAGCCCGCGCAGGCGCACGGTCCCCAGGTCGCGCAGCGCAACGTCCGGCGGCAGGCGCTCACCGACCAGCGTCGCGACCGCCTGCGACAGCAGCACCTGGCCGCCATGCGCGACGCTCATGACGCGTGCGGCGCGGTTGACAGCCCCGCCGAAGAAGTCGGCGTCGCGGCGCTCGGTCACGCCCGCATGAAGCCCGCAACGCACGCGCAACTCGACACCGTGGGTCGCGGCCGGATCGACGAGCGCCCGCTGCAGCTGCAGCGCAGCAGCAAGCGCATCGAGCGGATCGTCGAAAGCGGCGTGCGCGCCGTCGCCGCTCATTTTCACGACGGTGCCGCGATTGTTGTCGACGGCGGCGCGCACGATCGCGTCGTGGGATGCCAGCGCAAGCCGCATGCGCTCGTGGTCACGGTCCCACAGGCGCGTGCTGCCCTCGATGTCGGTGAACAGGAATGTCGTGACGCCGGAAGCGCCTTCCAGGTCAGGGTGTCCCGTCATGGTCGCTGCCGGAAGTCGGGTGTCGCCATGCCGGCTCAACCCGCTTGGCGAAGCGTGCCGACGACGCTTCCGGATCGTTCGTCCGCCTGGGCGCTCGCGATGGCGCGCGCGACCTCGTCCATCACGAAACGATTGTTCAGCAAGGCATTGTGGCCGATTCCCAAGAGCGCGACGTTGCGCGCGCACCCAAGATCGGCACTCGCCTGCGGCGCCACCATGCTGTCGTGGCGAGACCAGATCGAAACCACAGGCACGGGAGGCGGCTCGTTTTCAGCGGCGTTGATGCCGGCCAGCCACCGATTTCCCGGCCGCATCTGCGCGAGGCAGCGCCCTGGAAACGTCCAGGCCAGCATGCTGCCGTGATGCGGCGTACCGACGGTGACCAGCCGCGCGATGCGCGCCGCACCGACGCGCCGCAGATACGCGCGCGCGACCAACCCGCCCATGCTGTGAGCGATCAGCGCAACTCGCGCCGCACCCGTGGCAGCGCAAATGGCGTCGATTCGCACGGCGAGCTGGCCGGCGAAATGCTCGATACCCGCGAGCGGCGGGCCGTAGTTCATCGTGTACACCGGCCCCAGGCCGCGTCGCGCAAGGTCGCGCCGCAAAAAAAACCAGACGCCGTCGTTGACCGCGACGCCATGCACGAGCAACAACGGTAGCGATGCCGGTTTCGGGGGCGGATCGACGATCAGCAACCGATGCAGGACCATGAGCAACCAAGATAACGCGACGGCGCCGACTTCGCCGAAAAAAAGCCCTGCGCACGGCGCCGGCCCGAGCCGATATTCGGGCGGCCGCGGCGTGCGCCAGATCCAGCTCAGCGTAAACCAGAGCGATGCCAGCAACAGCGCCGGCAGCAGATACGCAAGCGGAGCGCCGGCGATGAACCACCACGCGGGATCGCCATGGGCTATACGGAGGCCCGCCCACGAAACGTAGCCGGCGGCGCCGGCGATCAGCAACAGCAGAAGAGAAACCGCCGTCATCCGGTTCTCGCCTTTGTCACGCCGATTCGGTGCGCCATGCCTTCAGCGCCGGGCCGACTTCAGCGATATCGCCGATCAGGCGCACGCCGGGCAGCGACTTGCGCAGCCTGCGCGTCATTTCACCGCCGGCCCACAGCGCGGTCGGCGCGACCAGATGCCGGCGCAGCGTCGCCAGGCCCTCCCCCGCCTGACGCAGCGGGAACGCCGCCGAAAACGACAGCGCGACGATATGCACCTTGTGCGCGAGCGCGGCGCTGCGAATGTCCTCGATTGGCGTCTGCGTGCCCAGCGAGATGCACTGCGCGCCTTCCGGGACCAGCAGCGCCTCGACCATCAGCAGCCCCAATCCGTGCTGCTCGCCCGGGAAGGTCGTCAGAAGCACCCTCGGCGCGCCGGTTTGCCGCGGAAAAGCATTGATCGCCGCGTGCAGCGTCACCTGGATCTGCTCGGTATACAAATGCTCCTCGAAGACCTGCAATTCGCCGCGCATCCACGCTTCGCCGATCGCGCGATTGAGCGGGACCAGCGTATCGAGCACAAAACGCTGCAGCCCCAGTCGCATCAGCAGATTGGCCAGCGCATGCTGCAGCGCGGGCGCGTTATGCGCTTTGACCAGGGCAACGATGTCCCGCTCGAGCGCGGGTGCTAAGCCTTCGCGGCGCGGCCCGGCGCGCGCATCGGCCAGCGTGTTGAGCTCGGCCAGCGTCTGTCGCATCAGCTTGCCCGGCCGCATGCCGGTGTCCATCAGCCGCTTGATCGTGCGCAGCTTGGCGACCTGGTCGGGCGGATACAGGCGTTCGGCGTTGTCGTCGCGCTGCGGATCGGGAAAGCCGTAACGGCGCTCCCACATTCGCAGGACATCCTTCGACAGCCCGGTCTCGCGCTCGACCGCGCCGATGTTCAGCGCCAACCCGGAGGTTTCGGCCATAAAATTATGTCCAGGACAAGCGTCAGGAAATACGGCGAATTAAATTATTGTAGGCGCCGCCTCAGACCATTGTCCATGACACCCTGATATACGGCGCGCCGCGGTTGCGGTACCATGATCGCATGCGACGATTGCTATCCTTACTCTTGGCGTTGTCCGCCGCGGCGGTCGCATTGGCCGTCGCCCCGCCGGCGTTAGCCCAGGAGCCTGCCGCAGACGATGGCACTTGTCCGGCATTGTTGGACTATACGTTCAACCGGCTGCAGACGGGCAAGCCCGAGTCCCTCTGCCAGTTTCGCGGCAAAGTTCTCCTGATCGTCAATACCGCGAGTTACTGCGGCTACACGCACCAGTATGAAGGCCTCGAGGCGCTCTATCGGCGCTACAAGTCCCGCGGCTTGGTAGTCGTCGGGTTTCCGTCGAACGATTTCGGCGGACAGGAGCCGGGCAGCAACCAGCAGATCGCGGAATTTTGCCGCTTGACCTACGGCGTCCAGTTCCCGATGTTCGAAAAAACGAGCGTGTCGAGCTTGAAGTCGAATCCGCTCTACGCGACGCTGTTGACGCGCACCGGACAGGCGCCGCAGTGGAATTTCCACAAGTATCTGGTCGATCGCAACGGCAATCGGGTCGAAAGCTTTCGCAGCAAGATCGAGCCCAACGATGACGCGCTGATCACGGCGCTGGAAAAGTTGCTGAGCGAAAAGGCCGCATTGCCCGCCGGCTGACCCGCAAACGCAGTCCTGTTTCGCCGTCGCTCGCTTCTTTGACCGGCTCCGGCGCAATCCCTTATAATCACGGCCCTTTCGGCGAATTAGCTCAGCTGGTTAGAGCAGAGGAATCATAATCCTTTGGTCCGGGGTTCGAGTCCCTGATTCGCCACCACTCAAACTATGGCCCGCGCTTTTTGCGGGCCGTTTTTATTTCTGACGGTCGTTTGTGCGCAGGCCAGGACGGGCTGGAGCTACCGACTCGTCATGCGCTCGCGCGATCCAGCGTCTGCATGGCGTCGGGATCGAGCTTGAGCCGGGTCGCAGCGATCAACTCTTCAAGTTGTGCGATCGAGGTCGCGCTGGCGATCGGCGCCGTGACACCCGGCCGGGCGATCAGCCAGGCAAGCGCCACCTGTGCCGGAGTCACGCCGTAGCGCAGCGCGACATCGTCGAGCGCATCGAGGATCCCTATCCCGCGCGGATTCATGTATTTCCGCATGCCCGGCCCGCGCTGGCTCTTCGCAAAGTCCGCTTCGCTGCGATATTTCCCGGTCAGGAATCCCGCGGCGAGCGAGAAGTAGGTGATGACTCCGATCTTCTCATGCATGCACAATTGCGCCAGCGGTCCTTCGAACGTGCTGCGATCGTAAAGGTTGTACAGGGGTTGCAGCGTCTCGTAGCGCGGATAAGCATGTTGCTTGCTAAGCGCCAGCGCTTCGGCCAGGCGGTCCGCCGTGATATTGGAAGCGCCGATCGCTCTGACCTTGCCGTGCCTCACCAGGACCGCGTATGCCTCGAGGGTCTCTTCGAGCGGCGTCTTGTCGTCGTCCCAGTGCGACTGGTAGACATCGATTGCATCGACCCGAAGGCGACGCAACGATTGTTCGACCGCCTGGACGATGTAATCCTTGCGCAGGCATTTGTAGCCGAGGCCCATATCGGAGCCGACCTTGGTCGCAATGACGACATCATCGTGCCGGCCGCGCCGCGCGATCCAGCGGCCGATAATCGTCTCTGATTCCCCGCCTTCGTGGCCCGGCACCCACCGCGAATACGAATCCGCGGTGTCGACCAGGTTGAAGCCCGCATCGCAGAACGCGTCGAGAAGACGAAACGATGTCGCTTCGTCGACGGTCCAGCCGAAAACATTGCCGCCGAAGGCAAGCGGCCCGACCTCGAATCCGGTGTGCCCCAGCTTACGTGTTTCCATCGATGCTCACCATTGAAGAGTCCACGTGACGACGCGTGATCATGCCATAGGGATCACCGCGATGGGTTGCACGTCATCGAGGTCGCCAACCGCCATACAGGCGCGTCGATGCCCGTCGGATGGCGGTGGTCGTATTGGCTGCCGAAGAAAGCCCAGGCGCACAGCCTTACGCCTGCGAGAACGCAGTCCAGCGCCGCGACGCCGCCAAAGCCACAG
Source organism: uncultured beta proteobacterium (assembly GCA_963828665.1). Classification (GTDB taxonomy): domain Bacteria; phylum Pseudomonadota; class Gammaproteobacteria; order Burkholderiales; family Casimicrobiaceae; genus PALSA-1003. Next base: position 57,179 of record CAWHFL010000011.1, read on the forward strand.
ACTTTCGACCTCGAACCGCGCAACTGGCGTCGTACCCCGGCTTGCTTGACCGCGCTTGCGCAGCGTCCGAGAATGTCGAGCGTACGCCCGCTTTTGGCAATATCCTTTCCCCTTGGCTGTGCCGAACCTCGCGTGTCCGCGACTGAAGGAGTTGCTGCCCTGCGGGATGTTCGCGTACGCTGAACCGACAACGCCACCCGACCCCATCATGCATGACGATTACTTGGCGCATCTGCGCCGTACCGTCGATGCCATCCGCGCCGATGGCTTCTACAAGGCGGAGCGGGTGATCGAAAGCCCGCAGTCGTCGCACATCCGCTTGAGCTCGGGCGCCGAAGTGCTCAATTTCTGCGCGAACAACTATCTGGGTCTCGCCAACGATCCCCGACTCATCGCGGCGGCGCGCGAGGGACTCGAGCACTGGGGCTTCGGCATGGCGTCGGTGCGCTTCATCTGCGGCACGCAGGCGGTGCACAAGGAGCTCGAGCGGGCGATTTCCGCGTTCCTCGGAACCGAAGACAGCATCCTGTATTCGAGCTGCTTCGATGCCAACGGCGGCGCGTTTGAAACGCTGCTTGGCGAAGAGGACGCGGTCATCAGCGACGAGTTGAATCATGCCAGCATTGTCGACGGCATCCGCTTGTGCAAGGCGAAGCGCTTTCGCTACCGCAACAACGACATGGCCGACCTCGAGGCCAGGCTGAACGAGGTCGAAGCCGCCGGCGCCCGCTTTAAGCTGATCGCGACCGACGGCGTATTCTCGATGGACGGGATCGTCGCGAACCTGAAGGCGATCTGCGATCTGGCCGACCGGTATCGCGCCCTGGTGCTGGTCGACGATTCGCACGCGGTCGGATTTGTCGGCGAAGGCGGCCGAGGCACGCCGGAATTCTGCGGCGTCGAAGGCCGGGTCGACATCATCACCGGCACGCTGGGCAAGGCGCTGGGTGGCGCATCGGGCGGCTTTACATCCGGGCGCAAGGAGATCGTCGAGGTGCTCAGACAGCGCTCGCGGCCGTACCTGTTCTCGAACACGCTGGCGCCGCCGATCGCGGCGGCATCGTTGCGCGTGCTCGAATTGCTGACTGCCGGCGAAGGGGTGGAGCTCCGCCGGCGCGTACGGCACAACGGCGAGCGCTTTCGCGCCGCAATGACCGGCCTCGGCTTCGATCTCGTGCCGGGCGCGCATCCGATCATCCCGGTGATGCTCGGAGACGCGACGCTTGCGACGCGGATGGCCGACGCGCTGCTCGCGGAAGGGGTGTACGTGATCGGGTTTTCCTATCCGGTCGTGCCAAAGGGCAAGGCGCGCATTCGCACCCAAATGAGCGCGGCGCACACTGACGGGCAGATCGACCTGGCGGTGGCGGCCTTCGCAAAAGTCGGCAAGGCGCTGGGTGCAATCAAGGGAACGCGATGAAGGCACTCGCGAAGCTCGAGCCCGCGCCGGGCCTGAAGCTGACCCAGGTGAAGAAACCCGAGGTCGGCCACAACGACGTGATGATACGCATCCGCAAGACGGCGATCTGCGGCACCGACATGCACATCTGGAACTGGGACGAATGGGCGCGCAAGACGATTCCGGTGCCGATGCACGTCGGTCACGAGTATGTGGGCGAAATCGTTGACATGGGCCAGGAAGTGCGCGGCTTCGCGATTGGCGATCGCGTGTCGGGCGAAGGCCACATTACCTGCGGGTTCTGCCGCAACTGCCGGGCGGGGCGCCGCCATCTGTGCCGCAATACCGTCGGCGTCGGCGTCAACCGCGAGGGCGCGTTCGCCGAATACCTGGTGATCCCTGCGTTCAATGCGTTCAAGATTCCCGACGACATCTCGGATGACCTGGCGTCGATTTTCGACCCGTTCGGCAACGCGACGCATACGGCGCTGTCGTTCAACCTGGTCGGCGAAGACGTGCTGATCACCGGCGCCGGACCGATCGGCATCATGGCGGCGGCGATCGCCCGGCACGTCGGCGCCCGTCACGTCGTGGTCACCGACATCAATGACTACCGGCTGGCGCTGGCGCGGCGCATGGGCGCTTCGCGCGCGGTCAATGTCGAGCGCGAGGACCTGGAGGACGTCATGACCGATCTGCACATGACGGAGGGCTTCGACGTGGGTTTGGAGATGTCGGGCGTGCCGAAGGCGTTCGGCGACATGCTCCAGCACATGAATCATGGCGGAAAGATCGCTCTGCTGGGCATCCCTCCGGCGAACATGGCGATCGACTGGAACCAAGTCATATTCAAGGGACTCGAGATCAAGGGCATCTATGGCCGCGAGATGTTCGAGACCTGGTACAAGATGGTCGCGATGCTGCAGAGCGGGCTCGACCTCTCGCCTATCATCACGCACCACTATGCGGTCGAGCAATTCGAGAAGGCGTTCGCAACGATGCAGTCGGGCCAGAGCGGCAAGGTGATACTCGACTGGGCGGCGTAAGTACGCGGGCCGCGGCCCGTCCGCGCGGCAAAGGCTGCCCTATATCATCGACGATCCGCCTGCACGCTATTCCATGCCAGACAACGATGTCGTCGCGCAGATTCCCGTGCATCGCGCCTACCTGTTGCGCGTGGCGATGCTACAGCTGCGCAACAACGACGCTGCCGAAGACGTCGTGCAGGAAACACTGATCGCCGCGCTGCAAGGCGCCGCTGGGTTTTCAGGGCGCTCGAGCGTCAAGACCTGGCTGACCGGCATCCTGAAGCACAAGATCATCGACGTCATACGACGCAGAGCACGCGAGCCCGCGTTTGCCCAGCTCGACGATGAGTGCCAGATCGACGACTTCGACGCCCTGTTCGACGCGTCCGGACACTGGGAAAACCCTCCGGCGGACTGGGGCAATCCCGAAGGCGACCTGTCGCGCCGGCAGTTTTTCGACGTCATGCAGTTTTGCCTGGACAAGCTGCCGCCGAATACCGCCCGGGTGTTCATGATGCGCGAAGTGATGGAGCTCGACGGCGAGGAGATCTGTAAGGAACTGGCGATCACATCGACCAACCTCTGGGTCATTCTCTATCGGGCCAGGATGGCGCTCCGGCAATGCCTCGAGCAACACTGGTTTGCCGGTAGCGGGCTGACGTCGCCGATCGCTTAAAGTCAATGGGCCCCCTCATCCCATGCAAGGACGCGAGCCGGCTGATCTCGCAGATGCAGGACGCTCGCCTGACGCTGCGAAAGCGCTGGCTGGTGCGGCTCCATCTCATGTTTTGCGACGCCTGTCGGCATTTCGAGCGCCAACTCGCGGTCCTGCGCGAAGCGATGGTCCGCTATCGCGAATAAGCCTTGGCGGGCTCTTCGCTCCGGCGCGACCACGTTCAGATGCATGCTTGATCTGGGGCACGGTAGTGATAATCTGTACTCCGTAACGATGGTCCGACGCTGATGGTCTCGATTTCACTCAATGGCGAAGCGTACGTCTGCCGGTCGGCATCGCCCCGGGTGGCCGACCTCGTGCGCGAGCTGGCCCTCGAGGGCAAGCGCGTCGCGGTCGAGAAGAACGGCCAGATCGTCCCTCGCAGCCGGCACGCGGAAACCATCCTCTGCGCCGGCGATCGAATCGAAGTCGTCGCCGCAGTCGGCGGCGGCTAGTCAAGCAAGATGAACGCTCCGACCGAAAATCTCGCGATGGCGCACGACGACCCGCTGGTCGTCGCCGGTTGCGCCTACCGCTCGCGCCTATTGGTCGGCACCGGCAAGTACAAGGACTTCGCCGCGACGCGGGCGGCGATCGATGCCTCGGGTGCCCAGATTGTCACCGTCGCCATCCGCCGCACCAATATCGGCCAGAATCCGAACGAGCCGTCGCTGCTCGACTATCTGCCGCCATCGCAATTCACGCTGCTGCCGAACACCGCCGGCTGCTACACCGCCGACGACGCGGTACGCACGCTTAGGCTTGCGCGCGAATTGCTCGACGGGCACAAGCTGGTCAAGCTCGAGGTGCTGGGGGATGCGAATTCGCTATTCCCCGACGTGAGGCAGACGATACGCGCGGCCGAGACGCTGGTCGCCGACGGCTTCGACGTCATGGTCTATACCTCGGACGATCCGATCATCGCGCGCGAGCTCGAGGCCGTGGGCTGCGTCGCGATCATGCCGCTGGCGTCGCTGATCGGCTCCGGGATGGGCATACTCAACCCGTGGAACCTCAAGCTGATCATCGAGCAGGCGAAAGTGCCGGTGCTGGTCGACGCCGGCGTCGGCACCGCGTCGGACGCCGCCATCGCGATGGAGGCCGGCTGCGCCGGCGTGCTGATGAACACCGCGATCGCGCTGGCCAAGGACCCGGTACTGATGGCCGGCGCGATGAAAAAAGCCGTCGAGGCCGGGCGCGAAGCGTTTCGTGCCGGCCGCATGCCGCGCAAGTTCTACGCGGCCAGTCCAAGCTCGCCGACGACCGGCCTGATCGCTTGAGCCGCAAAGGCGCTACGCTGGGACCGTTGCGGGCCCGGCGCGCGTGGTTTGCGCTTCTCTGCTGCGTCCCGCTGTGGGCGCATGCCGCGCCGCTGACCCGTGCCGAGATCGCACAGGCGTGTACCGGTGCCGAGGACACCGCTCAGTGCGGTCGACTAATCGAGACACTGCAGCTCGCCCGACTGCCCAGCCTCGCCCGCCGCGATGGAAACGCCTTGATCGTGTCGCTCTTTCCGTCGGGCAGCACGACCTTCACCGACAGCGACGACCCGGTCAACGGACGCGCGTACAGCCTGTGGGATTACCTCGACGGCATCAACAGCGTCGTGCTGTATGTGACTGCCGGCGACGACGCGAGCTTTGCGCTGCTGCAGCGTGCGAGCGGCCGGCTCGTCGATCTGCCGGCGGAGCCTCGGCTCTCTCCCGACCGCCAGCACTTCGCCGTCGTCGACGTTTGCGCACAACACTGCGGCAACGAGATCGCCGTCTGGCGCGTCACGCGCGACGGCTTCCGCAAGGAGTTGCGCTGGGCCCCGGGTGCTGCCTGGACCGATGCCGGCGCGACGTGGCGCGACGCCGACACGCTGGCGATCGAATTCAACGTCGACCCGGCACGCGCGCCGTCGACGATCGAGCGCAAGCTCTCCGATCCCAGCTGGACGCGGGCCACACCACCATGACGATGGCCGCCGGGCGCTGATGAACGCACCGCGCCCGCAACCGCGCCGCCCGATCCGCAGCTTTGTGCTGCGGCAGGGGCGGTTTTCCCGGCCCAGCAGCGCGCCTGCGAGGTGCTGCTGCCGCGATTCGGCATTCCATACGCGCCCGCCTTACTCGACCTCGCCGCGGTCTTCGGCCGCGACAATCCCAAATTCCTGGAAATCGGCTCCGGCATGGGCGAAGCGACGGCGGCGATCGCCGAAGCGCAACCCGATCGGGATTTTCTCGCCATCGAAGTACATTCTCCCGGCGTCGGCGGACTGCTGAAGCTGATCGAGGACAAGGGTCTGGCCAACGTCCGCATCGTTCAGCACGATGCCGCCGACGTGGTTGCACACATGATCGCGCCCGGTGCGCTCGCCGGCATCCACGTCTTTTTTCCCGACCCATGGCCCAAGAAGCGCCACCACAAGCGGCGGCTGCTGCAGGCTGAGTTCATCCATGCGCTCGCACAGCGCCTGGCCCCCGGCGGCTATCTGCATGTCGCGACCGACTGGGAAGACTACGCATCCGACATTCTCGCGGCCGCGAGCGCCGAACCGCTGCTGGTCAATACGACGGCATCCTTCGCGCCGCGTCCCGCGTACCGACCGGCGACGAAATTCGAGCGCCGCGGCCTGAAGCTCGGACACAGCGTCTGGGACATCGTATTCGAGCGGCGCTGACCCGCTGTCGCCCCGGCGCAGGCCGGGGCCCAAGCAGCGATGTGGGACCGTAACTTGGATCCGGCCTCCGCCGGGATGACTTTACGCGGACCGCCTGTTGCGCCCTTTCGCCTCCGCCAGCGCGAGCAACTCGGTAATGGCTGCCGTTGCGACCTCGCGCGAAAAATGGCGGCCGACGTTGTCGAGCCCGCCGGCGGCGAGCCGTTCCCATAGGTCCCGGTCGCGATACGCGCGGACCACGGCCTCCGCGAACGCCTGCGGATCATCGCCGATCAGCACATCGCTTCCGGGCGTCAGATGCATGCCCTCGATCGACGGCGTCGTCGCCACAACCGGCAGGCCGAAGCTCATCGCCTGGTTGACCTTGCCCTTGACGCCGGCGCCGTAGCGAAGCGGCGAGATCGAGACGCGGCAAGCTTCGAGGTACGGCGTCAGGTCCTGAACGAATCCGCCGATGACCAGGTCGTCGGCTGCCAGGCTGCGGATCGTCGCCGGCGGATCGGCACCGACGACGTAGCTTTTCACGCCGGGCAGCTCCGAGCGGATTCTCGGCAGAATCCGATTCGCATACCAGAGGACGGCGTCGGTATTCGGCGGGTGGCGGAAACCGCCGACGAACAGCAATCCGGCGCGCTCGTCGAACGGCCGGCCGCGCTCGTGCCGGTCGTGGATATTCGACAGCACGATTACTTTGGCTTGCGGTGCGAGATCCGCGAGCAGCGCTCGCTCGACGTCGCTGACGACGAGCGTGACGTCGGCGCGGCGAATCAACGCCAACTCCTCGGCGCGCTTTGCGGCCGCCGCTCCGCGCGCCGCGCGGCTGGCGTCGAGCTCCGCCAATCGCTCTTCGCGCAGGAAATGCAGGTCGACGGTGTCGAATGCGATCAGCGCGTTTGGTGCGAACGCCCGTACCGCCGCCATGTGCCGTGCCGCGACGTAATGCCGCGACAGCAGCACCAAGTCGAAATCGCCACCGCGCTCGCCGAGCAGCTTCGCCAGCGAGCTCGTATACGGATGGAACTGCACCTCGACGCCCTGCTGCTGCAGCGCCTGAACGTAGGGCTTCCGGTATTCGAGATTGTCGGCGACGAACGTCACCTTGCAGCCCAGGCCGGTGAGGATCTCCATCGCGCGTTGCATGCGCAGCGATCCCGAATCCTGGTCGGGTGTCAGCATGCATGCGTCGATCACCAGCGCGCGGCGGGTCGCCCACCGGTCGCGCTCGCGCTCCGGCGCGACGCCGTTGGGGCGGCGGTCTGCGAGCGCCCCGGCCCATTTGGCGGCGAACGTGCTGCGATTGACCGCCTGGTGCCGCTTGACACCGGCCGACTCGTCGGTGCCCGACGTCGCGCCCTCGAAGTGGACGATCGTGGCGGCCGGCTGGTAATAGACGCGGCGTCCCGCGGCGCGCACCGCGAAGGCGAGGTCGGTGTCCTCGTAATACGCCGGCGCATAGCGAGGATCAAAGCCGCCGAGCTCGCCGAACAGGCGTCGCGACACGGCGAGGCAGGCTCCGGAGCAATAGTCGACCTCGCGCAGATAGTTGTACTCGGGCCGGCCCGGGTCGTCGTCGCGGCCGTAGTTCCAGGCCGAGCCGTCGCGCCAGACGATGCCGCCGGCTTCCTGGAGCCTGCCATCCGGATAGACGAGCTTCGCGCCGACCAGGCCCGCATCCGGGTGCCGATCGAACACGTCCAGCATCGCGTCCAGCCAGCCGGGGGTGACGATCGTATCGTTGTTGAGGAAGACCAGGATCTCGCCGCGTGCGAGCGCCGCCGCGCCATTGCAGCTGGCGACGAATCCCAGGTTGACCGCGTTTCGCTCGAAGCGCACGCCGGTCACCGCAGCCAGCGTCTCGCGCGCCGGCTCGGGCGATGCGTCGTCGACGACGATGATTTCGTAACGGCCGGCCGTCGTGTGGGCATGAACGCTCTTGAGGCACGTGTAGGTGAACAGCGGCTTGCCGTACATCGGCACGACAATCGAGACCCGCGGGTTGTCGACGGCCGCGAAAGCGAGCGGCGCGATCGCGGTTTCCTGCGCGAATACGACGCCGGCCGGCGGAACGTAGCGGCGCGGGCGCGAAAGCCGGCGCACGATGCGGCCGGCGAGCGCGCGCGGGCCTTCGTTGCGCAGGACCACTGCCGCGACGCCGACATAGTGCGGCGACTGGCGCAGCGCCGACCACTGCGCTCGCGCATGCGCCCAGGCGATCTTGATCTTTTGGCCGCCCTCTCGCAACGGAGCGGTGGCACGCCACGTCGTGCTCGTTTCCAGCTCTTCGACGCGATGGCGCGCGGCATGAAGCATCGCTTCGCTGCGATCGAACTGGCGCTGCATGTCCTCCTGCCGGAGCAGCGCGCTTATCAGGTTCGAAGGCAGCGCCGATCCGGCGGCGCCGCCCGGCAGTGTAATCAGCGTGGCATCGATGGCCGCGATCCGCCGCTTGAGCTCGGTCCGCGCTTCGGCGTTGCCGCATTCGACGCCTGCGCTGAACAGCCGTGGCAGCGATAGCGCTTCGGCGGCGGGCATCCCTTCCGGCATCGAGCCATGGCGTGAGTCGAGCACGGGCAGCGCGGCAGGATTGCGCCGCTTGCGCACGCGTGCCGCCAGCGGCGCGAGGTAGAGCGCCAGGTAGCGTTGCGGGTCGGTCGAGCCGACGCTGTGCGCGACGCGCGGCGTCAGTGCGGCGCGCGCAGCGTCCGCGTCGAGAAGGGTCGCGTTCCACTCGGCCGGCGCCGCGTCCCAAGGCACGAGCCAGGTACGCGGCCGGCCGGCAAGCCGCTCAGGAAAGGCGCCGAGGTCCGAGGCGACGATTGCGGCATCGGCGACGATCGCCGCCGAGAGCGTGTACGAATAAGTCTCCGGTACCTGGGACGGAAACCAGATGACGTCGGGGCGTTCGGCTGCGATCAGCGAAGGCAGATCGGCATCGCCGTATTCGCCATGCACCGCAAGCGGCAGTTGGGGGCGCTGCGGCACCGCCTCGGATAACGCGCCCAGCACGCGAAACGACAGCGACAGGCGGCGCGCACGCGCATCCCTCGCGCAGGCCGCAACGACGTTGAGTCCTTTTTCCGGCGACAGCTTGCCCAGCGTGACGACGCGGGTGAGGCGCGCGGGCGCGGCGAGCGGCGCTTCGGCATGCGCCAGCACCGTTATCGGCAATCCAGGAAAATAGCGTGCAATACGCCGCTCGACGTCGTGCGACGGCGCGAATACGCGCTCGGCGCCGCGCAACAGGTCGCCGAACACGGCGCGCCAGGCCGCGATATCGAGCGGCCATTGCGGCGGGCGACCTGCGATGCAGACAGCGCAGCCGTCCGCATCGGGCTCGCCACAATAGCGACCGTCCGCGGTGACCAGATGATATTGCGGGCAGATCGCATGGTAGTCATGCAGCGTGCAGTCATACGGCACCCCAACCGCCGCCGGCAGGTCCAGGACTGCGCGCGGCAAACCGTGGACATGGTGAAAATGGATGCGCGCCAGATCGAGTCCGCGCAGCAGCGAAACCAGCGCCGTCATATCGGCGGGCAGCGTGAAGTACGCGGCGAAATCTTCGCCCGGCTTGAACCACGACAGCCGCACCGTGTCGCCTGCCGCGGGCTCCAGCAACAGCACATCGCATTGCGCTGCCACCAGGCCCGCGAGCTCGCTCATATGCTGCCGGATGCCGCCGCCCCAGGCGTGCGCGACGAACAGGAGCCGCTCTTTGTCCGACGCTGCCAGGCGCTCCAGTGCGGCGCGGCTTCGCGCTGCCCGGTCGGGATCGCGCGCGGGGTCGTTGGTGAGCTCGCCCGGGGGCGTGATCGCGGCGTTCAATGGAAGGGTCCGGCCAGGCAAGGCGTCGTGGGATCGTGCCGTGGCCGTCACGATTTCAGGCGAGCGGGTGCCGGCCACCGCGCATTTTACGCTTGCCGGATGCCCGGTCCAAGTGGACGGGGCATCCGCCTTAACCGAACTCGGCGAGCACCGGTTGATGATCGGAGGCTTGGGTTTCCTGGTCGACGCGAATCGACTTGAGGCGCGGCACCAAGTCGGCGGACACGAAGATGAAATCGCAATGCTGCTCGGGCTCGTCGGGCTTCTCTTTTTCGTAGATCTTGAACGTCGCCGGATGGGCCAACCCAGGGTGGGCTGCTTCCCACGCATCGGACAGCGACGGCGTGCCGTCGTCGAACGGCCCGATTATGCGCGCATGCAGCGGATCGTCCGGTTCGAAGTTGAAGTCGCCGGTGATGATCGTCGCCGCGGGACGCGGGTAATCGTGGAAGGGTCCGCCACCCGTTTCCACGATCTGGCCGAGCCGGGCGTACCCGCTGCCCTCCGCGTATATCGCGCGCAATGCATCGACCTGCGCGCCGCGCTTGACCTTGCCGTAATACTCGAGGTGCGTGGTGATGACGCGCACATCGCCAAACGGAGCTTGCACGACCGCTTCGAGTGCGATCCGCGGCATGCCGCGGCGCCCCGGATCGACCGGATACGGCAGCAGGTGCCGAAACACCTGTCCGACCGGAAACCGCGACAGGATCAGGTTGCCGAAGTGCCGTCGCTGGCCGCCGTCGCCCGGGACATCGACGATCGCGCCGGGGACCGGGGTGAATTCCGGCAGGCGTTGCGCAATTTCGGCGAACTGGCTTTCGCCGTGACTGCCAGCGAGCCTGGGATCGGCAAAGTTGCTCGCGATTTCCTGAAGGCACAACACATCGAAGTCCGCCAGCGCCCTCGCATGCGCCACAATGCGCGCCGGATCGACCCGGCCATCGACGCCACGACACCACTGCACGTTCCAGGTAATGATATTCATCGTTTGCTCAGGTGGACAGTCGCGCCGCGGGCGGGCCGGCGAATGCTTCCGGATGCAGGCTCGTCATTTGATTCCGGCCCGCATGAACGATTGCACGAATTGCCGCTGGAACAGAAGAAAGGCGACCAAGAGCGGCGCGGTAGTCAGCAAGGTGGCCGCGGTGATGATCGACCAGTCGATGCCTTGATCGGTCGACGAGAACACCTGCAGACCGACGGTCAACGGTCGCGACTCCACCGAGTTGGTTATGATCAATGGCCAGAGGAAATTGTTCCAGTGATAGCTGACGCTGACCAGCGCATAGGCGATGTACACCGGGCGAGCCAGCGGCACGTACACCTTCCACAGGATCTGCAGCGGATTACAACCTTCGACGCGCGCCGCCTCGTCGAGTTCCTTGGGCACCGTCTTGAACGTCTGCCGCAGCAGAAAAATCCCGAATGCGCTGGCCATGTACGGCAATCCGATCGCAACAATGGTGTCGCGCAGGCCGAGCGCATTCATCGTGCGGTAGTTCTCGACGATCAGGACGTCGGGCATGATCATCAGCTGCACCAGCACGAGGGCGAACAGGGTATTGCGCCCCGGAAAGTCGAACCGCGCGAACGCGTACGCGGCGAGCGTGCACAGCACGAGCTGCGCGGCGAGCACCATCGTGCAGAGCAGCGTCGTGTTCAGGAAATAGCGCGCGAACGGCGCCGCATGCCAGGCCTTGGCGAAATTCTCCAGCGTCAGCGGCGCCGTCGGCACGAAATGCGTCGAGAACTCGCCCGGGTGGAACGCGGTCCAGAAAGCGTAGGCGAGCGGCAGAAGCCACAACAGGCCGAGCAGCCACGCGCCCGCCGTTTCGGCGCCGCGGCCGAACCCACGCGTCTGATAGGCGATGGCGTTCATCGCTCGGCCTCCGCAAAGGCCTGCGGATTACTCGGGGCGCTCATTGATAATGTACCTTGCGCTCGAGGAACCAGAACTGCGCGAGCGCGACCGAGCCCAGCAGGGCCAGCAGGACGATGGTCAGCGTCGCTGCGTAGGCCGAGTCCTGGAAGCGAAATCCGATCTCGTAGATATAGTAGAGCAGCAATTCGGTGGCGTTGTCCGGACCGCCGCGGGTCATCACGACGACGTGATCGACCAGACGAAAGGCGTTGATGACGGCGTTGACCAGGACGAACAGCGTCGTCGGCATCAGCAGCGGCAGCGTCACCCGGCGAAAGAAATACCAGCGCGACGCGCCTTCGATCGCCGCCGCTTCGGCCAGGTTCGGCGACATCTGCTGCAATGCCGCCAGGTAGAAGATCATGAAAAACCCGGCCTCCTTCCAGACGGCGACGACCATCAGGCAACCGAGCGCCGAATTTCTGCTGCCCAGCCAGTTGTGCGCCGACGATCCGAACGCGCCGCGGAACTGCTCCAGCAGGCCGTATTCGGGCGTGTAGAAGAACAGCCAGATGTTGGCCACGGCGATCATCGGCAACACCGTCGGGGTGAAGTACGCGAGACGCAGGAAGCCGCGCCCGCGGAGCTTGCCGCTGACCCAGACAGCCATCAGCAAGGCGAGCGCGATCGACAGCGGAATCGTTCCTGCGGCGTACCAGAGGTTATTGACCAGCGCCTTCCAGAAAATCGGATCGTCGGCAAGCTGCCGGTAGTTCTCGGCGCCGACAAAGACCGCCGGGTGCGCGGCCTTCGGCGTCGACTCGAAGCTGTGCAAGAGCGTCGTGACGGCAGGGTAATGCGTGAACAGCGCCAACATCGCCGCGGCGGGGAGCAGAAGCAACCACCCGTAGAGCCAGTTCGCGGTGCGCGTCATCGAGCCGGCGCCTCTCCCCGTCGCCAGGGAGAGGGTTGAAGCCCGCGCGATGGCGCCCTCATCGTCGAGGCCGACCCGAAGCCGTTACTTGTGATAGCTCTTCAGCAGCCGTTCGGCTTCGCGCTGTGCATCTTTCATCGCCTGGTCCGGCGTCTTGCTGCCCGTGAGCGCCGCCTGCAGGCCGTCGTTGAGCGCCTTGGTTACGCGTTGATTGTCATGAGTCGACAGCTCCGCCACCGCAAATTGCAGTTGATCGCGCGCGACGGCGGCGGCCGGAAAGTCGCCGACGTACTTCTTCATCTCCGGCGTCTCCCAGGCGTCGGGCCGCACGGCGACGTACCCGGTGTCGATGCCCCATTGCGCGGCTCGCGCAGGCGAAGTGATCCATTTGACGAACTTGAATGCCGCCGCCTGTTGTTCCGGCTTCGCCTGTTTGAACAGGTAGAAGTTGCCGCCGCCGGTCGGGCTGCCGCGCCGCTTGTTGGCCGGCAGCATCGCGACGCCGAAGTCGAATTTGGCGTTGCTGCGCACGTTGGTCAGGTTGCCGGTCGTCGTCCACATCATCGCGACCTTGCGCTCGAAAAAGTCCTTCGGCGTCGTGCCCCATTCGACAATGCCTTCCGGATGCGCCTTGTATTTGCTGGTCAGATCCACCCAGTACTGCAGCGCCTCGACGACGGCGGGCTTGTCGTAGTAGGTCTCGGTGCCGGCGGCATTCATCAGCTGAACGCCGTTTTCGGTCGTCAGCCCCTGGAACAGCCAGTAGGGAAACCCGGATGCCGGAATCTGTACGCCCCACTGCGTGACCTTCCCCGAAGCGTCGCGCTTGGTCAGCTTTTGCGCATATTCGGCCATCTCCTTCCAGGTCGCCGGTGGATGATTGGGATCGAGTCCGGCGTCCTTGAACATTTCCTTGTTGTAATAGAGCACGATGGTCGAGCGCTGGAACGGAATGCCCCAGGTCTTGCCGCCGGTCTGGCTATTTTCCATGAAGGCCGGATAGAAGCCCTGCAGCCACGCCCGGTCTTCGGCCGTCTTGATCAGCGGATCCCATCGGCACGATCGCATCCTCGTCGATCAGCGTGTACATGTCGGTCGACAGCAAGACCGATATCGCCGGCGCGTCGTTGCTCTTGACGGCGGTCAGCGCCTTGGTAATCGAATCCTGGTAGGTGCCCGAATAGATCGGATGCACCTTGATCCCGGGGTTTTCCTTTTCGAAATCGGTCGCGAACTTGTCGATGATCTTGGTGATCGGCCCGCCGACGGCAACGGGGTAGTAGAACGAGATGTCGACCGGCGCCTGCGCCACGGCGGTCGCCGCGAGCGCAGCGGCGGCAAGGGCCCCGATCCAGCGCGAAATCGTGATGTACCTCATCGAATGTTCTCCTCTTGAATGCATTGGATGCTAAGCGACCAACGTTGCGGGTTGATGATTCCACTGGACCTCGCGCCGCATCTGCGTCGCGCCGTCGAAAAAATGTGAGGCGGCGCCTGCCCAGCCGAGGCGAACCTTGTCGCCGCGCTGCAGGCCGATGCGTCCGGCGACGCGCGCCGTCAGCGGCTGGTCGCCGACACGGCAGGCGAGCAGCGAATCGGCGCCCAGGTATTCGACCGCGTCGACCGATCCGGCGACCCCGTCTTCGCGCCCCAGCACGACATGCTCGGGACGCACGCCCAGGGTCGTGCCGGCGAGATCGGCGGCCGCCACCGCCGGTCCAGTCGTGCCGGCGATGACGGCGCCCGCCGCGCCGCGCTCGAGTCGCAGCAGATTCATCGGCGGCGTCCCGATAAAGCGCGCGACAAAGGCGTTCATCGGCGTTTCGTAAAGATCGACCGGCGAGCCGTTCTGCTCGATGCGCCCGGCCGAAAGGAGGATGACCCGATCGGCCATCGTCATCGCTTCGACCTGGTCGTGCGTCACGTAGACCATCGTGATGCCCAGCGTGCGCTGCAGGTTGCGTATCTCCTGGCGCATCTCCTGCCGAAGTTGCGCGTCGAGATTCGACAGCGGCTCGTCCATCAGGCAGACCGGCGTCTCGGCGATGAAGGCGCGGCCGAGAGCGACGCGTTGCTGCTGGCCGCCCGACAGTTGCGACGGCCGGCGATCGAGCAGCGCCGTCAGCCCGAGGAGCCCGGCGACCCGCTGCAGACGCCGGTCGCGCTCGACTGCGCCGACGCGGCGTACGCGCAGGCCGAATACGATGTTTTCGGCGACGCTTAAGTGCGGAAACAGCGCATAGCTCTGGAACACCATCGAAATGCTGCGCCGCGACGGCGGCAGGCGGGTGACGTCCCGTCCGTCGATCGAAATGCGGCCGCTGTCGGCCAGATCGAGCCCGGCGATCAGCCGCAACGTCGTCGACTTGCCGCAGCCCGAGGGTCCTAGCAAAACGTTGAGCGTGCCGGGGTCGAGCGAAAAAGAAAGTCCCTCGACCGCGCGCACCATGCCGGCTGCGGTCGTCCAGTGCTTGCTGACGTTCTCGACAACGATTGCCGACAATGCTCCCCCTGGCACCGGCGGACCTGCCGCGCTGGACGCGGACGTTGCATACGGCTTCCGGACCGCCATCATAGCAAACGGCAGGCACCGACAGCGGTCGTGGCACGCCGCGACTCGCGCTGCCTTGCGATGGTAATTCAGCCGAACAGCGCGTGTAGCGCGGCTCCCGGGTCGGGGGCTCGCATGAAGGCCTCGCCGACCAGGAAAGCACCGACGCCATGGCGGCGCAGCGTTGCAACGTCGCCCTGGGTCAGGATGCCGCTTTCGGTGACGACCAGCTTGCCCGCAGGAACGATGGGCAGAAGATCGATCGTCGTTCGAAGCGACACCGCGAAGCTGCGCAGGTTACGGTTGTTGATACCGACCAGCGAAGTCTTGAGCTTGAGCGCGCGGTCCAGCTCGGCGCGGTCGTGCACCTCGACCAGCACGTCCATGCCGTAGTCGAGCGCGCAAGACTCGAGTGCCGCAAGGCGAGCGTCATCCAGCGCGGCGACGATAAGCAGGATCGCGTCGGCGCCGAGCGCGCGCGACTCCGCTACCTGGTATTCGTCGATGATGAATTCCTTGCGCAGCGCCGGCAAGGCGCACGCAGCTCGCGCGTCGACCAGATACTGCGGAGCGCCCTGAAAAAAAGGCCGGTCGGTCAGCACCGACAGGCAGGTAGCTCCCGCCTGCTCGTACGACGCGGCGATGGCGGCAGGATCGAACGGGTCGCGCAGGATGCCCCGGCTAGGGCTCGCCCGCTTGATCTCCGCGATGACCGCCGGCGCGCCCGCGGCCATCCGTTGCCGGATCGCCCGCTCGAATCCGCGCGGCGCGGGCTCGGCGCGCGCCACGGCCTCGACCTCGGCAAAGGGCCGCGCGAGCTGCGCCGCGATGACCTCTTCGGCCTTGGTCGTGATGATCCGGGTCAGGATGTCGCGGTCGCGATGCTGCGGCGGTTTCATTTGGCGCCCGCGGCCAGCTTTTGCGTCGCGGCGACGAACTGATCGAGCTTTCGCCGTGCAGCACCCGAGGCCACGGCGGCGCGCGCGCGCTCGATGCCCTCGGGAATCGTCGCCGCCGCGTTCGCCGCGTAGAGCGCGACCCCCGCATTGAGCACGACGATTTCGCGCGGCGTGCCCTCGACATTGTCGAGCGCCTCGAGCAGCATCGCCTTCGATTCCTGCGCATCGGCGACCTTGAGCCCGCGGTTGGAAACCATCCTCAAGCCGAAGTCCTCGGGATGAATCTCGTATTCGCGTACTTCGCCGTCCTTGAGCTCGCCGACCATCGTCGCTGCGCCGAGCGAGACCTCGTCCATGCCGTCCTTGCCGTAGACGACCAGCACGTGCTTGCTGCCGAGACGCTGCAGC
Source organism: uncultured beta proteobacterium (assembly GCA_963828665.1). Taxonomy (GTDB): domain Bacteria; phylum Pseudomonadota; class Gammaproteobacteria; order Burkholderiales; family Casimicrobiaceae; genus PALSA-1003. The sequence continues at coordinate 73,467 of CAWHFL010000011.1, forward strand.
ACGCGGACCTGGATGCCGACCAGGTCCGGATGGAACACGCCGAGCAGCTGGTTCGGCGCGCCGGCGGGGTTGGTTAGCGGCCCCAGGATATTGAATATCGTGCGGATGCCCAATTCCTTGCGCACCGGCGCCGCGTGCTTCATCGCGCTGTGATGGCTGGGCGCGAACATGAACCCGATCCCGGTCTCGCCGATGCAGGTGGCGACCTGGTCGGGCTTGAGCATGATGTTGGCGCCGAGCGCTTCGAGCACGTCGGCGCTCCCCGATCGCGACGACACCGAACGGCCGCCGTGCTTGGCGACGCGGGCGCCCGCCGCGGCGGCGACGAACATCGACGCTGTGGAAATGTTGAACGTCTGCGAGGCATCGCCGCCGGTGCCGACGATGTCGACCAGCCGCTCGTGGTCGGCGACCTCGACCCGGGTGGAGAACTCGCGCATCACCTGCGCCGCCGCGGCGATCTCGCCGATCGTCTCTTTTTTGACGCGCAGCCCCACTGTCAGCGCGGCGACCATTACCGGCGAAGCCTCGCCGCTCATGATCTTGCGCATCAGCGCAAGCATCTCGTCGTGAAATATCTCGCGGTGCTCAATCGTGCGCTGCAATGCTTGCTGCAAGTCGATGGACATCGATGGCTCCGTCTGGTGAGCGCTATTCCGCGGCGAGAAAATTCGCCAGCAGCGCATGACCGTGTTCGGTCAATATCGCTTCCGGGTGAAACTGGACACCTTCGACCGCAAGCTCGCGGTGGCGCACGCCCATGATCTCGCCGTCTTCGCTGGTCGCGGTGACCTCCAGGCAGGCCGGCATCGATTCGCGCTCGATAACGAGCGAATGATAGCGGGTCGCAGTCAGGGGGCTGGCGAGACCGGCGAAGATGCCGCTGCCATCGTGCGAGATCGTCGAGACTTTACCGTGCATGACGCGTTGCGCGCGAACGATGCGGCCGCCGAATGCCTGGCCGACCGCCTGGTGCCCCAGGCAGACGCCCAGTATCGGTATCTTGCCGGCGAACCGCTCGATCAGCGCCACCGATATCCCCGCCTGGTCCGGCGTGCAAGGCCCCGGTGAAATGACGATTCTTTCCGGCTGCCACGCCGCAATCTGATCCAGCGTGATGGCGTCGTTGCGCTGCACGAGCACGTCGGCGCCGAGCTCGCCCAGATACTGGACCAGGTTGTAGGTAAAGCTGTCGTAGTTGTCGATCATCAGCAGCATCGTTCTAGCCCTCCGCGTCCAGGCCAAGCTGCACCATGTCCGCAGCGCGCAGCAGCGCGCGCAGCTTGTTCATCGTCTCCTGCCACTCGCCTTCCGGCGAGGATTCGTGGACGATGCCGCCGCCGGCCTGCGCGTAAAGGACTCCGTCCTTGATCACCGCCGTGCGCAGCGCGATCGCGGTGTCCATGTCGTCCTGGAAGCTGATGTAGCCGACCGCGCCGGAATAAATGCCGCGACGCGTCGGCTCCAGCTCATCGATGATTTCCATCGCGCGCACTTTCGGCGCGCCGCTGACCGTGCCCGCGGGAAATGCTGCGCGCAGCACATCGATGCTGGTCAGCCCAGGCTTCAGCGTCCCCTCGACGTTGGACACGATGTGCATGACGTGCGAATAGCGCTCGATCACCATACGCTCGGTGACATGCACGGTGCCGGTTTGCGCCACGCGGCCGACGTCGTTGCGTCCCAGGTCGAGCAGCATCACGTGCTCGGCGACCTCCTTCGGATCGGCGAGCAGCTCGGTCGCCAGCGCCTCGTCCGCCTCGCGCGTCGCTCCGCGCGGCCGCGTGCCCGCGATCGGCCGCAGAGTGATGTCGGACCCTTCCTTGCGCACCAGGATCTCGGGCGATGCGCCGACGACGTGAAAGTCGCCGAAATCGTAATAGAACATGTACGGCGACGGGTTGAGCGAGCGCAGCGCACGATACAGCGAAAGGGGCGGCGCGGAGAACGGCCGCTGCATGCGCTGCGATATGACGACCTGCATCACGTCGCCAGCAGCGATGTACTCGCGTGAGCGGGCGACGGCCGCCTGGTAGGCTTCGGCTCCAAATTCGCTCTTGGCGACGCTGACCTCGGTCGCCGTTTGATAAGGAATAGCCACCGGGTCGCGCAGCTTCCGCCGCAGCGCCTGCAGCCGATCGTGCGCCCCCCAATAGGCGTTCGGTTCGGCCGGATCGGCGTAGACGATCAGCGAGATCTTGCCCGACAGATTGTCGACGACCACCAACTCCTCGGTCAGCAGCAGCAGGATGTCGGGCACGTCGGCCAGCGCGGGCGAAGCGGCGGGGGCCGAGTCGGCGAGCCGGGGCTCGATGTGGCGAACGGTGTCGTAGCCAAAATATCCGGCCAGCCCGCCGCAAAAGCGCGGCAGTCCGGGCCCCGGCGCGGCCCGATAGCGGCGAAGGAACTCGCCGACGAACGCCAGCGGGTCGCCCTCGTGACGCTCGACGATGCCGCCGCGATCCTCGACCTCGATCGCGCGCCCGCGACTGCGGATACGGATTTTCGCCGGCAGCCCGATGAACGAGTAGCGTCCGAAGCGCTCACCGCCGACGACCGATTCCAGCAGGTAGGTAAAGCGCTGGTTCGCGAGCTTGATGTAGAGGGAAAGCGGCGTGTCGAGGTCGGCGAACGACTCGAGCACGAGCGGAATGCGGTTATAACCCTGCGCCGCGAGCGCGAGGAATTCGACTTCGGTCATGATGCTCCAACGGTTCTTCTACCACTGCAACGACATTGCGAAGGCGTCGCGTCAGCGCGCGACGCCGGGGCGAATTACGAAGGGCGCCGCCAGCGCCAATCGTTGCCGCGCGGCGATGACCATCGGCCGCTTTTGCAGTTGTGAACCTCGAAGCTCATCGTTCAACCCAGTCGTAACCGTTCCGGGAGCTCATCCAGCGAGGAAACTATACCATCGCAATCGAGGCTTTGCACAGGCCGCCCTTCGTTGTAGCCGTAGGGCACGCAGAAGACCGGACAGCCGGCCGCGCGCGCCGACTGCGTGTCGTTGGCCGAATCGCCGAGCATCAGCAGGCGGTCTGGTGCCACACAGAAGTGCCTGGCAGCATGCTGCAGTGGAAGCGGGTCCGGCTTCTTCGCCTCGAGCGTGTCGCCGCCGACGACCAGGCTGAAATACGCGCCCAATCCAGCCCGGTCGAGATGAGGGCGCACGAAGCGGCTGGTCTTGTTGGTCACGCAGGCAAGGCCAAAGCCCGCGCTGGCGAGTCTCTCTAGTCCCTCGCGTACGCCGGGGAACACGACCGTTTCGCGGCCGAGCACGCGCTCGTAGTCGGTTTCGTACAGCGCGAGCGCGCGCGCTTCGTCGCCCGGCGTCGGCGGCGATCCTTGCGCCGCGGCGAGCGCACGCCGGACCAGGTTCGCCATGCCCTTGCCGACCATCGCGCGTATCGTGTCCTTGGGCAGCGCCGGCTGGTTCAGGCGCGCCAGCATCAGGTTGATCGCCGTGGCCAGGTCGTGGATCGTGTCGAGCAGCGTCCCGTCGAGATCGAAGGCGATCGCGCGGACGCGAATACGGGCAGCGGGCGCGATCGTCATGCGGATGCGCCCGAGCGAACCGCAGCGGGGCGATCGGCACCGGCGGCCGCGGTGCGCAGCGCGGCGATCGTCTTCGCATAATCGCCGCTGCCGAAAATCGCCGAACCGGCGACGAAGGTGTCGGCGCCTGCGCGGGCGATCGCGCCGATGTTGTCGATCTTGACGCCGCCATCGACTTCGAGACGGATCGCCCGGCCGCTGCGCGCGGCGACGGCGTCGATCCGCTCTCGTGCCAGCGAAAGCTTGTGCAAGGCTTCGGGGATGAACGACTGGCCGCCGAAGCCGGGATTGACCGACATGATCAGCACCAGATCGAGCTCGTCGAGCACGTGGTCGAGGCAGGAAAGCGGCGTCGCCGGATTGAGCACCAGGCCCGCCTTGCAGCCGCGCTCGTGGATAAGGTTGATCGTTCGATCGACATGGTCGCTCGCTTCGGGATGAAAGCTGATGATCGCCGCTCCGGCGTTCGCGAACGCAGGCACGAGCGCATCGACCGGCCGTACCATCAAATGCACGTCGATCGGAACGCCGGCGTGAGGCTTCAGCGCCGCGCACACCAGAGGTCCGACCGTCAGGTTGGGAACGTAATGGTTGTCCATTACGTCGAAATGGATCAGGTCGGCGCCAGCCGCGATCACCGCGCGAACTTCTTCGCCGAGCCGGGCGAAATCGGCGGAGAGAATCGAGGGAGCGATCTGGACGTCGCGCATGGCGCTATAATTGTTCAAGGTAGAGAGCGAAGAGCGCGCCGATGGGCGAGTCCAGCAAATACGAGATCACCGTCGAGCCGCGAGCGACGTACGTCGAGGACCAGTCGGATCCATCGAAGAACCAGTACGTGTTCGCTTACACCATATCGGTGACCAACACCGGAACGGTTCCCGCCCAATTGATAAGCCGGCACTGGGTCATCACCGACGCCAACAACAAGGTGATGGAAGTCAAGGGTCTGGGGGTCGTCGGCCAGCAACCCTTGCTCAAGCCGGGCGAAAGTTTCGAGTACACCAGCGGCACGCATCTGGAAACCGCGGTGGGCACGATGCACGGCACCTACCAGATGGTGGCCGAAGACGGCCAGCATTTCGACGCACCGATCCCGTCGTTCACGCTTTCGGTGCCCCGCGTTCTGCATTAGTGTCCGTTTCCTTGCGATTCGCACCAACGCGTCGAGAGGGTCCTCGCGCGCGCCGTCGTCTGCCTGCAACTCAATCCCCGCCCTCGTCGCCGTCGCCATCGTCCGGTTCCATCGGCCGAGGCGGCGGATTCTTGCGTTTCCCGCCCATCGTAAACCAGACGATAAACACCGCGAGCGATAGCGCAACCAGCGCCTCGAGCAACAGCCACTCCATCGTGTCGCCTCTCCGTTGCCTGCTCGCCACGCTGCTGGCTGCATGCATTGCCGGCTGCGTAACGCCGCCGCCGGCGCCGCCATCCGCGGTGCCTGCGCCGTCCGAATCGGCCAAAGCCGTGTTGCGCACCGCGGCGTATGCCGCCATTCCCGGCTGGCGCGACGACAGCGCGCTGGCAGCCTGGCCGGCATTCGTCGCAGGTTGTGCAGCGCTCCTTGCCCAGTCACCCCCCGCGGCGATCTGGCGCGATAGCTGCGAAGCCGCGGCAACCGTCAATGCCCATAACGACATCGCGGTGCGCGCGTTTTTCGAAGCGCATTTTACCCCATACCAGCTGATCGGCGCCGACGGACGCGACAGCGGTGTCGTAACAGGCTACTACGAGCCCCTGCTTCAGGGGAGCCTGCAGCGAAGCGAACGTTATCGCTTTCCGCTCTACGCCGTGCCCGACGACTTGCTCGTCGTCGACCTTGGCGAGCTCTTCCCGGAGCTCAAGGACAAGCGCGTGCGCGGCCGGCTGGAGGGCCGGCGCGTCGTGCCCTACTGGCCTCGCCTGGACATCGACGCGGGGAACGCGCCGCTTGCCGGCAAGGAACTGGTCTGGGTCGACGATCCGGTCGAGGCCTTTTTCCTGCAGATCCAGGGCTCGGGGCGGGTGCAGCTTGCCGAGGGCGGCGTTTTGCGGCTCGGATACGCCGACCAGAACGGGCAACCGTTCCGCTCGATCGGACGGTTGCTGGTCGAGCGCGGCGAATTGCCGCTGGCCCAGGCATCGATGCAGGGCATCAAGCAATGGGGCCGCGAGCATCCGGCGGCGTTGCCGGCATTGCTGGCCGAGAATCCGAGCTATGTATTCTTTCGCGCGGTCGCGCTCGACCCGGCGGCGACGATCGACGGACCGATCGGCACCCTCGGCGTGCCCTTGCTGCGGGAGCGGACGATCGCCGTCGATCCGACGATCGTGCCGCTGGGAGCGCCGGTGTTTCTCGCGACGACGTATCCGCTCTCGGATCGGCCGTTGCAGCGTCTGGTCATGGCCCAGGACACGGGCGGCGCGATAAAGGGCGCACTGCGCACTGATTTTTTCTGGGGATTCGGCGACGACGCCGGTCGGGAGGCGGGCCGGATGAAGCAGGCGGGCCGGATGTGGCTGTTGTGGCCAAAGGACGCTCCGCCTCCTTATTGAAGCGGCGTCGAAAAAAATCAGCTGACTGCAGCGCGTGCGCCTGCGTCGGCGCCCGGTCACCGGGCGGCTTCGAGCACCCCATGCGCCTGGCTGTCGGCGTGATACGACGAGCGCACCAGCGCGCCGACGGCGGCGTGCGCGAAGCCCAGCGCGTACGCTTCGCGCTCGAGCCTCGAAAAGTCGTCCGGATGCACGTAGCGCTGCACCGGCAGATGTGAAGCCGTGGGCTGCAGGTACTGGCCTATCGTCAGCATGTCGATACGGTGTGCGCGCATGTCGCCCATCGTCGCCAGGATTTCCTCGTCGGTCTCGCCCAGTCCCACCATCAGCCCCGACTTGGTCGGAATGTGCGGAAAGCGGGCCTTGAATGCCTGCAGCAGCTTGAGCGAATGGGCATAGTCGGACCCGGGCCGCGCCTGCCGGTAGAGCCGCGGCACCGTCTCCAGATTGTGGTTCATCACGTCGGGCGGCGCCTGCCCGAGGACTTCCAGCGCGCGCTCGAGCCGGCCGCGGAAATCGGGCACCAGCACTTCGATCCGCGTGGCCGGCGAGCGTTGGCGCACGGCGCGTATGCAGTCGACGAAATGCTGCGCCCCCCCGTCGCGCAGGTCGTCGCGATCCACACTCGTGATGACGACGTAGGCGAGCTTCAGCGCCAAGATCGTCGCGGCGAGATTGGCCGGCTCGTCGGCATCCAGCGGCAGCGGCCGTCCGTGTCCGACGTCGCAGAACGGACATCGACGCGTGCAGATGTCGCCCATGATCATGAACGTCGCCGTGCCCTTGCCGAAGCATTCGCCGATGTTCGGACACGAGGCTTCTTCACAGACCGTGTGCAGGTTGTGCTCGCGCAGGATGCGCTTGATTTCGTAGAATCGCGGCGACGAAGGCGCGCGCACGCGAATCCACTCCGGTTTTTTCAACCGTTCGGCAGGCACGATCTTGATCGCGTATTTGCCCAATGAGCGCGCGGTCTTCGCGTCCCCCTTGTGCTTGACGCCGGGGGCGTTGCCGACCGGCTCGGGCGGATGCGCTTCGCTCATGGCTCGGACGCGGCGCTGAGCGCCGCGTCGAGTGCTGCGATCAGCCGCGACTCGATCTCGGCGCGCGGCGCACCGATGCCCACATCGCGCAACCGGGTCACCGCGAGCCCGCGGTACCCGCAGGGATCGATGTCGGCAAAGGGAGCGAGATCCATGTCGATATTGAGCGCCAGACCGTGATAGCTGCGCCCGTTCCTGATCTTGAGGCCCAGCGCCGCGATCTTGGCCTCGCGATCGCCCCGCTGGACGTAGACACCGGGCGCGCCGCTGCGAGCGGTCGCAGCAACGCCATACGAATCAAGTAATTGTATCACGCTGTCCTCGATCGCCCGGACCAGCCGGCGCACGCCCAGGCGCCGACGACCGATGTCGATCAAGAGGTAGGCGATGAGCTGCCCCGGACCGTGATAGGTGACCTGGCCGCCGCGATCGACCTTCTGCACCGGAATGCCGTTGTCGCGAAGCAGGTGCTGGTACCGGCCGGCCAATCCCAGCGTATAGATCGGCGGATGCTCGGTCAGCCAGATTTCGTCGGACGTTTCCGGCCCGCGAGCGTCGGTGAAAGCCTGCATTGCGCGCCAGGTCGGGACGTAGTCGGTCGGCCCGAGGCGCCGGATCAGCCATGGCTCGCCGGACGCGCACCGCATGCGCGCGTCGGTCACGGCCTTACAGCACCATGACGACGTGCGGATGTCCCGACAGTTCGCGGTAGAGATTGTCAAGCTGCTCGCGCGACTTGGCATTGACCGTGCAGGTCAGTGAAATGTAGTTGCCCTCGCGCGAGGCGCGCATCTCCATCGATGCGCTGTCGAAATCAGGCGCGTGGCGCAGGACGACCTCGAGCACTGCCTGTGCGAAGCCATCGCGCGTGCGGCCGACGATTTTCATCGGGAACGCGCAAGGGAACTCGAGCAGCGACTCGGCCTCGGACACGGTTTCCATCGCTTCGGATATGGGGTCGCCAGCCTCGTGGCGCAAGCCTCGCGACTTCAGCCGGCGTACATGTAGTCGCGGGTCAGCGGGTGAGCCAGGCTCCCGTCAGGCAAGGGCTTGCCGACCAGCAGTTGGAAAAGCGAAAGCCATCCGCGGTCGAACGAATGCGCCGACCCGGCCAGGTAAATCCGCCAGATGCGGAATTTTTCCTCGCCCACTTCGCGCCGGGCCGCATCGGCATTCGCTTCCAGCCGGTCCACCCAGTGCCACAACGTGCTCGCATAGTGCTCGCGCAGCGCCTCGGCGTCGATCAACTCGAGGCCCTCGGCCCCCAGGCCCTGGATGACGCGCGACACGTGCGCGAGCTGGCCACCCGGGAAAACGTACTCCTCGACGAATTCACCGACGCCGCTGCCCAGGCTGTCGACGCCGACGTGGTTCTGCGTGATGCCGTGGTTCATCGCCAGCCCGCCCGGCTCGAGGATCCGGTAGATCTTGCCGAAATAGCGCGGGTAATTGGCGATGCCGACGTGCTCGAACATGCCGATGCTGGCGATCTTGTCGTAGCGGCGATCCTCGGGCAAGTCGATGTAATCGAGGAGCCGCACGTCGACGCTGCCTGTCAGTCCCAGCTCGGTGATCTTCGCGCGCACGTGATCGAACTGGTTTTGCGACAGCGTGATCCCGCTGGCCTTGACGCCGTAGTGCTGTGCCGCCCAGAAAATCAGGCCGCCCCAGCCGCAACCGATGTCGAGCAGCGACTCGCCCGGCTTGAGCAGAAGCTTCCGGCAAATGTGATCGAGCTTCTGCGCCTGTGCCTGCTCCAGCGTGTCGGTTGCCGTCTTGAAATACGCACAGGAGTAGACCATGCGCTCGTCGAGCCACATCCGGTAGAAGGCATTGGAGACATCGTAATGATGCTGGATGTTGGCCCGGTTGCCGCGCGCCGCGTGCCACCAGTGCTTGAGGCGCGCGGTGGCGCGGTCGCGACCATGCACGACCGTGCCGACCAGCGCCTCGGCGATGCCCAGCACGCGACGGGCCTCGCCGGTGAAGTCGAGGTCGTTGTTTACGTAGGCGCGCGCGAGCCGGCCGAGCTCGGGCGAAGCGAGCGCTCGCAGCCCGTTCCAGGTCCGGGCGTAAATATTGATTTCGGGCGTCTTGGACAACGGGACCCGACCGCCGTCGGGCAGGACCAGCGCGACCGGGATGTCGCGGCCACCATAGCGGCTGGCGATGAGTTTCTGCAGCGGCTGTTTCATGATCGAAATGGGCGCGAGAACCATGCCGAAACCCCGGAGGGTAATTCTAACAGCGCCACCGTCCGGCCGACAGGGCACTGGCGCCCGATGCTTTGACAGCACCGCCCCCTGCCCCTAAGATGCCTGCGCCCACTCGCGCGCCCACGGCGTGGTCCGCCGCGCCGACGATCCCGATGTCCATCCCGCGACCGCCGTCCGCCCATCCCGAGCGGCGCTTTCGCGACGCGATGGCGCAGTTCGCCACCGGTGTGACCATCATCGCCGCGCCGCTCACGCCCGGCGAGTTCGTCGGCTTTACCGCAAACTCCTTCAACTCGGTCTCGCTGGACCCGCCATTGATCGTATGGAGCCTGGCGCGGCACTCGCGCAGCCTCGCCGCCTTCGAAAGCGCCTCGCGCTACGCGGTCAGCGTGCTGGCGCAGAACCAGGTCGAGCTCGCGCGCCGGTTTTCACGTCCCCACGCCGACCGTTTCTCCGGCGTCGACTTTCGCCTTGGCGCGGCCGGCGCGCCGCTGATCGAAGGCGCAGTCGCCTGGCTCGAATGCCGGCATTACGCGCTGCATCCTGCGGGCGACCACATGTTGTTCATCGGCGAAGTCGAGGGCTGCGCGTTTCGCACCGCGGAGCCGCTGGTCTGGCACGGCGGCAAATATCTGGCGGCCGCCGAGTAGCCGCTGCCGGTTCCCGCCGCGGCGCGGCGAAAGATCGCGTCGGGCGCTACGACTTGCTCGCCTGGAAAAGCGCGTGCACCTTGCGAAACACCGGGCCCGGTTTGCCGCCGGCGAACGGCCGGCCGTCGAGCGACGTCACGGCGAGCACTTCCTTGGTCGATGATGAGAGCCACATCTCATCGGCCGCGAGCGCCTCGTCCTTCGATACCGGGCGCATCTCGATCGGCAGGCCGCCTTCGCGCGCCAGCTCGAACGCGACATCGTAGGTGATCCCCGGAAGGATCTGGTTGTCCTTGGGCGGCGCGACGATGACGCCGTTGCGAACGAGCAGCACGTTCGATGCCGACGCCTCGGTCAGATAGCCGTTGCGGAAGAGCACGGTCTCGGTCGCGCCGGCATCGGCGGCGAGCTGGCGCGCGAGCACGTTGCCCAGCAACGAGATCGTCTTAAGATCGCAATGCAGCCAGCGCTCGTCGACGGCGGTGACGACGGCGACGCCGCGTTCGACCTGCTCGTGCGACGGAAGCATGAGCGGGTTGCTCATCATGAACACCGTCGGCGCAACGCCGGCGGGAAACGCGTGATCGCGCTTGGCGACGCCGCGCGTGACCTGGAAGTACACGCCCTGGTCGGCAAAGGGCATCCGCCCGATGAGCTCGCTGATGATCGCTTCCCACTCCGCGTCGGTATGCGGGTTGGTCAGCCGGATGCCCGCGAGGCTGCGCTTCAGCCGCGCCAGATGCTGCTGCAGCCGATACGGCCGCCGGCCGTACACCGGCACCAGCTCGTACACGCCGTCGCCGTAGATAAAGCCCCGATCGAGCACCGAAACCTTCGCGTCTTCGAGTGCAAGAAACTGGCCGTTGAGGTAGACGGTCACGAATACCCTTTCGCGGAAAACGGAAGCCGCGTCATTTGAACCATAGCCGCACCGTGTCCCAGGCGCGCCCGAAAAGGCTCGCCGGCCCCACATCGGCGAGTGCCAGCAACGGATAGGCATCGATCGGCTTGCCGTCGAGCGTCACCTTGACCGTACCCACTTTCTGTCCCTTCAGCACCGGCGCGAGCAGCGGCTCGACCGCTTCCAGCGACAGCTTGAGATTCGGCGCCTGCCCCTTCGGCAGCGCGACATACCGGTCGACGACGAAGCCGGCGGGAACCGTGGGCTCGGCGCCTTTCCAGACGCGCAGCGAAGTGACGGGCTTCCCGCTCTGGTAGAGCTGCACCGAATCGTAGAACTGGAATCCATAGTTCAGCAGCTTCTGCGCTTCGATCGCGCGGGCCGACTCCGACGCGGTTCCAAGGACGACCGAGAGCAACCGGCGCTGTCCGCGTTTGGCCGATGCGATCAGGCAGAAGCCGGCGGCATCGGTATTTCCGGTCTTCATTCCATCCACATAGGGGTCGGTCCACAGCAGCCGGTTGCGATTCGGTTGCGTAATGTTGTTGTAGCGATATTCCTTGATCGAATACAGCGGGTAGTACTCGGGGAAATCGCGGATCAGCGCCTCAGCGAGCAGTGCGAGATCGCGCGCGGTCGACACCTGCTGCGGCGCCGGAAGGCCGGTCGCGTTGACGAAATGGGTGTTTTTCATGCCGAGCTGCGCCGCCTGCCGGTTCATGCGCTCGACGAAAGCGTCCTCCGATCCGGCGACGGTTTCGGCGAGCGCGATGCTCGCATCGTTGCCCGACTGCACGATCACGCCATGCAGCAGCTCGTCGACGCTCACCGCTTTTTTCGGTTCGATGAACATGCGCGAGCCTTCGGCACGCCAGGCCCTTTCCGAGACATTGACCATCTGCGACGGCATCAGCTCCTTGTCCTTGAGCGCGCGAAAAGTCAGATACGCGGTCATCAGCTTGGTCAGCGACGCCGGCTCGCGCGGAGCGTCGGCGTTATCGGCAGCCAGCGTCTGTCGGCTGACGAAGTCGACCAGCACATACGCCTTGGCGGAGATCGACGGCGGGGCAACGGCGGCCGTAACGATGTTCTGAGCGATCGCCGGAACGGCAAGGATGGCGAGCGCGAAGGACAGCAGGCGTCGATAGGGGGGCAGCATGGAGAAAGACGTGCGTGCAGGCGCGCATTATAACGCGACGCCACCGACCGGCTGGCGCGCCGGAGCGCGTTGCGCTTTAATCCAAGTCTTGACTGCCCGGGGAGTGTGATGCGTTCAACCGCGAAGCTCGGTCTGGCCGTTGCTTATGTGCTGGTCGCGTTCGGCTGCGCAACACCGCCGCCGACGCCGTCGGCGAGTGCAGCCGACGCCGCGCGTGAATCGCTGGTGGCAGCCGAGCTTGCGTTCGCGCGGCACTCGGTCGAGCACGGCATGCGCGCTGCATTCCTCGATAATTTTGCCGACGACGGCATCAACTTCTCGCCCGATCCGGGCAATACGCGAGCGCGTTTCCTGGCCCGGCCCGAAACGATGGAATCGTTCGTCCTCGACTGGCATCCGGCCATCGCGGCGGTGGCCCGCGGGGGCGATCTCGGATTCACGACCGGTCCGTTCACGATCACCGGCCGCGCACCGGCAGTGCGCGAACCGGCGCAGGGGATGTTCTTTTCGGTTTGGCGCCGACAGGCGGACGGTCGCTGGCGAGTCATCGTCGATGGCGGCGTGTCGACGCGCGCGCCGGTGCCGGACGCGTCGTTCGGAGAGGGTCCGCGGCCGCTTCGATCGGTCGCCAATGCCCCCGAGGCGGGCAGGGAGAAGATTCTCTTCGCACTCGAGGCGCAGCCGCTTTTCGGCGGGCCCGCCGCGGCGAGCGGCTACGCGGCGCTGCTCGCCGACGATGCGCGGCTGGTCATCGGCCCAACGCCGCCCGGGCTCGGCCGCGACGCCATCGTCGCGCAGCTTGCCGAGCGGGGACTCAAGTTTCGTTGGGAGACACTCGCCGCGGGCGTATCGCGCTCCGACGATTTGGGTTACAGCTACGGCCGCTTGCATCTGCTCGATGGCGCGGGCAAGGCGCCCGGCCATTACGTTCACGTCTGGATGCGCGATCGGGGCGGGCGCTGGCGCATCGCTGCCGAGTTGATCCTGCTGCCGGATGCCGGTTAGCGGGCGACGAGTCGGCGCCGATCGATCTCGGTACGCACGCCGTCGACGTTGATGACGAAGGTCCGCACGGTGGCGTTGCCGGCAGCGAGCGCCTGTGCCGGCAGCTTCACGGTGAATCCCGGCAGCGTCACATCCGGATAGCTCGGAAAATACAATGCCAGCGGCTCGCCGCGCGCACCGGCGTACGGTTGTCCATAATCGGCCCGATACACCTGGCCGCCGTCGGTGACCAGCTCGACGCGGGCAACGCCGCGCGGGTCCAGCGCCCAGCCGGCGAATTCGACCGCACCGGCCGGCACGCCGTTTTGCTTCGGTCGATCGACGACACCGGTCGCAAGCGGCGTCGCGGCGATCGCCCCGCGCAACGTTAGATAGCCTATCGTTGCGATCGTCAGCGCCGCGGCCAGGATGCCGATCGTCATACGCGCCGTCCGCGCCGTCCCGGCATCAGCGCGGTCCGCCGTCAGCGCTGGCGCGAGCAAGGCGCCGGCGACGATCAGCAGCGCCGCGGTAAGGCAGGGTGCCGCCAGCTGCGCGTGGCGCGGAATCTCGACGTAGCCGTCGCCCAGGATGGACGTCAGGATCGCGTACCACGCCGCCGCCGTCAGCACACAAACGACGAGCGCCAAAGGGGAGCCTCGCCCGCGGATTGCCGCCAGCAGCGTCGCACCCGCGCTTGCGATCAGCAAGGCGAGCGATCCGGCCAGGACGAGTGCGAAAACCCGTTGCGGCAGCGCGGTGACGACGGGAGCCAGGCTCATCGCCGCCGGACCGGCGACGGCGCGCACAGCGTCGCTGCCGGCGAAATCGCGACCTTCGACGCTGCCCAGATAACCGAGTCGCCAGTCCTGCAGCTGCGGCAGCCCGCGCAGCACCGCCCGCGCGATCGTCAGCGGCTCGGCGAACACCAGCGCCGCCAGCGAGCGCCGCGGCATCGCGAGCGCCTCGGGACAGCTCGTCGACAGCGTCTCGCCCATCGTTTCATACCAACTCGCACCCGACGATTGCAGACAACGCTCCGGCAGTCCGAGCCGCGCCGCGGTCCGCAGCGGGTCGCGCGAGGCGGGAAGAATCGCGCCAAGCACCACGTCGGCGGTATTCGCCGCGATGATCGTCGCCGGACGTTCGATCATGCCCTGGGCGAGCGCGATCGCGAGCACCCACATCGCCAGCCCGAGTGTTGCGCGCCGCGCGGGCCGCCACAGCGAGAACAGCACTGGCAGCGCGAGCACCGCCGGCAACAACAAATGCTGCTGACGCGACAAGCCGAGCACCGCCACGCCGCAGGCGAAACCGGCGAGCGCCCAGCGCGGTGGTGGCGCCGAGACGGGATCCCGCATCACCAGCACCGGCAGCAGTCCGATCGAGGCATAGGCGCCGAGCAGCGCGCCGAACTCGGTATAAAGCGTATTGAGCCAGAGTGTAGTCATCGGCTCGGCGAGCACGATCGCGAATACTGCCGCATTCGCGAGCGCCCACGCCGGCCGCCGCTTGAGCGCCGCATCGAGCCCGAAGGCCACCAGGATCAACGCCGCGCCCTTGACCGCACCGACGATACGCAGATCGACTGCGTGGTCGCGCGGCGCGATCGCGACCGCGGTCGCTACAAAAGCGAGCTCGCTGCTGCGATAGCACTCCGCCGGTCTTTGCTCGCCGCGCACGTAGCGCGCGATCGGTGCCTGCGGATGCGCCTCGTAACGCGCGGGCTCGGGCAGATCGGGCCAGAGCCCGAAGCACGCCGACGTGCGTCCCATGTCGAACTGGTTGGCATAGCCCAGCATCGGCGAGGCGCCGACGACAACCACGATGCGCCAGGCGCCCAGCGCGAGCAGCAGAAACGCCGCAAGCCGCGCCACGGCGCGCGAGCGCTCAGGCATCATATGGCGTCGTCGAAAGGAACGAGTGCTGCGCAGCGCGCATTCGTGCTGGCGAAGTCGGGCCTTCGGGAAGCGGTCGGCGCAAGGGGGACGATTATGCATTATTGGCAACTTCTGCGGCCGCAGCAATGGATCAAGAATGCATTCGTCTGGGCCGGTTTCCTGTTCGCCCGCGCCTGGCAAGACGCGGCACTCGCGCAGCAGGTGGCACTCGCCTTTATCGCGTTCTGTCTGCTGGCGAGCGCGGTCTACATCGGCAACGACTGGATCGATCGCGACGCCGATCGCGCGCATCCGACCAAGCGCCGGCGACCCCTTGCCGGCGGGCGGATCGGCGGCGCCGCGGCGGGATCGCTGGCCATCGTCCTGGCACTTGCCGCACTGGCGTTGGGCGCGTGGGTCGGCGCCGGGCTTTTCGCCGTGCTCGTCGCCTACCTCGTCTTGAACGCCGCGTACTCGCTGCGGCTAAAACGCATCGTCATCGTCGACGTCTTCGCGCTCTCGCTCGGGTTCCTGTTGCGCATCCTGGCCGGTACCGTCGGCGTCGGCATTGCACCATCGCCATGGCTTCTGATGTGCGGGCTGATGCTCACGTTGCTGCTCGGCTTCGGCAAGCGCCGCGCGGAGAGCGCCGCCGTCGGCGCGTCGGGCGGGCGCGCCGTGCTGGCCGAGTATTCGCCGGCGTTGCTCGACCGGCTGATCGTCGTCTGCGTCAGCGGCACCTTGATCGCGTACAGCCTCTACACGATCAGCCCGCAGACGATCACGCTGCACCGCAGCGCCGATCTGGTCTACACCGTGCCCATCGTCACTTACGCGCTGTTTCGCTATTTATATCTTCTCGGCAGTGGACACGCCGCCGAAGACCCGAGTGGATTGTTCATCGGCGATCGCCATTTGCAGCTGAGCGCGCTGGCGTGGCTGGTCGCGGTGATCTGGATCCTGCGCTAGGCACGGGCCGCTACGCACTCAGTAGCCGACGAAGGCGAAATCGACATCGGGCTTGCGGCCCGAGACCAGATCGGCGAGCGCCTTGCCCGAACCGGCGGCCATCGTCCAGCCGAGCGTGCCATGACCGGTATTCAGGTAGAGGTTCGGATAGCGCGTCTTGCCGATCAAAGGCACGTTCGACGGCGTCGCAGGCCTCAGGCCCGTCCAGTATTCGGCGCGCGCCGGATCGATCGCGGCACCGAACCATTCGCCGGCGCGACGCGTCAGCGCTTCGCAGCGTACGGTGTTGAGGTCGAGGTTGTAGCCCGACAGCTCGGCGGTCCCGGCGACGCGCAATCGATTGCCCAGGCGCGTGAACACGATTTTCCTGGCATCGTCGGTGATGCTGACCGACGGCGCTGCGTCGGGATCGACGATCGGTAGCGTGGCCGAGTAACCCTTGGCCGGATAAATGGGCACGTGGATGCCCACTGGCGACAGAAGCTGCGGCGTGTAGCTCGAAAGGCAGACGACGTAAGCGTCGGCGGTGAGCACCTGCCGGCGCGGCGCGCCGTCGCCAGTCGCAACATGCGTGACCACGCCGGCGATGGCGCCGCCGGTGGCATCGAGCGCATCGATCGTCATGCCGAAGCGAAAGACGACGCCGCGAGCGAACGAGCGCGCGGCCAGTCCCTGCGTGAACTTGCGCGCATCACCGCTCTCGTCGCTCGCCGTGTAGGTCGCCCCGGCGATCCAGTCGCGCCTCGGCGCCAGCGAGGGCTCGATTGCGATGCATTCGTCCGCGGTCTTGAGCTCGCGCGCAACGCCATAGCCGCGCACGAACTCCGCCGCCTCTACGGCCTCGTCGTAATCGACGCGATCGGTGTAGATCTGCAGGATGCCCCGCTGCAGGTCGTCGTAGGCGAGCAGCGTCGCTGCGCGCAGCTCGCGCAGCATGTCGATTGAATATTTGCTGAGCGCGAGGATCTGCAGCATGTTGCGGCGCGTGCGCGAGGGCAGGCATTCGAGCAGGAATTGCGCTCCCCAACGCCATTGCTGCCAGTCCAGCCGGGGCCGAAACAGCAGAGGCGCGTCCGGCTGGCCGAGCCATTTGAGGATCTTCCGTGGCGCCGCCGGATTGGCCCAGGGCTCGACGTGCGAAACCGAGACTTGCCCGCCATTGGCGAACGAAGTTTCCAGACCGGCGGCGCGTTGCCGGTCGATGACCGTGACTTCGTGCCCCTGCTCGCGCAAGTACCAGGCGGACGTCGTGCCGATGACGCCGGCGCCGAGGACGAGGACCTTCAAGCAGCAGCCATCAGGAGTAATCGGCAACCGGTACGCAAGTGCAGAACAGATTGCGGTCGCCGTAGACGTTGTCGGCACGGCCGACCGGCGGCCAGTACTTGTGCTCCTTCAGACCCGGCACCGGGTATGCCGCCTGCTCCCGACCGTACGGATGCGCCCAGTCGCCGCCGAGCAGGCTCGCGGCGGTATGCGGCGCGTTCTTCAGCATGTTGTCGTGACGATCCATCCGACCCTGCTCGATCGCGCGCACTTCCTCGCGAATGGCGATCATCGCCTCGATGAAGCGGTCGATCTCGGCTTTCGATTCGCTTTCGGTCGGCTCGATCATCAGTGTGCCGGCGACGGGAAAGCTCATCGTCGGCGCATGAAAGCCGTAGTCGATCAGCCGCTTGGCGACGTCGTCGACGGTGACCTCGCTGGTGTCCTTCAACGGCCGCAGGTCGACGATGCATTCGTGCGCGACGAGGCCGCCGGGGCCCGAATAAAGCACCGGATAGTGCGGCGCGAGACGCCGGGCGATGTAGTTCGCCGCCAGGATCGCCGACTCGGTCGCGGCCCTCAAGCCCTCGGCTCCCATCATCGCGATATACATCCATGAGATCGGCAGGATACTCGCGCTCCCGTACGGCGCTGCCGACACCGGCCCGATACGCTCGGCACCCGCGTCGACGCTGCCTTGCAACGTGCGATGGCCGGGCAGGAAGCGCGCCAGATGCGCGGCGACGGCGACAGGGCCCACCCCGGGCCCGCCGCCGCCGTGCGGGATGCAGAAGGTCTTGTGCAAGTTCAGATGCGAGACGTCGGCGCCGAATTCGCCGGGCGCGGCGAGCCCCACCAGCGCGTTGAGGTTGGCGCCGTCGACGTACACTTGACCGCCATGGGCGTGCACGACGTCGCAGATGTCCCGGATGCGCGCTTCGAACACGCCGTGCGTCGACGGGTAGGTGACCACGATCGCCGCCAGATCGGCGCGGTGCGCTGCGGCCTTGGCCTCGAGGTCAGCCAGGTCGACGTTGCCTTCGCGGTCGCAGGCGACGACGACGACCCGCATGCCGGCCATCTGTGCCGACGCGGGATTGGTGCCGTGCGCCGACGCCGGGATCAGGCAGACATCGCGATGCGCTTCGCCACGCGCGGCGTGATAGGCCCTGATGATCAGCAGTCCGGCGAACTCGCCTTGCGAACCGGCATTGGGTTGCAGCGAGACCGCCGCGTAGCCGGTGACCGCGCACAGCATGCGCTCGAGTCCCGCGATCATCTCCCGGTACCCGACCGTCTGATTGGCCGGCGCGAACGGGTGCATATGAGCGAACTCGCGCCAGGTCACCGGGATCATTTCGAGGGTCGCATTGAGCTTCATCGTGCACGAGCCCAGCGGAATCATCGCCCGGTCGAGTGCGATGTCCTTGTCGGCCAGCCGTCGCAGGTAGCGCAGCATCGCCGTCTCGGAGTGGTAGCGATTGAACGTCGGATGCGTGAGAAACGGCGTCGTGCGGCTCAAGGCCGGAGGCCAGGCATCGACGACCGTGGACTCGATCGCATCGAAGTCGGGCAGCGAGGCGCCCTCTGACGCGAAAATCGTCCACAAGAGCCGCACCCGGTCGCGCGTCGTCGTCTCGTCCAGCGACACGCCGATGCGTGCGGTGTCGATCCGGCGCAGATTGACGTTGGCCGCCGTGGCAAGCTCGTGAATCGCACCGGTGCGTGCGCCGGTGGCGATCGTCAGTGTATCGAAAAAATTTTCGTTGACGCAGCAGAGGCCGAGTTGCGCAAGCCCCGCGCGCAGGATCGCGGTCAGGCGGTGCACGCGCGCCGCGATCGTCGCCAGGCCCTGCGGCCCATGGTAGACAGCGTACATGCTGGCGATCACCGCGAGCAGCACCTGCGCGGTGCAGATATTGGACGTGGCCTTTTCGCGGCGGATATGCTGTTCACGCGTCTGCAGAGCCAGACGGTACGCCGGATCGCCGTTGGCATCGACGCTGACGCCGACTAGGCGCCCGGGCAGATTGCGCTTGAATTCGTCGCGCGTAGCCATGAAGGCGGCGTGCGGGCCGCCAAAGCCCATCGGCACGCCGAAGCGCTGGCTCGAGCCAACGACGACGTCGGCGCCCCATTCGCCGGGCGGCGTCAGCACCGTCAGCGCGAGCAGGTCGGACGCGGCTATGACGAGCGCGCCTTTAGCGTGCAGCGTCGTGCTCAAGTCGCGATAGTCGCGCACGTCGCCTTCCGCTCCCGGGTACTGCACCAGCACCGCGAAACAGTCGGCGTCCGCCGCGGCCTGCGCAGGTCCGACGCTGACGGCAATGCCGAGCGGGCCGGCCCTCGTCCTTATGACGTCGATCGTCTGCGGCAGGACGTCGGCCGCGACATATATCGTGCGGCTGGACTGCTGGCTCACGCGGCGGCACAGTGCCATGGCCTCCGCGGCGGCGGTCGCTTCGTCCAGCATCGAGGCATTGGCGATCGCCATCGCGCAAAGGTCGCAGATCATCGTCTGGAAATTGACCAGCGCCTCGAGCCGACCCTGCGAGATTTCCGGCTGATAGGGTGTATATGCGGTGTACCAGGCGGGGTTCTCGAGGACATTGCGCAGTATCACGCCCGGCGTGTACGTGCCGTAGTAGCCCTGGCCGATGTAGGTCGTAAACACGCGGTTCTTCGCGGCCAGGGCGCGCAATTCCTCGAGCGCTTCCTCCTCCCCTTTCGCCGCCGGCAGCGCGAGCGGCTTGCGGCTCCTTATCGCCGCCGGGACGATCGCATCGATCATCGCGCCGCGCGTGGCAAACCCGAGGGCGCGCAGCATCGCCGCCTGGTCGGCCTCGCCGGTGCCGATGTGCCGGGCGACGAAACCTCGGCGCTGCTCCAACTCGCGCAAGCTCTTGCGCGGGCGTGCGGCCGGCGCCGATTCGAGCTCGTTCATCTGCATGAGGTCATCCTCCGGCGCCAAAGGCCGTCGATTCAGGAGTCGCCGACGGCCGCGATGTAGCCGGCCGCGTCCAGGAGTTTGGCCGCATCTGCGGCAGCCGCGGGCTTCAGCCGGTAGAGCCAGTTGCCGTAGGCATCGGCGTTCACCTTTTCCGGCGCGGCAACGACGGCGTCGTTGCAGGCGAGCACGACGCCCGCGACCGGCGCGTAGATGTCGGAGGCCGCCTTGACCGACTCGACGACGGCGCAAGCTTCGCCTGCCTTCAGCACTCGGCCGACCGCAGGCAACTCGATGAACACGAGGTCGCCGAGCGCTTGCTGAGCATGATCGGTGATGCCCGTGCTTATCGTGCCGTCGGTTTCGGTGCGGACCCATTCGTGACTTGCGGTGTATTTGAGCTCGGCGGGTACGTTCATCGGATAAGACTCCATGCCAGGTTGGTGAATCGGTGCGCGGCCTGCGACATCGACGGCTCCTCAGTCGATCAGGCTCTTGCCATGACGCACGAACGGCGGCTTGACCACGCGGGCGGCCAGTGGCTTGCCGCGGACGTCGACGTGTACGACGTCGCCCGGCGCGCTGTCGCCGGGAAGGCGCGCCAGCGCGATCGACCGACCGAGCGTCGGCGAATAGCTGCCGCTGGTGACTTCACCGTCGCCGCGCGCAGTGCTTACCCGCTGGTGGCTGCGCAGTATGCCGCCCTGGTCCTGCAGGACCAGCCCTGCGAGTTGCCGCGACGGATGCGCCGCGGTCAGCGCCGTCTTGCCGACGAAATCGCGCGGGCTTGTCATATCGACCGTCCAGGCAAGACCGGACTCGAGCGGATTGACCGCCTCGTCCATGTCCTGTCCGTAGAGATTCATTCCCGCTTCCAGGCGCAAGGTGTCGCGCGCGCCGAGTCCGCAAGCCTTCACCCCCGCAGTGACCAAGGCCTGCCAGAACTGGACTGCGCCGACGGCCGGCAGCATGATCTCGAAGCCGTCCTCGCCGGTATAGCCGGTGCGCGCGATCAAATGGTCGCCGACCCGAACGGCGTTGAACGGCTTGAGAGACTCGCTCGCCGCGCGGGCGTCCGGCAACACCGCCCAGACGAGCTCGCGCGCCCGCGGCCCCTGCACCGCGATCATCGCCAGATCGCGCCTCGGGATCAGCTTGAGTCCCGGTGCGCGCTCGGCAACGAGCGCGCCGAGCCAAGTCAGGTCCTTGTCCGCCGTGCCGGCATTGACGACAAGCCGGAACCGGTCTTCGCGCAGGAAGTAGGCGATCAGGTCGTCGAGCACACCGGCGTCGGGGCGCAGCAGACAGGAATAGAGGGCCTTGCCCGGCACGGTCAGCTTGTCGACGTTGTTGGCGAGCGCGAAGCGCAGAAAATCGCGCACGCCGCTTTCACCTTCGGCGCGTGGCTCGATGTCGATCGAAAGCATGTGCGAGACGTCGAACATGCCCGCGGCGCGACGCACCGCGTGGTGCTCTTCGATCTGCGAGCCGTAATGGACCGGCATGTCCCAACCGCCGAAATCGACCATCCTGGCACCGGCGGCGCGATGGATGGCATGGAGCGGGGTTTGCTTGAGCAACGCGGCTCCCAGGCAGCAAAAAGGGCGAGGCCGTGATTTTCGGCTTCGCCCCGTCTGTCCTTTTACCTGAGAGATTGCGGCTTTCGCTTGAAGGCGATGCCGGTGCCCCTTCGGTGGACCGCGCAATCGACCGCGCGGCCGCTCTCCAGAATGACTTACGGCTCGCGCAGTCCTTTTGCCTGAGCGTTCGCGGGAGTTACGCCTTCGGCGGCAGCCAGTCCTTGCTTGCGGCTGCCCTCTCCTGCAACGAGCGGGCCAAGCTTACCGGCCGCGTTCCCGGCTGTCAAAGGACGTCGGCTGCAGTGGCGATGTCGGCGCTCACTTCTTCAGCGTGAGAATCCAGCCTACCAGCGTCTTGATATCGGCGTCGCTGACTTGCGTGTTCGGCGGCATCGGAATCGGACCCCAGACGCCGCTGCCGCCCTTTTTCACTTTGTCGGTCAGCTTGGTCATTGCGTCCTTGTCGCCTTTGTACTTGGCGGCGACTTCCTGATAGCCGGGGCCAACGACCCTCTTGTCGATCGCATGGCACGCGGCGCACCCGTCTTTTTGCATCAGCGCCTGGCCCGCGGCGTTGTCCAGCGCTTGCGCGCTGCCGGTGGCAAACAATGCGGCGGCAAACGAGGCGGTGGCGAGCGCGATGGCGTGACGTTTCATCTTTCGTTTCTCCGTGGTGGTGAGGGCGGACCGGGCGCATCGTACCGGAAGGCCATCCGCGTGGCCAATGTCCTTAAGAGACGAGGGCCGTGTCCAGGTCGGCCAGCGCGTGCAGCGGCGGCAAACACACGGTGCCGCGGCAAAGCCATGCGGTCACCGCCCCGGCGCCGGCTTCGTGCGGCTTCGCCAGCGCGCCCGGCAACCCTTGTTGCTGCGACAGGTTGAGCGTCTGCAGCGACGGGCGATAGCGCCGTTCCACCTCGAGCTGCCAGGCGCGGCAAGCCTCGGCATCGCCGCGCAACAAGAGCATCGCCGGGGGCTCGAGGCAGGCGTCGAGAGCGATCAGCAACGAGGAAAAGCCGCTCGGCCGCGCCGCCAACTCGAGTCCGAACGCGCGCACCGCGCGCTCGGCGCTTTCGAGATAGCGAGGCTCCGACAACCAGTGTCCGAGCGCAATCAGCGCCTGAGCGGCGATGCCGTTGCCGGCGGGGGTCGCATTGTCGTGTCCGGGCTTCGGCCGCAACAGCAGACTTTCGTGGTCGTCGCTGGTGAAAAAGAACCCGCCGCCGGCGCGGTCCTCGAAGCGGGCGAGCAAGGCATCGGCGATCTCCCGGGCCCACGCCAGATCCTGCGCGCGAAACCCGGTCTGCATCAGCTCGATCAACGCCGCCAGCAAGTAGGCGTGGTCGTCGAGATAGGCGTTCAAATGCGCGCGCCCGTCCTTGCAGGTCGCGAGCAGCCGCCCGTCGCGCCACATCGTCGCACGGATGAAATCGCACGCCCCCTGTGCGTCGGCAAGCCATGAAGGCTCGTCGAAGACGCGGGACGCGCGCGCCAGCGCTGTGATCATCAGCGCGTTCCACGAACACAGAAGCTTGTCGTCGCGTCCGGGGCGCACGCGTCTTGCCCGCGCCGCCAGCAGCTTGCCGCGCGCCGCCTCGATGTGAGCCTCGACCTCGGCCAGCGGGAGCGAAAGCTCGCCGGCGACCTGGTCGAGCGGCGCGGTGACTCTCAAATGCCATGCCGCGTGTTCGAAGTTCGGCGCCCGGTCGAGGCCCCAGTGCCGCGCGGCAACCGCGTATTCGCCGGGCTCGAGCTCCGCCTTCACCTGGTCGGGCGTCCATACGTAGAACTTGCCTTCCTCGTGCTCGCTGTCGGCGTCGAGGCTCGAATAGAAGCCTCCCTCGGGCGCGCGCATTTCCGAGCGCAGCCACGCGACGATGCCGCGCGCGGTCTTTTCGAACGCGGGCTCAGCGGTGGCGCGCCAGGCATCGGCATAGAGCGCCAGCAGCGCCGCGTTGTCGTAGAGCATTTTTTCGAAGTGTGGAATCGTCCATTCGCCGTCGACGCTGTACCGCGAGAACCCACCGGCGAGCTGATCGTGAATGCCGCCTTCGGCCATGCGCTTGAGCGTGACGCGAACCATACGCAGCGCGTGCTCGTCGCGGGTCGCCGCATACCGGCGCAGGCAAAAGTCCAGCTCGGCCGCGTGCGGAAACTTGGGCGCCTGACCAAAGCCGCCATCGACCGGGTCGAATGATTGCGCGAGCGAGTCGTACGCGCTCGCCGGCGCCTGCGCCGGCAGGGCGGCCGCAGCCTCGGGGGGCTCGGGCAAGGTCAGCGCCAGCGCCGCCTTCAACCTCTCGTTCTGTTCGGCGATCGCCGCGCCCTGTTCGCGGTAGGCGCGGGCAAGCTGCGGCAGCAGATCGGCGAAGCCGGTCAAGCCGTAGCGCGAGGTCTTGGGGAAGTACGTGCCGCCGAAGTAAGGCTCCTGCTGGGGCGTCAGGAACATCGTGAGCGGCCAGCCGCCGCTCCGGCGCGCCAGCATCGAGTGCGCGGTCTGGTAGATCTGGTCGAGGTCCGGCCGCTCTTCCCGATCGACCTTCACGTTGACAAACAGATCATTCATCAGCGCCGCCACAGCTGGGTCCTCGAACGATTCGTGCGCCATCACGTGGCACCAGTGGCATGCCGAATACCCGATCGACAGCAGGATCGGCTTGTTCTCGCGCTTCGCGCGGGTGAGCGCCTCCTCGCCCCACGGATACCAGTCGACCGGGTTGTTCGCGTGCTGCTGCAGATAGGGGCTGGTTTCGCCCGCCAGACGATTTGGCATGTCGACGCGACGGCCCGCGGGCCCCGACCGGGCTTAAGGCGAAATTTCGTCGAACGCGATGCGCTCGAAATCGGCACCGCGCTGCAGCAGGCGAGTCAGGCGGAAGCGTCGCTCGGGTCCGGAGGCAAGCGTGCGAAAAACGCGCCCGGCGTTGAACGTGCGCGGCGGCATCAGCATCGCGGGCTTGTCGTCGGGCGTCGCACCGAGGATGACCGCCGGTATCGGCGCCTCTTCTACCAGCATCGTCGTCAGTGCCCGGACTGCCAACGCCGTCGGCGCGCCGGGCCATAGCTTGACCCCCAGCGTCAGCTCGCCGCCGCCGTCGACTGCCACGCGCGTCACGTGGCCGCAGCGCAGTCGCTCTTCGTCGCGAATGATGACCAGCTGGTCGAGGTGCCAGCGGTACTGACCGACGGCGGGGCGGTGCAGCGTCGCCCCCGACCATTCGTAGTTTCCCTGCCACCGCTCCCACGCCCACGAACGCTCGGCCTCATCCTTGTTGCGATCGTAGTCGGTGAGCGCACCCAGCGTGGCCAGGTGCTGCGTCCCCTGATACGACAGATGGCCGACCAGGTCCTTGCTGTTGAAGGTTCGGCCCGAGACGCGAAAATACGCGGCTCCGAGGCCGCCGGCGCAAAGCTCGAGACCCGTTTGCGATTCAGCCCCCGTGCCACGCTTGAGGGGCAGCGCGTACCAGTGCGCATCCAGATGCGCCAACAGGGCGGAGCTGGCGTCGACGGCGACATCGTGTCCCAGCTGCAGCTCAGCCGGGTTGGCGCCGATCGACAACCGCTTCAGGCGCCCGCGCACGCTGGCTGCGAGCTTCGCCGGATAGCAAAAACGAGTCGACTGGCTGCCGTGGCGAGGGGCCGCGGCGCTGAGCGTGGCGCCGGCGGGCCCGTCAAGGTCTACGGTGATTACCGGCCCTTCGGTTTCGCGCTGCTCCGCATACGGAAAGATCTTGCGCGCCCACATCGCCAGCCATCGATCGGTCAGCTCGATCTGGCGCACGGTCATGCTGAACGGGTCGGCCAGATCGAGGAGTAGCGCATGCGCGTAAGTCGAGTAGCAGGACAGCCCGACTGCGCTGGGCATCAGATCGTCCGACACCCCCGAGACCGCGCACTCGAGGATCTCGGCCAGCCGGAAATAGGCATGCAGCTCCTGCCAGATAGCCGGACCGGGTGTGCGGCGGGCGAGACCGTGCACGAGGATCAATTGCTTGCCGACCCAGAGTCCGCGCTGCAGGACCTTGGCCTTGACGCCTTGCAGCTCCGCATCGCCTTCGAGCAACGGCTTAAGACATGCCGAGTACTGGCCCCACAGGGCCTGCCACAGTGCGAGCGCCTGGTCGGCGGCTTCCTTTTCGCGGTCTGTCGATGGCTGCGGCTTGCCCGCATAGCGTCGCGCCAGCTCGGTATGCAAAAAGTGCACCGGCTCGCGCATCAGCTCGGCAATGCGACCGCGCTCGCGCGGGGCGAACTCGGCTTCGCCGACCCGGCGCAGCTGATCGAGTATCTCTTCGTAATACCGAGCAATGTTGGTCAGCGGCAGGCCGCGCAGCCACGTCGCGCAGCCGTCGGCGTCGGCGAAAGCGAGCTGGCCGAGCGGATTCCGGCTCTGGATCTGCCCCGGCGTGATTGGATTGGTCACCATGACAGCGCCATATTCGGGTGTTTATAGCACAACTGCGCCGTCGAACGGATGGCCGGCCGCCGCGCGGCGCCGGACGAGTCGCGCGGCGTGAATAGTCGCGCTTTCCGGTGCGCAATCTGCCGGCGCGCGCGCGTGCTGAGGCGTCCAGACTGTGTACGACAGATCAAGGCGGACAAAGCGAGAACCCGTCGCGCCAACTTGCTAGGAAGGACTAACGATGCATGCTGCTTTCGCACTCACCCCGCCCAGGCGGCCCCGGATCGCGCGCGAATCGCTGCCGCGACGTTTCGCTGTGCTCCGCGCCGCAGGCCGGCGAGCGCCCGGGAGCGCGCGCCGCCACGCACCCTCGATCTGTCACCGCTTGCCTCCAACCCGCGCTGCGCGAGCCTCGCGCAGTTGCGGGGTCTTTTTCGCGCCGGGCAAGCGCATGCTCTCCGGGGTCCTGGTCGCCGTGGCGCTGCTTGCGCTGGCCGCGATGCTCGGCACGACGAGAGTCGTCGACAGCGCCAGCTTCATCGCCAATGCCGGGCCGCGCCTGGTCGCCTCGGCCTCGCTCGCGCCGGCGGCGATCGCCTCGGTTTCGCGCTGATGGGCGCATTCGCGGCAGCGTGATGCCCGCCGTCCCGGCCAGCGCCTACACGAGCACGCGCTCGATGCCGCCGTTGTTCGCAGCCTTGATGTAATCCGGCAGCCAAGCAGTCCCCAGAACGCGGCGGGCCATCTCGACGACGATGTAATCGGCATCGGTTCCGGCGTCGTCGGCAAAACGCGACAGCCCCTGCAGGCACGACGGACACGACGTCAGGACCTTCACCTTGCCTTCGAAACCGTCGCCGCGGAGCGCCGAGGCGCCCTTGCGCATCTCTTCCTCCTTGCGAAAGCGGACCTGCGTGGCGATATCCGGCCGCGTCGATGCCAGCGTCCCCGATTCGCCGCAACACCGCTCGTTGGGCACCACCTGGGTTCCCATCAACTCGTTGACGACTTTCAGCGGTTTATAAGTCTTCATCGGTGTGTGGCATGGATCGTGGTACATGTAGCGCACGCCATTGACCTCGCCTTCGAGCCTGACACCCTTTTCCAGCAGGTATTCGTGAATGTCCAGCAGGCGGCAGCCGGGAAAGATCTTTTCGAACTCGTATTTCTGCAGCTGATCCATGCAAGTCCCGCACGAAACCAGCACGGTCTTGATGTCGAGATAGTTGAGCGTATTGGCGACGCGGTGGAACAGCACGCGGTTGTCAGTGATGATTTCGCGGCCCTTGTCGTCGTTGCCGGCGGACGTTTGCGGATAGCCGCAGCATAGATAGCCGGGAGGTAGCACGCACTGCGCTCCGACGTGATAGAGCATCGCCTGCGTGGCCAGTCCCACTTGCGAAAAGAGCCGCTCGGACCCGCAGCCCGGAAAGTAGAACACGGCGTCCGAATCCTCGGCGGGCCGGGCGGGGTCGCGGATAATGGGGACGACGCTCGAGTCCTCGATATCGAGCAGCGCCCGCGACGAACGCTTCGGCAGGCCGCCGGGCATCGGCTTGTTGACGAAGTGGATTACCTGCGCCACCAGCGGCGTGCCGCCGACGGTCGCCGGCGGCCGACCGGTCTGCGCACCGGCGAGGCCCATGCGCTTGGCCAGGCGATAAGCCAGACGTTGGACGCGGTAGCCGCAGACGATCATCAGTTTCCGGGTCAGCTTGATCCGGGTCGGATCGGTTGCATTCAGGAAAAACATCGCCGCCGAAGTGCCTGGATTGAATTTGGAATGGCCCTGCCGGCGCAGCAGGTTGCGCATCGCGATCGAGACATCGCCGAAGTCGATGTCGACTGGACACGGGTTCAGGCATTTGTGGCAAACGGTGCAGTGATCGGCGACATCGGCGAATTCGTCGAAATGCTTCAGCGACACGCCGCGGCGCGTCTGCTCCTCGTACAGGAACGCCTCGATCAACATCGACGTCGCCAGGATCTTGTTGCGCGGACTGTAAAGCAGGTTCGCGCGAGGCACGTGCGTCGCGCATGGCTGCTTGCACTTGCCGCAGCGCAGGCAGTCCTTGATCGAGTCCGAAATCCGGCCGATCTCCGATTGCTCCAGGATCAGGCTCTCGGCGCCGAGCAGGCTGAAGCTCGGCGTGTAGGCCCCTGACAGGTCGGCGCCGGGCAACAGCTTGCCGCGATTGAAGCGCCCGCCCGGATCGACCTTCTGCTTGTACGCGATGAAGGGTGCGATCTCGTCGGCCGTCAGGTACTCGAGCTTGGTGATGCCGATGCCATGCTCGCCGGAGATGACACCGTCCAGGCTTCGCGCCAGCGCCATGATGCGCGCCACCGCGGCATTGGCCTGCTGCAGCATCGCGTAATCGTCGGAGTTGACCGGGATATTGGTGTGGACGTTGCCGTCGCCGGCGTGCATGTGCAGCGCGATGAACACCCGTCCGTGAAGCACCGAGCGATGGATGTCGGCACAGCATTTCAGTATCGGGGCGAACACGGCGCCGGCGAAGATTTCTTCGAGCGGAGCCTTGATCTCGGCTTTCCACGACACGAGCTCGGCCCGGCTTTGCAGCGCGGCAAAGCTCTCGTCAAGCCGGTCGAGCAGGTCCTGCCAGCGCGCCCGTACCGAGGCGACAAGCGTGCGCGCCTCGTCGACCTTCGCGGCCAGCGTCTCCTGCGCCGGTGCGGCGTCGGCGTCGGCGCTCCATAGCGTCGCCGGCACGGGCCCTGCGAAGAACGCCGAAAGCGCATCGCAAAGTGCGAGCTTGTTGCCGATCGATAATTCGATGTTGATGCGCTCGACGCCGTCGGTGTAGTCGCCGAGCCGCTCGAGCGGGATCACTACGTCCTCGTTGATCTTGAACGCGTTGGTATGCCGGGCGATCGCCGCGGTGCGGGCGCGGTCGAGCCAGAATTTCTTGCGCGCGTCGGGCGAGACCGCGACAAACCCCTCCGCCCCGCGCGCATTGCAGATGCGCACTATTTGGGACGCCGCGCGCGCGACGGCGTCGTCGCTGTCGCCGACGATGTCGCCGATCAAGACCATTTTCGGGCGCCCATGTCGCCTCGCCTTGGTCGCGTAGCCGACGGCCTTGACGTAGCGTTCATCCAGATGCTCGAGGCCGGCGAGCTGCACGCGCTCGCCTGTTGCAGCGCCGGCAAGCGAGTCGACGTAGCGCTTGATCTCGACGATCGCCGGTGTCGAGTTGCGCACCTGGCCGAAGAACTCCATGCAGACGGTGCGAATCGAAGGCGGCATTCTATGCAGGATGAAGCGCGCCGAAGTGATGATGCCGTCGCAGCCTTCCTTCTGCACACCGGGGAGTCCTGAGAGAAACTTGTCGGTCACATCCTTGCCGAGGCCCGTCTTGCGGAAGCGCTCGCCCGGGATCGAGAGCCTCGCAGTGCGGATCGGCGCGCCGAAGCCGCCGTCCGCCGCCGTCGCGTAGTACGCGAGCTCGAACGTCGCCACGGCGGCGTCGTGGATCTTGCCGACGTTGTGATCGAGCCGCGTGACCTCGAGCCACTCGGCATCCGGCGTCACCATCCGCCATGACGCCAGGTTGTCGAGTGCCGTGCCCCACAGCACCGCCTTCTTGCCGCCGGCGTTCATTGCGACGTTGCCGCCGATGCAGCTCGCATCGGCCGACGTCGGATCGACGGCGAAGACCAGTCCTGCGCTCTCGGCTGCGTCAATCACGCGCTTGGTGACAACCCCTGCGCCCGCATCGATCACCGCCGTGGCATCGCGGCGGCCGGGCAGGACGACGTCGTCGATCGCGGACAAGCGTTCCAGCTTTTCGGTGTTGATCACCGCGGCCCGGGCGTCGAGCGGCACCGCGCCGCCGGTATAGCCGGTTCCGCCGCCGCGCGGAATGATCGTCAGGCCAAGCTCGATGCAGCCTTGCACGATGCCGCGCACCTCGTCTTCGGTATCCGGATGGAGGACGACGAACGGATACTCGACGCGCCAATCGGTGGCGTCGGTGACGTGCGAGACGCGCGCCAGGCCATCGAACGCGATATTGTCCTTGCGTGTGTAGCGCGACAGCACGCGCCGCGTGCGCTTGCGAAGCTCCGCCGTGTCGCGAAACGAGGCCTCGAACGAATCGACGGTGGCGCGCGCGCCCTCGAGCAGCTCGGCGACTTTCGCGTCGCGGACCGCGTCATCGATCGAGCGCCGGCGCTTGTCGATTTCGCTCAGGCGATGGCGCAGCGCGCCGATCAGCAGCGCCCGGCGCTTCGGGTTGTCGAGCAGATCGTCCTGCAAATAGGGATTGCGTTCGACCACCCAGATGTCGCCGAGGACTTCGAACAGCATGCGCGCCGAGCGTCCGGTGCGACGCTCGCCGCGCAGCTCGAGCAGCCGCATCCACATCGGCTCGCCCAGAAGGCGAATGACGATCTCGCGATCCGAGAACGACGTGTAGTTGTACGGGATCTCGCGCAGGCGCGGCGTTTCGGCCGGCACGTCTGAGGTTTCGGCCACCGGATCGGCAAAAGCATCCATCGCCGATCGATTCTACCGCATTGCAGCATCGGGCCGGCCGACGGCTTCCACGATTATCGGTTCGCGGCCGTCGCTTGCTGCGGCTATTGCCTCGGCGTTCGCTGCGTCGCTGCGGGCGGCGTCTCAAAGTTACTGCGAAACGGATTGATGTCGATGCCACCGCGGCGGGTAAAGCGCGCGTAGACGGTCAGACGATCGGGACGACAACGCGTGGCGAGGTCGATGTAGATCCGCTCGACGCAGCTTTCGTGAAACGCCGCATAGCGGCGATACGACAGCAGATACGACAGGAGTGCCGCGCGAGCGATGCGCGGCCCGTGATAGCGCAGCATCACATCGGCGTAGTCGGGCGCTCCGGTCACCGGGCAGTTGGACCGGAACAGCGCGCTGCAGAGTGTCTCTTCGGCAATCGCGCCGCCCGCCGAGAGCAACGCGGGGTCGGGTGCGGCGGCGTCGATGGCGACGTTCTCGCCGTCCAGCGACACGCCGGGCAATTCGGCGATGCCGGGTGCGCCGGACGCGGTCGCCGGATGCAGGACGACGTCGACTTCCGCTTCGCAGATGCGCGCGAGGTCGCCGGCGATCGTCTGCTCCAGGCGCTCGCGCGTTGCGACCGCTTCCTGTACGAACGAACCCAGGTAAAGCTTGAGCGACTTCGATTCGACCGTCGCCGGCGAATCCGCGGGGATGCGCAACTCGCCCACGGCAAGCTGCGGCTTGCCACGTCCATCGAGCCAAGAGATTTCGTACGCGGTCCACAGATCCGCGCCGGCGAACGGCAGCGCGCCGTGAAGCTCCAGCGCTTCGCGCTGCGCGGCGCGGTCGATCGGAAAAAGGAGGCTCGCGTCGTAGCGATCGGGGTAGCCGGTCGCCTTGCCGAGCGGGGACTGTGGGCGTGAATTCATCGGTAGACTTAACGCATTTGCGACGCCCGGTTGGCGGCACTCGTGGCCCGGGGCCGTGGCATCGCTGACGACGATAGGCATGATACGCTCGAATGCAGGCACGATGATGAAGGCTGCGCTTCGCACCAGCTACGACGAATTCCCCTACCGCAGCGTGCCGCTGCGGCAAACGCATCCCGACCATTTGGCCACCGTCGCCTGGCTATTCGGCTTCGAAGCGGCCGACGTCAGGCGCTGTCGCGTGCTGGAGATCGGCTGCGCATCCGGCGGCAATCTGATTCCGATGGCGGCAAGCTATCCGCATTCGACCTTTGTCGGCATCGATCTGTCCGCCGTGCAAATTGCGCAAGGCGCCGCCGAAATCGAAGCCCTTGGCTTAGGCAATATCCGTTTGCTGGCGATGGACATCATGGCCTTCGACCAGGAAGGCACATTCGATTACATCATCGCGCACGGGATTTACTCCTGGGTGCCGGCGCCGGTGCAGGACAAGATCCTGGCGCTTTGCGCGGCGCAGCTTGCGCCCGGCGGTATCGCGCTGGTCAGCTACAACACGCTGCCCGGCTGGCGGATGCTAGCCATCGTGCGCGAGGCGATGCTCTACCACACGCGCGATGTCGAAGATCCTCGGGCCCGCGTCGCGCAGGCGCGCACCACGCTCGACTTCCTCGCCGACGCGGTGCCGGACAAGGATTCGGCCTACGGCCGGCTGCTGCGGCTGGCCGCCGAGCATATCCGGCAAAAGCCCGATTATTACGTCCTCCACGAATACCTCGAGGAGACGAATGAGGCCGTCTACTTCGAGCAATTCGTTGCTCGCGTCGCGGCCCACCACTTGCGCTATCTCGCCGACACCGACGTGAGGACGATGCTCCCGATCGGGCTGGCACCCAAGGTCGAAGCGACGCTGAACCGGATCGCGCCCGGCTTGATGCGCCGCGAACAATTTCTCGATTACTTGAAGAGCCGCAGCTTTCGCCAGAGCCTGTTGATACGTGAGGGCGCGGCGCTGGATCGCAAGCTGTCTCCGGCCCGAGTGATGGCGCTGCGTATCGCGGCGCCGGTCCAGCGCGGCGATGCAGTGGTCGACTTGAGCTCGGATCGCGCCGAGACGTTTCTTCTTGCCGATGGACGCAAGTTGGAAGCCTCGCCGCGCATCGTCAAGGTCGCGCTGACCATACTCGCCGCACAATGGCCGCTCGCGATCCCGTTCGACCAACTGCACGCGGAGGCAGCGGAACCGCTCGGCAGCGGCGCGCGGAGCGGCCGCACCGACCGCGAGTTGCTGGCCTCGGAGATCCTGCGCCTGCACTTGAGCGGCGCGGCCGAACTGCATCGCGCCGAGCCGCCATTCGTGCTGACCGCCGGATTGAGGCCCGAGGCGGGGGCCGTCGCCAGGCGCGATGCGCCGCGCGGCGCGGCGAGTGCCAACCTGCGGCACGAGCCCATCGCGCTGCAGGAGGGCGAGCGGGCGCTGTTGCCACTGCTCAATGGAACGCGGACGCGGCCCGAGGTCGCCGCAATGCACTGGCCGACGCTACCCGAAGCGGCGCGACTGGGAGAGCTCGATGCGACACTCGCTTCGCTGGGACGGCAGGCCCTGCTGGTCCGCTAGAACGCCTCGCTCCACGCCGCAAAACCGGTCGCCTCGCGCCTGATTGTCGCGCATCGTTGCAAGCCGTTAGAATCGTGGACGCAAGCGGGTTGGATGGCCTTGGCGAGCAGTCCGCCAAGCGCAAATCAGGGGGAACCTGGCATGAAAAGGTTAAAGCAGTTGGGCGGGGTGACATTTCATCACGCCGGGGCGTTCTGGTTCGGAGTCGTAGCGGTGACGGCCGGCGTTATTGCGCACATCCCGATGTACCTGATGGGCAGCAACAACGGCTACCGGCTGGTCGGGATGCCGATGGACACACCGATGATGATCGGCATGGCTGCGATCATCGTCGGTCTGCTCGCGAGCCTCTATGGCCTCTATCCGCGCTCGGCAGAGGTAACGGCGCGCGCCGCGTCCCGCATCCGCATCAGCGCCCTGGACGATGTGCCGCTCAACCTTACCCACGTCGGCCTGCTGCTCGCGATGGCGCTGGCGGTGATCATCGACATCATGAAGCCGACGGCGCTTGCATTCGTGATGCCGGGCATGACGGTCGAATACGGACTGAAGTCGCCGCTCAATCCCGGCGGCAGCATTCCGGTGGCGTATGTCGCGCTGTCCGGAATCACAGGCACCGTTCTTGGCTCGTTCCTCTGGGGCTGGCTGGGCGATCGGATTGGACGGCGCGCGTCAATCCTGTACGCGGGCATCGGTTTCATTGGCACGTCGATCTGCGGCGCGATGCCCGACTTTTCCTGGAATCTGGTGATGTGTTTCATCATGGGACTGGCCGTCGGGGGCATGCTGCCGATCTGCTACGCACTGCTTGCCGAAGCGATCCCCGCACGTCACCGCGGCTGGCTGATGATCCTGATCGGCGCTGACATCGCAGGCGGCTACATCATTACGAGCTGGCTCGCTGCCGAACTGGTGCCGACGTACAGCTGGCGGATTCTGTGGCTTATCGGCCTGCCGACCGGCGTCGTATTCATCCTTCTCAACCGCTGGATTCCCGAGTCGCCCCGGTTCCTGCTCGCTGCCGGGCGCGAGGACGAGGCGCGGACCGTGATGGCACGCTACGGCGCCCGCGTCGTCGAGGTCAGCCAGTCCGAAACAGCGGTCGAAGCCAAGGTCCACAGCCGCTGGAGCGAACTGATCCGCCCTGGATTCCTGCGGCCGACGCTGGTCGTCGGATGTCTTGCGCTGGGCTCGGGCCTGGTTCTGTTCGGCTTCAATCTGTGGATCCCGACCAATCTGCGCAAGCTCGGCTTTACCGAGGCCGACTCGATTCTGCGGAACGCCGCGCTAATGGGTTTTCCGCTGACATTTGTGGTCGCATGGATGTACGGCTTCTGGAGTAGCCGCAAGACGATCATCGTCCTTTCCGCTCTTACGGCCGCGTCCCTTTTCGGCTTTGTCGCTGCCGGGGACGCCGTGGTGCAGCATCGGTGGCTGCTCTACGTCCTTCTTGTCGTGCCAATCTGGGGGATCAGTTCGGTGGTGGCCGTGCTGTCGGTCTACAGTTCGGAGATCTATCCGACGCGCATTCGATCGCACGGGACGGGCTTTGCCGCCGGCGCGAGCAAGGCGGGCGGCGTAGCGATCATCGCGCTCGTGGTTTTCGGAATCGCCGCGCCATCGATCGCGACGGTCGCGCTCATTGGAGCAATCCCGATGACGCTCGCCGTGCTGCTCGGGATGCGTTATGGCGTGGAGACGCGCAAACGCTCTCTGGAAGCCATCACTGCGGAAGAGCTTGCGCGCGCGGCCTGATCGCTCCTGAAATCGGACCGGACACTTTGGCTACCGGGAATCGATCTCCCGATCCCGAAGCCTGGTCATCGCGCGAGCCCGTTTCGGGGCGCTGCCGGATCCTCCGGCCGACCGAGCGCTGTCTTCTGAACCAGGGAGCCGGCATCGACCTCGGGCAGCACGCAATAAGATCGGAGATGGTGCCAGGGGATATTCCATGAATAGTGGCGCCACTCGGCACGCAGGAAGTCCGCGTACTGCCCGACGAGCGAGTCGACACGCTGGTCGTGGCTGGACTGCGGCCCGAGAACATTAAAGGGTGCTCCGAACTCCAGGACGAAGGACCCGCGCGGCGAAAACCGGTACGCGATCGGCACGACGTGAGCGCCGGTCTTGAGCGCGAGCTCGGCGAACCCGGCAGCCAGTCGGCGCTGCCGCCCGAAGAATGCAACCGAACGCGAGTTGTCCAGGTTCTGGAAGGCATCGGGCAGGTTGAAGACTATTCCGCCCCGAGCGAGCAGATGCTTAGCTGCGTGCATCTGCCGGGCGAGCTCGAACTGTTTTGCGGCCGTCGTCCGGAAACCCATCTCCTCGAGCTTGGTGTTCGGGAGACCTACGATGAGGCCATCGATTCCTCGATGGCGAAGGTACAGGCGAAACAGTCGGGCGAATTGGCCGTGGACCGGCAGCACGATAAGACCCGCGCCATCTCGCTGGCACCGGTCGAAATGCTCCCACCCGGCGACGCGCGTAAGTCGCGCCACGAGTTCGGGCGGTCCTTTCATAAAATCCTCGAAACAGGACGTTCGCCAAAGCCCCCCCAGCAAGGAGAGGCTGACGAATTCGCGCCTCTCGGCGGCTGGTAACCCGAAGACCGTCGCGAACTGCCGAAGAAAATCGACGTATTGAGACAGAACGTGCTTCTGCACGGGCCCGCGGCTGCAAAGAAACTTGAGCCAGCGCGCTTTCGCGCGATGCGCCATCTCGCCGCAGCCGCGTTGCACCGTCTCGTCGACGAACCGCTTCGCGCGGTCGAACCGTTGCCGATCGATCTCCGAGGAGAGACGTCGCCTCAGGTCGCTCTCGATTGGTCCTACTCGGTCAACCACAGGCGAGCCCGCTCCCAATCGTCATTACTTGAGCGGAATATTGAGCGGGCGTACGCGCTCGGTCGCGGCCCGATGCGCCTGGGGGCTGTCGGCCATCGAGTCGAAGTTGCCGGATCGATCGGTCAGCAGGGACGCGGCGTACATCAGCGCTTGCGCCTGCATGCTGCTGAACCCCATTGCCTCGCGAGCGCGCTCGTGCCCTGCGTCAGTCGCCTGATAGTAGGGCAGCGCGAGCGATCGGCTGAGCTCCAGCCTCGCCTGGACCTGCGACGAGAAAATGGATCGAAGCTCGTCGCGCCTGGCCCGGTGGCGAAGACACCGGTCGATCGTATGCGCGGCCGCATAGGCCGAGTACATGCCGAACACGACGCCGACCGAGAAGATGGGATCGACGAAACCCGCCGCGTCTCCGAGCAGAAAGAATCCCGGGCCGGCAACCTGGCTGGATCGGTAGGAGTAGTTCCGCACGAGTCGCACCGAGTCTTTGCAGAACGTCGCGTCGGCCAGCAGGCGCTGCAACAGCGGAAGCGCGCGGCACTGCTTGAGATACCAGGCCTCCCAGGACTCGGCGCTTCCCTTGGTTTCGCTCGCCCACGCCTTGGGGATCACGAGGCCGATGCTGGTCGTCTCCCGCAGCATGATGTGCCAGAGCCATGCCCATCCGTCGCCCTGCGGCAGCGCGCTGACGTAGGTGGTCGGTGGCACCTGGCGCACCGATTGCGCCGGGTAGATCAGCCCGTCTGCCGCCAGATAGCGCGAGTTCGCGAAATAGCCCCACACGCTCATGAAGCGGAAGCCCTCGTCGAACACACGCAGTCCCAACTGCCTGCCGAGGACGCCGGTCTGTCCGCTGGCGTCGACGACGTAACGGCAGCGAATCCGCGACGCGGTGTTTTCGCCGATCGGTCGATAGCGGACCCAAACTTCGCTCTCATCGTCCTCCGCCCGCGAGAGATCGGCCTCCAGCACGGCGATCTCCTCGCCGATCCACGCGCCCGAAGCGCGCGCGCTCTCGAGCAGAATCTGATCGAAGCGGTCCCGCTCGACATGCAGCGCGGGCCGCGTGTACCCGAAGTCGCCGAAAGAGAGGCGACGCATCTCGCCGTTCCAGTCGACGCTGCCCCCGGCTTTGCGCAAGAAACCTTCGGCGGTGATCGCGTCGCTCACACCGGCGGCGTCGCAATACTTCCAGACGTCCGGCAGCAAGCTCTCCCCCACCTGATACCGCGGGTGCTTCTGGCGGTCGAACAGGGCGACGGAGTAGCCTTTCCCGGTCAGGTACGTCGCGGCCAGACTGCCTGCCGGCCCGCCGCCGATAACCACCACGTCGCAGGATTCCGGCGCCGTGCTCATGCGGGATAATCGTTGCGCAGCCGGCGCGAGCTGTCGTTGCCCATCGCTACCCGAGTTTCTTCACGATCAGGTTCCTTAGCGCGCGCAGCGTCTGAAAGTT
Organism: uncultured beta proteobacterium; assembly: GCA_963828665.1. Classification (GTDB taxonomy): domain Bacteria; phylum Pseudomonadota; class Gammaproteobacteria; order Burkholderiales; family Casimicrobiaceae; genus PALSA-1003. The sequence goes on from CAWHFL010000011.1 coordinate 110,895, forward strand.
TTCGAGGAGCACTTCGTCGGGCTCTATCGTAATCTTGAACGCCTCCTCGGCGAACGCGATGAGCTTGAAGATGCCCAGCGAATCCACCAGGCCTTCAGCGATGATGTCGGTATCGGGCTCGACGGCGATGGCTTCCTTTCGGGCCGTCCCCTCGTGAGCGAAGAATGGCGCAAGCGTGGTGAAGATCTGCTCGTCGCTGTACTTCATATCGTTTGTTGAATCGCTTCGCAGGGCTTGATCATTGAAAATGGCTCGCCAGAGGTTGCCTGGGAGGGTCGCGGCCCAAGGCACTGGTGGCATCTGATATGGCGTCAAACGCGCCACGACCGGCATCAAGCATGCGAAAGCTCCTCCCTGAGCCTCAGCTTGTCGACCTTGCCGGTGCTTCCGCGCGGAAGCGAGGCGAGCACCGCGATCGACACCGGGATCATATACGGGGGCAGACGTTCGGCGCAAAACGCACGAAGCTTGCCGGCGTCCAGCGCGTGCCCGCCTTCGGCGACCGCCGCCGCCCGTATGACGTGGCCGCTTTCTTCGTCGGGCAGTGCGACGGCGGCAGCCTCCGCAACACCCGGATGCTGGTGCAGGACACTTTCGATTTCACCCAGCTCGATGCGGTACCCGCGGCTCTTTACCATGCCGTCCCGGCGGCCGAGAAGATGAAACTGGCCGGCCGCGTCCTCGCGCACGAGGTCTCCGGTTCGATACCAGAGGGTTCCGTCCATTCCGTCGCCGCCCGCAACCAGCGCATGCGCGGTGGCCTCGGGCATCGCCTGGTACCCGGTCATCAGGCTCGGGCCGCTGACATGGAGCTCACCCGTCTCGCCCGGCCCGCACACCGACCCCGCGTCGTTCATGACGAGCAGCCGGCTGTTGGCGCAGGCCGTGCCGATCGGCACAGGTGCGGTCTGCTCAGGCGAGAGCGCCTCCACCGCGTAAGCGGTGCAGACGTTGGTCTCGGTCGGCCCGTACCAGTTCCAGTAGCTTGCGCCGGGGATCTGCTCGCGCAGGCGGCGCAGCTGCGCTATCGGGAAGACCTCGCCGGCGAAAATGATCTGACGGAGGTGCGTCCAGTCGTAGCGCTCGAGTCCACCCGCGAGCGCCAATCGCGCGAGCAGCGACGGCACCGAGTACCAGACGGTGATACGCCGCGCAGCGATCCAATCGACGAGGTTGCGGGGGAAGACGTTGAGCTCCGGCGGCACCAGCGCAACGGTGGCGCCTGCGCGGCAGGCCGCGAAGAGGTCGAAGACCGACAGGTCGAAGTGCAGCGGCGCGTGACTCGATACGATGTCGGTCGGCCCGAGCTCTGTGCTCTCGGCAGCCCAGTCGACGAACGAGCGCGCGGCGCGATGGCTGAGCACGACGCCCTTCGGCTGCCCGGTGGAGCCCGACGTATAGAGTACGTACGCCGCGCGTGAAGGATCGGGTTCCACCGGGGCGGCGCCGCGACCCGCCGGCGGGACAGGCGAGGGGTCCGCATTTTGGAATGCAAACCCCCTCTCGACCTGCCGCAGCGTCGGGCTTGCGATGCCGACGAAGCCCGGCGGAAGTGCGAGCGCAGAAGCGAGCGCCGGCCATCGCTTCGACGTGGAGAGAATGCCGCAGAGCTCGCCATTCTCGACGATCCGGGCGACTCGCTTGACCGGCGATGCGACGTCGAGCGGGACGTACGCGGCTCCGGCCCGGAGCACGCCCCACAAGCCAACGATCGCATCGAGCGACTTATCGAGGAAGAGGCCGATTCGACTGCCTGGCCCCGCGCCGCGCGCAACGAGCTCGCCGGCGAGGCCGGCTGACGCTTGGTCGAGTTCGCGATAAGTCATCGACTCCGCCCGGTCGACGAGCGCCGTCCGGTCCGGATACCGGGCCGCGCTTTCGATCAGCAGATCGTGCAGCATCGCCGGCTTCGTCAGAGATTCATCCAGCGCGCGAGAATCTGGCGCTGCATCTCCGCCGTTCCGGAGTAGGAAAGACTACCGAGCGCGTCGCGCAGGTCGCGCTCGACGCCGGTTTGGGTCAGATAGCCATAGCCGCCATGGATGCGCATCGCGTCCTGGCACGAGCGTACCCATGCCTCGCTGACGGCGAGCTTGGTCATGGCGGCTTCGGCGAGCGCCGCGCGCGACTCGCGCTTGAGCCAGGCGAAGCGATAGAGTAGCAGCCGCGACGTCTCCCAGCGAACGCGCATTTCGACCAGGCGGTCCGCGACCGCCTGGAATTGGCCGATCGGTTGGTCGAACTGACGCCGTCCGCGGGCATAGGCGAGGCATACCTCGAGCTGACGCTCCATCGCGCCCACCGCGACCGCCATGATGAAGCCGCGTTCCCACTCCATGATGTGGTTGAAGATCGCCAGTCCCGCACCTTCGGGGCCGAGCCGGTTGCGCGCGGGCACAGCGCAGCCGTCGAGCGTGAGTTCGCCCATCTGAGCTGTCGACAGTCCCATCTTGTCGATGCGCTCGCCGACTCGAAGCCCGGGAGTTGCCCGCTCGACGAGAAAGGCGGTCAAGCCGAAAGCGCCGCGCGTGGGATCGAGCGTCGCGAGTACGAGGAACACGTCGGCCACCGGCGCATTGGTGATGAACATTTTCTCGCCGGCGAGGACATACGCGTCGTCCCGCACCGTGGCGCGTGCCTGGAGGCTGAAAATGTCTGACCCGGCATGGCGTTCGGTCGCAGCGAGCGCACCGATCCAGTCCCCGCCCGTGAGCCGCGGCAGATAGGCGAGCTTCTGCTCTTCGTTCCCGAACGATGCAAGCGGATTGACGCAGCCCCAGAGATGTGCGTTGAGTGCGAAGTTGAACCCGTTATCGCGACTGCCCCGGCCGAGCGCTTCGAGCGCCGCCATCGTCGAAACCGGGTCGAGCTCGGCGCCGCCGTAGCGCGACGGCACGACCAGTCCGGCCAGTCCGAGTTGCGCGGACGCACGCCATCCCTCGCGGTTGAACGTCCGCGACCGGTCGCGCGACTCGAGGTCGTCGTTCAAAGACCGCTCGGCCCATTCGCGGATGCGGGCCTGCCGCTCCGTCTGTTCCGGCGTGAGTGAGAATTCCATTACGCGATCGCCCCCCAAGCTTTCAGTCCGCCCGCATTCGGCACGCTCCCTGAGCCCCAACGCGTACCGCACTATGAAGAAGTGCGGCGCCGTGAGCAAATGCAAAATGCCTCGCGAGGCCAAGGTGGAGTCCGCATCGACCCTCGGCGGCGAAAGGCGAGGGTGGTCGGTCGTCGATGCCGTCGGACCTATCCCCGGCGCAAGAGCCGCGGCGTCCCAAGGCTCGGATCGGTTGACGGCGCCGGTGGCCTAAGCAGGGCGATCGAGCCGCCGATAGCCGATCGCCTCGGCGACGTGCGCTGCGGCGATCGCGTCGCTGCCGGCAAGATCGGCGATCGTGCGCGCGACCTTGAGGATGCGATGGTAGGCGCGCGCCGACAGCGCGAGCCGCGCGAAAGCATTCTTGAGCAAGGCGTCGCCGTCCCCATCCGGCACACACCAGCGCTCGACCTCCTTGACGTCGAGCGACGCGTTCGCCTTTGCCTGACGACGGCGCTGGCGGTGCACGGCATGCGCGACGCGTTCGCGCACCGCCGCGCTCGTCTCACCGGCGCGCGGAGCACGACTCAATCCCGGCAATGCATCGGCCGCCAGCGAGGGAACCTCGATCTGCACATCGATCCGGTCGAGCAACGGTCCCGAAATGCGCGCGCGGTAGCGCGTCACCTGGTCAGGCGTGCAGCGACAGCGGCCACTGGCGTGGCCCAGATAGCCGCACGCACAGGGATTCATCGCGGCAACGAGCTGGAACCGCGCCGGAAACGTCGCCTGGCGCGCCGCGCGCGAAATGTGGATGCGGCCCGATTCGATCGGCTCGCGCAGCACTTCGAGCACCTGGCGATCCCATTCGGGCAATTCGTCGAGGAACAGCACGCCGCGATGCGCGAGCGAGATTTCGCCGGGCCGGGGATCGCTGCCACCGCCGACGAGCGCGACCGCGGAGGCGGTGTGGTGAGGCGCGCGAAACACGCGCCTGCCCCAATCGTCGGGACAGAAGCGTCCGGTCAGCGACTGCAGCGCGGCGGATTCGAGCGCCTCGTCCTCGGATAGCGGCGGCAGCAGTCCGGGCAGGCGCTGTGCGAGCATCGACTTGCCCGTACCCGGCGGGCCGATCATCAGAATGCTGTGCGATCCAGCGGCGGCCACTTCGAGGGCGCGCTTGGCCTGCGCTTGTCCGCGTACGTCGATCAGGTCGGGCCCGGCGATCGAATCGTTCGGCGGACGTGGCGCCAGCACCGGCAGCGGCGCGCGGCCGGTCAAGTGGGCGCATACCTCGAGCAGCGATGCCGCCGGATGCACGATCGCGTCGCGGACCAGCGATGCTTCAGCGGCCGAAGCCGCGGGCAACACGAACGCGCGCCCGTCGCGGCGGGCCGAAAGCACCATCGCGAGCGCACCGCGAATGGCGCGAAGCTCGCCGGTCAACGCGAGCTCGCCCGCAAACTCGTATCGTGCCAGCGCTGGAGCCGGAATCTGTCCGGTCGCCGCCAGGATGCCCAGCGCGATCGGCAGATCGAAGCGTCCCGACTCCTTGGGCAGATCCGCCGGCGCCAGATTGACGGTCACCCTGCGCGCCGGGAATTCGAATTGCGCGTTCTGCAGCGCGGCGCGGACGCGATCGCGCGCTTCGCGCACCTCGGTCTCGGGCAATCCAACCAGGTGCACGGCCGGAAGGCCGCCGGCCAGATGTACCTCGACGGTTACCCGTGGCGCGTCGACGCCTGAAAGGGCACGGCTGTGCACAACCGCGACTGCCATGGCGCGAATTCCTCGATCTCGTCAGCCGCACGATTGAGGAGATTAAGGCGGCCGCGGACCCGTACCTTCGGCCGTTCGGACTAGGTGCTGGCGCGGCCGAGCCTAGTGCGTCGTGGTGCGCGCTTCGAGTTCGGCGACGCGCGCCTCCAGGGCTTCGAGCTTTTCGCGCGTGCGCATCAGCACGCGCGCCTGGATGTCGAATTCTTCGCGCGTCACCAGATCGAGTTTGGCCAACGCCGCAGTCACCATCGCCTTGACGTTTTTTTCCGCATCGCGCACCGGGCTGGCGGCGATCGCCGCAGCCACCCGCGCACTGACGCCGTCGATAATTTTACGGTCAAGCATCGCGCCTCCTTGCGATCGAAGGGTGAGTCTAGCAAAGCCGGCGTGCCTCGCGCCGACCAAAATGGCGCGCGTCCCAATGACGTGCACTGCCCGAGCAACCGCACCATCTTGGGGCGAATTCTGGGTGCATTGCAACAGGGATAGCCGCCGATATCGAACCTAACCATTTGTTTTATCAGCAAGTAACGGTATGGCACGGCTCGTGCTGAGAAGGCTGGGGAATCTTTTGTTCGTCATTCAGCCAAGGAGACAGCGATGTACGCCAAATTGCGCCAGATATTTTCGCTCGCGGCCCTTACGACAGCAATGTGCGTAGGCGTCGCGCAAGCGCAAACCCCCGCGGCCGAACCTGCCAAGCCGGCGGAACCGTACACGATCACCGGCAATTTCGGCATCTACAGCCAATACGTTTTCCGCGGCCTCACCCAGACCGACCGCAAGCCCGCCTTTCAGGGCGGATTCGACTATGCGAACACCAACGGCATCTACCTCGGCACATGGGGCTCGAACATCAGCTGGCTGCACGACGCCGGCGTTTGCAATCACGGCTGCAGCCTCGAGTGGGATTTTTACGGCGGCTGGAAGTACGCGATCAACGACGACTGGGGCACCGACATCGGCGTGCTCTATTACTACTACCCGGGCAGCTATGCCGACGGCGTCACCAAGCCCGACACGACCGAGATCTACGCCGCGGTGGCCTGGAAATGGGTGTCGCTCAAATATTCCTACAGCGTCGATCACACGTTCGGCGTCCCGGACACCGCCGGGTATCTTGACTTGTCGGCGAACTATCCGATCAACGATGCGTGGACGTTGAACGCCCACGTCGGCCGCCAGGACTACCAGGGAAGCACCAACGGCGTCAGCAACGACGTCTTCGACTACACCGACTGGAAGCTGGGCCTGACCTGGGTGGTCGCCGGATACAACGTCGGCGCCTACTACACCGACAGCAACGCCAAAGATGCAGGCTACACCCTTGCCGGACGCAACATCGGCAAGGCGACCGGCACCGTATTCATTCAGAAGACGTTCTGATCCGCGGCCGGGGCGGCAGCGAGCGCACTCAACGAGGGGCAAACAATGAAACTGGTAACTGCGATCATCAAGCCGTTCAAGCTCGACGAGGTCCGAGAGGCCCTGTCGGCGATCGGCGTGCAAGGCATCACCGTCACGGAGGTCAAGGGCTTCGGACGGCAAAAGGGACACACCGAGCTCTATCGCGGTGCGGAGTATGTCGTCGATTTCCTGCCCAAGGTCAAGATCGAGGCTGCGATCAAGAGCGACCTCCTCGATCGGGTCATCGAGGCGATCGAAAAGGCGGCGAATACGGGCAAGATCGGCGACGGAAAGATCTTCGTTTTCGAGCTCGAACAAGTTGTGCGCATCCGGACCGGCGAGACCGGTGCCGATGCGCTCTAAGGGGAACATCATGAAGCGATTTTTTGCGTTGGTCGCCGTCATCGGCGCGCTCGGCGCGGGAAGCACGGTCCTCGCGCAGGACAACAAGGCGGCCACCCCGCCGCCGGCAGCAACCGCGCCCGCGGCTGCTCCCGCGGCGGCGCCCGAAACCAAAGCGGAGCCGCCGAAGGCCGATGCAAGCGCACCGGCCGCAGCAGAAGCGCCTGCCGCAGCGCCACCGGCCCCGACGTCGCCGCAAGTCGTCGGCGTGGACAAGATCAGCAGCGGCGACACGGCGTGGATGCTCACTTCCACGGCGCTGGTGTTGCTGATGACCGTGCCCGGACTCGCGCTCTTCTACGGCGGCATGGTACGCAAGAAAAACGTGCTGGCGACGCTGATGCAGAGCTTCGCGATCACGTGTCTCGTCACGGTCCTCTGGGTGATCGCCGGGTATAGCCTGGCGTTCATGCCAGGTGGTTCATTCGTCGGCAGTCTCGACCGCCTGTTCCTCAACGGCATGCTGTTCCAGAAGGAAGCCGGGAAGATAAGCGTATCGCATCTGGCGCTCACGATTCCCGAGTCCGTCTACATGACGTTCCAGATGACGTTCGCGATCATCACGCCCGCGTTGATCGCCGGCGCGTTCGCCGATCGCATGAAGTTCTCGGCAATGCTCTGGTTCATGGGACTGTGGTCGATCCTGATCTATTCGCCGATCGCACACATGATGTGGGAGCCCTCCGGCTACTGGGCGGGCAAAGGCGTGCTCGATTTCGCCGGTGGTACGGTCGTGCACATCAACGCCGGAATCGCGGGCCTCGTCTGTGCGGTGGTGCTCGGCAAGCGGCTGGGTTACGGCAAGGAGCCGATGGCGCCCCACAACCTGACGCTGACGCTGATCGGTGCCTCGCTGTTGTGGGTAGGCTGGTTCGGCTTCAACGCGGGTTCCGCCGTTGCTGCCGACGGCCGCGCCGGCATGGCGATGGCCGTCACCCAGCTAGCCACAGCGGTCGCAGCACTGGCCTGGATGTTCACCGAGTGGGTCACCAAGGGTAAACCCTCGGTGCTCGGCATCGCCTCGGGCGCGGTCGCCGGTCTGGTCGCGATTACGCCGGCGTCGGGCTTCGTCGGGGTCACCGGAGCTTTCGTCATCGGGATCGCAGCCGGCGTGCTGTGCTTCTTCGCGGCGACCGCCGTCAAGAGGATGTTCGGCTACGACGACTCGCTCGACGCATTCGGCGTGCACTGCATCGGCGGTATCGTCGGGGCGCTCCTGACCGGCGTGTTCAACGTCAAGGACATAGGCGGCGCCGACGCGGACTTCCTGGTGCAGCTGGGCGCGGTCGCGACGACGCTGGTCTACAGCGGCGTCGGCAGCTTCATCATCCTCAAGGTCATCGACATGGTCGTCGGCTTGCGTGTCTCCGAAGAAGAGGAGCGCGAAGGCCTCGACATCAGTCTTCACGGCGAGCGCGTGGAGTAGGCTGGAAGCAACATCGGCCTGGGTTTCTCCTCCGTGGTATTTCGGGGCGCTTTGGGCGCCCCTTTTTTTGCCCGGTGTTTTCAGCGCCGGGCGCGCTGTTTCTTCGCCCGCGGATGCGCCTGGTCGTAGATCTTGGCCAGGTACTGGAAGTCGAGGTGCGTGTAAATCTGCGTGCTGGCAATGCTCGCGTGACCCAGCAGCTCCTGCACGGCGCGCAAATCGCCGGAGGACTGCAACAGGTGCGAGGCGAACGAATGTCGCAGCATGTGCGGGTGGACGTGCCGAGCGAGTCCCCGCTTGACCGCCCATCCGGCGAGCCGCTGCTGGATCGCCCGCGACGTGAGCCGTCTTCCCGAGCGGCTGACGAACACGGCCTCGCCCTCGGGCGCAGGCAGTGTCGCCCGCAGCGTCAGCCACGCTTTAAGCGCGAGGCGCGCCGGCTCGCCGACGGGAACGATGCGCTCCTTGGCGCCTTTGCCGAGCACGCGCACCTCGCCTTGCGCCAGGTCGAGCGCCGCCAGGTCGAGCCCGGCAAGCTCGGACACGCGCAAGCCCGACGAATACGCGACCTCGAGCAGCGCGCGGTCGCGCACCGCGAGCACGTCTTCGTCGGTGATCGCGACCAGGCGCACTGCCTCGTCAGGCGAGAGGACCGCCGGCAGATGCCGCGACGACCTGGGCGCCTTGAGGCCGGCGCATGGATTGTCCTTGAGCGAGCGCTCGTGATCGATCGCGAAACGGTAGAAGGCACGCCAGCCTGACAGGACGCGCGCCAGACTCTTGCCGGACAATCCGCGTGCATGCAGCGTCGCAAGAAACCGACGAAGCTCCGCCGGCGATAGCTTGGCGAGCGGCGAGGAGCCCGCCAGTGCCTGCAGCAACCGGACATCGCGGCCGTAAGCGTCGCGGGTGTGCGCAGACCGCGTGGCCAGATGCCGTTCGAACGCCAGGACCAGCGCTTCGGCCGCCGCAGCCCGCGACGGCGGCGGACTGGCGGGAGACGAAGCGCTCACTGGGATCAGCTTTGCGGCAGAAAGCGCGCGGTCGCGACGCTGGCGAGTTCTGACAGTCGAGTCAGATGCATCGTCCCTAGACCCGCGTAGAAACGCCCCGGGTCTTCGCTGCCGAGCGCCAGCAGGCCGAACGTATGGTGTGTTCGCAGCGGCAGCAGCGCGAACGACGCGAGCGAAAGTCCGCCTTCGAACCATTCCCGCGATTCGAACGGCGCCTGCGTGCCGCAGTACGGCGCGCCCAGGGCACCCGCGTATTCGCGGATTTCCTGGCTGGTAGCGGCCAGCTCCGGCAGATACGACTGCTCGGGCACCCTGCCCCACAAGCGCAGGGCCACCTGCGGCACGCGAAAATCCTCGCTCAGACTCTGGTAGAGAACGCCCAGCGTCGTTTCCAGGTCGGAGGCGGAAAAAAGCGCGAGTGTCGACCGGTGCAATTTCTCGCTGATCGCATCGTTGTCGGTGCCGAACTGGATCAGCTCGCGCAGCTTCGACTCGAGCTGGCCGTTCTTTTCCCGCAGCGTAACGATCTGCCGTTCGGCGATCGGAATTGCATGCCCGCCGTGCGGATGCGGCACATAGATCTCGGCAAGCAGATCGGCGTACTGCTCGAAGAATTCCGCGTGCTGCTTAAGATAATCGGCGACCGACTCGGCGTTCATCCCTGCTTCCTTGTTGGTTTCATTGGTCACGCATCGACCTGCCATTCGCCTTCGAACACGGTTGTCGCCGGGCCGGTCATCAGTACCGGCTCGCCCGGCCCGTCCCAGCGTATCGCGAGCTCCCCGCCACGGGTCCGGACGCGGACCGTGGAATCGAGCAGGCCGCGACGGATTCCGGCTACAACGGCAGCGCAGGCGCCCGTGCCGCAGGCCAGAGTCTCGCCGGCGCCCCGCTCCCACACGCGCAAACGAATGTTAGCGCGATCGACGACCTGCATGTAACCGGCATTGACCCCGCGCGGAAAATGCGGATGACGCTCGAGCAGCGGACCTTGGGCGGCGACCGGCGCCGCTTCGATGTCGGGGACGACTTGCACCGCGTGCGGGTTGCCCATCGACAGTGCGCTGATCGTCACCAACTCGCCGGCGACGTCGAGAGTCTGCGTCGCCGTTGCGCTGTCACCGACGAAAGGAATCGTGTCAGCCTCGAAGCCCGGCACGCCCATGTCGACCCGAACCTGCCCGTCGGCTTCGAGCGTGGGCTCGATGACGCCCCCTCGGGTTTCGACGCGGATCGTGCGCTTAGCCGTCAGCCCCTGGTCGCGGACGAAATGAACGAAGCAGCGGGCGCCGTTGCCGCATTGCTCCACCTCGCCACCATCGGCATTGAAGATCCGGTAGCGGAAATCGACGTCGGCGCGCGACGGCCGCTCGACCAGCAGCACCTGGTCGCAGCCGACGCCGAAATGCCGGTCGGCAAGCCGCGCGATCTGCGCCGAACTCAGTTCGATGCGCTGACGGATGCAGTCGAGCATCACGAAATCGTTGCCGAGGCCCTGCATCTTGGTGAATTTGAGCCGATTGTTCACGTCATCGCGCATTCGATCGATGCGTCCGGCGACAGGCAGCGCGCCTCGGTTTGCCGTCTCCGGCGGCCGACGATAAAATTGCGCGGCAGCCAAGATGTGCGAAACTCGACAAGACGCCCGATGGAGATCGCGCAATGCGGTATGACAAGAAAGCGATTGTCGAATACGACGCCGTGATCGCGCTCGCTCCGCGGAAAAACTGGTTGCGAACCCCGTCGCCGGGCAACTCGCAGCTCGTCATCGAGCGCGGGCCGGACCCCAGCGTGCTGGTCGTGGCATTCACCGGATTCGCCCGGAAGCTGTCGGTTCCGACGTTCGACTTCCTGCGCAGCACCGAGCTTTTGAACTACAACCGTATCCTGCTTTGCGACCATTCTAGAACCTGCTATATGAACGGCATCCCTCCGGTCGCGGAGGGTGTCGGCGCGTTTGTCTCGCTGCTGCGGCAGCACATCGACCAGCTCGCGCCGAGATGCACGATGTTCATCGGCTCTTCGGGCGGCAGCCACGCGGCGATACTTTTCGGCCACCTGCTCGGAGCCGACTATGTGCACGCCTTCTCGCCGTATACGAACATCGATCCGGCTTACTGCCGAGCATCGGAAGTACCCGAGGACGTCGTGGCGTTCGGCGACGCGCTGGCCAGGCTGGACCGCGTTCCTGCGCCGGCCCACACGTATTACGATCTGCGCGAGGTCTTGCGGGAATCCAACGGCAGGACTGCCTACCACCTTCACGCATGTGCACGATCGGCGCCGGACATGGCGCGCATGCTGCGTCTGGACGGTCTGCCCGGCGTGACGATCCATCGCCACGATTGCGACCATCATCGCGTCGTCGTATGGCTCGCCCGCCGGCGCGGTCTGCTGCCGCTGCTGAAGATCGAAAACCAGCCGGCGCTCGCGGCCGCGGCAGGAGGCTAGCCGGCCCGCGTGCAACGGCGCGTTTGGCGCACGCACTATTCGCGATGGATGCCCGCGCGCCGGACGACGGGCCCCCAGCGCGCGACTTCGGTCCTGATCTCCGCCTCGAGCTGCGCCGGGCTGCTCGGTGATGGTTCCATGCCGATCGCGGTCAGCCGCTCCCGCACGTCCGGCATCGCGATGATGCTCACCAGTTCGTGATTGAGGCGCTCGACGATTTCCGGCGGTGTACCGGCCGGGGCGAGGATGCTGTGCCACGAGGTGACATCGAATCCCGGGTAGCCGGATTCGGCAATCGTGGGTACGTCCGGAAGCGCGGCGATCCGATGCGGCCCGGTCACGGCGATAGCGCGGAGCTGACCGCTGGTGACGAATTGCTGCGTCGCCCCGGGCAACGCGAACGACAGCGGCACGTTGCCGGAAAGCACGTCGGTCATCAGCTGCCCCGACCCGGCGTAGGGTATATGCAGCATCGATACGTCCGCGAGCGTCGACAACAGCTCCGCCGCGACGTGCGTCGGCGTTCCCACGCCGGGCGTCGAATAGGCGAGTCGGCCCGGCTCGCGTCGGGCACGGGCGATCAGGTCGGCAATCGTATCGATGTGCGCCGAAGGATTGGCCACGATGATGATAGGTGAAGTCGCGAGCTTCGCCACCGGTGTGAAATCGCGCAGCGGATTGACCGCGTGCTCGCCATAAATGCTCACGTTGATGCACATCGCCGCGCCGCCGATCGTCAGCGTATAGCCGTCGGGCGCCGACCGGGCAGCGGCGGCAAGTCCGTTGTTGCCGGCCGCGCCGGTGCGGATGTCGATGATGACGGGCTGCCCCAGCGCGGACTCGAGCTTCTGTCCGACGACTCTGGCCAGCGTATCGGTCGCCGTGCCCGCCGGAAACGAAATGATGATGTGGATCGGACGGTTGGGGTACGCCGCCTGGTCGGCGCCGAATCCCGCGGCTGGCATGGCCGCCAGCAATCCAAGAGCGATGCAGCGAGTCAATTGTTTCCACATGTCCGTCTTTCGATAACTAGATGTTTGCGTCAGGATTTCGGCCGGCGCGCGAGCATAGCCCTGATCAACTCGGGCTCGTCCCATGGCACGTCGACCGGATAATCGCGCAGATAATGGCTGCGCGGATCGCGCAGCCATTCCTGCGGAAAGTGCACATTCAGATGCTCCTCGCCCTCGTCCATGCCGACGCGCGTCGTCGGCGCCACACCCTGCATCGCGCAGCGCAGCGCAAGGCAAAGATCGACGCCGATGCGTGACCCGACATGAAAGCCCGGCGTCATGCGCCGATTGACTTCCAGCAGATAGGCCTCGCCGCTTGCGCGCTCGATGATGTACTCAGTTGCGAACAAGCCCGTGATGCCGAAGCCGCGCACCAGCTTCGAGGAAAAATCGCCGATCTCGTCCGAACGATAGCAGCGAATTACGGCGGCGGGGCCCTTCACATCGGCATACTCCAGGCGGTGCACGGCGAAGCCGCCTATGCGGCGACCCTTCCAGGCCGCCGTATTTTCGTAATGCACATCGCCATTGATCAGCGCCTGGATCAGCACCGTGCCGGTTTCGGGGTGGCTCAGCGCCGACGGATCCGGGCGCACGAGACGTTGGAACGCGGCAGCGAGGCGCTCGCAGGATTCGACGATGGCAACGCCTTCACCCGCCGTCGAGTGATCGCGCTTGAGCACGATCGGATAATCGTGAGCCGCCGCAAACGACTGCGCTGCAGCGAGTGTATTGATGATCGCATAGGGCGGCACGCGAATGCCGAGTGCCTCGGCGGCCGGTGGCAAGAGCGTTTTCTCCACGCTGGTGCGGTAGAAGCGTGCGTCGCCCAGCGAGTCGCCGATCAGGGTGGCGAGCTGCAAATGCAACTCGGGCCGCATGCCTCCGGGCGGCGACAGCGCGAGCGTCTGCAGCAGTCGAAACGCGGTGTCGTCGCAAGGCAATAGCAGCCGCGGCGAGGTTTCTCCGATCATCTCGGCGAAAGCATCGACCCATTGACGAGGCGTTGCGTTGTCCGGCAAATGTCGAGTGCGCGCGATGAAACGGCTCTTTTCGGCCAGCGTATCCCTGGGCGCGAGCAGCGAGACCTCGAAACCCGCCCGCGTCAGCGATCGCGGGATGCGTGCCGTGCCAAACCACTGCGTGGCCGTGGCGACGAGCAGCACCGGCATGCTCACGAGGCCAGCAGCCTCACGATGTCAAACGTTGAAGCGGAAATGCATGACGTCGCCGTCGCGGACGACGTAGTCCTTGCCTTCGAGCCGCATTTTGCCCCCCTCTTTCGCGCCCTGCTCGCCTTTGCAGGCAACAAAATCATCATAAGCGATGACCTCGGCCCGGATAAAGCCCTTCTCGAAGTCGGTGTGGATCACGCCCGCCGCCTGCGGCGCGGTGCTGCCGCGACGTATCGTCCAGGCGCGCACTTCCTTCGGGCCGGCGGTGAAGTAGGTCTCGAGCCCGAGCAACTTGTAGCCGGCGTGGATCAATCGATCGAGGCCTGCTTCGGTAAGGCCCATGTCGGCGAGGAAAATCTGCTTGTCGGCCTGGTCGAGATCGGCGATCTGCGCTTCGAGCGCGGCGCTGATGGCGACGACCGGCGCCCCTGTGCGCGCGGCATAGGCTTGGACGCGGTCCAGCAGCGCGTTGCCGCTGAAGCCGTGCTCCGGCACGTTGGCCACGTACATCGTGGGCTTCATCGTCAGCAGGAAGAGCGGTTTCAACACGGCGAGCTCTTCCGGATAGAGCTCGACCGAATGTGCCGGGCGCGCATCGTTGAGCGCGGGGAGGATCTTTTCGAGCGCCGTGATCAGCCGCTTCGCCTCCTTGTCGCCACCGGTCCTGGCCGCTTTGGCGTAGCGGTTCATCTGCTTGTCGACGGCGGCCAGGTCCGCCAGCGCGAGCTCGGTATTGATCGTTTCGATGTCCGAGACCGGATCGATCTTCCCCGCAACGTGCACGACGTTCGGATCCTCGAAGCAGCGCACGACATGCGCGATGGCGTCGGTTTCGCGAATGTTGGCCAGAAACTGGTTGCCCAGGCCCTCGCCTCTCGAGGCCCCGGCGACGAGCCCTGCGATGTCGACGAATTCCACCACGGCGGGAACGACGCGCTCGGGACGCGCGATCGCCGCAAGCGCCGCGAGGCGCAGATCGGGCACTTCGACGATCCCGACATTGGGCTCGATCGTGCAGAACGGATAGTTTTCCGCCGCGATGCCCGCGCGGGTCAGCGCGTTGAACAGCGTCGACTTGCCGACGTTCGGCAGCCCGACGATCCCGCATTTGAGGCTCATGACTTTGCCGGCCCTTCGGAAGCAGGTGCCGAACGCGGCGAAGTATGCAACTCGTGCATCGCGCGTTCGGTCTCGCCGCGCGCAAGCCAGGGCCATATACCCAGCGCCCGCGCGATCGCGTCGTCGATCATCCGCCGCTCCTCGCCGGGTGGCGGATGCAGCACGTAGTCGGCAACCTCCTGCTCGGACAGCGCGCCGTCGCGCGGATGACCGATGCCGAGGCGCAGCCGCCAGAAGCCGCCGCTGCCCAACGCGGCGGCGATGTCCTTCAGGCCATTGTGTCCAGCGTTGCCCCCGCCCTGTTTCAACTTGACGACGCCGGGCTTCAAGTCGAGCTCGTCGTGTGCCACCAGGATCTCCGTCGGTGCCACCCGGTAGAAGCGGGCAAGCGCCGCGGCCGCGAGTCCGCTGCGATTCATGAACGTCTGCGGCATCACGAGGCGCAGGTCTTCGCCATCTCCGCTGCGCGCGACAGCGACCCGCGCATGAAACTTCGATTCGGCGCGAAAGCTCGCCGACAATGTCTCGGCCAGACGCTCGACCCACCAGAAGCCGGCGTTGTGCCGCGTCTCCTGGTATTCGCGTCCCGGATTGCCCAGGCCGACGATCAGGCGAAACGCATGCGCCACGGCGTCAGCTCCCGTGCCTGAAGCGCCGGCGCAGCAAAAAGGCCCGCCCGAAGATGCGATGGCGGGCCTTTCGCGTACGCCGGGCGCTTATTTCTTGTCGTCCTTCTTGGAAGGCGTCTTGTCCCCAGCTTTTTCGGCAGCCTTGTCGCCGCTTTTTTCGCCGGTCTTTTCGCCGGGCTTAGCTCCTTCCGCCGCTGCGGCCTCGGCCGCTGCCGCCTCGGCCGTCGGCGCCGCAACTTCCTCGACCTCGACGACGATGCGGGGCACGATCGCCGTCGCCACGACCGGGCTCGCGCCGGGCCGGGTTACCGCGGTCACGCCGGCCGGGAGCTTGAGGTCCGAGACGTGGATCGATTGCCCGACCGCAAGTTGCGACAAGTCCACTTCGACAAAGCCGGGGAGGTCTCTGGGCAGGCACGCGACGTCGAGTTCGGTCAGCACATGGCTGATGATGGCATCGGTCGTCGTGGCGGCGGGCGCGAGCTCGGCATTGATAAAGTGCAACGGCACTTTCATGCGAATCTTGCGGTTCTCGTCGACCCGCTGGAAGTCGATGTGCAGCACTTCGTGCTTGAATGGATGCATCTGCACGTCGCGCAGCAGCACGCGCTGCGCGGCCTCGCCCAGTTTCATCGTCAGTATCGACGAGTGAAACGCTTCCTTGTTGAGCGCGTGGATCAAGGCATTGTGGTCAAGCTCGATCGGCTGCGGCGGAGTCTCGGCGCCGCCATAGACGATGCCGGGCGCGCGACCGCTCCGGCGCAGCCGGCGGCTTGCGCCTCGTCCTTCGGTGCCGCGCGGAAAAGCGGTGAATTCGAACTGCATGGCAATGCTCCTGTTGTCTGCGTCCTTCCGCGCGCATGGCTACGGTCGTCCGCGATGGCGACAATGCCGCTGGCAGGCGGCGGGAAAGCTTTGAATTGTAACCTAAATTGGCGCGATAGCGCAAAGGGAGTCGCCGCGGGCGCTTAGCCGAAACCGGCTCGCGTGGCGGCCTCCTCGCCGGTCCAACGCACCTCCCGCAACGAGTGTCGGCGTCCGACGCAACTCACTGCACCGAGTGTCGGCCCCAGCCTGCTTCCGCGGTCGCATCCCCGCTAACGCGGGGCCCCTGCTCCGCGCTCCAGCGTCGCGGCCTCCTTGCGCGTCCGACGCAACTCACTGCACCGAGTGTCGGCCCCAGCCTGCTTCCGCGGTCGCATCCCCGCTAGCGCGGGGCCCCTGCTCCGCGCTCCAGCAGGCTTACTCGGTAAACAGCGAGCTGACCGATTCCTCGTTGGAGATCCGCGTCATCGTTTCGGCGAGGAGTTGCGCACAGGAAAGCTGCCGGATGCGCTTGCAGGCGCGCGCTTCATCGGACAGCGGAATCGTGTCGGTCACGACGATCTCGTCCAGCTCCGATTCGGCGATTCGTTGCACGGCGCCGCCCGACAGGACCGGGTGCGTGCAATAAGCGAGTACCTTTTGCGCCCCGTTGGCCTTCAGCGCCGATGCCGCCTTGCACAGCGTGTTGGCCGTGTCGACGATATCGTCCATGATCACGCAGGCACGGCCCGCGACGTCGCCGATGATGTTCATGACTTCGGCAACGTTGGCCTTCGGCCGGCGCTTGTCGATGATCGCCAGATCGGAATCGAGCCGCTTGGCGATCGCGCGAGCTCGCACGACGCCGCCTACGTCGGGCGAGACGACCAGCAGGTTGTCGTAGTTCTGCTTCCACAGATCGCCGAGCAGCACCGGCGTCGCGTAGATGTTGTCGACCGGGATGTTGAAAAAGCCCTGGATCTGGTCGGCGTGGAGGTCCATCGTCATTACCCGATTGACCCCGACCGTCGTCAGCATGTCGGCGACGACCTTGGCGGTGATCGGAACGCGCGCCGAGCGCGGCCGGCGGTCCTGCCGGGCGTAGCCGAAATAGGGTATCGCGGCGGTGATGCGGCCGGCGGAGGCCCGCTTGAGCGCATCGACCATCACCAGGATTTCCATCAGGTTGTCGTTGGTCGGCTGCGACGTCGATTGCAGGATGAATACGTCGCGGCCGCGCACGTTCTCCAGCAGCTCGACCATGACCTCGCCATCGGAGAATCGGCCGACGATGCATCGGCCGAGGCTGATGTTCATGTGCCGGACGACAGCTTCGGCGAGCTTCGGATTGGCGCTTCCGGTGAAGATACGCATCCGTTCGAACGCCATCGTCCCCGCCTATGAAAGACGCGGACAAGCCATCCGCGCGGACGGCCTGTCCTGCCTATGGGTGGCTGGGGAGGTAGGGATCGAACCTACGAATGCCGGAATCAAAATCCGGTGCCTTACCACTTGGCGACTCCCCAAGGGAAACCGTTCGCGCGCGGGAACGTCAACGTGAGGCAAACGACCACAGCGGGTGGCGGTTAAGCGCGCGAGCAACAAATCCGGCCGTTTCTCCGGCGTTTCCACCGATGCTTCCACCGGCGCTTTCTGTCACGCGCGGCATCCGCGAGAGCGCTTGCTGCGCAGCGTGTTCGGAAGCGAAAGCGGCGAACACACACGCTCCCGATCCGGTCATCCGCGCTCCCGACGCTGGCGCGACGCGCGACAGCGCAGCAACAAAGCCGGCGATCTCCGGGAACCGCGCGACCGCAACGGCTTGCAGGTCGTTACGGCCATACCCCTCGGAAAAGACGGCCATTTTCGCGGACTGGCTGTGTCGTGTCAATTCAAGTCCCTCGAACATGGCTCTGGTCGAGACGACGATCGGTGGCGACAACACGGCGAACCAGGTTTGCGGCAGGCTGACCGCCTCGAGCATTTCGCCGATGCCGTGTGCGCGCGCCGTTTCGCCGAAGACGAAAAAGGGAACATCGGCGCCAAGCTGGAGCGCGAGGCGCATCAGTTCCTGTCGAGACAGTCCCAGCTGCCAAAGCCGGTTGAGCCCCAGCAGAACCGTCGCCGCGTCGGAGCTTCCGCCGCCGATACCGCCGCCGATGGCCAGGCGCTTGTCGACCGCGATCGTGACGCCCTTCGCAACACCGCAGGACCTTTGCAGCAATCTCGCCGCGCGCACCGCGAGATCATCCTCAGCGAGCACGCCGGCGGCACCGCGCAGGCGCACGACGTCGGCGTCATCGCGCAGCGAAAGCGAAACGACATCGCCGCGCTCGATCAGCACCAGCAGCGACTCCAGCGTGTGGTAGCCGTCGGGGCGACGACCAGTCACGTGCAGAAACAGATTGAGCTTTGCCGGTGCCGGGAGCACCAGCGCATGCGGGTCGCTCATCGCCAGGAATCGACAGCGATGCGCAACTCGACCTCCGGGTAATCGAGCGTCAGGCGCTGCGGGCGCAACACGCCGTCGCCGCCGCGCTCGAACGCCTGGTAGAGGATGTTCCAGCCATCCTGGCGCAGCGTCGACGGCATGCCATCGCTTCCCCGCTCGACCGCCGCCGGCGCGCCGTCTCTCGGCAGCCCCTGGATCCAGAACGCCAGGCCTTCGACCGGCAGCGGCCAGCCGAGCGTACGCGTGGTCAGCGAGGTCCAGTCGCTCGCCGTCTCGATGCGTCCATCGGAGTCTTGCAGCCGCACGCCGCTCGCATCGCCGCTAAGGCGGGCGATCGTCTGGCCGAGCGGCGAACTCAAGTCGAGCTCGTCGCGTTCGCGTTCGTGCGTCCAGTGGAACCCGGCAGCGAGCGCATGGTCGCCGTGACGCGCTGACAGGCGCCCGGTCAGTTCGAAGCTTGCGCGCGCGGCGACCGCGCTTGCCGGCGCCGGTTGGTCGATCATTGCGGGGGTGCAGGCGCAGAGCAGCGCTGCACCGGCCGCTGCGACTGCGCGAACGCACATGCCGCGCAGCATCGGCATCGACTTGGCGACGGTCAGTGCGCCAGGCGGCGCATCGTCTCGATCAGGACCGGATTATCCGGCGAAGCCTTGAGCTGAGATTGCCAGAGCTCTGCCGCTCGGGCCCGCTCGCCTTTCGCCCACAGCACTTCGCCCAGATGGGCGGCGATCTCGGGATCGGCCTGATCGCCGAACGCGCGTCGGAGGAATTTTTCCGAATCGTCGAGTTTGCCCAGGCGGTAATTCGCCCAGCCCATGCTGTCGAGGATGAAGGGGTCGTCGGGCGCGATCTGGAGCGCCTTCTCGATCAGCTTCAGCCCTTCTGCCGTGCGCGGCGTACGGTCGACGAGCGTGTAGCCCAGCGCGTTCAGCGCCTGAGCGTTGTCCGGCTTGAGCTCGATCAGGCGCTTGAGCCTCGCCTCGACTTCGTCGATGCGGTCGAGCTTTTCGGCGACCATCGCGACGTCGTACAGCAGATCGACCGAATCGGCCTGGCGTTCCAGCGCGGCGGCGAGAATCGCATACGCGGCCTTGAAATCGCCGGCATCGCGCATCAACTGCGCTTCCGCCTGCGCGAGCTCGACGCGCCGCTCGGCCGATTCAGGCTGCAGTTCGTCCAGGTACTTGCGCGCTGCGGCGACGTCACCCTTTTTCCCCATCATCGCGCCGATGCGGAGCTTGGCGAGCCACGCGCGATCGCCCTCGGTGACTTCGCGGTATCGGGCAATTGCTTCGTCGTAGTGCTTGGTTTCTTCGGCCAGCTGGGCGAGATAGAACGGCACGACGCCGCTTTCCCCGTAGCCCACCTTGTCGAGCTCTTCGAGCAGCTTTTGCGCGGTCGCGTAATCCTTCATCTGCAGCGATATCGCGGCGATGGCGAATTCAAATTCGCGGTCCTCGGGCTCCTCTTCCCACAGTTTCTGGAAAATCGCGCGTGCCTCGCCGAAGCGCTTTTGCTCCACGTAGAGTTGCGCCAGCGCGCCCGAGACCGCCCGCGCATCGGGGGTCGTCGCGAGAAACTGCTTGAGGAACGCCGTCGCCGCATCGGGCGATCCTTTGGCCAGGATATCGGCTTTGAGCAACGCCGCACGGTCCCAGTCGGGCTTGAGCTGGAGCGCCTGGTCTGCCGCAGCCGTCGCGGCGGCGGCAATCGCCGGATCGGTGAGCTTGGTGTTGTAGCCGGCGAGCGCGACGGCGAACCACGCTTCGGCAACCTTCGGATACGGCTTGGCCAGATCCTGCACCAGACGAAACGCAGCGACCTTGTCGGTTTGCGCTGCCAAGGCCTGATTGAGCTGCAGGAATGCCTCGCCGAGCGACTTGTCGTTGGCGGCCGCTTCGATCAGCACACGCTGCAATTCGCCCTTGAGATCGGCGCCCATGCCCGAGATCGCGAGCGAGGCCACCATCTGGCGCGCGCGATCGGCCTTCGGATCGAGTTGCTGCCAAAGCTTGGCCGCTTCCAGCGCCAACGTGCGCTGCCGGGCAAACAGCGCGATCTCCGTCGCGCGGCGGGCGAGCACCGCGTCACGCGCATCGCGCGCCGCCTCGAAGTACGCCCGCGCGGCCATCGCGGCGTCGCCGCGTTGCAGTGCGATGTCGCCGACCAAAATGCGATAGAGCACTTGCGGCGTGAGCTCGTCGACCGCCTCGGAGCTGTCGGGCGCAGCGGTCGCGGCCCGGGGCTCTTTCGGGTCGGCGGGCGCTTGAGCGCGGCCGTCGCCGGCCGCCATAGTGGCACCGGCCAGGCTGGCCAACAACAGAAGACGAAGGACGGGAATCAAAATAGAAAGGCCAAGCTCGATCGGTTTCGACGGGAGGCCCGGTACATCGCCGGACCTCGCTGCATCTTAGGGTATATTTGCCCGAGCAACAAACGCCACTCGACGGCCCCAGATGCCCGAACTTCCGGAAGTTGAAACGACGCGTCGCGGGATCGCGCCTCACGTAGAACGGCAGAAAGTGACGGCGGTCAGGATCTACGACCGCCGGTTGCGCTGGCCGGTTCCGCGCGATTTGTCCCGCCGGCTGGTTGGCCGCGTCGTCGACCGGGTCGACCGACGCAGCAAATACCTTCTTTTCCGCCTGGGCCGCGACACTCTGATCGTCCATTTCGGCATGACCGGGAGCCTCCGCGTCTACGGCGCGGCGCCGGCGCGACGCACGCACGATCACATCGATCTGGAATTCGGCAACGGCGTCGTCCTTCGCTATCACGATCCACGCCGCTTCGGTGCCATGCTCTGGTCGCCCGCGGCCGCCGGCGAGCATCCGCTACTCGCTGCGCTCGGACCCGAGCCGTTCTCGCCCGATTTCGATGCCGCTTATCTGTTCGCATCGACCCGCACGCGGCGCGCGGCAATCAAGCTCGCGCTGATGGACAACCGGCTGGTCGTCGGTGCGGGGAACATCTACGCCAACGAGGCGCTGTTTCGCGCCGGCATACGACCGACGCGCGCCGTCAACCGCGTCTCGCGCGAACGTCTCGCGCGACTGGTGGTGGCGGTCAGGGAAACCCTCACCGCGGCGATTGCCAAAGGCGGCAGCACGCTGCGCGATTACGTCGATAGCGACGGCGCGCCGGGCTATTTTCAGCTTGAATACAACGTCTACGGTCGCGAAGGCGAGCCCTGCCGCGTCTGCGGCGACCCCATCCGCGCGATACGCCAAGCCGGGCGGGCGACCTACTATTGCGGCCGCTGCCAGACCTAGTGAATCCTTAGGTGCTTGTTTTGGCGCGCTTTATGCTAGAGTCGCTTCGACTCGAGCCGGGCACGAACCGACTATGATGCAATCGAAGGATCTGGCCGCAAGATTTGAAGCCTACAGCGACTGGCGACGCCGGTTGTCGTCGGGCGTCTCGCGCTTGCACGAATGGCTGTCCGAACAGGACCTTGCCGACGGCCAGGCGGACCTTACCGTGCAGCGCCTGCTCGAGCGACTGCATCAGGACAAGCTGGTCGTCGCCTTCGTCGCCGAGTTCTCGCGCGGCAAATCCGAGCTGATCAACGCGATCTTCTTTGCCGATTTCGGCCAGCGCCTGCTGCCTTCCGCCGCCGGCCGCACGACGATGTGTCCGACCGAGCTTCTCTACGACTCGACGCGACCACCGTCGATCCGCCTGCTGCCGATCGAGACCAGGGCGCGCGACGGCTCGGTCACCGAATTCAAGAACTACGCCGACGAGTGGGTAACGATCGCGCTAGACATGTCGTCGGCGGACCGGATGGCCGAAGCGCTCTCGCAGGTGTCGCAGACCAAGCGCGTCCCGGTCCCGCTGGCGCGTAAGTACGGCCTCTACGACGACGGCGACCCGCTGGCCCCGCTGTCGGCAGCCGACTCCGCCGTCGACGTACCCTGTTGGCGTCACGCGATCATCAACTTCCCGCACCCGTTGCTGCAGCAGGGATTGGTGATCCTCGACACGCCCGGCCTCAACGCCATCGGCACCGAGCCGGAACTCACGCTCAACCTGTTGCCCAATGCGCACGCGATCCTGTTCATCCTCGCCGCCGACGCGGGCGTGACCAAGACCGACATCGACGTGTGGACCAAGCACCTCGTCGGGGACAGCCCCGCGAGCCGCGAAGGCCGCCTGGTCATCCTGAACAAGATCGACGGATTGTGGGACGACCTGCGCACGCCGAATGAGGTCGAGGGCGAGATCGCGCGCCAAGTCCGCACCAGCGCGCAGCTGTTGATGATCCCGCCGGCACAGATCTTTCCGGTATCGGCGCAAAAGGCGCTGCTGGCCAAGGTCAACGGCGACGACGCGCTGCTGGCCAGGAGTCGCCTGCCGCAGCTCGAATCCGCGCTGTCGATGGAGCTCATTCCGGCCAAGCGACGCATCGTCGGCGCCGCGACGCAGACCGAGATCCGCGAGCTGGTCGCGGGCACGCGCACGATACTCGACAGCCGCATCGCCGGCATCCGCGAGCAGCTCACCGAACTGCAGAACCTGCGCGGAAAGAATCAGGACGTCGTCGAGCACATGATGGAGCGCATCCAGCAGGAGAAAAACCTGTTCGAGCGCGGCATGCAGCGTTACACGGCGCTGCGTACGGTATTCACGCAACAGACCAACAACCTGTACGAGAGCATCGGCCTGGAAACGCTGCGCGCCGCCGCGGCCGACACGCGGGAGCGGATCGAGAAGAGCCCGTTCACGAAGGGCGTGCGCTCCGCGATGGGCGATTTCTTCGCCAAGATCTACGGCAGCCTCGATGCGGGCGGGCGGCAGACCGCCGAGACGCACGAGATGATGCAGGCGATGTACCGGCGTTTCGCCAAGGAGCACGGCATAGAGCCGTTTACGCCGCCGCCGTTCTCGATGCTCAAATACCAGAAGGAAGTCGAGCGGCTCGAGCGCGCGTACAACGTGCATTTCAACACGCTGTGGAATATGGTCAGCAAAGCCAAGTTCACGCTGATGAAGCGGTTCTTCGAGACGATCGCGATCCGGGTAAAGCACGTTTTCGACATCGCGACCCGCGACCTGGAGAGCTGGCTAAAGGCCGTGATGGCGCCGCTGGAAACGCAGGTGCGCGAGCATCATCTGCAGCTGCGCCGCCGGCTGGAGAGCGTCAAGCGCATCCATCGCGCCAGCGACGAACTCGAGGAGCGCATCGCCGAGCTCGAGCAGGCCGAGGTCGCCGCGAAGGCGCAGATCGGGGCACTCGCGCGCGAGCTCGCCGCGATCGACGCCATCTGCGAGCAGTCGGAGCCGCTGCCGCTCGCGGCCAACGGTTAGCAATTCCGCCGCGGGCTGCCGCGAAGCGGCGGCGGCCGTTCTAAGCCGGCACGTTGCCGGCCTTGGCCGCCATCAGGCCGCGATACTTCAGCAGCAGCTGATCGTTGCTCTCCACGCAGTCAGGGTTCACCGGTATGCAATCGACCGGGCAGACTTCGACACACTGCGGCGTGTCGAAGTGGCCGACACACTCGGTGCACTTGGCCGGATCGATCTCGTAGATTTCCAGGCCCTGCGCGATCGCGCCGTTCGGGCACTCGGGCTCGCAAACGTCGCAGTTGATGCATTCGTCGGTGATCATCAGCGCCATCAAGGTCTTTCTCGCGACTGCGCCGCCCGTTCTTCGCCGGCCTTGGCCTTGAGCCGGGCCACGACCGCCGGCGGCACGAACTTGCCGACGTCGCCGCCGAAGCGGGCGATTTCACGAACGATCGTCGATGACATGAACAGGTATTGCTCGGCCGGCGTCAGAAACAGCGTTTCGACCTCGGGATGCAGGTTGCGGTTCATGCCGGCCATCTGAAATTCGTACTCGAAGTCCGACACCGCGCGCAGGCCGCGCAGGATCGTCGTGGCGCCGACCGAGTGCACGAAGTCCATCAGCAGGCCGGAAAAACCCGCGACCTCGACATTGGCATAGGGGGCCAGGACTTCGCGCGCCATCGCGATTCGCTCGTCGGCGCTGAACATCGGGCGCTTGCTTTCGCTGTCCGCGATCGCCACGATCACCCGCTCGAACAATTTGGCGGCCCGGCGGACGAGGTCCTCGTGCCCTTTGGTGAACGGGTCGAAGGTTCCAGGATAGACGACTTTCAGCATGCCCCGTTCTCCCCGCTCGGCGGTCCGCTCCCGCCCGAGTCGGCGCCGGACGAGCGGCGCAGCAGATGATAATGCACCTGCCCGGCCTTGTCGCCGCGCACGATCGTGAAACCCGCGGGTGCGGTGACCGGCGCCGCGGCTTCGACATAGAGCGCGCCGTCAGGGGCCACGCGCGCGGCGGCTGCCGGCAGCAGCGTTTCCCATCGCGGCTCGGCGAACGGCGGATCGAGAAAGACGACGTCGAACACTCGCGTTTCGCGCGCGAGGAACGCGCGCGCATCGACGCAGTGCGTCTCCAGTGCGATGGCGCCCAGCATCTGCCCGGTCGCGATCAGCGCGCGCACCAGCTCCGGCTTGCGATCGACGGCTACCGCGAGCGCGGCGCCGCGGGACAGCGCCTCGAACGACAACGCTCCGCTCCCGGCGAAGGCATCGAGCGTGCGGGCGCCGCCGAGATCCTGACCCAGCCAGTTGAACAGTGTTTCGCGAACCCGATCAGGTGTCGGGCGAATGTCGGCGATGGCGGGAAAGCGGATGCGCCTGCCGCGCCAGCGCCCGCCGATGATGCGAATCTGTTGAGCTTGCGGCAAGCGTGTGCCATGAGCGGAAAGGTAGAATTGTACCTTTGCCCTGCGATGCCCAAGCTCGATGCTCGATCTATTCAAGCGCAAGACCGATGACGGCGCACGCAGCTGGTCCGAACGTCTTAAAGCCGGTCTCGGCGTTTCGCGCGAGCGCATTTCGCGACCGCTTGCCGCATTGTTCGGACGCGAAGCGCTGTCGGAGGAAGCGATCGACGAGTTGCGCAGCGGGCTGTTGAGCGCCGACGTCGGCATTCCGGCGACCGAGCATCTGCTCGATGAGCTTGTCGCCCGCTGGAAGCGCGCCGGCGCCGAGCTCGACGCGCGCGCGGTGCTCAAGTCCGCGCTGGTCGAGCTCATCGCGCCGCTCGAGCAACCACTGATTGTCGGTTCAGCGCGCCCTTTCGTGATCATGCTGGCCGGCGTCAACGGTGCGGGCAAGACCACGTCGATCGGCAAGCTGGCCAAATACTTGCAGGGCCAGGGCCACTCGGTGCTGCTCGCGGCGGGCGATACCTTCCGCGCCGCCGCACGCGAGCAACTCGAAGCCTGGGGCGCTCGCAACGACGTGCCGGTGATCGCCCAGCACGGCGGCGATCCGGCTGCGGTGATGTTCGATGCGATCTCGGCAGCGCGCGCGCGTCGAATCGACGTCGTCCTTGCGGATACGGCCGGCCGGCTGCCGACGCAGCTGCCGCTGATGGACGAGCTCAAGAAGATCCGCCGCGTGATTGCCAAGGCGCAGGAAGGCGCGCCGCACGAAACACTGCTCGTGCTCGACGCCAGCACCGGGCAGAACGCGCTAGCACAGGTCGCCGCATTCGATGCGGCGCTGGGTCTGACCGGGCTCATCGTGACCAAGCTCGACGGCACCGCCAAGGGCGGGGTCGTCGCGGCGATCGCCAAAACGCGACCGCTGCCGCTCAAGCTGATCGGCATCGGCGAAGGGATCGACGACCTTCGTCCGTTCCGCGCCGCGGAATTCGCCGATGCGCTGATCGGCTGACGAGCAGCGCCATGGCGCAGGCCTGATCACTTTTGCCGAAGTCGGCAAGCGCTATCCCGGCGGGAAGGTGCCGCTGGCGGTGGCTGGCGCCGACCGGCGCGAAGGCGCGAAGCGCGTGCGCGCCGCACTCGACAAGGTGGGACTGCGCGACCGCGAAAAAGCGCATCCGGTCGCGCTCTTCGGGGGCGAGCAGCAGCGCGTATGCATTGCGCGACACGGAGCGGGTCGCGGCCATCGTGCGCCCGGGCGAAGTGCTGACTGCGACACTCGCGGCGATATTGGCTGCCGCCGTCGTCGCCGTGACGTTCAACATCATCCGTTTGCAAGTGCTCACTCGAGCGGCAGAGCTCGGCGTAGCAAGCCTCTTTGGAGCCACCCCAGCGTACATGCGCCGTCCCTTCCTTTACTTCGGCGCGCTGCAAGGGCTGGCCGCCGGCTTGCTGGCGGTGGCCGCGGTCCAAGCCGCACTCTGGGGTTTCAACCGTCGCATCGGGCCCGTGCTGGAGCTTGCCGGCTTGCCGGAAGGCTTCGCGCCGCTTTCGATGGCTGGCGCCGGGCATCGCGCTCGGGTTGGGTTGGCTGGGGGCATGGCTTGCCGTCTCGCGCCAGCTAGCCCCGGCGAGAGCCCGGCCATGAGGGGGAACTTCGGGGCGGGTTAGCACTCTGACAAGCCGAGTGCTAAAATACAGGACACTGAAAGGAGTCTCTCTTGATGCCCACGAAGACGCTGGCTTTTCCGACCCCGGCATCGCTGGGGAGCCTGGATCACTACATCCAGGCGGTCAATCGCTTTCCGCTGCTGACGGCCGAGCAGGAGGTCGAGCTCGGCCGCAAGCTGCAGCGCGAAAACGATCTGGATGCAGCGCGCTCGCTCGTCCTGTCCCACCTCCGCCTGGTTGTCGCCGTCAGCCGTAACTACCTGGGGTATGGGCTGCCGCAGGCCGATCTGATCCAGGAAGGCAATATCGGCCTGATGAAGGCGGTACGCCGCTTCGATCCGGAGCGCGGCGTCCGCCTGGTGTCGTTCGCGCTGCACTGGATCCGGGCCGAGATGCACGAGCACATTTTGCGCAACTGGCGTCTGGTCAAGATCGCCACGACCAAGGCGCAGCGCAAGCTCTTCTTCAACTTGCGGAGCATGAAGCCGAAGCTCGGCGCGCTTACGCGTAGCGAGGCCGACGGCATCGCCAAGGCCTTGGGCGTCAAGGCCGAGGAAGTTTTCGAGATGGAGACACGGCTGTCGGGCCGGGACGTTGCGCTCGATCCGCCGGCCGGCGACGACGGCGAGACGATGACGCCAAGCTCGTATTTGACGACCGACGAAGATGCCGAGCCCGTCCGGATACTGGAGCGCGCCGAGACCGCGCACAATCGAAGCGTCGGCTTGAAGAGCGCCTTGTCACGGCTGGATAGCCGCAGCCGCAACATCATCGAAGCGCGCTGGCTGCGCGAAGAAGATCCGGCGACGCTGCAGGATCTGGCCGACCAGTACGGCGTGTCGGCCGAGCGGATCCGCCAGATCGAAAGCAAGGCGTTGAAGGCGATGCGCGGCGAAATGGCGACTCTCTAGCCGCGCTCGCGCAACACCGTTCCCGACGCCGGCCCTCAGAGGCCGGCGTTTTTATTTGCGCTAGAGCTCGACCTGGGTTCCCAGTTCGACGACCCGGTTGGTCGGGACATTGAAGAATTCGATCGCCTTGGTCGCGTTCTTGGCCATCGATACGAACAATCGCTCGCGCCACAACGCCATGCCCGGCGTCGCCGTCGGGATCAGTGTTTCGCGAGAGACGAAGAACGATGTGTCCATCATGTCGAACGGCTGGCCGCGGCGGCCGCATTCCTCCAGCAGCTCCGGAACGTCCGGATCTTCCTTGAACCCGAAGAAGGCCTCGAACTGCTGGAAGTTGCAGCCCAGATCGCGGATGCGCACGCGCTCGGACAGCGGGACCGTCGGAATATCCTGCGTCGTCAGCGTCAGCAGAACGACTCGTTCGTGCAGCACCTTGTTGTGTTTCAGGTTATGCAATAGCGCATGCGGCGCACGGTTTGCCGTGCTGGTGAGAAAAACCGCCGTACCCGGCACGCGCATCGGGGGGTTGGTCGCGATGCTTTCAATAAAAAGATCGATCGGCATCGTCTCGATGTTCAAGCGTTCGAGCAGGATCGCGCGGCCGCGCTTCCAGGTCGTCAGCAGCGTAAATACAAGACCTCCGACCAGGATCGGAAACCAGCCGCCCTCCGGGATCTTGAGCAGGTTCGACGACAGGAAGGCCGCGTCGATGATGACCAGCGGCACGACGATCGCCAGCGCGGCCAGCGCATTCCAGTGCCACAGCCGGGTCAGCACGACGAAGATCAGCAGCGAGTCGATCGCCATCGCCAGCGTCACCGCGATGCCGTACGCAGCGGCGAGATTGCTCGAGGTCTGAAAGCCGGCGACCAGCAGCATGACCGCGAACAACAGCATCCAGTTGATGAAGGGGACGTAGATCTGGCCAATCTGCCGCTCCGACGTGTGCCTGATCGTCAGGCGCGGACAATAGCCCATCTGGATCGCCTGCCGGGTCAGCGAGAACGCGCCCGAAATAACCGCCTGCGAAGCGATCACCGTCGCGCAGGTTGCCAGCACCACCATCGGCAGCAGCGCCCACGCAGGCGCCAGAAGATAGAACGGATTCTTGATCGCCGCCGGTTCGGCGATGATCAGTGCGCCCTGGCCGAAATAATTGAGCACCAGTGCAGGCGCCACCAGATACAGCCAGGCACGCCGGATCGGTGTCACGCCGAAATGGCCCATGTCGGCGTACAGCGCTTCGGTGCCGGTGACGGCGAGCACGACGGCGCCCAAGGCGAGGAAGGCCGCCAGCGGGTTGCCCACCAAAAACGAGAATGCGTAGGATGGCAGCAATGCCGCCAGTACGCGCGGGTCGTGCCAGACGGCGGACGCGCCCATGACCGCGATCGTTGCAAACCAGATGCACATCAGCGGGCCGAACAGTCCGCCGACTTTTGCCGTGCCGTGCCGCTGAATCGAGAATAGCGCGAGCAGCACCACCATCGTCACAGGGATGACGTAACTCTTGAGGCCTGGTGTTATGACTTCGAGGCCCTCGACCGCGGACAACACCGAGATTGCCGGCGTGATCATGCCGTCGCCGTAGAACATCGCGGCGCCGAAAATTCCCAATCCGACCAGCCACCAGCGTGCCTGACGGTCGTCGAGTCCGCGCGACACCAGCGCGGTAAGCGCCATGATGCCGCCTTCGCCGTTATTGTCGGCACGCATGATCAGCGTCACGTACTTGAGGGTGACGACAACCATCAGCGCCCAGAAGATCACCGACAGGACGCCAAGCACGTTATCGGCAGTCAACGCCAGGCCGTGCGGCCCGGTGAAGCATTCGCGCAGCGTGTAGAGCGGGCTGGTTCCGATGTCACCGAAGACGATGCCGATCGCACCGATAACCAGCGGGGCCGCCGGCCTTTTTACTCCAGCTGCCGGAGCACTCGCCGCGCCGGCCTCGTGCCCGCTCAGCATGCTCCTTCGTCGGAGCGACGCGAAAACCGGATGTTGAGCTGCTTGAGTTTGCGGTACAGATGCGTGCGCTCCAGGCCGGCGCGTTCGGCGACCCGGCTCATATTGCTCTGCTCCTTGCCAAGCAACTGCTCGAAGTAGATCCGTTCGAAGGCCTCGCGCGCCTCGCGCAGCGGCAGGTCGAAGAAACGAGCGGTGACTTCAGGCGCGAGTGCAGCCGATGGCGGCAGCGCTGATTCACCCAGAAGGCGCCGTACGTGCTCGCCGGTGATTTCGCTCTCGATCGTCAATGCGAGATTGGCGATCACGTTGTGCAGATGATCGAGGTTGCCCGGCCAATACGCGGCGGCGAGCGCCGACACGGCACTGGCCTGCAGCGTCCCCGTCGTGCGCTGGCTTGCGGTGATCTCGCGCCAGAAGCGCGCGATCAACGTCGGCAGATCGTCGCGCCGCGTACGCAGCGGCGGCAGCATGATCGCGCCGACGGACAGCGTCGACAGCAGCGCGGGGTCGAAGCGCCCCTCCGCAGCGAGGTTGCCGAGCTGCTCGCTGCTGGTGCAAACGAGGATCGTGCCCTGCTTTTCGAGCTTGGGCAGAATGAAAGCCAGCCCCTTCTGCTCAGCCTTCGAGTAAGCGCCGATTTCGACGCAGTAGAGAAGCCCATCGCGTGATTCCTCCAGAATCTGCGACGGGTTCGCGGCAAGTCGCGCGCCGTTGCCGAGGATGACGAACGGCGCGTCCGGAACGTGCAGCGCGCGCGCGGCGATGTCGTGCCCGGCGCCGGGCTCGCCGACGATCAGCACCGGCCGGTTGGCGCGAAGCAGCTGCTCGATCGCCCGCTCGACCTCGATCACCGGCGTGCTGGTGCCGAGCGTCGCGAGCGATATCCGCCGCGGCCCCTGGCCGGCGGCGATTTTGAGCGCCCGCGTCACCGTCGACAGGAGCTTTTGCAACCCGACCGGCTTTTCCAGGAAATCGAACGCGCCGACCTTGGTCGCCTCGACCGCGGTTTCTATCGTGCCGTGGCCCGACATCATCACGACCGGCATCGTCAGCTGTCCGTTCGCGGCCCACTCCCGCAGCAAGGTTACCCCATCGGTGTCGGGCATCCAGATGTCGAGTAGCACCAGCGCGGGTTGCGTGCGCAGCCGGTAATTGCGTGCCTCGCCGGCATTTTCGGCGACGCTTACCTGATATCCCTCGTCCTGCAGAATCTCGGACAACAGCTCGCGAATGCCGACTTCATCGTCGACGATCAGGATTTCTTTCTGCTGCGGCATCACGTGTTGGTTCCTTTGAACGGCAAGTACAAGGTCACCACCGCCCCCTGCGGAGACCGATTCTCGATCGTTACCCGCCCATGGTGCTCCTCGGCGATCTTCTTGACGATCGCGAGGCCGAGTCCGGTGCCTTTCGCCTTGGTCGTCACATAGGGCTCGAACGCGCGGCGCACGACGTCGTCCGGAAATCCGCCGCCGCGGTCGCCAATCGACAAGGCGAGCTCGTTGCCGCGCACCTCGAGGCCGATATCGTACGCGGCCTCGGGCGATTCCGCCTGCGCATCGATGGCATTCTGGATCAAATTGTGGATCACCTGCCGCAGTCGCGTCGGCTCGCCGAGGACGATCGGATCGCCGGCCGCAAGCTCAAGCGACACATGGGGCCGCAGATTTTCGTACAGACCCAGCACGTCGAGCAAGAGCGCATTGATATCGACCGGCTGCATCCGTCCGGGCCGCGATTGCCGGGCGTAGATCGCAAAGTCGTCGACCATGTTCTTCATCGCGCCGACCTGCGTGACGATCGTCCGGGTCGCTCTCGTCAGCGTCTCGGCGTCGACGGCCGCGAGCTTGCCGCCGAGCTTGACCTCGAGGCGCTCGGCCGCCAGCTGGATCGGCGTCAGCGGATTCTTGATTTCGTGCGCAAGCCGCCGCGCCACCTCCGCCCAGGCTGCGTCGCGCTGCGCTTCGGCCAATTCGGTGACATCGTCGAAGACGACGACAAAGCCTGCCACCGGTTCGCCCGGCAGCCTCGACCCCCGCATCAGTAGGACGCGAGTGTGCCTGGATACGGTGACCTCGGCCTGTCGCTGCCACTGGCCTTCGCGTCCGCCGCTAAAGCCGTCCGCGACCAACTCGGCAAAGCCCGCGAGCGGCGGCAGGCGGTGCCCCCAGTCGGAAAGCGGCAAATCGATCAGGTCCGCCAGCGGCTGCTGCAGAATCACCGCGGCGCTCGGATTTGCGCTGCGCAGCCGGAACGCGCTGTCGAACGCGAGCACGCCCGCCGACAAGTTGGCAAGAATGCTTTCGAGATAGGCGTTGGTCGTTTCGATGGCGGTTCGGCTTTCTTCAGCCCTCTGCTGCGCCTCGGCAAGCTGCGCCGTCATCGTGTTGAACGACTCGGTGAGAACACCCAGCTCGTCTCGACTCTGAACCGGATGGCGGCGGCTGAAGTCGCCTTGCGCCACCGCGCGCGTGCCTTCGGCCAGAAGCCCCAGCGGTCCGCTGACCTGCTCGGAGAGCACGACGGCCAGGCCCAGCGCGGAAAAAAGCGCGAGCAGCAAGGTCAGAGTCAGCGTAAACGCGTAAAGGCGCTTCAGTGCGACGCGCGAAAACGAGATCTCCTGGTAGTCGCGGTAGCCAGCCTGCACTTTTTCGGCATCAAGCTGCAATTGTCGCGGCACCGGCTCGACGACCTGCAGCAGCCGCAACGGCTCGCCCGGATCGGCGGTGTTCACCGGAACGACGACCCGCAGCAGCATCCCCTGGTCGGTGGTCTGATCGATCGCGGAATAGGGTTGCTGCAGCCTCGCGCGCCGCAGCGCCTGCGCCGGCGGCGGTTCCGGCGTCAGCGTCGAGCCCGAAATTCCGGCGACGCCGAGCACCCCGCCCGAGGAAGTAAACAGCGATGCTTCGTAAATTCCTGCCTGCTCGCTGGCGCGATTGAGCCGCTGCGGCATGCTCGCCACATCGCCTTCCTGCAAGGTGAGCGCGAGCTGCGAGGCTTTGTTGGTCGTTTCCTTGAGCAGATAATCGAGCGCACCGCGGCCGAGATTCAATCCGCCCTCGAGTGCCTTGTCGACGCGCACGTCGAACCACGATTCGATGCTCTTGCCCAGAAACTGCACCGACACGCCGTAGAGCAGCGCACCCGGAAGCACCGCAACCAGCGCGAAAAGCAGCACCAGCCTGATCGCGAGCCGCGAGCCGAAGACGCCCGCCTTGAGGTTCTTGCGCAGCCGCCACAACTGGTATCCGACCAGTCCCATCAGCAGCGCGACCATCGCTCCGTTGAGCACCAGCAGCAGGTTGTAGTTGCTGGCAAAGAGCGCGGTGTTCGCACTCGCGGTCGCGAGCAGGAACAGGAACACGGTGCCCAGAACGGCGCAGCCAAGCAGCACGTAGCGCAAAGCGCGCGGCGCGAGGATCATGCTCACGGCGTAAAGCTCCAGCGAAACCACTCCGACTGCAGCGACCAGTCGCGCGAGGCCAGCGCATTGATCTGGAACGGCTTCGGCAACTGGGCAACGTCCAGACGAAGCCGGACCGCCGCTTCGTAGCGCTCGCCGGCCAACAGCGCGTCCTTGCGAACGATGGGCCTCGACACGACGCGCGACAGCAGACGTTCGACCTCGTCGAGCGAATCGAACTGCTGGCCGAGCAGGCCGCTGGTCACGCGATACTGGCGGGTCAGCGGGTTATAGGTCAGGCGGTACTGTACCGACATCTGCACGAGCTTCTGATCGAGCCAATACCAGCGCGGCCGGACGAGCTCGAACTCGAGCACGAAGTAGAGCGAGACTCCTTTTTGCAGCGCTTCCTCGAGCGTCGGATTGAATGCCAGGTCGAACTGCGCATTCAGGACATAGCTTTCGTCCTCCGGCAGCAGTTCGGCCGATTTGACCCCGATAGTATCGGCGTGCGCGATCGTTGCCGCCGGGAACGACAGCAAAGCGGTCAGGCACAACAGGCCGGCGAGAATGCGGCGCATAGACGGGAGCGGCGAGCCGCGCGATCCTTCCGGAAGGACTCAGCTCTTTTGGAGGAGGGCGTAGAAAAACCCGTCGTGATTGTGCGCTGTGCCCGGGCCCGCTGGCAAGAGTTGACCGTCGATGGCGTCGTATTCGGCGGGCAATGTGGGTCGAATGTGCAACGCGTCGCGGTGGCTATCGAGGAATGCAACGACCTGATCGCCATTCTCGGCACCGAATATCGAGCAGGTCGAATACAGCAGCATGCCGCCACGCTTCAAGCACGGCCACAGCGCATCGAGCAGGCGCGTCTGCTGCAAAACGAAGCTCGCGATGTCGGTCTCGCGGCGCAGCCATTTGCCATCGGGATGCCGCCGCACGATGCCCGAAGCGGTGCAAGGGACGTCAGCAAGGATGCGATCGAACGGCTTGCCGTCCCACCAGCGAGCAGGCTCGCCCGCATCGGCGACGACAAGGCGCGCGGCCAGGCCCAGACGCGCGAGATTGTCTTGCATGCGCCCGCACCGTGCAGCGTCGATGTCGAGCGCGACCAGGTCGAGCGCCGCCAGCTCGGCCAGATGCGTGGTCTTGCCGCCCGGTGCGGCGCAGGCGTCGAGCACACGCATGCCGTCTTGCGCTCCCAGCAGCGGTGCGGCGAGCTGCGCGCCGGCGTCCTGCACCGAAAACCATCCGTCTGCATACCCCGGCAGCGCCGGCACGACGGCCGTCTCGTCGAGCGCGACGCCCGCGTCACCGATCGCGTGCGCCCGAATGCCTTGCGCGTGCAACGCGGCAAGATACTCGCCGCGCGCGAGCTGCCTGCGGTTGACGCGCAAACTCAGCATCGGCCGCTCGTTGCCCGCGTCGAGTACCGCGGCGGCACGCTGCGGATACTCGGCGGACACCCGGTCGACCCACCAGCGAGGATAGGAAAAGCGCGCTTCGGGATCCGCCGCGATCTCGCCGAGCAACCCCTCACGGCGGCGCAGAAAAGTGCGCAGGATCGCGTTGGTCAGGCCCTGCGCTGATGTGCGCTTGAGCTGCGCCGTCGCGCGCACGGCCGCGTCGACGACCGCATGCGCCGGCGCGCCGGTGTGGATCAACTGGTAGAGCGCAACCCAGAGCAGCGCTTCGACGCTGGCGTCGGTCAACGGACGCTCGGCAAGCACATGCACGATCGCGCGGAGCTCGCCCAGGAAGCGCAGCGTGCCATACGAGAGCTCGTGCACCAGCGCGCGATCGCCTGACGGCAAGGGCAAGCCCGCCAGTACCGCCGGAAGCGGATTGCCGGCAAGGACGCGACGGACGATTTTCGCGGCAGACCGCTGCGCACGCTCCATCGCTAAGGTGCGCGACTAGCGCGGCTGCAATCCGCGCTGGTATTGCGAAGCGAGTGCGAGTAGTCGGCGGATCCGGTCCTCGATCGGCGGGTGCGTGCTGAACAGCCCGGCCAGCCCTCCGTCGTGCAGCGGGTTGACGATCATCATTTGCGCAGTAGCCGGATGCTCTTCTGCGGGAGGCAGCGGCAAACCCTTCGTATAACGCTCCATCTTCGCCAGCGCGTCGGCGAGCGCCGCCGGGTCGCCGGAAATCTCGGCGCCGCCGCGATCGGCCTCGTACTCGCGTCCTCGCGAAATCGCCAGCTGGATCAGCACCGCGGCGATCGGCGCGAGGATCATCACCAGCAGCGCCGTCAGCGGGTTGCGTTCGCCGTCATCGCGGTGCCCGAAGAACATGCCGAAATGCGCGAGGGCTGATATGGCGCCGGCGATCGACGCGGTGATCGTCGACGTGAGCATGTCGCGGTTCCGCACATGAGAGAGCTCGTGCGCAAGCACGCCGCGCAGCTCGCGCGCGCTCAGCAATTCGACGATGCCGCGCGTCGCGGCAACCGCGGCATGCTCGGGATTGCGGCCGGTGGCGAACGCATTCGGCTGGGCCTCGTCGATAAGGTAGACCCGGGGCATCGGCAGGCCGGCGCGCGCGGCTAAGTCCCGCACGGCGCCGTAGAGCTGCGGCGCGCTCGTCGCATCGACCTCGCGCGCGTTGTAGAGCCGGAGCACCATCGCGTCGGAAAACCAGTAAGCCCAAAGATTGGTGGCGAGTCCCAGCAGCAAAGCGAAGAGCATGCCCTGCCCTCCGCCGATCGCCGCGCCGGCGACGCCGAAAAGCGCCATGATCGCCGCCATCAACAAACCGGTCTTGAACCAATTGCCCAGCATCGTCGTCTCCGCACCAGAATTGAGAGGCCGTAGAGCCGCTTAGATGGCCCCGACTCGACGTTAATTCAACCCGATATTGCGTCGAAAGCCGCGCCCGGCACGATCGGATGCCCGGCGAGAAACGCTGCGGCGGGCAGCCGTTTGCCGCCTGCGCGCTGCAGCTCGCGTACCAGCAGGGCGCCGCGCGCGCAAGCGACGAGCAGGCCGTTGGCATCGGCGCTCACGATTGTGCCGGCGTTGCCGAAGCTTCCCGACGTCGGCTCGGCAGTCCAGATCTTGATCGTCGCACCGCTGAGCGTCGCAAAAGCGCCGGGCGTGGGGTTGAAGGCACGAACGACGCGATCGATCGTCGCGGCATCGTCGTTCCAGCGTATTGCCGCCTGGGCCCGCGCGATCTTGCCGGCATAGGTCGCGGCCGCCGCTTCCTGCGGCTGCAAAGCGAGGCTTCCGCTCGCCGCGAGCGTCGCAAGCGACTGCACGATCGCCGCCGCGCCCGCCGCGGCGAGTCGCACCGTCAACGCGCCGGCGGTGTCGCGGGGCGCGATCGGCACGATCGCCCGGGCGATCACCGGGCCGGTATCAAGCCCGGCGTCCATCTGCATGATGCTGATGCCGGTCTCTTTATCGCCTGCCAGCAGCGCGTGCTGGATCGGTGCAGCGCCGCGCCAGCGCGGCAGCAGCGACGCATGGATGTTGATCGCGCCGCTTCGCGGCCAATCGAGCGTGGCCTGCGGAAGGATCAGTCCGTAGGCGGCCACGACCAGCACGTCGAGCGCGTGCCTTATCGGCGGCATCGACAGCCCGTTGAGCGTCGCTGGCTGAAGCACCGGCAAACCGCGTTCGATCGCCAGCGTTTTGACCGCGGAAGGGTTGGGCCTAAGCCCTCGTCCCCGCGGTCGGTCGGGCTGGGTGAGCACGAGCGCGACCTCGTAGCCGGCGTCGAGGATGGCCGCCAGCGCCGTCGCGGCAAACGGTGGCGTCCCGGCGAAAGCTAGTCGCAGCGCATTGGCCACGCCGGATCAGCCTGCCAGCCGCTGCTTTTTCTTCAGCTTGGCAGCAAGCCGCGCACGCTTGAGCGGCGACAGGTAGTCGACGAATACCTTGCCGATCAGATGATCCATTTCATGCTGAATACATACGGCGAGCATGCCCTCGGTGGAAAGCTCGAACGGATCGCCCCGCTCGTCCTGGGCGTGGACGGTGATTCTCGCCGCGCGCTTGACGTTGTCGTAATAGCCGGGCACCGACAGGCAGCCCTCTTCGCACTCGGCTTCACCTTCGGCGGCGGTGATCACCGGGTTGATGAAAACCTTGAGGTCGTTGCGGGCCTCGCTGACGTCGATGACGATGACGCGCTTGTGCACGTCGACCTGGGTCGCGGCAAGGCCGACGCCCGGGGCGGCATACATCGTTTCGGCCAGGTCCCTGACCAGCTTGCGGATTTCGGGGGTGACCGCCGCGACCGGGGCGGCGTGCTTCCGCAACCGGGGGTCGGGATATTCCAGGATGTCCAGAACCATAATTACTTGCAAAATGAATACTCGGGATGCAGAATCCGATCTAAACCCTTATTTTGCGTCGGTTTAGGACGTTTGCAAGTCCCGCATAACCCTGTACCGGAGAGGCCCCATGAGCCTAAACTCGCGGCTGAATTCTATCATAGCGACCCCGCTCTTTTCCGCGGTAGCCCTGGCGCTGATGCTCGCATCGCCGCCGCTGCGCGCCGACGACCTTCAGCTGCAGGAAAACCGGCCCGACCGGTACACGGTGCAAAAAGGCGACACCCTGTGGGGGATCTCCGGGAAGTTCCTCAAGCAGCCTTGGCGGTGGCCCGAGATCTGGCGGATGAATCGCGAGCAGATCAAGAATCCGCACTGGATCTACCCGGGCGACGTCGTCGTGCTCGACCAGGTCGACGGCAACTGGCGCTTGTCGCTCAATCGCCCGGCCGGTCCGCGCCCGATCGCCCGCCTGTCTCCGTCGATACGCGTCGAAAATCTCGAAGGCGAGGCCATCCCGACGATACCCGCGGGCGACTTGGCCCCATTTCTCAGCAAGCCGATCATCACCACCACGCCCGACGGGATTCCGAACGCCGCCAGGATCATCGCGGCCCACGACAACCGCGTGGTGCGCGGCGAGGGCGATTATGTCTATGCGGTCAACATCGACGAAAAGTCCGGAACCGAGTGGTATATCTACCGCCCGGGCAAGGTGTTGCATTCGTACGACACCAAGGAGCTGCTCGGCTACGAGCTGCGCTTTCTGGGCACCGCGCGGGTCGACCGCTTCGGCGAGGTAGCCCGCATCCAAATCACCTCGGCGCGCGAGGAAATCCTAATCGACGACATGCTGCTGCCGGCGCCGCGCGAAGAGCTGATCAACTATGTCCCGCACGCACCCGACAAGGCGGTCGACGGCCGCATCATCGCGCTGGACGGCGAGTCGCATGAAGTCGGACGTAACGCCCTGGTCACCGTCGACCGCGGCGGCCGCGACGGGCTCGACGTGGGTACGGTGCTGGCGATCTACCATCCGACGCCGGTGATCCCCGACCCGCGTCCGTCGACCGAGCCGACCGTCTTGGCGCGCTCCGCGGGCGACCAGACGCTCGACATGCCAAAGCCGACGCGCTATTTGCCGATCCCGCCGGAACGTTCGGGGCTGCTGTTCATCTTCCGCGTTTTCGACAAGGTCTCCTACGGCATCGTCCTCAACGCGTCGGAACCGGTGGTGACCGGCGACTTGGCGCGCAAGCCGTAAGCGGTCCGACGCCAGATCCACCGCGCGGTCTCGCCGATGCAGATCGACGCGCGCGTCGAGGCCTGGGCGTCCTTGCAACTCATTCAGGGAATCTCCGCCCGCGCGCTGGTGGCGCTGCTCAAAGCTTTCGGCGGGCCGGCCGAAGTGCTGGCCGCGTCGCGCGCCAGTCTCGGCAAATGGGTGTCCGGCGAGCTCGCCACCGCCATATCCCGCGGCGCCGATCCGGCCGAGCTCGAGCGCACGCTGGCCTGGCTTGCCGAACCCGGCCACGCGCTGGTGGCGTGGGATGACCCGGCGTACCCGCGAGCGCTGCTGACCATCACCGATCCGCCCCCGGTGCTCCACTATGCCGGGAAGCTCGATCTCTTAAACCGGCCGGCGCTGGCTATCGTCGGCAGCCGCAATGCCACACCGCAGGGTCGAGAGAATGCCGAGGCGTTCGCCGCCGCGCTGTCCGCCGCGGGGCTGACCATCGTCAGCGGGCTGGCGCAAGGCATCGATGCGGCCGCGCACCGCGGCGGGCTTGCAGGCGTCGGCAACAGCGTCGCGGTTGTGGGGACCGGAATCGACCGCATCTATCCGGCAAGCAACAAGACGCTGGCCCATCGTTTGGCCGAAAGCGGCGGCCTGCTGTCCCAATTTACGCTGGGCTCGCCGCCGGTGCCGGGAAACTTTCCGCGCCGCAACCGTGTGATCAGCGGTCTGGTGCGGGGCGTGCTGGTGGTCGAGGCGACACCGAACAGCGGATCGCTGATCACCGCGCGGTTTGCGGCGGAGCAGGGGCGCGACGTGTTCGCGATCCCGGGCTCGATTCATTCACCGTTTTCCAAAGGCTGCCATCGGCTGATCAAGGATGGCGCCAAGCTGGTTGAGACCGCGCAAGACGTGCTCGAAGAGTTGGGCCTGGCGCCGGCAGGGGCCCCCGGCCGGTCCAAGACCGGTCAGGGCGCGCCCGATGCCGACGCCGCGCGAGTGCTCGCCGCGCTCGGCCACGACCCCGCCGGCGTCGACGCGCTCGCCGAGCGCACCGGCCTCGAAGCGAGCGCGGTTGCCGTCGCGCTGGTCGAACTCGAGCTCGCCGGCCAAGTCGCACCGTTACCCGGAGGAGCGTTCCAGCGCGTTTTGTGATACATAGGCGTCCCACGCCGTTTCGCCGCCCCTCCAGCGGCCTTGCTATTATCTGCCGTCTTTTTAGCCCGATAACCCTGAAGCCCTGATGGCCAAGAGCCTGATCATTGCCGAAAAGCCGTCCGTCGCCGCCGACGTCGCGCGCGCGCTGGGAGGCTTTACGCGCCACGACGACTATTTCGAGAGCGATCGCTATCTCTTGTCTTCGGCCGTCGGTCATCTGCTCGAGATCGGCATGCCCGAGGAAGAAGAGGTCAAGCGGGGCAAATGGACGTTCGCGCACCTGCCGGCGATCCCGTCGCAGTTTGCGCTGAAGCCGATTGAAAAGTCGGAAGCGAGGCTCCGCCTGCTGCTCAAGCTCCTCAAGCGCAAGGATGTGAGCGACCTGGTCAACGCCTGCGACGCGGGGCGCGAGGGCGAGCTGATATTTCGCAATATCGCGCAGTACGCCAAGAACACCAAGCCGATCCGGCGCCTGTGGCTGCAGTCGATGACGCAGGGCGCGATCCGGGAGGCCTTCGGCGCACTGCGCAGCGATGAGGCAATGCGGCCGCTCGCCGACGCGGCAGTCTGCCGGTCGGAGTCGGATTGGCTGGTCGGCATAAATGGCACGCGCGCGATGACGGCGTTCAACTCCCGATCGGGCGGCTTTCAGCTGACGACGGTGGGCAGGGTGCAGACGCCGACCTTGGCTATCCTGGTCGATCGCGAGCAGAAGATCCGCGCTTTCGTGCCGCGCGGCTACTGGGAAGTGCTGGGGACGTTCCGCGCCGCCGGCGGGCAATATCCGGGGCGCTGGTTCGACGAGAAATTCAAGAAATCCGACGACGACCCCGACCGACGGGCCGAGCGCCTGTGGGACGAGGCCAAAGCGCGCGCTGTCGCCGCCCGCTGCGACGGCCAGCCTGGAACGGTCACCGAGGAGACCAAGCCGTCGACGCAGGTCGCGCCGCTGCTCTACGACCTGACCAGCCTGCAGCGTGAAGCCAACGGCCGCTTCGGCCTTTCCGCCCGCACGACCTTGTCGCTCGCTCAGGCGCTCTACGAAAAACACAAGGCGCTGACGTACCCGCGAACGGATTCGCGCGCGCTGCCCGAGGATTACCTGGCCACCGTCAAGGCGACGATGGAAGCGCTGCGCGAGTCCAACGCGTACTCGGTATTCGCCGGACAAATATTGAAGTCGAAATGGGTCCGGCCGAGCAAGCGAATCTTCGACGACAGCAAGATCTCCGATCATTTCGCGATCATCCCGACCCTGCAACCGCCCAAGAGCCTTTCCGAGCTCGAAGCCAAGCTCTACGACCTGGTCGTCAAGCGCTTCCTCGCGGTGTTCTATCCGCCCGCCGAGTACCTGCTCACGACCCGGATCACGCGGGTCGCCGGCGAGCCGTTCAAGACCGAGGGCAAAGTGCTGGTCTCGCCGGGCTGGCTCGCGGTCTACGGTAAGGAGGCGCAGGGCGACGATGAGGCGACGCTCGCGCCGGTTCGCCAGGATGAAAAGGTCGCCACCGAGGAAATCAAGGTGGTGGCGAGCCAGACCCGCCCGCCGCCCCGGCTCTCCGAGGCGACGCTGCTCTCGGCGATGGAAGGCGCCGGCAAGCTTATCGAGGACGACGAGCTGCGCGAGGCAATGCGCGAAAAGGGCCTGGGCACACCGGCCACCCGCGCGCAGATCATCGAGGGGCTGATCCAGGAGAAGTACGTGCTGCGCGAAGGCCGCGAGCTGCAGGCGACGGCGAAGGCGTTTACGCTGATGACCCTGCTGCACGGCCTCGGCGTGCCCGAGCTGTTTTCGCCCGAGCTCACCGCGGAATGGGAGTTCAAGCTGGCGCAGATGGAGCACGGCAAGCTCAAGCGCGAGCAGTTCATGCGGGAGATCGTCAAGGTCACCAAGCACATCGTCGCGCAGGCGAAGAATTTCGAAAGCGACACCATACCGGGCGACTTTGCGACGCTGGCGGCGCGATGCCCGAAATGCGGCGGCGAAGTGCACGAGAACTACAAGAAGTTCCAGTGCCAGTCGTGCGACTTCGGCATCTGGAAGATTGTCGCCGGCAGGCAACTCGAGATCCCCGAAGCGGATAGTCTCTTGACCAAGCGTCGGGTCGGCCCGCTGGACGGATTTCGCAGCAAGCTGGGCCGGCCGTTTTCGGCGAGTCTCAAGCTCAACGACGCCAACGAAGTGCAGTTCGATTTCGGCGATGGGACCGGCGAAGGCGCGGACGGCGAAGCGCCCGATTTCAGCGAGCAGGAAACGCTGGGCAACTGTCCCAAGTGCGGCGCGCGCGTGTTCGCGCTGCCGGCGGCGTATGTGTGCGAAAAAGCTGTCGGCGCGGGCAAGACCTGCGATTTTCGTTCCGGGCGCGTCATCCTGCAGCGGCCGATCGAGAGCGAGCAGATGAAAAAGCTGCTTGCTGGCGGCAAGACCGACCTGCTTCAATTCGTATCCTCGCGCACGCGGCGGCCCTTCGCAGCGTTTCTGGTGCGGCAACCGGACGGCAAGATCGGCTTCGAATTCCAGGCGCGGAAAGACGGTGGCGGCAAGCCGCTGCGCGGCCGCGGCGCGGCTGCCCTGCGCGTTCTGGGCAAGCATCCCGAGGACAAGCAACCGGTGGAGCTGCACGCAGGGCGCTACGGCCCGTACGTCAAGCACGGCAGCGTCAACGCAACCTTGCCGGACCGCGACCAGGCCGATGCGCTGACCCTCGACGAGGCCGTCGCCCTGCTAGCCGCCAAGTCGGACCGGGGCGGGGTCACACGGGTCGCCAAGGGCGCCAAGCGATCGCGCCCGGCCGTCAGCAGCGCCAAACCCAAGGCCGCCGTCAAGCCACCGCGGGGGGCGAAGGCCCCGCCGCGCGGCGCGACGCGCAAGCGCGCGCCTTAAACAAACCTTGGCAAAA
Source organism: uncultured beta proteobacterium (assembly GCA_963828665.1). GTDB lineage: Bacteria > Pseudomonadota > Gammaproteobacteria > Burkholderiales > Casimicrobiaceae > PALSA-1003. The sequence continues at coordinate 153,839 of CAWHFL010000011.1, forward strand.
CTGCGCATCACTCTGGTCGGCTCGCGCTACTTCGGCGCGGCGACGCTCGCCCGGCTGCTCGAAGAGGGTGTCGACGTCGCACGAGTCGTCGTCCCGGCGGCCGACGACCGGCTCGCTCTGGCGGCCGCGGCCGCCGGCCTCGAAGTGAAGGTGCTCGACGATCCGAAGATTGTTCCGGCCGCCGCGATCGCGACCGGAACCGACCTGATCGTCGCCGCACACAGTCACGCTCGGGTCAGCAACGAGGCGCTCGCCCGCTCGCGGCTGGGTGGCATCGGGTTTCACCCCTCGCTGCTGCCACGCCATCGGGGCATTGCCGCGATCGAGTGGACGATACGCGAAGCAGATCCTATCGCGGGCGGATCGATCTACCATCTGGCCGATCGGATGGACGCGGGCGCGATCGCCGCGCAGGACTGGTGCTTTGTCAAAAAAGGCGAGACTGCGCGCGAACTCTGGGAGCGTGCGCTGGCGCCGATGGGCCTGGCGCTGATGGCGCGGGTGATTCGGCATGCGCAAGAGCACGGCACGATCCCCGCGGAGCCGCAAGACGAGCGCTTCGCCACGAAGGCCCCGATGATTCGCGACGGCGCTTAAGCGCGCGGCGATTCATCACGGGCGCCGCCGCGCGGTGTGTCGCTTCAGTGACAGACGGTCCCGGGCGAGACAAATACTTCGCGAGTGATGTTCTTGCTCTGCTCGACGCCGTCGACGCTGTAGCTGAAGATTCCCGAGTTGCCGTCGAAGAAACTCAAGGTCGCAGTGCCGACGACGCTGCCGCTGGCGCCGCCGGCGCTGCCGATCGGCGGAAATGGCACGGCGTTGAACGGAGGCCCGCTGGTCAGCCGGATCAGGTCCCCGGTATACGAGCTCAATCCGCTTTTGGTCGCGGTCGTCACGAGCCACATCGGCGAGCGGTCATGATCATACGTGTACCAAGTCGCGAAAATCGTGTCGCCCTCGTGCGTTAGGTTGATGCCCCACCCTGCCTCCGAGCCCGCTGGCGCCGCCCACCACAGATCCTGATAGTTTCTGGCAAGCGCCAGGTTCACCTGCGCACCGAACAGGCACACCGGCAGCGGGCCGAAGGTTTCGCGGGTGATCGCCTTGGTCTGCGCGATGCCGTTGACCGTGTAGGAAAACGTGGCGTTGTTCGCATCGGTGAACGTCAGCGTCCCCGTGCCGACCGGCGCGCCGCTGGCGCCGCCGGGCGCGCCGAGCGCCGGAAAAGGCACGGCGTCGAACGGTGGTCCGGTCCCTTGGAACAGCGTCCCTGCATAGACGCGGTGCGCGGTCCGATTGGCGCTCATCACCAGCCACCATGCCTTGCCGTTCAGGTCGTATGTGAACCATGAGGCGAAGATCAGATTGCCCTGGTGCGCTAAATTGATTCCCCAGCCGGATTCGGAACCACCCGGCGAGTTCCACCACAAGCCACCGAAGTTGTCCGTCAAATCATTGATGCTCTGCGCCGCCAGCACAGCAGCGTGCGCGTCCACGATGCCGGCGCCGCAAGTCGTCGTCGTGCAATTGGAGCCGGCCGGAAACGGCTTGGCGCTCGACGCAAGGACTGCCCGCACCTGGCTTGCACTGAGTGCCGGCGCCACTGCGAGCATCAGCGACACGGCGCCCGTCACCATCGGCGCCGCAAAGCTCGTGCCATTGCCGAGGTCGAGCGAGTCGGCGGTCGGTATCGATTGGCCGAGGTTACTCAGAATCTCGATGCCATCGAAGCTGTCGCCGCCCGGCGCGCTGATCGAAAGCGTGGCGCCGAAGTTGCTATATGACGTCCGGCCACCGGCCGAGGTCGTCGCGCCGACGGAGATTACGCCGGGGCAGTTCGCCGGCGTGTCGTTGGCCACGTCGATGCTGTCGTTGCCCGCCGAGGCGATGATCGCACGGGTGACTCCATGCGCGAGGGCAGACGCGATCACCTGCTGATAGGCCGGCGCGCATTCGCCCTGCTCGCCGAGACTCACGTTGATGACCTGCGCCGGCGTCGGATTCGGCGGAACCCCGGGCACGCTCAGCCCCGCCGCCCAGGCAAGGCCATCGATGATGTCGGAATCGTCGCCATAACACTTGCCCAGCACGCGCACCGGCAGAATCTTCACCGACCAGTCGATGCCGGCAGTCCATACGCCGTCGTTAGTATTGGCCGCAATGATGCCGGCGATCGATGTGCCGTGCCAGCTGCTGATAGCGATGTCGCAGCCGTCGAACGTGTGGAAGTCGGTGAGGTCGGAGCGCGCAATCCAGTCGCCGGGATCGGAAGCGTCGCCGTCGCGGCCATCGCCGTCGTTCGCGATGACCGGGTCGGAGACGAAGTCGTATCCCGGGAGAATGCGTCCGGCCATCGCCGCGTGGGGTCGATAGCCAGTGTCGACGACGGCGACGATGGTATCGGCGCTTCCGGTCGTGACGTCCCACGCGCTGAAGGCACTGATGTCTGCCACACTGTCGCGCAGATAAGTCTGCAGATTCAGATCCTCGTCGTTTGGCACGAACTGCGCTCGCATCCGATGGTCGGGCTGGACGTACTCGACATCGGCATGACCGGCCAGGCGCCGCGCGATCGCGCGCGCCTCGCTCAACGGCACCGGATGATCGAGCGCCACCACGTGCGCACCGAGCGCCATCGGGCGCACATAGGCCAGCGTCATACCGCCGTGGGCCGCTAGCTGCGACACGCGGGCTGTGCTGCGTGCCGATTCGGTCGCGGCACCCGACCCCGAGGGCACTGGATGGAATTTGATGATCAGCCGCTGGGTCGTCGGCTCCGGCGTTCCCGGCATCGACTGCGGCAATGCGCGCGCAGGCGCGAGTGCGGCCAGCGTCAGCAGGCAGATGACGACTGCGCGGACGATCACCGGTTACCGGTCAGACGTCGAGATTGCGCACGCCCAGCGCATTATTCTCGATGAATGCACGACGCGGCTCGACGTCCTCGCCCATCAGCGTCGTGAAGATCTCGTCGGAGGCGATGCCGTCTTCGATCTGCACCTTGAGCAGCCGCCGCACCGCCGGGTCCATCGTCGTTTCCCAGAGTTGCGCGGGATTCATTTCGCCCAGGCCCTTGTACCGCTGTATCGAGACCGCGCCGCGCGCTTCGCTCAACAGCCAGTCGAGCGCTTCCTTGAACGACGCGACGGCGGAGCTCTTTTCGCCGCGCCGGACCGTGGCGCCGGGCCCGATCAGTCCGCGCAAGACCTCGGCGGCGGCCCTGATCTGCGCGTAGTCGCCGCTGGCCAGGAAGTCAGGGTCGAGCGACGTGGCGTGCGGCGTGCCGTGCCGTGTATGCACGATGACCAGACGGCGCGATTCCGCCGGTGCATCGTAGCGCGCCTGCACGGTGATATCCGGATCGCCGATCGCACGCTCGAGTGCCGCGGCACTCGCTGCCGCCGCGTCCTGCGTCGACAGGTCGATCGCCAATCCGGTAAGCAATGCATGCAGCGCCAGGGGTTCGACCAGCCGCGCAACGCGATCGATCACCGCTTCGGCCAGCAGATATTGCCGTGCGATGTGATCGAGCGCTTCGATCGACAACGGCGCGAGTTCGACACCGGGTGCCAACTCCGCACCCTTGAGCGCCACCTTGAGCAGATGCTGCTTCAGGTCGTGATCGTCCTTGAGATAGGTTTCTTCCTTGCCCTGCTTCGCCTTGTACAGCGGTGGCTGCGCAATGTAGATATGGCCGCGCTCGACCAGGTCGAGCATCTGCCGGTAGAAAAAGGTCAAGAGCAGCGTCCGGATGTGCGATCCGTCGACGTCGGCGTCGGTCATGATGATGATGCGGTGATAGCGCAACTTGTCGGGGTTGTATTCGTCCTTGCCGAAGCCGGTACCGAGAGCGGTGATCAGCGTGACGATTTCCTGCGAGCTGATCAGCTTGTCGAAACGGGCCCGCTCGACGTTTAGGATCTTCCCGCGGAGCGGCAGGATCGCCTGGAACTTGCGGTCGCGGCCCTGCTTCGCCGAGCCGCCGGCCGAATCGCCCTCGACCAGGTACAGCTCGCACAGGGCGGGATCGCGTTCCTGGCAATCGGCGAGCTTGCCCGGCAATCCCATGCCGTCGAGGACGCCCTTGCGGCGCGTCAGCTCGCGCGCCTTGCGTGCCGCCTCGCGCGCCCGTGCCGCGTCGATGATCTTGCCGCAGATGATCTTGGCGTCGGTCGGATTCTCCAGCAGGAATTCGTGCAGCTTGCTGCCGACGATTTCCTGCACCAACGGCTGCACTTCCGAGGAAACGAGCTTGTCCTTGGTCTGCGACGAGAACTTGGGCTCGGGGACCTTGACCGAGAGCACGCAGGTGAGCCCTTCGCGCATGTCGTCGCCGGTGGTTTCGACCTTCGCTTTTTTCGCCAGCTCTTCCTTTTCGATATAGCTGTTCAGCGTCCGCGTCATCGCCTGCCTCAGACCGGTCAGGTGCGTGCCGCCGTCGCGCTGCGGTATGTTGTTGGTGAAGCACTGCACCGATTCCGCGTAGGAGTCGTTCCATTGCATCGCCACCTCGACGATGACTCCGTCCTTGTCGCCGACGGCATGGAAGACTTTCGGGTGCAGCACGCTCTTGCTGCGATTCATGTACTCGACGAAACCCTTGATGCCGCCGGTGAAGGCGAAGTTCTCGCTCTTGCCGTCGCGCTGATCGATCAGCTCGATCTTGACGCCGTGATTCAAAAACGAAAGCTCGCGCAGGCGGCGAGCCAGGATGTCGTAGTGGAACTCGATGTGGTCGAACGTCGTCGCCGCCGCCATGAAATGCACTTCAGTTCCGCGCCGCTCGGTCGGACCGGTAACGGCAAGCGGCGCGACTGGCACGCCGTCGTGGAATTCCATCTGATGCGCCTTGCCGTCGCGCCAGATGCGAAGCTTGAGCCACACCGACAAGGCATTGACGACCGAGACGCCGACGCCGTGCAGGCCGCCCGAAACCTTGTACGAGTTCTGATCGAATTTACCGCCGGCGTGGAGCTCGGTCATCACGATTTCGGCGGCGGAGCGCTTCAGTTCGTCGTCTTCCTTGATATCGGTCGGAATGCCGCGGCCGTTGTCGACGACGGACACCGAATTGTCGGCGTGGATCACTACCTTGATGTCGTCGCAGTAGCCGGCGAGCGCTTCGTCGATCGCGTTGTCCAGCACCTCGAACACCATATGATGCAGCCCGGTGCCGTCGGACGTGTCGCCGATATACATTCCGGGACGCTTGCGCACCGCGTCGAGGCCCTTAAGGACCTGAATGCTGGTCGAATCGTAGTCGCTGCCGTTGTCGGTGGGCCTGGGATTCAGTTGGGTCATTCGCGGTTTTCTCGTTTCGGACCACCCTCGAAAACGCCGACGCCGACTGATGTCGGCGCCGCGGGTGGCCATGGTGACAGTTGCGGCATCAGATGCGCATCGGCATCACGACATACTTGTAATCGTTTCTTTCGGGCATCGTGACCAGTGCGCTGGAATTGGCATCGCCGAACGCCAGCACGACCTTGTCGGTGCCAAGATTATGCAAAACGTCGAGCAGATAAGTGATGTTGAAGCCGATGTCCAGGGATTCACCCTGGTAGCCGACTTCGAGCTCTTCCTCCGCTTCCTCCTGCTCGCTGTTCGTGCAGATGATTTTGAGCTGGCCGTTGCTCAGCACCAGCCTGACGCCGCGGAATTTCTCGTTGGACAGAATCGCCGCGCGCTGCAATGCCTGGAGGAGCTCTGACCGCGTCAGCTCGATCTGCTTCGCGTGTCCGACCGGAATCACCCGGTTGTAGTCTGGAAACTTCCCGTCGACCACTTTGCTGACGAGCTCGATCGTGCCGAAGCGGAAGCGGACTTGGTTGGCGAGCAAATCGATCTTCACTTCGGCGTCGCTGTCCTCGAGCAGCTTACCCAATTCGAGCACCGTCTTGCGCGGCAGGATGACTTCCTGCCGCGTAAAGTCGCCGTCGACCGCGATGCTGGCGTATGACAAGCGGTGACCGTCGGTCGCGACCGCCTGCAGCGAACCCTTGTCGATCACCAGCAGCATGCCATTGAGGTAATAGCGGATGTCCTGTTGCGCCATCGCGAATTCGGCAAGCTTCAGCAACCCGCGGAACTGGCGCTGCGGCAGCGTGATCAACTGCTGCTGCTCCTGAGCAAGGCTGATCCGCGGGTAGTCGGCGGCAGGCAAGGTCTGCAAATTGAAGCGCGAGCGCGCAGCGCGCACCGTCATCTTGCTGGCCGAGGTTTCGATGTTTACCGTCGCATCGTCGGGCAGCGCGCGCAGCAGATCCTGTAGCTTTCGCGCGGCGACGGTTACCGCCTGGTCCTGCTTACCTGGCAACTCGCTGTGCGCGGTGATCTGCATCTCCAGATCGGTGGCGGTCACGAACAACCGGCCTTCCTTCTGTTCGAGCAGCACGTTGGCAAGAATCGGCAGCGTATGTCGACGTTCGACGATTCCGGATACGGCCTGCAGTGGCTTGAGCAGTGCGTCTCTGGGTATCTGTTTTAATTGCATTGTTTTAAACCCAATAACAGCTAATAGGAGTGCGTCGATTTTCGGTAAAACAGCGAAAAAAGCAACTGATTCCGGACCTTCGGCGTGTTCGCGCGCCGGTATAAACTCTGTTCGGCGTGGGGATGGTTTGGGGGCAAAATTGCGCGCGCCGGCCTGGCTCGGGTAATCAACAAATTATAAACCCGTTCACTGCCAATTCATACAGTCCGGACGGCTCGGTTTTGCCTTTAGTTGCGCAGCACCTGAAGCAGAAAATTGACGTCGTGGGTCATCTCGGGGACGGACTCGCGCAGCTTGGCGATCTGCCGGCAGGCGTGCAACACCGTGGTGTGATCCCGGCCGCCGAAATTGCTGCCGATCTCGGGCAACGAGAGCTGGGTCAGCTCCTTGGCGAGTGCCATCGCGACCTGCCGGGGCCGCGCGATCGCGCGCGAGCGCTTCTTCGAGTGCATGTCGGAAATGCGGATCTTGTAGTAGTCGGCGACCGTCTTCTGAATGTTCTCGATCGAAATCTGGCGGTTCTGGACTGCGAGCAGGTCGCGCAGCGCATCCTTGGCCACCGACAGTGAAATCTCCTGGCGATGAAAACTCGAATAGGCGAGAACGCGCTTCAGCGCGCCTTCGAGCTCGCGGACGTTCGAGCGTATGTGCTTGGCGATGAAGAACGCGACCTGCTCGTCGAGCTTCATGCCGGTCTGCGCCGCCTTCGACAGCAGGATCGCAACACGCATCTCGAGCTCGGGCGGCTCGAGCGCAACCGTGAGGCCCCAGCCGAAGCGCGAAATCAGCCGCTCCTCGATGCCGGAGATTTCCTTCGGATAGGTATCGCAGGTAATGACGACCTGCTTGCGCGCCTCGATCAGCGTATTGAACAGATAGAAAAACTCTTCCTGCGTGCGACTCTTGCCATTGAAAAACTGGATGTCGTCGATCAACAGAAGATCGAGCGTCCGGTAATAGCGCTTGAAATCGTCGAATGCCTTGTGCTGATAGGCGCGGACGACGTCGGAAACATAGGTTTCGGCATGAATATATCGAATCTTGGCGGCCGGATCGTTGACCAGGATCTGGTTCCCGATCGCCTGGATGAGGTGCGTCTTGCCGAGGCCCACGCCCCCATAGACGAACAGAGGGTTGTACGAGGTCGGGTTGTCGGCGACCTGCATGCCGGCCGCACGCGCGAGCTGGTTGGCCTTGCCCGCGACGAAGGTCGCGAACGTGAATGCGGGGTTGACGCTGGCTTGATCGCCGCGGCGCGCGGCGGCGATGCCCGGGTCCGGCGATATCGCGGTAACCACCGGAGCCGGCACGCGCTCTGCGCCTTCGGCAACGACCAGCCCAAGGCGCAACGGGCGGCCGACGGCGACCGCGGCGAGCTCCTCGATGCGCCCGGCGAAACGCTCCTTGACCCATTGCAGTACAAAACGGTTGGGGGCGATCAGCTTGAGTTCGTCGCCAGCGATCTCCAGCCTTAGCGGACGGATCCAGGTATTGAATTGCTGTGGCGTCAACTCCTGCTGGAACGACTCCAGGCAGGCCTGCCAGAATACGGGTGTGGACATGAGTGATGCGTGCCGGGAGGGGGGAGACCCAAAAATACCGGGCGCCGAACGGAGCCCGTCATGGCCAGCAGTGTACTCCGCTGCGGCAAAGTTATCCACAGCGTTCCAGGCGGAGTACTGTCTCGAATTACCTTGACAGCGCTCGATGCAAAACGCTCTAATGTAAGGCTTTTTTCGAACGGAAGCAGAACATGAAGCGCACTTACCAGCCGTCGGTGATCCGGCGCAAGCGGACACACGGTTTTCGCGCCCGGATGAAGAGTATCGGCGGCCGCAAGGTCCTGCGCGCCCGCCGCGCCAAGGGCCGCGCGCGGCTCGCGGTCTAGACTCGTCGCGAATCCGCAATAGGCTCGAATCAACGGCACCGGCTGCGTGGCGCGGCGGCGTTCGCGAGACTGTTCCGCCAGGGACACCGCATCGAAGCCGAACATCTGCAGCTGTTGGCGGCGCCGGCGGGTGGCGCGATCGGCCAGGTAGGATACGTGATCGGCAAGCAACAACTGACCCTCGCCGTGGACCGCAACCGGCTCAAACGCATGCTGAGGGACGCGGTGCGGTTGCGCCGTCCGGCGCTCGACGCATTCGACATCGTTTTGCGCCTTCGCCGCGGCTGTCCGCGAACGGGCATCGCGGCGGTCAGCGCCGAAGCGGCGCGGCTGCTGGACTCGCTGACCCCTGAGAGGTCGCGATGAAAACGCTGTTGCTCGGTCTGCTGCGCGCCTACCAATACGTACTGCGCCCGATGCTCGGCGCGAACTGCCGCTTCTATCCCAGTTGCTCGGACTATGCGCGCGAGGCGATCGAGCGGCACGGCGCGTTCCGCGGTGTGTGGTTGGCCGCGCGCCGCGTGGCGCGCTGTCATCCGTATCATGCCGGTGGATACGACCCGGTCCCCTAGCATCATTACGTTTCGATTTCGGTAGTCATGGATACCCAACGCCTGATTCTTTTTGTCATCTTTTCGTTCTCCGCGCTATTCCTCTGGGAGGCGTGGCAGCGCGAGCACCGGCCGCCGCCCCCCCCGGTCACGCAGGCGGCCCCCGGTGCGCCCGCTGAAGCGCCGGTACCTACGGCAACCCCCGCGCCCGGGGCGGCCGCCGCGCTCAATCCGAACGCCGCGCCCGCCGCCGCGTCCGCGGGCGAAACGATCGCGATCCGCACCGATCTTTACAGCGCCGACATCGACACCGCCGGCGCCGTCATCACCCAGATCGCGCTGAACGAACACCGCGATACCGAGGACAAGACCAGGCCGTATCTGCTGCTGCAGAAGAATGCCGACCGGACGTTTGTCGCGCAGTCGGGCCTGCTCGGCGAGGGCCTGCCCAACCATCGCACGCTCTGGCAGGCGCTGCCCGGACCGCGAGAGCTGGCTCCCGGCGCGGACAAGCTGCAGCTCGCGTTGGAGGCGGGCGCCGCCAACGGCGACAAGGTGGTGCAGACGCTGACCTTCCACCGTGGCAGCTACGTGATCGACGTCGACTTTGCGATAACCAACGCGGGCACGGCGCCAATCGCACCCCACGCCTATTTCCAGTTCACCCGCGATACCAAATCGCAGAGCAAACAGAACTCGATGGCGCCCTCGTCGTACATCGGCCCGGTCGTGTACAACGAGACCGACAAATACAAGAAAGTCGACTTCGGCGAACTGGACAAGGAGGCCGCGGATCCGAGCCGCAAGCCGCCCTTCAGCAAGAATGCCGACAACGGCTGGGTCGGCATGGTCGAGCATTACTTCGTCACCGCATGGCTTCCGCCCGACGAGCCGAAAGCACCGCGCGAGTTTTACGCGCGCAAGCTCGACAACGGCCTGTATGCGGCGGGAGTGATCGTTCCCGGGCCGACGATCGCGCCGGGCGCGACCGGCGACGTCAAGGTCGAGCTCTACGCCGGACCGCAGGTCCAGGACACGCTGCGATCGCTGGCGAAGGGTCTCGACCTGGTCGTCGATTACGGCATATTCACCGTCATTGCCGCCCCGCTGTTCGTGCTGCTCAAATGGCTGCATGCGCTCGTGCACAACTGGGGCTGGGCGATCGTGCTGCTGACGATCATCATCAAGAGCGTTTTCTATCCGTTGAACCATGCCAGCGCGCGCTCGATGGCGAAGATGAAAGTGATCGCCCCGAAGCTCAAGGCGCTGCAGGAGCAATACGCCAAGGACAAGCAGCAGCTGCAGATCAAGATGATGGAGATGTACAAGACCGAAAAGATCAATCCGCTCGGCGGCTGCCTGCCCATCGTCGTGCAGATTCCCGTATTCATCGCGCTCTACTGGGTGCTGCTCTCCGCGGTCGAGCTTCGCCATGCGCCGTGGATCGGCTGGATTCACGACCTATCCGCGCCCGACCCGTGGTACGTGCTGCCGGTTATCTACGCGATCACTGCGTACTTGCAGGTAAAGCTTTCGCCGACGCCGATCCAGGATCCGGTGCAGGCGAAGGTCATGCAGATCATGCCGATTGCGTTTTCGGTGATGTTCATCTTCTTCCCGGCGGGCCTGGTGCTGTACTGGCTGATCAACAATTCGCTGCAGATCTTCCAGCAATGGCACATGAACCGCGTGATCGGACGCGAGACGGCCGCCGCGGCGGCCAAGCGACGCTAGCGAAATTCCAGAGCCCCGCAAGGGCAGGCATGCCGACGCCGATCGCAACCGAGCTCATCGCCGCGATTGCGACACCCGCCGGCCGGGGCGGCATCGGCATCGTGCGCGTCTCAGGGCCGGACTTGTCACGCGTCGTCGAAGGCATTGTCGGCCGCGCGCTCACCCCGCGGGTCGCGACCAGTGCCGATTTTGCCGGCATGCACGGCGAGACCCTGGACCAGGGATTGGCGTTGTATTTTCCAGCGCCGGCTTCGTACACCGGCGAGACCGTGCTCGAGCTGCATTGTCATGGCGGTCCGGCCGTCCTCGCGCAAGTGCTGCGCCGCTGCCTGGATCTTGGCGCACGGCTCGCCGAGCCCGGCGAATTCACCAAGCGGGCGTTCCTCAACGGCAAGATCGATCTAGCGCAGGCCGAGGGTGTGGCCGATCTGATCGATGCGGCGACGGCGACCGCGGCGCGCGCCGCAGCGCGAAGCTTGACCGGCGCCTTTTCAGCGGAAGTCCGCGCGCTCGTCGACGGGTTGACCGAGCTTCGCATGTACACCGAAGCGGCGCTGGATTTTCCCGACGAAGACCTCGAGTTCATGCACGCGACCGATGCCGGCGGCAAGCTCGCGCGCTTGCGTGAGCGACTGGATTCGATCGCGGCGCGCTCGCACCAGGGCCGCCTGCTGCGCGATGGACTCGATGTCGTGCTGATCGGTCAGCCGAACGTCGGCAAGTCGAGCCTGATGAACCAGCTGGCCGGCGAGGACGTGGCGATCGTGACTCCGCATGCCGGGACGACGCGCGATGCCATTCGCAGCAGCGTCGAGATTCGCGGCATCCCACTGCACGTCATCGACACCGCGGGGCTGCGCGAGAGCACCGACCCGATCGAGCGCATCGGCATCGAAAGAACATGGGCGACGATCGCCCGCGCCGACCTGGCGCTGATCGTCACCGATGTACGCGAGTCCGATCAGGGCGCCAACGCCGCGATCGTCGGGCGACTGCCGCAGCCGCTGCGGCGGATCATCGTTCGCAACAAGATCGATCTCGCGGCCATCGAAGCGAAACGCTCGGAATCCGGCGGCGCAGAAGAGGTTTGGCTTTCCGCCAAGACCGGCGCCGGCGTCGAGCTCCTTCGCGAAGCCATGCTCGCGGCGTCCGGCGCGCACGAGGACATGGAGGGCACGTTTCTCGCACGCGAGCGGCATCTCGCGGCCATGCGCGAGGCGGCCCTTCATCTCGAGGCGGCGGTGCGTCATCTGGAGACTTTGCCGCCGCCGCTGGAGCTTTTCGCCGAGGAGCTTCGCAGTGCCCAGCAGTCGCTGTCCGCGATCACCGGCGAATTCAGAGCCGACGACCTGCTCGGTGTGATCTTCGGTCGTTTCTGCATCGGCAAATGAGCGCCTCGCTCGCGACCTGCGCGTGCCGGTCGTGACTGCGTTTCACGTCACGCCGGTGACCTTCTTTTGACCTGCACCGGGCCGCTGTTCGCCTGGTTGCGGCGTCACCGCCGACGCGCGGCAGGTGCGGGCGGCCCAGTGGCCTGACCGGTTTCGGGGCCTCGAACCCCGCTTACGCCGGCCGCGGCCAGCGTGCTAGAGTTATCTTTCCCCTTTGTTCTGCGCGCCCGATCGAGCATGGCGCCACTTTCCAGACCGCATGAACGCCCCCGATCCTGCATCATCGTTTGCCGCGTCGATTCGAGCGCCGCGGGAGGTGCGCCATCCGAAGCTCATCGCCTGGGTGCATGACATCGCTTCGCGCAGCCGCCCCGACAAGATCGTCTGGTGCGACGGCTCGCAGCAGGAATACGATCGCCTGTGCGCGGCCATGGTGGACTCGGGGATGCTGCGCCGGCTCAATCCCGCCAAGCGCCCGAATAGCTACCTTGCCTGGTCGGATCCGTCCGACGTCGCACGCGTCGAGGACCGCACGTTCATCTGCAGCGAGCGCGAAGCCGACGCCGGTCCGACCAACAACTGGGTCGCACCCGCCGAGATGCGCCGCACGATGGACGCGCTGTTCGAAGGCTCGATGCGAGGGCGCACGATGTATGTCGTGCCGTTCTCGATGGGCCCGCTCGGCAGCCCGATCGCGCATATCGGCGTCCAGCTGACCGACAGCCCGTACGTCGTGGCCAGCATGCGCATCATGACGCGCATGGGTTTTGCGGCCCTCGAGGTGCTGGGCACCGACGGCAAGTTCGTCCCGTGCGTGCATTCGGTCGGCGCCCCGCTGGCGCCCGGTGCGCGTGACGCGCGGTGGCCCTGCAATCCCGATCAGAAATACATCGTCCATTTTCCCGAGACGCGCGAGATCTGGAGCTACGGTTCGGGCTACGGCGGCAACGCGCTGCTCGGCAAGAAGTGCTTTGCGCTGCGCATTGCTTCGGTGATGGGCCGCGACGAAGGTTGGCTCGCCGAGCACATGCTGATCCTCGGCGTGACTTCGCCCGAGGGCCGCAAGAGCTACGTCACGGCGGCGTTCCCGAGCGCCTGCGGAAAGACCAACTTTGCGATGATGATTCCGCCGCAAGGTCTCGACGGATGGACAGTGACGACGATAGGCGACGACATCGCCTGGATCAAGCCGCACGCCAACGGCCGCTTCCACGCGATCAATCCGGAAGCCGGCTATTTCGGTGTTGCGCCGGGCACCTCGTATCAATCGAATCCGAACGCAATGGAGACGTTGCGCGAGAATGTCATCTTTACCAACGTCGCGCTGACCGACGACGGTGATGTCTGGTGGGAGGGCATGACCAAGGAGCCGCCGGCGCACCTGACCGACTGGCGCGGCGAGTCGTGGATCCCCGGCTGCGGGCGCAAGGCCGCGCATCCCAACTCGCGCTTTACCGTTGCGGCGACGCAGTGTCCGTCGCTCGACCCGGAATGGGACAACCCGGCCGGTGTGCCGATATCCGCATTTATTTTCGGCGGGCGCCGCAGCGACACCGTGCCGCTTGTCGTCGAGGCGACCAGCTGGGCTGACGGCGTCTACAAGGCGGCGACGATGGGATCGGAGACGACCGCGGCAGCGACCGGGAAGGTCGGCGAAGTGCGCCGCGATCCGTTCGCGATGTTGCCTTTCTGCGGCTACCACATCGGCGATTATTTCGCGCACTGGCTGGCGATGGGACGCGCGGTAGCGAAGCCGCCGCGGGTGTTCAACGTCAACTGGTTCCGCACCGACGCACAGGGCCGATACGCCTGGCCGGGATTCGGCCAGAACATGCGCGTGCTGAAATGGATCATCGAGCGCTGTCAGGGCAATGCGCACGCCGTCGAAACCGAGCTGGGATTGCAGCCTGAGTATGGTGACCTCGATTGGCGCGGACTGGAGTTCGGTCCCGAGCGGTTTGCGGAAGTCATGCACTTCGACTCGGCGCGCTGGACGCGCGAACTTGATGCGCACGACGAGCTCTTCGCCAAGCTTGGCGCCAAGCAACCGCACGCCTTGTCGGCGCGACGGCGGGTGCTTGGCGCGAGATTTCACCGATAACGGTCCGTCCAGTCCAGATTGGAAGGGCGCGCCAATGCGCCCTTTTTCTTTTGGGCGAGCTTGCGCTCCGCAGGGCGACCGTCTAATCTTAACCAATGCACAAGCGCTTTCAGATATCGGTTACGGCAAGCGATTACGGTAATCGTTTGCTCTGGCTAGATTCAAGCCAGTCAAACTTCCCTTCGGATCGATGATTTCGCAGCCGCGGCGAAGAGCACGGTGGCCCGCGGGCCACGATACGCCGAGCCTGGAGGATGTCGCCCGCGCTGCAGGGGTGTCCACGGCCAGCGCTTCTCGGGCGCTCGCGCGCCCAGAGTTGGTTAGCGAGGCGGTCTTGGCGCGGGTTTCGGCCGCGGCGACTCGGATGGGCTACATCGCCAATGCGGCCGCGCGTGCGCTGTCGACGCGCAAGTCAGGCGTAATCGGCGCGGTGCTCGCCGACGCCGCCGATACTGTCTTGCTGCAGATGCTGGGGGCCGCCGAACGGACGTTTTCGGCGCAAGGCATAGGGGTGCTTCTCCGTGTGGCTTCCGCTGCGGCGTCCGCCGCTGTGTGCGCTCGGTCCTTGGCGGCGCGCGGCGTCGACGGCTTGCTGTTGGTTGGCAACGTCGCTGTGCCGGACACGGTCTCGGCGCGTACCCTGCCGTATGTCGTCTGCGGCCAAAACTCCGGATCGGGCGCCGCGGAGCCCGCGCAGTCGCTCGAGTACCGTGGTCTGGCGTTGGCTTGCGCTTATCTGCAGCAGCTCGGGCACGGGCGGATCGGCGTGATCGCGGGGCGTCGCGAGGAGGGTGCCGGGCAGGTTGCCCCGACGCTGAAGCACATCATGACGATAGAGCAGCGAGTCGAGACGCCTTACGATACCGACGCGGTCAGGAGCGCGGCTCGCGCGCTGATGCGCGGCGAAGTCACTGCGATCGTGGTTGCGTCGGACGTCGCAGCAGCGGCCGTGCTGCGCGAATGCCGTGCGCTCAAGCTCGCCGTGCCGCGGCAAGTGTCGGTCGTCGGCTGGGGCGACAGCGAACTGGCGCGATGCCTGGACCCTGCCCTGACGTCGGTGCGCCTACCGGCACGCGTCGGCGGCCAAGCCGCCGCCGAGTATCTGATCGCCACCATGGCTGGCGATGTTTTCGCTTGGCCGGATCTGCCACTGAAGCTGGTTATCCGCGATTCGACGGGACCGGCACCGGCGTGATTCCCGGGCCCTGTTCCACGTGGAACAGGACAGCTGCGTTGATCCACGTGAAACATCGCGACGCAACCCCTGTTGTTGCGATGCGGATTGCCGTATCATGAGCGGCATCGGAACCGTAGGCTATTCTTCTTATAAAACATGAAGTTCCCTGAACATTTCGACGTGATCGTCGTCGGTGGCGGCCACGCCGGGACGGAAGCGGCCTTGGCGGCGGCCAAGATGGGTCGGCGCACACTGCTGCTGACGCATAGCATCGAAACCTTGGGCCAGATGTCGTGTAATCCGTCGATCGGAGGCATCGGCAAGGGTCACCTAGTCAAGGAGGTGGACGCCCTCGGAGGCGCTATGGCGCTGGCCACCGATCAGGCCGGGATCCAGTTCCGCATCCTCAACGCGAGCAAGGGACCGGCGGTGCGCGCGACCCGCGCTCAGGCCGACCGCGTGCTTTACCGCCAGGCCATACGGACGCGGCTGGAAAGCCAGCCGAACCTGACTTTGTTCCAGCAGGCGGTGGACGACCTGGTTCTCGAAGGTGATCGGGTCGTTGGAGTCCTTACCCAGCTTGGCATTCGCTTCGACGCGACAACCGTGGTGTTGACGACCGGCACCTTCCTGTCCGGAAGGATCCATGTCGGAGTTGAGCATTACGAGGCTGGCCGCGCCGGGGATCCGCCGGCCACCACGCTCGGCGCGCGCCTGCGCGAGCTCAAGCTGCCCGCCGGCCGCTTGAAGACCGGCACGCCGCCGCGCATCGACGGCCGCACGATCGATTACACTCGCCTGGCGCTCCAGCCCGGCGACGACCCGGCGCCGGTTTTTTCTTTCGTCGGCAGCCGCGGCATGCATCCGCGGCAATTGCCTTGCTGGATCACGCACACCAACGCGAGCACTCACGACATCATCCGCGGCGGCCTCGACCGCTCGCCGATGTTCACCGGCGTGATCGAAGGAGTAGGCCCTCGCTATTGCCCCTCGATCGAGGACAAGATCACCCGGTTTGCCGGGCGCGACAGCCACCAGGTATTCCTGGAGCCCGAGGGCCTGACAACGCACGAGGTCTATCCGAACGGCATTTCGACCAGCCTGCCATTCGACGTGCAGCTGGCACTGGTACGCTCGATGCGGGGCCTCGAGCATGCGCACATCCTGCGGCCCGGGTACGCGATCGAATACGACTATTTCGATCCGCGCGCGCTGAAGACCACACTCGAAACCAAGGCGATCCCCGGACTGTTTTTCGCCGGCCAGATCAACGGCACTACCGGCTACGAAGAAGCCGCCGCGCAGGGGCTGCTGGCCGGCATCAATGCAGCACTCCTCGCTGGTGGACGCGACGGCTGGTGCCCGCGCCGCGACCAAGCCTATCTCGGCGTGCTGGTTGATGACCTCATTACGCGGGGTGTTACCGAGCCCTACCGGATGTTTACCAGCCGCGCCGAATACCGTCTGCAATTGCGCGAAGACAATGCGGATCTGCGCTTGACGGAGGCCGGCCGCGAGTTCGGCGTCGTCGACGATGCGCGCTGGGATGCGTTTTGCCGCAAGCGCGACGCCGTCGCCGCGGAGATCGAGCGTCTCAAGTCGACCTGGGTCAATCCGCGTTTGGTCGATCAAGCCAACGCGATGCGGGTGCTGGGGCAAACACTCGACCGCGACCATGCACTGGTCGATTTATTGCGCCGTCCGGGCATCGGATATGCCCACCTGATGACCCTGCCGGGCGCGGGACCGTCGGTCGCCGATGCCGACGTCGCTGCCCAGGTCGAGGTCGCGACCAAGTACGCCGGCTATATCGAGCGGCAAAACGAGGAGATCTCGCGCCACGCCGGGCAGGAAGGCTTGCGCCTGCCGGAAGGGGTCGACTACCGCTCGGTGCGAGGGCTTTCGGTCGAGGTTCAGCAAAGGCTCAACCAGCACCGGCCGGAGACCATCGGACAGGCCGCCCGCCTTCCCGGGATGACTCCGGCGGCGATTTCGCTGCTGCTGGTCCACTTGAAACGCGGGTTCGAAGCGCCGGCCGCGCGCAAGCTGTCGGCATGACGCCCGCGGCGCTGCTGGCCGACGGCGTCGCCGCGCTGGGACTGACCGCGTCGGCCGGCGCTCACGTCCAGGCCAGGCTGCTGGCCTATCTGGCTCTGCTCGACAAATGGAACCGCACCCATAATCTGACGGCGATTCGCGAGCCGGAACGGATGATCACGCATCATCTGCTGGACTCGCTGGCCGTGCTGCCGCATCTGCCATCGCGGGCCGGCCTGCGCGTAGTCGACATCGGCAGTGGCGGCGGCCTGCCGGGCATCCCGCTGGCGATCGTTCGCCCCGACTGGCAGTTTGCCTTGCTCGACAGCAATTTCAAAAAGGCTACGTTTCTCCGCCAGGCCGCGATCGAGTTGCCGTTGCCGAACGTCGAGGTGGTCGCCGCACGGGTCGAGCAATACACACCCTCAACGCCGTTCGACATCGCGATTTCCCGGGCCTTTTCCGACCTCGCGGCGTTCGCCGGCGCCGGCCGCAGCCTGCTCGCCCTGGACGGACGACTGGTCGCGATGAAAGGCGTCTATCCGCACGAGGAGTTGACCCACCTGCCGGCGGGGATTGGCGTGACGGCGACTCCTGCACTCAATATCCCCGGCCTCGACGGCGATCGGCATCTGGTGATCATGGAGCGCGCGGCGTGACCAAGATCATCGCCGTGGCGAACCAGAAGGGCGGGGTCGGCAAGACGACGACCAGCGTAAATCTTGCAGCCAGCCTGGTGGCGATGAAGCGCAAGGTTCTGCTGGTCGATCTCGATCCTCAAGGCAACGCCACGATGGGCGCCGGAGTAGATAAGCGTGCACTTACTCACACGGTTTACCAGGTCCTGCTTGGAGAGAAAAGGATCGCCGACGTCCGCGTCGCGTCACCTTCCGGAGGATTCGACCTGGTACCGGCCAACCGCGAGCTTGCCGGCGCCGAGGTCGAGCTGGTCGATCTTCCCGAACGCGAAATGCGGCTCAAGGACGCGCTTGCCGAAGCACTGTCGCAGATGCGCGCCGCCATCTCGGAGGTCGCCGGCGAGTACGACTTTATCCTGCTCGATTGTCCGCCGTCGTTGTCGCTGCTGACGTTGAACGGCCTGTGTGCCGCCGACAGCGTGTTGATTCCAATGCAATGCGAGTACTACGCGCTGGAGGGCCTGTCCGACCTCGTACAGACGATCCGCAAGGTGCGCGCGCATCTGAACCCGCGCCTCGAGATCGAAGGGTTGCTGCGCACGATGTTCGATCCGCGCAACACGCTGGCGCTCAACGTGTCGGCCGACCTGCAAAAACATTTCGGCGACAAGCTCTACCGCACGGTGATTCCGCGCAACATCCGGCTCGCCGAAGCGCCGAGCTTCGGCGTGCCCGCGCTCAATCTCGACCGGACCTCCAAAGGAGCGCTCGCCTATCTGGCGCTGGCCGGCGAAATGCTCCGCCGCGATGAAGCCGCCGCGCCGCAACCTGGAGTCGTCAATGGCTAAGCTGAAGGGCCTCGGGCGCGGACTCGATGCGCTGTTGTCCGGATCGACGGACGCGCCGGGCCGCGAATCGCTGCAGACGATCGCGCTGGATCGCATCCGCCCGGGCAAATACCAGCCGCGTTCGCGCATGGACGAAGCCTCGCTCAACGAGCTGGCTCAATCGATCAAGGCGCAGGGTGTCATGCAGCCGATACTTGTGCGACCGGTCGATGCCAACCGCTTCGAAATCATCGCCGGCGAGCGGCGCTGGCTGGCGGCGCGGCGTGCAGGATTGCCCGACGTGCCCGCCTTGGTGCGCGAAGTCCCCGACCAGGCCGCGCTGGCGCTGGCGCTGATCGAGAACATTCAGCGCGAGGACTTGAATCCTCTCGAGGAAGCGCACGGCATCAAGCGGTTGATAGACGAATTCGGGCTGACGCACGAGGCCGCTGCGCAGGCGGTGGGACGCTCGCGCAGCGCGGTGACCAACCTGCTGCGACTCACGCAGCTTGTAAAGCCGGTGCAGGATTATCTGCTCTCGGGCGAGATCGACATGGGGCACGCCCGCGCGCTGCTGGGATTGCCAGCGGCGCAGCAGGCGGCGGCCGCGGCGAAGGTCGTCGCACTCGGCATGTCGGTGCGCGACACCGAGCGCATGATGCAGGCCGCGCAGCATCCGGCGCCACGCAAAAAGCGGCGTGCGCGGGGAACCAGCGCCGACCCCGATCTGGCGCGCCTCCAAAACGAATTGTCCGACGCGCTGGGCACGAGCGTTCGCATCGAAGCGACGCGAGACGGCGCCGGCCGCATCGTCGTCGCCTATTCGAGCCTCGATCAGCTCGACGGGATTCTGGCCAAGCTCCGGTAGCCTCGTTGCCGGCGATCCCGGACGCTGTCGTCCCGTATCAACAAAAACGGCGTTCTCAGGCGCCGTTTTTGCGTAATGCCGGCGCTCTAGCCGAATTGCTTCAACATCGTCTGGGCATCCGAGACTTCGAACTTGCCCGGCGCCTCGATGTTCAGCGTCTTTACAACGCCGTCATCGACCAGCGCCGAAAAGCGCTGGCAGCGCACGCCCATGCCGCGCGCCATCAGGTCGAGCTCGAGTCCCAGCGCCTTGGTGTACACGGCGCTGCCGTCGCCCATCATGCGCACCTTGCCCTGGGTTTTCTGATCCTTCGCCCACGCACCCATGACGAATGCGTCATTGACCGACATGCAGATGATCTCGTCGACGCCTTGGGCCTTGAGCTCGCCGTAGTGCGCGACGTAACCCGGCACGTGCTTGCCGGAGCAAGTGGGCGTGAATGCGCCGGGCAAGCCGAACAGCACGACCTTCTTGCCCTTGGTCAGCGCATCGATCTGAAACTGGTTGGGCCCGACCGGACAGCCTTCGGTCGCGACCTCGACGTACTCGCTCAAGGTGCCGGCAGGCAGCCGGTCGCCGACTTTGATCGTCATGATATTTTTCCTTCCGTGATGGTGTGCGGCGACGGCTATCGCGAACGTGCGCGGCGTCCGGCACACGGCAGCGACAGATCGTAAATTGTACCCGAATTCGTCGCGATGCCGGAACGCGAGGCGGCACTTGTCTGCGCGTGTGCGAAAGCGTAACTTCGGCAGTCCGACCGAGTCCGCCCGATGAAGGAGAACATCATGGCGCAGGCAGCGAAGAAGCCTGCGCGTCGCGTGAGCTTGCTGATCGCGACGCGCAAGGGCCTGTGGCAGCTGCACGGCGATGCCGCGCGTCGAAGCTGGCGGATCGCCGGGCCGCAGTTCCTCGGCCACATCGTGCATCACTGCATCGCCGATCCGCGCGACGGCAAGACGATGCTCGCGGCGGCGCGCACCGGCCATCTGGGTCCGACGATTTTCCGCTCCTCCGACCGGGCCCGAAGCTGGCACGAAGCCAAGCAACCGCCGGCCTTCGGCGAGACGAGCGATCGCACCGTCGATCACACGTTCTGGCTGACTCCGGGACATGCGAGCGAGCCGGGAGTCTGGTACGCGGGCACTTCGCCGCAGGGCCTGTTCCGCTCTGAAGACGGCGGCGCAACCTGGCGCGGAGTCGCCGGATTCAACGAGCACCCGCAGCGCAAGGCATGGTGCGGCGGCGACCAGGACGGCACGCCCGATGGACCGAAACTGCACTCGATACTGATCGACCCGCGGGATGCGCGACACATGTACATCGGCATGTCGGGTGGCGGCGTGTTCGAGTCGATCGACGCCGGCGCCGACTGGCGCCCGCTGAATCGCGGCGTCAAGGCCGATTTCCTGCCGCAGCCCGATCCCGAGTACGGCCACGACCCGCATTGCGTACGCCTGCACCCGATGTTGCCCGATCGCCTGTACCAGCAGAATCACTGCGGCATCTATCGCCTCGATCGACCCGCCGAGCGTTGGGAAGATATCGGCGCCACGATGCCGAAAAGCGTCGGTCCGATCGGCTTGCCGATGGTCGTTCACCCGCGCGAGCCGGACACCGTCTGGGTGTTCCCGATGGATGGGACCAGCGTATGGCCGCGCGTCTCGCCCGGTGGCAAGCCGGCCGTCTATCGCTCGGTCAACGGCGGAAAGACGTGGCAGCGCCAGGCAATCGGCCTGCCGAAATCGCAGGCGTGGCTGACGGTCAAGCGGCAAGCGATGACTGCCGACGCAGGCGCGCCGGTCGGCGTCTATTTCGGCACGACCAGCGGCGAGATCTGGGGCAGCCGAGACGAAGGGCGCACCTGGAAATGCCACGCGGCGCATTTGCCCGAGGTCTATGCAGTCGAGGCGATGTAGCGGCCTCGCGGGCACGTCGACGCGCGTCATGACGCCGCTCTAGCTGACGCCGATGCGCGTGCTCATCCCCGGCCCGCTGCGCTCGTATACCGACGACGCCGCGACAGTTACCGCTGCCGGCGACACGCTCGCCGATGTCGTCGGTGAGCTCGACCGGCGCTACCCGGGCATTCGCTTTCGCATCGTCGATGAGCACGGGCGCATCCGCCAGCACATCAAGTTTTTTGTCAATGGCACGCAGGCGCGCGACCTCTCGCCGCGTCTGACTGTCGATGACGAAGTGATGATCGTCTGCGCGTTGACTGGCGGCTGAAGCCGCACCTGAAGCGGCTGGCGCATTTGCGCGGCGCTTTTCGTTGACGCGGCGCCGCACAAAACCCTATAATCCAAAGGTTTGCTTCGCTCCGTGGCCACGCCGGATTCGGCACGTTCCCAACCGGGTTTTCCTGTCGGTCGCGTCGCGGCTTGGCAGCTCCTCGCGACGGTTGCGATCGTCGCGATCGCAGGATGGTGGGCAGGGCTGCACGGCGCTTTGTCGGCGTTGCTAGGCGGACTGGTAAACATCACCGCGGGCGTCGTCTATGCAGTGGTCGTCGGGCTTAGCAGGGTGCCGACGCCAGGGGATACGGTGCGGACGATGATCCGGGCCGAAGCAGCCAAGATTACGTCGATCGTGCTCCAGCTCTGGCTGGCGCTGGCGACCTACCGAGACGTTGTTCCCGCGGCCCTGATTGCCGCGTTCGTCGTGACGGTACTGGTTTCGACAGCAGCGATCGTGATGCGCGACTGATTGCAACCACAGGGATGGGGATGGCCGCAGCAACCGAACAGGTCGGTGAAAAGCTCGCCGAGCAGCACGACGCGTCGACCTACATTCAGCACCACCTGACATTTTTCGCCAAGCCGGTCGTGGATACCGACGGCGGCTTCTGGACGATCCATTACGACACGGTCATCACCTCGCTTATCCTGGGCGTCCTCGTCCTGGGCTTCATCTGGCTGGTCACGCGCAAGGCGACCTCGGGCGTCCCCTCGAAGACGCAAGCTTTCGTCGAACTGACCGTGGGATTCGTCAACGACCAGGTCAGAAGCATGTTCCACCACGATTACCGAATCGTGGCGCCGATCGCGCTGACCGTCGGTCTGTGGGTCCTGTTCATGAACCTGATGGACCTGCTCCCGGCCGACATCATGGCGTGGATCTTCAGCAACGTTTTTCATCTGCACGCATGGCGCAGCGTGCCGACCGCCGACGTCAACACCACGTTCGCGCTCTCGCTGTCGGTCCTCGGGTTGATGATCTTCTACAACATCAAGAACAAGGGTCTGGCCGGGTGGCTGCACGAGCTCTATGCGTCGCCGTTCGGCATCCGACCGTTCTGGGCGGCGCCGCTGCTGATCGCGTTCAACGTGCTGTTCAACCTGATCGAATACGTTTCCAAGCCGCTGTCGCATTCCCTGCGGCTGTTCGGAAACATGTACGCCGGCGAAATCATGTTTCTGTTGATCGGCCTGCTGGCGTCGAGCGGTTACGTGGGCATGGTCGGGGGGGCCGTTGCGCAAGTCGCCTGGGTGATCTTCGATGGTTTCATAGCGATACTGCAGGCCTACATATTCATGATGCTGACCGTCGCCTATATCGCGATGGCGCACGAGCGGCACTAAATTCCAGTTGCCACGATCGATTTACCGACAGAAAGGGAAAGTAAAATGGACAAGCTGCAACTGATCGCCCAGATTCAAGCCTCCACCGGAATTGGCATCGGGCTCATGATCGGGCTGGGTGCGCTGGGCGCCTGCGTCGGCATCGGCATCATGTGCTCGCGTTTCCTCGAAGGCGCGGCGCGCCAGCCGGAAATGATCCCGGCGCTGCAGGCCAAGGTGTTCCTGCTGCTCGGCCTGATCGACGCGTCGTTCATCATCGGGCTTGGCATCGCGATGTTGTTCGCGTACGCCAACCCGCTGATTCCCGCCGGGCTTAAGTAGGCAGGTCCGTTCGCGGGACTGGGGACAGTTATATGAATATCAACCTGACGCTGCTGATGCAGGCCGTGATCTTCGGCCTCCTGATCTGGGCTTGCGCGAAGTACATCTGGCCGGCCTTGATGCGCGCGGTCGAGAAGCGCCAGCAGCAGATCGCCGATGGACTAGCCGCAGGCGAGGAAGGCCGGCACAGCCTGGCGAATGCCGAGAAGCGCATCGCGGAAATGATGGCGGAGGCGAAGGGGCGCGCGCAGGAAATCGTCGCACAGGGCGAAAAATTGAAGACCGAAACGATCGAGCAGTCGAAGTCTCTCGCTAAGACCGAGGGCGATCGGCTGCTCGCGGCGGCCAAGGCCGAGATCGAGCAGGAAATCTACCGCGCCAAGGAAACGCTGCGCGGGCAGGTGGCGCAGCTTGCGGTCGCCGGCGCCGAGCAGATACTCAAGCGCGAAGTCGACGCCAGCGCGCACGCCGATCTCCTGGCGGCGATCGAAAAGCAGCTTTAGGCGAAGCGTTCATGGCCGAACCGATCACCGTCGCCCGACCGTACGCCGAAGCGGCGTACGCGCTGGCGCGCGACGGCAACGGGCTGCCTGTGTGGTCCGAGATGCTGCGAGTGACGACGGCCGTGGGCGCGGATGCCCGGGTGCGCGCCGCGCTCGACAATCCGAAGCTCGCCGCGGCCGAGAAGGAAGCCTTGTTCCTGTCGATCTGCGGCGACAAGCTCGACCCGAACGGCCGCAACTTCGTCCGCGTCCTGATCGAAGCGGATCGCATCGGTCTGTTGCCGGAGATCCGCACGCTGTTCGAGGCACTGAAGGACGAATCCGACGGCGTCGCGCGGGCGCAGATCATCAGCGCCTTCCCGATCGACGACACTCAATTGGCATCGCTGCGCAAGGGCCTGGAGCGCCGCTTCGCCAGGAAGATCGAGGCGACGGTCAGCGTCGACCGCGCGCTGATCGGCGGCGCGAAAATCATCGTCGGCGACACGGTGATCGATGGCTCGGTACAGAGCGAATTGCAGGCCATGGCGAACCAGTTGCAAGTCTAATTTCGAAACTACGCGACGCCGCCCGCGATGCGGATTGCGGCGAAGCGCGAGGAAAAAACATGCAGTTGAATCCATCGGAAATCAGTGAACTGATCAAGAGCAAGATCCAGAACCTGGATACTGGCGCCGAAGTCAGCACGCAGGGGACGGTAATTTCGCTGTCCGACGGCATCAGCCGCATCCACGGTCTCAGCAATGCGATGCAGGGCGAGATGCTCGAGTTTCCGGGCAACACGTTCGGCCTGGCGCTGAACCTCGAGCGCGATTCGGTCGGTGCAGTGATTCTCGGCGACTACGAGCACATTTCCGAGGGTGACACCGTCAAATGCACGGGGCGGATTCTCGAGGTGCCGATCGGGCCCGAATTGATCGGCCGCGTCGTCGACGCACTCGGGCAGCCGATCGACGGCAAGGGTCCGGTCAACGCCAAACTGACCGACGTCATCGAGAAGGTCGCGCCCGGCGTCATGTGGCGCAAGAGCGTGTCGCAGCCGGTGCAGACGGGATTGAAGTCGATCGACGCGATGGTGCCGATCGGCCGCGGCCAGCGTGAATTGATCATCGGCGACCGCCAGACCGGCAAGACGGCCGTGGCGATCGATACGATCATCAACCAGAAGGGCAAGGATCTGATCTGCATCTACGTCGCGATCGGCCAGAAAGCCTCGTCGATCATGAATGTGGTGAAAAAACTCGAGGAGCATGGCGCACTGGCTTACACGATCGTCGTCGCCGCGTCGGCGTCGGATTCGGCGGCGATGCAATACATCGCGCCGTATTCGGGCTGCACGATGGGCGAGTATTTTCGCGATCGCGGCCAGGACGCGCTGATCATCTACGATGACCTGACCAAGCAGGCTTGGGCATACCGTCAGATCTCGCTGCTGCTGCGCCGGCCCCCGGGCCGCGAGGCTTACCCGGGCGACGTGTTCTATCTGCACTCGCGCCTGCTGGAGCGGGGCGCGCGCGTCAACGAGGAATACGTCGAGAAATTCACCAAGGGTGCGGTCAAGGGCAAGACGGGGTCGCTGACCGCGCTGCCCGTGATCGAGACGCAGGCAGGCGACGTGACCGCGTTCGTCCCGACGAACGTCATCTCGATCACGGACGGCCAGATCTTCCTCGAGACCGATCTTTTCAACGCCGGCATCCGCCCGGCGATCAACGCCGGCATTTCGGTGTCGCGGGTCGGGGGTGCGGCGCAAACCAAAGTGATCAAGAAGCTGGGCGGTGGCGTGCGGCTCGCGCTGGCGCAGTACCGCGAGCTGGCGGCATTCGCGCAATTCGCGTCCGACCTGGACGAAGCGACGCGCAAGCAACTCGACCGCGGGCGTCTGGTCACCGAGTTGATGAAGCAGCCGCAATACTCACCGTTGTCGGTCGCCGAAGAAGCACTGACGCTTTTCGCGGTGACGAAGGGCTACTTCGACGACGTGCCGGTCGAGAAGGCGCTGGCATTCGAATCGAGCCTGCGCGCGTTCATCAAGAGCAAGTATGCGGCGCTGATCGACAAGCTCGAGTCGACCAAGGAAATGGACGGCGAAGCCGAAAAGGCATTCGCTGCGGCGATCGAGGACTTCAAGAAGAACGGCAGCTACTAGGAACCAAGGCGATGGCCGGCTCGAAAGAAATACGCAACAAGATCAAGAGCGTGCAAAACACGCGCAAGATCACGAAGGCGATGGAGATGGTTGCGGCCTCCAAGATGAAAAAGGCGCAGGAGCGCATGCGCGCCTCGCGGCCCTATGTCGCGCGCATGCTCGCAATCGCACGCCATCTGGCCCACGCCAACCCCGAGTACCGCCACGCGTTCCTGATCAAGCGCCCCGAGATCCGCAACGTCGGGCTGATCGTGGTGACGTCCGACAAGGGCCTGTGCGGCGGCCTCAACACCAACGCGTTGCGCCTCGCGCTGGCGGCGATCAAGGGCTGGCAGGCGAAGGGCGTCGGCGTGCAAGTCACGGCGATCGGGAACAAGGGTCTGGGCTTCATGCACCGGATCAAGGCCAACGTCATCTCGCAGGTCATCAACCTCGGCGATCGCCCACAGCTTGACAAGCTGATCGGTCCGGTCAAGGTCCAGCTCGATGCGTACATCGACGGCAAGATCGACGAGCTGCACTTGATCGCGACCCGGTTCGACAACACGATGAAGCAGACGCCGGTGCAGAGCCTGATCCTGCCGACCTCGGACCTGGCCGACGAAACCGAAAAGCGCGATTTTCCGTGGGACTACATCTACGAGCCCGACGCGAAGACCGTGCTCGACGGGCTTCTGACACGCTATATCGAGTCGGTGATCTATCAGGCGGCGAACGAGAACATCGCCTCCGAGCAGAGTGCCCGCATGGTCGCGATGAAGGCGGCGTCGGACAATGCGCTGACGATCATCGACGAACTGCAGCTGATCTACAACAAGACACGCCAGGCGGCGATCACCAAGGAATTGTCGGAGATCGTCGCCGGCGCGGCCGCGGTTTGAGCCAAGGCGCGGCGGCCGTTTGAAATTGAAATCGATCCGAAGGAAGCACCATGACTGAAGGCAACATCGTTCAATGCATCGGCGCGGTGATCGACGTGGAATTCCCGCGCGAAAACCTGCCCAAGATCTACGATGCGCTGACGCTCGAAGGCAGCGAACTGACGCTCGAAGTGCAGCAGCAGATGGGCGACGGCGTCGTGCGCACGATCTGCCTCGGCTCGTCGGATGGTCTGCGCCGCGGCATGAAGATCCACAACACCGGAGGTCCGATCATGGTGCCGGTGGGTCCGAAGACGCTCGGACGGATCATGGACGTGCTCGGCCGGCCGATCGACGAGGCCGGACCGGTCGGCGCGGAGAAGACGATGTCGATCCACCGCGATGCGCCGACGTTCGAGGAATTGTCGCCGTCGACCGAGCTATTGGAAACCGGCATCAAGGTCATCGACCTGGTCTGCCCTTTCGCCAAAGGCGGCAAGGTAGGTCTGTTCGGCGGCGCCGGCGTCGGCAAGACGGTCAACATGCTGGAGCTGATCCGCAATATCGCGACCGAACATTCGGGCTACTCGGTGTTCGCCGGCGTCGGCGAGCGGACGCGCGAGGGCAACGACTTCTATCACGAGATGAAGGATTCGAACGTCCTCGACAAGGTGGCCATGGTCTACGGCCAGATGAACGAGCCGCCCGGCAACCGGCTGCGCGTCGCGCTGACCGGCCTTACGATGGCCGAGTACTTTCGCGACGAGGGCCGCGACGTGCTGTTTTTCGTCGATAACATCTACCGCTACACGCTGGCCGGAACCGAAGTCTCGGCGCTGCTCGGCCGCATGCCGTCGGCGGTCGGGTACCAACCGACGCTGGCTGCGGAGATGGGCGCGCTGCAGGAGCGCATCACGTCGACCAAGACCGGATCGATCACGTCGATCCAGGCCGTCTACGTCCCTGCCGACGACCTGACCGATCCGTCGCCGGCGACGACGTTCGGCCACCTCGACTCGACCGTCGTGCTGTCGCGCGACATCGCCGCGCTGGGCATCTATCCGGCCGTCGACCCGCTGGACTCGACGTCGCGCCAGCTCGATCCCAACGTCGTGGGCGAGGAGCATTACACGACCGCGCGTCGCGTGCAGCAGACGTTGCAGCGCTACAAGGAGCTGCGCGACATCATCGCGATCCTGGGCATGGACGAGCTTTCCCCCGAAGACAAGCTGGCAGTGGCGCGGGCCCGCAAGATCCAGCGCTTCCTGTCACAGCCGTTCTTCGTCGCCGAAGTGTTCACCGGCTCGCCAGGCAAGTTCGTCTCGCTGAAGGACACGATCCGCGGCTTCAAGGCGATCGTCGACGGCGAATACGATCATCTGCCCGAGCAGGCCTTCTACATGATCGGCGGGATCGAGGAAGCCGTCGAAAAAGCGAAGACCCTGCAGTAGACGCCATGGCCAACACGATCCACGTCGATGTGGTCAGCGCCGAAGAGTCGATCTATTCCGGCGAAGCGGAGTTCGTCGTGCTGCCGGGCGTGATGGGCGAGCTCGGCGTGTATCCGAAACACACGCCGCTGATCACGCAGATCAAGCCGGGCGAGGTGCGGATCAAGGTTCCGGGGCAAGCCGAAGAGCAGATCGTTTTTGTCCAGGGCGGCTATCTCGAGATCCAGCCCGACATCGTGACGGTGCTGTCGGACACGGCGATACGTGCCAAGGACCTGGACGAGGCCAAGGCGCTGCAGGCCAAGCAGGCAGCCGAACAGGCGATGCAGAACAAGGCGTCGAAAGAAGACGTCGCGCGCGCCGAAGCCGAGCTCGCAGGCGCGGTCGCGCAGCTCGCGGCGATCCGCCGGCTGCGCCGAGGCCGCGGCTAGCCGGCGGGCGGCCTGCCACGAGCAGGGGGTGGCCAGTAAGGCGCTCCTGTTCCGATGGACGATTATCGCAACCGCACATACGCAGAGATCGCCGTCGGCGAAACGGTGACGGCTGAGCACGTCGTAACCGTGACCGACGTCGAGGCGCTCGCGCTCGCCGCAGGCAGGATCGAAGCATTTCATCTCGAAGACGGCAAGGCATCGCAGGACGGTCTGGCGGTCCAAGGCGCTGCCGCGGTGGCGCTGATCGCCGGCGTGCTGTCCCGTCGCCTGCCGGGACCGGGGAGCCGGATCATCGGCACCCGGTTCGAGTACGCCGGAACCATCAACGTCGGCGATGTGCTGAGCGTGACGGTAACTGCGACCGCGCGGCGGCGGGACGATACCCATACGATCGAATTTACCTGCCGCTGCGAGAACCAGCGCGGCGAGGTGCTCGCAACCGGCGCGGCCCACGTAATGGCGGCGACCGAGCGGATCGCCTACAGCAATCTCGCGACGCCCGAGCAGATCCTGCGCCGCAACGATGGTTTCGCGCCGATCTTCGCGGCGTGCGAATCGTTGCCGGCGGTGACTTGCGCGATCGTGCATCCCTGCGATCGCGATTCGCTGCTCGGCGCCGTCGAAGCCGCCAGGATCGGATTGATCGTGCCGGTTCTGGTCGGTCCGGCCGCCAGGATACGCGCGGTCGCCAAGGCCGAAGGCGTCGATCTGTCCGCCTACCGCCTGGTGTCGACCGAGCATAGTCATGCCGCTGCCGCCGCCGCGGTAGCGATGGCGGGTGATGGTGAAGTCGAAGCCTTGATGAAGGGCAGCTTGCACACCGACGAGCTGATGTCCGCCGTCATGGCCACGGCCGCGGGACTGCGCACCGCCCGCCGCATCAGTCACGTGTTCATCCTCGACGTGCCGAGCTATCCGCGGTTGCTGATGATCACCGATGCGGCGATCAACATCGCCCCGGATCTTGCGGACAAGGCCGACATCTGCCGCAACGCGATCGATCTTGCGCATGTGCTGGGCCTGTCGGAGCCGAGAGTCGCCGTCCTCTCGGCAGTCGAGACGGTGAATCCGCACATTGCCTCGACCGTCGATGCCGCCGCGCTTTGCAAGATGGCCGAACGCGGCCAGATCGTGGGCGGCATCATCGACGGACCGCTGGGCTTCGACAATGCGATCAGTGCGGATGCCGCCAGGATCAAGCATATCGAATCGCCGGTCGCCGGCCGTGCCGACATCCTGCTCGTTCCCGACATCGAATCGGGGAACATGCTGGCCAAGCAGCTGCAATACCTGGCGGGTGCGGGCAGCGCGGGGATCGTGCTCGGCGCCCGCGTGCCGATCATGCTGACCTCGCGCGCCGACTCGGTGCGCGACCGGCTCGCCTCGACCGCGGTGCTCAAGCTGCTGGCCCACAGGCGCCGCGAGACGAGCGCCGCGAGCCTGGCGCAACCGCAATGACCGCAACGATCCTGGTGCTGAATGCGGGATCGTCGAGCCTGAAATTCACCTTGTACGCCGACAACGCTTCCGGCCCGCGGGCGCTGTTGCGCGGCCAGATCGAGGGCATGACGATGAAGCCGGCATTCGCCGCCCGCGACGCGCAGGGGCGGCTGGTGCAGGAACGCGACTGGCCCGACCGCGACTCGCTCGGTTACGCCGGCGCGGTTGCCTATGTGCTCGACTTCGTGCAGCAGCATCAAGGTCAGCGCACGCTTGCGGCCGTCGGCCACCGCGTCGTGCACGGCGGCGAGGAATTCGACGCGCCGGTTCGGATCGACGCTGCCGTGCTGGCCCGGCTCGAGCGACTGGTGCCGCTGGCGCCGCTGCATCAACCGCACAATCTGGCGCCGATGCGGGTCATCGCCGAGCGTGCGCCGACGCTGCCGCAGGTCGCCTGCTTCGACACGGTGTTTCACCGCACTCAGGAGCCGGTCGCACGGGCGTTCGGATTGCCGGCCGAAATCACCGCCCGCGGCGTTCGCCGCTACGGGTTTCACGGCCTGTCGTACGAATATGTCGCTGACGTCTTCGCGCGTTACGATCCTGCGGCCGCGCGCGGACGTGTCGTCGCGGCGCATCTGGGCAACGGCGCCAGCATGTGCGCGATGCACGCCGGCAGGAGCGTTGCCACCACGATGGGATTCACGGCGCTCGACGGCCTGATGATGGGAACGCGCGCCGGTTCGCTCGATCCCGGCGTGGTGCTGTATCTGTTGGACGAGCTCAAGATGGACGCACGCGCGATCGAAAGACTCCTGTACCACGAGTCGGGACTACTCGGCGTATCGGGCGTGTCCGGCGACATGCGTATGCTGCTTTCGCGCGACGATCCCAGGTCGGCGTTCGCGATCGAGCTTTTTTGCTACCGCGCCCGGCGCGAACTCGGCTCGCTGGCCGCCGCGCTGGGTGGCATCGACGCGATCGTCTTCACCGGAGGTATCGGCGAACATGCTGCGCCTATCCGCGCGCGCATCTGCCGCGACGCGGCGTGGCTGGGTGTAGCCCTCGACGAACGAGCCAACGCCGCTGGCGGCCCGAGGATCAGCGGCGAAGGCAGCCGCGTCTCGGCGTGGGTGATCGCGACCGACGAGGAGTCGATGATCGCGCGGCATACGCTGGCCGCGCTCGAAGCCGCCTGAAGCGCTACGCCGCCTTCTGCGCCGCGGAGGCCGCCAACTGCTGCTCGACCAGTGTGACCCAGTAGCTCGCGCCAATCTCCAGTGCCGCGTCGTTGAAATCGTAATGCGGGCTGTGGATGTTGTGCGTGTCGGGTCCGCTGCCCGCCCCCAGCCAGACGTAGCAGCCGGGCTTGGCCTGCAGCATGAAGGCGAAATCCTCGCTGCCCATTTCCGGCGTCGGGTCGGTCTCGACATGCTCGGCACCGACGACCGCCGTCGCGGCGGCCAGTGCGTGGCGCGTCTCGTTCTCGGCGTTGACCGTCGCGGGATAGCGGCGCTCGTAGCGCACGGTTGCGCTCATCTCGAAAGTTGCCGCGACGCCGGCGACGATCGTGCGCATCCGCTGCTCGATCAGATCCTGCACCGCGGGATCGAAGGTGCGGACCGTTCCGCGAAGGACCACTTCCTGCGGAATCACGTTCCAGGTGTCGCCGCCGTGCACCTGCGTCACGCTTACTACGCCAGCGGCGAGCGGATGGAGGTTCCTCGAGACAATCGTCTGCAGCGCGTTGATTGTCTGCGCGACGAATAGCATCGGATCCTTGCCCATGTACGCCATCGCCGCGTGCGCCCCCTTGCCGACGGCCGTAATCTCGAAAATGTCGTACGCGCCCATCAGCGGGCCTGGTCTCAGCGCAAACGAGCCCAGCGCCTTGCGCGGCCAGTTGTGCATGCCGTAGACCGCGCGCATCGGGAACTTGTCGAACAGGCCCTCCTCGACCATCACGCGCCCGCCGCCTTCGTTTTCCTCGGCCGGCTGAAAGATGAAGTAGACGGTGCCGTCGAAGCGGCGCCGCCGTGCCAGCGCCTTGGCCGCGCCCAGCAGCATCGCGGTGTGGCCGTCGTGGCCGCAGGCGTGCATCCGGCCCTCGTGGCGCGACGCATAGGCGACCCCGGAGCGTTCGGCGATATGCAGGGCGTCCATGTCTGCTCGCAAGCCGATCGCGTCGCTCCCGCCGCCGCAGCGAAGGACGCCGACGACACCGGTCTTCGCGAGCCCGGTATGCACGTCCAGGCCGATGGCTTCGAGTTTTCCCGCGACGAATGCGCTGGTGGCCGTCTCCTCGAACGCGGTTTCCGGGTGCGCGTGGATGTGGTGCCGCCAGTCACGCATCTCGGTGTCGAGCGAAGCAACTTCGGGCACGATGTTCATCGTCTTCTCGCCAGAGATCTTTCGGATGCACGATCTTAGCGCAATCGGTGCGAGCCGTCCGCTGCGCTAGAATGGCGAGCGCCGCCAAGCCCGAATGAACGCTACTCCACCTGCGATTTACGACCTCGCCGTCATCGGCGGAGGCATCAACGGCGCCGGCATCGCGCGCGACGCCGCCGGCCGCGGTCTGTCGGTGCTGCTGGTGGAGAAAGACGACCTTGCCTCGCACACCTCGTCGTGGAGCACCAAGCTGATCCACGGCGGCTTGCGCTATCTCGAGCACTACGAGTTCCGCCTGGTCGCCGAATCGCTGTCCGAGCGCGAGGTGCTGCTAAGCATCGCGCCGCACATCATCGAGCCGCTGCAGTTCGTGCTGCCGCACGAGCCTCATCTGCGGCCGGCGTGGATGATCCGCTGCGGCCTGTTCCTGTACGATCACATAGGCGGCCGGAAGACGCTGCCGTCCTCGTTCGGCGTCGACCTCGGCACAAGCCATTGGGGCGCAGGGCTCAAGGACAGCTTCCGCAAAGGTTTCGTCTACTCGGACGCGCGCGTCGACGATGCGCGACTGGTAGTCCTCAACGCGATCTCGGCGCGCGAGTTGGGCGCGGAGGTCCGCGTGCGGACGAGACTCGCGGCGGCCCGTCGCGAGGGCGACCTGTGGCGCGCGACGCTGGTCGACGCCGCCGGACGGCGCCAGGATGTGCTCGCGCGCGTACTGGTCAATGCCGCCGGACCCTGGGTCAAGGACCTGCTGGACGAAATCAGCCCGGACTCGA
The DNA here is from genome assembly GCA_963828665.1 of uncultured beta proteobacterium. Taxonomy (GTDB): domain Bacteria; phylum Pseudomonadota; class Gammaproteobacteria; order Burkholderiales; family Casimicrobiaceae; genus PALSA-1003. Next base: position 187,459 of record CAWHFL010000011.1, read on the forward strand.
TCCGCGCCGCCGTCCGGCACGTCAAAGGCAGCCACATTGTCGTGCCGCGCGTGCATGCCGAGCCGCATGCCTACATCCTGCAGAATTCCGACCAGCGTATCGTTTTCATCATCCCGTTCGAGCAGAATTTTTCGCTGATCGGAACCACCGACGTCCCGGTCGCCTACTACGAGGCGCCGAGCATTTCGACCGACGAGATCGATTACCTTTGCTCGATCGCCAATGCCTATCTCGCGCGTGAAATCGCCGCTAGCGACATCGTGTGGACCTACAGCGGCGTTCGGCCGCTCTACGACGATGGCTCGGACGACCCGTCGGCGGTCACGCGCGACTATGTGCTCAAGCTCGATGTCGCCGACCGCCGCGCTCCCCTGCTGTCGATCTTCGGCGGCAAGATCACGACCTATCGTAAGCTGGCCGAGCACGCGCTTATCCAGCTGCGGCCGTTTTTTCCGCAAATGCGCGCCGCCTGGACCCACGCTCAGCCGCTGCCGGGCGGCGACCTGCTGCCCGGTGGACTCGCGGCATGCGAGCGCGCGCTGGTCGCACGCTACGCTGAGCTGCCCGCGACCCTGCTCGCAGCGCTGGCGCGCCGCCATGGCTCGCGGGCGCCACGTGTCCTGGCCGATGCCCGCGTGCCGGCGGATCTGGGTGCGCATTTCGGGCACACGCTTTACGCTGCCGAGGTCGATTATCTGGTCGCGCACGAATGGGCGATCGAGGCCGACGACGTACTCTGGCGGCGAACCAAATGTGGCCTGCACATGAGTGCGGACGAGCGTCGTGCAGTCGCCGCATATCTCCGCGCTCGCGGCGGTTCTGCTTGAGCGCGGCGCCGATGCGGCCGCTCGCCACCATGCCCGCCGCGGCGTGCTCGGCGATGCGCGGCGTGCTCGCCGACATCGACGATACGCTGTCGACCGGTGGCAGGATCACCGCCGAAGCGTACGCGGCAATGGAGCGGCTGCGCACCGCGGGACTGCTGTTCATCCCGATCACTGGACGCCCCGCGGGCTGGTGCGATCACATCGCCCGCATGTGGCCGGTCGATGCGGTCGTCGGCGAAAACGGCGCGCTGTATATGCGCCATGATGACGCCATGGGGAGGCTCCGCAAGCGCTACGCCGCGACCGAGACTGAGCGCGCCGCCAATCGCGGGCGTCTCGTCGCGGTCGGAGAGTCGATTCTGCGCGCGGTGCCCGGCACGGCGCTGGCATCCGACCAGCCGTATCGCGAAAGCGATCTCGCGATCGACTTCTGCGAAGACGTGCCGCGCCTGCCGGACGAGGCGATCGACCGCATCATGGCCCTGATGCGCGCTGCGGGCATGACGGCGAAGATGAGCTCGATCCACGTCAACGGCTGGTTCGGCGCGTACGACAAGCTGGCGATGACGCGAAGCCTGCTGCGCGATGAATTCGGGGTCGACGTCGATGCCGAGCGCGAGCGTTTTGTCTTTGTCGGCGATTCGCCGAACGATGCGCCGATGTTCGAGCATTTCCCCTATGCGGTCGGCGTGGCCAACGTGCGCAAGTACGCGGGACGCCTGTCGAGCTCTGCCGGCGTACGTCACCGAGGGAGCGTCGGGCGCGGGCTTCGCCGAGCTGGTCGCGCACTTGCTCGCGACGCGCTGACGATCGCGCTTCCGGCGCGCGATACAGTCACGGCGGGCAGGCCGCCGCATGCGGATCGCATCGCCGGCCGGCTACTTCGCCAGCGCGACGAGCCCGGCCATGTCGATCTGCTGGATCGCGCCCTGCAAGGTGGCGGCGTCGACGCCGTTGCCGCGCACCGCGACATTGAAACGCTCAGCAAGAATGATGCTGATCTCGCCGTTTTTCGCGCGGCGATCGTAGCGCTCGTGGACGATCTGACCGTTGACCTTGCTCGTCCTCTCATAGCCGGTGTCGGTTTCTTTTTCCATGCTGGGGTCGAATCGGGACGCGAGCCCGGCCAGTCCCGCCAGCGACCCCATGTCGGAAATATCGACGTTCATCGATGCGCCGGCGCCGTCGGTATAGCGCGCGGTCGCGCTCGAACCCTTGATGCCCATCGCCTCGCCGCTTTGGCCGGTGGCTTCGACGCGTTTCATCCCGGCCAGCGTTTCGGGCAGCATTTCCCTGAGCTTGCGGAAGTCGACCGGCTGCACATCCTTGCCGCCGGCTACGATGGCGCCGACCGCGTTCAGGGCAGCGGTCATGTCGGCGCTCGTCTTGGAATCAGGCGCAGGATGGGCGGTTGCCTTCTGGGCATCTTCGCCGATCTTCTGCAACTGCGACAGCGCCGCGCTGACCCGCGCCTTGTCGGCGTCGGACTTTGCGCCGAATATGCCGGAGATCATCCCGCTGGCGTCGGTTGCCGCGGCGCCGCCATCCGGAGCGCCGAGCCGCCCCATCGCGCCTAGCCCCGCCAGACCCAGCCCCGCCACGGCGCAGCTGCTCAGGATCCCGATGACGACCGAAACGACGATCGCGCACAGGATCAGCACGATCGTGTAGCCGGCCGATTTCTCCTTCGGGCAACGCATCAGTACCGGCAAGCCCGCATAGAGCAGGTACAGCCCATAGCAACCGGCCAGCAGCGCGAGCATGCCCAGGGCGGGAACGAGCTGCAGAATGCCGGCGACCCATGCCGGCGTGTAGCTGTAGGCGGTCAGCTTGAGCGCGCGGAGCCGATCGCGCTGGCCGCCGAAGCTCGGTGCCAGCATGTCGACCAGCCAGGCGATGACGAACACGCTGACGAACGACAGCAGGTAGCCGAGCAGCGCCGTCGCTGCGCCGGCGACGACGCCGATGCGGATGTGGCCGAGCAATGGAACGTTGTAGCCGATGACCGTGTGGCCGATGAATCCCGCGATGGCGCCGATCGCGGCCAGCGGGGCGACATAGCGGCCGTAGATCGCGCCCGCAGACGAGGGCTCGGCGGCAATGACCGGCCATTCCGCCGATGGCGTAAGGAGGATCGCCTTGATGCGCCCGACCAGGCCCGCGCCGGCTTCACCGGCGGACCTCGGCCCGGGGACACCAGCCTCGAAGCCCGGCTGCGGCGTGGGTCCTGACACCGATTCCGCCTCACTCGCCGCTGTGGCGGGAGGCGCGGGGGCGGTTGGCGCCACGACCACCGGGGCGCCGCAGTGCGGGCAGAACTTCATCCCCTCGGCGACGAGCTGACCGCACTGGGCACAAAACATCAATCTCTCCGGCGCTTGAGGTGGACGCGATTGTGCACTGGCTGGGCAGGCGCTTCAATGTGCGCAACCCGGACGCAAATGACGGTGCGCGGCACCGCGGCTTTGCCCGGACGTTCTGCCAAAGGATCGTTCGGGCGCACCAGGCCGTTCTTGAGGTGAGTGGTTACTTCCGCTCTATGTCACTGCGGCAAAGATCACCGTCGCTATCCGGCGACACCCACCCTGGGCCGCAGGCATTCCAGTCCCTTCTGTACAACACACATCGGCTCTCGGTACGATAATTGCATCTGCAGCACAGCGTATGATGGCAACCCCGGACGCGCCGAGGGTCCGCGGCGCCAGGGGTAGCGCGCGGAAGAACGCCTGTAAGCGACCGGCACGGAGGAAGTGATGACGCGTTTTGGCTTCAACATTCGCACGCGCAGCGGCCAGCGGGTCGACAACATCTGCATCATGGCGGCGAAACGCGAAGACGCCGAACGGCGCCTGCGGCAGATGTACCACCACTGCCAGGTCATCAGCTGCAACAGCGAGTCGGTCCGTCGGAGCGATCCGATGGACATCGAAGGCGTCATCAGTATCATCAGCAACACCGACGCCGTCGCCATGGGCGTGCCAACGATCGCACGTTCGATGCTACGCAAGTCCGGCAGTCACTAGCTCGTCGACCAATGCCCTGTAGTCGCGCGCGCCGGTGCTCGTCGGCGCGTAGCGGAACACGTCGAGCTGCCGCGCCGGGCTCTCCGCGAGACTTACGTTTTCGGCAATCCGGGTCGCGCAGATTTCCTCGGGGCGAAACGCCATCGCCATCAGATCTGCCACTTCCGAGCTCATCTTGCGGCGCGCATCGAATCGCGTCAGCAAGTAGCGTCGCGGCAGGCGCGCCTTAAACACCGGCTCCAGCGCGTTGAGCGCGCGTTCGACTTGTTGGGCGCCCTGCAGCGCCAGGTAGTCGGCGGACACCGGTATCACCACCAGATCGCAGGCGAAAATCGCGTTCAGCGACAGCACACCCAGCAACGGGCAGCAGTCGATGACGACCGGCCCGGGCGCGACACCGGGCACACGCAGTGCGGTGCGCAGTCGGGTCACCACGTTGACGCCCTTGCCCAGCATTGTGTCGAGCTTGGACAAATCGAGGTGGCCCGGACACACCATGACGCCACTGGCCGCGATTTCGGTGATGTCGGCAAGCGGGCGTTGGCGCACGAAAAACGAATAGACCGAATCGTCGGCCAGCCGCGGGCGCACGCCGAATATGCCGGACAGGTGCGTCTGCGGATCGAGGTCGATGGCGAGCGGGCGCTGCTTGCGCTGCGCAAGACCCGCCAGCAGGTTGAGCGCGGTCGTCGTCTTGCCGACGCCGCCTTTCTGGTTGAACACGGCAATGACCGTCATTGCGGATGCTTGACTGATGCAAAGGTTTTCGAAACGGTGGTCGGCGCCGCGGCGCGCGACTTAAGATCGCGCGGTATGCGCGGCATTTTCGCACGGTTCGCGCGCGAAGCGCGACACGTATGGCCGGGGAGCGCAGTGCCGGTAGCCCGAGCAAAAATGCGATAATTCACGCCCTGATGCCATCGTCGCTCCAAATCGCGATTCTCGCCGCCGGACGTGGCAAGCGCATGCGCTCGGCGTTGCCCAAGGTGCTGCAGCCGCTCGGCGGCCGGCCGTTGCTCGCGCATGTGCTGTCGACTGCGCGCAAGCTCGAGCCTCGAGCGATCTGCGTCGTCGACGGCGGCGGCGAGGTGCGCGAGCGCTTCGCCGACGCCGACCTCACCTGGGCGCGGCAGGATCCGCCGCGCGGCACCGGCGATGGCTTGCGGTGTGCGCTGACAGGACTGGGCCCCGACGGCGTCACATTGGTGCTGTTCGGCGCCGATCCGCTGGCGCGGGTCGAGACGCTGCGGCAGGTCGCCGAGCGGGCGCAGGAAGGCATTCTTTCGCTGCTGACCGTCGAGCTCGACGATCCGACCGGTTACGGGCGCATCGTGCGCGGCGTCGACGGCAAGGTCGCGGCGATTGTCGAGCACAAGGACGCGACGCCGGAACAGCGAGCGATCAGAGAGATCAATACCGGCATCATGGCGGCACCCACGGCCGCGTTCGCGCGCTGGCTGCCGAGGATCGACAACCGCAATGCCGGCGGCGAATACTATCTGACCGACGTGATCGCGATGGCCGTCGCCGACGGCGTGCCGGTCGAAACGACTCATCCGGCCAGCGCCGACGAGACGCTGGGCATCAACAGCAAGCGCGACCTGGCGCAGCTCGAGCGGATCTATCAGCGTGCGCAGGCCGACGCGCTGCTCGACGCCGCAGTGACTCTGGCCGACCCGGCGCGGATCGATGTGCGCGGCACGCTGGCGTGCGGGAGCGACGTGACGATCGATGTCGGCTGCATCTTCGAAGGCGACGTCGTCCTTGGCGATGCGGTCAGCATCGGCGCGTACAGCATCCTCAGGGACGCCAGCGTCGGCGCGGCGACGGCGATTGCACCGTATTCGCATGTCGACGGCGCCGCCATCGGCGCGCGGTGCCGCATCGGGCCGTACGCACGCATCCGTCCCGGCACGAACCTCGCCGATGAGGTCCACATCGGCAACTTCGTCGAGGTGAAGGCGAGCAACCTCGGCGAGCGCAGCAAAGCGAACCACCTGGCCTACGTGGGCGATTCGACCGTCGGCCGCGACGTCAACATCGGCGCGGGCACGATCACCTGCAACTACGATGGCGTGAACAAGCATCGCACGGTGATCGAGGACGACGTCCATATCGGGTCCGACACGCAACTGGTGGCCCCCGTGACGATCGGCCGCGGGGCTACGATAGGCGCCGGCACGACCGTATGGCGCGACGTCGAGCCTGGGGTTCTTGTTTTCAACCAGAAAACGCAGGCCAGCAAGGCCGATTATCAGCGGCCACGCAAAAAAATCAAGGAATAGCGCCATGTGCGGCATCGTCGGCGCGGTTGCGCGCGATAACGTCGTTCCGATTCTGATCGAGGGCATCCGTCGGCTCGAATACCGGGGCTACGACTCGACGGGTCTTGCGGTCATCAACGGCGGCCTGCATCGATTGGTGAGTACCGCACGCGTGGCCGATCTCGCGGCGCAGGCGAAGGCGACGAAGATCTCCGGGAGCACGGGCATTTCGCATACGCGCTGGGCGACGCACGGCGCGCCGACGTCGGCCAACGCGCATCCGCACGTCAGCAGCGGCGAGATCGCGGTCGTGCACAACGGCATCATCGAGAACTTCGAGCCGCTGCGCGCGCGGTTGCAGCAGCAGGGATACGCATTCGTCACCCAGACCGACACCGAGGTCATCGCGCATCTGATCCATGCGCATTACGACGGCGACCTGCTGGCCGCGGTGGCCAAGGCGGTCGCTGAGTTCCACGGAGCCTACGCGATCGCCGCGATGACCACGCGTGAGCCGGGTCGCGTCGTCGGCGCGCGGGCCGGCAGCCCGCTGCTGGTCGGCCTCGGCGAGCACGATCACTTCCTCGCCTCGGACGCGAGCGCGCTGGCGCCCGTCACCAGGCGCGTCGTTTATCTCGAGGAAGGCGACATCGCCGACATCGGACGCGAGGGATACGCGATCTATGACGCCGCCGGCGTGCGCGTCGCGCGCGAAGTGGTGACGGTCAAGACTTCGGGCGACGCGGTCGAGCTCGGTCCGTACAGCCATTTCATGCAAAAGGAAATCTTCGAGCAACCGCGCGCGATCGCCGACACCTTGGAAAGCGTCGGCGGCATCGGCCCCGAGCTGTTCGGGCCCGCGGCGGCCGAAATCTTCGCCGGCGTCAACGAGGTTCGCGTGCTGGCCTGCGGCACCAGCTACTACTCGGGCATGGTCGCGCGGCTATGGCTCGAGGCCGTCGCCGGCATTCCGGCGCACGCCGAGATCGCCAGCGAATACCGCTATCGCGACAGCGTGCCCAATCCCGACGCGCTGGTCGTCGTCATTTCGCAGTCCGGCGAGACGGCGGACACCTTGTCGGCACTCAAACACGCCAAGGCGCTGGGCCATCGCAATACGCTGGCCATCTGCAACGCTCCGACGAGCTCGATGGTGCGCCAGACGGCGCTTACCTACCTGACGCGCGCCGGCGTCGAGATCGGCGTCGCCTCGACCAAGGCGTTCACCACGCAATTAACCGCGTTGTTCCTGCTGACGCTGACGCTGGCCAAGCAGCGTGGAAGGCTCGACGCCGCGCAGGAAGCGCGCTGGTTGCAGGGCTTGCGCCACCTGCCGGCGGCGATCCAGGCAGTGCTGGCGCTCGAGCCCTCGATCATTGCCTGGGCCGAACGCTTCGCCAAGAAGGAGAACGCACTCTTCCTCGGGCGTGGCCTACACTACCCGATCGCGCTGGAAGGCGCGCTTAAGCTCAAGGAAATTTCGTACATCCACGGTGAGGCGTATCCGGCCGGCGAGTTGAAGCACGGGCCGCTCGCGCTGGTCGACGCCAACATGCCGGTCGTGGCGATCGCGCCCAACGACGCGCTTCTGGAAAAGCTCAAGTCGAACCTGCAGGAAGTGCGCGCCCGCGGCGGCGAGCTCTACGTTATCGCCGACGCTGACAGCCAGATCTCGTCGAGCGAAGGCGTGCACGTGTTGCGCCTGCCCGAGCACGCCGGGCTGCTGTCGCCGATCGTGCACACGATCCCGCTGCAGCTCCTCGCCTACCACACCGCCGTGCTACGCGGCACCGACGTCGACAAGCCGCGGAACCTGGCGAAGTCGGTCACCGTGGAGTGATCCAACGCCGTACCGCGGCTTGCGGTACAGGCTGCCTGAGCGAAGCGAACGGGTGCCCACGAGATGCTGGCTCGCGACCGTTCGCGATCGGCGCGCGCCTAGTAGTCCAGCCACTCCATCGGCGAGACCAGCGCGGAGCCTTTGATGGTCTCCAGCGTCTGCGTCAGCACGTCGATATTGTTGTCGAATGAGCCGTGCGTCGCCTGGATGGTGGCTCCCGTCTTCGTCGTGCGCACGTCGGGTGTGGTGACTGGAAACCCTCGCTGCGAGGCGCCGGTCGTTCCAGGCTTCCACTCCTGCCGCCACGCCGTCATCGACGCGACCTGCTCGTCGGCCCATTGCTTCGGATCGAAGGCATTCGGCGTGATCGCGTTCTGCAAGCCCAGAATCGGCATTTTTCTCGAATCGTCCAGCGCGCGCGACACGAGATAAAGCAGCGACTTCCCGTAGAGCTGGACTTCGGGGGAAGGCAGGCCGTCAGCCTTCTCATTCGAGTCGCTCAGATAATGGAGCCGGAGGTCCTCGAGATTGAACAGCGACGTCGTTGCGACTTTGCCGTACGTCCCTACCGCGAACTGGACCGAGCACGCCGCGGCGTAGAGCGTGCACGAGCTGACCGTTGGCGCGTTTGGCCGCAGATCGTCCTTGGCCAGCCGGTCCAGCAGCCAACCTAGCAGGATCGATCCCGCCGAGTGCCCGACCAGATGGACTTCGATCGCGCGCCCGTCGGTGCGCAAGGCATCGCGCAACGCGATGAGCTTCTTGGCGAGCAGGTCGAGCGCGCGGCCACTCGACTCCGAAGCTGCCGCGTTGTCGCGCATCTCCGTCCACATGCCGCGGAACATCAGGTGGCTGGTCGCCTCGACCAGACGGTCGGCGCCTTCGCGCACCTCATCGGCGACGCCACCTGCCGGGAGCGGTCCGATTTCCGGCTGGCCCTTGAAGTAATCCTGGAATATGTCGAGCAGCGTTTCGACCGGCCCCGTCTTCCACGTCATGAACAAGGGATAGATGCCGTTGGCCGCGGCGTAGGGCGCCAGAACGCGGATGCGGCGAATCGATTCGTCCTCGCCATTCAATCCGCCGTGAGCATAGATCATCACCTTGGCAGGCTTGCCGGCGGGTTGCGTCGCGAACCACCGCCGGGGCGTGTCGACGACGATCTTGGTTGCGTAAGGCTCGGGATCGATACCGACGCCGAAAGTCACATCCGATACCGTCAGCGCGCCGTCGTTGCCGCTGACCAGCGTATGCGCGTAGGCATCCGCGGTGCTCCACGGCTGATAGGCAGCATAGTCGTACAGATGGTCGATCGGCCACGGATCGTCGCTCGGGTTGGCGGGGTTCTTCGGTGTCTTCGCCTGCGTTCCAAGCGATTGGCCGGCCGACACGCGAAACCGCGACAGCGCCACGCGCGCATCCGACACCTCGACCGGGACACCGAGCGCACACACCCAGGCATCGGTGCCGTGCTCGACCCAGTCTTCGTACGGCAGGACGCCGAAACCGCGCGCACCCCATAGCTCGCCCCACGAGTTCTGGACGACAAAGCCGATGGCGTTATAGCCGACCAGCGCGAAGGCGTGCCCGCCCCACGACTTGGGATCCTTCGCCGTTCCGATGATGGGCAGCGACTCGTGCGATTGAGGCAGTGGTCGCTTTTTCGTTGCGAGCAGGCGGTCCCAGCCGTCGTGCACGTTCGCCGAGACGAAGACGGCGCCGACGTCGTTGAGCGCTGCCTGCAGATCGACGACCGACGCCTTGTCGACCCGGTAGTAGACGCCGAGCGGCCGGTTCGCGGCGTCGCGTTCCCATCCCCGCTTCGGCGACTGGAAAATCGGCTTGCCTGTGCGGTCGAGCGCATAAGGCCATATCGGCTCAGTACAGACGCCGTGCTTGTTCCAGCCCTTGAGCGCGCCGCGGCAACTCGAACCCTCGTAGTCGACGCCGGGCCATTCGTCGTAGCGTCGCGCGAGCTCGTAGAACATCCGCGGGCTGACCGACACGAACGATTCCCTGGACCTGGACTCGACGTGACGAACCCAGCGCAGGTAGTTGGCCACGCAGGTCAGGCCGAAACCCGTGCATGCGCCCTCGGTACCCTGGTCGCGGACCAGGCCGGCCTGAATGTAGCCTTTCAGATTCTGCGCGATGACGGCATCGGACGGCCAGCGCGGCGCGAGCGAACGCAACGGGGGACGATAGGGAAGGTCGCGAAAATCCAAGCGGTCCGGTCGCGCGTCGAGCACGCGACCGCTGAATCGGATCGCCGCGGCGTCACGCGAGGTTCGAGTCGCGACTTCGTCGGAGCGGGACCGCTGAGCTGACCGGCGCTCCTTCGCCCGCGGTCCGCGCTTCGCGGCGACTCCGGCCTTGTGGGTCTTGGTGTCCGCCATGAGGGTCTCCCTATGCTGCGCTAAGGACTGCGGCAACCGCCCGATTAGTGAACTACAACCCGATGGAGGACGCAAGAGAGGATGCCCTCCTGCCGAGCTGATTTTGGGTGTCCGGCGGGCGTGAATATTCACCTTGCGCTGGCGACTCGCCGGCATTATTGTCACCTACAACGCGTCGCGGGACGAAGGGGCGGGAAGTTTGCTTCGGCGCGTTTACGACCCGCCTTAATGCGAGTCCGGCGCGGCACGGGTCAACCGTTCGATCGCTGTTCAGATGCGGCGCGCAGGCACCCGAGCGCTGCGCGTCGACGGGAGGATCACAGCGTGGGCACTTTCGATTTCGTCGTCGTACTCGCCGGCTTGTGCGGACTCCTCATGGTTCTCGGAGGACTGCTGCTCTTCTACAAAGGGATCATCACTTTGCAGCAGGTCAGCGACAAGCCGGACGCCGTGACCTTCGAGTTTCAGCGCGTGCTGAAGATCCAGTCACGGTATCCCGCTTACGGGTTCTTCATCTTCGGGCTTGCATTCATTACGCTGGCCGCGTTCTATGGACGCCCCGACCCGCAGCCTACGATCACGCTGTCCGGGTCGGTCGAAAATGTCGTCGATCCCCAAGCGGCACGCGTCGTGGTTCAGTTGCCCCTTTGGGATACGAACCTCAATGTCGACGGGCGAGTGCGGAGGGACCTGCATCCGGATCTGAAACAGGTTCATATCGAGATCCGGTCGCCCGGCAACGATCCTCCGATCTATACGACCGATGTCGACATCTCGGGGCAAGGGCGTGAGCTCACCGCTCAATTTGCGCCGGTAAAGCTCAAGAGGGTCGGGGCCCAGCCGCCGGCGGGAACCATCGAAAGCGTCCCCGCCGACGTCAAGCTGGCGTCTCCGGACACATCGACCGGATTCAAGGAAATGCCATGAAGAAACTGGCTGACGTACTGATCGCGTCACTCGCGCTTACCTTGGCGGTTGCGTTCCTGCCGATGGGAACGGCCGCCGCGAGCACCGTACAGGGCAGAGTCGCCTACCAGAATGGAACACCGATTCCGGGCATCACTGTCTATCTCGTGCATCCCAGCGCGGGACGCAGCGCCCCGGTGACCACTGATTCGGATGGCCGATTTCTGATATCCAGCGTGCCGCCGCAGCAGACGCCGTTTTACGTCGAGGTCTACTGGGGCCGTACGCTGAAGTACCGCAAGGCCCTCAGTGTGACGGCGCCTCGCGTCGCCGTTCCGGACATTCTGCTCTAGCGAGCGAGCCCGGTGCAGGCCGTCGCGATCCGAGACGGCTAACGCACGCGGCCCCGCCTTTCCCAGGGTACCCGGAACGTAACGCAAGGAGCCTTTCGCCATGGTCGAGAAAACGACTGCCCCGAAGCGCACCGCACGGCGTGCGAGCAAACGCGCGTCTCCCGCCACGGTGCTGGTATGGCAAGACGATCCGATGTCCGGCATGCCCGCGATTTCGCGTCCGGTTCCCAAGCTCGCGAAGCCACCGCTCAAGTACAAATTCAAGGGCGCCACGGTCAAGCCGGGCGTCTACGCGCAGGGCACGCCGCAATTCCGTTATTGGACTGCCGCCGAGGCCCTGCGACGCGGCGGCGACTTCTGGGCGCCGCTGCTCGGCGTCAAGCACTGGCAACCTGGCGCGGTTCTTCCGGTAAGCCTCGATAAGGGGGTCGACCTCAACGCCTATTACGATCGCTCCGAGCTCGCTTTCTTCCATGAGGCGGTGGGCGGGAAGACGATCTACTCCGGCGAGAGTCCAGACGTCGTGTGTCACGAAATGGGACACGCGTGTCTCGACGCCCACCGGCCGGAGCTGTTCGACGCGCCTTTCATCGAGGCCGGCGCATTTCACGAATCCTTCGGCGACATGAGCGCGATTCTCTCGGCGCTGCAATTGCCAAGCGTCCGGCAGTCGGTGCTGGGCGCCGTGAAGAGCTACAAGGCCTCCTTTGTTTCCCGCTGCGCCGAGCAACTCGGCTGGGCGATTCGTCAGGTCGCCGCACCCGCGGTCGATCCGGACTGTCTTCGCAACGCCTACAACGCGTTCAAGTACGTCGACCCGCAAACCTTGCCGGACGACGCTCCAGCCACCAAATTGTGCGCGGAGGTTCATTCGTTTTCGCGCATATTCACCGGAGCGTTTTACGAAATACTGTCCGGCATGCTGAAGATCCGGTCCGGCAAGCCGGCGCAGGCAGACCTCGCGGCGGTCGCCGGTGATTTTGCTCAGCTCCTGATGGATGCCACGGCGGCCGCGCCGGTGCAACCCAATTATTTTTCGCAAGTCGCGGCGCACATCATCGACGCCGACACCGCCCGCTTTTCGGGCAAGTATCGCGCGGCGCTGATCAAGACTTTTGTCGGTCGCCTCATCGTGCCCGAAACCGCAGTGCACGCGCTTGCTGCATCCAAGCGCGCGCCCGCAAAGCGCGCGGTTCGGACGGCAGCCTTAGCGGAAAGAGCGGCGAAGCCGCAGTCGCACAAGATCGCGATGAATACCAAGGAATTCGGCTTGCCGAACAAACCGTTCGTGGTCATCGCGCCGCTCGACCAGAAACCCTTCCTGCTGGCGGCGGCGGGATTGGCGAACCGGCAAGCCGGGCCGGACGTCGTGCAGCAGGCCACGCATCGCTTCGTGAAAATGCTTTTTGCCCACGACCGGGTCGATACCGCACCGGCAGCGAAAAAACTGTCGGTGACGGCCAGCACGCCGAGAGACAAGCTCCGCAAGACCCACGTCCTGATCCCATCGAAGGACGGACTGAAGCTCACGCGCCGCTTGTTCCACTGTGGATGCGAGGTCGAGCGGAGGCCCTGAAGGCATCCGGGACGGCGCCCCTCGCGCTAATGTTGCCCGCGGGCCACTGCGGCGGCCGCGTTGGCAGTCTTCCGCATGGCTTGCGCAGTTCGTCCGAATGACGGCTCGCCAAGCGCCACGCGCGGGATTAACATTCGTCTTTGCTTTGGGTGAACATCGAGATGGCAACGACGGCGCGCAAAAATCCCTCCGCAAAATCGACGCGCGCGGGTTCCGCCAAGACCCCTGTGCGCCGGACCAAGCCGGTTGAAACGTCAACGGTGGCTTCGCGTCTGCCGGCAGTTGGCTGGACGCAGCGCGAGGCTGCGCAGCAAAAATTCGAAAAGGGCATCCTCGCCCGGCGCGAGGCAATCGAAGCCGGCAAGCCGCTTCCTGCGGGAGCCACGCATGAGATCGTAGGGCGCCGCCCCGACGGCGCGCCGCTGCTCAAGCGGAAGCGATTCTCGGCAAGATAGGCAGGGGACCGTGGCCACGGTCTCCGCGCGTCGGGTCTTCGCCATCGTCCCCCGGCGCGAGTGCGGCATGCTCGAGCTTGCCGGGAATCGTGCGCGCCGAACGCGATCTCTAGCGCGCACGCATCGGAAGGCGCAAGAGCTCTTCCGGCGGGTTACCTTGGAGTGAAACCTCGGGTCCAGTTTCGCCTGCGCATCAGTCAGGGCGAGGAGATCGCCGTCGGCCCGGGCAAGGTCGATCTGCTCGAGGCCATTGACGCCGCCGGCTCGATCACGGCGGCAGCGCGATCGCTCGGCATGTCGTATCGCCGCGCCTGGCTTCTGGTCGACACGATGAATCGGTGTTTCCGGACGCCGCTGGTCGAGGCCGAGGCCGGAGGCAAGCGCGGCGGCGGCGCCCGCCTGACTCGGCTCGGCAGTGAAGTGATCGAACGCTACCGCCGGATCCAGCGCCGCGCCGAGCGTGCGGGCGCGGCAGACATCCGCGCACTGATGCGAAAGCTCGCGGGCTAGGCGTATCCGACGCTGCGCCGGTCGAGCGACACCGCCTTGATCAGCGCATAGACTTGCTGCCCTTCGCGCAGCGCGAGCTCGTGCGCCGACCGGCGCGTGATGCGTGCCGCAAGCGGCAGCTGCCCGGCCCTCAGCTGCACGTCGACGATCGGGCCTTCTTCGGAGGCGATCGCGACCAGCGTCGCCGGCAGCACGTTGAGCACGCTCAAACCAGCCGGGCGCGCCAGCGCGAGTGCCACGTCGCGCGCTCGGATGCGAACGCGGACTCTTTCGCCGACCAGCGCCTCGACGTTGGGCACAATCAGCTCGCCGCCTTCGAAGCGCAGTGTGGTGAGGCCGTAGACAAGATCGTGCGCAGCGACGACGGTCTCGAACACCGAGCCCGATTCGTAGCGACCGGTGTGGGGTCGCAGATCGGTCCGGCCCATCACCTCCTCGACCGGCCCCGAAGCCAGCGCCCTGCCGTCGGCGAGGAGCACGACCGTATCGGCCAGGCGGGTGATCTCGCCGACCGCGTGACTCACGTACACGATCGGAATATGCAGATCATCGCGCAGCTGCTCGATGTAGCGCAGCACCTCGCTTTGCCGCGGCACGTCGAGCGAAGCGAGCGGCTCGTCCATCAGCAGCAGCCGCGGCTGCGCGAGCAGCGCGCGGCCGATCGCCACCCGCTGTTTTTCGCCGCCCGAGAGCTTGTCGGGCAGGCGACCTAGCAGCGACTTGAGTCCGAGCAGCTGGATGACATGGGCCGGGTCGATGACACGCGCGGCGGCAGGCACGCGACGCAACCCGTACAGCAGGTTGGACTCGACGTCGAGGTGCGGGAAAAGCAGCCCGTCCTGGAATACGTAGCCGAGGCGCCGCTTGTCGGGCGGCAGGTCGATGCCGCGCGCGCTGTCGAACAGCGTTTCTGCGTTGATGATGATGTGTCCGCGATGCGGGCGGCTGGTGCCGGCGAGCGCGTTGACGAGGCTGGTCTTGCCCGAGCCCGAGCGGCCGAACAGCCCGACGATCGGCGCCTCGGCGCGAAACGCGACTTTGAGCTCGAACGTACCCAGGCGCTGCTCGATATCAACGTCGATCATCGCCGCCTTTCGACTTGCGCGATCGCCGCGTCAGCCATTCCGAAGCGATCAGCGCCGCGATCGACAGGACCACGGCGAACAGCGACAGACGCAGCGCCTGCGCATCTCCGCCGGGCGTTTGCACGAACGTGTAGATCGCCAGCGGCAGCGTTTCGGTCTCGCCGGGAATGTTGGACACGAAGGTGATCGTCGCACCGAATTCGCCGAGGCTGCGCGCGAACGAGAGCAGCGCGCCGGTGACGATGCCGGGCATCGCCAGCGGCAGCGTGATCGATACGAACACCCAGGCGCGCGAGCCGCCAAGCGTCCGCGCGACGGTTTCGAGGCGGCGGTCGATGGCGGCGATCGACAGCCGGATCGCGCGCACGATCAACGGAAAGCCCATGATCGCGGCCGCGAGTGCAGCGCCCGTCCAGCGGAACGCAAATACGATGCCGAACCAGTCGGCGAGCCAAGCGCCGAAAACGCCGTGCCTGCCGAAGAGCAGCAGCAGGGCAAAGCCGACGACGACCGGCGGTAGCACCAGCGGCAGGTGAACGAGCGCATCGAGCATCGTCTTGCCGGGAAAATCGGCGCGCGCGAGAACGTAGCCGAAGAAAATCGCCGGCGGCAGGCTGAAGACGACGCCGACTAGCGCCACTTTGAGGCTGAGGACGATGATGCCGAATTCGGCGCCGCTCGGCATCGCGGCCTAGTTCGCCATCGTGAAGCCGTGCTGCTGCCAGACGGTCCGTGCTGCGGGCGACCCCAGGGCGACGATGAAGCGCTGCGCGTAGGGCGAGCGGCTGGCGGCGATGATCGCGACCGGGTAGACGATCGGTGCGTGCGTGCTCTCAGGGAACGTGTCGACGACGCGCACCTTGGGCTCCGCCAGCGCATCGGTCGCGTACACGATGCCGAACGGCGCCTCGCCGCGCGCCACCAGCAGCAACGCGGCGCGCACGTTTTCGGCGCGCGCGAGCCGCGACTCGATGCCTGGCCACACGTTAAGCGCGCGCAGCGCATCCCGGCCGTACTTTCCTGCCGGAACACTGTCCGGATTAGCCATCGCCAGGCGTCCGGTCCCGAGTGCGGCAGCAAGTTCGAACCCCGGCGCTATTCGCAGCGCTACCGTCGAATCGGCAGGCGCGATGAGCACCAAGCGGTTGCGCAGCAGGTTGATGCGGGTCGTATCTCGAATGAGCTTGCGTTGGTCCAGATAGTCGAGCCAATCGACGTCGGCAGACAGGAAAACGTCGGCTGGCGCGCCCGCCTCGACTTGCTTCGCCAGCGCGTTACTTCCCGCGTACGCGACGACGACTTTACTGCCGGTGGCGGTCTCGAATCTGGCGACCTGGCCGTCCAGCGCTTCCTTGAGGCTCGCGGCGGCGAAAACGGTCAGATCGGCACCGTGCGCCGCCCCGATCGGCGTCGCAAGCGTCAGGCCGATCGCGACGGTGAGTGCCGCCCACAGGTTCCGCATCCTTGGTTTCGCATAGTGCGCTGGAGGGACAGTAATATACCGTGGGATATAACGGTGGGCAATCTCCCGCGACAAGCGGACAGAGCGCGCGGTTGCTCATGCATTGGAGTCGCCGGCGTTCGGATAGAACAACTGCTCACCGTTGATCTTGTAGCCGGCGATCGCCGCCTGCCCGGCCGGTGAGATGAGCCAGTCGACGAACTGCTGCCCGAGCTCTTTTTTCACGCTCGGATGCTTGACTGGATTCACCAGCATCACGCCGTACTGGTTGAACAGGCGCTTGTCGCCTTCCACCAGTATCGTGAGATCGCCGCGATTTTTGAACGCGAGCCAGGTGCCGCGGTCGGCGAGAATGTAGGCATTCATCGAGGCCGCAGTGTTGAGCGCCGGGCCCATCCCCTGGCCGACGTCGCGATACCATGGCCCCTTGCTCTTGTCGAGGTCGATACCGGCGACCTTCCACAGTGCGAGCTCCGCCATGTGCGTCCCGCTGCGATCGCCGCGCGAGACAAACGGCACGTGGTCGGCCTCGAGTTTCCTCATCGCCACGACGATGTCCTTGCCGCCACCGATTTTCGCCGGGTCGCCTTTCGGTCCGATCAGCACGAAGTCGTTGTACATCACCGGAAAGCGCTTCACGCCTTCGCCTTCGGCGAGAAATTTCCCCTCCGCCGAGCGCGCGTGCACGAAGACGACGTCGGCGTCGCCCCGCCGCGCGACGTCAAGCGCCTGACCCGTGCCGAGCGCGACGACGTGGACCTTGATGCCGGTTTTGCTCTCGAAAATCGGCAGCAGGTAGCCGAACAGGCCGGACTGCTCGGTGGACGTGGTCGAGGCCACGGTGATGAAGCGTTCCTGCGCGGCGGACGCGAATGCGGCAATCACCAGCAGGACGAAAAGGCAAGCGCGGCGGGTCATTACCATGGCAATTCTCCTTCGAGGAAACGTCTGGCTTCGGTGGACTGCGGATCCCGAAAAAAAGTCCGGGCGCTGGCGCGCTCGGCAATTTGTCCCTGATGCATGAACAGAATTTCATCGCCCAGGCGACGCGCCTGCCCCAGGTTGTGCGTCACTAACACGATCTTGGTGCCGGCCGAGGCCATTGCGAGGATCACCTTCTCGATTTCGTGCGTCGCACCCGGATCCAGGCTCGCGGTCGGCTCGTCGAGAAATATGATCTCGGGCTGCAATGCCCAGGCGCGTGCGAGCGCAAGGCGCTGCTGCTCGCCTCCCGAAAGCACGCGCGCCGGGTGCGCGGCGTGTCCCTCGAGACCCACCTTGCGCAGCGCTTCGCGAGCGCGCTCGCTGCGATTCCGTCGCGGCACGCGGCCGATGCCCAATGCGTGCGCGACATTGGCGAGCGCCGATCGTCGCAGCAGGACCGGCCGCTGGAACACCATCGCCTGCCGGCGCGGCGCGCCGCTCGTCTCGGGGGCGTTCCAGAGGATCGCACCGGACGTCGGCGACAACAGGCCGTGGCAGAGGCGCAGCAGGACGCTCTTGCCAGCACCGTTGGGTCCGACGATCACGGTGCGGGAACCCGCGCTGATCGTCAGCGAGACGTCGTCGATGATCCGGCGTCCGCCTGCCGCGAACACCAATCGATCCAGCCGCAGCGGCAACAATGCCATAGGCGCACGCATATCCATCGGCGTCACCCGTACCGCCGCTGTGCCGTTTCTTTGACTGCGTACGCGGCGGCGTTGAGCGCGACGACGATAGTCACCAGAATGATGCCGAGGCCAAGCGCAAGCGGCAGGTCTCCCTTGCTGGTTTCGAGCGCGATCGCGGTAGTCATCACGCGCGTGACCCCGTCGATGTTGCCGCCGACGATGATCACCGCGCCGACTTCGGCGGCCGCCCGGCCGAAGCCGGCCAGCACAATAGTCACCAGCGAAAAGCGCAGATCCCAGAGCAGCGTCGTCACCGAGCCGAGTCGGGTCTCGCCCAGCGAGCGAAGCTGCTCGCGATATTCGAACCAGGAGTCTTCGACCACCTGTCGCGTGAGCGCGGCGATGATCGGCGTGATCAGGATCGCCTGTGCGATCACCATCGCCGCGGGGGTGAACAACAGCCCCATCGCGCCGAGCGGGCCGGCGCGCGAAAGCAGCAGGTAGACCAGCAGCCCGACGACGACCGGTGGCAGGCCCATCAGCGCGTTCAGCAGAACGATCGTCGTGCGCCGGGCGGGAAAGCGACTGACGGCGATCAGCGCTCCGAGCGGCAGGCCGAGGATGCTGGCGATGGCCACGGCGGTCAGACTGACCTGCAGGCTCAAGACCACAATGTCGCCCAGCCGCGGGTCAAGCGACGCGACCAGATGCCAAGCTTGGGCCAGGGCCGCAGGAAGGCTGCTCATCGAGCGTTGGGCAAGCTTTGATTGATATGCACAAATATACCGATGCTAGATCTGGCAACTATCATCTTGCAGATTCAAGATGATAAGTCGAGGCAGCGAGCGGTCAAACAGGCAAGAGTGTGCCTAAATAGGCTCGCTCGCTCAAGGCCGCAGGCAAGGCGGCGCCGTCGGGGCATCGGTGATTTACGGTACGATGGGCGCCCGCGAAGCGACGCCTTAGCCGATGGAATTTGCGTTCATCATCGATCCGCCCGAATGGCTGAAGGCCTACAAGGACACAAGCATCTCGATGATGCGTGCCCTGCGGGCGCGCGGGCATACCGTCTACCTGACCGAGCCCAGGGAGCTCTTCTGGCGCGCGGCTGTGACGCAGGCGCGGTTGCGCCGCATCGAAGTCCGCGCCGACGATCACGACTGGTATCGCGCCGCCGAGCCCGAAACGCGGCCGCTCGCCTCGTTCGCCGCCGTGCTGATGCGCAAGGATCCTCCGTTCGACATGGAGTACGTCTACTCGACTTACCTGCTCGAGGCGGCGGAGCGCGAAGGAGCCTACGTCATCAACGGCCCTCGCGCGATACGCGACCACAACGAAAAGTGGGCGATTGCCGAGTTTCCCCAGTTCACCGTGCCGACGCTGGTGACGCGCGACCCGGAGCTCATCGCCGGCTTCATCGACGAGCATGGCGACGTCATCCTGAAGCCGCTGGACGGCATGGGCGGATCGTCGATCTTTCGCGTGCGCGGCGACGACGTCAACCGCAACGTGATCGTCGAGACGATGGCCCACTTCGGTGCGCGCAGCGTCATGGCGCAGCGATTCATCCCCGAGATCGTCGACGGCGACAAGCGCATCATCCTCATCGACGGGAAGCCGGTGCCGCATGCGCTCGCGCGCATCCCCAAGGCCGGGGAGACGCGCGGCAACCTGGCGGCAGGCGGCCGTGGGGTGGCGCGTCCGCTCACCGCGCGTGACCGCGAGATCGCCGAAACGATCGGGCGGGCGCTCGCGCCCAAGGGCCTTTTCGTTATCGGGCTCGACGTGATCGGCGACTACCTGACCGAGGTCAACGTCACCAGCCCGACCGGGTTTGTCGAGATCAGCCAGCAGACCGGATTCGACGTCGCCGAAGCCTTCGCGCAAGCGCTGGAAAACAGCGTGGGCGCGCGCTAGCGGCCCGGGCCGCGTCGGGCCTGCCGCGCATCGACGCGTGCTAAGATAAAGCTACCCGTACGGGCGAGAGGCACTCCGGTCGGGGCCAATGACAAATGCCGCGGGATACACTCAGGGCACGCGCCGCCAGGGGAAACACAGCATGATCGGCATCCTCATCGTCGCCCACGGCACCTTGAGCGACGCCCTGATCGGGGCTGTGACCCATGTTCTCGGCAGCCGGCCGCCCCAGTTCGAGGGTATGCGCGTCGCCGCCGGTGACGATCCGCTGTCGCTGCTGCCGCGGGCGCGTGAGGTCGTCAAGTCGCTCGACAGCGGCGACGGCGTACTGATCTTCTCGGATATCTACGGCGCCTCGCCCTGCAATCTTGCGATCAAGATGTTGCAGCCGGGACGCGTCGAAGCCATCGCCGGCGTCAACCTGCCGATGCTGGTGCGCGCATTCACCTATCGCGGCAAGGGCATGGACACGATGATCAAGAAGGCCATCAGCGGCGGCTGCGACGGGGTCGTTCGCGTCGAAGTGGACCCGGTCTATGCAGCAACGCGAAATTGAAATCGTCAACCGGCTCGGATTGCACGCGCGCGCATCGGCCAAGCTGACGCAACTTGCAGCGAAATATCAATGCGATGTGTCGCTGGCGCGGAACGGCCGCAAGATCAATGCCAAGAGCATCATGGGCGTGATGATGCTGGCGGCGGGCAAGGGGTCCCGCGTCGTGCTCGAGACCGACGGGCCCGACGAGGCTGAAGCGCTCGACGCGATCACCGCGCTGATCGGCGATTATTTCGGCGAAGGGCAATGACGATCGGACGCCTCGCGCGCGAGAGCGTCGCCGATAGCCGACACATCGCGTTGCCTCAATCGCGGAACCAAAGTCCGCGGCGCAGGATCAATGAACAGGCGCGCTCCCCGGCGCCAGCCAGGCGCGCAGGCTCATACTTCAACTGCGACGGGCATCCCGATCATGCAAACTCTCGACATTGGCATCACCAACCGCTTGGGTCTTCATGCACGCGCGGCAGCACAGATTGTGCGTCTCGCGTCACAGTTCCGGTGCAGCGTCTGGCTGATCGTGAACGGACGGCGGGCGAGCGCCAGGAGCATGCTGGCGGTCATGATGCTCGCCGCCAGCGTGGGCAGCACGATCACGCTCGAAACCAGCGGCCCGGACGAGGCGGCCGCAATGGTCGCGATGGTGCAGCTGATCGGCGACGGGTTCGGCGAGACGCGTTAACCCGGCGTCCCCGCCGGTGAGCTTTGTCCTGCACGGCATCGGAGTCTCCAGCGGCGTCGCCATAGGCCGGGCACAGCTCGTCTCGCACGCCACGCTCGAAGTCGCGCACTACGCGATTCGCCCCGAACAGGTGGCGGCCGAGATCGAGCGATTGACGCTGGCGCTGCGCGCGGTCCAGAAGGAGCTCGAGGCGCTCCACGGCGCGATGACCTCGGGCGACGCGCCGGCCGAGTTCGGCGCGTTCCTCGACGTGCACTGGATGATCCTTACCGATCCGACGCTTGCCGAGGCGCCGAAGCGGATGATCGCCGAGCAGCATTGCAACGCCGAATGGGCGTTGACGCAGCAGATGAACGTGCTGGTCGAGCAGTTCGAGTCGATCGAAGACGCGTACCTGCGCGAGCGTAAGGCCGATGTCGTGCAGGTGGTCGAGCGCGTGCTCAAGGTCCTCCTCGGCAAGCGCAGCGGCGTGCGTCCCGCAAGCGCGGAAGATCAGACGATTCTGGTCGCGCACGATCTGTCGCCGGCCGACGTTATCCAGTTCAAGAGCCATCATTTCGCGGCCTTCCTGACCGACCTGGGCGGAGCCAGCTCGCATACGGCGATAGTCGCGCGCAGTCTCAATGTACCCGCCGTCGTGGCGACGCACAACGCCCGCGGCCTGATCCGCGAGCACGAGCTGTTGATCGTCGACGGCGCCAAGAATGTCGTCATCGTCAACCCCGATCGCTCGGTGCTCGCCGAGTACCGTCTGAAGCAGGGCGAGATCGAGCTCGCGCGGAAAAAGCTCAAACGGCTCAAGACGACGCGCGCGGCAACGATCGACGGCGCGGAGATCGAGCTGTTCGCCAATATCGAGCTGCCCGACGACCTCGATCAGGCGCTCGATAACGGCGCCGGAGGCATCGGCCTGTTTCGCAGCGAGTTCCTGTTTCTGAATCGTCAGGGACTGCCATCGGAGGACGAGCAGTTCGAGGCCTACCGGCAAGTCGCGGTCGGCATGCGCGGCAAGCCGGTAGTCATCCGCACGTTCGATCTGGGTGCCGACAAAAGCAAGGAAGGTCTGGGCGGCCTGGCGCGGGTCGCGCCGAATCCCGCGCTTGGCTTGCGCGCGGTGCGTTTTTGTCTCGCCGAGCCGCGATTGTTCCTGACGCAGCTCCGCGCGATCCTGCGCGCGTCGCACTACGGCAACATCCGGATTTTGCTTCCGATGCTCGCCTCGACTGGCGAAATCGATCAGTCGCTGGCGCTGCTGGCGCAGGCCAAAGGCAGCTTGCTCGAGCGGGGCGTGCCGTTCAATCCGTCGATCGAGGTCGGCGGCATGATCGAGATTCCGGCGGCGGTGCTCACGATCGAGCCGTTCGCGCGTCGGCTGGATTTCCTGTCGATAGGCACCAACGACCTGATCCAGTACACGCTGGCTGTCGATCGCGCCGACGAAGCGGTGTCGCACCTCTACGATCCCCTCCATCCGGCGGTGCTCAAGCTGATCGCGATCGCGATCGCGACCGCGAACAAGATCGGCGTCCCGATTGCCGTCTGCGGTGAAATGGCCGGTGAAGCGCGCATGACGCGGCTGCTGCTCGGGATGGGCCTGCGCAACTTTTCGATGCATCCGGCGCATCTTCTGTCGGTCAAGCAGCGCGTGCTGACGACCGACATCGGCGAGATCCGGCCGCTGGTCAGGCGCCTGCTGCGCGGCGAGGAGCCGGTGAAGGTCGCCGGCCTGCTCGAGAAGCTCAACGATTGACTTTCGCCTGCGCGGCGCTAGACTAGAACCAACGCGCCGATTTGACGATCAGCTTGCGGGCGCAAGGAGAGCCTTGTCGAGGTTTTCCTGACAAATACGGCTAAAGCGGCGAGGAAGGATCCGACCCGATTGGCGCCAAGCTGGTCGGGTTTTTTTGTTGCCTCGAATATCGCAGCGGTGACAGCGCCGCCCTTGCCTTGACCCGGACGCCAACCTCAGTCGGTCTGGTGACGCCCCAGCGCGCGGCGTTCGCAACGCCGCTCGCGCTGAGTTCCGGCGCGTCGCTGCCGGCGTTCGAACTCGTCTATGAGACCTACGGAACGCTCAACGCCGCGCGATCGAATGCGATCCTCATTTGCCATGCGCTGAACGCGTCGCACCATGTCGCCGGGTTCCATCCCGGCCAGAGCGAAAGTGAGGGCTGGTGGGACAACATGGTCGGTCCCGGCAAGCCGGTCGACACCGACCGTTTTTTCGTCGTCGGGGTTAACAATCTGGGCAGCTGCTTCGGGTCGACCGGCCCCGCCTCGATCAATCCGGCCACGGGGAGGCCCTGGGGCGCCGATTTTCCGATCGTGACCGTCGAGGACTGGGTCGAGGCGCAGGCACGGCTCGCCGACCGGCTGGAGATCGCGCGCTTCGCGGCGGTCATGGGCGGCAGTCTCGGCGGCATGCAGGCGCTCGCCTGGGCGATCCGCTATCCGAATCGCCTGGGACGCGCGCTGGTGATCGCCGCGGCGCCCAACCTCTCGGCGCAGAACATCGCCTTCAACGAAGTCGCGCGCGCGGCGATCATGACCGACCCGGACTTTCACGCCGGCCATTATTATGATTACGGCGTCAAGCCGCTGCGAGGGCTGCGCGTCGCGCGGATGGTCGGGCACATCACGTACATCTCCGACGAACAGATGGGTGAGCGCTTCGGGCGGCAGCTTCGCGACGGCCTCAACTACTCGTTCGCGCCCGAGTTCGAGATCGAGTCCTACCTTCGCTACCAGGGCGAGAAGTTCGCCGACTACTTCGACGCCAACACCTATCTGGGCATCACCAAGGCGCTCGACTATTTCGATCCGGCGTCGGCGACCGGCGGCGACCTGACGCAGGCGCTTTCGCCGGCGAGCTGCCGTTTTCTGGTCGTCGCCTTCACCACCGACTGGCGTTTTTCCCCCGCGCGCTCGCGGGAGATCGTCAAGGCGCTGGTCGACAACCGACGCGATGTCTGCTATGCCGAAGTCGTCGCGCCACACGGGCACGATGCCTTTCTTCTCGACACGCCGCAGTATCACGCGATCGTGCGCGCGTACCTCGCGCGCGCGGCAGACGAGGAGGAGGTCGTGTGAGCCCGCGGCGAGGGGCCCCATGCGCAGCATGGGGATCGCGCGAGGCGAATCGCGACCGCGGCCGACTACGGGCGCGTGAGTCGTCGGTGCCGGTCGAGGAGGCCGCAGCATGAGTTACGCCACCCGCGCCGACTTCTCGACGATCGCCGGCTGGATCGCCGCTAATGCGCGCGTGCTCGACCTGGGCTGCGGCGACGGGAGCCTGCTCGCGTACCTGCGAGAGTCGCGCGGCGCGTTCGGCTATGGGATCGAAATCGACGACGCCGGCGTGCTCGCGTCGGTCGGCAACGGGGTCAACGTCATCCAGAGCGACCTGGAAAGCGGGCTCGCCGGCTTCGACGACCGGTCGTTCGACAGCGTGATCCTGTCGCAGACCTTGCAGGCGATGCGGCACACCGAGCAGATCGTGCTCGAGATGCTGCGGGTCGGGCGCGAAGCGATCGTCACCTTTCCGAACTTCGGCCACTGGTCGCACCGGATGCAGGTGCTGCGCGGACGCATGCCGGTGTCGAAGAATCTGCCCTACCAGTGGTACGACACGCCGAACATCCACCTGTGCACGGTGGCCGATTTCGATGCGTTCTGCGCGGCCCGCCGCTTCGATGTGCTCGAGCGGGTCGTGCTGCACGACGCGCGACGCGTGTCGATGTTGCCGAATCTGTTCGGGTCGCTCGCCATCTATCGCTTCCGGCAGGCCGAGACTGCCTGAAATCTTCGCGCGGAGCGCGGCCGCGCTTCGCTACAATGCCGGCGATGGGCGACTCGAGGCTCCCGCTGGCGAAAGCGCTGTTCAATCGCCGGATGCTGATTTGCATTTTTACCGGCTTCAGCTCCGGACTGCCTCTCTACATACTGATCAACCTGCTGCCGGCGTGGCTGCGTACCGAGCACGTGGACTTGAAGGCGATCGGCCTGTTCGCCCTGATCGGGCTGCCGTTCACGTGGAAATTCATCTGGTCGCCGCTGGTCGATCGCTACGCCTTGCCGCTGCTCGGGCGGCGCCGCGGCTGGATGCTGGTCACGCAGGTCGCGCTGATCGCGTCGCTGCCGCTGTTCGGCACGCTCGCGCCGCAACAGGATTTGTGGACGATCGCCTATCTTGCCACGGCGGTCGCATTTTTCGCCGCGACGCAGGACATCGTCCTCGATGCCTATCGCCGTGAGCTGCTGCCCGAGGTCGAGCTGGGTCTGGGCAATGCGATCCACGTGCAGGCGTATCGGATCTCGAGCCTCGTTCCCGGCGCGCTGTCTCTGATCCTCGCCGACCGGCTGCCCTGGCAAAGCGTGTTCTTCATCACCGCTCTGTTCATGCTGCCGGGCATCGTCAACACGCTGTTGATCGCCGAACCCGCGCTATCGCGCACGGCACCGCGCACGCTGCGCGAGGCGGTTATCGAGCCGTTTCACGAATTCATCACGCGCGCCGGCTGGCGGCAGGCGTTGCTGGTGCTCGGCTTCATTTTTCTCTACAAGCTCGGCGACAGCATGGCGACCGCGCTGGCGACGCCGTTCTATCTGGACACCGGCTTCACTATGTCGGAGATCGGCCTGATCGCCAAGAACGCCGGACTCTGGGCAAGCGTATTCGGCGGCCTCCTCGGCGGTATCTGGATGCTCAGGATCGGCATCAATCGCGGCCTGTGGCTGTTCGGCGCGGTCCAGGTCGTCTCGATCCTCGGCTTCGCGTGGCTCGCCTATGTGCATCGCCCGGACCGGCTGCTGCTCGCCGGTGTCATTGCCTTCGAGGCGCTGGGCGTGGGGCTCGGCACCGCGGCGTTCACCGCGTTCATCGCGCGCACCACCGACCCGCGCTACACGGCCACGCAGTTCGCGCTGTTCACGAGCCTCGCTGCCGTGCCGCGCTCGGTGATCAATGCGACAACAGGATGGATCGTCGACGCCATCGGCTGGTTCGACTTCTATCTGTTGTGCATGGCGCTGGCGCTGCCCGGGATGGCGCTTCTCTTGCGGGTGGCGCCGTGGAACGCACCGCTGTCCGCCGGGCCGACGACGGCGGCGAAGCCTGGCGCGAGGGCGCGAACGCCTCCTTAGTCGCCTGCGCGCTCGAGCGCCTCGTGCAGTTCGAGCCATTCGGCTTCGTCGCGCGCGAGCTGCCACGCCAGATCGCCCTGGCGCGCCAGCGAGGCGATCAGCCGTTCCTTGTTGTCCTCGATATAAGCGTCGGAGGTCGCGAGCCACTCGTCGAGCCCGCGTTTTTCCGCCGACAACAGATCGATCCGCTGCTCGACGCGCTCGATCTTCTGCTGCAGCGGCTTGCGCAACTCCGACAAGCGCTGTCTTGTGGCTGCTTCGGCGCGCCTCTGGGTCTTGCGGTCGGGCGTGGCAGGTACGGCATCAGCAGTGGCCGCAGCCTCGCGCCCGCGACCGGCCAGCACCCATTGCCGGTAATCGTCCAGATCGCCGTCGAAAAGCGTAAGCGCACCGTCGGCGACGAGCCAGAGCTCGTCGGCGGTGGCGCGGAGCAAATGGCGGTCGTGCGCGACGACGATCAGCGCGCCGGTGTAGTCCTGCAGCGCCTCGGTCAGCGCTTCGCGCATGTCGATGTCGAGATGGTTGGTCGGCTCGTCCAGCAGCAACAGATTCGGCCGCTGGCGGACCAGCAGCGCCAGCGTCAGGCGCGCCTTTTCGCCGCCGGAAAATTCACTCACCGGCGCGCTTACCCGGTCGCCGCGAAAATCGAAGCCGCCGAGAAAGTCGCGAAACGCCTGCTCGCGCGTGCCAGGTTCGATCTGCTGCAGGTGCCACAGAGCACTTTGGTCGAGGCGAAGCTGCTCGACCTGATGCTGGGCGAAATAGCCGATCGACAATCCCTGTGCCGTCAGGCGGTCGCCGCTTTGCGGTGGAAGCTCGCCGGCGATCGCGCGCAACAGCGTCGATTTGCCCGCACCGTTGGGCCCAAGAAGGCCGATCCGCGCACCGGCGAGGACCGCCCAGTCGACATCGGCCAGAATCGTCTTATCGCCATAGCCCAGCCGCGCGTGGTCAAGCTTGAGCAGCTGTCGCGCATGGATGGTCGTTGCCGGAAATTCGAACGAGAACGGGCTGTCGACGTGCGCCGCGGCGATCAGCTCCATCCGCTCGAGCGCCTTGATCCGGCTTTGCGCCTGCCTCGCCTTGGTCGCCTTGGCGCGGAAGCGATCGACATACGAGCGCAGGTGCGCGATCTGCTTCTGTTGCTTGACGTAGGCTGAATGCTGCAGCGCCAGCGCCAACGCGCGCTCTTGCTCGAACTGCGCGTAATTGCCGGTGTACAGCCGCAGCTTGTGGCCTTCCAGATGCGCGATCTCGGTGACCACGGCGTCGAGAAAATCGCGATCGTGGGCGATCAGCACCAGCGTGCCGGGGTAGCGGGCCAGCCAGTCCTCGAGCCAGAGCACGGCGTCGAGGTCGAGGTGATTGGTCGGCTCGTCGAGCAGCAGAAGGTCGGAGCGCGACATCAGCGCCTGCGCGAGATTCAGGCGCATGCGCCAGCCGCCCGAAAAGCTCGCGACCGGCTCGCTCTGGCGCGCGGCGCCGAAGCCCAGACCGGCGAGCAGCGCCGCGGCCCGAGCCCGGGCCCCGTAACCGCCGATGGCTTCGAAATGGTGATGCAGCTCGGCCAGCCGCTCGCCGCCGGCATGCGGATCGGTTTCCGCCGCGGCCTCGGCCTCCTGCAATGCGCGCTGGACACGACGCAATTCGGCGTCGCCGTCGAGGACGTAATCGATCGCCGGCGCCGCGACCGCGGGCGTTTCCTGCGCGACGTGCGCGATCACCCAGGCCGGCGGCAGCGCAACTTCACCCGCATCTTGCGAAAGCTCGCCACGCAGCAGCGCGAACAGCGACGACTTGCCGCTGCCGTTGGCCCCGATCAAGCCGACCTTGTGGCCAGGGTGCACGGTCAGCGATGCGCCTTCGAGCAGACGCTTGTTGCCGCGTGACAGCGTGAGATTGCTCAGGCGCAGCATCGCGCCGCGCGTTCACAACAGGTAGTCATAGTCGATGATGAGCGGCGCCAGAACCTCCGCAGTCACAGCACATAGTCATAGTCGATTATGAGGGGCGCATGATCGGAGAACCTCCGGTTCGTATAGATCGCGGCCGCATGTGCCGTTGCGGCGATGCCGGCGGTGGCGATCTGGTAGTCGATGCGCCAGCCCACGTTCTTGGCCCACGCCTGCCCGCGATTCGACCACCAGGTGTACTGGTCGGGTTCGCGGTTGATGCGGCGAAAGACGTCGACAAAGCCCAGCTCGTCGAACACACGGGAGAGCCACGCGCGCTCTTCGGGCAGGAACCCGGAATTCTTCTGATTGCTGCGCCAGTTCTTCAGATCGATCGGATGATGCGCGATGTTCCAGTCGCCGCAAAGGATCACTTCCTGCCCGGCGTCACGCAGCCGCTTAAGGTGCGGTAGAAATTCGGCGAGGAAGCGGAACTTGGCGAGCTGGCGCTCAGGCGAGCTCGACCCGGACGGAAGATAGACGCTGATCACGGTCAGCTTGCCGAAGTCTGCCTCCAGATACCGGCCCTCGGCATCGAACTCGTTGCTGCCGAAGCCGCTGCGCACCGGCACCGCGCGGCGCGCGTACAGCGCAACGCCGCTGTAGCCCCTCTTTTGCGCGTGATAAAACGCGGCGTGTGATTTGCGCGGCGCCCGCATCGCCTTCGGCACATCTTCCGGATGGGCCTTGATCTCCTGCAGGCAAACGACGTCCCAGGGCTCGATCCGCGCGAGCCAGCGTGCCAGACCCTTGCGTTCCGCCGAGCGGATGCCGTTGACGTTGAGTGTGACAATGCGCATGTCGGGGTGTGCGGTAGCCGGGACGGCCGCCGCGGCGCGGAGTTTACACGATCGGCCGGGGCACTCCTGCCAGCGCCGGCGAGGGTGGCGCGCGTATAATTTGCGGCCGAGCCTTCGTGCCGTGCACTGCCCCTCATGTCCGACTTCCGCCAGGAATTTCTCGAATTAGCCTTGGCACGCGACGTGCTTCGATTTGGTGCGTTCGTCACCAAGTCGGGTCGAAAGACTCCTTACTTCTTCAACGCGGGGCTTTTCAACGACGGGGCAAGTTTGAGCGAGCTGGGCCGGTACTACGCCACGGCGTATCTGGCCTCGGATGTACGTTGCGATCAGTTGTACGGCCCGGCCTACAAAGGAATACCGCTGGCGGCGGTGACGGCTGTCGCCCTCGCCGCAAAAGGGCACAATCTGCCGTACAGTTTCAACCGGAAGGAAGCCAAGGATCACGGGGAGGGCGGCGCTATTGTCGGTGCGGCGCTCAAGGGACGCGTGCTGATCGTCGATGATGTCATCACCGACGGCGGTGCCAAGCGCGAGGCGATCGAGCTGATACGAGCCCACGGCGCAGTTCCTGCCGGCGTGTTGATCGCCTTCGACCGGATGGAGCGCGGTCGGGGCAAGCGCTCCGCGGTGCAGGAGTTGGAGCAGGAATTCGGCATTCCCGTCGTCGCCATCGCGACACTCGACGACTTGCTGGGCTTGCTGGCGCGGCGCAAGGACCTGGCACAGCACCGGACTGCCGTGACGTCGTACCGCGAGCAATATGGCGCTGCCGCCTGAAGCAGCGCGAATCACTGGATCGGAAAGAAGGCTTATCGTGAAATTCATGAGTTTGTGGCAGCCGGCGCCAAAGCTGGCCGGCGCGATCGCCGTCCTGGGGCTCGTTTGCGCCGCGGGCACGGCGGCTGGTGCAGGCATGTACAAATGGGTGGACGACCAGGGTGTCGTCCACTACACCGATCGCATACCGGCGGAGTCGGTCAGTAAAGGCGCTACCGTGCTCGACAAGCAGGGCCGATCGGTCAAGACGATCGATCCGGCCCCGACTGCGGAGCAGCGCAAGGCGATCGAGGCCGAGGCGGAGCGACAGCGCGAGCAGGCCAAGGTGGATGCCGAGCGGGTGCGACGCGACCGTGCGCTGACGCAGTCGTTCACCAGTGAAGCGGAGATCGATGTCGCCCGCGCGCGGGCCGTGTCGACGGTGGAGGCGCAGCTGACGACGATCGACGCGTACATCGCCGACATGAAGCGACGCCAGCAAGAGCTCGAAAAGCGCAAGGCCGGCTACGGCACCAAGCCCATTCCGGGGTCGCTGGACAACGAGCTCGGTTCGGTCAGCGAAGAGCTGACGCGGCAAACGGCGCTGCGCGCCCAGAAAAAGGAAGCGCTGGTCGCCCTCGGTAAAAAGTACGATGCCGACAAGCAGCGCTGGCAGGAGATCAAACTGGAACAGGATCAGGCGGCGGAACGGCAACGCGCCGCCGAAGCGCAGAAGGCGAGCCCACCTTCCGCGCCGACCCGCGCCAAGAGCGCGGCATCCGGCTCGGCCAACACAACCCGCTGAGTTCCGCCCGGTTTCCCGCTCGGGCGAACCCCCGGGCGTTTCGCGGCTCCCGCCGCACATCGGCGATAATCGCGCATCGCGGCGCGTGGCGCCCGACCTTCCATTCGAGAACGCAGGAATTCCGTGGCCCAGTACGTATACACGATGAACCGCGTGGGCAAGATCGTGCCGCCCAAGCGCGTGATCCTCAAGGACATATCGCTGTCGTTCTTCCCCGGAGCCAAGATCGGCGTGCTGGGCTTGAACGGCTCGGGCAAATCGAGCCTGCTGCGGATCATGGCCGGCGAGGACAAGGACTATGAAGGCGAAGCAGTGCCGATGCCGAACATGCGCATCGGCTATCTGCCGCAGGAGCCGCAGCTCGCGCCGGACAAGTCGGTGCGGGAGACGGTGGAAGAGGGTCTGGGCGAAATCCTCGAAGCGAAGCAGAAACTCGAAGGCATCTACGCGGCGTATGCGGAGCCCGATGCCGATTTCGACGCGCTGGCGGCCGAACAGGCGCGCTACGAAGGCATCATCGCCGCCGCCGGGGCCGATACCGGCGTGCAGATGGAAGTCGCCGCCGATGCGTTGCGCCTGCCACCCTGGGACGCAAGCATCGGCCAGCTGTCGGGCGGCGAAAAGCGCCGCGTCGCGCTGTGCCGGCTGCTGCTGTCGAAGCCCGACATGCTGCTGCTCGACGAGCCGACCAACCACCTGGACGCCGAGAGCGTCGAGTGGCTCGAGCAATTCCTGCTGCGCTTCCCGGGCACGGTGATCGCGGTCACGCACGACCGCTACTTTCTGGACAACGCGGCCGAATGGATCCTCGAGCTCGACCGCGGCTACGGCATTCCGTGGAAAGGCAACTACAGCTCGTGGCTCGAACAGAAGGAGCAACGCCTCGAGATCGAGGCCAAGCAGGAATCCGCGCGCATCAAGTCGATGCAAAAAGAGCTCGAGTGGGTGCGCACGAATCCGAAAGGCCGCCAGGCGAAGGCCAAGGCGCGCATCGCGCGCTTCGAGGAGCTGTCGAGCCACGAGCACCAGAAGCGCAACGAAACGCAGGAAATTTTCATCCCGGTCGCCGAGCGTCTCGGCGGCCAGGTGATCGAGCTCCACGGCGTGAGCAAAGGCTACGGCGAGCGCCTGCTGATCGACGATCTCTCGTTCAGCGTGCCACCGGGCGCGATCGTCGGCATCATCGGCCCCAATGGGGCCGGCAAGACAACACTGTTCCGCATGATCACCGGCGTGGAAAAACCGGATAAGGGCAAAATCGTCATCGGCTCGACCGCGAAGCTCGCCGTCGTCGACCAGTCGCGCGAGGCGCTGCCCGACGGCAAGACCGCATGGGAAGCGATCTCCGGCGGGCATGACATTCTGACGGTCGGCAAATTCGAGATGCCGTCGCGCGCGTACCTGGGACGCTTCAATTTCAAAGGCGTCGACCAGCAAAAAATGGTTGGCGCGCTCTCCGGTGGCGAACGCGGCCGCCTGCACCTCGCCCTGACGTTGCTCAAGGGCGGCAACGTGCTGCTGCTCGACGAGCCGTCGAACGATCTCGACGTCGAGACTTTGCGGGCGCTCGAGGACGCGCTGCTCGAATTCGCCGGCAGCGTGCTGGTGATCTCGCACGACCGCTGGTTTCTCGACCGCATCGCGACCCACATCCTGGCCTTCGAAGGCGACTCGCGGGTCGTCTTTTTCGAGGGCAACTATCAGGAATACGAAGCCGACAAGAAAAAACGCCTGGGCGAGGAAGGTGCGCGGCCCCACCGCATCCGGTACAAGGCGCTGATGGCCTGATGTCATTGGCCAAACCATTGCGCCGACGGCTGTCGACCAGCACAATGCCTGGCTGACCGGTGACTCCATGGGGGAGGCGATGAAGTGCCGGGCATGCGATGGTGAGCTGCGACCGGGGCAACGCTTCTGCGAATCTTGCGGGACGCAGGTCGACAAGACGTGCCTTACCTGCAATGCGCCAGCGACGCCGGACGCCCGATTCTGCGGGACGTGCGGCGCTTCGTTTTCGGATGGCGCAGATGAGGTCCACGTCGCCAAGCCTGGAGGACGGGGCGGGCACGCGGCGACTTCGTCGGATGGCAGCGTCGGCAGCCACCGACGGCCTGGATTCGCAGGAGCTCGTCGACGTAAAAAGCCTGCTGGCTACGCTGGGTTAACCGGGGCTCCTGCGCCGCGAACGACCAGAGCGTTCTACCGGGCCCTTTTCGCGTAAAGCAGTCCAAGCTCCGCGCGGCGGACAAAGCCGAGCGTCAGATAGAGCTCGATCGCGCGCTTGTTGGTGCTTTCAACATGAATCAACGGCGTTTCCCCCGCGCGCAGCATTCGATTGACGACCCGACCGATCAGCGCCCGCGCGTACCCGCGCCCCTGAACCTCGGGATGCGTACATACGGCGCTGACCTCCCTGAAATCATCGATCCACAGCCGCTCGCCGGCCATCGCCACCAGCCGCCCCGAGTGACGCAAGCCGATATACGCTCCCAGCTCGATCGTGCGGAGTCGAAACGGTCCCGGCTTGGTGAGATCGACCAGCGCCAGCATTTCGGGAACATTGGCCGGCCCAAGGGTCGATGCATCGACATCACCCTCCGGCAACGGCATCTTTTCGCTTCGAATCATCTGTGTCAGGCGTGATTCGTACAGGATTTCCCAGTGGATTGGCAGCCTGGGCACCGATCGCGCGACGGTTGCCATGTCATCGCCGACATCCACGACCGTTTCCAGCGCGGCGATGTTCGCTGGTCCCGGCGCGGCCAATCCGGCGATCGGCGAAATGTCGACCGGATATCGGCGTGCCAGCGCCCCCCCGAGCGCGAAATGCGCATGCCCGGTAGTCAGGCTCGACCAGAAGGGGTTGTCGAGCGCGCGCTGGACGTCGGAGGGGATCATCGCGGCAATTCTGTCATGCGACGCGGCCGCCGTCAGCGATAGCGCAATTCAATGCGCCCGGCGGGCCGTGTCGATCGTCTTGCACGCGATTGCGGCGAGGGTCAAACCGTTGCAAACTGCGCACGCTCCGAGCGCAGTCCCGACAATGATCACCGTCTATCACCTGGAAACCTCGCGCTCCGAGCGCATTGTCTGGCTGATGGAGGAGCTCGATCTGCCGTACGAACTGCAGGTCTTTCCGCGCGAGACGACGGGCGCGGCTCCGCACCCGCTGAAGGAAATCCACGCTCTCGGCAAGGCGCCGGCGATCCGCGACGGCAACACGGTGCTCGCCGAGTCCGGTGCAATCGTCGACTATATCGTCCATCGCCACGGGGGCGGGCGGTTGGCGCTGCCACCCGAGGACTCCGCGTATGCGCGTTACGTCTACTGGCTGCATTTCGCTGAAGGCAGTCTGATGTCGCTGCTGCTGATTGCGCTTGTGCTAAGCCGGGTGAAGGAGGCGGCAGCCAGCCCGGTGACGGCGCGAATGCGGGAGCGAGTGAAACAGATGCTGTCTTTCGTCGATACCGAGCTCGCCGGGGGTCCCTGGTTCGCCGGCGAGGCATTCACCGCCGCCGACGTGATGATGGTGTTCCCGTTCACGACGCTGCGGAACTTCCTCGATTACGATCTCGAGCCGTACGCCAACATCGCCGCCTACCTGGAGCGCGTCAGGGCTCGTCCGGCATACAGGAAGGCGATGTCGCTCGCGGGTCCGACGAAGACGTACGTCTGACTAGCCGCCCGGCATCGCGCCGACGAGCGATCGTGGCGTCATCGCGGTGCCCCCGATCGGGTTGCCGGCGATTCAGCCGAGTATTTTCCTAAGTGCCGCGTTGACCTGCGACGGATTCGCCTTGCCGCGGCTCGCGGCCATCGCCTTGCCGACCAGCGACTGGAACGCTTTGTCCTTGCCGGCCTTGTAGTCGGCGACGATGGTGGCGTTGGCCGCAAGCACCTCGGCGACGATTTTCTCGATCGTGCCCACGTCGGATATCTGCTTCAGGCCCTTCTGGTCGATGATCGCGTCCGGATCGCCCTCTCCGGCCCACATCGCGTCGAGAACGTCCTTGGCGATATTGCCGGAGATCGTGTGGTCCTGGACCCGCGCGTGCAGCCGCGCGAAGTCATTCGGTCGCACCGGCGCCTGCTCGATCGGGATGGCGTCGCGGTTCAATCGGGCGGAGACCTCGCCGAGTATCCAGTGGGCAACCGTCTTGCCGTTAAGAGGCACCCCGACGCTCGCCTGCATCGTCTCTTCGAAATAGCGCGCCGTTTCCCGGTTTGCGGTCAGCTGGAGAGCCTCGGCCAGCGCGATCGCGTATTCGGCGACGAATCGATGCGCCATCGGCTCGGGCAACTCCGGCATCTCGGCGCGAATCCGTGCGATCCACGCCTCGTCGATCGCCAGCGGCGGCAGATCCGGGTCGGGGAAATAGCGATAGTCCTGTGCGTCCTCCTTGCTGCGCATCGGCCGCGTCTCGCTGCGGTCGGAGTCGTACAGGCGCGTCTCCTGTACGACGGTGCCGCCGTCCTCGATCAGCTCGATTTGCCGACGCACCTCGAACTCGATCGCCTGCTGCAGAAAGCGGAAGCTGTTCAGATTCTTGATCTCGCAGCGGGTGCCGAGCCTGGCCTCGCCTTGCTGGCGGACCGAGACGTTGGCGTCGCAGCGGAAGCTCCCTTCCTGCATGTTGCCGTCGCAGATGCCGATCCAGCGTACCAGCGCGTGCAGCGCCTTGGCATAGGCGACCGCCTCGGCGGCCGAGCGCATGTCGGGCTCGGAGACGATTTCGAGCAGCGGCGTTCCGGCACGGTTCAAGTCGATGCCGGTCATGCCGTGGCCGAGCGCCAGCAGCGAGCCGACGCCTTCGTGCAGCGATTTTCCTGCGTCTTCCTCGAGATGCGCGCGCGTCAGCACGATCCGGATCTCGCCGCGGGTCGGCGACAGGATCGCGATCGACCCGCCTCGCACGACGGGTATCTCGTATTGCGAGATCTGGTAGCCCTTCGGCAGGTCGGGATAGAAGTAATTCTTGCGCGCGAACACGCTTTTCCGGTTGATCGTGGCGCCGACCGCCAGGCCGAAGCGGATCGCCCGCTCGACCGCGCCGCGGTTCAGCACCGGCAGTACGCCGGGCAGCGCGATATCGACCGCTGAGGCCTGCGTGTTCGGGGCGGCGCCGAAGGCGGTCGACGCGCCGGAAAAGATCTTGGCCGCGGTCGAGAGCTGCGCATGGGTCTCGAGACCGATGACGACTTCCCAGCTCATTGAACTTTCCTCCGCGCTGCACGCTGCGGGGCTGATTCGCGCACGGGGCGGCCCTTCGCGGTCATTGAACTTCCCTCCGCGCTGCGCGCTTCGGGGCTGATTCGTGCTCGGGGCGGCCCTTCGCACTCATGGCGCGAAGTCCGGCGGGACGCGGCGATGCCAGTCGGTGACCTCTTGATAGCGATGCGCGGCGTTGAGGATTTGCGCTTCGGCGAAGTGATGGCCCTGGATCTGAAGGCCGATCGGCAGGCCGGACCCGTCGAAGCCGCAGGGAATCGACATGGCCGGCGCGCCGGTCAGGTTGCCGGCGATGGTGAAAATGTCGTTCAGGTACATCTTGACCGGATCGTCGCTCTTTTCCCCGATCCGGAAAGCCGCGGTCGGCGACGTCGGCCCGACGATCAAGTCGCAGCTTTCGTAGGCGCGGCGGAAATCGTCGGCGATCAGCCGCCGCACCTGCTGCGCCTTCAGATAGTAGGCATCGTAATAGCCGTGCGAGAGCACGTAGGTGCCGACCAGGATGCGGCGCTTGACCTCGGGGCCGAAGCCTTCGGCGCGGGTTTTCCGGTACATGTCATCGAGGTCCCCGTATCTCGCCGCGCGATGGCCGTAGCGCACGCCGTCGAAGCGTGACAGGTTGGACGAGGCTTCGGCCGGCGCGATCACATAATAGACGGGGACCGCCAGGTGGACATTGGGCAGGCTCACGTCGACCGTGACCGCGCCGAGCCGGCGGAATTCGCCGAGTGCGGTCTCGATCGCCCGCGTCACGGCAGCGTCGGTCCCCTCTTCCGCATACTCGCGCGGCAAACCGAGGCGCAGCCCCGCGAGCGGCAGGCCGCGCGGCACCGCATCGATGTCGCGCGAGTACTCCTCGCGTGGCCGGTCGAGGCTGGTCGAGTCACGCGCATCGTGGCCGGCCATCGCCGTCAGCAGCATCGCGCAGTCGGCGGCGGTCTGTCCGAAGACGCCGGGCGTATCGAGGCTCGACGCGAAGGCGACCAGGCCGTAGCGCGAGCACACGCCGTAGGTTGGCTTGATCCCGCACACGCCCGACAGCGCCGCCGGTTGGCGAATCGATCCTCCGGTGTCGGTGCCGGTCGCGGCAGGGGTAAGGCGAGCCGCGACCGCCGCCGCTGAGCCGCCCGAGCTGCCGCCGGCCACGTAGTCGGCGTTCCACGGATTCCTGACCGGGCCGAAAAAGGAATTCTCATTCGACGAGCCCATCGCGAACTCATCCATGTTGGTCTTGCCCAGCAGCACCATGCCGGCGGCCGCGAGCTGCTCCACGACGAAAGCGCTGTACGGCGCGACGAAATTTTCCAGCATGCGCGAGCCGCAGGTCGTCTTGAGCCCCGCGGTCATGAGGACGTCCTTGTGCGCGATCGGCAGACCGGCGAGCGGGCCGGCTTCCCCGCGGGCGCGCCGGGCGTCGGCCGCCCGGGCCGCATTCAGCGCGCGTTCGCGGTCTATCGTCAGGAAGGCATTGAGCCGCGAATTGGCCCGATCGATGCGGGCCAGCAATCCTTCGATCAGCTCGATGCTGGACAGCCGCCCCTTGGCGAGCGCTTGCGAAAGTTCAGTGAGCGGCGCGGTAATCATCGGCGGCGAGATCGGGACCCGCGGCATTGCCGCCGCGCGACCCGGCGCGCCGGCAGCGGCCGCGGTCGACGCGTGCGCTTGCCTTTCGCGCGGTCAGTGGCCCGGCTTCCTCACTCGATGACCTTGGGCACCAGATACAGCCCGTCCTCGACCGCCGGTGCGCCCTGCTGGTAGAGCGCATGACAATCGGTTTCGGTGACCCGGTCCTCGCGCAGCGGCAGGACGACATCCTGCGCATGCGACATTGGAACGATGCCGGTCGTGTCGACAGCGCGCATGCGGCCGATCAATTCGAAAATGCGCTCGAGCTTGGCGCGCACGTCGGCGGCTTCGGCCGGCGTGATCTCGATCCGGGCCAGATGTGCGATGCGCTGCACTTCGTCGAGGGAAAGCGCCATGTTCGAGGCTCGCAGCAAATTTCCGGTGCAGAAACAAAGCTGAATAGGGTATCATAATCGCTTGTCATAAGCACGGTCGCGCGAGCCGCGTTCGTCGCAACGAAAGTCCCCATGTTCGAAATGTTCAAAGGCTATTTCTCTACCGATCTGGCGATCGATCTCGGCACGGCGAACACGCTCATTTACGTCCGCGGCAAGGGGATCGTACTGAACGAGCCTTCGGTGGTGTCGATCCGGCAGGAAGGCGGACCCAACGGCAAGCGCGTGATCCAGGAAGTGGGCCTGGCGGCAAAGCAGATGCTCGGCCGCACGCCGGGCAACATCACCGCGATCCGGCCGATGAAAGACGGCGTCATCGCCGACTTCACCGTCACCGAGCAGATGCTCAAGCAATTCATCAAGAAGGTGCTGGATTCGAAGCTGTTCAGCCCGAGTCCGCGCATCATCATCTGCGTGCCGTGCGGATCGACGCAGGTCGAGCGCCGCGCGATCCGCGAATCCGCGCTCGGCGCGGGGGCATCGAAGGTGTACCTGATCGAGGAGCCGATGGCCGCTGCAATCGGCGCCGATCTGCCGATTTCAGAAGCGACCGGCTCGATGGTCGTCGACATCGGCGGCGGCACGACCGAAGTGGGCGTGATCTCGCTGGGCGGGATGGTGTACTCGGGCAGCGT
This sequence comes from uncultured beta proteobacterium, assembly GCA_963828665.1. Taxonomy (GTDB): domain Bacteria; phylum Pseudomonadota; class Gammaproteobacteria; order Burkholderiales; family Casimicrobiaceae; genus PALSA-1003. The sequence continues at coordinate 226,268 of CAWHFL010000011.1, forward strand.
GCGCGTCGGCGGCGACAAGTTCGACGAAGCGATCGTCAACTACATCCGCCGCAACTACGGCATGCTGATCGGCGAGACGACTGCCGAGCAGATCAAGCAGACGATCGGATCGGCGTTCCCCGGCTCCGAGGTGAAGGAGATGGAAGTCAAGGGCCGCAACCTGGCCGAAGGCATTCCGCGCAGCTTCACCGTGTCGTCGAACGAGATTCTCGAAGCGCTGACCGATCCGCTCAACAGTATCGTCTCCGCGGTCAAGAGCGCGCTCGAGCGCACGCCGCCGGAGTTGGGCGCCGACATCGCCGAGCACGGCATGGTGCTGACCGGCGGCGGCGCGCTTCTGCGCGACGTCGATCGGCTGCTGATGGAAGAGACCGGACTGCCAGTGATCGTTGCCGACGACCCGCTGACTTGCGTCGTGCGAGGCTGCGGGAAGGCGCTAGAGAACATGGAAAAGCTGTCGACGATCTTTACCTACGACTGATCGGATCGAGGATGGCGTCAGAGCCCGATTGCCAGCAGCGTGTCGGGAACCGCAACCGTTGCACGTCGGTCATCGGGGCCTGACCCCACGTTCCACGGGATTGTTTGATGCGTCACCTCCCGGTCGAGCCGCCGCCTTTTTTTCATCGCGGCCCGTCCCCGCTCACCCGACTGGCCGTTTTCGGCCTGCTCTCGCTGGCCCTGCTGTTCGCGGACACGCGCTATCGTTATCTCGAGAACATCCGGCGCGGCGCCGGGATCGTGCTTTATCCGATGCAGCGCATCGTGCAGATGCCGGGCGAAGCGCTGGCCTATGTCGGAACCTACTTCTCGTCGCAGCGCGCGCTGGCCGACGACAACGCGGCGCTGCAGGCGCAATTGCTGAACCAGGCGCCGTTGGTGCAGCGTTATCCGGTGGTCGAGAAGGAAAATGCGCGCCTGCGCGGGATGATGAAGCTCGAGTCGCGCGTTCCGGTCAACGCGACCGCAGCCGAAGTGCTCTATTCCAGCCGCGATCCATTCACGCAGAAGCTGTTTATCGACAAGGGTGAGGCGGCCGGCGTTCAGGCGGGCCTCGCGGTGATCGACAGCATTGGCGTCGTCGGGCAGGTGACGCGCGTGTACCCTTTCATGGCCGAGGTCACGCTCGTGACCGACAAGGATCACGCGGTGCCGGTCAAGGTCGAGCGCAGCGGCGTGCGCACCGTCATGTACGGCGCCGGTGCGGCGCGGCCGCCGGAGCTCCGCTATCTTTCGCCCAGCGTCGAGATCGAGCCGGGCGATCTGTTGGTGACCTCGGGCATCGACGGCACCTATCCCGCGGGCCTCGCGGTTGCGCAGGTGGTTTCGGTCGAGCGCGAGACCGGGCAGAGCTTCGCGCATGTAACCTGCAAGCCGCTGGCGGGCATCGACAGCAGTGCGCAGCTGCTGATCCTCGGCTCGACCGCGTCGGTGCCCCCCCGTCCCGAGGAGCCCGCCGACACCCTGCCGCGCAAGGGTCGCGGCCGGCGCAAGGGCTGATCACGCCATGGCACCGTTCGTCGCCGCTCGTCCCGAAGAGATCCTGCTGCCGGTCAGGCCGTGGTTCATCGTGCTGACTTTGCTCATCGGCCTGTTGGGCAATACGGCGCCGATGGCGGGACTGGCACTGACGCTGAAGCCCGACTTCCTGGCGCTGGTCATTCTTTACTGGTGCATCCAGGAGCCGCGGCTGATCGGCGTCGGGATCGCATGGGGACTGGGATTGATGATGGACGTCGTCGATGCGACGGTGTTCGGCCAGCACGCGCTGGCGTATGCGGTGCTCGCCTACGGCGCCGGCTATTTTCGCCGGCGCGTACTGCGCTTTCCGCTCTGGCAGCAGGCAGCGCAGGTCGCGCTGCTGCTGCTGCTTTCATCGGGGCTCGTGCTGCTCGTGCGCCTTGCCGGCGGGGCGCCGCCGCCGCGCTGGACCTATGTCGTCGGCTCGCTGACCGGCGCGCTGCTCTGGCCGCTGGTGACCGCTTTGCTGCAATGGCCGCAGCGACCGCAGCGCTCGCACGCGGAGCGCTAGCGCGCAAGCGATCCGATGCGACGTCTGTTCACGCAACGCGGCCGCCACCGCGCCTTCTCCCCACCCGAGCTCAAGGATCCCGAGCGCGAAGCGTATCGCTTTCGCCGGCGCTTGCTGATCGCCGGCGTGTTGATGCTCGCCGGGTTCGGCGGATTGTTCGGCCGCTTCGTCTATCTGCAAGTCATCCAGCACGGCCACTACCAGACGCTGGCCGAAAGCAATCGCGTCGCCATCGTGCCGATCGCGCCCAATCGCGGGCTGATCACCGACCGCAACGGCGTCGTGCTCGCCCAGAGCTATTCGGCCTACACGCTCGAGATCGTCCCTTCGCGCGTGCCCAATCTCGACGCGACGATCGACCAGCTGGCCAAGATCGTCGATGTCCAGCCGCGCGACCGCAAGCGTTTCAAGCGCCTGCTGGAGGAATCCAAGCGCCTGGAAAGCGTGCCCTTGCGCACGCGCCTGACCGACGAGGAAGTCGCGCGTTTCGCCGTCAATCAATATCGCTTTCCCGGGGTCGACCTCAAGGCGCGGCTGTTCCGGCAGTATCCGTTCGGCGAGCTGGCTTCGCAGCTGATCGGCTATGTCGGACGGATCAACGACCACGACCTCGAGCGCATCGACGGCTGGAACGAGACGGCGAACTACAAGGGTTCCGACTACACCGGCAAGGTCGGCGTCGAATTGTCGTACGAGCGCGAGCTGCACGGCGGCACCGGCGTCGAGGAGGTGGAGGTCGACTCCAGCGGCCGCGCGGTGCGCACGCTGTCGCGCACACCGCCCGTGTCCGGCAACAACCTGCGGCTCGCGCTGGACATCCATCTGCAGAAAATCGCCGAGGAGGCGTTCGGCGATCGCCGCGGCGCATTGGTCGCGCTCGACCCGGCAAGCGGCGAAATTCTCGCGTTCGTGTCGCGGCCGGGGTTCGATCCGAACCTGTTCGTCGACGGCATCGATCCGTCGGCGTGGGAGCAGTTGAACGATTCGCCCGACAAGCCGCTGCTCAACCGGCCGTTGCGGGGAGCGTATCCGCCCGGATCGACGATCAAGCCCTATCTCGCGCTGGCGGCGCTGACCTCGGGCAAGCGGACCGCGACGCAGACGATCTTCGACCCCGGGTACTACCAGATCGCCGGCAGCGCGCATCGCTTCCGCGACGACAAGCCCGGCGGCCACGGCTACGTCGATATGAACAAGTCGATCGTCGCGTCCTGCGACACCTATTACTACATGCTGGCCGGCGAGACCGACATCGACGACACCTACGCGTTCCTGTCGCAGTTCGGATTCGGCCAGAAGACCGGGATCGATCTGGAGGGCGAGTTGCCCGGCGTGCTGCCGTCGCGGGCGTGGAAGCGCGAGCGCTTCTCGGGTGGCAATTACCGCGAGGAGCATCGCAAGTGGTATCTGGGCGATTCAATCTCGGCCGGCATCGGCCAGGGATACAACGCCTTCACGCCGCTGCAGGAGGCGCAGGCGATGGCGATCCTGGCCAACGACGGCGTCGCGATGCGTCCGCGCGTGGTCAAGGCGATCGAGAACACGCGGACCGGTGCGGTGCGCGAGCTGGCGCCGGAGCGGATTCACACGCTGGCCGTCAAGCCGGAGGATCTGGCCATCGTCAAGAAGGCGCTGGCCGGCGTCCCGCGCGAAGGCACCAGTGCAGCGGCGTTCGTCGGCGCCAAATACGCCTCCGCGGGAAAGACCGGGACCGCGCAGGTCTATTCGCTCAAGGGCGAACATTACTCGGCGCGCATCGACGAGCGCCTGCGCGATCACGCCTGGTACGCGGCCTACGCGCCGGCCGACAAGCCGAAGATTGCGCTGGCCGTGCTGGTCGAGAACGGTGGATTCGGCGCGCAGGCGGCGGCGCCGATCGCGAGGATCGTATTCGACTACTATCTGCTCGGGCAGACGCCGGCTGCGGCGGGTGCCGGCAAGCCTGAGCCCTCCCGCGAGTCCGACGACGAGTCCGACTGATGGAGAAGCTCGGCGCCTTGCTCGCCAAGCTCTGGCAGCTGATCGCGCGACGGATCGACAGCTACCTCATGGCCGCGGCGCTGGCGATCGCCGGCGTCGGCATGATCACGCTGGTTTCGGCGTCCGACCAGAGCGTTCCGCGTTTGACCAGCCAGGCCTTGTCGCTCGGCTTCGCGCTGGTGCTGATGTGGGCCGTCGCCAACATCGCGCCGCAACGCCTGGCGCGTGTTGCGCTGCCGCTGTATCTGGTCGCGGTCGCGTTGCTGATCGCGGTTGCCGTCGGCGGAACGCTGGTGAATGGCTCGCGACGCTGGCTCAGCATCGGCATCGCGCGCTTCCAGCCGTCCGAGCTGATGAAGATCGCGCTGCCTTTGATGCTCGCCTGGTACTTCCAGCGGCGCGAGACCCGGATTCAGCTGTTCGACTACGCGTTTGCATTGGTGCTGATCGCGGTGCCGGTCGTTCTGGTGCGGCGCCAGCCCGACCTCGGCACGGCGCTGATCATCGGCGCGACCGGCTTCTACGTCCTGTACCTGGCCGGCTTGTCATGGAAGCTCATCGTCGGACTGGTGGCGGTCGCGGCCGCCGCGGCACCGCTGATCTGGCCGCATCTGCACGACTACCAGCAGGAACGGATCCTGACGTTTCTCGATCCGAGCCGCGATCCGCTCGGCGCCGGATATCACAGCTCGCAGGCCTCGATCGCGCTGGGCTCGGGCGGTGTTATCGGCAAAGGCTGGCTAAACGGGACGCAAACGCACCTCGACTTTCTGCCGGAGCGGCACACCGATTTCATTTTCGCCGTGTTCGGCGAAGAATTCGGCCTCATCGGCGTGGCCGTGCTGCTGCTGCTCTATGCGCTGCTGATCGGTCGCGCCCTCGCGATCACGATCAATGCGTCGACGATGTTCACGCGCCTGGTGTCCGGTGCGATCACGCTGATGTTTTTCACCTACGCCTTCGTCAACATGGCGATGGTCAGCGGCATGCTGCCGGTCGTCGGCGTGCCGCTACCCCTGGTGTCGTTCGGCGGCACCGCGCTGGTCAGCCTGTTCATCGGCCTCGGTATCCTGATGAGCGTGCAGGCGAACCGCAAGCTGGTCAGCACCTAGCGTTCCGCCGTCGCGCGTCAGGCGTACCACGCGCGATACGTCGCGATGCCGAGCAGCGCCACCGCCCAGTAGCCGGCCAGCGTCGCGCGCATCAGCGTCTTCCAGCCGCGGAAGTGCCAGCGCGCCGGCAGGATATCGTTCATCTGCAGCACCAGCCACAGGCCGGCGAGCAAGGTCAGCGCGCCGACCGCCACGTGGATGACGGTGATCAGGTTGCCGCTGTTGGCGAGATCGGATAGATGCGCGAGCTTGAACGTGCGGATCGAGGCGATCATGATCAACGCGACCAGGACTGCATTGACCAGGACCCACGCGGTCTGGTTGACGCGGTGCGCCGCGATATTGCCGCTGCGCGCCAGCATCATGCCGAAGGTGAGCCCCGCGACCAGCAGCAACTCGAGCGTGATGTTGATGTCGGCGAGCAGCGTGCCGCGGCCGAAAAAACCGGGTGCGTCCGCCTTGCCGAAGGCGCGCAGCGCCAGCACCAGCCCCGCCACGGCGCCGGCCAGCACGATGCCGGCAATGAGCGCAGTTTTTTTCACCCCACCTCCCAGTGCAAGAACCTTGGGCGACCGCGCGGTGTGCGCGGCGACGTTCGTTGCCGACGTATAATCCGCGACTATATGTCGCCGATTTCCACCGGTCAAAGCGCGCTCGCCTGCCTGCGCGCCGCGATGATCGCGTTGTTGGCCGGCGTCGTGGCGGCGTGTGCGCCCGCGCTCAAGCGCGAGCCGCCCGCGCCGTCGATCGCGTTGCCTTCGATTGCGCCGCGGCCCGGCGCCTACTATCAGGACGATGGGCCCGGCACCAATCCGCCGGAGAACCTCGAAGCGATCCCCGATGCGGTGCCCAGGGTCGAGCCGCTGCATCGGTTTGCCAACCGGCCGTACACCGTATTCGGCCACGACTATGTTCCGGCGACGAGCTTGCGCAGCTACCGGGAGCGCGGACTCGCGTCGTGGTATGGGCGGAAGTTCCATGCGCAAAAGACGGCGATCGGCGAGCCCTACGACATGTATGCGATGACCGCTGCGCACCCGACGCTGCCGCTTCCTTCCTACGCGCGGGTGACCAATCTCGCCAACGGCAAGAGCGTCGTCGTGCGGGTCAACGATCGCGGTCCGTTTCATCCGGGGCGCGTCATCGATTTGTCGTACGCGGCCGCCTATCGGCTGGGCATCGCGCAAAAGGGCAGCGGCGAAGTCGAGGTCGAGAGCATTCTGCCCGGCGCGGCGCCCCCGGTGCTCGCGGGACCTTTGCCGCCGGTGGCCGCGAACGAGCCCTCGCCGGCGATCGTGGTGCCGATCGGTCAGGAGGCCGGAGGCGGTTATGTCGCCCAGCTCGGCGCGTTCGCCAACTATGCGAATGCACAGGAATTTGTCGGCCGGCTGGCGAACCAAACCGGACCTCTCGGCGTCGAAACAAGAGTTCGGCAAGACGGGGGGCTGTATCGCGTCTTTGTCGGACCCTATCCGACCAAGGAGGAGGCACGCCGGGCCGCCGACCGGCTGCGCGATGCATTGGGGCTCGACTCGACGGTGCGCATCGAACCGACAGCGCAGTGAGGCGCTGACCCGATTGCGGTCGCACGTTCGTTATAATCATTGCGCTGCGCGGGGGCCGAAAGCGCAGGTGGGACGTCTGCCTGCCCATCACCGTCGCCGCGATCACCCTCCCCTTCTCAAGACCCGGAACCCGATGACCCGATTGCCGATTCGCATTCTGTTCGCATTCTTCTGTGCGGCGGCCTTCAGCGCGCACGCGCAGCTGACGATCGAGATCATCGGCGGCGGCGCAACGACGATTCCCATCGCGATCGTCCCGTTCGCCGGCGAGTCGAACTATCCGCTCGGCGTCTCCGGCATCGTCGGCGCGGACCTGTCGCGCAGCGGGCTGTTCCGGCTGGTCGATGCAGGCGGGGTCGTGCCGCGGCCGGCGCGCGCCGAGGAAGTACGCTACGGCGACTGGACGGGGCGCGGCGCCGACGCCGTCGTCATCGGCAGCATGACGGCGCTGCCTGACGGTCGGGCCGAGGTGCGCTTCACCTTGCTCGATGCGGTCAAGCAGACGCAGCTCGCCTCGTTCACGTACGTCGTGCCGCCCGCGCAGTTCCGCGCCACCGCGCATCGCATCGCCGACGTCATCTACGAAAAGCTGACCGGCGACATCGGCGTGTTCAGCACGCGTATTGCCTACGTCGCCAAGCAGGGCGCGCGCTACGAATTGCTGGTGGCGGATGCCGACGGCTTCAATCCGCAGTCGATCGTCACATCCAGGGAACCGATGCTCTCGCCGGAATGGTCGCCGGATGGCACGCGTATCGCCTACGTCTCGATGGAGAACCGCAAGCCGGTCGTCTACGTTCAGTCGCTGACCACCGGCGCGCGACGGCTCGTCGCCAATTTCCGCGGCAGCAACAGCGCGCCGTCGTGGTCGCCGGACGGGAGCAAGCTCGCGGTGACGCTGTCCAAGGACGGCAGCTCGCAGATCTACCTGATCGGTGCCGACGGCGGCAATGCGCAGCGCCTGGCCACCTCGGCCGGCATCGACACCGAGGCCACGTTCGCGCCCGACGGTCGATCGATTCTGTTCACTTCGGATCGCGGCGGCAGTCCGCAGATCTATCGCCTCACGCTGGGGGGCGGCTCAATCGAACGCATGACCTACGACGGCAATTACAACGTGTCGCCGCGTTTTCTGCCCGACGGCAAGGGATTCGTGTTCGTCCGCCGCGAGGGGGGGAGGCTCAACGTCGCGCTGCAGGATTTCGCGACACGGCAGGTCCAGATCTTGACGCAGGGAAGTCTCGACGAATCGCCCAGCGTCGCACCGAACGGCAAGCTGATCCTCTACGCGTCCGAAGTCGGAGGCCGTGGTATATTGGCCGCGGTCTCCAGCGACGGTCGCGTCAAGCAGAGGCTGACCGCAACAGCGAGCGATGTGCGTGAACCCGCATGGGGTCCGCTGCAGAAGTAGCTCCCGCTCGTATTCGCAACGAAGATAAAGGAGAACCCATGAACAAAATGCTGATCGGTGTACTGGCCGCAATCCTGGTTGCCGCATGTTCGACGACGCCGACGCAGGAAGGCGGCGCGCCCGTCGACGAACGAAATCCGAACGCAGCGGCGCCGGGTGCGGCAACTTCCGGTGCCGCCGCAGGGTCGATCGCCGGGACCGCCAACCAGGGCGCATACCAAGGCAATCCGCTGAAGGATCCGGCCAGCATCCTGTCCAAGCGCAGCGTCTATTTCGACTTCGATGCTTACGCGATCAAGGACGAGTACAAGTCCCTGCTCGAGGCGCACGCGAAGTACCTGCAAGCCAATCGCAACGCGCACATGACGATCGAGGGCAATACCGACGAGCGCGGTAGCCGCGAGTACAACATCGCGCTGGGCCAGCGTCGCGCCGATGCTGCCAAGCGCATGATGATGCTCGTCGGTGCGACCGACGCGCAAATCGACACCGTCAGCTTCGGCAAGGAAAAGCCGAAGAACCCGGGGCATGACGAATCGGCGTGGGTTGAAAACCGGCGCGACGACCTCGCCTATCGCGGCGACTAGGCTGGTTGTGACGGCTCCGACCGGGAAAGGTCACGCTTGAGGCGTCGGGCGCTCCGGGCAGCACTCGCGCCGCTCTCCGTGCTGCTGCTCGCCGCGCAACTCTCGGCGCCGGCGCGCGGCGCGCTGTTCGATGACGACGAGGCGCGTCGCCGCATCGACGGGCTCAAAACGCGCGTCGACCAGATCGAGCGCACGCTGGCAGATCGCCTCGATGCACTCGAAGCGAAAAGCGCGGGGCTCGCCGACATGTTTCGCGATGTCGAGCAGATCAAGAATGACATCGCCAAGCTTCGCGGCCAGTACGAAGTGCTGACCTACGAGCTGGAGCAGGCGCAAAAGCGCCAGCGCGATCTGTACCTCGATCTCGACAGCCGCGTGCGCCGACTCGAAGGGGGGCCGGGCACGCCGGGGGCGCCGCCGAATCCGGGCGAGCCGCCGCCCGCGGGCGATGCTGGCGCGCCGGCGCCAGGACCCGGCGCGCCGGCCGCGGCTGCCGCCGATCCTGCGGCCGAGCAAAAGAGTTACGACGCGGCGCTCGATCAGTTCAAGGGCGGCAATTTCGCAGGCGCCGTTACCAGCTTCCAGGCGTTCATTCGCGGCTATCCGAAGAGCCCGCTAGCACCGTCGGCGATGTACTGGACCGGCAACGCGCAGTACGCGCAGCGCGATTTCCGCGGGGCGATCGCGACACAGCGCCAGCTGATCACCACCTATCCCGACAGCCAGAAGCTTCCCGACGCCTTGCTCAATATCGCAAGCTGCCAGGTTGAGCTGGGCGACGTGCCGGCGGCCCGGCGCACGCTCGAGGAAGTCGTCGCCAAGTATCCGACCTCGGAAGCGGCAACCAAGGCGCGACAGCGCTTGTCGGCACGGTGAGGCCGGGCACGCCGGAACCGGCGCGCTTCGCCTAACCGTCGATGACGCGCTTCGCCACCGGGCTCATTGCTTGGCAGCGGCGCGCCGGACGCCGCGATCTCCCCTGGCAGAGCACGCGCGATCCGTATCGCATCTGGCTGTCCGAGGTGATGCTGCAGCAAACGCAGGTCGCGACCGTCATCCCCTATTTCGAACGATTCATCGCGGCGTTCCCGGACGCCGCCCGTCTTGCCGCAGCTCCGGTCGAGCGCGTGCTCGAGCAATGGAGCGGATTGGGCTACTACCGTCGCGCGCATCTATTGCATCGCGCCGCGCAAGCCATCGTCGCGGAGCACGGCGGCGTCTTTCCGCGCGATGCGTCAGCGATCGCGGCACTGCCCGGCATCGGTCGTTCGACCGCGGCGGCGATCGCGGCGTTTGCCTTCGGCACGCGCGGCGCGATTCTCGACGGCAATGTGAAGCGCGTGCTGGCGCGCCATGCCGGCATCGCGGGCGTCGCCTCCGACGCGGCGGTCGACCGCGCACTCTGGGCGCGCGCGGAGGCGCTGCTCCCCTCGAGCGACATCGAAACCTATACGCAGGCGTTGATGGACCTGGGCGCCACCGTGTGCCTGCGTACCCGGCCGCGCTGCGATGTCTGTCCGGTGGCCGCCGATTGCATCGCCCGCGGCGAGCAGCGCATCGCCGAGCTTCCGGGGCGGCGTGCGAAAAAGGCGCTGCCGCAACGCGCAACGACGGTTCTGCTGCTCGAACGGCATGGCGAAGTGCTGCTCGAGCGCCGTCCCAACGTCGGCATCTGGGCGGGTCTGTGGAGCTTGCCGGAGCTCATGCAGGGCGCCGACGCGGCCGCGCACTGCCGCACGCGCTTTGCGGCGGACGTCACGCCGGGCGTCGCGCTCCCGCCGATCGAGCATGGGTTCACGCATTTCCGGCTCACACTCGAGCCGCTGCCCTGTGCGGTGCGCGACTGGCCGCGGCGCGCCGAGGAGCCGGGATTGCTATGGCTGCCGTTGGCCGATGCCGGCGGCGCCGCGCTGCCGGCGCCGATCAAGAGGCTGCTGCGCTCGCGCGCCGCGATGCTCTAGCGTTCGCGCGCGTGTCGGCCGCTCAAGGCCTGGCCTCGCGCAGATCGGGCGGAAGCAGGGCGTCCGCGCGCTGTTGATAGCGTGCGCGAAAGGCGGCCAGCTCCTTTGCGGCCAGATCGTTCCTTCCTTCGGCCTTGAGCCGACGGATCAGGCGAACCCATTCGTCGACCGTTCGCGGCTCGGTCTCGTCCGGCGCTGCGACGCCTTCCTGCGCGCGCTTGGCGAGCGCCGGGGGCGATGCGTTCGACGAGGCGGACTCGCGGCGCGCGGCGAGCGCACCGGCGGCACCGGCTGGCGCGGTCGCACCCTGAGCGGGAGATGCAGGTGCCTGCGTTGCGGCCGCGCCGCCCGTTGACGGCGCCGCTTCCTGCCGCGTTTGCGGAGCAGCGGGCGTTGAGGTGAGACGGTCGACCGGCGTCGGTGCTGCATTCGCGGCCGGACCCGGCTCCGATGGCGACCCGGGGAAAGGATTGCCCGGCTTGGCGGCCTTGCGCTTCGCCTCCGTTGCCGCCCCCGGCGCGTCGGCGCGCACCGGCGGTGATGCGGGCTCTGCTTGGCGCGTCGCTTGATCGAGCTTTGACGGTGGGCGCTCCGGAACGGCGAGCGCAGGCGCACGCTCGTCGCGCATCGCGCCGGGCTGTGCCGCAGGTTGCGGCGGCGCGGGTGCTATCGCCGTCGGCGCGACCTCGTCCGGCGGCGTCATTTCGACAATGCCGATGGCGACGACCGCGACGACTGCCGCCGCGGCGACGGGCCACCATGCGCGCGGCGCGTGCAGGTTTTTCGGCCCGGCCCCGACTGCGCGCCGTGCCGCGGCGGTGATCGCGGCGTCGAGCGCCGGCGGCGGTTGCTCGCGGCTGGCCGCGCGCCACGCTGCATCGATATCGGGATCGCGATGCTCGTCGGCGGGAGTCATCCGGTGTCCTCGCGCAGCGGAGGGTAGAGGTCGGCGAGTTCGACGCGCAATTTCGCCATCGCGTAGCGCAAGCGGCTCTTGACGGTTTCGGCGCCCACACCGGTCAGCGTCGCGATTTGTTCGAGCGTCAGATCGCCCTCCTGCTGCAGCAGGAAGGCATCGCGCTGGGCGGGCGGCAGCGCGGCAACGGCATCCTTGAGACGCGCCCCGAGCTCGCGGTTTGCCGCGCGCGATTCCGGTTCGTGCCGCCGGCTCGCCGGCAGCGCGCCGACCAGCTCGGCGTGCTGTTCGTCATCGGTGGAGACCAGCGTGACGCGCCCGCCGGCACGATGATGGTCGATCAGGCGGTTGTGGGCGAGCGTATAGAGCCAGGTCGCGAATTTGGCGCTCGGCAGGTAGGTCGCGCGCACACGGATCAGGTTCATCCAGACGTCCTGGAAAAGTTGCTCGGCGATGCCGGCGTCACGACACTGGCGCAGCAGGTACCGATAGACGCCGCCTTTGTGCCGCGCATAGAGCGTATCGAACGCCGCAGCATCGCCCGCGGCATAGGCGAGCATCAGGTCTTCGTCGCTGGAGTCGGCGCGCTCGCCCATGGCGGGAGCAGTATGCCCGCCGGTGACGTGTGCAACAACCGCGCGCCAGCGGCGAAAGGCGCGCGAGCCCGGCGCACGGCCGGGCGCATCGCCGGATGCGGCTTGCGCCGCCCGGCCGCCGAGCGGGTCGGAATGCGACACCGCTCGGCCCGAAGGCATTCAGCGGGGGTCCGGCGTGAATCGGCCGCGGTCAGGAAACGGATCGGGCTGCAAGCGAGCGACGCGCGGCGCGCCGACCGGCACTCCCTGCGCCAGGAGATTCTGATACGAGTCGTAGTAGATCGTGATCGTCTGCTCGGGCACCGCGCTGGCACGCTCGAACGCTGTGTAGCTCGCGTACGACGACTCGCTGCGGCCATGGCCGGTGCCGAGGCTCGGCTGCGGCGAGGCGGCGGCATCGGAGGCGAGTGCGCCGCCGGCCGCGGGCTTGGCCGCTTTGGCCATCGGCTCGGCGGCACCGCGCGCGGCTTCGCGGCGATCGAGTTGCTGCTCGACCACCGGACGCGGCCGTTCGCGGAACACGGCGACGCCGATCACGCCGACGTTGTCCGGTCGGCCGGTGCGCGCCGCGTACGAATCGGCCAGCGCCGTGAAATAGAACGCCGCGGTGTGCGACATGCTCTTGCGCCATCCGGCGATGTCGGCGCTTTCGTACGGGGAGAGCACGTAGCCGGTCTGCGACGTCGATGCGGTATCGCCCGAGATCGCATTCACGCCGTCGACGCTCATCACCGTCAGCACGCGTCCGCCGCTCTGATTGCGCACCCGGATCGCGTATTCGTTGCCCGGCTTGCCGATGACGTAGCGCTTGCCCTGGTAGCTGTACGTGGGCAGCACCCGGCCCTCGGTCCGATCGTAGATCTCGACTGCCGCCGGCTCGGATGGCCAGTGCGCGTCGACGACCGCGCAGGCGCCGAGCATCGCCATGCCGGCGGCCGAGGCGACAAGCGTCGCCACTACTTTTCCGATTCGCTTCATGATCGCTCCTTTGCCTCCGCGACGTCGCGGTCCAGGGCTGTAAACGTGGGCCTCGACGCTTTGGGGTTAACCGGGCTGGCGCCGCGCTAGTGCGTGCGATAATCGCCGGCCATGTTCTGCCAACCGCGTATTTGTGGAACGGTTGCTCTTGTGGAGCGATCAGTCCAAGCTGGTCACTTTCCGTGTCGCCGGGGTGCTAGGCGTGGCGGCAGGATCGGCGGCAACGGCGCTCGCGACCGGGGCTTTTCGCTGGGAAGGCTTCGCCTCGACCGAGGACCTTGTCAACCATATTGCCGGCGGCGTGTTAATGGGATTGGGTGGCGATCACCGCGCCGGGACGTACGATTGGCCAGAGCCTGACCGGCATTTCGACCCTGGCGCTGGGATCGTTCCTTGCGCTGGCGGCGATCGGTCGCCGGTTGCGTGGCGGCGTCGAAGTACCAGTATTGGCGGGTCGGGTACAAGCTCGCCGCATGAAGGACCTGCGATGATCGTGTACGACCTGGTGTGCGGGCAGCTTCATCGATTCGAGGGTTGGTTCGCCTCGACCGAGGACTTCGCGCGCCAGCATGACCAGACGATGATTCGCTGCCCGGTGTGCGACGACGCCGCGATCGAGCGGCGGCCTTCGGCCAACGTGCAGGTCGGACGCGCTGCGTCGCCGGCAACCGAGCGCGAACCCGCGGCCATCGACGCCGGCGAAGCCGAGGCGCTGAAGCTGATGCGGCGGCTGGTGGCCAATGTCGAGAACGTCGGGCGCGCGTTTGCCGAAGAAGCGCGCAAGATCCACTACGACGAGGCGCCGAAGCGCGGCATCCGCGGCCAGGCCTCGCCCGAAGAAGCCGAATCGCTGCGCGATGAAGGCATCGACTTCATGTCGCTGCCGGGCTTTCTGACGCGCGATCTCAACTAGCCCGCGCGCGGGATTTTTCCTTCGGCGCGAACCGCGCTCGCCTTTGCGGGAGCGGGCCGGATTCGCTATAATCCGCGCCCCTTGGGTCGTTAGCTCAGTTGGTAGAGCAGCGGACTTTTAATCCGTTGGTCACTGGTTCGAGTCCAGTACGGCCTACCAGCGAGCTCCGGGCGCTCAGCGAACGCAACGGCGCGGGGCGCATTCCCGCCTGTCCGGACCGGCAAGCTGAGAATCTCGATCCTCACTCGCGCGACGCCGGTACGCAATCCCAGAGCGGCGGAAGCGCCGGACGAAAGATCGATGATTCTTCCGCGAACATGCGGACCCCGATCGTTGATTCGGACCCGGACCGATTTGCCATTGCTGAGGTTGGTCACCTTGACCGTCGTTCCGAACGGCAAGGTTCGGTGCGCGGCCGTCAGACGCGTGCTGTCGTAGCGCTCCCCGCTCGCAGTCTTTTTGCCGTTGAAGTCCTTGCTGTAAACCGATGCCATGCCTTCCTGCGCGGGTGGCGGCGCGGCGCCATGCGCGAGGGCTGCGATTGCCCAGAGGCAGACGGCCGCCGACCGAACGCAGGCGACCGGGGTCGCCGACGGATTTCGAGCGCGGGACCGTTGTTGCAGGCTCACGCGATGCGAAACACGAACGGCATCCATGCGCCGAGCGTGCCCGCGACGGCGAGAAAGATCGCGCCCAGCGCCGCTAGCCGACGTATGCCGCCAACCAGGGGCTCGATTTGCCGATAGCCGAGCCAGAGACTCCAGGCGCCGCCCAGGCAAAGCAGCGTCAGCCGGGCCGCCGGCAGCCAGACCAGCGACACGCCTTCGGCCCGCGCGAGCGTCGCCGTAAGGCTCGACAGACCCACGAATAGGCCTGCCCCCGCGAGTGGGACCAGCACGTAGCTCAAGGCAAATGCGCGTTGCAGCGTTTTGCCCGGCACCGCCCGCGCAGCGACGATGAGCCACGCACTGATCCATGCGCCGACCGCGAGCGCGGTCGCCGCGATCCACGCGACGATGAGCGCGCCGTCGAGCCAGGTGAACACGTCGTGCGCGTCGGGGTAATGCGTCAACAGCCACCACGGCGCATTGTCGGCGAGGAGCCACGCCGGACCGTGATCGATGATGTGACCGGCGACGGTCGTGCGCAAGGCGACAAAGGCCGACGTCGCGCTCCATTCGAACGCGCCGATGGCGATGCCGATCATGCCGAATGCGATCAGCGCCGCGTCCCATCCACGGGCTGCGTCCTGCGTCATGCCGGCGATCTCCCGGTTCGGCGGCCGCGCCGCGAGCGCCACCGAGCCGCGCAGCCCGCTGCAGCGCGAGCACATATGGCATTCGGCGGGTCCCGTCATCCGCCGGATGCGGACCATCGGCGCGCAGTTCACCGGGTGTACGGGAATGTGCGCGGCGTTGGTCGACCAAGCGGCGGCATCGACGCGATAGTGCAGAGGGCTCAGCCGCGAGAGCACGGCGAAAACGCCGTTCACCGGGCACAGGTGCCGACACCAGACGCGCTTGCTGCTCCCGTAGACGAGGCCGACGCCGATCGCCGCCGCCGTCGAGCCGCCGAGAACGAGCAGCGTCGCCGCGGGATACTGATACACGCTGACCAGCTGCCCGAATATCGTCGTCAGCGCGAACGCGACGAACGGCCAGCCTTCCCACTTCATCCACCGCGGCACGCCGCGCTTCAATCCGAAATGGCTGGCGGCCTCGGTCAAGGTTCCTTCCGGACAGAACACACCGCACCAGGTGCGGCCGAGCACCACCATCGAAAGGATCACGAACGGCCACCACACGCCCCAGAACAGCCATTGCGCCAGCACCACGAGACTGTTGTACCAGTGAGCGTCCTCCGGCGGCAGCGGCAACAAGGCGGGAACGATGACCAGGAACGCATAGCCGAGCACGACGGCCCACTGGATCGACTGCAGTGTGCGCGGATGCATGCGCATCCACTCGCCGAATGCGGCAAGGCGCGCCGCGGCGGGCACGCCGATCGCGACGGCCGGTAACGAACTGGAGAGCGGGATCACGACGATGCACCAATCGCGGGGGCGAGAATCGCTATTTCGCGACGATCCGCCCTTTGATGTCGGGGTGGAAGTCGTCGAAGAACGTGTAGGTGCCGGGTTTCAGCCCATTGATAACGACCGACGAGCGGGCGCCTGCGGCGAGCACTTTTTCCTGCTTGAGCTCGCGGCTTTCGAATTCCATCGGACCTTTGCCCGCGTTGCTGATCTCGATCTTGAAGCGTTTGCCCGCCGGGACTTCGATCGTCGCCGGCTCGAATACGCCATCGCGCGCAACCAGGGCGTAGACCGCGAGCTCTTCGGCCGCGAACGCGCAGGCGGCGACCGCAAGCACGGCACAGAGCAATGCGCCGCGCAGTACGGCATGGCGTTGGGGGAGGACGCGCTGCGCGTCGGGGCGGTTGCGCATGGCTTTAGTAACCACCTTTCTTGCCGAGACCGGCATAGGTAAAGTCGTATTCGGTGGAGAAAGGCTGGAACCAGGGACCGACACCGGTCTCCTTGTCGGTGTGTCGTCCGAAGTGCGCCGATGCGCCCGGTGGCTCGACCGTAAGCTTCAGATGATATTTGCCGGTCCCCGAGAGCTTGACGTTGTCGCCGTAGTGCGGACCGTCGTTGGCGACCATCGGCATCAGTTCGCCTTCCAGTTTCTGCGCGCTGCCCTGCTTCACGATTTCATAGCGAACGCGCAGATACGGAATCCAGGCGCCATCGGGAAAGCCGTTGTGGTTGTCGGCTTGCGCCTTGATGTCGGCTTCCAGATGGATGTCGGAGTCCCGGACCGCGCGCATCATGCCTTCCGGCTCCATCGGCACGGGCTGAAGGTAGACGGCGGCCACTTCCATCCCCGCCTGGTGCTGCGGCTTGCCGATCGGATATTCGAGGGCGAGCGCCGGCACGGCGACCAGGGCCGCGACCAGTGCCAGCGCCAAGACGGCAGGGCGAACCGAAGATGCGTTAAGCGATGGCGGCACAGGTGTCTCGAGGACGGCAGAAAGCGATAAGGGGAGCCTAGCAGCCTGCGCCCCTATTGTAAATAGGAATGATTTGCATTTAGCTTATTTTATGGGTACCATCGCTTCGACAGTCAAAGCACCTCCGGTCAAAGGAGCCCAACGACATGTACATCTGCATTTGCAACGCGATCACCGACCGACAGATCGTCCAGGCAGCTGAGGGCGGTGCACGGTCCGACGAGGATCTTGCCTTTGGACTGGGCGTCGGGCTGGGCTGCGGACGTTGCCGTTCGTGCGCAAAAGCGCTCCTGATCGAGACGCTCTCGAAGCTCGCGACCGGCGCCTGCGAAACGATGTCGACGCCACAGGGACACGCGCCGTGAAAGGCAATGCCAAGGTTCTTCAGCGCTTGAACGCGGTGCTCACCAATGAGCTGACCGCGATCGACCAGTATTTCCTGCACGCGAAAATGTTCGAGCACTGGGGCCTGGCGCGGCTCGCGCAGCGCGAGCGCAAGGCATCGTTCGACGAAATGAAGCATGCCGAAAGCCTGGTCGAGCGCATCCTTTTTCTCGAAGGCCTGCCCAACCTGCAGGATCTGCACAAGCTCATGATCGGCGAGCACGTCCGGGAAGCGCTCGAATGCGATCTCAAGCTCGAGCTCGCCGCGCATCCCGCACTGAAGGAGGCGATCAGCGATTCGGAGCTTGCCGGCGATTACGTGAGCCGCGACCTGTTCCGCTCGATTCTGGCTTCCGAGGAAGAGCACATCGATTGGCTGGAGACGCAACTCGATCTGGTCGACAAGGTTGGCGTCGCGAACTACCAGCAATCGCAGATCGACATGGATGCCTGATGCGCGAGGCCGACTTACGACCGGGCCAGCCCGGCGCTGAGGTCGTCGATGCGACGGCGGCGGCCGAGCTTGGCGATGCCGATCGCAAGGTCCGGATCATCACCAGCGACGCGCTGCTGTCCGGGCGCGGCGCGCTGGCAATCCGCCACAAGCAAGCGATCTACTATTTGCGCGAGACCCGCTTTGGCAAGCTGATCCTCACGAAGTAAGCGTTTCGCCAGCCAGGCGGCGCGATTCCCTCCAGGATCGCCAGCCCGCCAGCCAGCCTTGTGTGCGTCGGTTGCGACCGGCGCTTCCATTCTAGGGGCTGACGGGCGATGGATCGTTTTTCACACTGCACAAGTGCTGCCGCGCTGCATCGCGTTGTCTCGGCAATGTTGACCGCGACACAGATCATCAGGCTCGCCAGCTTCACACGCTGCGGCCATTGGCGCCAGCTTCCGCTGGCCGCGGCGGTAGCCGCAGCGCTGGCGTCCCCCGCCGCGCTCGCGGACGAAGCCGCATTGAAAGCCGAGATCGCGGAGCTGCGCGCCCAGGTCGAGCAGATGAAAGCGCAGATCAAAGACCTCGCGACGGCGTCCAGACCGGCGCCCGCACCCTCCCCCGCCGTCGCAGAGTCGGCGGCTGCACCCTCCAGCGCGCCGGCGCAAACCGCGCAACCCGCGCAGGGCGAGCTCGCGGCCCGCGTCGAAAAACTCGAGCAATCGGTGACCGCGCAGGCCGAAGAGCAAAGCGCGACGACACTCTTCGGCTACGGCGAGATCGCCTACGCGCGGCCGACGCACGACTCGAGCCAGACGCAAGCCGACCTCGCCCGCGCGGTACTGGGCTGGGCCCACCGTTTCGACGACCGGACGCGGATGGCGGCCGAGCTCGAGGTCGAGCATGCGGTCGCCTCGGCCGACGACAAGGGCGAAGTGGAGATCGAGCAGTTCTACGTCGAGCGCGACTTCAATCAGCGGATTGGCGGACGTGCGGGCCTCTTCCTCATGCCGATCGGACTGCTGAACGAGCATCACGAGCCGACGCAGTACTACAGCGTGTTCCGCAATGCGGTCGAGACCGCCATTATCCCGACCACCTGGCGCGAAGGCGGCCTGGCCGTCTACGGCGGAACCGAGTCGGGGCTGAAGTGGAACGTCGGCGTCACGACCGGATTCAATCTCGCGAACTGGGATCCGTCCTCGAGCGAAGGCCGCGAATCGCCGCTCGGCAGCATCCATCAGGAGCTCTCGCAGGCGTCGGCGAAAGACCTTTCGGGCTATCTGTCGATGAACTACGAGGGCATCCCGGGCTGGACGCTCGGCGGAACGTACTTCACCGGTAAAGCCGGCCAGGGTACGCCCGACTTTCCGGCCCAGGACGCGCGCGTGACGTTGTGGGAAGCGCACGCACGCTGGCAGCCCGGCCCGCTCGATCTGTCGGCGCTGTACTCGCGGGGCACGATCAGCGGAACCGAAGCGCTCAATCTGACGTTCGTCGGTCAACCGACTCCGGTTCCGCGACTGTTCTACGGCGGCTACGTGCAGGGGGCATGGCGCAACGCGTGGCAATACAACGACTATGCGTTGACGCCGTTCACGCGCTACGAATGGGTCAATACCGCCGCCGCTTATGCACCGGTTCCGGAGGGCCTGGGCGTCGCGCCGGCGCTGACCGATCAGATCTTGACCGTCGGCGCGGACCTTTATGTCTCGCCGAGCATTGTCTTCAAAACGGACTACCAGCTGTTCAGAAACGACTCCGCGCGCAACAGCTTCCAACTCGGCTTCGGCCTGAATTTCTAGACAAGTCCCGATGCGCCATCGATGGTTGATCACGGCCGCGGTCGCCAGCACGCTGGCGCCCTCCGCGCACTATGCGTACGCCGCGGAATTCGCCAGCGTCGAAACCGCGCAGCGCGCGGCATTTCCCGCGGCGACGGCATTCGAGCCGTTCGTCGTGAGTGCCGACGTCAAAACGGAGATCGCACGCGAGGCGGGGCGCTTCGTCGTCTCGCCGCAGATCTGGCGTGTGCGCGCCGGCGACACGGCGCTCGGGTGGTTCATCGTCGACGAGGTGATCGGCAAGGTGGAACGGATCACTTACGGCGTCGCGCTCGATGTCTCGGGGGCCGTCAAGTCGGTCGAGGTCCTGGTTTATCGCGAATCGCACGGCGACGCGATTCGCCTTCCGGCCTGGCGCACGCAGTTTACGGGCCTGCGCGCGAGTAACCCGGTGCAGCTGGGGACCGACATCAGGAATATCTCGGGTGCGACGCTGTCCTGCGGTCACGTGACCGAGGGTGTGCATCGACTGCTGCTGCTCTACGATCGCGCGCTCTCTCATGGCTGAACCGAACGTGCGCAGGCGCGCCGCCCGGTTTTTGCTGGGGACGATGGTCGATATCGCCGCCGCCGGTCCGGCCGCGGCCGTCAGTCGAGGCATCGAAGACGCATTCGCGGCGATCGCGCAAGTGCAGCGCGCGTTGTCGGCGCACGATGTGGCCAGCGAGCTGACGCGTGTCAACGGGCTGGCGCACCGCGGCGCGCAGCCGATCTCCGAGGCATTCCGCGCGGTGCTCGCCTGCGCGCTCGACATGGCGGAGCGCACGCGCGGCACGTTCGATCCGACGATCGGGGGCCTGATGTGCGATCTGGGCCTTCTGCCGGAGCACTCGTCGCACGACCGGCGCGCGAGCTGGCGCGACGTCCACCTCGACAAGAGCGGCGTAAGCTTCGCCCGGCCGCTGTTGCTGGATTTCGGCGGCATCGCCAAAGGCTACGCAGTCGACCGCGCGATCGACGCGCTGCGCGACGCAGGCGCAGTCGCGGCACGCGTGAATGCGGGCGGCGACATTCGCGTATTCGGCGGCGAGATCGACACCGTGCACGTGCGCACCGGAGGCGCCCGGTGCGTGGCGCTGCCGCTGGTCGCGCTGGCCGATGGTGCGGTGGCGACCAGCGCCTACGGCTCGCAACGGCGGCGCGTCGCGGGACGCTGGGCGACGCCGCTGATCGATGCGCGCTTCGGGCTTCCGAGCATGACGACGCGCACGGTGTCGGTCGTGGCGCCGCACTGCATGGTGGCCGACGCCTTGACCAAGGTCGTGGCGCTGCGCGGCGCGGCATCGGCAGCGGTCCTTGCGAGCTACGGCGCTGAAGCCATCGTGCTGACACCGGTCAAGGGACGCTGGCGCTGCGTCGAGATTCCGGCAGGCGGCAAAAGCGAATCACGTGCGCCGGGATCCGGTGCACGCGGCGGCGGCGCGTGGCGCGATGCTGCCCGCCTCCCCGGCTGAACCGAAGCCTTCGCCTTTAGTCATGTCACGCGCGCACGAGCGGACGTACCGATTGCTTGCCGAGCGGGTCCGGCTGGCTGCCTGGGCACGACGCACGCTGTACGGTGTCATCGCGGCCGCGATCGGCACCGGTATCGAATGGCTGCTCGTCCACTACGCATGGCTGCCCGATGCGGCCGACGAGCTGCAGCGCGCATCGCAGGAAGGGCTGGCGATGAAGCTTCATGGCGCCGCCGCGTTCGTGCTGCTGCTGGCGCTGGGCGCATTGAGCACCAATCATATGCGCCGAGGCTGGGCCGGCAGGCGCAATCGGCCGGGAGGCGGCGCACTCGTCCTGCTGTTCGCCGTGCTGGTCGTCACCGGATACGCGCTGTACTACCTCGTCAGCGAGGAATCGCGGCCGGCAATCTCGCTGCTGCACTGGGCGCTGGGACTGGGGCTTGCACCGCTGGTCGTCGTGCACATCTTTCTCGGACGCAGGACGCGCCCTTCGGCGCACGCCAGGCGCCACCTCTAGGATCGTTGCCTTGGCCCCTCCGCGGCGCGTATAATTTGCTGGCGGCGCGAAGCTACTTACGGACGCGAAAAAGCTTCGCTCACGCAAATCAAACCGGGTCGTTAGCTCAGCTGGTAGAGCAGCGGACTCTTAATCCGTTGGTCGTAGGTTCGATCCCTACACGGCCTACCAAATCAAACAAAGGGTTAGCTTAACCGCTGGCCCTTTGTTTTTTCTGACGTGACAAAAACGTGCCAAATTAATCACGTTTCTGTCACGGCCGCGCTCGATTCGCGCTGCTGCGGCCGTCAAATGCTCGGTCCCAAACTTCGCGTAGCGATCCACCATCACCCGCGATTTCCAACCGCCAAGGTCCTTGAGCTCATCGCAGCTCGTACCGGCCTGGCGGTGCCACGATGCCCACGTATGCCGGAGATCGTGAAACCGGAAATCCGTAATGCCGGCTTTCGCAATCGCCGTATGCCATGCGCTGTTGGTAATCTCCCACGCAATCGGCTCACCGCGAAACGTAAAGCAGAACACCGGATGCTTGCCACGCTCAGCTTCCAACACTTCCACTGCATCTCTGTTAAGCGGTACGCCTCGCGGCGTGCCATTCTTGGTGTGGTCGAGCCAGGCGGTCCCACGCTTCAGGTCCACCCGGTCCCACTCCAAGCCGGTAATCTCTCGTGCCTGACATCCGGTCGCCAGCGCAAAACGAATCAGCACCTGTAGGTGCGGTGCCGCGGCGGCAATCAAGCAACACAGATCACTCGTCTGCTGGCGTCGAATGACGAGCAGCCCGCTGCGGGGTCACGGCGCTTTGGTCTGGAACGTCAGGTCCACTTCCCACGGCTGGCCACGAATATCTGCTTTCCCAGTGACGCGGCCCGAGATTTCGCCGCCAGCCATCTTGAAGCCCTTCATCTGCACAACATCGAACAAAGTGGCCGAGGGAACGGGGCCAAGGTCGAGCGCCGAATGCCTGACGTCGGTGCTGTAGATCTTGCCGTCGGGAAAGACCTTCACAACGATCGCGTCGCCGTACTTGCCGAACAGTGCGTTGAATGCGGCCTTCGGGTCCTTGCCCTGGTCCTTGGCCGTGAACACTAGGAGAATTACCGGTTTGCCGGACTCCGGCTCGCCCTTGTATGCGACGACTTGGGTCAGCACGGCCGGCTTGCCATTGGCTTTGTGGACGCCGGACAACGTGCCCTGCGCGAATGCGCCGGGGGACGCCAAGACGACGATCGCCAGTGAGGCCGCGAGCGCGGTCATTGTCCGATGATGAATGAGGCGCATAGGCTAGCCATCCCGACACGACGACACATGGCAATTTCTAAGTGACTGTCACCGGTCCAACTTCCGTTCTGCACTATTTCCATTTCGCGAACGTCAATTTCAGGTCTGAACGATAACGAGACAAGGGCGACGATAGGCTGGCGATAAGCTTCAGCGCTTGAGCTCGATTGAGGTGAGTTGCATAAGAGCCCCTCAGTTGCGGCTTTGGCATGTCCACCAAGATCGAATCGGTATCCTCAACATAGAACTGCAAGGTAGTTTGGTGAGGATCTGTGAATCCTACGAAGTCGTCTTTCGTTGACAGCGCTCTTTTAGCCAGCAGCAGCGCATCGCCGCGGCTAACCGGGACTTGCTCAGCCGTATCCTTACAAGGACGCTCGGAATGGATACAGTAATAGAGGCGCAGCCCGCTCGTCTCCGCACCTGCCGCCGCTGGCGAGAAGATGAAAGACAGCAGCAGAAGGAATAGTCTCATGGTCACCTCAAGAGGCCTACACTAAGAGTAGACAGCCGAAGCGGTGACCGCAAACGCACCATGCAGGTGTCTAAATCGTTCTTGGACATTGCAGCCCCTTGAGCCTTCCGACGGTCGGCGTCATCGCGTAAATTGCGACGAAGCAGACGAAGTGATGATCGCCGGCAATCCTCCGCGACGTATTGGTCTTAAAGGTAGAGTCATTCTGTCGGCCTGTCGACGGCTACCGGTACGCCGTCGCGAGCGCGTCGTTGACGAGCACCGTGAGCTCGTCGTAGCCGAAGCTCGGCATCGGCTTGCCGTTAACGAAGAACTCTGGTGTCTGGGTGACGTTCAGCGCCTTCGCGTCCGCGATGTCCTGCGCGAGGTTCTGCGCGATGTCGGGGGCGTACATATCATGCCGGACGCGCTCGAGGTCGAGGCCGAGACCGGCGAGATAGGTCCAGACTAGGTCGGGCTGCGGCGAGTGATTCGGCGCCCAGTCGGGCTGCGCCGCGAACACAGCCTCGAGCGTCTCCTGCCACTTGCCCTGCTTGCGCGCGGCCTCGATCACCTTCACGACGTAGTCCGAATTGTTGTGGAACGGAGCGTAGCGGATGGTCGCGCGTATCTTGCCCGGGTTGGCGGCCATCATCCGCTTCACGAACGGATAGAAGCTGCGGCAGGTGTCGCACGCGGGATCGAGGAACTCGACAATGTTCGCCTTAGCCCCGGGTGGTCCCTCGACCGGGGCATAGTCGCGAACGAGGAGCGCCTGCCGCGCGAGCGCCTGCGCCGCGTCGCCCTTCCGGGTCTGGTAGACGAGCGCGCCGACGACAAACGCCGCCACAAGTACGACGGCAGCGGTAATGAAGAGAGGTTTTCGTTTCATTTCATGGCCCTGTGATGCGCCACGAGGAGCAGCGCGTTGATGACAGAAAAGGCGGCGACCGACAGCAGTGGAATGCTCACGAAGCCGAACCACTCGATCTGGTTCTGCGCGCACGGCACACCCTGCACGCAGGGCCTGATGCTCTCGGGGATCAGCCCATAGGTGAGCAGCACATGAAAGAAAGCGATGGACCAGCCGACTAACGTCAGCGGCAGCGCGTAGCGCACGATGCGGGGGTCAAAAGGGAATAGTCCGACCGGCAGCAATAGCGCGAGCGGGAACATGAATATGCGCTGGTACCAGCACAGCACGCAGGCTGGCAGGCCCATCACCTCACTGAAGAAGAGCGCACCAAGCGTTGACGATGCCGCGATGAGCCAACAGGCGAAAACGAGGTTCCAGCCAAGCTCTGGTGAGCGCGATCGCTTCATCGTCGTACGCTGTGTGTCCAGTACCATGGGCATGCCCGGATGTTAGCGCAGCGGACGATGCGGCCGCCAGCGACGCACTACGCGTGACCGCCGTGATTGACTCAGGTCAACCCCCAGCGACCAACACGGAAAGCGCTGAGTACTTATGTTCGCCAGCGCACCGACGTTAGCATTATGTCAGCGTAGATTGTGGTCGCTTTGCCCCTATTGGTCTTGGTCCTACCGCTGCACTGACTGAGATCTGCACGATCACGTCACCTACCGCAACGGCGCCTTTCGAAAAGATCACGAAGGAGCAATACATGACGAAACTGACACTGGCTTCGGCCATCGCCGCAGTGGCAATAGCAGTGACCGCACCCTTCACGTTCGCGCAGGCGACGCCCAATGCTGACACGGCGCCGCCGGCGGCATCGTCGCGCAGCTACGAAGGAACAGGCCCGGACATGATGTACAGCCAAGCGCAAGGACCAGGACCAGCGCAAGCGCAAGGACCAATGCAAGGGCAAGGGCCGGTGCAAGGGCAAGGACCAATGCAAGGGCAAGGACCGGGGCAAGGGCCAGCGCAAGGTGGCTACGGTCCCGGCATGATCCGGCCAAGAACAAGGGCAGGGTGGCTACGGCTCCAGCATGATGGGCGGCTATGGTACCGGCTGGATGGGTGGATATGGCGGGATATGGTTGCCGGTCGTGCTTGTCCTCGTGGTTGCCGGCCTCGTGGTATGGGTCGTCAAGCAAAGAAGCAAATGAATGGACAATCACGCAAGCCTGAGCGGTGTGCCCTCGGTCATGCGGATGCACGGTCGAACA
>CAWHFL010000012.1:0-321484 GCA_963828665.1 uncultured beta proteobacterium
ATTGCCCAATGATGCACGATTCAATGCCAGAGGGTAACTCAGCTCATGCATGAGATATGTAGCTGATGAGGGGGGAAGAATTTTCGTCGATAGTCGCAAATGGGGCGCTATCGGGCCATACCATCCGCTGTGGCAAATTCGATTGACCTATTGAGGATCAGCGCGCAAGAAGCCGCACCCGCTTGACGCACCGTGACGTCAGTCACCGACAATTAGCTTGATCTTCTCCCTCGGCACGAAGAGCAGATCCTCGATCCGCGCGTTACTACCCCAATTGCCCAATAGCGCTTCGATGGATGGTGTGTGAACGATCTTGCTGGAAGCTCTATCGAGCATGTGAATTTGATAGTCCATGCCGACTATCCAGTCTAGATACTGGTGCGGCGCGACGCCCGATACCCTGCTCGTCATCTCAAGACTGAATTCGCTCACGATTACCGGGCGGCTCCGGCGGATGAGCCGTTCTCCGCCTCTCAGCGCCTTGTATTCGGCACCTTCGACATCGACCTTAATGACATCGACGTCTGGCAGACGCAGGTCGTCCAGCAGGAACACCGGTATGACAGTCTCATTATAGGCGGCAACGTCCAAACCCCCTCCCGTAGTGAACCCGCCGTTCGATCCGATATGCGATGAGAAATATGCCCAGCCTTGCTGGTCTGATAACGCCACCGGCATCAAGCGTACGTTGGCAAAGCCGTTACGTTTTATTCCGAGCAGAATCAAACGACAATTCTCCGAATTGGGCTCGAACGCATAGCAGATGCCGTCATCGCCGATCAGTTGTGCCAGCAACAGCGTGTGATACCCGACATTGGCCCCGATGTCGAAGACGATAGATCCGGGCAAACAGATTCTGCGGAAGCAGGCGACGATATGGGGCTCCCACGACCCAGCCGCGGAGCCCGGAACAGACACTGCAATGTCATGACGATCGACGGAGCACCAAACACCATTGATTAGCTCTGATTGAACATCGGATGCCGAGAATCGGACGCTAATTGGGCAAGGGAACTTTTGTCGGTCGAGGGCCATCGTCACACGGCGGACGTCGGAGACGGTCTCGACGACGCTCTTACCTAGAATGTTGCGCATGGTACGGGGAACTGACCCCATCGGATCGATATTCGAACCGTAGATAAGCCGCAGAAAATCATCGAGATCAACAGCGGCACGTGGGGCTCGGACGTCATCACCGCCCGGTGCCCCAATGGCCTTTGGGACGGCGGTAGCATCCGGGTCGGCGGGTGGCTGGTGGGTTGCGGGTGCGCGTGACGTTGCCGGAGCCGCTAAGCCGGTGACCGGGTGCCATGTGACATGCCAGCTATCTTCCAAAATCACAGCCGCTAAGTTCGTTGCATCTAGCGACAGGTCGGTGCTCTTCAGAACTGGTGGGGCCCAGCCTATCCTCAGGACGCGGTGACGCGACGGTTTTAGCGCGTCGACGTAGGCCGCAAGTTCCTCGACCGCGCCTACGGAAGTGCACAAGATGCCATCCGCAAGCGTCAGAAATACATTCCGGGTACATTCAAGGCTGCCGTCTCCTTCGTTTGAAGGTGTACCAGGACAATTGCTGAGTTGCAAATCAGGCATGACGTAATATTGGCGCACGCCGCGCTGGCGCATCATCTCGTGCAACTTGCGCCGCTCCGGGACCATTTCAGAATCTTCGTCGAAGGTCACAAAGACATCACCCGATTGAGTTTCGATGGGCTCGTCTGGTGAAATGACCGTGGTAACGTCCCATAAGCGGTTTGTGAATCTACGTGCGTAGCGGTACGTCCCACCAACATCGTAGTAGGCCGGCTCGACCCGGAAGCCCTTTGGCGGTTGATTCAACCACGCTAGCATCACGTCGCTCTTGGCCTGAGTTGTAGCAGTGCGGTTAGTGCGCGATACCAAGGTCGAGACATCTACGAACCATTGTCGTGGACCAATGATCGTTGCTGTCGAGTTCTGCGCGACACAGACTGCCAGCTTCAGCCAATCAGCGTCTTCCTCCGAATTGGACGAAGCGACGCGGGCAATTGCAGATACGAGTTGTTTAGCGCGCGATCGTGGGCCGCTGACGGCAAAACGCTCGATTGCGGCATGGTAGCGGTCGGCGACGATTCGAGGATGATGATGTGTTCGCGTATACGCACGAGCGCGTTCACCCAGCACTCTGCGAAACTCAGGCTCACGCCAGAGCCGCGTCAGTGCGGCCACCAAGGAATCATCCGAAAAACCAGCGGGCAGGCGAACAACGCTGTCTGCGGGCAACTCATTCGCGGCCCCTAAAGCATTGATGATCGTCGGCAATCCATGGCCCATGCAATCCAGGATCGCGGCAGAACTTTCGCCGCGCGACATTGCGCGCAACTGCACTGCCACGTCAGCGGCAGCGAGGTATCTTTGATAAAGGTCGGGGCTCACGAACCCCGTCATGGTGATGGACCTTCGTGTCATTGGCCCATTTATGATGCGACGTAGTGACGCTCCGTATTCGCCGGCTTCATGTTCCCCGACGAACACTAGACGGCATTGCGGGTTTCTGACCAGCGACGAGCCTAGCCATGCATTCAATAGGCGACGATTCAGCTTCGTTGGACCCATCATGCCAAAACAGCAAACGACAAAATGCTCATCCGCTAGACCCAAGCATCGTCGCGCCTCGCTCCGGGTCGGCACAAAAGTCGGTTGTCGAGCCAACGGGAGGCAGATCCAATCAGCGCCGCATTCCTTGCCGTACCATTTGGCAGCGAGTTCACGAGAGAATTCCGAGTGCACGATTACACCGTCCGCATGTTGCAGGACTTCGAGATTCGCGGGGTATTGCTCCACAAGGTCCTTCCACGCCTTTTCGGACGGGTTTGTCACGGCGGAGCGTTCCCGAGCGGCGTGATAGCCATGTGAAGAATAGAGTGCTCGTGTCCAAACACCATGGGCACGACCAACCCATTCCATGTGAGCTAACACGCCGCTCAGAAAAAAATCGTGAAGGACTACTGTTCCGGGATGTCGCTCCAGAAGTTCAAACATGTGAATATGGAACGCGGAATTGCCAAAGTGATAGAGGACACGATCGAACAAACCAGCGTTCTCGTCAAACCACTGCGCGCTGCGGACAGGGGCGTTCCCTTGAATCCAGGGGTTGTCGACTGCGGTCTGATTAACGATGACGTCGATGTCGTAGTACCGTGCCAACTCCGGTAGCAGTTCTGCACTGTAGTCCGCGATACCCGAACGCTCCGGAGGCAACGGTGAGACATACGCCAGCCGCGGACGGCGCTGGGCGTGTGACACTCGCATGCCGCTGGTGCGTTCTCTCTCGATGTGCGCACGCTCCATCGCCTCCAGCGCCGAGCGAGCCGTTCGTGTCCATGAGAACTTGCCAGCCTGAGGCAGCGCATGCTCTCTGAGCTGCTGGCGGAACGCATCGTCCATTAATACGGCGTTGAGCTTGGCCGCCATATCACTTTCGCTATAAGGGTCGAACAGCGCGTCGCTTCTGCCAAGAACTTCCGGCACGCTCGATGTATCGGAGCCGATCACGGCCGCTCCGCAGCTCATTGCCTCGAGCGCAGGCAGGCCGAAGCCTTCATGCCAGGAAGGAAACACAAAGACTTTGCACAAATTGTAAAGTAGTACGAGATCCTCGTCCGAAACGTAACCAGTAAGGACAAGCTCATCCCGCGTCAGTCCATTTTTCCGCGCGAGACGCTTCAGCTGGGTCATCTGGTCATTTGTTGCCGCGCAGACGATAGTCAATTGATGGGCGGCCCTAACTGCCGTAGGCAGCTGACCGTAAGCACCGATCAAGCGCTCAACGTTCTTGCGGCGATCAATGCCCCCTGTGTACATGATGAAAGGCTTCGTTAGGCCGTATCGCTGGCGTAACGATTGCTGCGAGTCATCGCCAATAGCTAGAGGACGAAACATGGAGTCGGCCGCGGTAGAGATATTCACGACCCAGTCATCGGGTAGATCAAGAAGGTCGATCGCTTCACGGCGAGAGCATTCTGAGATCGCCAACCAAAGCCGTGCTCGTCGCAGGTGTCCCAACTTGCCTTCGTACCAGCCTTCGACGACCTTATCTGCAAGGTATGTCCCGCGATTGACCAATGGGATCAGGTCGTACAAAGTAATCGCTGTTGGGAACACGCTCGGCAACGCGTCAACGCTAGTCAGAGCATCGTCCCCCAGTCCTTCGAACAGGCTCGACATGTGCAACAAGTCGGGTTTGAGATTCGCTAGGAAAGCTTCTCTCACAACCTCACCGGTCCGTGTTCTCCAGCGGCCGGTTGGGTCCAAGTACGCGACCCCGGCGGGCGCCTGCCAAACCACGATTTGATCTTGGTGTACCAAGTCCTTAAAACTGGCGCGTAAAGGTTCAATAGCGTCGGGAAACAGACCACTCAATGCAATCAAGATTTCGTGATTTCGCGGGTCGGCAACCATCGCTCTTGCTAGCGCCAATGAATATCGGCCGATACCACGAGTTCTGCTTCCGGTAGACTGCGCGCCTTGAAGATCGACGACGATTCTCACGTCAAGAATCGGAACGCTGAGTCGGAGTCGCGGGCTTATCTTCGAGCGCACGCGCCTCCATCAATTGCGAATGCACATGCTGTACAGAGCGGGGATAGATCGCGATTCGAATTGCCTCGCCTTTTTGCCGTGGCTGATCGGATTCCGCTGCTCGCGTGCCGGGTGTTCTAATGCGTGCAACAACACGCGGCCCCTGGGCGAGGGCGAACGTCCTTAGCCGCGTGTAAAGGCGAGGGAATCGCGCAGCAAGACGAGCGAACACCGCCCGGCGCTCCGGGCGTCCTTGCACGCGGGTCCACGCGAAAACAAGTAGTCGCCGAACGAAGGGCCGGAGTAACCCTAAGAATGTCAAGTCTTCGACTCTCAGTAGGCCAAGCCACCGTTGCGCAACAGCGTTGCCGCGCCGCAGAGGTGCAGTTAGGCGCCAGGATCGGCTGGCGCGGACGGCTTTCAGTAGCTGGTTCAAGTTGTCGGCGACAGTCCACCACTGATGCGTTTGACGAGTCAGTTCCACGATCTCCGATGCCGCCGCGGCCAATTCTGCTTGCAGTCGTTCACCGTACACTCGAACTGATGCTAGCTCTCCGTTTCGTGCATTCAAATTGGCACGGACCGAGGAAATTTCGCCAGCCTGTTTACTCGCCAAAGCTTGTACTTTGGCAAGCTCCTGAATTCGCGAATCTAGCAGTGAACGGGTCTCGGCCAGATCATGCTCCGAAGATCGAAGCTGACCCCCAACTGACGTGAGTTCCTTTTCGAGTTGCGCGACACGTCCTCTTGCACGAGCGACCTCCTCACGTTGACTTGTACTGATTCGCTCACATTCCGATCGAAAGTGCTGCTGTTGCTCCCGACTCTCGAGGAGCGCGTTGGTCACTTCGTCGCCACGCTGTCGCAGCGCAGCAATGTCGCTGTTGAGTTTCGCGCAAAAGGTGGAGGTAGCCGTGCCGCCAAGCGTAAATCGGTCAAACAGGTTGGGCGGCGAGCGAAAATATTGCATAAGCGCGTGATGTTTTTGGGCCACGTAGAAGCGGTTCAGTCCATCGAAATATGCATGTTGGTAACCACGCTCAACTAGTAGCGATTCCCATATCGCCGCTGATTCGTCCTTAGTCAACGGTTCCGTGCTCTCGATCACGACGATCCACGGGCAAGAATGTCGTGAGGTCCAGCCTTTGAGCACTTCGCGCTCAAAGCCCTCGACATCAATTTTTAGCCAATGGATAGCGCGGTCACCGCATTTGGCGAGCACCTGGTCGAGCGTGACCGAAGTCCGTTCAAGCGAACGGCATTCGTATCCCGCAGCTTGGTGTTTTCGCGCTATATCGGGCCGGGCCGTTGAAAGACCCGTCCCACGAAAGTCGAAAAACGATACTAAACCTTCGCGATCTGCGACAACTGCTTCGATGACCTCTTCGTCGGGTCGCTGCTCGCGCAGAAGTTGCGCATACGCTGGCGCGGGCTCAACATGAATACCACGCCATCCATGCTCATAGAACGCAAGACTAATCGAGTCGATGATTGGATCCTGCGCACCAATATCTACGTATGTGCCGCGGTCGACGTGTGCCAATGCTCGCCAAAGCATCACATCTTCAAAATTCTGGGAATAGGACGTAAAGAGATCGTTCATTTGCCTGGGGCCGCTCCAACGGTGACCCCTTGCCCGCGCCCTGTATTGAGAGGCCCGTATGGTTTGGTCGCGCGCAAGAGGTTCACGGCCACGGCGGTCCGCCCACTCAATCGTGCCCAAACGGGGATATCACAATGTACCTGACTTGCGGCTGTTAGTTCCACTACAGCACGTAATTTCCCGCACCGTCAATGAAATCACGTAGTTCGTGCCGAATGCGAGAGATGGTTTCGCTGGTCATCAATTCCGTCGCCACAAGATCTCGCAGCGATGTAATGTGGCGCCGATGAAAAAAAGTTGTCGATTCATAGTAGCTAATGCCAATGTTGGTCGTCTCATCGCTCTCCTGCAGCTGGTCGTATTTGGCTTTCAACGTCCTCCTGTTGTATTTGTCGCATAGCTCGTTGGCCTCCGGCGCATCGGCGGATCCAACGATTCGTAGTTGGATCTCCTCTATGACGCCAAGCGGTGCGTTGGCGACGTCCTCATAATTGATATTCAAGGCATATTTCGAGACACGCCTGTGCCATATCACCCATTGAAGCATGCTGGCCAACGATTCTTCAATGCCGTAGCCAAATGCTTGCATCCACGACGCGATGGCGTCCTCCGGCTTCCTGTAGGTGCAGACGCAGAATAGCGCCCCAAGCCTAATCAGTTCGGTGCACAGCTCGTCGGGGGCATGTGACTTGAGCACGATGTTCGCCGCATGCGCGTTGCGCAAAACCGTGATGTCAAGCAAATTGCCTGAGAACACCGCAACGCCGCCACGCACCTCCAACAGTTCCCTGAGGATGTTGAAAGAGAATGTCGAACCGCTTCGATACATTCCGCCGGCAACGACAATCATCAGTCTCTCTTACGCGGCAGTAAGGACTACGCTGATCTGCGCGCGGAGATTCGCTATTCCGCTGTCATCATAGCGTCCGGTGCTCGAGATGCGAATTGCAGCGACATCCAAGCGCCTGTGCAAAACCTGACGCCCCTGCGGCGTTAGATGATTGGCTCCGCAATTGAGATAGTAGATGCCAGGAACAAGGTTGTTGGTCAATTGGAATTTGACTTGAACAATATCGTTGCGCTTGTAATCAACCACTGGATGTAAGTCACCCGTATTGATTGCATACACACATACGCCTTCGATAGTTTTAATCATCATTCCGAAGTGCACACCTGTGCAATCATAAAGAAACCTAACGCGGTAGCATATAAAAAAATCCACTCGTTCGAGGATCACATTGGCGCGTACTCCTTCGTGGTCATGTATAACAAAATCGAATATTTCGGCACGCCCATCGCCATATTGAGTCTCGATGTTCGTCAGAAGCGATTGGTCGATAATTTCGTCGGTCACGGCCCGAGGTGCTGCCGGCGGAACATCCGACTGATCTGACAACATGTATCTTTCATACGCCTCGCAAACGTCTTTGCTGGATCCGTCAGCAACAATGTGGGTGTCGTTGATCCAAAGTGCGCGGTTACAGACGCGTTTTATCGTCTCCGTACCGTGGCTGACAAAGACCAATGTGGTGCCGAGTTCCAGGAATTGCTCAATGCGATGCAAACTCTTGCGCTGAAACGCGGTATCACCTACCGACAGCGCTTCATCGACAATCAGCAAAGAGGGTCGTGATGCCGTTGCTACAGCAAATGCCACGCGTAACTGCATTCCACTAGAGTAAGTGCGGACTGGTTGATTGAAGTAGTCCCCGATGTTGGCGAACTCTTCGACCGCCGGCATTGCTCGCTGAATCTCTTCTCGGCCTAGTCCCATCAGCCCCGCGGAATGAATAGCATTTTCGCGACCTGTCAGTTCGGGATTGAAGCCCATGCCAAGTTCGAGAATCGCCGCGAGAGAACCACGCATCTGGACCTCGCCTTCTGTCGGTCGCAGTGTCCCCGCAATCAGCTTGAGCAGCGTACTCTTGCCTGCGCCATTCTTACCTACGATGGCAATGGCCTCGCCGGCTGCTACGGAAAACGATACATCGCGTAACACCCAGTGTTCTGAGGACGGTTCTACGTGAACGCCAACCCAGGACAACGCTCGCTGAAATTCGGACCGGTACGTACGAAATGCTTTACCGAGCCTCTTGACAGTCAAAGTCTGGTCACTCATAGAACATCGACCATTTCTGCGCTTGCACGACGGAACAGGACCAGTACCACGCCCAAGAGAACAAACGTGAACGATGCGAGCCCCGCTAGACCAACTAAATCTGGAGGTCTGTTGAAAAGAATCGCATTCTGATAACCCTGAACGATCATCGTCATTGGATTTAGATTCAGATAGGCACGCAGATCTGCGGGGATGGCACTCGGCGTGTAAACGATCGGCGTAAACCAGAATCCCAATTGTAGGGCGACGGGCACCACTTGGCCGACGTCTCGCACGAAGACGTTGAATACACCGAGCAGAAGACCTACTCCGAGACCAAGGCCTAAGGTAAAGAGCATGAGAATTGGTATCCACGCCATTTCGATAGTTGGGACGTGGCCAACGAGCGCAAATACGACGAGAATAGCGACAAAAAGGAGAAAGTTATTTGTTACTGCCGAGCCGGCAATAATGAGTGGAAGGCTTATACGTGGAAATGACATTTTCTTCATCAAATTGCCATTGTCGATGAAGACCGTTAGGCAACGCGTGACGATCTCCGCAAATAGGGACCATGCCAGCAGACCTGACGACAGATAAATCGCGTACGCAAACTTATTAGTCGCCATTCCAGGCAGCTTTGCCGCCATGACTTCAGCAAGGACCAAAGCAAAGATGGCGGCTTGTGCAAGCGGATGAATGATCATCCACAGCCCCCCAAGCTTGCTGCGGATGAATCGCGCTCGAAACTCGGTTCGAATCGACGAGAATATGAATTGGCGATAGCGCCAGGCACTTCCAAGATTTGGAGCAAGCATGCTCAGATGCTCTTAAAGTAGAATCGGTTGCGCAAATCTTCAGCAGTTGTGCCTTTGTACGGGCTTTTAGGCCGCGCTATCGACTAACAACGTACAGCCATAGGATCGCGTTTCTGCCTCAATTGCCTCCCGTTTCCATACGATAGAGGGAGAGGACTAACCCTTGGTACTCAAATTCGAATAGTATCAAACGAGATGTGCGACAGCCGCATTGGATTACTTTGAGCACGCAAAGTCGCCGCCCGGTTGCGCTCGGAAGTCGGCGCAGCCACCGATATAGAACCAACGCGCAAACGACACATCGATGAGGTCCTTCCTCGCGGCAGGCCTTATTGTCCTGGCATACGTCATTGGACGCTGGGCAATAGACCGCTGTATTGCGCCTAGATCGTGCCGGTCGCAAGTTGCGCGCAGCGGACTCGCGCTTGTTTTGGGCGTCGCGATGCTTACGCCACCTTTGGTCGTTTTCGCGGTAGCTGGTCTGTTCAAGATACCTTGGCTCGGATCGTTCGCTTGGGTGCTGGCAATTGCAGGAATGATTGGTAAGTCCAGGACATCCTCAAAACGCCAAACGCTTGATGCGCCAGATATCGTCGCCCTCGTTGCGGCAATCACGTTTGTCCTGTTTGCAGTGTCTGGGCGAGATGAAACGCTAGGCTCCGGACGCGATCAGCAAGTTTACGCCGAGGCTGCCGTCGCGTTGTCGCAACGGGGCAGCGCTGCCGTGTTGTTTGCGCCGCTTGATGATGCTGACCGAGCACTCCTACGCCATGTAAGTGGTGTATTGATTCCGGACATGACGGACATTCATGCTGGCGTTGACTACCCTATTACGCTTAGCCACCCGCTTGGCTGGCCGGTCTGGTTGGCCGTTGCACACACTATGTTCGGTGTAGACGGTGTCTACGCTGCTAATTCGGTGATCTTTGCCCTGGGGGGTCTGCTTTTCTTTGCTTTGCTGAGGTGCATTGTCCCCGCTGGGATTGCGATAGCCGGGACGCTCTTGTTGTTTGCGCTTCCTAGCTCCTTGTGGATCGCTGGCATCTCTCTAAGCGAACCGATGACGATGACCTTGCTGCTTGCCGTCCCCCTGTTCAGCATGTTTGGCATGAAACGGTCGCAATGGCTAATTGCTGCGGTAGTAACTGGTGCTTCGTTCGTTCGCATCGATGCGGCGCTTGCGGTTCCTGCCACCATCGCCGCTGCCCTGCTCGCGAGCCGTGCGCCGTCCAACAAGAATGGGCTATCGGCAATGCGTCATTTCTCATTCATCCAATTCATCAGTCACGCGGCAGTGTTCATTGGCTACTGGTTCTTGTTTCATGACTACCTTCGGGACACATTCGATTATGTGACGGTCATTACTGCGGCATCAGTCGCGTTGTTGCTCGGAGCATGGCTAGTAACGCCAAGAACTTTGACCTATGTTAAGCAGTTAACCGGTTCACGCTTTGTCAGGGTATGTATCGTGGCTTCGCTTGTTTCGTTGTTCTTCTATGCCGTGGCTATCCGCCCGACATACGAGCCTTTCAGTATTATCCATCACGGCATTCTCGACCTCGAGGGCAAAAGAGATTTTCGTGAAGATTCGGTCCTGAACCTTGCAACGTATCTTTCCTGGCCGATTCTGCTCGCAACTGTTGGAGGGCTCTGTTACGCGGTATGGAACCGTTGGCTTGCCAGTCGCGGCCTGATGCGATCATTGGTTGTCGTACTGGGCGTTGGCCCGGGACTACTTTATTTGTGGTACCCGATGGTAAGTGCGGACCATCCGTGGGCCATCCGACGCTTTGTGCCAACAGTAATTCCTTATGCTTTACTGTTCGCGGCGATACTTGCGCATGTGATGACGCGTCGGATTGGTCGCCTAGGCACCGCCGTCGGCGCCGCTGCGCTCGTCGCCCCATACACGTTTGTCGCGGCCAACTTCGCGCCGCAATCGCTCCTGTTCAAAGATAATTCCGGAATGACCGATCAGATTGAATCAATCGCCGAGGCACTACCCAACGAACTCGTCGTAAGTGTCGGTGTGGATCAGAATGTAGTCGCCGGACTCCTAGTCGCATACGGCAAACCCGTAGTCTTTGTCAACCGCGATCTCCTACAGACGGAGGACTTTGTTCAGGTAAGCAACTGGATCGATGCGAAATCGAGACTCGGGCGACCCGCGTGGCTGTTGCATGGTCCCGAGGTTTGGTCTACCGGGGCCATCATTTCGCCGCAACGCTCCTGGTTGTTGTCGAGAAGCTTTGTAGCGCCGGCGTACCGTGCTCCATCCCGCAAGATTGAGAATCAAACATCCAAGGTCACACTTTCGCGAGTTGACGGGCTTGATCGATCGTTCACCAAGCGAATGTTCGGTGGAGATCGAGTATGGGGCGCCTCTGGCCGGCACTTTTTCGAGACGGAAGTCGCACCCTTCGGACAATTCCGGTACACCGATGGACTGTCCTGGATCGATGTGGCGGCTGAAGCAATGAATGATGCGCAGACGCTGAAGGTGGACCTTTTTTCCTACGCGAAGCCAGGTGAGCGGCGATGGCTGCACGTTTTGATAAATGAGACCCCCGCATGGGGCGGCACCGTTGGCGCCGGAGTGACAACACTGCGGGTCCAGATTCCGCGCCCCGTAGCTTCTGACGTCGCGCGAATCAAACTGATAAGTGAACAGGTCGATGCGACCGAGATTGGCCCTGATGATCACCGGGTCGGCATTGGTATCGGGTTGATTGGCATGCGACTATTGCGTCCAGGTGAACCGGTCGCCGATGGACCGGGAATGAATGGATTTCGGTCGAAGCTCGCGCTTTCGGCCGCGACCGTATTGCCCATCACGATTCGAACTACTGAGACAGGGAATTTTGTCCTTGACGTTAGCAATACCGGGACGGCTTACTGGCCGACGGTGCGCGACCTCGGCGACGCGGCCGGCGCAGTGCAGATCGCTCTCCGATGGTATCGACGGGACGCTCCTGACCGATTCGTCGGAGACAATCGTTGGCCAATGGCGATCTCCTTGCTCGCGGGCGATCATACGCGCGTCAGAGTGCCTCTTGCGCCGATAGGCATGGACGGAAAGCCACTGCCGCCGGGCGAGTACGATGTTCGCGTTGGCATGGTGCGCGAAACCCTAGCGTTATTTGAGCAGAACGGTGACGCCGTTCTATCGTTCCCGGTCGTAGTAACACGATGATTTCCGCCGCAAGGAAACCACTTTGACGTTTTGCGGGAAAACCTAACAACGTACCGTGAAGCTATACATCCAAATTCCGTGTTTCAACGAAGAAGTGCACCTTGCCCATACGGTGGACGCGTTGCCGCGCTCGTTGCCGGGGATCGATTCAATCGAGATTCTTGTCGTTGACGATGGGAGCCGCGACGGAACGGCCATCGTCGCGCGCGAACTCGGGGCGCACGTAGTGCGGATTCCAGAGAATCGGGGCCTCGCGACCGCCTTCGTCGTCGGTGTCTCGGAATGTCTTGCGCGTGGAGCCGACATCATTGTCAATACCGATGCCGACAATCAATACCGTGGCGACGATATCGTGAAGCTGATCGAACCCGTCCTTGCCGGCCATGCGGACCTCGCGATCGGAGCGCGCCCCATCGCCGAAATCAAGTCATTTACTCCTTTAAAGAGGACTCTGCAGGGCATTGGATCCTGGGTCGTGCGCTTGTTGTCGGGAACGGACGTGGTTGACGCGACAAGCGGTTTTCGCGCGATGAGTCGGGAGCTTGCGTTGCGAGTCAATGTCTTTTCACGTTACACCTACACCCTCGAAACAATCGTGCAGGCGGCACACTATGGGATGCGGGTGGCGTCGGTCCCGGTTAGAGTTAACGCATCGCTTCGCCCATCCCGGTTAGCGCGCAGCAATTATCAGTACTTGTGGCGGAGCGGGAGCGATCTTATCCGCATTTTTGTAGTTTATCGACCGTTTCGTTCTTTCATACTACCGGCGATTGTGATATGCGCGATCGCGACGCTCATCGCGCTGCGTTTTGTCTACTATTTCTTTGCCAACGA
This sequence comes from uncultured beta proteobacterium, assembly GCA_963828665.1. Lineage (GTDB taxonomy): Bacteria > Pseudomonadota > Gammaproteobacteria > Burkholderiales > Casimicrobiaceae > PALSA-1003. The sequence goes on from CAWHFL010000012.1 coordinate 13,107, forward strand.
TGGCGGCGCAGGCCATGTGCAGAGTCTCATTCTTGCCGCGATACTTTACGGCTTGAGCGGAGCGCTAATGGCGGTAGCTTTTGTGGGAGATCTGCTCGCGATCAACCGGCGGATGCTCGAGGAGCTGCAACTCGATGCGCGTCGCAAGCGATTAGAGCGCACCAACCGAGAGAACGCGGATGGTTGATGGTGTGGCGCCGAATCACAAGGTTCGCGGGTCGACATGGCTGGTGACTCGGAAGTATCCACCGCGCATCGGCGGCATGGAGCGTTTTAGTTGGGAGTTAACGACCCGAATCGCAAAGAGGCGGCCGGTTCGCATAATTGCGCTGCGAGCGGCAGACTTCTGGCTTCCATTCTTCCTCGCTAAATGTACGCTTTCAATAATTGGCGGCGCTCTGACCCGTAAGCTTGTGCTCCTGCATCTAGGTGATTCGGTACTCGCACCACTTGGCTCTCTCGCAAAGCGCCTCGGTATCCCAGTATGTGTTACGGTGCATGGACGCGATGCAACGTACGCCAATCCGTTCTACAAATTGTGGCTGCGAATGTTCTTTCGCGATCTTGATGCATACGTTTGCGTGAGCGATGCCACTCGGACTGCTGCAATCGACGCTGGGGCACCGGCCCCGCGTATTAGCGTCATCGGAAACGGTGTCACCTCTGTTGCCCCCTCGAACTCCGTTCGTGAGGCCGATCTACTGCTATTTGTTGGTCGTTTAGTCCGCCGCAAAGGTCTGGAATGGTTCGTCCGCGTGGTCTTGCCGAGGATCGCGAGGTGCCGCGACGGCGTGCGGCTGGCGATAATCGGTGCTGGCCCCGAGCGATCGGCAATCCAAGTCGCGGCAGCAGGTGCCGGAGTTGCTGAGAGAATCGAGTGGCTCGGTGCTGTGCCTGATACGGAAAGAATTGCGTGGCTTAGGCGCGCGTCCGTTTGCATCGCCCCAAACGTGCGCGTAGCGGACGACATCGAGGGCTACGGTATCGTGGCGCTCGAGGCGGCCGCCGCCGGTTGCGCGCTGATTGCCTCCGACCTGGAGGGCCTACGCGATGCAATCGTCGACGAAGAAGGCGGCCGACTCGTTCCTAGTGAAGACGCGGATGCCTGGACCGCCGCAGTCATCGATCTGCTGGACAATCCCGTGCGTGCAGCTGCACTGGGAGCACGGGCGCGAGCTTGGGCACACGCGGAGCGCGATTGGGAAACTGTTTGTGACGGGTATGAAGAGATCTTCGTAAAAATTGCAGCGACTGCAAAGCAGAAACCGAGTATTCAGTCATGAACGGACGTCGCTAACGACTGGATCGGAAGGAAGGATGTGCGACTGCGACCTTGCGATTGATCCCACGGGTAGGAGACTGCGCGCGCGCAGGATTGTCGAAGCACTGCGAGAGCTCGGCCATATAGACCTCAGCCGCGCATCCGTCATTGACGTCGGTTGTTCGACGGGCCTAATTACTAGAGAGGTCGCCAACCACGTCGCTTTTATTGTCGGCATCGATGTCGACAGTGATCTAGTGCGATCTGCTGCCGGCAGCCCGAGAGGCATTTCCAATGCTTCGTTCCTGATCGGGACCGGCTCATTGCTGCCGTTTGCCGACGCGACCTTCGACGCGGCAGTTTGCAACCACGTCTACGAGCACGTTCCGGACCCGTACGCATTGATGGCTGAAATTCGAAGGGTGCTGCGTCCGGGAGGGGTTTGCTACTTCGCTGCCGGACATACGTTGCAACTGGTGGAGCCACACCACCGGTTGCCGTTCCTATCTTGGTTACCGCGCCGTGTGTCAAATTTCTGGATACGCCTAACGGGGCGCGGATTGCGCTACGAGGAAAAGTTTTTGCCTCCGTGGCGGCTGCGAACGCTCTTCAGCGGATTTGCGGCGGCAACGCTGATTTCGCCGACAATGTTGCGCGACCCACAACGCTATGGGTTTACGGGAATTGCGCAACTTTCTTCACCTCTGCGGTTCACGATTGCTATCGTGGCGACGCCAATTGCTTTGATAGCACCCACGTGGATCTGGCTACTACGGCGCTAAGAGCCAATCTTGTTAGTTGGCGGATCAGCGTCAGTGCAACGCTTCAGAAGCTTGCGTCTGGAACGCGGCCCGTCACCGTACGCACATAGGGTATGCTAATACCGTTTCCTGAGGTACAAGTAATTCCGTAGGCTAACGCGCCACTAGTGCCATCCCTTCCCTCGACGTCTATGTACCAGCGGTCCGTTGATCCGCCGTTCCACTCGCTATGCTCGCCGGTGTAAATGTAGAAGCTATTCGCCCCGGCTCCTCCGCCCGTGAATGGAGCGCTATCGTAGGGCGCGGCTGGAACGAATACCGGCGCGGTCAAGTAGTTCCCGGGCTCACGAAGGCGCATTTGAAGTTGACTCAGCGTCGGCGCATCGCCAACCAAATCGCACTTGACGAAATCCGGCTGCGCGATGTAAAGCTCGTGAATATTTAGGTCGGTGTCGGCGGTAACCGTGGTTGGCGAGCTTACAAGCGTTCCGCATGTACTCGTTTGCCCATAGCAGATTTTGCGCTTCTGACGAAAGTCCTGTGCATCCTGGGATTTCGCGATTCGAAAGTCGGCGCTAAAGGTGTTGCTTTCCTGGACGGTACAAAATCCGACGTACGCGGGAACGCCGTTGGTAACGCTGTTGAGCGCGGTAATTTCGTATCTCGCGCGTACGTTGGTGTGATCGCCTGCCGGTGCGCCGAGAGCCGTGAACACGTCGAGAAACCGGAACGACACGAACGGCAGTAAGGCCCCGCTGAATGAACCAAGTGGAGCGCTCTCCGTCCCATCAGCGCCGTCGAACAGCGTGACCTTGAAATCTATGCGTTCGCCCAACGCGCCTATGTAGCAGTTGGACTGATATGTCGGTCCGGTCGACGATCGCTTGAGTCCTTGGACGTACGAGACCGCGCCGGAAAAGTTGCCGATGGGAAATCCTTCGACGCTGAACCCTACGGCCTGCGGCGTTTGAGTCCGTGCGTAACCGTAAAAGACCTCGGTCTGGTTTGCCAAATCGTGGTTCCTGACAATCAGCATTCCGAAGTGAGTGGCGGTGTCAAGCGAGCATTGTGCAGCAAGGGTGAACGAAAGGCTTTCCCCCGCCGGAACTGGGAACTGGCTGCAGGTGTGCAATCCCTTGGTCGTCGAATTGAGCGATTCATAGAACAAGACATCGAGCGTTACATCCACATTATTTCGGTTCTGGATGTTCACTTCACTATTAAACGACGCCGTGGAGGCGACGTTCGGAAACACGATGACGGAACCCGCGGCTCCGGTCGTTTGGCCGTGCGATGTCGCCGCGCAGCAAAGCGCGAGGAATCCGAGGGTGGCCCGCAGCCAGTGGCGTGTCTTCATGGCGAACATCCTTTGGATTGCGTGGGGTTCGGTATTCTTGGCTGTGGCGTTGCCGTTGGGCCAATCGCTATTAGCCAAACTTGCATCGGCGGAACGCCGACGCCCCGTCGGCGGGCCACGAACTTGCGTCGCGGCTAAGCGGGCGTATTGCGGCGGGCCAGCGCAAGTGCCGCGAGCCCCATGCCCAAAAGCAGCAAGGAGGTGGGTTCTGGCACGCCTTGGGGGGCGAAGTGGATACTCCGCGCCGTCACACTGAACATGTACCCTTCGCCCGCCGCGTCGCTCTCCCCAAGATTGCCCGTGGGTGCACTGAAGAAAAGGGACTGAAACAACGGTTGCGGCGGTGGCGACGTGTGCGTAAGCCAGTACTGGTCATAGGCCCCGGTCGTCACTCCAACAATGTCATTCCACGAAATCTGCAGGTTGCTAAGGTCGTCGTTCGGGTTCGGCACATAGCCCGACAGATCGTAGTTGACCACGGTGGCGCCATCGCCCGAATCCGGCGGCAGCGAACTGATGTAATTCTGGACATCCTGCCCCAAGGGAGGAGGGGCAGGTGGCGGTGTAAAGGAATCCGACGCTCCTGCGGCGCCATCGTCGTCTCCGATGGCTCCAGCGGACACCGGGCCCGCGCAGGCGACTGCTATCCCTCCGACCAAGGTCAGGTATGCAATTGTTTTCATTTATTTCGGTGGTGATTCTTTGTCTTGCGTACCCTCGTCCTCCCTAGCTTCAGCAGGTTCCGTGCCACCGCCATTTTCCCTTCGAAAACAGTAGGGATGCTCCATAGGAACGCGGTCCGGTCAGCGCGGTGTAAGATTACTCGACAAATCAGCGTTTCGGGCTCCGTGCACAGGCTCGCCGCGCCGCCGCGAATCGAATATTAGCGCCCGACAGCGGACGCAAATGATACTTAGGGTGGATATTTCGTTGGTGAGGTGCCCGGATGTTACATTCCGCCACCCTAGCATTTTAAGTTCGAATCGGCCGCAAAGGCCACCGGTACTGACTCCATGACCAAGCGCGCATTGATCACCGGCATCACGGGCCAGGACGGCGCCTACCTCGCGCAGCTTCTGCGCCGCAAGGGCTATGAGTTGTTCGGTCTGGTTGCGCGGCGCGGTACCGAATCGCTCTGGCGTCTTCGCGAGCTAGGCATCGAACAGGTCGTAACGCTGATCCAGGGCGACCTGACCGACCTGTCATCGTTGTTTCGCGCCATCGAAATCGCGCAGCCCACCGAAGTCTATAACCTGGGTGCGCAGAGTTTTGTCGGTTCGTCGTGGGCGCAACCCGCCGCGACCGCGCAGGTGAACATCATCGGCGTGGTCAATATCCTGGAAGCGGTGCGCAGCTCGCGGCCGGAGACGCGTTTCTACCAGGCATCGTCGAGCGAGATGTTCGGCCTCGTCAAGACCGAGGCGCAGGACGAGAGCACGCCGTTCTATCCGCGCAGCCCCTATGGCGTCGCCAAACTCGCGGGCCACTGGTTCACCGTGAATTACCGCGAAAGCTACGGCATGCACGCCTCGAGCGGCATCCTGTTCAATCACGAATCGCCGCTGCGCGGCGTGGAATTCGTCACGCGCAAGGTCACCGATGCGGTCGCACACATCAAGCTCGGCAAGCAGAAGGAACTTCGCTTGGGCAACATCGATGCGCAGCGGGACTGGGGTTTTGCCGGCGACTATGTCGAGGCGATGTGGCTGATGCTGCAGCAGGACAAGCCGGACGACTACGTGATTGCTACTGGCACCACGACGACGGTGCGCGAAATGTGCCGGATCGCGTTCTCGTACGCGGGATTGAATTACGAGGATCACGTCATCGTCGACCCGACGCTCTTCCGTCCGGCCGACGTCGACATGCTGCGCGGCAACGCCGCGAAGGCGCATCGGGTGCTCGGCTGGCGTCCGAAGACCGACGTTACGACCTTGCTCCGCGCGATGGTCGATGCCGACTTGAACCGCGTGGGCCGCGAGCAGGCCGCGTAAGCGCCGTATCCGCCGCAATGTCCGGTCCTGCCGACGCGACGTCCGAGTCCGGCGGTGCAGCGCGAAAGCCGCGTGTCTACCTCGAATGCACGACGACGTACGCCAGCCGCTACAACACCGGCATCCAGCGGACGGTGCGCAGCATCATGGAAGCCGCGATTGCCCTGGACGGGCCTTGGCGCTGCGTTCCGGTCATTTTCAACGGTCGTTATTTCCAAGCGATAGATCGGCTACCGGCGCCACGTCACGTTGACTCAGCGGCCACGCCAAGCGGTGTCGAGACGCTCCGGCGAACTTTCCATGTCGTGCGCGCCGGTGTGATTCGTTTTTTGCCATCCGACGCACTCCGTAGCCGTCTCAATTCGCCGCGCCTGGAATTCGCGCTGCGGCGCGGTGTGTACGCACTGCAGAACGCGCGTCGCTGGATCGGGTCGTTCCGTCGTCGAGTTGCAGGCGGCCGCATTGTGTTCGAACGGGGCGATGTCATCGTTCTGCTCGATGCGACCTGGGGCACTGATCTTTCGCGCGAACTTCGCCGCGCACGCGTCGGCGGGGCGCGGGTATGGACTGTCGTCCAGGACCTGATTCCGATCAATCATCCGGACATCGCGCCGGAGGGGCTGCCGTTGCTGCTGGATGCGTGGTTACGACGAACAATTCCGCTATCGCACGGGCTGCTGGCGATCTCCCGCACCGTTGCAGACGACCTGCGGGCCTATATGCGAGAGCGATTCGTTGACGGGTCTGGGTCCCCGCACATCGATAGTTTCTATCTTGGGGCAGGATTCGATCCTGCGCCGGCGGGAGTTGCGGATCTCGCACGGGTCAAGGGCGCGTTCCACCGATGCTCAGGCAGCGTATACCTCGTCGTCGGCACGATCGAGCCGCGCAAGGACTGCGCGCGCATTCTCGCCGCGTTCGAAATGCTCTGGTCCGAAGGCAGCGATGCCGCGCTGATGCTGTTCGGCCGCGCCGGGTGGCGCTCGTACGATCTGATCGACAGGTTGCGCTCGCATCCGGAGCACGGGCGGAGGTTGCTCTGGTTCGAGGACGGCTCGGACGCCGAGCTCGATTTCGCCTATCGGCACGCGGCGGCGCTGATTTTCGCGTCGCGCTGCGAAGGCTTCGGCTTGCCGCTGGTCGAAGCGATGCAGCACGGATTGCCGGTCCTAGCGTCGGACATTCCCGTATTTCGCGAGATCGGCGGCAACTATCCCGATTTCTTCCGGTCCGGCGATGAACTCGCGATTTACGATAGCGATTCGCCGATTTGCCGACAGGCGCGTCTCGGAGCCGCGTGCACTGCGCACACCCAAACCCTGGCTATCCTGGTCCGATAGCGCGCAAATGCTGCTCGACAAAGTGAGCGCCGGGCAGCATCCGTCCGTCGCTAAACGCGCCGCAGTCGGGTCCGGCAAGCCGGATAGCGCGGCAAACGGATAGTCGCTCGGTTTGCAAACTGATCCACTGCTGGCAAACGAGCGTTGTCCTGACTAAGGCCAGAAACATATTGCACTCCTTGCACGACGAGGAGTGCGATGCGAGTACAACACGTCGGTCATAAGATTCGCGGGTTTTACCGAGTCGCCGATTACGCCCTACGCTGGGGGATGATTGCCCCCGATGCCCAGCGCCGACTGAAGATTCTTGGTTTCTGGCAACGCCACGGCCTGGCCGCCACCCGTGAGGCGTTCCAAATCAGTCGCCGTACCCTGTTCCTGTGGCGCGCCAAGCTCAAGGCCGAGGGCGGCAACGTGGCGGCACTGGTGCCGGGCTCGACGGCGCCGAAGCGACGCCGGCAGCGGCAGTGGCCGGCGCCGATCATCGCCGAGATCCGCCGACTGCGCACCGTACATCCGAACTTGGCCAAAGAGAAGCTGCATCTGCTGCTCTGGCCCTTCGCCGCCGCCGCGCAGCTGCCCTGTCCGAGTGCGCGAACCATCGGTCGGCTCATCGCCGATGCGCCCGACAAGATGCGTCGCCAACCGCGGCGCTTCGGAGCCCCGGGCAAAGCCAAGTCGGTGCGCGGCACACACCGCCGCAAGCCCAAGCATTTCCGGGCCGAGCGTCCCGGCCATTGCGTAGCCCTGGATAGCATCGAGCTGCGGACCGAGGGGCAGCGCCGCTACATCATTACCTGCACCGATCTGCATTCGCACTTCGCCTGGGCCTGGGCCACCCGCAGTCACGCCAGCACCGCGGCCACCCAGTTCTTCCGCCTCATCCAAGCCGTGTTTCCCTTCGCCATCGAGTCCGTCCTCACCGACAACGGGAGCGAGTTCCAACGCTACTTCGCCGCCGAGCTCGCCCGCTTGCTGTGCACCCACGGGCATACCTTTCCCCAAACACCTCGCATGAACGCCCATTGCGAACGCTTCAACCGCACGGTCCAGGAAGAATGCATCGACTACCACTACGATCTTCTCTTCCTCGACGACCTCACCGAGTTCAACCTCCAGCTGCTGCGCTGGCTCTCCTGGTACAACCTCGAACGCCCACACTTCAGTCTCACCATACCCATCCCCGGTCGCAAAACCCCCCACTTACTCTCCCCGGTACAATTCCTTCATCAAAACCACCAGTGCAATATGTACTGGCCCGATACATGTCCTTGACCTGTCTCGATAGTGTTGTATAATCGCGCCTCTTTGCGTCTGTCTGGCAAAAGCCGGTCGGACGCACGCTCTTTAACAATGTGAACAACCGATAAGTGTGGGTACTTGGGGTGATGGCGGCCTTGGGTGTTTGGTTTGCCGGTGGGGGTGCTGGGGGAGACTCTGGTGGCCTGGCTGGGAGGCTAAAGATTCGAGGGCTCGACAAGCATCACGAGAAGTACTCATGCTGAAGGAAGCGGGTCGAGTGGCTATCACGGCTGCTTGGCTCGTGACGAAGCTTTCCGCGACAAGCGGAAGGCTTGGTCGACGTCAGAATGAGTGAAGTCTTGTACAGGTATTGAACTGAAGAGTTTGATCCTGGCTCAGATTGAACGCTGGCGGCATGCTTTACACATGCAAGTCGAGCGGCAGCGCGGGGGCAACCCTGGCGGCGAGCGGCGAACGGGTGAGTAACACATCGGAACGTATCCCGTAGAGGGGGATAGCCCGGCGAAAGCCGGATTAATACCGCATATGCTCTACGGAGGAAAGTGGGGGACCTGCGAGGGCCTCACGCTATGGGAGCGGCCGATGGCCGATTAGCTAGTTGGTGGGGTAAAGGCCTACCAAGGCGACGATCGGTAGCTGGTCTGAGAGGATGATCAGCCACACTGGGACTGAGACACGGCCCAGACTCCTACGGGAGGCAGCAGTGGGGAATTTTGGACAATGGGGGCAACCCTGATCCAGCCATGCCGCGTGCGGGAAGAAGGCCTTCGGGTTGTAAACCGCTTTTAGTCGGGAAGAAAGGGTTTCCTTGAATACGGGAGATTCTTGACGGTACCGGCGGAATAAGCACCGGCTAACTACGTGCCAGCAGCCGCGGTAATACGTAGGGTGCGAGCGTTAATCGGAATTACTGGGCGTAAAGAGTGCGTAGGCGGTTGCTGAAGTCCGCTGTGAAAGCCCCGGGCTCAACCTGGGAATGGCAGTGGAAACTAGGCGACTTGAATCTGGCAGAGGGGGGTGGAATGCCGCGTGTAGCAGTGAAATGCGTAGAGATGCGGCGGAACACCGATGGCGAAGGCAGCCCCCTGGGCTGAGATTGACGCTCAGGCACGAAAGCGTGGGGAGCAAACAGGATTAGATACCCTGGTAGTCCACGCCCTAAACGATGGCAACTAGGTGTTGGGGAAGCGATTTCCTGGTACCGCAGCTAACGCGTGAAGTTGCCCGCCTGGGGAGTACGGTCGCAAGATTAAAACTCAAAGGAATTGACGGGGACCCGCACAAGCGGTGGATGATGTGGATTAATTCGATGCAACGCGAATAACCTTACCTACCCTTGACATGTACGGAACCCTGCAGAGATGTGGGGGTGCTTGAAAGAGAGCCGTAACACAGGTGCTGCATGGCTGTCGTCAGCTCGTGTCGTGAGATGTTGGGTTAAGTCCCGCAACGAGCGCAACCCTTGTCCCTAGTTGCTACGCAAGGGCACTCTAGGGAGACTGCCGGTGACAAACCGGAGGAAGGTGGGGATGACGTCAAGTCCTCATGGCCCTTATGGGTAGGGCTTCACACGTCATACAATGGCCGGTACAGAGGGTTGCCAAAGCGCGAGCTGGAGCCAATCCCCATAAAAGCCGGTCGTAGTCCGGATTGCAGTCTGCAACTCGACTGCATGAAGTCGGAATCGCTAGTAATCGCGGATCAGCATGTCGCGGTGAATACGTTCCCGGGTCTTGTACACACCGCCCGTCACACCATGGGAGCGGGATGTACCAGAAGTAGGTAGGCTAACCGCAAGGGGGCCGCTTACCACGGTGCGTTTCGTGACTGGGGTGAAGTCGTAACAAGGTAGCCGTATCGGAAGGTGCGGCTGGATCACCTCCTTTCTCGGAGTCAGGTAACAGCCTTAAGATGAGCTAACAGCGATGTTGGCGAGTCGGACGGTTGCTTACCCAACGTCCAGCACTTCAAGTGCTCACGCTTATCGGTTGTTCGTCAGGTGTTGACCTGAATCGGGCCTGTAGCTCAGTTGGTTAGAGCACCGTCTTGATAAGGCGGGGGTCGATGGTTCGAATCCATCCAGACCCACCACCTCCAAGGTCGCAAGCCAAGAGCAAGTGCGAAGGGGTGGCCGAAAAGCGAGGGGGGCTGTAGCTCAGCTGGGAGAGCACCTGCTTTGCAAGCAGGGGGTCGTCGGTTCGATCCCGATCAGCTCCACCAGTCAGGTAACAGGTAACAGGTAACAGGTAACGGTAGAAGGCAGAAGCAAGCGATGCAGGGTTTGCTTCTGGCTTTTAGCCGGACCTTCGGGCAGCGAAGTCGGGAGTCGTTCTTTAACAACACGGAAGAAGTAAAGCGTCTTGCTCGGAAGGGCGGATTTCGTGCGCGAGCGCGGGATACGAACGACGGGCGAGACTGGGTTAGATTGTATCGAAGCCTGCTCGATCTTTAGTCGGAGCGAGTGGGTGACAAGCGCAAACACCTGTAATGCGAGGCGGGATAGTGCGTAGCGTTATGGGGTCAAGCGACTAAGTGCATGTGGTGGATGCCTTGGCGATCACAGGCGATGAAGGACGTGGCAACCTGCGAAAAGCTCCGGGGAGCTGGTAAACGAGCATTGATCCGGAGATGTCCGAATGGGGAAACCCACCCCTCCATAGATGGCTTTCGACGCGAGCGTTGGAGCTTTGCGCGCACGCTAGTGGCTAGTGCGCGCCAAAGCGGCCAAGTCTTAAGCGAGCGTTGGGAGAGTCATGTATGGAGGGGTACTCCACCTGAATTCATAGGGTGGGTAGAGCGAACGCGGAGAACTGAAACATCTCAGTAACCGCAGGAACAGAAATCAACCGAGATTCCGAAAGTAGTGGCGAGCGAAATCGGAGCAGCCGGTACCTTTTAGCTTTCGACTTAGCGGAGCGCTCTGGAAAGGGCGGCCAAAGTGGGTGACAGCCCCGTACGCGAAAGGTTGGGAGTGGAACTGAGGGTACGAGAAGTAGGGCGGGACACGTGAAATCCTGTCTGAAGATGGGGGGACCATCCTCCAAGGCTAAATACTCGTGATCGACCGATAGTGAACCAGTACCGTGAGGGAAAGGCGAAAAGAACCCCGGAAGGGGAGTGAAATAGATCCTGAAACCGCATGCATACAAACAGTGGGAGCCCGTAAGGGTGACTGCGTACCTTTTGTATAATGGGTCAGCGACTTACGTTGTGTGGCGAGCTTAACCGAATAGGGGAGGCGTAGCGAAAGCGAGTCCGAACAGGGCGAAAGAGTCGCATGGCGTAGACCCGAAACCGGATGATCTAGCCATGGCCAGGCTGAAGCGGGGGTAACACCTCGTGGAGGGCCGCACCCACGTCTGTTGAAAAAGACGGGGATGAGCTGTGGCTAGGGGTGAAAGGCTAAACAAATCCGGAAATAGCTGGTTCTCTCCGAAAACTATTTAGGTAGTGCCTCACGTATGACTTGCGGGGGTAGAGCACTGTTATGGCTAGGGGGGCATGGCGCCTTACCAAACCATGGCAAACTCCGAATACCGCAAAGTGTTAGCGTGGGAGACAGACTCCGGGTGCTAACGTCCGGGGTCGAAAGGGAAACAACCCAGACCCTCAGCTAAGGTCCCCAAGCCACAGTTAAGTGGGAAACGAGGTGGGAAGGCTCAGACAGCCAGGATGTTGGCTTAGAAGCAGCCATCATTTAAAGAAAGCGTAATAGCTCACTGGTCGAGTCGTCCTGCGCGGAAGATGTAACGGGGCTCAAACTGTGTACCGAAGCTAGGGATTCACGCGTCTGATTCAAACTGCTTGCCGCAGCGAGAAGCGTGGGCGAGGCTAACTTGCGCGCACTTGTCTTGCGCAAGGTTAAGCGCCGATAAGGCGCGGCCGAGACCAAAGCGCTCCCGACTGGTCGAGTCGAGTCGGGAAGGCAGGGCGGTTGCAGAGCAGGAAGTTTGAATCTGGTGCCTGGATGGTAGGAGAGCGTTCCGTAGGCCGGTGAAGGTGACTCGTGAGGGTTGCTGGAGGTATCGGAAGTGCGAATGCTGACATGAGTAGCGATAAACAGAGTGAAAAGCTCTGTCGCCGAAAGCCCAAGGTTTCCTGCGCCACGTTCATCGGCGCAGGGTGAGTCGGCCCCTAAGGTGAGGACGAGAGTCGTAGCCGATGGGAAGCGGGTTAATATTCCCGCACCGGCCTGAGATGCGATGGGGGGACGGAGAAGGTTAAGCGAGCCGGGTGTTGGACGTCCCGGTTTAAGCGTGTAGGCGTGGTCCTTAGGCAAATCCGGGGATCTTAGCTGAGGCGTGATGACGAAGGCGGGCTTGCCTGCCGGAAGTTGCTGATACCCTGCTTCCAGGAAAAGCCTCTAAGCTTCAGTTTCAGGTTGACCGTACCGCAAACCGACACAGGTGGGCAGGATGAATATTCTAAGGCGCTTGAGAGAACTCGGGTGAAGGAACTCGGCAAATTAGCACCGTAACTTCGGGATAAGGTGCGCCTCAGGTAGGTGAAGCCGTACAGGCTGAGCCGAGTGGGGCCGCAGAGAAATGGTGGCTGCGACTGTTTAACAAAAACACAGCACTCTGCAAAGACGAAAGTCGACGTATAGGGTGTGACGCCTGCCCGGTGCCGGAAGGTTAAATGATGGGGTGCGAGCTCTTGATTGAAGCCCCGGTAAACGGCGGCCGTAACTATAACGGTCCTAAGGTAGCGAAATTCCTTGTCGGGTAAGTTCCGACCTGCACGAATGGCGTAACGATGGCCACGCTGTCTCCACCCGAGACTCAGCGAAGTTGAAGTGTTTGTGAAGATGCAATCTCCCCGCGGCAAGACGGAAAGACCCCGTGCACCTTTACTGTAGCTTTGCATTGGACTGTGATGGGACCTGTGTAGGATAGCTGGGAGGCAATGAAGCGCTGTCGCTAGATGGCGTGGAGCCAACGTTGAAATACCAGCCTGGTGTCATTGCGGTTCTAACCCAGGACCGTTTAACCGGTTCGGGGACCGTGCATGGTAGGCAGTTTGACTGGGGCGGTCTCCTCCCAAAGAGTAACGGAGGAGCTCGAAGGTCTCCTAGGTACGGTCGGACATCGTACTGATAGTGCAATGGCACAAGGGGGCTTGACTGCGAGACTGACAAGTCGAGCAGGTGCGAAAGCAGGACATAGTGATCCGGTGGTTCTGAATGGAAGGGCCATCGCTCAACGGATAAAAGGTACGCCGGGGATAACAGGCTGATACCGCCCAAGAGTTCATATCGACGGCGGTGTTTGGCACCTCGATGTCGGCTCATCACATCCTGGGGCTGTAGCCGGTCCCAAGGGTATGGCTGTTCGCCATTTAAAGTGGTACGTGAGCTGGGTTCAAAACGTCGTGAGACAGTTTGGTCCCTATCTGCCGTGGGCGCTGGAGATTTGACGGGGGCTGCTCCTAGTACGAGAGGACCGGAGTGGACGTACCGCTGGTGTACCGGTTGTGACGCCAGTCGCATTGCCGGGTAGCTATGTACGGAAGCGATAACCGCTGAAAGCATCTAAGCGGGAAACGTGCCTGAAGATGAGATCTCCCGGGGACTTGATCCCCCTGAAGGGTCGTGGCAGACCACCACGTTGATAGGTCGGGTGTGGAAGGGCGGTAACGCCTTGAGCTAACCGATACTAATTGCCCGTGCGGCTTGATCCCATAACGCTGCGCACTGTCGTGCGCCGCTCAGGTAACAGAGGTCGGGTAACAGGGAACAGTAAACCCTGAACCACCACTGCTACCCACGGTGTTTGCGTCAATCTAACCTTCTTTACTTCTTCCACTCAGGGTCAGCTCCCGGGTTTCTGTTACCTGTTACCCGTTCCCTGACTCCTGACCCGTCAATGCCTGACGACCAAAGCCCGCTGGCCCCACCCCTTCCCATCCCGAACAGGACCGTGAAACGGCGGCGCGCCGATGATAGTGCGGATTGCCCGTGCGAAAGTAGGTCATCGTCAGGCACCCTTAAAGCAAAAGCCCAACCCTCGCGGTTGGGCTTTCGTTTTTGCGCACGTCGCGGCAGCTAGCTGCTTTCCGGCTTGCCGTAGCGGCTGAATTTCTGCAGCACGACGTCCATCTCCGCGTCCGACAGCAGACTCGGCGTTCCGGTCTGCAATGTGCGCCAGTACTGCTCGGCCAACGCTTCGACTTCGACCGCGAGCGCAAGCGCGCCTGCGAGAGTGTCACCCACGGCGATCATGCCGTGGTTGGCGAGGAGACACGCGTTGCGACCCTCCAGCGCGGCCAGGGCGCGATCCGACAAGGCCTGCGTCCCGAAGGTCGCGTAGTCGGCACACCGGATGTCCTTGCCGCCGGCCACGGCGACCATGTAGTGGAAGGCGGGGATCCCGCGCCGCAGGCAGGCGAGCGTCGTCGCGAATGTCGAATGCGTGTGCACGATCGCGCCGACGTCGCCCCTCGCGGCGTAGATGTCGCGGTGGAAGCGCCATTCGCTCGACGGTTGCCGCGGCCCGCTGGCGTGGCCGGTGAGCGTCACGGCTGCAATGTCCTCCGGCGTCGTCTCCTCGTAGGGCAAGCCGCTCGGCGTCACCAGAAAGCCGTCGGCGGTGCGCGCGCTGACGTTGCCCGATCTGCCGCGGTTGATGCGCAGCTCGTTCATGCGAAGCGCCGTCGCGATAATCTGCTGACGCAGGCCAAGCTCGCTCACTGCCTGGTCTCCGGTGCGAACAGCGTCGCGAGTCCGCCTGCACTGGCGCTGCAAATGCCCCGTTCGGTGACGATACCGGTCAGCAATCTTCCCGGCGTCACGTCGAACGCCGGGTTGAGCACGCGCGTGCCGGCAGGTGCGATCGCATCGTCGTCCGAGCCGATGACTTCGTCGGCGCCACGTTCCTCGATCGGAATGGCGTCGCCGTCGGCGAGCGACCAGTCGATCGTGCTCGACGGCACGGCCGCATACATCGCAATCCCGTTGTCGCGCGCCGCGAGCGCCTTGTCGTAGGTCCCGATCTTGTTGCAGACGTCGCCGTTGGAGGCCACCCGATCGGCCCCGACGAGCACCAGATCGACGCGGTGCTGCCGCATCAGCGCGGCGCCCGCCGAGTCGACGATCAGCGTATGCGGCACGCCGTTTGCCCGCAATTCCCATGCGGTCAGCTTGGCCCCTTGCAGGCGCGGCCGCGTCTCGCTCACCCAGACGTGGATGGGAATGCCGGCAAGCTGGGCAAGATAGATCGGCGCGGTCGCGGTGCCCCATCCCAGCGTCGCGAGCGCGCCGGCATTGCAATGGGTGAGCACGTGGACCGGTGAGCGCCTGGCAGCAAGGCCTTCGATGATGGCGAGGCCGTGTTCGCCTATCGCGCGGTTGCTCGCCACGTCTTGCGCGGCGATCGCATCGGCTTCATCCCAGGCGGCTTCGGCGCGCGCGGATGGCGCCTGCGGTGCGACAACCGCACGCACGCGCTCCAGCGCCCAGCGGAGGTTGACCGCCGTCGGCCGGGCCGCCAGCAGCATCGAATAGGCATCGTGCATCCCAGCGTCCGAAGGATCAGTGCGTAGCGACAGCGCGAGTCCATACGCGGCAGTGACGCCGATCAGCGGCGCGCCGCGGACCTGCATCGTTGCGATCGCGCGCGCCGCATCCGCCGCCGACGCGAGGCTGACGAAAACCCGGTGCCGCGGAAGGCGCGTCTGGTCGAGGATCTCGACGCTGTGGCGTTGACGAGAGGCAAGCAGCGGCGCGATCGCGGGCGCCGACCTATCGGGAGACAACGAGCGCAACATGCGAGTAATTCTAGCAGTCGCGCCGGATTGCGCGCCGCATGGCACCCGAGGCAATCGGGGGCCGCGCGATTCCAATCGGCGGAAGCGTCTACTTCAGGACCTGCACGATATTGTTGAAGTCGTCGGTCCACGGAGCCCATCCGGGACCCGGCTCGATCGGCTTGGCCGCAGCGGCGATCAGCGGAACGGCAAGCGAACCCGCGCTATCCGACACCAGCACCCAGTCGCTGCGGCTGCCCAATGCCCCGTCGCCCTCGTCCGCGACCAGCACCGCGTGCAGGCGCTGCGCTACGGCCAGCCGCTCGACGACCGGAACGAGATCGAGATAACGATTGGTCACATGGAAGGCGATGATGCCGCCGGGCTTCATGTGCCTTCGATAGACCGTCAGCGCCTCGTAGGTCAGAAGGTGAACGGGGATCGAATCGCTGGAGAAGGCGTCGATCGCCAGGAGATCGAAACCCTGCGCGCGGCTCACGCTCGAGATTGAGGCGTGCGTCGCCAAGCGGCGTCTCGATCGTCGCCTCGCTGTTCTTGAGGTAGGTGAATTCGCTGTTGGCGATGCGAATCACGGCAGGATTGATGTCGTAGAACCGGTAGACGTCGCCCGGACTGCCATAGGCCGCGATCGTGCCCGTTCCCAAGCCGATCACGCCGATCTTCAAGTGCCGCGTGGTCGGATGCATCGATTCGATCGCACGGCCCACGCCCGAGGTGAACGTGTAATAGGTCGTCGGCGTGCGCGACAGGTGGGGGTCGAGATACTGATTGCCGTGCAGAATCGTGCCGTGGACGAGCGAGCGATGGCGTCCCGCATCGACGCCGCCTTCCTGCACGCGCAGCACGCCGTAGAAGTTGCGCGTCGCCAGAATCGTCCCGTCGTAGAATTCGTCGATGCCCCAGCCGGCCGTGCCGAGCGTGAACAGCACGGCAACGGCGGCAAGCGCGACGAACACCGGATGCTCGCGGCGCACCTGCAGGGCCAGCAGCAGGGCGCAGGCGACCAGGCCGAACGAGAGCTCGAAATACGCAGGCAGAACGAGCGGCGCGACGATGCCGACCAGCGTCGACCCGAGCGCGCCGCCCGCGGAGACCATCAGGTAGAACCGCGTCAGATAGCGTGGCGACGGCTTGAGCCGGGCAAGTTCGCCGTGGCAGAACATGCACGCGACGAACAGTCCGATGCAAAAGACGGCGATCTGCAGCTCGAGCCTGTGCGTCAGCTCGCGACTGGCCAGGGTCCAGCCCATGACGCCCAAACCGGCTGCAAGAGTGCCGGCCACCAGGTCGCGGCGATACCAGCGCGAGCTGTCGAAGCAGAGAATGAAGCTCAGCAGATAGATCGACAGCGGCACGATCCACAGCAGCGGAATCGACGAAATGTTCTCGCAAATGTGATTGGTCACCGCTAGCAGCAGGAACGAGCCCGTCGCGGCGAGCGCCACCCAGAGGAGTTGGCGCCTTCGTGTGGGCTTGCCGTCCGGTGCGGGCGGCGCCATGTCGGAGGCCGCCAAGGCATCGCCTGGCGGCAGAGCATGCAAGCTGTACCACGCGCAGGCGGCGCACAACAGCACGAACAGCAGGTAGCCGGCCGACCAGCCGTAGGACTGGATTCGCGTCGTCACCCACGGCTCGAGTGCGAACGGATAGCCTGCCAGCGCCAGCATCGAGGCGAGGTTCGACAGGGCAAAAAGCCGGTAGGGACTGCGGCCGGGATATCGTCGCGCGAACCACGACTGGACGAGCGGACTGGTCGTCGACAGCAGGAAGTAGGGTAGTCCCACCGTCAGCGCGAGCAGGCCGAGAATCAACGGCGCCGGACTCTCGCTGCCCAGCGGCTTCCAATGCGCGCCGGGGATGATTGGCAACATCAGGCAGCTCACGGCCAGCAGCATCGCGTGCAGCCATAACTGCGCGCGCGCCGGAATCCGGCGAACGACCAGATCGGCATAGGCGTAGCCGAGCAAGAGCACCAATTGGAAAAAGACCAGGCAGGTCGTCCACACGTTGGCCGATCCACCGAACCAGGGCAGGATTTGCTTCGCCATGATCGGCTGCACGAGGAACAGCAGGAACGCGCTGCAGAATATCGTGATCGCGTAGAGCGGCATCGGAGCGAAGGGTGGATACGCCAGCGCGGTTGCGCTGGCAGCGCGCATTGTACGTGCGTGTCTCGGCCTGCGTCGCGTGCCGGGCCGCGCGGTTCCCGGCGGCAGCGAACTTCAGTAACTGGTCTTCAGGCGGAAGTAGTCGATCCGGTCGATCGAGTGACGTTGATGCGTGCACGTCGATTCCCTGCAGCAGCCGAAGCGGGATGTCGCAAAATACACCGATTTGACCGCGAAGACGATGATCGGGTTCCGGTCGCTATAATGCGGGCACCTTATCGTTCTCCCAGGAGCTACGCGTTGAAGACCAGTGCCGTCACCTCGGCCGATCTGTCGCGCTCGGTCCTTGCGGTTCCCCCACTTGCGCGGAACGGCGACCTTTCCCTCAACCGCGAAGCCAACGCCGCGATGATCCGGCATCTGGAACGCGGCGGTGTCTCGACGCTGCTCTACGGCGGCAATGCCAACCTGTACAACATCGGCTTGTACGAATACGCCGCGCTGCTCGATATGCTCGAACAGACAGCGAGCGCCGAAAGTTGGGTGATTCCTTCCGCGGGTCCTGATTTCGGCAAGTTGCTCGATCAGGCCAGTGTGCTGCGCGGACGCGCCTTTCCGACCGTGATGGTGTTGCCGCAGACTTTTCCCGCGACACCCGACGGCAGTGAAAAAGCGATCCGCATGTTCGCCGAGCGCTACGGCCGGCCGGTCATCGTCTATCTGAAAGCCGAAAACTTCTTGACGCCCGCCCACGTCGCGCGGCTGGTCGATGCCGGCATGGTCGCGGCGATCAAGTACGCGGTCGTGCGCAGCGATCCGGCCGAAGACCCGTTTTTGAAATCTTTGCTCGATCGAGTCGATGCGGGACGAATCGTCAGCGGCATAGGCGAGAGGCCCGCCGCCGTGCACCTGCGGCAATTCGGCCTGGTGGGATTCACCTCCGGCTCGGTGTGCATCGGTCCGCGCGGATCGACCCGCCTCCTCGCTGCGCTAAAGTCCGCCGACTGGGCGGCTGCCGACGCGCTGCGCGCGGCCTACCTCCCGCTCGAGGACCTGCGCGACGCGCATTCGCCGATTCGTGTCCTGCATGAAGCGGTATCGCTTGCCGGCATTGCGGACATGGGGCCGATATTGCCGCAGCTTTCGAACATCGGGCCAGAACATCATGCCGTGATCCGCGCCGCGGCGCGTGCGCTGCTCGCGCACGACGCGACGCTGCAATGAGGTGCCCATCGTGAGCGCGACACGCAAGAAGCCGGAGGAACTTCGCTCGCACCGCTGGTTCGGCTCCGACGACATGCGCCAGTTCGGACATCACTCGCGCGCCGCGCAAATGGGCTATTCGCGGGCCGACTATGCGGGCAAGCCGATCATCGCCGTCATCAACACGTGGAGCGACATCAACGCCTGCCATTCGCATTTCAGGCAGCGCGCCGAGGAAGTGAAGCGCGGCGTATTGCAGGCCGGCGGATTCCCGCTGGAGATGCCGGCGATCGCGCTGGCGGAGGTGTTCCAGAAGCCGACGACGATGCTGTATCGGAACCTGCTCGCGCTGGAGACCGAGGAGCTGCTTCGCTCGTATCCGGTCGATGGCGCCGTGCTGATGGGCGGCTGCGACAAGACCACACCGGCGCTTTTGATGGGCGCCATCAGCATGAACCTGCCGGCGATCTTCATGCCGGCCGGGCCGATGCTTTCCGGTCACTGGCGAGACCAGCAGCTTGGCAGCGGGTCGGACGTGTGGAAATACTGGGCCGAAAAGCGCGCCGGCAACATCACCGACCGGCAATGGCTCGAGCTGGAGGACGGCATCGCCCGTTCGCCCGGGCATTGCATGACGATGGGTACGGCGTCGACGATGACGTCGGCGGCCGAAGCGCTCGGCTTCACGCTGCCCGGTGCCGCATCGATTCCGGCGGCGGATTCGCGGCACGGCAGGATGGCCGCCGACACTGGACGCCGCATCGTCGACATGGTGTGGTCGGATCTGAAGCCGCGCGACTTCATTACCGCGGGCAGCGTCGACAATGCGATCGTGACCGCACTGGCACTCGGCGGCTCGACCAACTCGGTCGTCCACATGATCGCGATCGCCCGCCGCGCCGGCGTTCCGTTGACGCTCGAGCGCTTCGATGCGCTGGCGCGCGGGACGCCGCTCGTTGCCAACATCCGGCCGGCGGGCGCGCACCTGATGGAGGACTTTTTCTACGCCGGCGGCTTGCGCGCGCTGCTGACGGGGATCGCCGATCTGCTGTCGCTGGGTGAAAACACGGTCAACGGCAAGACGCTGGGCGAGAATATCGCCGGCGCCGAGGTGTTTAATGCCGACGTGATCCTGCCGCGCGACAAAGCGCTGGTGTCGGGCAGCAGCCTCGCGGTGCTGCGCGGCAATCTGGCGCCTGATGGCGCGGTGATCAAGCCGGCTGCGGCCGAGGCGAGATTGCTAAAGCATACGGGGCCCGCGGTCGTTTTCGCCGACTACAACGACATGGCAGCGCGGATCGATGATCCGGCGCTTCCGGTAACCGCCGATTCGGTGCTGGTGCTGCAGAATGCCGGCCCGCTGGGCGCGCCCGGCATGCCGGAATGGGGTCAGTTGCCGATTCCGAAAAAGCTGCTGGCGCAGGGCGTTCGCGACATGGTGCGGATTTCGGACGCGCGGATGAGCGGGACCAGCTACGGGGCATGCGTGCTGCACGTCGCGCCGGAATCGTTCGCCGGCGGCCCGCTGGCGCTGGTGCACGATGGCGATCTGATCGAGCTCGACGTCGAAGGGCGCAAGCTCGAGCTCAAGGTAAGCGACGCCGAGCTGGCGACCCGCCGCGCCGCGTGGAAGAAGCCGGCGCCGCGCTTCGAGCGCGGGTACGGCGTCCTCTATCAGCAGCACATTACCCAGGCCGACCAGGGCTGCGACTTCGATTTTCTCGAAGGCACCGCGCCGACCGCCGAGCCGGAGATCCACTGATCGCTCGTCCATTCCACGCGATTCTTCGCCTGTCCGGCGAGGACGCTTACAGGCGGCCATGAAAATCTTTCCGGCGGCAAAGCTCGTCCAGTTGGTGACCGCAATCATGCAGGGCGCCGGTTGCAACGCGACCGAAGCCGCGACAGTCGCGCGGCGACTCGTCGATTCCAATCTGGTCGGCCATGATTCGCACGGCGTGATCCGTGTCGGCAAGTACCTCGAGTGGGTGCGCGCCGGCTGGCTCGTCCCCAACGCGAGCCCGGCCGTCGTGTTCGAAAACGACGCGATCGCGATCGTCGATGGCAATCGCGGCTTCGGGCAGGCCGTCGGCGAGTTCGCGGGCGAGCTCGGTGCGCGCAAGGCGGCCAAGTCGGGCATCGCGATGGTGGGCTTGCGCAATTGCGGCCATCTGGGTCGCGTCGGCGACTGGGCCGAGCTCGCGGCTGCGCAAGGCCAAGTCTCATTGCATTTTCTCAACACGTCCGGCGCCCAGCGCGTGGCACCATTCGGCGGCAGCGACCGGCGCCTTTCGACGAATCCGATCACGATCGGCGTGCCGCTGGCCGGCGGTGATCCGGTCATCCTGGACGTGACGACGTCGAGCGTCGCCGAAGGCAAGCTGTTCGTCGCGATCAACAAGGGCGAGCAGGTGCCGCCGGGCTGGATCATCGACAAGCACGGCAAGCCGACGACCGATCCGAAGGATTTCTACGACGGCGGCGCACTGCTCACCGTCGGCGCGCACAAGGGGTCGGGACTGTCGATCGTGGTCGATCTCCTGGCAGGCGCACTGTCGACGGGCAAGAGCTCGGACCCCGATGACACCGTGCTGCGCAACAACATGCTGTCGATCTACATCGCGCCTGCGGTCTACGATCGCGATGGCGCCATTCCGCGCGAAATCGCCCGCTTCGTCGCGTGGGTCAAGGCCTCGCCGGCTGCCGTGCCGGGACAGCCGGTGCTGATGCCGGGGGAAGTCGAGCGCCGCACGCGGGCGCGGCGGACAGCCGAGGGCATCGCCATCGACGACCAGACCTGGGCGGATATCCGGGATGCCGCGCAATCGGTAGGGATCGCGGCAGCTCGAGTCGAGGCGATCGTGGCCTGATCGGGTCAGTCGCACACGTTGCACCTCACGGCCGCCGAGTCAACTCTGTTAAAATTGCCAGGATTTGCCGCTGTACCCGTCGTACAAAGGCCAAGTAGCTCAGTTGGTAGAGCAGCGGACTGAAAATCCGTGTGTCGGTGGTTCAATTCCGCCCTTGGCCACCCGATTTGGCGTGGCGCGAAGCGCCGCGCAAAATTGGCCAACGGAGGCAATTCCGCCCTTGGCCACCCGATTTGGCGTGGCGCGAAGCGCCGCGCAAAATTGGCCAACGGAGGCAATTCCGCCCTTGGCCACCCTATTCCAGGTTGTTGGCGCTGGCGCATTGTCGGTCCACGAACCTGCGGCGCCGCCGAGGCCGCCCACCAGGCGAAGCGAGCGAACGCGCGAGCGCACGTGACGTCGCGAGCGGTCGCCGACGCGACCCGCGACGATTCGCCCGGCAGCGTGCGGCCTGCTAGCGCTTGGCGCGATACTCGCGCGCCTGTTCAGTCGAGACGATCGACGCCATCGCGGTCGCCTGGGCGGCGTGCATTCTGAGAATGTCGTCCAGCGTCACAATACCCATAAGGCTCCCGTCGTGATCAAGGACGGGCAGTCGGCGAACACCGTGCTGCCGCATGCGGTCGATGGCATCGGACGCGTCTTCGGTGCCGGATGCGACCACGAGCGGGCTGGACATCACTTGCGACACCGTCGTCTCAGTCGGGTCGAGCCCGTTCGCCAGCACTTCCACGATGATGTCACGGTCGGTAAGGATGCCGACCGGTGCGCGGTCGGCATCGGGCGCGTCGACGATCACGACGTCCCCCGTGTGATGCTGGCGCATCAGCCGCGCGGCCTCCGAGATGCGCGTCGTCCTTGCGCAGCAGGTTACATCCAGAACGCATATTTCCTTGAGCAGCATTGCATTACCTCCGAACGGCTTCGATACCGGTTGATGCCTCTGCGGCGGAAGCGAGGGTAGCGCCGCCGCGTCTCATTGTGAGAGCACACGAGCGAGTTCTAGCAAGCTCGTATCCAGCGGTTTGGTGCGACCGACGACGTCACGCAGCGGCGTTCGCACCAGCCTTCCATCGACGACACCCACCAGGACGCCATGCTCACCGGCCTGGAGCGCATCGGTTGCCGCTGCTCCCAGTCGAGTTGCGAGCATCCTGTCCGCCACGCCGGGAGCGCCACCCCGCTGCACGTGCCCGAGCTTGCAGACGCGCAGTTCGAATCCGAGGCGGGCATGATGTTCGGCGAAGTACTTCGCCAAGGCGGCTGCATCGTACTTGGCGCCTTCGGCGACGACGACGATGGCGTGACTCTTGCCGCGTGCATAGGCGTCGCGTAACTCCATGGCGACCGCCTCAGGGTCCGACGGAGCCTCGGGAACGACGATGGCCTCGGCGCCACCGGCGATGCCGGCCATCGCAGCCAGGTAGCCGCAGTTGCGCCCCATCACCTCCACCAGGAAACCGCGATGCAACGATGATGCAGTTGTGCGCAGCCGGTCGATCGACTCGAGCGCGACATCGATCGCGGTCGTGGCGCCGATCGTGATGTCCGAGCCCGCGAGGTCATTGTCGATCGTTGACGCGACACCGACCACCGAAAGCCCCCTCTGCGACAGCGCGTACGCCCCGGCCTGCGATCCGTTGCCGCCGATGACGACCAGATGTTGCAGCGCGCGCGTCTTCATCTGGTTCATTGCCTTTTCCTGTCCCTCTTCCGTCACGAGCTCGCTGCAACGCGTAGTCCCCAATATCGTACCGCCCTGCTGCAAGATCCCGCCGACGTCGCGGCGGCCGAGTGGGATGAAATCGCCGCCGATCAAGCCGGTGTATCCGTGGCGCACGCCATACACGTCCAGACCCTCCGCGACCGCGGTCCGCACGACGGCACGAATCGCCGCGTTCATCCCGGGTGCATCACCACCGCTGGTCAGGACGGCCAATCCCTTCATGATCGTGGTTCCGGCTGCTCGGTATTCGCTGCTGGACGGAGGAACGTTTCCATCGACTTACGAATCGTGTTCCCGGGCAATCAAAATCGCGGACATGGTTGCTTTCAAGGGTTGCGCCGGGGTTACGCCCGGCATCCAAAGCCAGCATAATCACGGCAAGTCTACAGAAGCCAGGTTCGACTAACTACTTGATCCGTCGTACACTGACGTGCCGAGGCGAAGGCGAGCGCACTTATTGGGCGCGCCTGAAAATCCGTGTTTCGGTGTTCAAATCCGCCCTTGGCCACCAATTCGCAAGTCCAGTCCTACCATGCCGGTATCCGCGATGACGATGGCAGCGCCGTACCAGCGGCTGGGAGAGGATGGCTACTCGTTCCGCACGCTTTGCGTGCTGATGACGATTCTGGTCGCCATCCTGCCGCTCGCGCACGTGACCGGCATGCGCAACGCGCTGGTCGGCATCGCGGCAGTCGCGGCGCTGCTCCATTACCGGGCCACGCTGTGGAGGGACAACCCGGTCCTGGTGCCTTGCCTGACCTGGCTCGCGTTTGCGGCGCTATCGATCGCCTGGTCCGCCTATCCGTCGGTCTCGTTTCGCGCTTTTCGCACCGACCTTTTGTATCCGTTCGTCCTGTTCCTGATCAGCTTCATGCTGGTCCGATCGCGTAACGGCAGGCTGGCGCTGACGCTGGGCGCCGCCGTCGGCACCGTCATATCGCTGACGACGACTTTCGCCGCCGCAATCGTGCCCGTCGACCCGGGGCTGGAGTCGGCGGCGCCGGGCGTTCTCGGATGGCTCGCCTGGAAAGCCGGCGAAGCGGTCGACTCGAGCACCTACATCGCGTTTCTCGCCGTGCCGCTGTTCGTCGTCGCGCTGACGTCGACCCGGGCGTCGGTGCGCTGGGCATCCGCCGCCTGGCTGGTCGCCTTTGCCGGTCTGGGGCTGATGAGCGAAAGCCGGACCCTGTTCGTGTCGCTGTGCATTTCGCTGCCCTGCCTGCTGATCGTATTCGGATTGCTGCGCGGAAGGCTGCAACTGCGTCCAGTGCTCGTGGCGATCTGCGTCGGCCTCGTTGTTTCGGCGATCAGCCTCGAACTGATTTCGCGCTTGCGCCTCCCGGAGCAACAGCCGTTCGACCGAAGCGTCGCACTGGAAATGATCGCCAGCGATTCGCGGCCCGCGATCTGGGCCGTCTATTTCGATCTGGCCAAGCGGCACCCCTGGTTCGGGGTCGGGTTCGGGCGGTCGGTGCCGTCGAGGACCTACGGCCTGGCGCAGAGCGAGGACCTCAAGCGCATCGACCGGCAGGCCTTTGCGCATGCCCACAACGCGCTGCTGAGCCTGGCGCTGCAGGTCGGCTTGCTGGGGCTCGCCATCTGGGCATGGCTGCACGTGCGCATGCTCAGGCTTGCGGTCATGTGTGCACACGCGCGCGGCGAGCGAGAGAAAGCCTGGGCGGCGGCGGCGATCGCGCTGGTTCTGGCGATGCTGGTGAAGAATTCGACCAACGACCTGATGGTCTTCGGGAATGCCATTCTTTACTGGATACTGCTGGGAGCGATTCTCGGCCGGATCTGGTGGGGCGGGGGCGCCGAGAGCCTCACCCTTTCGAGCTTGGATCCGGCGGCCCATCGACTCTAGGCTGCGGTCCGGCAGCGCAAAAAAAAGCCGGGCGATGCCCGGCCTTTTCCATCGTTCGATTGAGCCAGCGTCAGACTGCCTGGATATTCGATGCCTGCTTGCCCTTCGGGCCGGTCGTCACTTCGAACGACACTTTCTGGCCTTCCTTGAGCGACTTGAAGCCCGGCATGTTGATTGCCGAGAAGTGCGCAAACAGGTCTTCCCCGCCGCCATCCGGCGTAATAAAGCCGAAACCCTTGGCGTCGTTAAACCACTTCACTGTTCCAGTTGCCATTTTTACCAATCCTTCAAAACAAAAATAATCGGGTCGAACCCGGCCTATGTTTCGATCTCAAGGACAGGGAAGTACGGCGATTCGGCGACAGCGAAGCAGCCGGACAGGTCGTGCTTTAGTACTTGAAACAAAACACGAAGCGGACTATACGCAGTATCCGTTGCGGGGTCAAACTCCCCCGGTCGGTAAACGACCCCCGTCTGTTGTACAAATACGTCACTTTTCGAGCTCCGCCCGGACCCGGGCCGTGCCTTCCGCCAACGCCGCCAGCTTGCCGCGGGCGATATCCCGGCCCAGAGGGACCATGCCGCAATTGGTGCAGGGCAGCAATCGATCCTGCCGGACGTATTTGAGGGCGGCGCGGACGGTTGCCGCGACCTCGTCGGCCGTTTCGACCCGATCGCTGGCCACATCGATGGCGCCGACCATGACGTCCTTGCCGTCCAGCAAGCCGATCAATTCCAACGGCACATGCGAGTTGGCGCATTCGAGCGACACCTGCCCGATCCGTGATCGGGCAAGCAGCGGAAACGTCTTCTCGTACTGACGCCATTCGTCGCCGAGGCTCTTCTTCCAGTCGTTGTTGGCCTTGATGCCGTAGCCGTAGCAGATGTGCACCGCCGTACGGCAGCCAAGCCCCTGCGCCGCCCGTTCGAGGGCGGCGATGCCCCAATCGCGGACCTCGTCGAAGTAGACGTTGAATGCCGGCTCGTCGAACTGGATAACGTCGACGCCGGCCGCCTCGATGGCGCGAGCTTCCTCATTCAGGACCTCGGCAAATGCCCAGGCCAGCTTTTCACGGCTCCCGTAGTGCGCGTCGTAGAGTGTGTCGACAGCCGTCATCGGTCCGGGAAGGGTGTACTTGATCCGGTGCCGCGTGAGGCTGCGCAGGAACGCCGCGTCGTCGGCAAAGACCGAACGCCGGCGCGCAATCGGACCGGTGACAACCGGCACGTCGGCGTCGTAACGATCCCGGATCCTGACCGTCTTTCGGTGCTGGAAATCGACGCCCTCCAGGCTTTCGATGAAGGTCGTGACAAAGTGACGCCTCGTTTGCTCACCGTCGGTCACGATGTCGATCCCCGCGCGCTCCTGATCGGCGACCGCCAGGCGCACGGCGTCGCGCTTGCCTTCCTCCAGCACCGCGCCCTCGAGGAGCCAGGGCGCCCAAAGCTGCTTCGGCGGGGCAAGCCAGGCGGGCTTGGGCAGGCTGCCGGCGATGGTCGTGGGTAACAGCATGGGCGAGGCATCCAGATTAGCCGTCGGGAGCCGAACGGAGCAGGGCGATTATAGCGGCGAGCCGAATCGTCGCGGCCAGTTGACCGATGATGGATACCGACGTACCGTTTGCGCCCCGAGCGTCCGACGCTCCTAAAGCATTGCCGATCTCGATGGCCCGCGTCCTGATCACCGACCAGAATTACGAGGACCTGGCCCTCGAGCGCGCGCTGTTCGCCGATGCCGGCGTCGAGCTCGTCGTCGCCCAGTGCACGAGCGAAGACGACGTGCTGGCGGCAGGCCGGGACTTCGACGCCTTTCTGGTCCAGTATGCCCCGATCACCGGACGGGCTCTCGCGCAACTGCCCCGGCTGGGCATCATCAGCCGCATCGGCGCCGGCTACGATACGGTCGACACCGCAGCCTGTGCGAAATACGGCGTCTGGCTCGCGAATTCGCCCGACTACGGCGTCGGCGAAGTGGCGACGCATGCTCTCGCATTGACCCTCGCGCTGGTCCGCAATATTGTCGCCTATAACCGAGACATCGCCGGCGGGCGCTGGCATTATCTGTCGTCGGGCAGGCTGCGCCGGGCAAGCGAGCTCACGCTGGGCATCATCGGCCTGGGCCGTATCGGAAAGCGAATGGCGCACGTTTCGCGCAACGTCTTCCGGCGCGTCGTCGCCTGCGACCCCTACCTGATCGACGGCGATTTCCCGGCATATGTCGAACGCGCCAGCCTGCCAGAACTGTTCGAGCAATGCGATATTGTCAGTCTGCACGTGCCGCTGAACGAGGAGACCCGGAACATGGTTGGTGCGGCGATGCTGTCACGAATGCAGCCAGGGTCGTTCCTGGTCAATACGGCGCGCGGCGCGCTGGTCGACATCGACGATTTGCTTGCCGCTGTCGATAGTGGAATACTTGCCGGCGCTGCTCTGGATGTCCTGCCGGTCGAACCCGTTCCCGCCGATAGCCGGCTGCTCGGCCACCCGAAGGTGATCCTGACGCCGCATGCCGCGTTCTACAGCGCGCAAGCGGAGACCGAATTGCGGCGCAAGGCAGCACAGAATATCGTCACGTGGCTTAGGACCGGGCGTCCCGAATACGTCGTCGTCGCAGGGACCCGGCGCTACACCCCGTAGGCGGATCATCCGAGCGCAGCAAAGCGCGACCGGAAGGAGAGCGTTGGCCGCAGTCAGCATACGTGCCGCATACAAGCGCTTCGGATCGACGCCGGTGATCCGCGGTGTCGACATCGAGATCGCCGACGGCGAGTTCTGCGTTCTGGTCGGCCCGTCCGGATGCGGCAAGTCGACGCTGCTCCGCATGCTGGCCGGCCTGGAGGAAATCACCGGCGGCGAAATATGGATCGGGTCGCGGGTCGTCAACAAAATCGCTCCGAAGGAGCGCGACGTCGCGATGGTGTTCCAGAACTACGCGCTCTACCCGCACATGACGGTGCGCGACAACATGTCGTTTGCCCTGATGCTCGCCAAGCAGTCGAAGAGCGAGATCGAGGCGCGGGTCGCGAAGGCAGCCGGTATCCTGGGTCTCGCGCAGCTGCTCGACCGCTATCCCCGGCAGCTCTCCGGCGGGCAGCGGCAGCGCGTCGCGATGGGACGCGCGATCGTGCGCGACCCGCAGGTGTTCCTGTTCGACGAGCCGCTGTCGAATCTCGACGCCAAGCTGCGTGTGCAGATGCGCACCGAGATCAAGGAGCTGCACCAGCGGCTGAAGACGACATCGATCTACGTGACCCACGATCAGATCGAGGCGATGACGATGGCCGACCGGATCGTCGTCATGCGTGACGGCATCGTCGAGCAGACCGGAACGCCGCTCGATTTGTACGACACGCCGGTAAACACCTTCGTTGCCGGCTTCATCGGCTCGCCGGCGATGAATCTCGTACCGGGCGTCGCGCGCATCAACGGCGCGGCGTCGGTCGTGGAGTTCGAAGGCGGCATCCGGCTGCCGCTTCCCGCTTCAGCGCGCGCCAACGATGGCCAGGCCGTTCTCTATGGCATGCGTCCCGAGCACTGCGTGCTCTCGGCGACCGGCGGCCTGCCGGCGGAAGTCGTCGTCGTCGAGCCGACGGGCGCCGACACGCAGCTTTTCTGTCGCTTCAACGGTCAGGAGCTGACGTCGCTGGTGCGCGACCGCGTCAGTTGCCGGGCCGGCGACCGCGTCGCGCTCGCGCCGGATCTCGATCGGGCGCATTTATTCGATGCGGAGAGCGGTGCGCGGCTCGTCGCAACCAACGGATGACGCCGGATGGTCAATGCAAGCAATCAACCGCAGCAAAACGCGCCGGAACGAATCGCGCGCATTTTTCCTAGGAGGAGCTGATGAGTGAATTCAAACGCCGTAAATTCCTGAAGACCTCGGCGGGTGTCGCCGCGGCGGCCGCAGTCGGGCCGATGATCTGGGTCAAGGACGCCAATGCGCAGTGGCGGAACACGCCGGAGAAGGGCGCGAAGCTCCGCGTATTGCGCTGGAGCCGGTTCGTGCAGGGCGATATCGATCAGTACATGAAAAATGTCGCCAAGTTCACCGAGAAAACCGGCATCGCGGTGCGCGTCGACAACGAAGGCTGGGAGGACGTCCGTCCGAAGGCAGCCGTCGCGGCGAACACCGGCGCCGGTCCGGACATCATTCTTTCGACCAACGACGACGCCAACCTGTACCCGGAAAAGCTGGTCGACGTGACCGACGTCTGCACTTACCTTGGCAACAAGCTGGGTGGTTTCTATCCGGTTTGCTACCCGTATCTGCGTCCCGAACGGCAAGAAGTGGATCGGCGTGCCGCTCGGCGTGGCCGGGTGTATGCCTGGCATATCGGCAGAGCCACATGAAAGCTGCCGGGTTCGATACCTTCCCGAAGGACACCGATGGCCTTCTCAAGCTGTGCAAGGCGCTGAAGGAAAAAGGCACGCCGTCGGGATTTGCGCTGGGTAATGCCACCGGCGACGCCAACACCTGGTGCCAGTGGCTGGTTTGGTCGTTCGGCGGCAAGCTGGTCGACACGAGCAACAAGGTGGTCATCGACAGTCCGGAGACCATCAAGGCGCTCGAGTTCGCGAAGGAGCTCTATCCGACGTTCGCACCCGGTACGCTGTCGTGGCTCGATCCGAACAACAACAAGGCGTTCCTGGACGGGCAGATCTCGCTGACCAACAACGGCATTTCCATCTATTACGCGGCGAAGACCTCGCCGGATCCGAAGCTGAAGGAGATGGCGGCGGACATCTATCATGCCAACATGCCGATCGGGCCGGTCGGGAAGCCGACCGAGTTCCAGCTTTTCTTCAACCAGATGATCTTCAAGTACTCCAAGTACCCGAAGGCGGCAAAGGAGTTCCTGCGCTTCATGATGGAGCCCGAGCAGCTGGACCCATGGGTGCAGGCGTCGATCGGCTACGTTACGCCGGCGCTACGGTACTACGAGAAGAATCCGATCTGGACTGTCGATCCGAAGCACACGCCTTATCGCGACTCCATGAAGAACATGATCCCGTCCGGCTACGCAGGAAAGATGGGTTACGCATCGGCAGGCGCGCTCGCGGACTTCATCGTGGTCAACATGGTCGCGGAAGCCGCATCGGGGTCGAAGTCGCCGAAGGAAGCGGCGGAGCGGGCGCAGAAGCGGGCCGAACGCTACTACAAGGTTTGATATTGCGTCGCGCCGGACGATATACCCGCTACTTTCGGAATCGGGCGGCGCGACGCAATATCTGCGCGCGTTCAACGCGGCGCCTCGCGGCGCCGGTTAACGCGCGCGTTGTCGACGATTTCGATTCGGATCGGGAATAAGATCGCTGCGGCGCGGTTGCGGATTCAGATTCGCGATGCATAACGATTTCCGGAAACCCTTCCCTTGAGTTCAGTGCTCACCCGACTGCAGGACAATCGGAACACGCTGGGCATCCTGTTCATGGTGCCCGCGGCGCTGGTGCTTTTGGTTTTCCTCACCTATCCGCTCGGCCTCGGCACCTGGCTGGGCTTCACCGATACCAAGATCGGCCGGCCCGGCGTGTGGATCGGGCTCGAAAACTTCGAGTTCCTGTGGGGCGACGCGGTCACGCGCCTTGCGCTATTCAATACGATTTTCTACACGACCGTCGCCAGCGTCATCAAGTTCGCCCTGGGCCTCTGGCTCGCCCTGCTGCTCAACAAGCACCTGCCGTTCAAGGCCGTGATGCGCGCGATGGTGCTGTTGCCGTTCATCGTCCCGACCGCGCTCTCGGCGATCGCCTTCTGGTGGATCTACGATTCGCAATTTTCGATCATCAGCTGGGCGCTGATGAGGATGGGACTGATTCACGAGTACATCGACTTCCTCGGCGATCCGTGGAACGCCCGGTTTTCCACGATCGCCGCTAACGTCTGGCGCGGCGTGCCGTTCGTCGCGATCACGCTGCTCGCCGGATTGCAGACGATCTCCCCCTCGTACTACGAAGCGGCGAGCCTGGACGGGGCCTCTCCCTGGCAGCAATTCCGTCACGTGACCTTGCCGCTGCTGACGCCGATCATCGCGGTTGTCATGACCTTCTCGGTACTTTTCACGTTCACCGACTTCCAGCTGATCTACGTGCTGACGCGCGGCGGACCGCTCAATGCGACGCACCTGATGGCGACGCTGTCCTACCAGCGGGCGATTCCCGGCGGCAGCCTGGGCGAAGGCGCCGCAATCGCGACGGCGATGGTGCCGTTCCTGCTGGCAGCGATACTGATCAGCTATTTCGGGCTGCAGCGCCGGGCCTGGCAGCAGGGAGCGGCAGACGCATGAGCGGCGGAGCAGGGGCCCCACGCAGTGGGGATGCGACCCGCGCATGCGGGAATCGGCCGACATGGGCTGACCAACATGCGCATACGCTTTAAAGAGGCCGACGCATGAGTGGTGCTGTGGCGACGCCGGAGGCGGTCGATTCGCAGGGCATGAATTACCTGGTGTCGCTGCCGCGGCGGCTCGTCACTATCTATCTGCCGTTGACCGTCTTCGTCATCGTGCTGTTGTTCCCGTTCTACTGGATGACGATCACCGCGCTCAAGCCGGACGAGGAGCTCTTGTCGCGCGAGGGCAATCCGTTCTGGGTCATCCATCCGACCCTCGACCACATCAAGAAGCTGCTGTTCGATACGTCGTACCCGGAATGGCTGTGGAACACGGTGCTGATATCGGTCGTATCGACCTGCCTGTCGATCTTCTGCAGCGTGCTGGCGGCGTATGCAATCGAGCGGTTGCGCTTCCGCGGGTCGCGCTACGTGGGCATGAGCATTTTTCTGGCCTACCTCGTGCCACCTTCGATACTGTTCATTCCGTTGGCGGCGATGGTGTACAAGCTCGGACTGTTCGACACGCGAATGGCGCTGATTCTCACCTATCCGACGTTCCTGATCCCGTTCTGCACCTGGCTGCTGATGGGCTACTTCAAGACGATACCGCTCGAGCTGGAGGAATGCGCGCTGATCGACGGCGCGAGCCGCCTGCAGATACTGGTCCGCATCATCCTGCCACTGGCCGTGCCCGGACTGATTTCGGCCGGCATATTCGCCTTCACGCTGTCGTGGAATGAATTCATCTATGCACTGACGTTCATTTCCTCGTCGGAAGTCAAGACAGTGCCGGTCGGCGTGGTCACCGAGCTGGTCGAGGGGGACGTCTATCACTGGGGCTCACTGATGGCAGGCGCGCTGTTCGGCTCGCTGCCGGTGGCGATCCTGTACTCGTTTTTCGTCGAGTACTACGTCTCGGGCCTCACCGGGGCAGTCAAGGAATAGCGGCGCGAGCAGCGAGAGGGGCCCCCGCGCGGCGGGGTCGAGCGGCCGCGAGTCGCGCCGCGGCCGACATGGCGCGCGACCCTACGCTCCTTCCGTGAAGGAGGCCGCCCGGTTTGGCCCTGCATCGCGTATGCGGTAAAATGGTAGTATAGGAACTTCATGGAGCAGGCGATGAGCATCCAGGAAACGATACGCGAACAGGTGACCGGGCACCCGGTCGTGCTTTACATGAAGGGTACGCCGCAGTTCCCGCAGTGCGGCTTTTCGGATGCCGCCGTGCGCATGCTGCAATCCTGCGGGATCGACCAGTTCTTTTCGGTCAACGTGCTGGCTGACGCGGCGATCCGGCAGGGCATCAAGGATTATTCGAACTGGCCGACGATACCGCAGCTCTACGTCAACGGAGAGTTCGTCGGCGGCTGCGACATCATGCGGGAAATGCACGCTTCGGGAGAGCTCCAGCAGCTGCTTGCCAGGCAAGCGGCCTAGAGCCAGGGCATCCAGCAGGGCGACGACGGCGGGGATTCCCGCCGTCTTGCCTTGCGAAGCGATCGGCACCGCCCGTCCGGTCGCCATCTGCGGCGATCACCGCGACGAAAATTCCGCCCATCATGCCGGCGGTCGCGCCGTGCGCGCGGCTTGGCCCGGCTGCTCCTCCGCAAACACGTTGAACGCGACGGAGATGCGTTCGCCCGTTCCGTAATACGGATGCACCATGTGCTTGAGCCAGCTCGGGAACAGGACCATCAACCCGGGGACCGGCTCGATCAGGTAGCGGCCGTCGAGGACGTTCTTGTCGAGGTAGAGCATGTTGACGCCGCTGCGCGGGTCGATCAGTTCCAGCCTGCCGTTCTCGCGCGGCGTCGGTTCGGGATTGCCACCGTCGACGTAGTACACGCCCGACCACAGGCTGTTGGGATGGTTGTGCACGCTGTTGTAGCCGCCGTTGCGCAGGACATTGGCCCAGCCATCGATGCTGAAGCGGAAGGTCCGCGGCGCGCCGGTCGGGGCCGCCACAAGGCGGGTGAGCTCGATGGCCAGCGACTCTGCGCGCTTCTTCAGCGTGCGCGCGCAGTCGGCGTCGCGCCGAAAGAAATCGCTGTCGGAGTGCCACCCTCTGACGTTGCTGCGGACGATGCCCGATGTCTGTGCCTCGGCGTCGAGGACCAGCTGCCGGATCTCCCGGTTGAGGTTTTCGCTCTCCGGCCAGCGGTACGCCACCACGGGCGTGCCGAAGGCCATCGCCACGTGGTCGTTGAGCCGCACCTCAGGCGTCGTTTTTGGCGCGTCTGCGGGCGAGGCCCAATCCGGCCAGACCGGCGGCACCGAGCAGGGCGAGGCTGCCTGGCTCGGGAACGGTGGTCACCGGCGTATACACGTAGGTGACCGTTATTCCGTCGAAGGGCGGATCCCAGGTCGCGCTACCGCCGGCCGAAGCGTTGCCGAAGTCCCCCTGATCGAGCGTTACGCTCACCGTCAGGGCCAGATCCAGGTCGCCGTCGACCGTGCCGGTGCCGATGTAGTTCGCGAGGAAACCAGCGCCGTTGCCCGCGGCGCTGGCCGCGAGCGGATCGCTCTTGTTGCCGGAGTTGGAGCAGCTCTCGTCGGTCGCGGAGCAGTCGACTGAAAAGGAGCCGGTGAAGCCCAAACTAAAACCGGGAATCGTGAACTGGCCGGAGGCGTCCCAATCGACGTGCGCGGCAACGGGTCCGAACAGCTCCGCGGGCGATGCGGACACGATCAGAAACCCGGCAATCGTCGAGTTGAGGCCGATGTCGACTTCGGTCAGCGTGCCCAGCGCCGGATCGAACTGGTCGAAGGTGATCGTCGTGCTGTCGGTGTCGCTGGCGGAGTCCGTGCCCTCCGAACCGACGACATGCGTGCTCACTTCAGCGGGGGACGCGGATAAAGAGAACCCCTGCGACTGGGTTATCGAGGCCGCATCGGCCACTCCGGCGGCGGGCAACAGAAGGCCGAAGCCGGCAAGCAATCCGATCTGGCTCAGGCGTTTTTTCCTGAACGGGTAGTCCATGGCTGCCTCCTCCCTGGTGACGAGCGCTCTTCTTAACGAACGCGGGCGGCCGCCGGAGATGGCTCCGGCGGCGCCGCCAGCCGCAGACGCATAGGCCGTACCAGTGGCTCTTAGTGGAATGGATTCAATGCCCTGGAGATCCCTGCGCCGGTCGATAGGCGCGCTGCTGTAAGAAATGACGACAGCTGCGTCGAGAGGATCATTGGGACGAGTGCCGCAGCGCGGCGCGGGGATACCGCCTCGTCAGGTCCGGGCCCGTTGGACCCGCTTGACCTCCGGGATGCGACGCAGCGCCCGAATGACGTTGGCCAGATGCCTGCGGTCCCGCACCTGGACGCTGAAGAACATCGCGACGACGTGGCCGCCGTCGGGACGCTCCATCGACACGTATTCGATATTCGCGCCGGCATCGGCGATGGCCGTGGCGAGATGCGCGAGCAGTCCGCGCTCGTCGGCCACCATCAATCGGATACCGGCTTCGAAAACCCCTTCGATCTCCGGCGCCCATTCGACGTCCACGATCTGATCGCTGTCGACCTTGCCCTTCCTTAGCGTCACGCAGTCGCGCGTATGCACCAGGAGGCCCTGGCCGCGGCGAAAATGGCCGATGATCGCGTCCCCCGGAATCGGCCGACAGCATTTGCCGTACTGGATGGCAACGCCTTCGACGCCGCGAAGCTGCAAGGCGCCATGCTTGGCCTGCATCGGCGTCGGCTCGTCGCTGGTGCGACCGGCACTTCGGGTCAACGCCTGCGCGACGACGAAGGAAAGCCGCTTGCCCAGACCGATGTCGGCAAGAATCTCGGTCTGTCCCTTGGCGCCGTACTCGCGCGCCAGCGCCTCCCAGCGCTCCCAGGTAACCGACGAAGGGGCGGCCTTCAGCGAGATCAGAGCCTGCTCCAGCATGCGCTCACCGAGCAGCGCCGACTCGCGCTGTTGCAGCGATTTGAGGAAGTGCCGAATCCGGGAGCGCGCCTTGCCGGTCGCGACGAAGCCGAGCCACGACGGGTTCGGCCGCGCGCTGGGCGAGGTGACGATCTCGACCTGGTCGCCGTTCTTGAGCTCGGTGCGCAGCGGCATGAGTTCGTAATTGATCCGGGCCGCCGTGCAATGGTGTCCGATGTCCGTATGCACGGCGTACGCGAAGTCGACCGCGGTCGCGCCGGTGGGCAGGGCCATGATCTTGCCCTTCGGCGTAAACACATAGATCGCGTCGGGGAAAAGGTCGCCCTTGATGTGTTCCAGAAACTCCTTCGAGTCGCGCGACTCGGACTGGATCTCGAGCAGGCTTTGCAGCCACCGGTGCGTCTGCTGCTGCGCCTCGGCGATGTCGAGCTCGCCGCCTGCCTTGTACAGCCAATGCGCCGCGACCCCGGACTCGGCGATGCGATGCATATCCTGCGTCCGGATCTGCGCCTCCAGCGGCGTGCCGAACGGACCGAAGAGCGTCGTATGCAGCGACTGATAGCCGTTCGCCTTCGGAATCGCGATGTAATCCTTGAACTTGCCGGGGATGGGCTTGTAGAGGTTGTGCAGCACCCCAAGCGCTGCATAGCAGGCGGTCGCATCCTTCACCAGCACGCGGACGCCGTAGATGTCGAATACCTGCGAGAACGTGTAGCGCTTCTCGCGCATTTTCTTGTAGACGCTGTAGATCGTCTTTTCGCGTCCGCTTACCGTCGCTGCGATGTCGGCGTCCTTCAGCCCGTCGCGCATCGACTGGAGGATCCGGTTCATCACTTCGCGCCGGTTGCCGCGCGCGGCCTTGATCGCCTTGGCCAGCACCCGGTAGCGCGCCGGATGCAGGTGCTTGAACGACAGTTCCTGCAGCTCGAGATAAAGTGCGTTGAGGCCGAGCCGGTTGGCGATCGGTGCGTAGATATCGAGCGTCTCGCGGGCGATGCGTTCGCGGTGCGTCGGCGCCATCGCGTCGAGCGTCCGCATGTTGTGCAGCCGGTCGGCGAGCTTGATCAGGATGACGCGCACGTCCTGCGCCATGGCCAGCAGCATCTTGCGGAAATTTTCGGCCTGAGCGTCTTCCCGTGTCTGGAATTCGATCTGGTCGAGCTTGGATACGCCGTCGACCATCTCGGCGACGGGTTTGCCGAACGAAGACTCGATCTCGTTCTTGGTGATGCCGCTGTCCTCCATGACATCGTGGAGGAGCGCGGCGGCGAGCCCCTGGGCGTCGAGGCGCCATTGCGACAGGATGCTGGCTACGGCCAGCGGGTGGCTGATGTAAGGCTCGCCCGACTTGCGGAATTGCCCCTGGTGCGCCTGCTCCGAAAAGGCGAACGCGCGCTCTACGAGCGCGACGTCAGGCGGTTGCAGGTAGTGACCAAGGTGTCGGGTAAATTCGGCGATTTCCGACATGCTTGATCACGTTGGGGTTATTGCCGCTCGATGCAAGTCAACTTTGCGGCTTGAGCAGCATTTCGATGCCGATCTTGCCGGCGGCGATTTCGCGCAGCGCAATCACCGTCGTCTTGTCACGGTCGCTCTCGACCAGCGGTTGCGAGCCGGCGCTGATCTGCCGTGCACGATTGGTCGCTGCGAGGGTGAGCTCGAAGCGGTTCGGGATCCTGATCAGGCAGTCTTCGATCGTGATGCGGGCCATGGTGCCTTCCTTTGGTGCCGAGCCGGCAATCCGCCCGGGCACTAGATGAGTTGTGCAATCAGTGCCTGGTGGCGGACGCATTGTTGCGTCGCGCGCAGGCGCGAAGCCCGCACGATGGCGCTCAAGTCGTCGACCGCAGAGGCAAAGTCCTGATTAATAATAACATAATTGAACTCGGCGCAATGACGGATCTCATCCTTCGCCGCCTCGAGGCGGCGCGCTATCGTCGCCTTGTCATCCTGACCGCGCCGGTGCAGGCGCTCCTCGAGCAGCGCCAGCGACGGCGGCAGGATGAAAATGTGGATCGAGGACGGGATCAGGCGACGCACTTGCGCGGCGCCTTGCCAGTCGATCTCCAGCAGTACATCCTGACCGGCCTCGATCTGCTTGCCGAGCCAGCCCGCCGAAGTCGCATACCAGTTGCCATGGACATGGGCGTGCTCGAGGAACTCGCCGGCTTCGCGCAGCGCCATGAAGCGTTCGGTCGAGACAAAATGGTAGTCGACGCCATCCTCTTCACCTTGGCGCGGTGGACGCGTCGTATACGAGACCGAAAGGCGGATGCCCGGCTCCTTGGCGAGCAGCGCGCGGGTCAGGCTGGTCTTGCCGCCGCCCGATGGCGCCGCGACGACGAACAGGATGCCGGCGGGAATCGTCACAGGACGCTCGGCGTCGCGGACTTCTTGTTGTATGGCCATGCTCTGTCGATCGCGTGTCGTCCGCAGGACAGATGTGCTTTGGCGTCGATCCGCGCGCTGTGCGCGGGACCTCTCATCGCCGGCGCACTGCCCTTACTCAATATTCTGCACCTGTTCGCGCATCTGCTCGATCAGCACCTTGAGCTCGAGCGCGGCATGCGAAAGCTCAGCATCGACCGATTTGGAGCCTAGTGTGTTGGCCTCGCGATTGAGCTCCTGCATCAGGAAATCGAGCCGCTTGCCGCTGCTGCCGCCGGCGACGAGCACGCGACGCACTTCGGCCACGTGCGTCTGCAGGCGCGAAATCTCTTCGGCGACGTCGACCTTGGCCGCAAACAGCGCAAGCTCCTGCTTGAGCCTGTCGTTGTCCGGATCGAGGCCGGCATCGCGCAGCCGCGCGCCGAGCTTCTCGACATACGCATCGTGGATGGCCGGCACGCGCGGCGCGACGCGCTCGAGCTGGACCTCGATGCCGCGACAGTTTTCTTCGAGCACCTCACGCAGCTTCGCGCCCTCGCGCGCTCGCGATGCGCCCAGATCGCGCAGTGCCTGCTGTACGAGCAAGAGCGTATGTTCGGCCAGCGCGCCCGCGTCCACCGAGGGCTCGGTCAGAACACCCGGCCAGCGCAGTATCTCGACGGTCGACAACGGCGCGCTGCCGGGCGCGTGACGTTGCACTTCACTGGCCGCATCGCGCAGCTGGGCAACGCGCTCGCCGTTGATCGCCAGCGCCGCGGCGCCGGGCATGGTCCGGTTCAGCGAAATCCGGCAGTCGATCTTGCCGCGCTTGAGCTCCCGCGACAGCGACTCGCGTACCGCGGTCTCCATCGCGCGGAGCTCGTCGGGAACGCGCAGCTGCAAGTCCAGGTAGCGATGATTGACCGAGCGCAGCTCGACCGCCAGCGAGCAGCCGGGCAGTTCGGCAGCGACCGCCGCAAAGCCGGTCATGCTCAGAATCATCGCGAATCCGTGGCGTACAAGTCGTGCAGGCTGGAAGATGGGCGGAAGCGCAACGAGGCGCGACCATGACCAAAGAACGACGAACGAATTCTTTACTTTATCGCCGCGGTTGTCGAGAATGTAGAGCTTATCCCTTTGACGTGCAAGTCTTAGGCACCAACCACAAAGCCCAATGGGCGTCACTAACCAGGCACTTCCCTCCGGATACCAGCTGCTCAATTACCGGATTGATCGCCAGATCAGCCGCGGCGGCTTTTCGATCGTCTATCGTGCCTTCGACGATGCCGGCGCACCGGTCGCCATCAAGGAATACCTGCCTTCGTCGCTGGTCCTGCGCACCGACGGGGACATCGTTCGCGCCAGCTCCGCCGAAAACCTGACTTCGTTCCGCTATGGAATGAAGTGCTTTTTCGAGGAAGGGCGGGCGCTGGCCAAGATCAATCATCCGAACGTCGTGCGCGTGCTCAATTTCTTCCGCGCCAACGAGACGGTGTACATGGTCATGCGCTACGAGCGCGGGCGCACGCTGCAGCAGCAGATCCAGTTGCGCCAGGACCAGATGTCCGAACGGCTGGTGCGCCACGTGTTCATGCACCTGCTTAACGGCTTGCGCGAAGTGCATACGCACAAGCTTCTGCATCTCGACATTAAACCGGCCAACGTGTATCTGCGGACCGACGGCAGCCCGGTCCTGCTCGACTTCGGCGCAGCGCGGCAGACGTTGACGACGTCGCGGCCGAAGCTCGCGCCGATGTACACCCCCGGTTTTGCCGCGCCCGAGCAGTATCGCGAGCCTGACCGCCTCGGGCCGTGGACCGACGTCTACGGCATCGGCGCCAGCATGTTCGCCTGCCTGGCGGCATTCGCGCCGCAAGCTGCCGACGCGCGGCTCAACGAGGATCACCTGGTGTCGGCGAAAAAGATCTGGGCCGGTGCGTACTCCGACAACCTCCTCGAGGTCATCGACTGGTGCCTGCGCCTCGACCCGCTCGAGCGGCCGCAAAGTGTCTTTGCGCTGCAAAAGGCGATCCGGGAGATCGCGCCGCGCAAGCGCAAGCTCACGTTCCTCGACAACCTGAAAAAGCGCCTGTTCACCGAAGTGATGTAGGGCCTGTTCATGCGCTTCACGATATTTCAGGAGAGCCGCAAGGGTCAGCGCAAGATCAACCAGGACCGGCTCGCCTATACGTACAGCCGGGATACGCTGTTGCTGGTCATTGCCGACGGCATGGGCGGACACGCCGGCGGCGAGATCGCCGCGCAGATCGCGGTGCGTCTGTTCATCGAGCGCTTTCAGCAGGAAGCCAAGCCGACGCTGAAAAACCCGCTGAAGTTCCTGCAGGATTCGATGCTTCGCGCCCACCAGGCGCTGGGCTCGTATGCCAACCAGTTCTCGATGCTGGAGACGCCGCGAACGACCTGCGTGGCATGCATCGTCCAGTCCAATTACGCGTACTGGGCGCACGTCGGAGACTCGCGGCTGTACCTGTTCCGGCAGGGCGGATTGATCGGCCAGACCAAGGACCATTCGAAGGTCCAGTACCTGGTCGATCAGGGTCTGATCGGCGCGCACGAAGTCATCAATCATCCTGATCGCAACAAGATATTCAGCTGCCTTGGCGGCCTGGTCGAGCCGGTGATCGATCTGTCGCGGCGGACGCCGCTGCGCAACGGCGACCTGATCGTGATGTGCACCGACGGCCTCTGGAGCGTCTACCCTCAGGAAGAGATCGCGCGCGCGCTCACCGGCGCGCCGATACTGAAGTCGTTGCCGGTGCTGATGCGGGAGGCCGAGATGCGCGGCGGCGCCGATGGCGACAATCTTTCGCTGATCGTCGTGCGCTGGGGTCCGGAAACGCTGACCGATGAGCCGACGACGACGATCACCGAGACGCTCGGCCTGGGCGAGTTCCAGACCGAGATAGATCGTACGTTGACGCTGACCGATCGCAAAGGCACGCAGCGCGACCTCACCGACGACGAGATCGAGCGCGCGATCGCCGAGATCCAGGCGACGATCAAGCGGTACAAGACGTAACGCCGTTCAATGCGACAACTGATCCTCGACACCGAAACCACCGGCCTCGATCCGAAGGACCATCGCATCATCGAGATCGGGGTGATCGAGCTGATCGACCGCCGGCCGACCGGTCGCAACGTTCACTTCTATGTCAATCCCGACCGCGAGATCGATGCGGGTGCGACGGACGTGCACGGCCTGTCGTGGGAAATGCTGCGCGACAAGCCGAAATTCGCCGAAATCGCCGACGAATTCATCACCTTCGCCCGCGGTGCGCAGTGGGTCATCCACAACGCGCCGTTCGACGTCGCTTTCCTCGACGAGGAGTTCGCGCGCCTGGGCATGTCGTCCAGCGCCGCGATCGCCGCCGAGGTCATCGATACCTTGGCGCTGGCGCGCGAGCAGTTCCCCGGCAAACGCAACAACCTGGACGCGCTGTGCGAGCGCTTCGGCGTTGCCAACGCGCAGCGCACGCTGCACGGGGCGCTGCTCGACGCGCAGCTGCTCGCCGAGGTCTATCTGGCGATGACCCGCGGCCAGGAATCGCTGACGATCGACATCGTCACGCCGCGCGCGGGAGCCGACGAGGGTCTGGCCGCTACGGGTCCGCTCGACCTGATCCTGCTTTTGGCCTCTGCGGAGGAACTTGCCGCGCATCACGCTTACCTGGCCGAGCTCGACCGCGACGCCAAGGGAGCGTGCGTGTGGCTGGCGCTGGCGCCCGCCGGCGATGGAGCCTTCGGTAACATGGCCGTAACCTGAGTCGGCGAAAATGGTCGGATTCGCCGCAACGCCCGTCCCACGGCGCCTCGTTATCCCGATGCCGCCCGCAGCGCCCGCCCAGACCCCCGCGCCGCCGCTGATCCATCGCGAGCTTTCGCTGCTCGCGTTCAACCGGCGCGTCCTTGCCTTGGCGCAAGATGCCACCGTCCCGCTGCTCGAACGTCTGCGCTTCCTGTGCATCGTCAGCAGCAATTTGGATGAATTCTTCGAGATCCGCGTGGCCGGCATCCGCGAGCAACTCCGCGTCAAGGCGCCGCCTCCCGGAGTAACGCTGCACGAGCTGCGCCTCCTGTCGTCGCGCCTGTGCGAACAGACGCATTTGCTGGTCGGGGACGTCTACCGCACGCTCAACGATCAATTGTTGCCGGCAATGGCCGCGGCCGGCATACGGCTGTTGCGGCAGGCGGAACGAAATGCTGCGCAGCGGGCCTGGGTCGCCGACTATTTCCGGCGCGAGGTCAAGCCGCTGCTGAGTCCGATCGGGCTCGATCCGGCGCACCCGTTTCCCCAGGTCGTCAACAAGAGCCTCAATTTCATCGTCGAGCTGTCCGGCAGCGACGCGTTCGGCCGCGACACGGCTATCGCGATCGTCAAGGCGCCGCACCAGTTGCTGCGGGTGATCGAGCTGCCGGTCGAGGTCGCGCCTCCCAACACCTTTGTGCTGCTGGCCTCGATCA
Source organism: uncultured beta proteobacterium (assembly GCA_963828665.1). Classification (GTDB taxonomy): domain Bacteria; phylum Pseudomonadota; class Gammaproteobacteria; order Burkholderiales; family Casimicrobiaceae; genus PALSA-1003. The sequence goes on from CAWHFL010000012.1 coordinate 55,681, forward strand.
TCCATACCCACCTGGGCGAGCTTTTCGCCGGACGTCGCGTGGTCGGCTATTCACAATTCCGCGTGACGCGCGATGCCGACCTTTGGTTCGACGAGGAAGAGGTCAAGAATCTGAGGCAGGCGCTCGAGGGCGAGCTCCCTCAGCGGCAGTTCGGTCTTGCCGTGCGGTTGGAAGTCGCTGCCAATTGCGCGCCACCGCTTGCCCGCCTGCTGCTGCAGCAATTCGAGCTCGAGGAGACCGATCTTTATCGCTGCGACGGGCCGGTCAACCTCGCCCGGCTGGCGACGCTGGTCGACGGATCGGACCGGACCGAGCTCAAGTATTCGCCGTTCGTCCCGGGCACGCCGGACCGCCTTCGCGATCAGCCCGACATTCTGGCGGCGATCCGGCAGCACGACATCCTTTTGCATCATCCCTATCAGGCGTTCGATCCGGTCGTCGAGTTCATCCGCAAGGCCAGCGAGGACCCCGACGTAGTCGCGATCAAGCAGACCGTCTACCGCACCGGCGTCAACTCCGTACTGATGGAGGCGCTGGTCGAGGCTGCGCGCCGCCGCAAGGAGGTTACCGTCGTCGTCGAGCTCCTGGCGCGCTTCGACGAAGAGGCGAACATCAACTGGGCCGAGCGGCTGGAGGAAGCCGGCGCGCAGGTGGTCTACGGCGTTTTCGGACTGAAGACCCACGCCAAGATGGCACTGCTGCTGCGGCGCGAACCCGACGCCTCGGGGCGCCCGCAACTGCGGCCCTATGTCCACTTGGGCACGGGAAACTATCACCCGCGCACCGCGCGGCAATATACCGATTTCGGCCTCCTCACGGTGAACCCCGACCTGTGCGCCGACGTGGCCGAGGTGTTCCTGCACATCACCAGCCTCGCCCGCTCCAACCGGCTGAAACGTCTCTGGCTCGCGCCGTTCACCATGCATCGGCAATTACTTGCCGCGATACACCGCGAGACCCGGCACGCGAAGGAAGGCAGTCGCGCGCATATCGTGGCCAAGATGAACGGCCTGCTCGAGGAAGCAGTGATCAAGGCGCTCTATGCCGCTTCCCAGGCCGGGGTGAAAATCGACCTGGTCGTGCGCGGTGCGTGCGCGCTTCGTCCGGGCGTCAAGGGATGGTCCGACAACATCAGGGTTCGCTCGGTCGTTGGCCGCTTTCTCGAGCATCCGCGCATCTGGTATTTCCGCAACGGCGGCAGCGAGGACGTCTACCTTTCGAGCGCGGACTGGATGGGGCGAAACCTGTTTCGTCGCATCGAGATCGCCTTTCCGGTGCTCGACAAGGAGCTCAAGGCCCGCGTTATCGCCGAGGGGCTCGAGGCCTGTTTCGAGGACAATTGCAGCGCCTGGGATCTGGGCGCCGACGGCGACTATGTGCGCGCCAAGCCCGCCCGGCGCGCCCGCGCTTGCGCGACCCAGGAACTCCTGCTCGATCGGCTGGCCGAACGTCCGAGTGCCGATGCCTGAATCCGACCGCTGCCATCGATGGACCTGATCCTGTGGCGCCACGCCGATGCCGAGCCGGGCGAGCCCGATCTCGAGCGCCGGCTCACGGCCAAAGGCGTTCGCCAGGCCGAGCGCATGGCCGCCTGGCTCGACAGCCATCTGCCGGACCGTTGCCGGATTCTGGTCAGCCCGGCCGAGCGCGCGCAACAGACCGCCCGGCCGCTGGGCCGAAAGTTCAAGATCGTGCCCGAGCTCGCCCCGGGTGCCTCCGCCGCGGCCGTCCTCGCCGCGGCGGGATGGCCGGAAGCCCGCGAGGCGACGCTGATCGTCGGCCATCAGCCGACCTTGGGCGAAACCGCAGCGCTGCTGCTGTCGGGTAGCGACGCTCCCTGGGGCATGCGCAAGGCCGCTGTCTGGTGGCTGTCCAACCGCGACCGCGAGCAGGGCGCCGAGATCGTGCTCAAGGTCGTCGTCGGCCCCGATTTCGTCTAGCCAGCGGCTTAGCTTCGCGACGGCCGCGGTTGGGCTTTACGCGGGGTCGACTGCGTGCCACTGCGCTCGCTCGCGCTCCAGCAGGTAGGCGGTGAGCGGGTGGGCGGCGAGCCAGCGCTGGCTCACTCGGATGGCGACGCCACCCCGGGTCTTGAGTGCCACACGCGGCAGCGAGACCTCGGTGCGGGCGTGACAGAACACCACTGCGGCTCGCAGCGCCGCGATCTCCACCCGTACCAGCGGATCGCGGAGCGCTGCGCGCACCTTGGCAAGGCCGCCGCGGCAGCCATAGACCAGCAAGGCGAGGCGCGCCTGCTCGCCGGCCGAAAAGCCGGGCATGTCCGCGTGCTGGAGGATGTAGGCGCCATGCTTGTGGAACCCGATGTGCGAGACCGACATGCCGATTTCGTGCAGCAGCGCGGCCCAGTGCAACAGCTGTAATTGCTCCGGCCCGGCGTTCGGGGCGGCGCGCGCAAACAGCGCCGTCGCGAGCGCCGCAACTCGAGCGGCGTGCCCCCGCTCGACGCGGTAGCGGTCGAGAAAACGCTCGACGGTAAGCTGCCGGGCGTCCCGGTCTATGGTTCTGCCGAACAGGTCGTAGAGGACGCCTAGGCGCAGCGCGCCGCCGACCGGGTCGATCCGCTCGATGTCGAGCTCGGTGACCGCTGCGCTCATGATGGCAAGGCCGCCGGCAAGCACCGGCACACGCTCGGGCTTGAGCGCATTGAGCTTCAGGCGCGCCGGATCTCGGGCGCGAACCAGACGATGGCGCAGCCGGGCGAGGCCGACCGGCGTGATCCCGCCGGCGGAAAACCCGTTCTGCTCGAGAATCTCGGCCAGCGCCGCCGCCGTACCCGACGAGGCGTAGGCGTCTTTCCAGTGGCCCGCGCCGAAATCGCCGGCGATGGCTTCGATTTCGACCCGGGCGGCGGTCTCCGCGGCGTCGAATGCGCTCGCGCTGACGATCCCGTCGGGAAAGAATCGCTGCGTAGTGCTGACGCACCCCAGGGTCAGCGACTCGAGTCGATCGGGTTCGAGCCCGCGGCCGATGATGAATTCGGTCGACCCGCCGCCGATGTCGACCACCAGCCGCGGCGCGTCCGACGGCGGCAGCTCATGCGCAACGCCCAAGTAGATCAGCCGCGCCTCTTCGTGGCCGCTGATCACGTCGATCGGACAGCCGAGCGCGCGCTCGGCTTTGGGCAGAAACTCGCGCGCGTTGGACGCGACCCGAAAAGCATTGGTCGCCACTGCGCGTACCGCCGACGGATGGACACCGGACAACCGCTCGCGAAACCGCGCGAGGCAGGCCAGTGCCAGCGTCATCGCCGCCGGCTTGATTCGCCCGTTGCGATCCAGGCCCGCGCCGAAGCGCAGCGTCTCGCGCCAGGTGTCCTGGCGGTAGATCTGGTCGCCCTCGATGCGGCCGATCTCCAGCCGGAAGCTGTTCGATCCGAGGTCGACGACGGCGAGCGTCTTGGCGGTCACGGACTGAGCGCGCCGGCGTGCGGCGCGACAAAACGCGGTGCGCGCAAGCCTAACAGAAATGAACGCGTGCGAACGCGCGCCGGTTTTGAGGCACCGGTGTTTCTGCTACGCTCGATGCCTCGTCCACGCCCTCGTGCTTCCTGTGCCGATCGACTATCTACAGAGAATTCTGAACGCGAAAGTCTACGACGTCGCGATCGAATCGCCGCTCGACCCGGCACCGATGCTGTCGCGCCGCATCGGCAACCGCGTGCTGCTCAAGCGTGAGGACGAGCAGGAGGTGTTCTCGTTCAAGCTGCGCGGTGCCTACAACCGGATGGTCCATCTTTCGGCCGCCGCACGCGCGCGCGGCGTCGTCGCGGCATCGGCCGGCAACCACGCGCAGGGCGTGGCGCTCGCCGCACAGCGGCTGGGTTGCAAGGCGACGATCGTCATGCCCGTGACCTCGCCGACGATCAAGATCCAGGCGGTCGAGGCACGCGGCGCCAGCGTCGTCCTGCACGGCGATTCGTACAGCGACGCCTACGCGTACGCGGTCAAGCTGCAAAAGGCCCGGCGCGCCGCGTTCATTCATCCGTACGACGATCCCGATGTGATCGCGGGCCAGGGCACGATCGCAGTCGAAATCCTGCGCCAATGCCAGGGACCGCTCGACGCGATCTTCGTCGCTGTCGGGGGCGGCGGGCTGATCGCCGGCATCACGTCCTACGTCAAGCGGGTCCGCCCCGAAGTCAGGGTGATCGGCGTACAGCCGGTCGACTCCGACGCCATGACCCGGTCGCTTGCCGCCGGACGCCGCGTCCGCTTGGGACACGTGGGTCTGTTCGCCGACGGCGTCGCAGTCAAGCAGGTCGGCAAGGAAACGTTTCGCATCTGTCGCGAGCTCGTCGACGACATGATCACCGTCGACACCGACGCAATCTGCGCTGCGCTGAAGGATGTTTTCGAGGATACGCGCGCCGTGCTCGAGCCGGCAGGTGCGCTGTCGGTCGCGGGCGTGAAGGCCTGGTGCGAGCGGCACCGGCCCAAGGGCCGCACTTTCGTAGCGATCGCGGGCGGCGCCAACATGAACTTCGACCGCCTGCGCTTTGTCGCCGAACGGGCCGAGCTGGGCGAAGCGCGCGAGGCGATCTTCGCAGTGACGATACCGGAGCGGCCGGGCAGCTTCCGCGAGTTCTGCGCCCTGCTCGGCAAGCGCAGCGTCACCGAATTCAACTACCGCTACGCCGATCCGCGTATCGCCCACATTTTCGTCGGCGTCGAGGTCGCCAACCGGCACGAGACTGCGGCGCTGCTGCGCGCGATGCATGCGCGGCGGATCGAGGCCTACGACCTGTCGGACAACGAAATGGCCAAGCTGCATGTGCGCCATCTGGTCGGCGGACATGCGCCGGGGGCAAGAAACGAGATCCTTTACCGCTTCGAGTTCCCCGAGCGGCCGGGCGCGCTGATGCGCTTCCTGAACAGCATGAGCCGGGGCTGGAACATCAGCCTGTTTCATTACCGCAACCACGGCGCCGACCATGGGCGTGTGCTGGTCGGAATGCAGGTTCCCCCTTCGGATCGCGCCAAGTTCCGCGGCTTCCTGACGAAGCTCGGATACTACGGGGTCGACGAGACGGCGAATCCGGCCTACCGGATGTTTCTCGGGCGCTAGGGTTGCCGTTGCCCGCGGGCGCCCGGCCGCCCCATCGAGCCAACATACGGGCGGCGGAAGCTCCAGCAGAACGTCGGCGCGCCGCCGGAGGGGTGTTTTTGGTCCCCGACCCCCGGTTTTTTTGCGTCTCGACAGGCATGAAATCGCGCGCGGCACCGGCTTGCGGCATTCGCCGCCGTCCTCCGGTTGCCGGGGATGTGGTGACCCGGCGCGGCAGTTTTTTGCTCAATTTCGCTGCGCCGATGTTGCAAATCGCTCAAAAACCTCAGCTTTGCCCGTTCTGGCAAGGATTATGCTCTAGGCATTTGCTCCCATACGTGGCAAACTTTCAAAGGGCTCGAAATGGAAACGACAGCGCTGGACACGGGACTGAGCTACAACGCGGGAGGAATCGAATTGGCGGATCCAGTCGCCTTGAATGGCGCGAAAGTCATGGTGATCGACGATAGCAACACGATTCGTCGCAGCGCCGAGATTTTCCTGCTTCAAGCCGGATGCACGGTGATCCTTGCCGAAGACGGTTTCGACGCGCTGGCCAAGATCGCCGACCATCAGCCCGACCTGATCTTCGTCGACATCATGATGCCGCGGCTGGATGGGTACCAGACCTGCGCGCTGATCAAGAAGAATTCGCGCTTTCACCAGACACCCGTGGTGATGCTCTCGTCGAAGGACGGGTTGTTCGACCGCGCGCGCGGCAGGATGGTCGGGTCGGATCAGTACCTGACCAAGCCATTCACTAAAGAGAGCCTGTTGAAGGCCGTCGGCACGCACGTCAAATCGGCGGCGCATTGAGCGACGAGCGCACGGGACGCGGTAAGCAAGGGGTGGGGAAACAATGGCCATAAAACGCGTATTGATCGTCGACGACTCGCCGACCGAGCGGCACGTCCTCAACGACATGCTGACCAAGGCGGGCTACGAGGTCGTCGCCAGCGACAACGGCGAGGACGCGATCCTCAAGGCGAAGACGGTGAGGCCCGACCTGATCCTGATGGACGTGGTGATGCCCGGGCTCAATGGATTCCAGGCGACGCGCGCGATCAGCCGCGATCCGGCGACACGCAGCGTGCCGATCATCCTCTGCACGTCCAAGACCCAGGAAACCGACAAGATCTGGGGCATGCGCCAGGGCGCGCGTGACTACATCGTCAAGCCCGTGAACCGCGATGAACTGATCGCCAAGATCACGGCGCTGGGCTGATCGGGTCCGATGGCCCGCGCCGCCAAGCTCGATCTACGCGCGTTCCAGCAGGAGCTGGCAGCGCGGCTTGCCGCGAAAACCACGCAGCAGGTCGAGCAATCCCGGCTGGGGCTCGCCTGCGCCGGCAAGCAGTGGCTGATTCGCCTGGCGGATGCCGGCGAGGTCATCGCGGTGCCGACGATGGCGACTGTACCGCTGACCCGGCCGTGGTACCTCGGTATCGCCAACATCCGCGGCAATCTGTACAGCGTCATCGATTTCGCCGGATTCCTGGGCCAGGCGGCCGAGCCGGTGGCGCCCGGCGCGCTGCAGGCCCGCATGGTCCTGTTCGGGCCGCGCGTGGGTGAGTTGCGGGCCGGCCTGGTAGTGACCAAGGTTCTGGGCCTTAGCAATCTCGCCGAATTGACGCGCGGCGACGCCGCTGCCGATGCGCCGGCGTGGTACGGCGCGCGCTGGACCGACAAGACCGGCGGCGTATGGCAGGAAATCGACCTGGCCCTGCTCGCGCAGGACCCGGTTTTCCTTCAAGTGGGACTGTAGCGTGGGCACAGTCCGACCGATCACACGCAACACGTAGCGACCCTATCTGGGGAGGGATCATGGCATTCACATTCAAAGGCCTCTTGGGAGCGGGTGCAGGCAGGGGACAGATCCTGTCTGAAGCCGATCTCGACGAGCCGACGACGCAGGTGAAAATGAGCGGTGCCCAGCGTGGTTACGACCCGCTGGCGGCCCCTTCGATCATGGATCAGATGCGCAGCGCGACACCCGAGATGAAACAGCCGGGGCGCCTATGGTTCATCGGCCACCTGCCGATCGCCAGGCAATACCAGATCCTGGGCATACTGTTGCTGCTGTTCGGCGTGCTGGCTGGTCTGATGCTGTGGCTCAACTACCGGGCGAACTCGCAGGCGGGCGCGAGCTCGGCGACAGCCACCGAAATGCAGATGCTGTCGCAGCGGCTGGCGCGCGGTACCGCGCTGGCAGTGCAGGGCAATGCCGGTGCGTTCGACAGCGTGAGGGATTCGCGCGACCGCTTTCGCGCCGACCTGGATGCGCTGACCAAGGGCGGCGTGGTGCACGGCACCAATGTCGACGTCGCCAGCAACGAAGCGCTGCAGAAGGCGCTGGGCGTGCTCGACACGCGCTGGGAGCGGGTCGAAAAGAATGCGACCACGGTGATCGACAACCAGGCGGCGCTGCTTGCGCTGTCGAAGGGGCTGGATAACATCAATCAGGGCAACAATGCACTGCTCGAGCTGGCACAGCAGGCGTCGGCGCAAATCGCCTCGGCCGGCGGCTCGCTGCGCGAGGTCGATTTCACCAATCAGCTTGCCGTGCTTTCGCAGCGGATTGCCAAGAATGCGAATTCACTGGTTTCGTCTGACGACATCGATCCCGAAGTCGCTTTCCTGCTGGGCAAGGATACCGGCACGTTCCGCGATATCCTGAACGGCCTCTTGAAGGGAAGCGACGCGCTTAGGCTGCCCGGCGCGGTGCGCGCCGACGATGCGCGCGCAACGCTGGCCGAGCTGCAGAAGCGGTTCGCCAGCTACGAGACCGGCGTCAACGCGATCCTGCAGAACATGCAGCGCCTGGTACTCGCCAAGCAGGCTGCGCGAGGCATAAATCAGGACTCTGAGCCGCTGCTCAGCGACACGACTTCGCTTACCAACGAATTCGACGGCCAGACGACGGTGCGAAGCTTTACGCTCTGGGGCGCGATGACGTTCGCCTTGCTGGCCCTTATCGCGCTGATCGCCTACGGCTGGGTGTCGCGCGAGGACGGACGCGTGCGCGCCTTCGAAAGCGAGCAGGAGAACAAGCGCAACCAGGAAGCGATTCTGCGGCTGCTGAACGAAATGGGCAACCTCGCGGACGGCGACCTGACGGTGCAGGCGTCGGTGACCGAGGATGTGACCGGTGCGATCGCGGATTCGATCAACTTCACGATCGAGGAGCTGCGCACGCTGGTCCGCGGCATCAACTCGGCGACCGACCAGGTGGCCAAGGCGACGACCGATGCGCAGTCGATCTCCAACCGCCTGTACGAAGCCTCGCAGCGGCAGAACAAGGAGATCCAGCAGGCGTCGGCGTCGGTGCTGCAGATGGCGCAGTCGATCAATGAAGTGTCGCAGACGGCGGCGCAGTCGGCGCGGGTCGCGCAGCAGTCGCTCGCCGCCGCGGAAAAAGGCGGCGAGGCGGTGCACAACCAGATATCGGGCATGAACGAAATCCGCACGCAGATCCAGGACACCGCCAAACGGATCAAGCGCCTCGGCGAATCTTCGCTGGAGATCGGCGAGATCGTCGAGCTCATTTCGGACATCACCGAGCAGACGAACGTGCTGGCGCTCAATGCCGCGATCCAGGCCGCATCGGCAGGTGAAGCCGGCCGCGGTTTCACCGTCGTCGCCGAGGAAGTGCAGCGATTGGCCGAGCGCTCGGGCGAAGCGACCAAGCAGATCGAAGCGATCGTCAAGACCATTCAGGCCGACACGCAGGACGCGGTCGCGGCCATGGAAAAGAGCACCGTCGGCGTGGTCGAAGGAACCAAGCTTTCCGACGCGGCAGGTCAGGCGCTGGACGAAATCCGGCGAGTGTCGCGCGAGCTTGCCGAATTGATCGGCGGCATCTCCGCGCAGACGCAGAAGCAGTCGGCGTCGGTGTCGGACGTGACCCGCGGCATGCAGGGCATCCTGAAGATCACCGAGGAGACGACCGAGGGCACCAAGCAGACCAACGTCTCGATCGGACAGCTGACCAAGCTCGCGGCCGAGCTCCGGAGCTCGGTCGCCGGTTTCAAGGTATGACCGGTTGCAAGGCGGACGACGCGCGACCCGGGCGCGGTTCTTGCGTGCGCTGTGCGCCTGACTCCGATCCTCAATGACATAAACCCTTATCATGGCCAGCGAAACTGCACAGGACTTCGATCTCGGACCGCTGTCCTGGGTCCATGGCGAAATAGACCAGGCGCTCGGACGCGGCCTGGAGTCGCTCGCGGCATTCAAGGCCGCGCCGCAGGACGCGACCCCGCTCAAGCAATCGCGCACTCACATACACCAGGCGGCCGGCGCGTTGCAGATGGTCGGCCTCGACGCGGTCGCTGCCTACACCGAAGAAATCGAGCGCCACCTGGGTCGACTCGATGGACTGCCGGCGGCCGAGGTGCCGGCCGGTTGTGACCTGGTCGACCGCGCCGGGCGCAAGCTTCGCATTTTTTTAGACGAGCTCGTTGGCGGCGCGAATCCGGTGCCGCTCAAGCTTTTTCCCGAGTACGAGCAGATGCAGCAGGCGCGCGGCATCAAGGGCGCCTCGCCGACCGATCTGTTCTTCCCTGACCTGTCGCCGCGTGCGCCGAAGATCGCGACCCTCAAGTCGGTGACGCCGCACAAGCTTTCCTCGTTCCTCATCAAGCAGCGGCGGTTGTACCAGCGCGGACTCCTGGCGTGGCTGCGCGGCGACGAGGAAGGCTCGAAGATCATGCGCGATGCCGTCCAGGGCATCGAAGACGTACAGACGCATTCGGCGCAGCGCTCGTTCTGGTGGACCGTCGGCGCGCTGCTCGAAAGCATCGTCGAGAAGGGCGTCGAAAGCGGATTCGGCGTCAAGCAGCTCTGCGGACGAGTCGACTTGCAGATCCGGCGCTTCGTCGAGGGCTCGGCGAAAGTCTCGGACCGGATGCGCCGCGAAGTGCTCTATTACGTCGCGATCAGCGCTCCGGTCGGCGCCCAGACGCAGGCAGTGCAGCGCGCGTTCCACCTCAACGGCCTGATCCCGACCGCCGAGGTGCTGTCGGCCGACGTGTTGCGCACGCAGCCGCTGCTGCGCGAGGCGCGCGAGCAATTGGCCACCGCCAAGGATCTGTGGCTGAAGATCACCGGCGGCCGGCCGGAAAACATCGCGAAATTGAAGCAGACGATGGCGGGTCTTGTCGACCGCGGGCGCGCCATCGGCGAGCCTTCGCTTTCCCGCCTGCTGAGCGCACTCGCCAGCCGCGTCGACAAGCTCGCCGCCGGCACGGTTTCCGAGGCGCTGGCGATGGAATTCGCCACCGCCCTGCTGCTTGCCGAATCCACGATCGAGCATTTCGGCGCGATCTCGCCGGAGCTGCCGCAGCAGATCGACGCGATGCTGGCGCGAGTCGATGCTGCGCAGCAGAACAAGCCGACGCCGATGGTCGCGGGAGCGCCGCTGCTCGACGAAATGACGCGCCGCGCCCAGGAGCGATTGCTGCTCGCGCAGGTCGCGCGCGAAATTCAGACGAACCTCCGCCACATGGAGCAGGTGCTCGACGCCTTCTTCAGGGATAACAGCAAGCGGGCCGACCTCGCCACGCTCGCCGGCGACAGCCGTCAGATCGCCGGCGCGCTGAAGATGCTGGGGCTCGACAGCGCGGAACGGCTGCTCGAGCTGTGCCAGCAGCAGATCGATGAGTATGCGAAGCCGGACGTCGAGGTTCACAACGACGACCTCGAGATGCTGGCCGAATCGCTGTCGGGACTCGGGTTCTACATCGAGGCCGTCGAGCAGCAGCGGCCCGATCGCGACCGCCTGATCACCCCGCTGCTCGATCGCCGTCTCGGCGTCGCGCCCAGCGCGCCCGCCACGGAGCTCGAGACGGTCGAATCAGCCGTCGGCGATTTGCGATCGGCGTTGCCGGAGACTTTTGCCGCCTATCAGAGCGCGCCGGGCGACCTGGAAGCGCGGGACCGGCTGTCGGCCGATCTGACGATGCTCAAGCACGACGCCGAGCTGATCGGCGACGCGCGCCTGCTGCAGGACGCCGATGCCGCGCTGGCCGAGCTCGCGCATGCCGGCACGGCCGACACCGCGGCGCTGCAGGATGCCGTCGCGGCAGTTTCGGCGCAGAGCGCGGCGGCGCCGGCGCCTTCGGCGGAAACGATGCGCCTGCTCGAAACCGACGCGACGCAATTCGACACCGAGCTCCTCGATATCTACCTGACCGAAGCCGGCGAAGTGCTGGACACGATCGCGGCCAGCGCGAAGGAGCTTGCCGCGCATTCCGACGATCGCACGGCGCTGACGGTCGTCCGGCGCGGATTTCACACCCTGAAGGGCAGCGGCCGCATGGTGGGCTTGACCGACCTGGGCGAGCTCGCGTACGCGGTCGAGAAGGTTCACAACCGCGTGCTGGAGGAAGACTTCCCCGCCACGCCGGCACTGATCGAGCTGATCGGTGTCGCCGAGTCGAGTTTCCGCCGCTGGGTCGACACCTTGCGCAGCACCGGCCGGGTAACACCCGATGCCGGCGAATTGCGTGCAGCGCTCGCCAAAGTGGAACGCGAGTTTCCCGATGGCGGCGGCGATCCGGGGGGCGGGATGCCATCGTCACCGTCACCGTCGCCACTAGCCGCTGTTTCGCCAACCGACGATGCGAGCTCCGGCGGCGCTGCGGCTTCGCCGTCGCTGGCGACAATCGAGGTGCTCGAGCTCGACGAGACGCCATACGGCGAAGGCGAGACGACGGGTGACCCGCACGTCCCGATGCGTCCGACGCTGGCCTTTTCCGCTGTCGGGGCGCGGGACGCATCCGAAGCCGGCGCCGTCGCGGTCCTTGCCGATGCCGAAGAGGAAATCACCGTCGGCGGAGTCACGCTTTCGGCGGCTCTGTACCGAATCCTGTGCGAAGAGGCCAAGCAGCATCTGGCCACGCTGGACGCCGAGTTGCAGACACTGCAGTTCGATCCCGCCGCGACGCCGTCGCAGCTGATGGTGCGCGCCAGTCACACGCTTTGCGGCATTCATCGCACCGGGGGCTTCCCACTGGTCGCCACCACCGCCAAAGCGCTGGAAGTTTGCCTGCTCGGCCTGCAGGAACGCGGCGCGCCGCTGCCGGGCGCGGCGCAGCCGGTGCTCGCCCGCGCGGTCGCGGGCTTGAGCGCCTTGAGCGCGCGCGTTCGTACGCGCGAGTCGTTCCGCGCCAGCGACGAGGCCGAGGCCGCCGAGATCATCAGCGAGCTCGAGACACTGCGACAGGACACCATGCCGCAGCGCGAGATCGGCGACAGCGAAGCGGTCGCGGCGCGCGTTGCCGAGGCCGACGAGCCCGGCGTGACGATCGATCTCGCGCTGGCTGCCGTCGGAGAGCCCACCGCTTTTCCCAACCCGGTCGAACGCAAAGCCGAGCCGATGCTGCACGCGGTGTCGTCGCCGAGCGGCCCGGCCCCGTTGGCTGCGGCCGTCGCGTCGGCGCCTTCCGACGCCGCGCTGCTTGAAGTTCATGACGACGTCGACCGTCAGGTGTTGCCGATATTTCTCGACGAGGCGGCCGAACTTTTTCCACAGGCCGGCGAGCAGTTGCGCAACTGGCGCGCGAAGCCCGGCACCAGCGACATGATGCAGGCCCTGCAGCGCACCTTGCACACGTTCAAGGGCAGCGCGCGCATGGCCGGCGCAATGCGCCTGGGCGAAGCTGCGCACATGATGGAAAGCCGCCTCGGCGGCGTCGACGCGACGGCGCCCGCGCCCGCATTGTTCGATGCGCTGGACAACGATCTGGATCATATCGCTTTCCTGCTCGATCGCCTGCAGAAAGGCGAATCCGATACCGCGCCGCCGTGGCTTGCCGCCGAAGAAGCCGAAGCGCCGCTGCCCGAGCCCGCGCCGCGGCAGTCCACAGCGCTGTCGTCACGCCGCTGCCGGTCGCGCCCCGCGCGCCGCAACCGGCCGCTGCGACGCAGGCCGCGGAAGCGGCGCCTGCCGCCGAGAGCGAAGGCTCGCGGGCGATGCTGCGCGTGCGCGCCGAGCTGATCGACCGCCTGGTGAACGAGGCCGGCGAGGTCGCGATCACGCGCGCCCGTGCGGAGGGCGAGCTCCGTTCGCTCAAGGGCAATCTGCTGGAGCTCACCAACAGCGTCATTCGCCTGCGGGCGCAGGTGCGCGAAATCGAAATCCAGGCCGAGTCGCAGATTCAGTCGCGCATGTCGATGGTCAACGAGGCCGCCGAAGGCTTCGATCCTCTGGAATTCGATCGCTACACGCGGTTCCAGGAATTGACGCGCGGCCTGGCCGAAGGTGTCAACGACGTTTCGACCGTTCAGCAGTCGCTGCTCAAGAATCTCGACGAAGCCGATGCCGCGCTGCTCGCGCAATCGCGCCTGTCGCGCGACGTGCAGCAGCAATTGTTTTCGATCCGGACCGTGCCTTTCGGCAGCCTGTCGGAGCGCCTGTACCGCATTCTGCGGCAGACCGCGAAAGAGCTCGACAAGCGCGCGAATCTGGAAATCCGCGGGACGCAGGTCGAGCTCGACCGGTCGGTGCTGGAGAAGCTGGTCGGCCCGCTCGAGCATCTGCTGCGCAACGCGCTCGACCATGGCATCGAAAGCCGCGAGATGCGCATCGCTGCCGGGAAGCCCGACACCGGAGAGATCACGCTCAACGTCCGGCAGCAGGGCAATGAAATCGCCATCGAGCTGGCCGATGATGGCGCAGGTCTTGATCTCGTTCGCATCCGGGACAAGGCGCGCGCCCAGGGCCTGCTCAGCGCCGATGTCGAGCCGACCGAGGCGCAGCTTGTCGCGTTCGTCTTCGCGCCCGGCTTCAGCACGGCGACCAAGGTCACGCAGATTTCGGGACGCGGCGTCGGGCTCGACGTCGTGCGCTCTGACATCGCCGCGCTCGGCGGCCGGGTCGAGGTGACGACGTCGGTCAAGCAGGGCACCGCATTTACGCTCTACCTACCGTTGACGCTCGCGGTTGCGCAGGTGGTGCTGGTCAAGGCGGGAGGCAGGCTCTGGGCGCTGCCGGCGCCGATGGTCGAGCAGGTGCAGCAGATCAAGGACAAGGACCTGATCAATCTGTATCTGACGCACGAAGTTGTCTGGCAGAACCGGAAGTATCCATTCTTCTATCTGCCGCGGCTGCTCGGAAGCGGCGGGAACAATCCGGAGACGATGCGATACAACCCCGTGCTGCTACTCAAGAGCGGCCAGAATCTCGCCGCCGTGCACGTCGATGAGATGATCGGGAACCAGGAAGTCGTGGTCAAGAATATCGGGCCGCAACTTGCCCGCGTGTCGGGCATTTCCGGCGCGACGGTGCTCGGCAGCGGCGAGGTCGTGCTGATCATCAATCCGGTGCAGCTGGCGCAGCGCCTGGACACCGCCGCCGAAGCGCCGATGGTCGTCAAGACGCCTCAGGCCGCGGCCGCCGCCGCCGCCGCGGCCGCCGCGGCAGGGCCGCCGCTGGTGATGATCGTCGACGACTCGCTGACGGTGCGCAAGATAACCAGCCGCCTGCTGACGCGCGAAGGCTATACGGTGATCGCGGCCAAGGACGGGCTCGATGCATTGCAGCTGCTGGGCGAGCGCACGCCCGACGCGATCCTGCTCGACATCGAAATGCCGCGCATGGACGGCTTCGAATTCGCCAAGACGATCAAGGCCGACCACAACCTCGCGCACATTCCGATCATCATGATCACGTCGCGCACCGCAGAGAAGCATCGCAACCGGGCCGCCGAGCTCGGCGTCGAGCTTTATCTCGGCAAGCCCTATCAGGAAGAAGAGCTGTTGCGCAGTCTGCGCGAGCTGCTCGAAGTGCACGCGTCCTAAAACGCTGCTTCGTTCGGAATCGGGCGAGGGCGCGTCATCGACGCGCCCTCGCTGCTTATGGGCGGCGCGCAGGGCGTTTTGACCGCGGCCGGAGGCCGGCGTAAATTGGAATGCCGCGGCGCCAAGCTGGCGGCGCTCCCAGCGCTGCAAGGTAGAATTGTCACCGCGGCAACTAGGGCCTGAACAGGCTCTAGGGCGGCCGCCCGCAAGTTCCCAGGAGGAGACGACATTCATGGCGAAATTCGCCACCACCCATATCCGAACGCTGGCACTGGTCGGCCACGGCGCATCGGGCAAGACGACGCTCGCCGAGGCGCTGCTGCACAAGGCAGGCGCGATCCAATCGGTCGGAACCGTCGAGCGCGGAACGACGGTCAGCGACTTCGACCCGCTCGAAAAGACCTGGCAGCATTCGCTGCGATCCTCCGTGCTCCACCTGGAGACGGGGGGCACGCGCGTGCATATCATCGACACGCCGGGATTTCCCGATTTCATCGGCCAGGCGATCGGCGCGCTCGATGCCGTCGAGACGGCAGCGGTCGTCATCAACGCGACGGCGGGCATCGAGATGATCGCGTCGCGGATGATGGAGTGGGCCGCAGCGCGCAGGCTTTGCCGGCTGCTGATCGTCAACAAGATCGACGCCGAAAACATCGATTTGCCGGCGATCCTCGCCGCGATCCGCGCGACGTTCGGCAAGGAGTGCCTGCCGATCAACCTGCCCGCCGGCAACGGCAAGCGCGTCGTCGATTGTTTTTTCAACCCTGCCGGCGAAGCCGATTTCTCGTCGGTCGCCGACGCTCACCGCGCGCTGGTCGATCAGGTGGTGGAGGTCGACGAGGAGCTGATGTCGCTCTACCTCGAGCAGGGCGAGATCGAGCCCGAGCAGCTGCATGCGCCGTTTGAGAAGGCGTTGCGCGAGGGTCATCTGGTTCCGGTGTGCTTCGTGTCGGCGAAGAACGGCGCCGGCGTCGCCGAACTGCTCGATATCTTCGCCAAGTTGCTGCCGAATCCGGCCGAAGGCAACCCGCCGCTGTTCACCAAGGGCGAGGGCGCCGCGGCCGTCGAATTCCATTCGGAACCCGATCCGCAAAAGCATGTGCTGGCGCATGTGTTCAAGGTCGTGATGGACCCGTTCGTCGGCAAGCTGGGCGTCTTCCGCGTCTATCAGGGCACGGTGACCCGCGACACCTCGCTTTTCGTCGGCGACGGACGCAAGCCCTTCAAGGTCGGCCACCTGTTCATGCTCCAGGGCGGCAAGAACGTCGAGGTCGACGCCGCGGTTCCGGGCGACATCGCCGCCGTCGCCAAGGTCGACGAGATCGAATTCGACCGCGTGCTGCACGATTCACGCGATGAGGATCACATCCACATGCAGCCGCTCGAATTTCCGACGCCGATGCAGGGCGTTGCGCTGCGTCCGAAAAAGCGCGGCGACGAGCAACGGATCTGGGAAGTGCTGCACCGGATGATCGCCGAGGATCCGACGCTGGTCGTCGAGCACGATCCGAACAGCAACGAAACGGTGTTGCGGGCGCTGGGCGAGCTGCACCTGCGCTCGGTGCTCGAGCGCATGTCGAGCCAGTTCAAGCTCGACATCGAGACGCGGCCCCCGCGCATACCCTACCGCGAGACGATCACCGCGCCGGCCGACGGCTTCCATCGGCACAAAAAGCAGACGGGCGGCGCCGGTCAGTTCGGCGAAGTGTCGCTGCGCGTCGAGCCGATGGCGCGCGGCACCGGATTCGAATTCGTCGATTCGACCAAGGGTGGGGTGATCCCGCACCAGTTCATGCCCGCCGTGCGCAAGGGCGTCGAGCAGGTGCTCGGGAGCGGCGCGATCGCCGGTTTCCCGATGCACGACGTGCGCGTCGTCGTCTACGACGGCAAACATCACCCAGTCGATTCGAAGGAAGTCGCGTTCGTCGCGGCCGGCCGCAAGGCCTTTCTCGACGCGATCGAGAAGGCGCGGCCGATCGTGCTGGAGCCGATCGTCACCGTCGAAGTGATCTGTCCGGACGTGAAGACCGGCGATATCGCCGGTGACCTGTCGGCGCGGCGCGGACAGGTGACGGGCACCAAGGGCATGCAGCCCGGCGTCCTTGCCGTCAGCGGTCTCGCGCCGCTGGCCGAGCTCGAAGGCTATTCGGCGCGCCTGAAGTCGGTGACCGGCGGGCAGGGCAGCTGGACGATGCAACTGTCGCACTATGAGCCGGCTCCGCCTAACCTGCAGCAACAGCTCGCGACCGAATACAAGAAATCGCGCAAGCAGGAAGAAGACTAGTCGACGGCCGGTACCGCAATTTGTGCCGGCGGGCCGCGACGACTACAATTACGTCTATGAGCTACCCGGCAGCGGGCTCCGAGGCGACGGACGGCGGCACGCAGATGCCGCGCCGGCGCTGGGGCGTCGCGCGACGCCCGGCGCTCGAGTCCGGGCGCGGAGGAGCCCGGCGCCGCATGGTAACCGCGTGGTAACCGCATGGGCTACCGCATGGGTGAATCGCGGGTCAATCTGACCCATCACTTCCTGATCGCCATGCCCAGCATGGCCGATCCACATTTCGCGCATACGCTGATCTACGTCTGCGAGCACAACGAAAAGGGTGCGCTCGGCATTGTGATCAACAAGCCGATCGACATGACTCTCTCCTCCCTGTTCGAGCAAATCCAGGTGCCGCTCGGCGATTCCGATCTGCGCGCCGCGCCCGTGCACTATGGCGGCCCGGTTCAGATCGACCGCGGTTTCGTTCTGCACCGGCCGCTCGGCAGCTGGCAGTCGACGTTGGCCATCAGCGACGAGCTCGGACTGACGACCTCGAAGGACATCCTCGAAGCGGTCGGCCACGGCGAAGGTCCGCAGGATGTGCTGGTCTCGCTCGGCTACGCCGGCTGGTCGGCCGACCAGCTCGAGCAGGAGATCGCGCAGAATGCCTGGCTCACCGTCGAGGCCGACCCCGACGTGATGTTCGCGCTGCCGGCCGAAACCCGCCTGTCGGCGGCGATGAAGCTGCTTGGAATCGATTTTTCCCGCCTGTCCGACGCGGTCGGGCACGCGTGAGTCTGGCGGCAACCTTGCGGCCGCCCGTTGCGCGCGCCGGGACGATTCTCGCATTCGACTTCGGCACGCGGCGCATCGGCGTCGCCGTCGGCGAAACAACGCTCGGGCTCGCACATCCGCTGGCAACGATCGCTGCGCATAGCGACGAGGACCGCCTGACGGGAATCGCGTCGCTGGTCGCCGAATGGCAGCCCGCGATGCTTGTCGTCGGGTTGCCGACGCACGCCGACGGAACGCCTCACGCCATGACGGTGCGCGCGCGGGAATTCGCGCGACGCCTCGCGACCCGCTTCCAGCTTGCGGTCGAGCTGGTCGACGAACGCTACACGACCGAAGCCGCGGCGGCGGCGCTGGCAAACGCCGGCGTCGGCGAGCGCGGGCACAAACGGGTGCGCGACCAGGTCGCGGCGCAGATCATCCTGCAGGCCTATCTTGACCAGCGCGCCCACGCCTGAGCTGGCCGGCCATGGCCTGCCGGACGCCGAGGCGGCGATCGCCGCGCTGGCGGAGAAGATGGCCGTTGCCATCGCCTACGACGCCAAGCTGGTCGGCATCTATTCGGGAGGCGCGTGGCTTGCCGAGCGCCTTGCAGAAATCCTGCCCGGCGAGCATCCCGTGGGATTCATCGACGTCTCGTTCTATCGCGACGACTACAGCAAGAAGGGCTTGCGTGCCAAGGTCGCCACCACGACCTTGCCGTTCGAAATCGGCAACAGCCGCATCGTGCTGGTCGACGACGTGCTCTATACGGGGCGCTCGGTCCGGGCGGCAATCAACGAGCTGTTCGACTACGGGCGGCCGGAGTCGATCGAGCTAGCGGTGCTGATCGATCGCGGCGGCCGCGAGCTGCCGATCGAAGCCACCTACGTCGGCGCGCGGGTGGCCGTCGCTCGCGATTCGTCGGTCGTGCTGCAACGGCATCTGGACCGCCGCTTCGAATTGTCGGTGGAGCCACTCGAAAGCGCACCCGGTGCGTAACCCGCAGCTCAACGGCGACGGCGAGTTGCAGCACCTGCTGACGCTGGAAGGACTGCCCGCTCCGGTCATCGACCGCATACTCGATACTGCGCTGCCGTTCGTGTCGATCGCGGAGCGCGACGTCAAGAAGGTGCCGCTGCTGCGCGGCAAGACCGTTTTCAATCTGTTCTTCGAGAACAGCACGCGCACGCGCACCACGTTCGAGATCGCCGCCAAGCGATTGTCCGCCGACGTGATCAACCTCAACATCGGCGTGTCGTCGACCAGCAAGGGCGAGACATTGCTGGACACGATCGACAACCTGGTCGCGATGAACGCCGACATGTTCGTCGTGCGTCATGCGCAGAGCGGTGCCGCGCACTTGATCGCCCAGCATCTGTCCGCGACCGAGCGTCCGCACATCCACGTGATCAACGCCGGCGACGGTCGGCATGCGCACCCGACGCAGGGCCTGCTCGACCTGTTTACGATCCGTCATTACAAGAAGGACTTTCACGGACTTACGGTCGCGATCGTCGGCGACTTGCTGCATTCGCGTGTGGCGCGCTCGCTGATCCACGGCCTGACGACGCTGGGGACGACTGAGGTGCGGGTGATCGGGCCCCAGACGCTGCTGCCGGCCGCGGTGGAGAGCATGGGCGTGCGCGTGTTCCATGACATGCGCGCCGGTCTGGGCGGCGCCGACGTGGTCGTCATGCTGCGTCTCCAGAGCGAGCGCATGAAGGGCGCGTTGCTGCCATCGGCGGGCGAATACTTCAAGCACTACGGCCTGACGGTGGAAAAGCTGGCGCTCGCCAAGCCGGATGCGATCGTCATGCATCCGGGGCCGATGAATCGCGGCGTCGAAATCGATTCCGCCGTCGCTGACGGCGCGCATTCGGTGATCCTGCCGCAGGTGACGTTCGGCATCGCGGTGCGGATGGCGGTGATGAGCATGCTGGGGGCCAATTGACCGGCGTCGCGACGAGCGCTCCGATGAACATCGAGATCAGGAATGGACGTCTGGTCGACCCACGGCATGGCGTTGACGGCAAGACGTCGCTTTTTGTCGCCGCCGGACGGATCGCCTCGGTCGGCGGCGCGCCGGCGGGCTGGCGCGCCGACAGAATCATCGATGCGGACGGATGCGTCGTCTGTCCTGGCCTGATCGACCTCGCGGCGCGACTGCGGGAGCCGGGCTTCGAATACATGGCCACGCTGGAATCGGAAATGAACGCCGCGATCGCCGGCGGAGTGACCAGCCTCGCCTGTCCGCCCGACACCGATCCGTCACTGGACGAGCCGGGGCTGGTCGAAATGCTCAAGCATCGCGCCCGATCGCTCAATCAGGCGCACGTCTATCCGGTCGGCGCGCTGACCGTCGGGCTCAAGGGCGAGAACCTCACCGAAATGGGTGAGCTGACCGAAGCCGGCTGCGTCGCCTTCTCGCATGCCGACGCGCCGCTCGCCGATACGCAGGTGCTGCGCCGCGCGCTGCAGTACGCGGCAACGTTCGACTACCGCGTCTGGTTGCGCCCACAGGACGCCTACCTCGCGCGCGGCGGCGTCGCGCACGACGGCGAGGTCGCCACCCGGCTCGGCCTGGCCGCGATCCCGGCCTCGGCGGAGATCATTGCGCTGGACACGATCCTGGCCCTGGCGACCGAAACAGGCGCGCGCGTGCACATCGCGCGACTTTCGACGCACGAAGGCGTGGCGCGCGTGCGCGACGCGAAGCGCGCGGGCCTCAAGCTGACTTGCGATGTCGCCGTTCATCACGTCCACCTTTGCGACATCGACATCGGCTGGTTCGATGCGCAATGTCATCTGGTACCGCCGCTGCGCGGCGTTCGCGACCGCGACGCGCTGCGCGCAGGGCTTGCCGACGGCACGATAGACGCGATCTGCTCCGACCATGCGCCGGTCGACGACGACAGCAAGCAGCTGCCGTTCGCCGAGGCCGAGCCGGGTGCGACCGGGCTCGAGCTGCTGCTGCCGCTGACGCTCAAATGGGCGCACGAAGCCGGGATTGCGCTGCCTGCGGCGCTCGCCCGCATCACGTCCGAGCCGGCGCGAGTGCTCGGCATCGACGCCGGGCATCTCGCGCCCGGCGCCGCCGCCGATATCTGCATCGTCGCCCTCGACGAGGCGTGGACCGTCACGCGCGAGACGCTTAGGAGCCAGGGCAAGAACACGCCGTTCCTGGGCCTCGAGCTTGCCGGCCGGGTGCGCCATACGCTGGTCGCCGGACAACTGGTGTACGAATCGCCTGCTCACCGCGGAGGAGCGTAAAGAGGTCGTGGCCCGCTGGTATCATTGCGCGCCTCTTCTTCCACATGCGCCGTGCGGTCCCTCAACAAGCCGATGCCCGACTACCTGCACGCTCTCGAACAGCCATCGATCCACGTCATCCGCGAGTCCCACGCGCGGCTGAAGCCGCTGGCGAGACTGTGGTCGCTGGGCAAGGTCGACAGGCGTTACCGCTCGCTCGGCGAATCCGACATCACGTTCCCGATCGAGTCCGATGCGGCGACGATTCCGGAAATCATCGCGGAGCTCGAACAGACGCGGCAAAGCGAGCGCGCCGGCCGCGCGATGGATCGCGAGCGCGAAGACACGTTCGAACGCTTGCGTGCCGCCGGCTACATGTGATGGAGCGCGTGGCCCCGCTAGTGCTCGTGCTCGCCGGCCACGTCGATCACGGCAAGTCGTCGCTGCTGGGGCGCCTGCTGCATGAGCTCGATCTGTTACCCGCAGGCAAGGCCGAGGAGCTGGCGGCGATGTCGACTTCGCGCGGCGTCCCCCTCGAATGGTCGTTCGTGGTCGATGGCTTTCAGGCCGAGCGCGACGAGGCGCTTACGCTCGACACGACGCGCGTCAGGCTAAAGACGCCGAATCGCGAATTCGTCGTCATCGATGCGCCGGGGCACGCAGAGCTGCTGAAAAAGATGATCGGCGACGCATCGGCCGCGACGGCAGCGCTGCTGGTGCTCGATGTTCAGGCCGGCAGCGAGGAGCAGACGCGTCGCCATGCCTATCTTCTGAAGCTGCTTGGCATTCGTGCGCTGCTGGTCGCGATCAACAAGATGGACCTGGCCGATTACGCCGAAGCCGCTTTCGAAGCGCGCGCGGGGGAGGTTACTGCTGCTCTGGCGAGAATCGGCATCGAGCCCACCGCCATCGTCCCGGTGTCGGCAAGGGACGGCGCCAATCTGCGCGAACGCGGCGCGATGCCCGGCTGGTACAGGGGCCCGTCGCTGGTGGCCGCGCTCGAAGCGCTGCCTGCCGCCACGCCTGATCGCGCTTTGCCCCTGCGCATGCCGGTACAGGACGTCTACCGCCATGGCGAGCGACACGTGCTCGCCGGTCGCCTCAGTTCGGGTCGGCTGGCTGTCGGCGACGAGCTGGTGTTTTCGCCGTCGGGACGCACCGCCAGGGTGGCCGAGCTCCTGGCGTGGCCGGGACCGGCACCGGATGCCGTGGAGGCCGGCGAGAACGCGTCGGTCGTGCTCGATCGGCCGCTGCTTGTCGAGCGCGGCGATGTCGCCAGTCACCATGAGCACGCACCGAAACTGACGGCGGTATTCGACGCCGAAATCTTCTGGCTGTCGGCAACGCCGCTGGTTCCGGGTCGCGAGCTGACGATGCAGCTGGGATCGCGAGCCGCGGCGGTGCGGGTGCAGGCGATCCGCCATCGTATCGACATGGCGACGCTGGCGCCCGAGCTGGCGAGCACGATCGCTGCCGGAGAAATCGCCAGTGTGACCTTGCGCGCGCATGAATTGATCGCGGTCGACGATTTTACGGCAATGCCCGCAACCGGGCGTTTCGTGCTGCGCGACGTTTATGTCCCCGTCGGTGCAGGGATCGTCGATGCCAGCGGCTACCCCGACCATCGCGCGATGCTCGATCGTGCGCGGAATCTTACGCCGATGCGCCACCAGGTGACCGAGACCGAGCGCACCTCGCGCTTCGGGCACGCCGGGGCGGTCATCTGGCTGACAGGCTTATCGGCGTCGGGGAAGTCGACGTTGGCGATGGCGCTGGAGCGGCGCCTGTTCGACGGCGGCTACGCGAGTTTTGTGCTCGATGGCGACAACGTGCGGCGCGGCTTGAATGCCAACCTCGGCTTCTCGCCCGAAGACAGGCAGGAAAACATCCGCCGCGTCGGCGAGGCGGCGGCCCTGTTCGCCGAGGCGGGATTCGTCTGCATCACGGCGTTCATCTCGCCTTATCGCGACGACCGGCGCCGGGCGCGCGCCGCGGTGGCCAAAGGGCACTTCCTCGAGGTCTACGTCAAGGCCGATCTTGCCGCGTGCGAGGCGCGCGACCCGAAAGGCCTTTACCGGCGCGCGCGCGAGGGCGAGCTCAAGGACTTTACCGGCATCGACAGTCCTTACGAAGAACCCGAGGCGCCCGACCTGATCGTCGATACGATGCGAGAGAACATCGCGGCCTGCGTCGACAAGCTGATCGAATTCGTCGCGGCTCGTTGCCGCGTCTAGCGCCCGGGCTGCTAGCGCTTCCTACATCGCTCCGCCCTTTGGCGGGAATGTAGATGGTGCTGCCGCGATTCAACATGTCGTCGATGCCTTCCTTGCTCGTCACGCCTTTGACGTTGGCCGTGGTGCTGCCGTCGCGCACCGGCAAACGGCTGCCGGTGACATAAGCCTTGTCGTCCTGGGAGTCGGCAGTCGGCGGAGTGGGGGCCGTTGCGCAGCCGAAAAGGGCGGTGACCGCAACTGCGGCAAGGATCTTGTTGTAGCGATTCATTTCGACACCCCGTTATGCCGCAGCCGCGGCGAAACCGGAGTCTATCCGAGCTTGGTCGGCGGCGCGACCCCCGGGGCGCTACCCCTTTCTGGGTGCTCGCCCGAGGAGGTGGAATTCGTCGTTCGGCTGCATGGCGATCAGGTTCGCCATCCGGTTGGACAGGGCGAAAAATGCGGCGATAGCGCCGATGTCCCAGATATCCTCGTCGCTGAAGCCGTGAGGCCGAAGCGCTTCGTAATCTTCGTCTACCAACTCGACCGAGCGCAGCGCGACCTTGAGCGCAAACGCCAGCATCGCCTTCTGCCGGTCGCTGATGTCCGCCTTGCGATAGTTGACCGCGACCTGGTCGGCGAGCAGGGGATTCTTGGCGTAGATTCGAAGTATCGCGCCGTGCGCGACGATGCAGTACAGGCAATCGTTGGCGCCGGATGTGGCGACGACGATCATCTCGCGCTCGGCCTTGCTCAAGCCGGAATCGCGCAGCATCAGCGCATCGTGGTAGGCGAAAAACGCCCGGAATTCGTCGGGGCGATGGGCGAGCGTCAGGAAGACGTTCGGGATGAACCCGGCCTTCTCCTGAACCTCGAGCATCCGCGACCGAATATCCTCGGGCAATTGCTCGAGCGTCGGGACCGGATAGCGGCTGATCGCCGGCCGCTCGATCGGCTGCTTCATTCCTTCGGCGGAACGTAACCCGAGGCGATGTCGGCGCCGCCGCCGAAGAAATGCCGCTCCATCTGCTCGACCAGATACTTGCGAGCGCGCGGATCGGCGAGGCTCAGACGGTTCTCGTTGACCAGCATCGTCTGCTGTTTGAGCCACTGCGCCCAGGCCTCTTTGGAGACGTTTTCGTAGATCCGCTTGCCGAGCTCGCCAGGATAGGGCGGAAAGTCGAGTCCTTCTGCCTCGCGACCCAGCTTGATGCATTGAACCGTGCGTGCCATTGCTTCTCGTCCTCGCACCATTGATCGTGGGCGGGAATTATCGCACGCCGGGCCGGAGTCGCTGAGCTGTATGCAGAGGTCGCCGGCGCCTATACGGGGCTTTTCTCGTAGACGAGCGAGCGCCGCTGCCAGTTGTACAGGTCGCGTTTCTGCTGCGGCAGGCGCAATGGGTCGCTCTCGACGAAGCCACGCTCGACGAACCAGCCGGACGTGCGTGTTGTGAGGACGAACAGGCGCGACAGGCGGAGCTTGCGCGCCCGCTGCTCGATTTCGTGGAGCAGCGCCTCGCCGTAGCCTTCACGCCGGAAATCAGGATGCACGGCGAGCGCCGCGAGCTCGCCGGCCTTTTCGCCGGGAAAGGCATACAGCGCCGCGCAGCCGACGATCATGCCATCGTGCTCGGCGACGACGAAACGTTCGATCTCCATCTCCAGGCGCTCGCGCGAGCGGCGCACCAGGACCCCCTGGTCCTCGAGCGGCTCGATGATCGCCAGGATGCCGCCGACGTCGTCGATCGTCGCGCTGCGCAGGTGCGCGAGCGGAGCCGCCGCGACCATCGTGCCCACGCCGTCGCGCGTAAAAAGCTCGAGCAGCAGGGCGCCGTCGTGATGGCGCGAAATCAGGTGCGCGCGCTTGACGCCGTTCTCGCAGGCGCGGATCGCGCCGGGCAGGTAGTACTGCACGTCGGCCGGCAGCTTGCGCTCGCTGGCCAGAAGCGCCGCGGCGTCGTGAGTCGATAGCTCGCTCAGCAGCCGGCGCCGGCCGTTGCGAACGCCGTCCGTTTCCATCAAAAAAATCAGCTTGTGCGCCGACAGGTGAACGGCGACCTGGGTCGCGACCTCTTCCAGCGCGAGGTTGAATATCTCCCCGGTCGGCGAGTATCCGAGCGGCGATACCAGCACGACGTCGCCGTCGTCAAGGCGTTGGCGAATCGCCGACACGTCGACGCGGCGGACTTCGCCGGTCCACTGCATGTCGACGCCATCGAGCACGCCGATCGGCTTCGCGGTCAGGAAGTTGCCGCCAACGACGCGAATGCGCGCGCCCGCCATCGGCGAGTTGGCGACGCCGAGCGAGAGCAACGCCTCGATCCGGCTGCGCGCATGGCCCGTCCCCTCGAGCACGCAATCGAGCGTCTCGGCGTCCGTCACGCGCAGTCCGCGGTTGTAGACGCTGGGAATGCTTTGCTGCTTGAGGATCGCCTCGATCTGCGGTCTCGATCCGTGCACGACCACCAGCCGGATGCCCAGGCTCTGCAGCAGATTGAGGTCGTGGACGATGCCGAGGAAGGTTTCATCGGCGACGACCTCGCCGCCGAAAGCGATGACGAAGGTCTTGCCGCGGAAGGCGTGAATGTACGGCGCCGCCGAGCGGATCCACTGCACGAACGCCCGCGTCGTCGCCGATTGCGCTGCGGGATTTATACGCGGAATGCGGGGCATCGGATCAAGGTTGTATGGCAGCGGGCGCGGCCGATTATAACGCCCGGTCGCGGTCGCGCACGGGCGTGGCGACGCCGTATCGCCTATAATTATGCTTTACGCGGTACATCGGCGCATGAACCGCTGCCGACCGTTCCGCCGATCGCCTGCCGCTGACGGCGCTTAAGCGACGCGCCCCCTCCCGATGGCTTCGCCTTTACTCGAGAATCTCAACCCCGAACAGCTTGCAGCGGTGACGCTGCCGCACGCGTCGGCGCTGATCCTTGCCGGGGCCGGCAGCGGCAAGACGCGGGTGCTGACGACGCGCATCGCTTGGCTGCTCGCCACCGGGCAGGCAAGCCCGTTGTCGATTCTCGCGGTGACGTTCACCAACAAGGCGGCGAAGGAGATGATGTCCCGGCTTTCGGCGCTGACGCCGGTGAACACACGGGGCATGTGGGTCGGCACGTTTCACGGCCTTTGCAACCGCATGCTGCGCGCGCATTACCGGGACGCGCAACTACCGCAGCAATTCCAGATCATGGACATGCAGGATCAGCTCGCGCTGATCAAGCGGGTGTACAAGGCGCATAACATCGACGACGAGCGCTTTCCGGCGCGCCAGCTCCAGGGCCTCATCAATGCCTCGAAAGAGGAAGGCCTGCGTCCCAACCAGGTCGAGGCGCACGATGAATTCACGCGGCGCCAGGTCGAGCACTTTGCGCTCTACGAGCAGGCGTGCCAGCGCGACGGCGTCGTCGACTTCCCGGAGCTGTTGCTGCGCACTTACGAGCTGCTGACGCAGAACGAGGGGCTGCGCGAGCACTACCGGCGTCGCTTTTCGCACATCCTGGTGGACGAGTTCCAGGACACCAACGTGCTGCAGTACAAGTGGCTCAAGCTGCTTACCTCGCCGCAGACGTCAGTCTTCGCCGTCGGGGACGACGATCAATCGATCTACGCGTTCCGCGGCGCGAACGTCGCCAACATGCAGCATTTCGAGCGGGATTTCTCCGTCGCCGGCGGCGCGGTCAAACTGATCAAGCTCGAGCAGAACTACCGGTCGCACGGGCGCATCCTCGACGCGGCCAATGCGCTGATCAAGCACAACCAGGGAAGGCTGGGCAAGAATTTGTGGACCACCGATGCCGAAGGCGAGCCGGTCCGCGCCTTCGCCGCGCCGTCAGACATCGACGAGGCGGCATTCATCGTCGAGGTGGTCAACGAGCTGGTCGCCGAGGGCGTCTCGCCGGCGGAGATTGCCGTCCTCTACCGGTCCAACGCGCAGTCGCGCGTGGTCGAGCACGCGCTGTTCAATGCGGGGATGCCGTACCGCGTCTACGGCGGCATGCGCTTTTTCGAGCGCGCCGAGGTCAAGCACGCACTCGCCTACCTGCGCTTGATCGCCGCTCCAGGGGACGATGGCGCTTTTTTGCGCGTGGTCAATTTTCCGCCGCGGGGTGTGGGCGCGCGTTCGATCGAGACCCTGCAGGAGCGTGCGCAGGCGACGGGTACTAGCCTCTGGCAGGCGGCGTGCAGCCAGCCCGTCGCCGGGAAGGCGGGAGGCAGCCTCGCAGCGTTTGTTGCGCTCGTCGAGGCGATGCGCATTGCGACGCCAGGACTCGCGCTGCCGGAGACGGTCGACCATGTCGTGCACGCCAGCGGGCTGCTGGCGCACTACGGCGCGGAAAAGGACGCGCAGGAGCGCGTCGACAATCTGCAGGAATTGATCAACGCCGCCAACGGATTCCTGCGCGAGACCGAGCGGGAGATCGGCGAAGGCGGCGATGATCCGCTGATGAGCTTTCTCTCGCATGCTGCGCTCGAAGCCGGGGAAACGCAGGCTGCCGAGGGGCGGCCGGCGCTGCAGCTGATGACTGTGCATTCGGCCAAAGGCCTCGAGTTCCACACCGTATTCGTCACCGGTCTGGAGGAGGGGCTGTTTCCGCATGAGAACAGCATGTCAGAGCTCGACGGACTGGAGGAGGAGCGGCGGCTCGCCTACGTTGCGATCACCCGGGCGCGGCGGCGACTGTACCTGACGCATGCGCAAAGCCGGATGCTGCACGGCCAGCTTCGCTACAACGTCGCCTCGCGTTTCCTCGACGAGTTCCCCGACGGCCTGGTGCAATGGCTGTCGGCGAAACGGCGCGACTTCACGATGGCCCCGGATGCGCCCCCGATGACGCGAGCGGTAACGCGCGAGGTGCCCGGATGGAGGATCGGACAGAGCGTCAAGCACGCCAAGTTCGGCCTCGGCATCATCATCGACGCCGAAGGTCGCGGCGACGACGCGCGGGTACAGGTCAATTTCCGCGAAGCCGGCGTCAAATGGCTCGCGCTGGAGTACGCGAAACTGCAGCCGGCGTGACAAGCCGCGGCAGGGCAAGGCTCGCCGGCCGCCGCAGCGCTAGACCGCCGCCGCGGGTGCCTGCGGCATCGCGTCCGCCGGAAAGATATCGCGATAGCTGACGTAGTCGGAGATGTGCAAGGTAGCGATGAACACGAACATGTAAGGCATAACGACGAACAGCAGCACGGGGCCGGCGGCGCCTTCGCCCAGCAACTGCGCAACGCCCAGCGCGAAAACAGGTACGATCCCGCCAAAGGCGAAAACGGCGAGTCCGTAGACGGCGATCGGGCGCCAATTGGCCACTGAGGCGCGCAGGCTCGTCAGCAGCGCGGTGCGCGCGCCGGCGTCGTGGAATACGACCAGCGCCGGCGCGAACCAGGTTGCGAGCAGCGTGGGCAGCGCGCACGCCGCCCCGAAAAGCATTGCCACCTGGACTCGCCCGCTGCTTAGGACCGCTTCGCTCGGCCGCTCGGTGCCGGAAAGCAATGCGATCAGCTCGCCGCCGTCGACGAGCGCGGTCGCCCGCACGGCTAGCAGCATGCCCCCGAGAAAGACGACGCCCAGCGGCAGCAGCGCCTTTAGGTCGCTGCGAAAGCCGCGGAACAGGTGCCCGAAGTTCGGCACGCCGCCGCGCTCCTGAGCCCAGGCCGCAGCCAGAAAGCCGACGGCGAAGACCGGCCGCAGCAACGGCGCCACGAACTCGCCGATCGATCCCCACGGGCCGAATTCGGCCAGGCCGACCAGCAGATAGTAGACGAAGAGCAGCAGCAACCATGGTAGAGGCGCCGCGCGAAACATCTTCGCCGCGCGCGAGAGCCAGGCGAAACCGTGTGCCGCCTCACGCGAGTCGAACGCGATCGGCGCGTCGCTCATCAGCCGGGCAATCGCGGCATCGACGCAATGCGGTCGCGCAGGATGCGCTCGAAGACCGCAGGATCATGCGCGGACGTGATCTCTCCCGGTCGGGGCCGGTAGAGGTCGTAGAGACGCGAGAGCCAGAAGCGCAGCGCGCCGGCGCGCAGCAGCGGGGCCCACATCGCCCGTTCTTCCGCCGTCACCGGGCGCAGCGCCGTATACGCGTCGACCATCGCCTCGACGCGCTCGTCATCCAGCGCGCCTTCCCTTCCGGCGTCGACGAATACGCACCAGTCGTTGACCGCGATCGCCAGGTCGTAGATGAAAACGTCGGTGGCCGCAAAGCCGAAGTCGATGACGCCCGAAACGCGCGTTCCTTCGAACAGCACATTGTCGCAGAACAGGTCGCCGTGGATTGCGCCGCGTGGCAGCCCGACTTTGGCCAGCCCCGCCTGAAACTTGAGCTCGGAAGCGATCAGCGCGCTCTGCTCGGGCGAAAGGAACGGCCGCACCGCACGCGCCGCCTGGCGCCACCAGCCGGGACCGCGGCGGTTCGAAAGGCGAGAACGGTAACTGCCGGCGGCCAGATGCATCTGCGCGAGCACAGCACCCGCCGCAGCGCAGTGAGCGACTTCCGGCCGCGTGACGGCGGCGCCTTCAAGGCGGGCGACCAATCCGGCGGGCTTGCCGTTCAGGATGCTCCATAGGGCACCGCTGCGGTCGGGCTCGGGCGCGGGTGCCTGCACGCCGGCGTTCGCAAGATGCGCCATCAAGTTCAGGTAAAAGGGCAACTCCTCCGCCGGCAGACGCTCGTAGAGCGTCAACACATAGCGGCCCTTGTCGGCCGTGAGGAAGTAGTTGGTGTTCTCGATGCCCGCCGAAATCGGCTCGAAGGCGTGCACGGCACCGATTGCGTAACGCGTGAGCCAGGCGGCGAGTTCTTCGGGTGTGACGGTAGTGTAGACCGACATCGGGCATCGCCGCGCACTTCGGCGTGCACGACCGCTTTCAGCGCTGGGGGACGGGCGCTTAAATCAAAAAGAGAACAGTAGCCACATGGGCACTTTGATGCCCGTATCGAGGCTGTCGCGACGGATGAATGTGCCGTCGGTGCCGTCGGCAACCAGATAGTACGGTCTGCCGGTCCTGGGAATCACCTTGATCATCGTCAGGCGTCCGTTGACGCGGTATTCCTCGATTGTTTCGGTCGGCCGGCGAACGATCGTCACCTGCGGCTCGAGCTCGGGATCGGCGGCGATTTCCGGCGGCGGCGGCGGCGCTTCAGGCAGCGGCTCGAGCTTCCCCGGCGGCGCCTTCTGCGCCAACGCAGCAAGCGAGAAGGCGAAAATGAACGCGGAAAGCAGTGTTGCGGGACGAAAGCGCATGTTGCACGGCGACCGTTCGAAAGGACTTCATTCTAGCAGATCGGCGGCCGGACGCGGGCAACGCAGACCGAGCCCGAGCGCTATAGATTAAGCATCCTGTCGCGCTCTTCGCGCGACGGCTGGAATCCGCGGCTCTCGTAATAGTCGAAGATCGCGGCGACGATCGCTTCCGGCTCGTCGATCAGCGTCATCAGGTCGATGTCGCCCGGAGAGATCAGGCCCTCGCCGACGAGCTTTTCGCGCATCCAGTCGATCAGCCCCTTCCAGAAATCACCGCCGACCAGAATGATCGGTATCTTGCGCGTCTTGCCGGTCTGCACCAGCGTCAGGCATTCGGTAAGCTCGTCAATCGTGCCGAAGCCTCCGGGCAGGACGACGTACGCCGATGCGAAGCGCACGAACATCATCTTGCGTGCGAAAAAATAGCGGAAGTTGATGCCGATATCCTGAAATGCGTTGCCGGCCTGCTCGTGGGGCAACATGATGTTGAGGCCGATCGCAGGCGAGTGTCCGGCATGTGCACCGCGATTGACGGCCTCCATCAGGCCGGGGCCGCCACCGGAGATCACCGAGAACCCGGCGTCGGACAAAAGGCGCGCGATATGTTCGGCCTTTTTATAGTAAGCGTGATCGGGCGCGATGCGCGCGCCGCCGAACAGGCTGACCGCCGGACGAATACCGCGCAGGCGCTCGGTCGCGACGGCAAACTCTGCCATAATGCCCAAAACACGCCACGCTTCCTGCCCGTTGGTCGCGAAATTCGCCTGAGGATCGATCAACTCGGGAATCTTGCTGGTCTGATTCATGCCTACGCTGTTCCTCGTCGACGGCTCATCGTATCTGTACCGGGCGTTTCACGCCTTGCCGGATCTGCGCACGTCGCGCGGCGAGCCCACCGGTGCAATTCGCGGTGTCATTTCCATGTTGCGCCGATTGGTCGAGGACGGCAAGCCGGACCAGTTCGCGGTCGTGTTCGACGCACCCGGCAAGACGTTTCGCGACGACTGGTATCCGCAATACAAAGCCAACCGTACCGCGATGCCCGACGATCTTGTGCGGCAGATCGAGCCGCTGCACGAGCTGATCCGCGCCTATGGATGGCCGTTGCTGGTGATGGACGGCGTCGAGGCCGACGACGTGATCGGCACGCTGGTGCGCCGCGCGGAAGCGGAAGGCTTCGACGCGGTGATATCGACCGGTGACAAGGATCTCGCCCAGCTGATCACGCCGCACGTGACACTGGTCAACACGATGAGCAACGAGAAGCTGGATATGGGGAGCGTCGTCACCAAGTTCGGCGTGCGAGCCGATCAGATCCTCGACCTGCTGACGCTCACCGGAGATGCTGTCGACAATGTGCCGGGTGTGGCGAAAGTCGGACCCAAGACCGCGGCTAAATGGCTGGCCGAATACGGAACGCTGGACCAGGTGATCGCGCACGCCGGCGACATCGGCGGTGTCGTTGGCGAGAATCTGCGGGCAGTGCTCGAGTGGTTGCCGCAGGGCAGGAAGCTTTTGACGGTCCGAACGGATTGCATATTGCCGGTCGTTCCGACCGGGCTCGTCGTGCAGCCTGTCGACACCGCCAAGCTGAGCGAACTTCTCGAGCGCTTCGAGTTCAAGAGCTGGCTCAAGGACGTTGACGACAGCCGCCGGAGTGCGCCGACGCAAGCGGCACCGGCGCCGGTTCAGGCGGAGACGACGGCAACCGCCCCGGCGCGCGTTCCGGTGCCGCGACATTACGAAACCATACTGGACATGCCAGCGTTCGAGCGCTGGATCGATCTGATCGAGCACGCCGAGCTCACGTGCTTCGACACCGAGACGACCAGCCTCGATCCGCTGCAGGCACGGATCGTTGGCTTCTCGTTTGCGATCGAGCCCGGACGCGCGGCCTACCTTCCACTGGTGCATCGCTATGCGGGCGCGCCGGCACAGCTGCCGCTGGAACCGGTGCTGGCACGTCTTAAAGCCTGGTTCGAAAATCCGGCCGCAAAAAAGCTCGGCCAGAACGTCAAATACGACCAGCACGTGCTGGCCAATCACGGCATTGGGCTCGCCGGCGTCGCGCACGACACGATGCTGCAGTCGTACGTGTTGGAATCGCACCGTCCGCACGACCTGGACAGTCTCGCCTGGCGCCGGCTCGACGTGAAAACCTTAAGCTATGCGGAAGTCACAGGCAAGGGCGCATCGCAAATCAGCTTCGATCAGGTCTCGATCGAGCGCGCGACCGAGTACGCGGCCGAAGACGCCGACATCACGTTCCAGCTGCATCAGCTGCAGCAGCCGAGGGTCGCCGCCGATGCGGGTCTCGATTTCGTCTATACGTCGATCGAGATGCCGACGCGCGAGGTGCTGTTTCGCATGGAGCGCACCGGCGTGCTGGTCGATTGCGCGTTGCTGGATGCGCAGAGCCGCGAGCTGGGCGAGCGCGTGCTTGCGCTCGAAAACCAGGCCTACGCGCTCGCCGGCCAGCCGTTCAATCTCGGATCGCCGAAGCAGCTCGGCGACATCCTGTTCGGAAAAATGGGATTGCCGGTGGTCAAGAAGACCGCGACCGGCCAGCCGTCGACCGACGAGGACGTCCTGCAGCAGCTGGCGGCCGATTATCCGCTGCCGAACCTGCTGCTCGAGCATCGCGGTCTGTCCAAGCTCAAGTCGACCTACACCGACAAGCTGCCGCAGATGCGCAACGCCCGCACCGGCCGCGTCCACACCAATTTCGGGCAGGCGACCGCGGTGACCGGACGGCTCGCCAGCACTGATCCGAATCTGCAGAACATTCCGGTGCGTACGCCGGAGGGCAGGCGGATCCGGGAGGCGTTCGTCGCTCCGCAGGGACACCTGATCGTGTCGGCCGACTATTCGCAGATCGAACTGCGCATCATGGCGCATCTGTCCGGCGACGAATCGTTGCTCAGGGCATTCGCCGAGGGCGCCGACATCCACCGGGCGACGGCGGCCGAGATCTTCGGCGTGCCGCTGGCCGACGTCACCAGCGACCAGCGCCGCTACATCAAGGCCGTCAACTTCGGCCTGATCTACGGGATGAGCGCCTTCGGGCTTGCCGCACAGCTCGCGATCGAGCGCGGCGCGGCGCAGATGTTCATCGACAAATACTTCACGCGCTATCCCGGCGTTGCCGAGTACATGCGTCGTACGCGCGAGCTTGCGCGAAAGCAGGGGTATGTCGAAACGGTGTTCGGCCGGCGACTATGGCTGCCCGACATCAATGCCGGCGGCGGTCCGCGCCGCCAGGGCGCGGAGCGCGCGGCGATCAACGCACCGATGCAGGGCACGGCGGCCGATCTGATCAAGCTGGCGATGATCGCCGTGCAGCGTTGGCTCGACCGCGAGGGTCTCGGCACCCGCCTGGTCCTGCAGGTGCATGACGAGCTGGTGCTCGAGGTGCCGGATGTCGAGCTCGATCGGATCAAGCGCGAGCTGCCTCCGCTGATGAGTGGCGTCGCGAAGCTGCACGTGCCGCTGGTCGTCGATGTCGGCAGCGGGCCCAACTGGGAGCAGGCGCACTAGCGTTCGCGGTGACAATTCTGTCTGTGCGTCAGGCGATGTTGTCGTGCACATCGCACGCTGCGTGCAACGGCACAACCGTTAGTGCCGCCGCGCTATCCGTTTGTAAGCTGGGGCAGCGGGGCGACATGGCAACCGCTATAAACAGCGCCTGCTCCCGTCGCGTGGTTTGCAAACATGCTTGCACCCGCCCATGTCGGTCATCTGGCCATGCTTCGGTCGCTTATCCGGCAGAACGCCGCCGAAGGCAGCTTCGATTCCGGGCTTGCCGCGGATTCCAAGCAATCGGTCGAGTTCTTCGACAAGCTCAAGCGCGCGCTGGTGCACGGTTATTTCATCGAGGAAGATCTCAAGACCGGACGGCTCGAGTCGATCGCGGTTCCGGGCTACGTGTTCTGGCCCGACGATCGCCACAGCGGAAATCCGCCCGCGGGCTTCGGATTGTTCCGTGCCATCGCCGGCGGATTCGAGCTCTGGCTCGCCGCGCTGGAGTTGGGACGGCGCGGCGGCGGCCACGGCCGAACGATGCTCGATGCGCTGCTTGCGACGCCACCCGGAAGGAAGACCTGGATCGTGCGCATACCGCGCGATTCACGTTATCGAGCAGCGGTCGAACACCTTCTGCGCACGCACTCGTTCGATCGCGTCGGAGACACGACGCGGCTGCGCTGGTTTCTGCGCAGCGACGCCCCGCCGGCTTTGGCGGTGAGGGTCCATCGCGCCGTCAACGGCAATCCGCCGCGCGATTAGCCGCAGGGTGTCGCTTCCGCCCCGGGGTGCGCGCAAGCGACGCCCTGCCTGCGTGCTAGAATCCGGCCGATCGCACCGCGCGAACGCGTCCGCGGGCGCTTCGTCCATCCCCGGCACCTTCGCTTGCTGCACCAACGCAAAATCGTCGTCGTCATGCCGGCGTATCGGGCGGAGAAGACCCTGGGACGGTGTCATGCGGCGATTCCATACGACATCGTCGACGAGGTGCTGCTGGTCGACGATGCTAGCGACGACGCCACGATCGCAGTCGCCGAGCGCCTCGGCATAGCGGTCAGCCGCCATGCCGACAACCGCGGCTACGGCGCCAGCCAGAAGACCTGCTACGCCGAAGCGCTCGCTCGCGGCGCCGACATCGTCGTCATGCTCCATCCCGACTATCAATACGAGCCTCGTCTTATTACCGCGATGGCGGCGATGGTGGCCTCCGACGTCTACGATGTCGTCATCGGCTCGCGCATCCTGGCCCAGTCCGCCGTCGCTGGCGGCATGCCGCTGTACAAATACGTGGCCAATCGCGCGCTAACGGCGGCGCAGAATCTGATGGTCGGAGGCAAGCTCTCCGAATGGCACACCGGTTATCGCGCATTCTCGCGGCGGGTCCTGGAGACACTTCCGCTCAATGCGAACGCCGACGGGTTCGTGTTCGACAACCAGATGCTGGTCCAGGCGATCGCCTTCGGATTCCGCGTCGGCGAGATTTCTTGCCCGACCAAATACTTCGCCGAGGCGAGCTCGATCAGCCTCGGCCGCTCGCTCGTCTACGGGGTCGGCGTGCTGTGGACGTCGCTGCGGTACCGCGCCTGGCGCCTTGGCATCGCGCATCCGATGATCTTCTCCGCGGAACCGCGGCTGCGCCTTCGCCTGCCAGGCACGGATCGTTCCGTCCAATGACGGTGCCTGGCACGCAGCGCGCGGCGGCTGCGTGGGCGGTCGCACTGGCATCGTGCTGGTTCATCGCCGGCGCGTGGCTGCGCTATTACCAGCTCGGCCTGCAGATCCTGGTCGAGGACGAATGGCACGCGCTGCACAAGATTCTGCGCTCCGGCTTCGCCGACATTTACTCAAGCTTCGGCCGCAGCGACCACAGCATTCCGCTGGCCCTCTACGATCGCTGGCTGATGCTGCACGGCGGCCTGACCGAGTGGACGATGCGAATGCCGATGTTCGCTGCTGGCATCGCGCTGCTTGCCGTCGCTCCGCTCATGGTACGGCGCGACGCGGACCGGGCGACGCGCGCGTTGTGGGTGGGCTTGCTCGCTGTATCGCCGCTGCTCGTCTATTTCAGCAAGATTGCGCGGCCGTATTCGATCACGGTGCTCGCGGCTTTCGTCGCCGTCGTCGCCGTGCGGCGCTGGTGGCACGACGGCGGCCTCGGCTGGGCGGCGACCTATGCCATCGGTACCGGTACGGCGGCTTGGCTGCATCCGGTGACGCTGGGCTTCACCTTGCTGCCGCTCGCCTATTTCGGCATTCCTGCTCTGCTCGCGGTAAGGCGCGGCGGACGTCCGCTGCTGCGGCTGGTCGGGCTCGCCGCGGCGCTGTTGGCGCTGCTCGCGGTGACCCTCGGCCCGCCACTCCACCGCGACTGGGATGCGATGGCGGCCAAGACGGGGGAGCATGCGATCACCGTCGACAGCGTGTATCGCACTTCGCTGATGCTCGCGGGCACCGCGTCGCCGATCGTCCTCGCCGCGGTCGCCGCGCTGGGCGCATACGGGGCAATCGTCCTGTGGCGGCTCGATCCCGAGCGCGTTCGCTTTTTCGCGGTGCTGATCGCCGTGTACTGGCTGCTGCTCGCGTTGAGCGGTGCGACCTGGATCGAGCACCCGCTGGTACAGGCGCGCTATCTGCTGGTCGTGCTGCCTTTTCTGCTGTTCGCAACGGCGACCGGCGCAATCGCGTTGGTCC
Source organism: uncultured beta proteobacterium (assembly GCA_963828665.1). Classification (GTDB taxonomy): domain Bacteria; phylum Pseudomonadota; class Gammaproteobacteria; order Burkholderiales; family Casimicrobiaceae; genus PALSA-1003. Next base: position 92,508 of record CAWHFL010000012.1, read on the forward strand.
GCGCCTCACCTTTGACTGTCAGCGTGCCTGTCGCCGTAGTCGCGCTGCCGCTTGCGCTGCTTGCGCTCGGCCCGCTGCCGGAGAGTTTCTATTACCCGAACCAGTTTCTCGGCCACGCCCGCTTTCAATACGACTACGATCAGACCAGGAATCCGTACGTGACGCTTGCGCCGAAGGAAGCGTTCTCCGCGTTCTACGACGAGCTCGCGCGGCTGCCGCCGGCGAGCGTGACCCTGATCGAAATGCCGTGGAATCTCGAGTCGCAATTCAACCCTCTGCCGTTCTACCAGCAGCGACATCGGCAGCTGATCAAGATCGGGATGGTCAATGGCGTCTGCGGCGAGCGCACCTTCGGCGAATATCCGGAAGGCGAGCGCGGACTGCGCATGCGCCACGTTGCGCACTTGTCCGCGCTGCTGCGTGGCAAGCGTTACGGCGCCGATTACCTGGTCGTGCACCGAAAGCCGTGGACGATCGCACCGGGCGTACCGCCGACCCAGTGGCCCGACGTCGAGGCTTGCCTGCCGCTGATCCGCGCGCAGCTGGGCACGCCCTCGTTCAGCGACGATCAGATCGTGGTGTTCGCGCTGGCGCGAAACTAAGCGGCCAGCGTTGTCGCCGTCGCTGGCGCCGGCAGCTGGTCTTCGTAGATGTCGCAATAGCTCGTATACAGCGACGCGATCGTGACCGGACCGAGCACCAGCCAGCCCAGCATGAGTGGAATCGTCGCGACGATAGCGAGCAAGACGCCGACCAGACTGTAGACCAGGAACGGCACGAAATTGCGCAGGCATCCGTTGAACGACAATCGCATCGCGTCGAGCGGCTCGACGCCGCGCAGGACGACCAGCGCGGGCGCAAACCAGACCGCCATCACGAGCGGCAAATAGAGCAGCAGGAAAACCAGGAGGCCGACGCATATCGCGAGCAGCATACCGCCGAACATCGAGGCCAGCGCCCACGGGTCCTGCAGGTCCTGCAGGTGCCAGAGCTGGCTTACGATTGCCCCGCCGAAAAACACCAGCAACAGGCCGAACACGACTAGCGCGATCGCGACGGCGAGGGCGGTATAGATCAGGCCGACGAGGAAAAGCGGTCCGGTGCGCGTGCTGAACCCGGCGAACAGGTGCCCGACTGTCAGCGGTTCGCCCCGATCGATGGCGCGGCAGCCCAGCATCAGGCCGCCGGCGAAAATCGGAAACAGCAATTGCCCGATCACATGACCCACCAGCGGTACGACCGTCAGCACCATGTTCAGGACGATCAGCAGGATGATGATCAGGATCCAGACGCCGGCAGCTGGCGTGAACAGACGCCACGCTTCGCTCCACCAGGCGACCCCGCGGTCGGCGCCGACGGTTCGCGGCGCCGGCGTTCCGGGCCGACCCGCCCCGGCCATCGGTTGATTCGACATTGCGGGCTCCTTGGTCACCCAGGTGGCGACTCGAAACTCAAGCATAGCGCATGCCGTCTATGCCATTGTCATAACACCGGCAGCGAGCCTGGTCGCCGGACGGCCGTCGCGCGGCGAAAATTTGTCCGCCGAGGCTTGATTTCGCCCCACCAAGCGCCTATCATCAGCACTCGCTTGAGGCGAGTGCTAACAAGGTCGCGCCGTATGCGGCGCGAGGCAGCCTTCGAGTAACACCGAACCCTGGTGCAGAATCAAGCCTTTGATTCTGCGTAATTTATGTCTTTAGGAGTGAGTGCTAACATGAAAATTAGTCCTTTGCACGATCGCGTGATCGTTAAGCGGCTGGAAGAAGAGCGCAAGACTGCTGGCGGCATCGTCATCCCCGACACCGCGGCCGAGAAGCCCTCGCAGGGCGAAGTCGTCTTTGCGGGACCCGGCAAGACCGACGACAACGGCAAGCTGGTGCCGATGGGCGTCAAGACCGGCGACAAAATCCTCTTCGGCAAATACTCGGGCCAGGAATTCAAGCTGAACGGCCAGGATCTGCTGCACATGCGCGAAGACGACATCATCGGCATCGTCGCCTGATCCGCCCAACCACACCTTAAGTTTTCAGGAGAAACAAATCATGGCATCCAAAGACGTTCGCTTCGGCGACGGCGCCCGAAATCGCATGCTGGCCGGGGTCAATGTCCTCGCCAATGCCGTCAAGGTGACCCTCGGTCCGAAGGGCCGCAATGTAGTCCTCGAGCGCAGCTTCGGCGCGCCGACGATCACCAAGGACGGTGTATCGGTCGCTAAGGAAATCGAGCTCAAGGACAAGTTCGAGAACATGGGCGCACAGATGGTCAAGGAAGTCGCGTCCAAGACATCCGACGTCGCCGGTGACGGCACGACGACGGCGACGGTGCTTGCCCAATCGATCGTGATCGAGGGCATGAAATACGTTGCCGCCGGCATGAACCCGATGGACCTGAAGCGCGGCATTGACAAGGCGGTACACGCCGTCGTCGAGGAGCTGAAGAAGATCAGCAAGCCGTGCACGACCAGCAAGGAAATCTCGCAGGTCGGCGCGATCTCGGCCAACGCCGACGAGTCGATCGGCAAGACGATCGCCGACGCGATGGACAAGGTCGGCAAGGAAGGCGTGATCACCGTCGAAGACGGCAAGGGTCTCGAGAATGAGCTCGATCTGGTCGAAGGCATGCAGTTCGATCGCGGCTACATCTCACCGTACTTCATCAACAATCCCGACAAGCAGACCGCTGTGCTCGAGGACCCGTACATCCTGCTGCACGACAAGAAGGTCAGCAACATTCGCGACCTCCTGCCGTTGCTTGAGCAGGTGGCGAAGTCGGGCAAGCCGCTGCTGATCATCGCCGAGGACGTCGACGGCGAAGCGCTGGCGACGCTGGTCGTCAACAACATCCGTGGCATCCTGAAGACCACCGCCGTCAAGGCGCCGGGCTTCGGCGACCGCCGCAAGGCAATGCTGGAAGACATCGCGATCCTCTCGGGCGGCACCGTCATCGCCGAAGAGCTCGGCCTGAAGCTCGAAAACGCGACGCTGAAGGACCTGGGCCGCGCCAAGCGCATCGAGATCGGCAAGGAAGATACGACGATCATCGACGGAGCCGGTGAAAAGTCGGCCATCGAATCGCGCGTCAAGAACATCCGCGTGCAGATCGATGAAGCGACTTCGGACTACGACAAGGAGAAGCTGCAGGAGCGCGTGGCCAAGCTCGCCGGCGGCGTTGCGGTGATCAAGGTCGGCGCAGCCACCGAGGTCGAGATGAAGGAAAAGAAGGCGCGCGTCGAAGACGCGCTGCACGCAACCCGTGCGGCCGTCGAGGAAGGCATCGTCGCCGGTGGTGGCGTCGCTTACCTGCGCGCACGCGCCAACCTGAAGAACCTGAAGGGCGACAATCCCGATCAGGAAGCCGGCATCAAGATCGTGCTCCGTGCGCTCGAAGAGCCGCTGCGCCAGATCGTCAATAACGCGGGCGAAGAGCCCTCGGTCGTCGTCAACAAGGTCGTCGAGGGCAAAGGCAACTTTGGCCTCAACGCGGCCACCGGCGAATACGGCGATCTCGTGGCGATGGGGGTCGTCGATCCGACCAAGGTCACGCGGTTTGCACTGCAGAATGCAGCGTCGGTCGCGAGCCTGATGCTGACCACCGAGGCGATGATCGCCGAAATGCCCAAGGACGAAAAGCCGATGGGTGGTGGCGGCGGTGGCATGGGCGGCATGGGTGGCATGGGTGACATGGATATGTAATCCCGCGTCCAGGGATTCAGGCTCCGAAACGAGGGCCCCGCGATCGCGGGGCCCTTTTTTTGCCTGGCCACTCGGCTCGCCGCAGCGACAAGGACGCCCGCAGCGCGGACGCTGAAAATCGATTAGACTAGCCACCGGCATGGCGCGGCGGGGCGCTCGCATCGCGGATAAGGGCATACGCACGCTGCGCCCGATGCGTCGGACTGATAGGCTTTTCTACAGGAACCCGTCCGCATGACCTCCGGAATCCTCGTTGCCCTTGCGTTTGGCGCGATCGCGGTCGCGGTCGTGTACGGCCTTTTCCGCCAGCGCACCGGACGTCGCGGAGCCGCAGGCGATAGCGCGACGGTGGCGCAATGGACCGAGGGCGAGACGACTCGCCTGTTGTCGAGCGCCGAGCTTCCCGGTCTCTACCTGCTTCGTCCGCGCTTCCTGTCGAAGGCCGAGAACGTCGTCTACCTGCTGCTCAAAGCAGCCTTTCCCCGGCACGACATCTTCGCGCGGGTCCGGTTGGCCGATGTGCTGCAGGTCAAGATCGGGCCGCAGGGGATGGAGCGTCTGCGGGCGTTTCGCAAGATCGCCAACCAGCACGTCGGATTCGTCGTCTGCGACCGCGGCATGACCATCGTCGCGATCATCGACGCCAAGGAGCCGCAGCAGGTGCAGAATCCGCGCGACCAGAAGCTCGAGATCATCAAGCAGCGCTGCCTCCAGGCGGCGCAGGTCAAGTACCTTTGCGTCTACCCGCCGACCTTGCCGCGCTATCGCGATTTGCGCGAGCAGGTCCTTGGGCCCGCGGCCGAGCTGGTCTAGGCCCGCGGCGTAGCGCGCCGCGCTTGGAGATTTCGATCGGCTGGGCGAGAATAGCGGCCCGCCGGTAGCTGCCCGGCGCTACCAAGAAGCGTTCGATGCGCCCGCTCCACGTCTTCCTCGCGGCATTCGTGTCCGCCATGGTCGTTCCGGCGTTGGCGCAAACCCCACCGGCCGGCGCGTCCGCGACAGGCCAGGATCTCGACTTGCGCTATGTCGGCGCCAGCACCCGCCTCGGCATCGGATACGACTCGCAGAACAAGCTCCGCGGCGATGCCTTCGGGGTGTTCGGCGAAACGGAGCGCGCGGCGTGGATCGGCGAGATCTGGTTTGCCGATCGAGGCGCCGGCGGGGCGCAGTTGTCATATCACTGGCAGCCCGCAAGCCCCGAGCGCGTCGCGGGAGTGCGCAAGCTCTTCGCGGCGATCGACCAGAACCGATGGCATGACCGCAAGCTGACCTTGGGCGGCGGCTTGGAGACCGAGCCGTGGTTTGTGACCGGGTACGCCTCAGCCGCGCTCACCGGCCGGCGCCAGCTCGGCATCGACGATGTCACGACAATGCAGACGATCACCGGCAGCGACACCGTCGGGCCGTTCGAGCAGGATATCTTCACGACGGTGCGCACGACGCTGTTCGAGCGCGCCTACGACTACGGCGTCGGCGTTCGCGCGGGCCATTTCTTCGACGAGCCGCTTATCCGCATTCAGCTGGGCTTCGACTACGAGCGCGGCAAGGACTCGGCGTCGCAATCGACGGTTTCGCTCGGCATCGAAAAGTATTTCGCCGGCACCCCGCACAGCATCGCGCTGGTCGCCGAGGCCTATCACAAGAACGGCGATTTCGAGCCCACGCGCAGTGACCAGCGCGTCACCGCCATGTACCGGTACGAATTCGGCGGCAACAGCTACCGGCCGTCGCACGCGTACCGCGACGTCAAGGTGGAGATGCCGGCGCCGGCCGAGAGCAAGACCGCAGCAGCTTCGGCCGCACCCGCGCCCGCGCCGCCGCGCGTCGAAAAGCGGCTGGTCAAGACCACCGCGTCGATGGCAGCCGACGCTTTTTTCGATTTCGACAAGTCGGTGCTGCGCCCCGACGCGAAAGCTGCGCTGGAGCAGACGCTCGCGCGACTCAAGGCCTCGGGTTACGAGGGCAATATCCGCATCACGGGTCACACCTGCAACATCGGAACGGCTGCGTATAACCTGAAATTGTCGGAGCGCCGCGCGGCGACTGTGCGCCAGTTCCTGATCGACGGCGGAATGCCGGCCGATCGCCTGCTCGCCGAGGGCATGGGGCTTGCCAATCCGCGCTATCCGAACGATCGCGAAGGACGCCCGAAGAATCGCCGCGTCGACATCGAGTTCGTCACCTACGAGACGCGAACCGAGGAAGTCACGCTGCCGCCCGAGCTGCCGAAGGCAGCGCCGGCTCCTGTCGCCGCGGCACCCGCGGCGCCGACGGTCGAATGGCGGCGCGAATACATCGACAGCGAGCCGGCCTGGGTGCGTCGGGCCTTGCACAATCCGGGCCAGCACAAGCAGTCGGTCGACGTCTACCGCACGCAGCAGCAGACGAGCAGCGTCGTCGCGGGCGACAAGCGCTATCTGAACCGGGGCCCGAACGCGGTCGGCGACACGTTCACCGTCAACGGCAGCTCGACGGCGAACGCGCTCGACGTGCTGGCCAACGACAGCGATCCGGACGGCGACCCGATTACGATCGTTGCCGTCGGAACGCCGGCGCACGGCACCGCGGTGATCAACGGCAGCAAGATCTCGTACGCGCCTGCGCCGGGATACGTCGGGCCGGACAGCTTCAGCTACACGATCGCCGATCCGAAGGGCCTGACGTCGACCGCGACGGTCAGTATCACGGTGACGGCGGTCAATCATCCACCGAACGCGCAGGCCGATTTCGCGACGGCGGGAAAGAACAAGCCAGTGACGATCGCCGTACTTGCCAACGACAGCGACCCCGATGGCGATCCGCTGACGATTACCTCGTTCACGCAGGCGGCGCACGGAACGGTGACGCGCGGCGAGAACAACACTCTGGTCTACCTCTCGTTCAAGGACTTCGTCGGGGTCGATACATTCATCTATGGAATCAGCGACGGCAGGGGCGGGATCGCGGGGAGCACGGTTACCGTCTACGCCGATCCCTGATCGGCCGGGCGTAGCGGACGCGGCCGGCGCGGCGTATCGCGCAGCGCCAGCCATGTTCCTGCGAGGACGAGCGCGCAGCCCGCCAGCATGTTGACTGCGAGCGGCTCCTGCAGAAACAGGACTCCCCAGAGCACACCGAACAGCGGTATCAGGAAGGTCACCGTCAACGCGCGCGCGGGGCCAACGTCGGCGATCAAGCGGAAGTAAAGCAAATACGCGATCGCCGTCGACGCCAGCGCGAGTGCCAGCACATTGGCGGCGACCAGCTGGCTCAGCGCGGCCGGCTGCGGGACAAACGGCAACGCGGGTGCCAGGACGATGGCGGCGCCCAACTGGCTGTAAAGCGCGATCGCGAAGCTCGGGATGCCGCTCATGCGCACCTTGGCGTACACGCTGGCCACACCGTAGCAGAGCGCTGCAGCAAGACAGGCCAGGGCCGCCAAGAGCATCGAAGTGGACAAAGGCTCGGCTTGCCAGCCGACCAGCAGCACCACGCCGGCGAGGCCAAGCGCCATGCCCGTCATTCGGCGCGCGCCCAGCGGCTCGCGCAGCCATACCGCGGCGACGATCGCGCCGAAAAACGGGCTGGTCGCGTTCAGGATCGCCGCATTCGATGCCGAAATCGTTTGCTCGGCGAAACCGAACAGCGCGAACGGTAGCGCCGAGTTGACCAGGCCTGTCGCGAGGTAGGCGCGCCAGTGCGCAGCGAGCGACGGCACGCTGCGGCGAAGCAGCGCGAGCACGAGCAGTGCGGCGAATGCCAGCGTGACCCTTGACTCGGCAAGCCAGATTGGTCCCAGCGCCGCCACGGCAACGCGGATGAATGCGAACGACCCGCCCCAGAGCGCGGCCAGCGACAGCAGGCGCACGAGATCCCGGGCGCGCATGCGGTATACCGCAGCTTCAGACGCCGATCGCGGCGGCGGCGTTGTGCTTTTCGATGCCCGGCAGCAACGGTTGACCGCCGGCACCGCTATGCGCGCGCTCATGCTCGAGCAGCCAGGCCTTGCGCCACAAGCCCCCGCCGTAACCGGTCAAGGTGCCGTCGGCGCCGACGACGCGATGACAGGGCACGATGACCGCCAGCTTGTTGTCGCCGTTGGCGCGGCCGACCGCGCGGACGGCGGAAGGATGGCGAATCGTTGCGGCGATGTCGGCGTACGATCGCGTCGAGCCCGAAGGAATCGCGAGCAGCGCGTTCCACACCGAAAGCTGGAACGGCGAGCCCTCGAGCCGCAGCGGCGTCGCGAATGTGAGCGAACGTCCGGCAAAGTACCCATCGAGCTCCGCCCCGATCTGCTCGAGATACCGGTGCTCTCCCGGAACGACGTGATGCCTGACGCGTCGCCCCAAATCCCGGATCTCGCGTTCGAGGGCGCGGCGATCGACGAACTCGAGCAGGTGCAGACCGTCATCGTTGGCCAGTGCCAGCATCGGGCCCAGCGGCGTCTCGAGCCACTTGGCATAAAGGCAATCGATCGCGCGCGCGCCGCTGGGCGGCGTGCCGAATACTCTGGCGAACGCGTCGCGAAAACCGCTGGGCGAATCGAAACCGTGATCGAGCTGCAGATCGATCATGCTTTGTCCTTCTCGTACGCCGGTCAGCGCCAGCCCCATGCGGCGGGCGCGATGATAGGCGTGGAACGTCATGCCGCAGTAGCGCTGGAAGGCGCGCCGTGCGGTGGATGGCTCGATGCCCATGCCCGCGAGGTCCGATTCGCGCAAGCGGCCGGTGGGGTCCGCTTCGACTGCGGCGAGCAGCTTGTCGACCAGCGGAGGCGGAAGGCGACCCTGATCGAGCGGGCGACAGCGCAGGCACGGACGGTAACCTGCGTACAGCGCGTCGCGCGAGTTGGCGTAGAACTCGACGTTTTCGCGTTTGGGCGTGCGGGCGTGGCACACCGAGCGGCAGAATATGCCGGTCGTCTTCACCGCAACATAGAAGATTCCGTCGAATGCAGCGTCGCGCGCGGCCAGAGCGCGGTACATTGTTTCGGCCGAAGGCAGCTTGGGCATGTCCGAATTATAGGCAGTGCGCGATTTGCCCGTCGCCGGAATTCAGGCGCCAAATTTCGCCGCGCGTGGTCGGCGAACAACCGCGGCGCGCAGACGTCCCGCCACGCCGGCGCCGCCGCGATCAGTCGCCTGTGCGGCGCAGGCGGATCCGGTTGGGCAGCGGCACGGCCCGGCGCAGCACGTCTTCGGCCAGCCACAGCGCCGAGCGACGGGCCCGCGCCGCGACGGTCGCCGGCGGCATCTGCTGGTAATCGTCGTTGAACACTTCGAAGCTGTAGTCGCCGGAGTAGCCGAGTCGATCGAGCCGCATCACCAGGTCAGCCAGCACCGCGCTGTGCACTCCTTCGCCGGGGAAGACGCGAAAATGACGCGCGGTCGCGATCCGCTCTTCCGCCGTGCGGACCTCCTGCCACATGAAATCGGCCAACTGCACGAGAAATATTTTCTCCGGAAGGAGGAGATCCAGTTCATCGAGCGAAGTCTGCGTGGCGAAGATGTGATACGAATCGATGCCGATTCCGAGATTGGGCGCGTTGGCGCGGCAGACGATGTCCCATGCGGCGGGGAATTCGTTGATCGTGCGTCCCCACGACAGTCCCTCATAAGCGACGTCGATGCCCAGCGGTATCGCGAGCATCGCGAGCTTGCGCAGGTCGCGCGCCAGGGCGTCGGCATCGCCGGTGGCATGCGTCGAAGTGGACGAGCAGACGAGCAGCACCTTCGAGCCGAGCGCATGGCACATTTCCAGCATCGACTTCGCGACGTCGAGCTTGTAGTCGTGGAGGTGCCCGGACAGTCCCTCGAAGTCGCGCAGGACCTGGAATCCGGTGACGCGAAGCCCGCTGCGCCGGACTGCGCGCACCGCGGCGTCGAATCCATCGGGATCGCCGACGACGTCGCGCGCCGACAGCATGATCTGCGAGAAGCCCGCGTCGCGGACCGCAGCAAGCTTGGCCTGCAGCGTGCCGGCCAGCGAGATCGTATCCATGCCGAAGTCGCCGATGTTGGCCAGCGGCATCGTCGCGGCGCCTGCGATGACGCGATCATCGGCGTTCATCATGCACCAGCTCGAACATCACACCGCCAAGATAGGCCTGGGTCAGCGCACCACGCGTTTCGGAATGCACGTCCTGCGACTCGACGAAGCCGATTCCGCGGCGGCGAAGCTCGGCAACGGCGCCGAGGACATCGGCGGTGCCGAAGCCTATCCTTTGCAGCGACTCCTGCGGCTCGAGGTCGAAAATCCCGGGCTTGGGATCGATAAGTTGCAGGTGGAATCGTCCGCAAGGCCCAAGCAGGATGCGGCCCTTCGGCAGGATGCCGTAGCGCTGCTCGTCCGGCAGCGGGACGAAGCCGAAGAGCTCCTGGTAGAACTCGGTCCAGTCCTGCATGCGGTCGCTGCCGATGTATTGCACGATGCCGAACCAGTGCAGATCGGCGAGCGCCGGCGGGTGCGGATCGACGCCCGGATTGAGCGTGAAGTCGACATCGTAGATCGAAAAATCGCGATAGCGATCGACGAAATAGATGCGGCTCGAGCCCACGCCGTGTATCGCCGGGATATTGAGCTCCATCACCTCGACCTGCGAGGGCACGATCCATGCGCCGCGCTCGATCGCATGACGGTAGGCTTCCGCCGCGTCGCGCACGCGGAGCGCAACGGCGGCGATCGCCGGCGTTTCCGACGGCGGTGACGACCGATCCTGTCCTCCGGCGTGCGCGTTGACGATGATGTTCATGTCGCCCTGGCGGTACAGGAGCACTTCGCGCGAGCGGTGCCTGGCGATCGGCCGGAAACCCATCATCTCGAGGACCTGGCCGAGCGCCTGCGGCTTGCTGGTCGTGAATTCGACGAACTCGATCCCGTCCATGCCGAGCGGATTGCCGACGCCGGCGATCATTTCACGGTCGGATACCTGAGTCACGATTCGCCCCATCGTTCAGCACGGAAGTGGTCGAGGAAGCGAGCGGCCGCTCGCCCGGAGAATCGGCCTTCGCCGGATTCTAGCGCAGCGCTTGGTTCGTTGCGATCGCGCGAGCCCGCAGCGAAGCACGTTTGCGATGCCGTGTGCAAGCGCATCATCATGTTGCTTTCTCCTCCGAAAGGCTCGCCGCTAAGACACCATACTGCGAAAGTGCCGCTCCATGCGCTGTGCATCCGGGGGGTGCCCGGTGAACAGCTCGAATGCTCCGACTGCCTGCCATACCGCCATCCCTCCGCCGTCGAGGGTGCGGCAGCCGCGTTCCCTCGCCAGGCGCAGCCATTCTGTCTCCAGCGGAAAATAGACGATCTCGGCAACCCATTGCCTGCGCTCGATCCACGACGGATCGATCGGCGTGCCCGGGTGGCCGGTCATGCCAACCGGCGTGGCATTGATCATGCCGTCCGACGCCGCGATCGCCGCGTGGATGTCACGAGCGTGCTGCACCGTGCACTCGGCGAACCGCGCGCGAAGGCTCGCGGCGAGCGCCTCGGCCTTTGCCACGTCCGGGTCGACAAGCGACAGCTGCCGTGCGCCGAGCGTAAGCATCGCATGCGCGACCGCCGCGCCGGCGCCGCCGGCACCGAGCAGCGTCACATGATCGAGCGCGACGTCGCTCATCGCGCGTCGAAACGGCGTGGCGAAGCCGGACCAGTCGGTGTTGTGTCCGGCGCGCTTGCCATCCTCGAAGACGACGGTATTGACTGCGCCGATGGCGCGCGCGTCGGCCGAAAGGCGGTCCAGCAACGGAAGCACCTGCTGCTTGCAGGGGTGGGTGATATTGACGCCGGCGAAACCGACCGCCTGGGCGGCATCGAGCAATCGCGGCAGATCGGATGCGTTGCGGCCATCGCGGGCGAGGTCGATCAGCTGGTAATGCAGCGCCAGACCCAGATGGCGCGCCTCGTCCTCATGTAGCGCCGGAGAGCGCGAACCCTGGATACCTTCGCCGATTAGGCCGACCAGAAATTTTCGCGCCGACGGCGCTCGCGCGGATACAGCGGTGATGCTCATCGCCGGTTTTCGCCGCAAGGGCTGCCCGTCCGCCCGGCCCGCATGATGCTCTCCTAGTTTGTGCGATTAACGCACAATTGTTCGACTATCGAACATAGTCTATGAGAGACGGTGCGAGGGGGTCAAGGGCGATTATCGAAATATAGGGCGATTATCGGTCCCATGACGCCTCGCCATGCCTTTCGCCCCGCCGTGGGCGACGACGCGCCTCGCGGGTCTGCGCTCTGGGACCTAACGCGCGTACTGGTTGTACAGCCACAGCAGCAGCGCGGCGCCGATGATCGACAACACCCAGCCGGCCGGATGGAATTTTCCGTCGGGCGACTTCCAGATAAGACCGGCGACGACGCCGCCGACGATCGATCCCGCGATGCCCAGGCCCGCGGTCAGCCAGAAGCCGAGGGCATCGATGCCCGGTACGACGGCGCGGGCGATCAGGCCGACGATAAAACCGACGAGGATGGTTCCGATAATGTTGAAAATGCCCATGGTCTTAGCCTTTCATACAGTACGGAAATGCGAGGAAATACGCGGAAGTTCCCGCGGCACCCCAAGTCCGCCACGGTCCGGCGATGCTAGCATAGGCAAAAGGCGCGGGCGCGCCGGGCGAGGCGTCGATCGCCGCGCCGTAAGCATCGGGCCGCGGGCATCGACCAACGTTCCGATTCCACACCCAAGGACTAACATGCAGCGAGCCTGGCCCGTACTGGTCATCGCGGTGGCGATCGCGACATCGGCTGCGACCGCGTACGCCGATTGCCGCGCGCACAGCGCCGATCACACGACGGCGCTGATCGAGCTCTACACGTCGGAGGGCTGCGACAGCTGCCCCCCGGCCGATCGCTGGCTTTCGTCGCTGTCGACGCAGAGCCTCGGCGAGCGCGCCGTGGCGCTGGCATTGCACGTCGACTACTGGGATCGGCTCGGCTGGAAGGATCGTTTCGGCAGCGCCGGATTCAGCCAGCGGCAGCGCGACGAATCGGTGCGATCCGGTGGAGACTTCGTCTATACCCCGCAGGTTGTGCTGCAGGGCCGCGACTTTACGCCGTGGCACGCCGCCGGCGGAGTGGAGAAGGCGATCGCGGCGATCAATGCCCGGCCCGCACGCGCGGTGCTCGACCTGGCCGCGCATCCCGTCGAGGCCGCAGTCGATGTCGATGTCAGTGCGCGCGTGACCAATGCCCACGATCGCGTCAACGCCGTCTTTGCGATCGCGCTGGTCCAGAGCGGGCTCGAGAGCGACGTCAAGGCGGGCGAAAATGCCGGCAAGCGATTGCGCCACGACCATGTGGTCAGGCAGTGGCGTCCGGTTATCGCGCTGGACGAGTCGGGCCGCGGTGCGGCCAGGGTCACGCTCAAATTACCGGCCGATCCGGGGCCGTTGTCGCTGGTGGTTCTGGCCGAGAATGCGCGCACCGGCGACGTGCTACAGGTCCTGGAAATGCCGCTCTGCGCGGCCCGTTAGTCCGATTCCGGCGCTCCTTCCTCCTATCCGCGCGGGGCCGCGCGATCTTGTAGCCGAAGGCCCCGGCCCGCCGGACATCCCGCCGGCGACGCAAGCCGGCAGGCTTTTCGGGCCGCGACGGCGCCGCCTTTATAGCTTGCCTTTCGGCGGGTGTTTCCCTAAGCTTCGCAAGATCGTAGCGGCCGGAAGTGGTCGTGACGGGACCAGGGTTCGCAGAAGCCCGGTACCCGCTGCCAGGCCGCCAACGCTCTTGGCAAGTCTTTTACCTCAGGAGGAAGAACGATGAGCACAGCCAGTCGTCCGATTGCGCACGTACAGCTCGCCTCGAAGAGCGAAGAACGACGAGTCATATTCGCCTCGTCCCTCGGCACGGTTTTCGAGTGGTACGACTTCTACCTGTACGCGATCCTCGCGCCGTTCTTCGCCGCGCTGTTCTTCCCCAAGGGAAACGAGACTGCGGCGCTGCTTTCGGCATTCGCCGCCTATGCGGCGGGATTCCTGGTCCGGCCGTTCGGCGCGCTGGTGTTCGGGCGCATCGGCGACCTGGTCGGCCGCAAATATACGTTTCTGGTCACGATCGTCATCATGGGCTTTTCGACGTTCGCCGTCGGCCTGTTGCCGACCTTCCAGACGATCGGTTGGCTGGCGCCGATCCTGCTGGTGTCACTGCGGTTGCTGCAGGGCCTGGCGCTTGGAGGCGAATACGGGGGCGCCGCGACCTATGTGGCCGAGCACGCACCGCAGAATCAGCGCGGCTACGACACGAGCTGGATCCAGACTACCGCGACGCTGGGCTTGTTCCTCGCGCTGATCGTCATCTACCTCTGCCGTTTCACCGGCTGGATGACACCTGCGGTTTTTTCGGACTGGGGTTGGCGGCTGCCGTTCCTGGTTTCGCTGGTCCTGCTGATCTTTTCGGTGTACATCCGGTTGAAGTTGAACGAATCGCCGGTGTTCCAGCGGATGAAGGCCGAGGGCAGGGGATCGAAGGCGCCGCTGCGCGACAGCTTCCTCAAGTACCCGAACAACAAGTACGTTCTGCTCGCGCTGCTGGGTGCGACCGCTGGTCAGGGCGTCGTCTGGTACACAGGCCAGTTCTACGCGCTGTTCTTCCTGATCATCACCCTCAAACTGGACGGTGCGACGACTTATATGCTGATCGCGGCCGCAGTGTTGATCGGAACGCCGTTCTTTATCGTGTTCGGCGCCTTGTCGGACAAGATCGGGCGGCTCAAGATCATTCTCGCCGGCTGCCTGATCGCGGCGCTGACCTACTTCCCGCTGTTCAAGGCGCTGACCCATTATGTCAATCCGGCGTTGGAGACGTTCCAGGCCGCCAACCCGATCACCGTCGCGGCCAAGGATTGCCAGTTTCACATCTTTGTCGGACCCTGGTCGACGTTCAGCGATTGCGACAAGGCCAAGGACTTCCTGACCAAGTCGGGCCTGTCGTTCACGTCGACCGACCTGCCTGCGGGATCGACCGACAGCGTCGTCACCAAGATCGGCAACGTCGAGATCAAGGGTGCGGACGAAGCGAAATACAAGGAGGCGCTGAAAACCGCGGGGTATCCGGCGAGTGCGGACAAGTCCAAGGTCAACTATCCGATGACCTTGCTGATCCTGTTCATCATGATGATCTACGTGACGATGGTGTACGGGCCGATCGCCGCCTTCCTGGTGGAGATGTTCCCAACCCGGATCCGCTACACGTCGATGTCGCTGCCGTATCATATCGGCAACGGATGGTTCGGGGGCATGCTGCCGCTCCTCGCGACGGCGCTGGTCGCGGCGAGTGGCGACATCTACAAGGGGCTGTGGTATCCGATCATCATCGCGCTGATGAGCGTGGTGATCGGATTCATATTCCTGCGCGATAACATGGAGCGCGATATCGAGTCCGACTGGAAGTAGGCGGCAAGCGGCGTCAGCGTTAGCGCGGACATTGCTCCACGGGGCCCCGGATGGTTCGGGGCCTTTTTTCCGAGAAAGGGTCGTAACGAACACCCGGCCTGCGCGATCGCTTCCCCTCGACTGGCGCGGCCGAAGTCGCGAACCGATGAACGCCGGCCACGACACCGCCGCACGATGATCCCGACCCTCATGGGTGCCATCGCCGGGCACGCGCGCCGGCAGACAGGTGCCATTGCACTGCTTGCGCCGGGCCGCCCTTCACTCACCTACGAGGCGCTGCTGCGGGCGGTGGACCGGACGGAGAACGCGCTTGCCGCTGCCGGCTTCGGCCAGGGCGACAGGATTGCGGTGGCGCTGCCCAACGGACCGGAACTTGCCGTGGCGTTGCTTGCGGTGACCGACTGTGCGACATGTGCTCCGCTCAATCCGCTGGCCGACGAGGCGACGTGCGCCTTCCTGTTGCGCAGAATGGGCATCGCGGCACTGATCGTCGCCGCTGACGCCGACACGCCGGTGGTGCGCGCCGGCCGCGAGCTTGGCCTGCCGCTGCTGCGACTGACTTACTTGTCCACCGATCCGGCCGGCGTGTTCACGTTGACGACGGGAACTGCGCGGCGGCCCGTCGCCGTCGGTCGGGCCAGTCCGGACACGGTATCGCTGTTGCTGCACACCTCCGGCACGACGGCCAAGCCGAAGGTCGTGCCGTTGACGTCCGCCAACCTGAGCGCATCGGCGTCCGGACGCGCACGACTGCTGCGCCTCGCCGCTGCGGATCGGGTCCTTTGCGTCGCACCGATGTATACGTCGTCGGGGGTCAAGCGCAATCTGTGGCCGACGCTGTGGGCCGGTGCCAGCGTCGTCTGCGCGCCCGGTTTCGAAGCCGACTCCTTCCTGGGCTGGCTCGAGGAATTCCGGCCGACGATCTATATTGGCAATCCGGCGATCCATCGGGCGGTTCTCGACGCGCTCGAGCGTCACGGCACGCCTCGCCATTCGCTGCGCTTCGCCATTTCCACCTCGGCACCGATGCTGCCCTCGATTCACTCCCGCATCGAAGCCGCGCTCGGGGTGCCGCTGCTCCAGGCCTATGCCACGACCGAGAACGGTGCGATCACTCAAATGCCGCTGCCCCCGGGGGAGCGCCGCGTCGGGTCGGTCGGGCTCCCGGCGGGGAGCGAGGTGATGATCACCGGTGCCTCGGCGCTGCGGTGCGCCCCGCGCGAGGTCGGGGAGATCATGGTGCGGGGCCCAGAGGTCTTCGCAGGCTACGAAGGCGATCCCGAGGCGACGGCGGCCGCATTTCGCGACGGATGGTTCCGCACCGGCGATCTCGGCTACATCGACGAAGACGGATACCTCTTTCTCAGCGGGCGGACCAAGGATCTCATCAACCGTGGCGGGTTCAAGGTATCGCCGGCGGAGGTGGATTCAGTGCTGCTCGGCCATCAGGCTGTGTTCGACGCGGTGACGTTCGGCGTAGGGCACCCTACGCTTGGAGAAGACGTGGTCGCGGCCGTCGTGCTGCGCGCGTCGCACAGCGTCACGCCGCAGGAACTCCGCGACTACGCCCTGGAGCGATTGACGGCGTTCAAGGTGCCCACCCGGATCGTCGTGGTCGACTCGATTCCGAGAACGGCACTGGGCAAGGTGCGGCGGCGCGAGCTCGTCAGCTCGTTCGCAACGGCGCTGCATGCGCCGCACGCGGCGCCGCGCGGGCGGCACGAAATCCTCGTCGCGAAGACCTTCGCCGCGGTCCTCGGATTGCCACGAGTCGGCGCGAACGATAATTTCTTTGAGCTGGGAGGCGATTCGCTGCGCGGCGCGCAGGTGATCAGTCGCATCGGTGCAGTGCTGGGACGGGAGCTTACTTCGCTCGCCCTGTTCCGGAGGCCGACGGTTGTGGAGTTTGCACGCGAAATTGCCGACCTCATGCGCAGACCGCACTCGTCGGTTCCTCCTCCGATCGTGCCGCGGCGACATCTTGGTCCCGATGCCAAGCGGGTCAGACGGTGAACGGATCTGGGCGACGCGCCGCAGCGTTCGTGCTTTTGGCGGCCACCCTTGCCTTGGCGGTCGATGCTTCGCCTGAAGGCTACCCGGCACAGCCGATTAAGCTGATCGTCGCGCAGGCCCCCGGCGGCCAGAACGACACGATTGCCCGTGCATTCGGTCAAAGGCTCGCCGAACGATGGAAGACTCCCGTCGTGATAGTCAACCATGGCGGCGTGGGCGGAACGATAGGCGCGGAGATTGCAGCCAGGGCCACTGCCGACGGCTATACGCTGTTTTTCGGAGGATCGAACAATCTCGTGCTTGCGCCCACGCTCCAGGCCGAGCTTCGGTACAACCCGACCCGCGATTTTGTTGCGATCGGCGGCGTCGCCCGGGTCGCGTACGGCTTGGCGGTGAATGCGAGCGTACCAGTTCGCAATGTGCCGGAGCTCGTCGCCTACGCGCGTGACCATCCGGGCCGCCTGAACTACGGGTCCAGCGGTGTCGGGAGCACGTCGGCGCTCGGCGCGGAGCTGCTGATGGCAGCAACGGGCATCGACCTCGTCCATATTCCTTACAAGGGCACGGCGCCCGCGATCGCCGAGCTGGTGGCGGGCCACATCGACCTGATGTTCGCGGATTTGTCGCAACTCCTGCCGCACGCGCAGACAGGAACATTGCGCCTGATCGCTGCTGCCGGCGACACGCGGTCGCCGGCGGTGCCGAACCTCGCTACGATCGCCGAGCAAGGCATCGCAGGGGTGAGCGTCGGGTCGTGGTACGGCCTCCTCGCTCCGACAGGCACGTCGCCGGAGGCGATCGCCATGCTGACGACCGCTCTTCGCGACATTCTGCGTGAGCCCGAGTTCCGGCGGCGACTCGAAGGCCTGGGCTACGCTCCGATGGACATCGACGGCGGAGGCTTCGGTTCGATGATCCAGTCGGAGATTACGCAGTATTCTGCGATCATTAAACGCGCCGGGATCAAAGCGACGCCGCCCTGATCGACTATACTCGCCCGGCCGAGGGCGGGGAACGACGATTATGCGCAGATTTCGCGGATGGGCAGTCAAGCTCGGCCCCGGCTTGATCACCGGCGCCGCGGACGACGATCCGTCGGGCATCGCGACCTATTCGCAGGCCGGCGCGCAGTTCGGGTTCCTCACGCTGTGGGCGGTGGTCTTCACCTATCCGCTGATGGTGGGCATCCAGCTCGTCAGCGCGAGGATAGGGCGCGTCACCGGACACGGCCTTGCATCGAACATCGGCCGGCATTTCTCGCGACCGATCCTCTACGGCGTCGTCGCGCTGCTGGTCTTCGCCAACACGATCAACATCGCCGCCGACATCGCCGCGATGGGCGAGGCGCTGCAGCTGGTCGTCGGCGGACCGCCGCATGCGCACGCGGTCGTCATCGGCATTACTTGCCTGCTGCTGCAGGTCTTCCTTTCCTACCAGCGCTATGTCCGGTATCTGAAGTGGCTGACGCTGGCGCTGCTTTCGTACGTCGTCCTGGTGCTGACGATACATATCCCCTGGCGCGAAGTGGCCCAGCACGCGGTGCGGCCTCATTTCGCGCTGACCGCGCAATACCTGACGGTGATCGTCGCCGTCTTCGGCACGACGATCAGTCCGTATCTGTTCTTCTGGCAGGCTTCCCAGGAGGTCGAGGAGCTCAACGCCGATCCGGCTGCCGGTGCACTGGCGCACGCGCCCGAGGGCGCCGCCGAGCATCTGCACCGCATCAAGATCGATACCTACCTCGGGATGGCATTCTCCAATATTGTCGCGTTCTGCATCATCCTAGGCACGGCCGCGACCCTGAATGTTGCGGGCATCACCGACATCCAGACCTCCGCGCAGGCCGCCAGCGCCTTGCGGCCGCTGGCCGGCGACCTGAGCTTTGCGCTGTTCTCGCTGGGTATCATCGGCACCGGAATGATCGCCGTCCCGGTGCTCGCCGGATCGGCGGCTTATGCGGTCGCCGAGACGTTCGAATGGAAGCGCGGCCTCGATCTGAAGCTGCTCGAGGCGCGCGAGTTCTACACGATCATCGCGCTGGCGACGCTGGGCGGCGTTGCGCTCGACTTTTCGCCGATCGATCCGATCCGGGCGCTGTTCTGGGCGGCGGTGGTCAACGGCGTCATCGCCGTGCCGATCATGGTCGTGATGATGTTGCTGGCCGACGATCCCAAAGTCATGGGCGCGTTCACCGTGACGCGGCCGCTGAAGGCATTGGGGTGGCTGGCGACCGGAACGATGGCGGCCGCGGTCGTCGCGATGATCGCGACGTGGTGAGCGCCGGCCGATCCCGCCACGCAGGTCCCTCGGCCGGTGGCTCGCGCCTCGGCCTCAGTTACCGACGACGAACTGTAACCGTCGAGTTGTCGGCCCCCAGCGTCGACTCGCAATTCCCCGTCGATCCCCATGCTTTGCATGAGGCCCCTCGCCGGGTGGCTCGCGCCGCTAATTCACGATCTGCCGCAGCTCGCCGCTCTTGTAGCGGGCAGCCATCTTCTGCAGCGGCATCGGCTTGATCAGCGAGGCTTTGCCGGCACAGCCGAACTGCTGGTAGCGCGCGACGCAGATCGCCTTCGCGGCCAGCATCGCCGGCTTCAGGTATTCGCGAGGGTCGAACTTGGACGGATTCTCGTGCAAGAACTTGCGGATCGCGCCCGTCATCGCCAGCCGGATGTCGGTGTCGATGTTGACCTTGCGCACGCCGTGCCGTATGCCTTCCTGGATCTCCTCGACCGGAACGCCGTAGGTTTCCTTCATCTGTCCGCCGTTTTCGCGGATCAGCTGCAGGAGCTCCTGGGGCACCGACGACGAGCCGTGCATTACCAGATGCGTGTTCGGAATGCGGGCGTGGATTTCCTTGATGCGGTCGATCGCCAGAATGTCGCCCGTCGGCTTGCGCGAAAACTTGTATGCGCCATGGCTGGTGCCGATCGCGATCGCCAGCGCGTCGAGCTGCGTCGACTTGACGAAATCCGCCGCCTGGTTGGGATCGGTCAGCAGCATCTCCCGCGTCATCGTGCCTTCGGCGCCGTGGCCGTCCTCCTTGTCGCCTTTCATCGTTTCCAGTGAACCTAGGCAGCCGAGCTCGCCTTCGACGGTGACGCCCAGCGCATGGGCTTCCTCGACGACCTTCTTCGTCACGTTGAGGTTGTAGTCGTAGTCGGCGATCGACTTGCCGTCCTCCTTGAGCGAGCCGTCCATCATCACGCTGGAAAAGCCCAGCCGCATCGCCGATTCGCACACTGCCGGCGACTGACCGTGATCCTGATGCATGACAATGGGGATGTTCGGGTAGCTCTCGACAGCGGCTTCGATCAGGTGGCGCAAGAAAATCTCTCCGGCATATTTGCGCGCGCCCGCCGACGCCTGCATGATCACCGGGCTGTCGGTCTCGGCCGCGGCGGACATGATTGCCTGTACCTGCTCAAGATTGTTGACATTGAACGCAGGCAGGCCGTAATCGTGCTCGGCAGCGTGGTCGAGCAGCTGGCGCATGGAGACAAGGGGCATGGCGGACTCCTGAAGTAACTACCTTTTGGACCGACTATTTTACCGCGGATTCCGTCGTGCCGGAGCCCGCGCCGTCCGGCGCTTCAGCAAACGGTCCGGTGCCGGTCGATGCAGGTGATCAGGACCTCGTCGGGGTCCTTCTTCCACCGGTTGTTGGCCGAAAAGATTTCCACTTCGTGCGGGCGAGCAGCGGATCAGCGAAGAGTCCCGCGCCGTCGGCCAGACTGGGCCAAGCCGGAACTGCGGCTTTTGTTATTTGCGTAGGCTAGCACGACTAACCGACCGCGCCGTGGCCGAGCGACGCGGCGCAGGCCCACGGGCCGCTTCAGCGATGCTCGCCGACCCGGACGATCTTGATCGCGTTGGTGCCGCCCGATTTGCCCATCGGCTCGCCGATCGTCAGCACGATCAGATCGCCACGCTGGACCAGCCCGCGAGCGACCAGAAGATCCTCCGCGGAGCGCAGCACCGCATCGTGGTCTTCGCCCTGCTCGAGATACAGCGGCTGGACGTTGCGGTACAACGCCATCCGGCGCTGAGAGGACACTTCCGGCGTCAGCGCGAAGATCGGGCAGCCGCAGTTGTGCCTTGACATCCACAACGCAGTCGAGCCGGATTGCGTCAGCGAGGCGATCGCCTTGACTTTGAGATGAAAGGCGATGAACAGGGCAGCCATCGCGATCGACTGGTCGATTCGCGTGAACGTGCGATCCAGGAAGTCGCGATCGAGCTCGCCGGATTCCGTTTTCTCCGCCTCAGCGCAGATCTGGCTCATCGATTCGATCGTCTCGACCGGGAACCGCCCGGCCGCAGTCTCGGCCGAAAGCATCACCGCATCGGTCCCGTCGAGCACCGCGTTGGCGACGTCGGACACCTCGGCGCGCGTCGGCACCGGGTTCTCGATCATCGACTCCATCATCTGCGTCGCGGTGATCGTCAGCTTGTTGCGCTCGCGCGCGAGCTTGATCATCCGTTTCTGCAGGCCGGGCACTGTCGCGTTGCCCACTTCGACGGCCAGGTCGCCGCGGGCGACCATGATGCCGTCGGACGCATCGATTATTTCCTCGAGCGCGGCGATCGCCTCGGCTCGTTCGATCTTGGCGATCAGGAAGGCCTTGCCTCCGGCGGCGCGCAGCAGCTGGCGCGCCATGTACATGTCTTCCTTGTTCTTCGGAAACGATACGGCCAGGTACTCCGCGTCGATGGCGACGACGGTTTTCATGTCGTCCATGTCCTTCGCGGTCAGCGCGGACGCGGTCAGGCCTCCGCCCAGGCGGTTGATACCCTTGTTGTTCGACAGAGCACCGCCCAGCTCGACGTGTGTAACGATTGCGCTGCCCCGAACCGACTCGACGCGCAGGCGGATCAACCCGTCGTTGAGCAGCAGGATGACGCCGGGCGCGACGTCGTTGGGGAGCTCCTTGTAGTCGAGCCCGACACCTTCCTCGTCACCCAGTTCCCGCGCCGCGTCCAGCGTGAATTGCTGGCCCGGCTTGAGCACGACCTTGCCGCCGGCAAATTTGCCGATGCGGATCTTCGGCCCCTGCAAATCGGCCATGATCGCCACTTCCCGGCCCAGCGATCGCGCCGCCTCACGCACCATGCGCGCGCGTTCCTCGTGGTCGGCGGCGGTGCCATGCGAAAAATTCAGGCGCATGACGTCGACGCCGGCAGCCAGCATCCGCGTCAGCACGTCCGTGGAGCTGCTGGCCGGACCGAGCGTGGCCACTATCTTGGTCGAGCGTTGCATCGGGGGTCTCGCGTGGGAAAGGGGCTCGGTCACGTCGATGCGGCTTACCGCGCGGCGCGCTGCTCGAGGATCGCCAACGCGGGCAGAGTCTTGCCTTCCAGAAATTCGAGGAACGCGCCGCCGCCGGTCGAGATATAGCCGATGCGGTCGGCAACGCCGTACTTCGCAATCGCGGCTAGCGTGTCGCCTCCGCCGGCGATCGAAAACGCCTTCGAATCGGCGATCGCGTGCGCGAGCTCGCGCGTCCCTTCGCCGAACGCATCGAACTCGAATACGCCGAGCGGTCCGTTCCAGACGATGGTGCCCGCCTTGGCGATGATCACTTTCAGCGCCAGCACCGTCTGCGGCCCGAGGTCGAGGATCATCTCATCGTCGGCGACGTCGGCGATGGCTTTCAAAGTGGGCGCCGCGGTCCCCGAAAACTCCTTGGCAACGACGACATCGACCGGGATCGGAACCTTGCCCGGAAACGCGTCGAGTATCGCCTTGGCCTCGCCGACCAGATCAGCTTCCGCCAGCGACTTGCCGATTCGGCCGCCGACCGCGAGGATGAATGTGTTGGCGATGCCGCCGCCGACGATCAAGCGGTCGACCCGCGCCGCCAGCGACTTCAATATCGTCAGCTTGGTCGATACCTTGGATCCGGCGACGATCGCGACCAGCGGCCGCGCCGGATGCGCTAGTGCGCGCCCCAGCGCGTCGATTTCGGCAGCCAGCAGCGGGCCGGCGCAGGCGATCGGCGCGAACCTGGCGATGCCGTGGGTTGTCGCCTCAGCGCGATGCGCGGTGCCGAAGGCGTCATTGACATAGACATCGCAAAGGCCCGCCATCTTGCGGGCGAGCGCCTCGTCGTCCTTCTTTTCGCCGATATTGAAACGGCAGTTCTCGAGCAGCACCAGCTCGCCCGGCTTGAGCGCCTGATGCCAGGCGCCGCCGTCGACCCAGTCGGCGATCAACGGCACCGACCTGCCGAGAAGCTCGGCGAGCCGGTGCGCAATCGGCGCGAGCGAATCGGCCGCGGTGAACTGGCCCTCGGTCGGGCGGCCGAGGTGCGAGGTGACCATCGTCGCGCCGCCGCGCGAGAGCGCGTCGCGAATTGCCGGCACCGAGGCGCGGATGCGCGTGTCGTCGCTGATTGCGCCGTGCCCGTCGAGCGGGACGTTCAGGTCGGCGCGGATGAAGACGCGCTTACCGGCGACGTCGACGTCGGCCAGGCGCAGGAATGTTTCAGTCATGTCGTCGGATGTGCGCCATCATCAGTCGCCGTCGCGATCGCAAAGCCAGCGGGCGTTGTTATTTGGCGGCCATTAATGCAACCGTCGCGTCGAGCATGCGGTTGCTGAAGCCCCACTCGTTGTCATACCAGGACGAAACCTTGACCAGGCGCCCGGACACCTTGGTCAGCGTCGCATCGAAAATCGACGAACGCGGGTCATGGTTGAAGTCGATCGAAACCAGCGGCGCGCTGTTGTAACCGAGCAATCCATGCAGCGGTTCCGACTCCGATGCCGCCTTCATCACCGCATTGACCTCCTCGACCGTGGTGTCGCGGGCGGCAATAAAAGACAAGTCGACGATCGAGACGTTGATCGTCGGCACCCGGATGGCGTAGCCGTCGAGCTTGCCGTTTAACTCCGGGAGCACCAGACCGACGGCAGCAGCGGCGCCGGTCTTGGTCGGGATCATGCTCATCGTGGCGGACCGGGCCCGGCGCAGGTCCTCATGGTAGACGTCGGTCAGAACCTGATCGTTGGTGTAGGAGTGCACGGTGGTCATCAGGCCGTTGACGACGCCGATCTTGTCGTGCAGCGGCTTGACCAGCGGAGCGAGGCAATTGGTCGTGCACGAAGCATTCGAGATCACCGTGTGCGATGCTTTGAGCGTCTCATGATTGACGCCGTAGACGATCGTCGCATCGACGTCCTTGCCGCCCGGCGCCGAAATGATCACCTTTTTCGCCCCGCCCTTGAGATGCGCAGATGCTTTTTCCTTGGTGGTGAAAAGTCCCGTGCATTCGAGCACGACGTCGACACCAAGCGCGTTCCACGGCAACTCGGCCGGATTTCGCTGCGCGAAGACCTTGATGCGATCGCCATTGACGACCATCGCATCCCCGTCGACTTCGATCTTGCCCGGAAACTTGCCGTGGACGGTGTCGTGGCGGGTCAGATGGGCATTGGTCTCGGGGCTGCCCAGATCGTTGATCGCGACGATGGCCAGTGGATGCTTGCGTCCGGTCTCGTAGTGCGCGCGAAGAATGTTGCGGCCGATGCGTCCGTAGCCGTTGATGGCGACCTTGATCATCATCCTGATCTCCTGTTTTGTTTTGGCAATTCAGTTTCCGGCAACATCTGTCCGGCACGGCAGGCCGCCGCCAGCGCGGTGAGATCGCGCCAGCCGTAACCTGCCTCCAGCAAATCCATCCCATCCCATTGGAACGCCTGCTCGACCAAAAGCTCCGCACCCAGCGCTTCGTAGAACGCGCGCGCCGGCTTGTTGCCCGCGATCGTCCAGACGATCATGCCGGTGGCGCCGTGCGCACGCTGCGCATCGACGATTGCCGCGATCAGGCGACGTCCGATCCCGACGCGCTGGAATTCGCGGCGCAGATAGACGGCCGTCAGCTCCGCGTTGAGCTCGAATCGGGGCTCTGCGAGCATGCTGCCGGCGGCGAAGCCGACGACTTCGTCGGCGTGGGTCGCCACAGAGACGCTGGCCGGGCCCGGGCCTGCAGTAAGTATCTTGTCCCATAGCGCCGTGCTGGCATCGACCTGCATGCCGTCGAGGTATGCGGCGGGAATAAGGCCCCGATAGGTCGTGCGCCAGGCGTCGATGCGCACGCGCGCGATCGCCGCCGCATCGCGCGACGCGGCGCGTCGGATGACGATGCCGGGCGCGTCAGCCAAGGACGCGGCGGACTGCGGCGACGACATGATCGACGGTGAAGCCGAAATGCTTGAACAGGACCGGCGCCGGCGCCGATTCGCCGAAGCGGTCGATGCCGACGACGCCGGCGGCGGGATCGTCGACGGCACCGACGTATTTGCGCCAGTAATCGGTGACGCCGGCCTCAACGGCGACACGCGGCATGCCGCGCGGCAGCACGGCTTCGCGATAGGCGGCATCCTGGCGATCGAACACGCTGCAGCACGGCATCGAGACGACGCGCACCGGCACGCCGGCCTCGGCCAGCGCCTTTTGGGCGCCGACGGCGAGGGCGACTTCGGAGCCGGTGGCGATGATCGTCGCGCGCGCACCGGCGGCGTCGACGAGCACATAGGCGCCGCGGCGGATGGCGGCGATCTGGTCGGTGCGGCGGGGATTGAACGCGACGTTTTGCCGCGTCAGCAGCAGGCAGGTCGGGCCATGCTGGCGCTCGAGCGCCGCCGTCCACGCCAGCGCTGTCTCCACGGTATCGCAAGGGCGCCAGACGTCGAGCTGGGGGATCAGCCGCAACGCGGCCGCGTGCTCGATCGACTGGTGCGTCGGCCCGTCCTCGCCCAGCCCGATCGAGTCGTGCGTATAGACCAGGATCGTGCGGATCCGCATCAGCGCAGCCATGCGCACGGCGTTTCGCGCGTAGTCGGAGAAAGTGAGGAAGGTGCCGACGTACGGAATGAATCCGCCGTGCAAGGTGAGCCCGCTGGCGATCGCCGTCATCGCGAACTCGCGCACGCCGAAATTGATGTAGTTGCCCGAAGCGTGCGCGCTCACCGGCTTGCTGCCCGACCAGTTGGTGAACACCGAGCCGGTCAAATCCGCGGCGCCGCCGATCATCTCCGGCAGCAGCGGCGCGAAGGCCTCGATCGCCTGCTGCGACGCCTTGCGCGTGGCGATCGACTCGGCCTTGTCGTTTTGACGGGCTGCGAACGCGGCAGCGGCGCCGGCGAAATCCGCCGGGAGAATGCCGGCGAGGCGACGCCGGAATTCAGCCGCCAGGGAAGGATATTCCGCCTCGTAGGCGGCAAAGCGCTTGGTCCAGTCCGACTCGAGCAATTCTCCGCACTCGCGTGCGTTCCACCCGTCGTAGACCGCCTGCGGAATCTCGAACGGCGGATAGCTCCAGCCGATCGCCTCGCGCGTCAGCGCGACTTCCTTTTCGCCCAGCGCCTGACCGTGCGCGAGATCGGTCCCGGCCCGATTCGGTGAGCCGCGACCGATGATCGTCTTGCAGCAGATCAGCGTCGGGCGGTCAGTCGTGGCGTGGGCAGAGCATATCGCCGCATCGACGGCGTCGACGTCGTGGCCGTCGACATTCGCAACGACATGCCAGCCGTACGCGGCAAAACGTGCCGGGGTGTCGTCGGTAAACCAGCCGGCGACCTTGCCGTCGATCGAGATACCGTTGTCGTCGTAAAAGCAGCAGAGCTTGGCGAGGCCCAACGTTCCGGCCAGCGAGCAGGCTTCGTGCGAGATGCCCTCCATCATGCAGCCGTCGCCGGCGAAAACGTAGGTGCGGTGGTCGACGATCGCGTGGCCGGAACGGTTGAACTCGACCGCGAGCAGCCTTTCGGCAAGCGCCATGCCCACCGCGTTGGCGAGGCCCTGGCCGAGCGGCCCGGTCGTCGTTTCGACGCCAGGGGTAACGCCCAGCTCGGGGTGGCCGGGAGTGGCCGAGCCGAGCTGGCGGAAATGCCTGAGTTCGTCGAGCGGAAGCGCGTAGCCGGTCAAATGCAGCAGCGCGTATTGCAGCATCGACCCGTGGCCGTTGGACAGCACGAAGCGGTCGCGGTCGGGCCAGTGCGGATTGGCAGGATTGTGGCGAAGGTGGCGATTCCATAGCGCAACGGCGATCTCGGCCATGCCCATCGGCATCCCGGGATGGCCGGAGTTGGCGGCTTGCACGGCGTCCATTGCCAGTGCACGAATCGCGTTGGCGAGTAGACGCGCGTCGGGCGGCGTCTTGCGCGGCGCGGAAGCCGGATGCGGCACGGAGAGCGATGCGGTCATTGCCTTGGGAGCGGAATCGGAGCGTCAGCCGGCAAACGCACCGGGTGTGGAACGTTGCGGCAAAGCGGTAAAATTATCGCCTAAGCGCTGGATTTGGGCAATAATAGAGAGTTTAGCGTCTTCGCCAAGCGTTTTTCGGCGAAGCGGCGCCTGGAGAAATACGATGGAAGGCATTCACCTGCTCGGAGAATGGTACGGCTGCGCGGCTGATACGCCCGAAATGACGCACTCCGCCTCGCTGCGTGCGCTGTGCGTGCGCCTCGCGCAAGCCTCCTCGATGACGGTAGTCGGCGACAGTTTTCACCAGTTCGAGCCGCAGGGCGTGACCGGGACTGTGCTTCTGGCCGAATCGCACCTGGCGATCCACACGTGGCCCGAACACGGCTTCGTTACGATCGACGTCTACGTCTGCAACTATACGACCGACAACACGGCCAAGGCCGAACGGTTGTTTCGCGCGATGCAGGACGCGATGCGGCCGCAGCGAACGAAGTTCCAGGCGATACATCGCGGCGGGAGCGATGCCTGAAGAGAAGCACGCGGACCTGCAGCCCGGCTTGCTGACCGAGTACCTGACCGACGATACGGGCTTTTTCGTCCGCTCGACCCGCGAGTTCGAGCGCTTTCGGTCGCCGTACCAGGCGGTCGAGGTTCACGACACCGCGACCTTCGGCACGCTGTTCCGGCTCGACGGCCACTTCATGACGTCGGAAAAGGACGAGTTCTACTACCACGAGAATCTCGTCCACGTGGCAGCGATCGCCCATCCGGCGCCGACGACAGCCTTGATCATCGGCGGCGGCGACGGCGGCTCGGCCGAGGAGCTGCTCAAGTACTCGACGATCAGGTCGGTAACGCTGGTCGAGATCGATCTTGCGGTGGTCGACATCGCGCGCAAGTACCTGGGCAGGGTGCACCGTGGTGCGCTGTCCAATCCACGGCTTGCGATTCGGGTCGAAGACGGTCTGGCCTTCGTTCGCTCTTCAGTCGAGACCTACGACCTGATCGTCCTTGATCTGACAGACCCAGGCGGACCTTCGGCGCCGTTGTATGACGCGGACTTCTATCGCGCCTGTGCTGCACGTCTGAATCCTTCCGGCGCGATGACCCTGCATCTGGCTTCGCCGGTCTCGCATCCGGATCGTATCCGCGCGGGAATGGCCGAGCTGCGTTCCGCTTTCGCCATTGTCGTGCCCTATCTGGTGCCCATTCCTCTCTACGGCGGCCTGTGGATGATGGCCTGTGTCTCGGCGACCCTTAATCCGTCCTACCTGACTCCGCTCGAGGCCGACCGCCGTATTTCGCAGCGCGGCATACGCGATTTGCAGTATTACAACGGGGACGTCCACCGGGCAGCGATGGCGCTTCCCAACTTCGTGCGCGACCTGGTCCAGATCGCCGCCTGACCCCTTCGTCCGCCGGATCGCTTGAACCTCTGCGGCGCGGCCGCATCTTAGGAAAGTGATGCCCCGAAAAAAAGGGGCCCGGACCGTGGGGGCTGAGAACAACCGATGGGGTCATCCGATATGACACTGACCGAAGCGATGCACGGAGCCGATTTCGTGCAGCTCAATGGGGTCGTGTTCGTGACCGAATATCTTCGCGTCCCGGACGAGTCGACCGTCGCCGACGACGTCGTGATGGAACTGAGATTCGGCGGGACCGAGCTCGAGTTCACCTGCGGCGAGCTCGACGGCGCCCAATACGTCGGTGAGGGAACCTATCGCCTGAAGTCGGGCGTGTTGCTGCGTTTCCTGACGTCGGCAACGATCCACTAGACCTCAGAGCTGTTGCCCATCTCCCGGTGAATTCCTGAACGCGGCGGCGAGCCGCCTCAGGCGACGGTCACCCGGGCGAACTTGCGCTTGCCTGCCTGGACGATGACGGTGCCGCCCGCGGGAACGACGAGCGACTTGTCGACGACCACGTCGCCGTCGATCTTCAGTCCGCGCTGCTCGATCAGACGCATTGCCTCGGACGTGCTGGCCGTCAGCCCTGCCTGCTTGCAGAGCTGCGGCAGCGCGAGACCCTTGCCGCCGTTGTGCAGCGTGATTTCCGGCATGTTTTCCGGCGTCGCATGGTCGCGAAACCGCGCCTCGAATTCGGACAGCGCATCTTCCGCAGCCTGGCGCGAGTGGAAGCGCGCCACGATCTCCTGCGCGAGCTGGACCTTGGCGTCGCGCGGATTGCGCCCGTCGGCGCATTCACGCTTGAGCTCTCCAATCTCGTCGAGCGGACGAAACGACAGGAGCTCGTAATAGCGCCACATCAGCGGGTCGGAGATCGACATCAGCTTGCCGAACATCTCTGCCGGCGCCTCGGTGATGCCGACGTAGTTGTCGAGTGACTTTGACATCTTGTTGACGCCGTCGAGCCCCTCGAGCAGCGGCAGGGTCAGGATACATTGCGGTTCCTGGCCGTAGTGGCGCTGCAATTCGCGGCCGACCAGCAGGTTGAATTTCTGATCGGTACCGCCGAGCTCGACGTCGGCCCGAAGAGCGACCGAGTCATAGCCCTGCGCCAGTGGGTAGAGGAACTCGTGCACGGCGATCGGCTGCCCACTCGCATAGCGCTTGGCGAAGTCGTCGCGCTCCAGCATCCGCGCCACCGTGTACCGGGCCGCAAGCCGGATCATGCCGTCGGCGCCGAGCGCAGAAAGCCATTGGGCGTTGAATGCGACCTCGGTGCGGTCGCGGTCGAGGATCAGGAACGCCTGGTCGGTGTAGGTCTTGGCGTTGGCCTCGAGCTCTTCGCGCGACAGCGGCGGCCGCGTGACGTTGCGCCCGGTCGGATCGCCAATCATGCCGGTGAAGTCGCCGATCAGGAAAATGACGTGATGGCCGAGGTCCTGCAATTGCCTCAACTTGTTGAACTGAACGGTATGGCCCAGATGCAGATCGGGCCGGGTCGGATCGAAGCCTTCCTTGATGCGCAGCGGCTTTCCCCGCTGGAGCTTCGCGACGAGCTCGGCCTCGACGATCAGTTCGTCGGCGCCGCGCTTGAAGACGGCCAGCTGCTGGGGGATGTCGATCGGCATGGAGGCGGTGTCTGCTACAATCCGCCGGTCCGCGCACAGGCAGAGAGGCGATTCGAGCGTGAGCAAGCTC
The DNA here is from genome assembly GCA_963828665.1 of uncultured beta proteobacterium. Lineage (GTDB taxonomy): Bacteria > Pseudomonadota > Gammaproteobacteria > Burkholderiales > Casimicrobiaceae > PALSA-1003. The sequence continues at coordinate 122,899 of CAWHFL010000012.1, forward strand.
GCGATTCTAGCGCAAAGGGCGGGTGCGGGCCGCGTCGCGGCCGTGTTTGCCATGATGGTCATCGGCGCCGTCGCCGCGTTCGGGTTCGCCCCGGGGACGACGGACCCGGACATCACCACGCGACTGGTCGTTCGGGATCTCGCCCTCCCGGCGCTGACGCCGGCGCAAACCGGCGAAGCCTATTGGCGCGAAGCGCGGATCGAGCGGGGAGACACGCTCGGTAGCGTGCTCGCCCGCCTGGAGGTCAGCGACGCCGCCGCGCAGCAGTTCCTGCGCACCGACGAAGGTGCCCGCCGGCTCTATCAATTGATGCCCGGCAAATCGGTCCGCGTCGAGACCGACGACGACGGTCGACTGTTGGCGCTGCGTTATCTGGCGCAAGGCGGCACGATGCTGAGCGTCGAGCGCCGCGCCGACGGCTTCGTCGCTGCGAGTGCCCCGCCCGGTTACGGCGTGCGCACTGAAGTTCGCGCCGGGGAGATCCGCTCCTCGATGTTCGGCGCCGCCGATGAGGTGGGTTTGCCCGATGCGGTGACGATGCAGCTGGTCGAAGTCTTTTCCGGCGACATCGATTTCTATCATGACCTGCGCCGGGGCGATCGCTTTGCCGTCGTCTACGAAACGCACGACGTCGACGGTGCGCCCGCTGGCGCCGGGAAGCTCATCGCCGCGGAGTTCGTCAACAAGGGTGTCATCTACCGCGCCTTCCTCTGGCGTGGCGCCGATGGCAGCGAGGCGTACTACAGCCACGACGGCAAGAGTCTGCGCAAGGCGTTCCTGCGCTCGCCGGTGGAATTCACGCGCATCACGTCGGGCTTTTCGCTGGCGAGATTTCATCCGTTTCTGCACACATGGCGCGCGCACAAGGGAGTCGACTTCGCCGCACCGACGGGTACGCCGGTGCGGGCCACCGCGGACGGCAAGGTCGTCGTAGCCGGCAAGCAGAACGGCTACGGTAACGTCGTCATCCTCCAGCACGCGGGTGCCAGCTCGACCGTGTACGCGCATCTGTCGCGATTCGCGGCGGGGACGAAGCCGGGCGCGCGCGTAGCCCAGGGCACGGTGATCGGCTACGTCGGGCAGACAGGATGGGCGACCGGTCCCCATCTGCACTACGAGTTCCGCGTCAGCAACGTGCAGCGCAACCCGATGACGATCGCGCTGCCGGACGCGCTTCCGCTCGCCGCCGCCGACCGGCAGGCCTACCTCGCCGGCATTGCGCCGCTCGCCGAAGCGCTTGCGCTCGGCCAGGTCGTCACCATCGCCGCCGGCGAGTAGCTGTCGGCAAGCCGCGGTTGGCCAGCGAGCTCTACATCGGTCTGATGTCGGGCACCAGCGTAGATGGCGTTGACGCGGTGCTGGTCGACTTCGGTACCCCGCCGTGGCGAGCCCGCGCCCGCCGCCACGTCGCGTTCGATCCTGCCCTTCGCGCCGAGCTCGATGCGCTGCAGAAAACCGGTGCCGACGAACTGCACCGCGCGTCGCTCGCCGCGAATGCGCTGATGGATTGCTGTGCGGTGGCGGTGTCGGGCGTCCTTGCCGACGCTCAGCTGCAGTCATCGGATATCGCCGCGATCGGCCTGCACGGCCAGACGGTACGGCACCGGCCCGAGCTCCAGTTCACCACGCAGCTTGCCAACCCGGCGCGGCTCGCCGAAGCCTGCCGCATCGCCGTCGTCGCCGATTTTCGCAGCCGCGACGTCGCCGCGGGCGGGCAGGGCGCGCCGCTGGCGCCGGCCTTTCACGCCGCGCTGTTTGGCGATGCGGCCCGGCACCGCGTCGTGCTCAATATCGGCGGCATCGCCAACGTCACCGACCTGCCGCCGGGCGCGGCGGTACGCGGCTTCGACACCGGCCCGGGCAACACGCTGCTCGATGCCTGGTGCATGCGGCACCGGCATGAGGCCTTCGACCGCGACGGCGCATGGGCGGCGACCGGCCGGCCGATCGCGGCACTCATCGAAGCGCTCGTTGCCGATCCGTATTTTGCTCTGCCGCCGCCGAAGAGCACCGGGCGCGATCACTTCAACCTGCGTTGGCTGGAGGCACGGCTGCAATCGAAATACGATCCGGCCGACGTGCAGCGCTCGCTGCTCGCACTGACGGCAACGACGATCGCCGACGCGATCGCGGTCCACTGCGCCGGCGCGTCCGAAGTGATCATATGCGGCGGCGGCGCGCACAACGGCGCGCTGTTGCGCGAGCTCGCTCGCCATCTCGGCACGCGCACGCTCGCAACGACCGAAGCCTATGGCGTCCCGGTCGGCGACATCGAGGCGCTGGCATTCGCCTGGCTCGCGCGCGAATCGCTTGCCGGGCGGGCGGGCAATCTGCCGGCGGTCACCGGAGCTCGCGGCCCACGCGTGCTCGGCGCCATCTATCCGGCCTAGTCAGGCTGACGGCGCATAAAAAACGGGCGCCGCTAAGACGGCGCCCGTCGCTGGAACGAAGCCTGGCTTTAAGTCGTCGAGAACGACGAGCCGCAACCGCAGGTCGTCGTCGCGTTCGGATTCTTGATCACGAACTGCGCGCCCTCGAGTCCTTCCTGGTAGTCGATCTCGGCGCCGACCAGATACTGATAGCTCATCGGGTCGATCAGCAGCATCACGCCGTCCTTTTCCATCGATGTGTCGTCTTCGTTGACGGTCTCGTCGAAAGTGAACCCGTACTGGAAGCCCGAGCAGCCGCCGCCGGTGACGAACACCCGCAGCTTGAGGTCGGGATTGCCCTCCTCATCGATCAGCGTCTTGACCTTCGCCGCCGCGGCGTCGGTAAACACGAACGGGGCGGGCATTTCGGTCATTGCATTCATCGTCTGCTCCAGTTCATCGTATCGCTATAGCGCCCAGTCATTATCGGCCGCGTGGCGGGTGCGGTCAATTCGCGGCTGCTTCATTCAGCGGCAACGCGCTTCAGTTCCACCACGTCGGCAGTCTCCTGTCCGGCATGCATCAGCTTGCCCTGGACGATGGCGCCGACATGCATCTCGAGCGTGCGATAGACCACGTCTCCATGGACCTGCGCCTTGGCCTGCAGTTCCAGGTGATCGCTAGCTGATACTGGCCCCGTCACCGCCCCATTGATTACCACGTGCGAGACCCGGACTTCGCCTTCGATCTTCGCATGCTCGCTGATTACCAGCGTCCCGGGCTGATTGTCGAGCGTCGAGACCTTGCCGTGCACGATACCGTCGACGCGAAGCCCGCCGGAAAAAACGATGTCGCCATCGACCCGCGTACCGGCACCGATGAGGCTGTCCAGCCGCTTTTGGGTCGGACGGGTCTTCTTCTGCTCAAACATGGGGTCTCCTAGGAAAGGTTCAAGCTGCGCGTTGCCCTCGGACCTGACTGACCCTGCTCGAGGACCGTCGCCTGCAGGCTCTTGAGCTGACTGCCTGGCGGTACGCTGATCGTTCCTTCAACTCTCTGATAATACTTGAATTTCAACTCCAGCGCCAAAGCGTCATCTGTCTGCCCTGCGGGTAGTTCGATCGTCTGGGGCCCGTTCTTGTCGATCAAGTTCGCCTGAATCGTCAGGCGGCCGGAGAATTCATCGCTCGGCTTCCCGCCGCGCACGATCAGGAGGCTGTACCGGTAGGTGTCTTCGCTCGTGCGCTCGGCCGACAGACGCTGTATCGAAATCGCGCCCTGCTTGCCACTGTCGCTGAACAACTGCTGGAGGAAGGCCAGCTCTTCCTTGATCTGGGCGTTTTCGTTCTGCAGCTCCAGCGTCTGCTGGGACAGCGTGCTTTGCGCGCCGCGGGCCACGCCCAGATCGCTTTCGAGCTCGGTCGTCCTGGCGCGGAGCCGCGCATTGTCCTCTTTCAACTGGTCCCGGTCGGCCTCGAGCCTCGCACGCGCTTCCGCGACTTCGCTGCGGTTGAATCCGCTCAAGAATTGTCCGAAGTCGAACCCCCACCACCACATTCCGCCGATCAGCGCGAGAAGGATCAGCACCAGCGGAATCTTCAGTTTCCAGCTGTGCTCGATGCGCACGGCCATCTTGGCTGCGCTGATGCCGAAGGTCTGGCGGAGCTTGCGCCCGACGGCGCGTGTGGTGACCACCGGCGCTAGGGTACAACCGGTGGCGCGGTGAGGCCCGTTGTCTCGGGCAGACCGAACATCAGATTCATATTCTGGATGGCCTGGCCGGCGGCGCCCTTGACCAGGTTGTCCTCGACGGCCAGCACGACCGCGAGATCGCCGCCCTGCGGGCGGTGCACGGCGATGCGGCAAACATTGGATGCGCGCACCGACCGGGTCTCCGGATGGCTGCCGGCCGGCATGACGTCGACAAACGGCTCGCCCGCATAGCGCTTTTCGTACAGCGCCTGCAGATCGACGCTGCGATCGGTCAGACGGGCGTAGAGCGTGGCAAGGATGCCGCGAACCATCGGCACCAGATGCGGCGTGAACACAACCGTCACCGGGGACTTGCTGCGACCATTCAGGCCTTGCACGACTTCCGGATGGTGGCGATGGCCGCCGACATTGTAGGCCTTGAAGTTGTCCGAGGCCTCGCTGAACAACAGGCCCAACTCCGCCTTGCGGCCGGCTCCCGAGACACCGGACTTGGCATCGGCGATCAGGTGCTCGACGTCGACCACACCGGCCTCGATCAGAGGCAGAAAGCCGAGCAGTATCGCGGTTGGATAGCAGCCGGGGTTACCAACGATGCGCGCCTTGCGGATGGCATCGCGGTGCATCTCGGGCAGCCCGTACACCGATTCGGCAAGAAGGTCCGGGCAGGCATGCGGCATCCTGTACCAGCGCTCGAATTCGGTCGTGTCCTTGAGCCGGAAATCGGCGGCCAGATCGATGATCTTGACGCCGGCACCGACGAGCTCGCGCGCTTCTCCCATCGCCACGCCATGCGGTGTCGCAAAAAAGACCACGTCGCAACGCGAAAGACCGGCGCCGGCCGGATCGCTGAATTGCAGCTTGGACAGCTCTCCCAAGCCGCGGAGGCTCGGAAACATCGTGCCAACCGGGACGCCGGCTTCGGAGCGCGACGTAATGGCCTGCACGCGGGCCTCCGGATGCATGGCCAGGAGCCGCAGCAATTCCACGCCGGTGTAGCCTGTCCCGCCGACAATGCCTACATTGATCATGCCTGCCTCACCAAACCGGCGATAATTCTACCACCCCGGCCCCATTGTATGACATTGGAATAATGCCTGCGGCGGCGCAAATGCAAAGGCCGCCTTGCGGCGGCCTTGGGCAATCGTCGGGCAGCGTGGACCGCGTTAGCGCTTCGAGAACTGCTTGCGGCGTCGCGCCTTGTGCAAGCCGACCTTCTTGCGCTCGACCTCGCGCGCGTCGCGCGTGACCAGTCCGGCCTTGGACAGCGGCGGCTTCAGCTGCGCATCGTAGTCGATCAGGGCGCGGGTGATGCCATGGCGCACCGCGCCGGCCTGCCCCGATTCGCCGCCCCCGATGACGTTGACCATGATGTCGAACGTCGCCTCGTGATTGACCAGCTTCAACGGCTGGCGGACGACCATGCGGCCGGTTTCACGCGTGAAAAACTCATCGACCGGCTTGTCGTTGACGATGAACTTCCCCGAGCCCTGCTTGATGAATACCCGAGCCACGGCGCTCTTGCGCCTGCCCGTGCCGTAGTAGTAGGTGCCGATCATGGGAGCGAGCCTTTAGAGGTCGAGCGACTTCGGTTGTTGGGCCACATGCGGGTGTGCCTCGCCCGCGTAGCATTTGAGCTTCTTGAGCATCGCGTAGCCCAGCGGACCTTTGGGCAGCATGCCCTTGACCGCCTTTTCCAGCACCCGTCCGGGGAAACGCTGCTGCATCTTGCTGAACGACGTGGTCCGGATGCCGCCAGGGTAGCCGCTGTGGCGGTGATAGAGCTTGTCGTCGGCCTTGTTGCCGGTGACTTTGATCTTTTCGACATTGGTCACGACGATGAAGTCGCCAGTGTCGACGTGGGGCGTGTAGATCGGCTTGTGCTTGCCGCGCAGCCGGTGCGCGATGGCGCTGGCGAGGCGGCCGAGCACCTTGTCGCTGGCGTCGACGACGTACCAGTCGCGCTTGACGTCTTCGGGCTTGGCGGAATAGGTTTTCATGGCTAAATTCGCATTCGGTTCGATTTTACAGAGCCTTACATCATAATGTGCGGCAGATGCCCTTGTCAAACCAGCGACTCGCTTCGCCTGGGGGGTTTGCGGTGTCCAGGACAGTGAGGTAGCGAGACCCCTGCCCGGATTCTCGTGGAAAGGCTCGATTGAAAGCCACGGTTAAATGGATCGATGAGGTAAGTTTCGTTGCCGAAACCGGCAGCGGGCACGCCGTTGTGGTCGACGGATCCCCCGACGCCGGTGGGCGCAACATAGGCCCGCGGCCGATGGAGCTCGTGCTTGCCGGCACGGCAGCATGCACTGCCTTCGATGTCGTCTGGATCCTGAAAAAGGCCCGGCAGTCAATCAGCGGCTGCGTCGTCGATGCCGATGCCGAGCGCGCGCCGACCGATCCCAAGGTGTTTACACGCGTCCACTTCGCCTACCGCCTGCGCGGTGTGGGCCTCAATGCGGCGCAGGTGGAGCGCGCAGTCAAGCTATCGAAGGAAAAGTACTGCTCTGCGACGCTGATGCTGGCAAAGACCGTGGCGATCACCTATGAGATCAGCATCAACGGCGTGGACCTGCCGATTCCGGTCGAAAAGTAGCCTGACCGCGTTTTACAGCAAGCGGATCAGGCTCGACGTGTCCCAGCGTCTGCCGCCGAGCGCCTGGATGCGCGCGTAGAACTGATCGACCAGGGCCGTCACCGGCAGGGCTGCGCCGTTGTCCCTCGCCTCGGCCATGCAGATCGCCAGGTCCTTGCGCATCCAGTCGACGGCAAAGCCGAAGTCGAACTTGTCGGCGGCCATCGTCTTGCCGCGATTGTCCATCTGCCAGGATTGCGCCGCGCCTTTGCCGATGACGTCGAGCACGCGCTCGACGTCGAGGCCCGCCTTGCGGGCGAAGTTGATGCCTTCGGACAGCGCCTGCACCAATCCGGCGATGCAGATCTGGTTGACCATCTTGGTCAGCTGTCCCGAGCCCGGACCGCCCATCAAGGTCACGGCGCGGGCGTATTTCGCGAGCGCGCCTTCCGCGTGCGCGAAGACGTCGGCATCGCCGCCGACCATGATCGTCAGCTTGCCGTTTTCGGCCCCCGCCTGGCCGCCTGACACGGGCGCGTCGAGGAAGCCGACGCCGCGCGCCTTCGCGGCCGCATACACTTCGCGCGCGACGGTGGCCGAAGCCGTCGTGTGGTCGACCAGGATGCTGCCCCTGCGCATCGCCGCGACCGCCCCGCCTTCGCCGAGCGCGACGGCGCGGACGTCGTCATCGTTGCCGACGCACATCATCGCCAGACTCGCGTCGGCCACGGCGGCCGCCGGCGTCGGCGCCGACGTTCCTCCGTACTTTTCGACCCACTGCGCCGCCTTAGCCGGTGTCCGGTTGTAGACGACGACCGAATGTCCGGCGCGGGCGAGGTGACCGGCCATCGGAAAGCCCATTACGCCCAGCCCGAGAAACGCCAATTTGTCGCTGCTCATCGCTGCTCCTTGATTCGTTGTAGGTCGGCCCTCGCGGCCCGAGGGCTTTCCCGCTAGCGTGCCTTGGCCGGCGCGAGCGAGCAGCGCGCCGCACGGATCGCGGCGCGAACCTGCGCCGGCGCGGTGCCTCCCGGATGATTGCGGCTCGCAATCGATCCTTCGAGCGTGAGCACCGCATAGACATCGTCCTCGATCAGCGGCGAGTAGCGCTGCAACGAGGCAAGCGACAGCGTGGCCAGGTCGCACTGCTCGGACTCGGCGTGGCGCACCGCTTGCGCAACCGCCTCGTGCGCGTCGCGGAACGGCAATCCCTTCTTGACCAGGTAATCGGCCAGGTCGGTCGCCGTCGCATAGCCTTCGCTCGCCGCGGCGCGCATCCGCTCGGCGTCGACCTCGACGCCATCCGACACCAGCGCGGTCATGACGGCCAGTGTCGGCAGCAGCGTGTCGACGACGTCGAACACTGGCGCTTTGTCCTCCTGGTTGTCCTTGTTGTAGGCGAGCGGCTGCGCTTTCATCAACGTCAGCAGCGCAACCAGGTCGCCGTAGACTCTTCCGGTCTTGCCGCGCACGAGCTCGGGCACGTCGGGATTTTTTTTCTGCGGCATGATCGAGCTGCCGGTGCAGAATCGATCGGCGAGACGCACGAAACCGAAACGCGGACTCGACCACAACACGAGCTCCTCGGCGAAGCGCGACAGATGCATCATCAGCAGTGCGCCGTCGGCGGCGAATTCGATCGCGAAGTCGCGATCCGACACCGCGTCGAGCGAATTGGTGCACAGGCCTTCGAAGCCGAGCTCCCGCGCCACCTGCTCACGGTCGATCGGAAAGCTGGTGCCGGCCAACGCGGCGCTGCCGAGCGGAAGGCGGTTGACCCGCCGCCGGCAGTCGGCCAGGCGCTCGGAGTCGCGCGCGAGCATCACCTCGTAGGCGAGCAGGTGATGGCCGAAGGTCACCGGCTGCGCGACCTGGAGATGCGTGAAACCCGGCATGATCGTCGCGGCGTGCGGCTCGGCGAGATCGAGCAGCGCGGCGCGCAACGCGACGACCGCCGCAGCGATGTCGTCGATCGCCGCGCGCACGTACAGCCGCAGATCGGTAGCGACCTGATCGTTGCGCGAGCGGCCGGTGTGCAGACGCTTGCCGGCTTCGCCGATCAGCGCGGTCAGGCGCTTTTCGATGTTGAGGTGCACATCCTCGAAATCGGACGACCAGGGAAATGCGCCACGCCGAATCTCGTCGGCGATCGCCATCAGGCCGCGCTCGATCGCGGCCAAGTCGGCCGGGGACAGGACTCCGATCGCAGACAGCATCCGGGCGTGCGCGAGCGAGCCTGCGATGTCGGCGTCGGCGAGTCTCGAATCGAAGTCGACCGAGGCGGTATAGCGCTTGACCAGGTCGGCCACGGGCTCGCCGAAGCGGCCGGACCAGCCGGAAGCCGCCGCGATGGGCGGATCGGATTTGCGCGTGGACATGGCTTGCCTCACCCGGACGTCTTCCGCACAATAGCCGGGCGCCGACATTCTGCACCTCGGTCCCGCGACCGGTGCCGGTCGATTTTCGCTCGCGCCGGGCCGGAAGCAACGAACAATGCGACCTAGTATAAATCAAAACGCGGTCCGCCTCTCGCTGCCGGAACTGCGCAACCTCGGCACGATCCTGCGCATACTTCTTGCGGTCAATGCGCTGGTGCTGGTCGCGGCACTGGTGCGCGAAACACACTGGGGGGCGCTCTGGGCGACCTGGCTCGAGATGATGTCGATCGTCGAGCCGCAATTGCTGCTGCAGCTTCTGGTGCTCTACATGGTGGCTCAGCAGCTCGACCGCCTGCCGTATCGCAGCGGCGCGGCCGTCGTGCTGCTGCTCACCCTTGCCGTTGCGCTCGCGTTCAACACCGCCGTCGCCGCGCTGGTCGAGGGTCTCACCCTCAGCGAGATGTTGCGCGATGTCGTGTTCTCGCTGCTGATCGCCGCAGGGTTGCTTGTCTATTTTCAGCTCCGCGCCAAGGCGCTGTCGCCGGCGATCACCGAGGCCCGGCTTCAGGCGCTGCAGGCGCGAATCCGCCCGCACTTTCTGTTCAACAGCATCAATGCCGTGCTGTCGCAGATGCGGACCGACCCGCGCCGCGCCGAAACGGCGCTCGAAGACTTGGCGGACCTGTTCCGGGTGCTGATGCGCGACAACCGGCAGCTCGCGCCTCTGGAAAACGAAGTCCAGCTCTGCCGGCATTATCTCGATCTGGAGAAGCTCCGGCTGGGCGACCGATTGACGATCGACTGGCACATCGACAACATGCCGAAAGATGCGATGGTGCCGCCGTTGGTGCTGCAGCCGCTGCTGGAGAATGCCGTCTACCACGGTATCGAGCCGTCTAGCGCGCCGGGGGTGATCGCGATTAATATCTTCTTAAGCCGCGGAGAGGTTCATGCGATCCTGCGCAACCCTTACCAGGAAGGTCGGGGCCGCGGTGGCGGCAACAAGATGGCGCTGGCCAATATTCGCGAGCGCCTGGCATTGCACTTCGATGCCGAGGCGAGTCTCGAGAACCGGCTGACCAGGGACAGCTACGAGGTGCATATACGCATGCCCTACCGACCGCAGCAGCAGACGGCAAAATCGCGTGGCTGATGCTCCGCTGAAGGTGCTGATCGTCGACGATGAGGCGCCGGCCCGACGCCGGCTGCGTGAGCTGCTCGACGATTGCACGGCCGCGCTGCCGCTGGTCGTCGTCGGCGAGGCTGCCAGCGGGCGCGAAGCGCTGACCCTGCTCGGCACCACGTCGACCGACCTGGTCCTCTCCGACATCCACATGCCTGACATGGATGGCATCGAGCTGGCCAGGCACCTGCTCAAGCTCCCGGTCCCGCCGATCCTGATTTTCACCACCGCCTATCACGAGCATGCGATCGCGGCGTTCGAGGTTCACGCCATCGACTACCTGGTCAAGCCGGTCCGCGTGCAGCGCCTGCTCGCCGCGCTGCAGCAGGTGCCCCGGCTGCGGCCGCTGTCCGAGGGCAAACTCGAGCGCCTCCCCGCCGCCGCGCGGCGGTTCCTGTCGGTGACCGAACGATCGAGAGTCGTGCTGGTGGCGATCGAGGAAGTCATTTATCTGAAGGCCGAGCTCAAATACATCACGATCCGCACCGCGGACCGCGAGTTCCTGCTCGAGGAGTCGCTGACCCGACTCGAGGAAGAGTTTGGGCAGCGCTTCGTCCGCGTCCATCGCAATTGCCTGGTCGCGCGCGAAGCGATCCGCGGCTTCGAGCGCCGCGTCAGCGCCGACGGCGACGCGCACTGGGAGGTCTTGCTTCGCGGCGTGACGGAGGCATTGCCGGTGTCGCGCCGGCAGCAATTCATCGTACGCGAAATCGGCCGCGAGTCGTCGGCTTGAGCCGGCGGGTTCGCGGACGAAGCCCGCGGCCGAAATGCAACGCTCGGCCCGTCGCGGTTTAGACTGCCGGGCCCGCAACCACTTCCTACGACGCCAAAGATGGCCCCACGCACGCTGATCTGCGGATCGCTCGCCCGCGATACGATCATGGTGTTCCCCGATCGTTTTTCGCGGCACATTCTGCCCGACCAGACACGTGTGCTTTCAGTCTCGTTCCAGATCGGCGAAATGCGCCAGGAATGGGGTGGATGCGCGGGCAACATCGCCTACAATCTGAAGGCCATCGGCGGTGAGCCGGTGGTGATGGCAACGGTCGGCGACGACGGCGGCGCGTATGAAGATCGGCTCGCCGCACTCGGCATCGCGAGCGACGGGCTGCGCACCGTGCCCGGCACGTTCACCGCGCAGGCCTTCATCATCACCGATCTCGACGACAACCAGATCACGGCGTTTCACCCCGGCGCGATGAATCGGTCGGAGCTCAACGACGTCGGCGATGTCCAGGAAATCGCGCTGGGCATCGTCGCTCCCGACGGCAAGCAAGGGATGCAATCGCACGTCCGCGGCTTCGCGGCTGCCGGGATTCCTTTCATCTTCGATCCCGGCCAGGGACTTCCGCTGTTCACCGGCGACGAGCTCAAGTCGATGATCGACGCTGCTGATTATGTCGCCGTGAACGACTACGAGGGGCGCTTGCTCTGCGAGCGCACCGGCCTTGCGCTGCCCGACATCGCAGCGCGCGTGAAGGCACTGATCGTCACGCTCGGCGCGGAGGGCTCGAGTATCTACAGCGGCGGTGAAGTGATCGCCGTGCCGGCGATCCCTCCAACGGCGTTGCTCGATCCGACCGGCTGCGGAGATGCCTACCGTGCCGGGCTGCTCTACGGCATCGCGCACGGCTGGGAGTGGCTGCGCACCGGGCGACTCGCGGCGCTCCTCGGCGCCGTCAAGATCGCCTCCCGCGGCGGACAGAATCATTCGCTCGACCGCGACCTGCTGGCGGCGCTCTACGCCGCGCACTTCGGCGGCTCGCTCTGGTAAGGCCGCGCGCCACGAGGGCTGCGACCGCAGCGACCCCGCTGCCGCGCCGCTGCTATCGCCTGCTGCGTCTGAGCGCGCATCTGCTTCAGGGCGTGGCGACGACTGCGCTGATTTTTCCGCTAGTCGGAGCAACGCGCCGCGAGGCGCTGGTGCGCCGCTGGAGCGCCGCGCTGCTGGCGATCCTCTGCGCCGAGCTGCGGGTCAACGGGTGGCCGCGGGGTGGACTCGCGGGCAATGTGCTGATCGTCGCCAACCACACTTCCTGGCTCGACATATTCGTGCTCAATGCCGTCCAGCCTTCGCGCTTCGTCGCCAAGGCCGACCTGGCGCGCTGGCCGCTGGTGGGCAGACTGATCGCCGGCGTCGGGACGCTGTTCATCGAGCGCGGCCGCGGCCGCGATGCGCATCGGATCAGCCGTGACGTTCGCGCGGCGTTGGCATCGGGTGACGTCATCGCGATCTTTCCGGAAGGCAAGACCGGCGACGGCCGCGTGCTGCTGCCATTTCACGGTTCGCTCTTGCAACCGGTGATTGACGCACAAGGCCAGGTGCAGCCGATGGCGATTCGCTACCGCGACGGGGGTGGCAGGCACAGCGACTCGGCCGATTACATCGGCGACACCCGGTTTCTGAGCTCGTTGTGGCGCGTGCTGGGTGAGCGGCGCATCTTAGTGCTGCTCGACCTCGCGCCACCGCTGTCCGCACACGGCCGGCACAGACGGCATCTGGCGCGCGAGGCGGAAGATGCTATCCGGCAGATCTTGGCGTCGACGGCGAGCGACCCGGCACCTGGAACAGGCGCCGGTCGCCCAGCCTGAGTGCGGTCAGGCAGCCGCCCCACAGGCAACCCGAATCGAGCATCAGAACGTTCGGCGTCAGCATCAATTCGAGCGTCGACCAATGGCCGCAGAGCACGGTGACGCCCGCGGATTTTCGTTCCGGATGCGTGAACCAGGGTGCGAATCCCACGGGCGTGTAATCGGCCCCGCGCTTTTCACCGAGCTCCATCGTGTCGTCGACGGCGCAAAAGCGCAGGCGCGTGCAGGCATTGACGACAACGCGCAGGCGATCGTAGCCGCGCAGCGTTTCGTCCCAGCGCGCCGGCTGATCGCCGTACAAATGACGCAGGAAATCGTCGTGGCGGTCGGAGACCAGCATCGCCTCGACTTCGCGCGAGAGCATCAGCGCACTCGCCGGTGTCCACGAAGGCAACAGGCCGGCATGGACCAGCAGCCACTCGTCCTCGAGCACGACCAGCGGCCGCGTGCGCAACCACGCGAGCAATTCGTCCCGGTCCGGTGCCTCGAGAATCTCGTCCAGCGTGTCGTCCCGGTGGGCTCGGCGATGACCCGCGGCGACCGTGAGCAGATGGAAGTCGTGGTTGCCCAGCACCGTGACGGCGCTGTCGCCGAGCTCGCGCACCGCACGCAGCACCGCGAGCGATTCCGGTCCGCGGTTGATCAGGTCGCCGACCAGCCAGAGCCGGTCGCGTCCCGGGTCGAAGGCGATCAGGTCGAGCAGCTGGCGGAACTCGGCGTAGCAGCCCTGGATATCGCCGACGGCGTAGGTGCTCATCGCCGCCCGACGACATCGCGTCGAGGCGGCAAGGCGGCGCGCACGTGTACCGATTCGATGTCAGGCCGCACTGTCAGGTCAATCGCCGATGCTAGAATCCGGCGCCATTCTAACATTCGCGTCTCGATGAAATTTTCGCTGAACGACCCGCAGCGTGCCGCGGTACGCTACACCGACGGACCGCTGCTGGTCCTCGCCGGCGCGGGCAGCGGCAAGACGCGGGTGATCACCGCCAAGATAGCGCACCTGATCGAGCAGGGCGCGAATCCAGCCGGCATCGCCGCGATCACCTTCACCAACAAGGCCGCGCGCGAGATGCGCGAGCGCGCCGGCGCGCCGCTGCGCCGGCGCAATGGCGCCGCCGCAGCACCGACGATCTGCACCTTCCACGCGCTCGGCCTCAAGATCCTGCGCCGCGAGGCCGCGTCCATGCATCTGACGCCGCGTTTTTCGATTCTCGATCCCGGCGACATCGAGCCGATCGTCGCCGAGCTGCTGGCCACCGGAGACCGTGCACGGGTGCGTGCGGCCCAGTGGCAGATCAGCGCGTGGAAGAACGCGCTGATCTCGCCCGATCAGGCGTTGGCGCGGGCGGCGACCGAGACCGAAGCCGCCGTGGCGCGAATCTTCGGTGGGTACGGCGCGGCGTTGTCCGCCTATCAGGCGGTCGACTTCGACGACCTGATCGCGTTGCCGGTGGCCGCGCTCGAAAAGGACGCCGGCGCCGCCGCGCATTGGCAGGGACGCCTCGATTACTTGCTGATCGACGAGTATCAGGACACCAATCCCGCGCAGTACCGGCTGCTGCGGCTCTTGACCGGATCGCGCGCAGCATTCACCGCGGTCGGCGATGACGACCAGGCGATCTATGGCTGGCGCGGCGCGACGCTGGCCAATCTCGAGCAGCTGCCGCGCGACTATCCGTCGTTGAAGGTCATCAAGCTCGAGCAGAACTATCGCTCGTCGATCCGGATCTTGCGCTCGGCCAATGCGCTGATCGGCCACAATGCCAAGCTCTTCGACAAGGCGCTGTGGTGCGAGCTGGGACTGGGCGAGCCGATCCAGGTCGCTCCGGCCGCCGACGACCAGGCCGAGGCCGAGAGCGTGGCGCGCTCGATTGCCGCGCTGAAATTCGAGCATCGCGGCCGCTTCGACGATTTCGCGGTGCTGTATCGCGGCAATCACCAGGCGCGCGCCTTCGAGCAGGCGCTGCGCGCGCAGAACATTCCATACGCCGTCAGCGGCGGCCAGTCCTGGTTCGACCGCACCGAGATTCGCGACCTCGTCGCCTATCTTCGACTGATCGCCAACGACGACGACGATCCTGCCTTCGTGCGGGCGGTAACCACGCCGCGGCGAGGCGTCGGAGCGCAGACGCTCGAGCATCTCGGCCGCGGTGGCGGCCTGTTCGCGGCCGCTTGCGACGATGCGCTCATCGGCACGATGCCGGCGCGGCAGCGGGAGGCGCTGACCGAATTCTGCAAAATGATCAACGCTCTTCGCTACCGTGCCGAACGCGAGCCCGCAGGGCGGCTGATCGACGAGCTCGTCAAGACAATCGGCTACGAGGACTATCTATTCTCGAGCTGCGACAAGCGCGAGGCGCAAACGCGCTGGGAAAGCATTACCGATTTCGTTCGCTGGCTTTCCCGCAAGGGCGAGGCCGACGAGCGCAATCTGCTCGCTCTCACGCAATCGATCGCATTACTGACGCTGCTCGAAGGCGAGGAAGGCGGGGAGCCCGACGCCGTCCGGCTGTCGACGCTGCACGCGGCCAAGGGCCTGGAATTCGCCCATGTCTTCCTGGTCGGCCTGGAGGAGGGCGTTCTGCCGCACCGCGAGGCGATCGCTGCAGGCAACGTCGACGAGGAGCGCCGACTCATGTACGTCGGCCTGACCCGCGCACAGAAGAGCTTGCGGCTTTCGTGGTGCAAGCGGCGCAAGCGCGCGGGAGAATGGCAGAGTGGTGCGCCTTCGCGTTTCATCGGCGAACTCGCGCAGGAGGATTTGCGGCACGCCGAAACGGCGCCCGAGCCGGGCGACGCGGCGCGCGACAAGGAAGCCGGCAACGCGCGCCTGCGGCAAATGCGCGCGATGCTTGCGCGCTGATTCGCTGCGCTTACCTTACTTCAGCGTCAGGATCCAGCTCACCAGCGCCTTGATGTCGGCATCGGGGACCGCAGAATTCGGTGGCATCGGCACCGGGCCCCAGACACCCGAGCCGCCGGCCTTGACTTTCTGCTCGAGCTTTCCCGCCGCCGTTTTGTCGCCGCGATATTTCGCGGCCACCTGCCTATAAGCCGGCCCGACGACGGCTTTGTCGACGGCGTGGCACGCGGCACAACCGTCTTTTTGCATCATTGCCTGGCCGGATGAGAGATCGAGCGGCGCGCCGGCCTTCGCCGCGGGTGCAGGGGCTGGCGCTGCAGTGGCCGCGCCGGCAGGATTCGGCGCCGCCGTGGCCGCGGGTGGCGGAGCCGCCGTTGCTGTCGTGCCGGGTGCTGCCACGGGAGTCGTTGTGAGCGCATCCGCCCCGCTGGCGAGCGTGACTTCGCCGACCGGTTTGATGCGCGAGAGCACGCGCACCTCGGTCTCGCCCGCGTCCTCACGCTTGACGCCGGTGACCAGCTGCGACAGCAGCAGGAAAAGTGTGATCGGGACCAGGAAGGCGAGTACCAGCACGATCGCCAATTGCTTGGGCGTTTTTATCGGTGAGGTGTGGTCATCGCTCATCGCGCAGTTCCCGAAAGCTGGATAAGTATCGTCGAGCGCGGCGGCATCGGTTGGAAATCCGGCGCGCGCTGCCGCAGCACGAGGCGCGCATTATAACGTGGGGTGCAATGCACGACGAAATTGGAAGCCGCAGTCGCGTCTCGAGTCGTCGGCCGCGCCATGGACGCTCCGATGCGCTGCGCGTAGAATCCGAGCTGCGTGCGCCCGTAGCTCAGTTGGATAGAGTGTTGGTTTCCGAAGCCAAAGGTCACAGGTTCGACTCCTGTCGGGCGCGCCATTTCGGTACCGGACCGGGAACGCCAAAGCCCGAATCGGAGGACCGTGGGCGTAGGTCGGTGGTGGCGTTCAATTGCGGTTGCGAACCGCGCGGAATTTGGCGCACGAGTTCGTCGCCGCGGCAACCATCGCATCCGCTGGTTCTCCATAGACCAAGCTCGATGGGCCAAAGCCTGCTAGGCTTCGGAGGACGCCCATGAGTGGGACTGCATCAGCAAAGGAGGGGACACATGAAAACGAAACACGCGGTCACATTGTCAATTGTGGCTGGCATCGCAATCGGCGGCGCTGCCATCCAAACTCTTCACGCGCAAGCCAAGCCGCCCGTCTACATGATCGCAATTAACGAGGTCAGCAACCAGGAAGGTTACGCAAAAGAGTATCTTCCGCCTGCGCAGAAATCGATCAAAGACCATGGCGGGGTCTACGTCGCGGCCGGACCGGGAACGCAGGTCGCTGGAAATCTGCCAAATGGGCGCGTGGTGATCCTTCGGTGGGAGAGCATGGAGGCGCTACAGGGCTGGCGCAACTCGCCGGAATATCAGGCAGCGCTCAAGGTGGGGCAACAATATGCAAAATACAACATTATCGCGGTCAACGGAGTAAAGCAGTAGCCACTCTTTAGAAACGATTACGGAGCCGCCTCGATTGGCGGCCTCGATTCGTTTCAGCCCGACGGTGCGAGGTCGCCTTATTGGAACGGGGGGCGAATGGGCCTTGCGCCTCAACCCGTTCGATCCCTGGAAATTCACGCCCTGCCGGTCTCGGACGCGGCGGGTTCGCGAAGCGCACTCCGCCGTCCTAAATGAAGCTGCCGGACGCTGCGCGTGCGAAGTGGCTAATCGTACGAGTGGCTGTAGTAGACGCCGATGCCGCTGACGAGCCCGGCTTCGGCGCGTATCGTCACCGCGTGCGTAAGCGAATATTCGAGCTTCAGCGCGTTGTTCGCCACCGAGCGGCCCTGTTCGTACACCAGCGTCAGTTTGTCGCTCAAGCGCTTGCTGAATGCGACGACCTGGCCGGCGGTGCCCGTCTGTTGCGGGTCGGCCGCGGAATGGACGCTGATTTCGTCGACGCCTATGGTTTTCGCGATGCGCTGTCCGAACGGCGTCGCGTTCGGGCCGCCGAGCGCCGCAAGCGCCGCCTGAAGCAGCGCGGCATCGGCGCTGCTGGTGTTGTCGAGCCCATGCCCGAGCACCAGCCACGCGAGCTTCTCGTTGTCGGGCACCGGCGGGTTCGAGGTCAATTGCACCCGCGGCACGCGCACGGTGCCGGTGACCTCGACGCCGGCTTCGACCGGAAGATTCTTGCGCAGCGCGAGTACGTCGAGACCCGGATTGTCCGGCGGCCCATCGAAGAAGAGCCGGCCGCGCTGGATCGTCAGCCGCTGGCCGAACGTCGTGTACGTGCCGCGGATGACGTCGATCGTGCCGCTGGCGACCAGATCGTGCTCGCCGGTAGTCTTGACGTGCAGCTTGCCGCCCAGGCTGGTGTCGAAGCCTTCGCCGACGAACTGGAGCTTGTCGCCGAAATCGAGATCGAGGTCGACGTTGAACGGTACGCGCTGGGCGACGTTCCGCGAGGGCCGCTTTTCGCGCCCGCGGACGATGACGTCGTCGCCGGGAACGTCGGCTCCGGTAGGGCGAAACTCGAAGTAGCCTTCGTCCGCCTTCAATGCGCCGGCAAGCGTCACGCTGCCGCGCCGGAATGCCAGCGTGCCCGCGCCGCTCAGCGTGAGCTTGGTGTCGGGGCGGTTGAACAGCGCGAGCTTGTCGGCTTTCCATGCAAGCTGCGCGCCTTCGACGTCGCGCGAAGCCGGCAGCGTACCGCTGGCGACGAAGCGACCCTCTCCTGCGGCGAATGATAATTCACTGACGCTGATTTCTTGCTCGGACAGGCGCGCGTGCAGACGACCGTCCTTCAGCGCAACGCCATATTGCGGTGCTTCGAGCTTGAGCGCGTCGCCTTCGATGGTGCCGGTAAGCCGCACGCTGTCCAGCGTGCCCTGGCCGGCCAGGTCGAGCTTGAGGCGACCGTCGACGACCGCCGTCGTGCCGGCGATTCCTTGCAGCGCGCGCAGTGACGTCGCGTTCGCGCGGACCGACAAGCTGAGCGGCGCGCCGGCGCCGAAGCGACCGCCGGCCTGCGGTGACGGCGCGAGATCGGCGCTTATGTCGGCGTCGGCGAGGCGCGAGCGCGCAACGAGCGTCGCGTGCACGCGGTCGTCGACGAATTCTGCCGTGAGCTCGGCGCGCGTGAGGCCAAGCGCCAGGTTCGGCGCATCGACCGGCGCCAGGTCGCCGCCGTCGCGCGCGAGCGACAAGGTCCCGGTGATGCGAGGCGCTGCGGCGAACGACCATTGTCCGGCCAGCGTCAGCGTCGACGACACGCGAGGCGCAGCGCCGGTGAATGCGAATAGCGGCGCCGCGGGCAGCGAGGAGAATTCGCCGCGGCTGGACAAGCGTCCCTCCCGCCAGCGCAGCTCGTCGACGACGAAGCTGCCGCCGGAGAGCGTGCCGCGCAGGCCCGCCAGATGAATCCGGCGCGCTCCCGCCTCGAGCTCGGCGGGTTGCGCGAGCGTCAGCGGAAACTTGCCCCGGCTTTCCAGCGCGACGATGCGCCCGGTCCACTCGCCGGTCGCTGCGTCACCCGACCAGCCGCCTTCGAGCCGCGTGGCGAGTTCGAAATCGGCATCGGCGGCATTGCCTGCGGCGTCGATCCTCGCCTGGTGGTGCGCGAGCGTGCCTTCGACGTTGGCGCGGAGGCTCCGCGCGGTGAGCGTGTCCGCGCGCAACGCAGCCACCGTCAACGAAAGACGCAGCGGCCGATCGGGAGCTCCGCCAATCTCGCCTTCGGCCGTCAGCGAGGCCGCGGCAAACGCGGTTCCGGCGCGCAGGCCGTCGCCGTTGGCGGTGAACGCGACCGTGGGTCGGTCCCACGTGCCGGCGATCCTGCCGGTCGCGCGGAGGTGCCCGGCGAGCCGTGCATCGAGCGCCGCGGGATCGCGCGCGTCCAGCGCGAAGGCCAGCGTGTCGCCGGTGCGGCCGAAATTGCCGTTGAGGCTCAGCTGATTCGCGCCGGCGCTCAACTCCACATGCACATCGCGCACGCTGCCGGGGGCGAGTGCGAGTTTGCCGGCTCCGGCGAGCGGACGGCCGCGCAGGCTGCTGTTGCGTCCGAGCTCGAATGAAAGCGCGGCCGACCACGCGGGCTTGAGCGCACCCTGCACAGTTGCTTTGCCCGAAAGGGATGCCACCGGATAGCTGCCGAAACTCGCAGGATTGAGCGCCGTCGCCGTCGCACTCAGCTTGAAATCCCGATTGCCGGCAAGGGCGAAGCTTGCCGTGCCTTGCAGCGTGCCGCCGCGCGCTTGCGCGCGAAACGTCCTGACGTCGACGACACCGCGCGCGATCGCCGCACGGAAGGCGAGGCCGATGTCCGCTTGCTTGAGATCGCCGCTCAACTCGCCCTCGGCTTCGCCCGCGTCGACGTGGATGCTGCCGGCGAACGCGCCCGCGAGTCGCGTCGCTCTCAAATCGGGGGCGATGCGATGGAGGTCCAGGTCGTGCACCGCCAGCTGCCAGGTCGCGACACCGTGATCGACGCCTGCGACGCCGGCGATGCGGCCCGCGTCGCCCAGCCCGGCGTCGAGTCCGTCGAGCGCGACGCGCTCACCGTCGGCGGTGAATCCCGAGGTGAGGCTCACCACCGGCAGCCGCCCGGCCGACCACGGGCCAGGGGCATTATTACGCGCGGTCAATGTGCCGCGCACGCCGCCGTCGTCGCGGCCGGTTCCCGCGAGGGTCGCCTGCAATTCTGTGCGCGGCAGCATTGCGTCGAAACGCGCGAGATCGACGTTTTCGACGCGGAACTCGAACTCGCGCAGCTGGCGCGCTTCGAATGGCGCAACGCGCGCGGCACCCGATGCGCGCGCATCGTCGACGGTTCCTTCGCCCGACAGCGCGAGCGTGGTCAGGTCGCCGCCGACGGCCACCGTGGCGATCGCGCGCCGCGCCGCCTCGCTGCCGGCGAAGCGGATGCTCCCTTCGGCGGCGAACGGCGGCGTCGCGCCGATCGCGAGCCTGCCGCGCACCGATCCCCATTCGCTGTCGAGCGCCAGCGCGTCGAGCGCGTGGCGCTCGACTGCGCCGATGTAGTGGAAGCCGAGCTGCGTCACCCGCCAGCGGTTGGGGCCGCTCGCAACCGTCAGCGTCGCGATGTCCGCGCGCCGCACCTCGACCGGCCACGGCAGCGCGAGCGACGCCGGCGGCGCGCTCGGTCCGGCGCTGGGCTTGAAATCCAGTGTCACCGTCGCGGCGGACAAGGCATCGACGACGACGCTGCGGGAAAAAAGCGCGCGCGGCGACCAGCTGAACGCGATGTCGTCGGCAACCAGGCTCAGGTTCTCGTCCGCATAGCTCAGGCGCGCAATGCGCACGATGCCGCCGAGCGATCCGGTCGCGCCTTCTATCTTGACCCGGCCGCCGCTGCGGGAAGCCGCTTGCTCGCCCGCCCAGCGCAGTCCGGCTTCGCTCGCCGCGAACCACCACGCGCCGGCCAGAAGCGCTGCCGCCAGCAGCGCCACGATCAGCAGCGCGATCGCGACACGCGTTGCGGCGACGGCTGCGCGCATCAGAACGACAAGCCCACCGAAAGATGCAGCCGCAGCGAGCGCGCCGCTTCGCCATAGGCGACGTCGAGCCGCATCGGGCCGATCGGGGTGCGCAAGCGGACGCCGACGCCGTACCCGTAAACCGGCTTCAGGTCGGCGGTGCGATCGGCGGCATTGCCGGCGTCGACGAATGCGGCGATGCCCCACGCCGGCGCGACCCAGCGCACGATTTCGGCGCTGCCGATGGCGTAGTAGCGGCCGCCAACGGTCGCATCGCCGATGCGCGGCCCGAGGCTGTCGAACGCGTAGCCGCGCACCGTCGTATCGCCGCCGGTGCGGAAGAGCAGCGCGATCGGCACATCGCGCGCGCTGCGGGCGGCGACCGCTCCGCCTTCGGCCCGGAACGTGAGGGCGGTCCGGGTATCGATCGGCAGCCACGCGGCGAATTGCAGAATGCCGCGTCCGAGCGCCGCGGTCGAAACGCCGGGCGGTGCGGCGCCGATCTGCGCATTGACCGCGTAGCCCCGCGTGGGCGACAAGAGGTCGTCGACGTTGCGCCAGGTGCGGCCGTACTCGAAGAACAGCGCGTGTGCGTTGGCCGATTCGGCGTTGGTCGGCAACTGCTGCGAGGCGTAGAACGCCGCGCCGTAGCTCACCTGGTCGCGCTCCGCCGCCGTCTTGCGCTTCCAGCCGGTGGTGAATTCATTGGTCCGCAATCCGGAAATGTCGGTGTGCGCGATATTAGTCGAGTAGGTGTCGCTGTATTGCGGCACGCGCGGCGGCAGCGTCCAGCGCAGCGTCGCACTCTGGATCTTGGCCTCGGCATCGATATCGGCGTGGAAGCGAAGGCCCTCATGATCGGCATTGAAATTATCGTAGCTCAGCTGGGCGCGGTAGAGCGTGTCGGTGGAAAACCCCGCGCCGGCGCTGACTTTTTTTTCCGGAGCCTCGATCAGGCGCAGGTGCACGGGCGCGGCGTCGGCTTGCGCCGGTTCGGCGCCGACCGTCGCCTGCGCGCTGGCGAAGTAGCCGGACCCGTTGAGCCGGCGCAGAAAAATCTGCAGCGCCTCAGCCGTGTAGGGGTCGCCCGGCGCGAAGGTCACCAGGTTCCTGACCAGCGATTCGCTGTATTTCTGCACGCCGGTTATATCGAGGGGGCCGAAGCGGAACGGCGGCCCGCTGTCGATCGTCACGCTCAGCGCGGCGCTGTGTGTTGCCGGATCGACATCGGCGCGGCTTTCGGTCAATTTGGCCGCCGCGTAGCGGTCCGCCGCGAGCACCTGCACGGCGCTGGTCTTGGCGCTGGCCCAGTCGGCCTGGCGGAAGACGGCGCCTTTGGGCAGCGACCAGTCCTTCTGCAAACGCGCGATCAGTCCTCCTCCGACCGAATCGCCCTGCGCGGCGGCGCCGACGACGGTCACGTCGACCGAGGTGACCGTCGTTGGCTCGCCCGGATCGATGCGCAAGCGCACGGTGGCGGGTGTGGTCGAGCGATCGATGTCGCTTTCGACCTTCGCCGAAAAATACCCCTGCGCCTCGGCGGCATCGCGCGCCTGCGAACGCGCGTCGGCGACGAGCAGGTCGAAGAACTCGGGGGTGATCTCCGCATACGACTGCCAGCGGACGAGGTCGAGACTGCGCTCGACCGCCGCCTTGACCGGCGCGGGCGCGCTGATCTCGACCTTGTAGGCCTGCGCCGCCACGTCGGCAACGGCCGGACCGCAGCGCGATGTCAGTCCCAGTCCCAGCATCATCACGACAACGGGCGTGATGGCGCGCACCGCGCGTGGATGCATGGCGCGAGGCGAAGCGGGATTGCCTGGTTGATGCGGTGAGCTCACTCGTTCGGAGGGAATGCGGCACTCAAGCGCCGCGACAATGCGAACGCCCGTGACGGGAAACGCAGGACGCGTCGAGCGTAGCGGCAGCTCGGCGGCAACGTCAAGCCGGTAATCTGCGGCGCCGGGCGCCGGATCAGCCCATGAAACCCAGGTCGGTGGTGGGAAACGTCGCGAGGTTCGGGAAGACCGCGCCGAGGTCCGCGGGGGCGACGCCGAACCAGCGGGCCAGCGTCGCGCCGTACTGGTCGACCGCGCAATAAGGCAGCCATCGTCCTTCTTTTTCGGCATCATCCGGGCCGCCAAGAACGAGCTCGGGATAGCGACCGTAGATTTTTCCGCCCTGCACGGCACCTCCGATGATGAAATGATGGCTGCCCCAGGCGTGGTCGGTGCCGCCGCCCGAGGCCGGCTGCAACGTACGGCCGAAGTCCGACAGCGTGAACGTGGTGACTTGCGAGGCGACGCCCAGCGAGACGGTCGCATCGTAAAACGCTTTCAATGCGGGCGAGAGCTCGTCGAACAGGTTTTGTTGCCGATTCAACTGGTCGCCGTGCGTGTCGAAGCTGCCGAGCTGAACGAAGAATATCTGCCGCATGGCACCCGTCGCGGTGCGAGCCTCGATCAGCTTGGCGACCTGGTAGAGCTGATTGGCGGTGCCGGTCTTGAGATCGGCGAACAGCGGTGCGATCGTCGAGTCCGCATTGGCGAGAATCGGGTTGACGATCGCCGACAGGGCGAGCGCCTGGGCGCCGATGTCGGCTGCACCGTGCACCAGTGCGTTGCCCGAAGCCTGCGCCAGGACTTGTCGGACCGCGCCGAGCCGCGCGGCAGCCGCCGCGCCGCCGTTATAGCCCGATAGCGCGAACGAACCGGTCGCCGGTATCGACAGCGGAATCGCCACCGTGCCGGTGGTGAAAAGAACTGCACCGTCGAGCGAGGTAACGACCGGAAAGCCCGACGCTGCGTTCAGCGGTGCGACCTTGTCGGCTATGCGGCCCCCCCAGCCAGTGCCCGATGCCGCGGCGGAAACCGCGCTTTGCCATTGCCCCTGCTGGTCGGCGTGCGAATATAGCGACAGTGGGCGGACCCCGGCGGCGTATTGCGACTGCGTCGTCGGCTGCAGCAAAGTCCCGACATTGGCGAGCACCGCCATGCGATTCTGGTTGAACAGCGTCTGCAGATCGGTGAGCGATGGATGCAGTCCGAACGGCGACCCCAGATTGATCGGCTGGATCGGGAGCAGCGATGCCTGCGGCAGGTTGATGCCCGATGACGCCGGGCGCACGCCGGCGTATTGCCCGTACCCCGCAGTGTCGATCGGAATGACCGTATTGTTGCCGTCGTTGCCTCCGAACAGGAATACGCAGACCAGCGCCTTGTAATCAGGCGGCGTCTGCGCCTGTGCCTCGGCGGCAAAGCGGACCAGGTCCAGACGGGAAGCGAGCCCGAATGCGGACAGCGCGCCCAGCTGTCGGAGAAATGCGCGGCGCGGGATGCCGATGGTTTTCATCTCAACGCTCCACCTGGTATTGCGGCGACGTCACGACGAGATAGACCGCCGTCTTCGCCCGCGCCAGCGGGTCGGTTGCGGGCACCGCGGCGAGTGCCGTCAGGATCGCTGTGCGCATCGCCGATGGCATCGTGCCGTGCAGCAGTTGCGCGTCGAGATGGTCGAGCAGCGCCGCCGGATCGCCAGCCAGCGCGGAGAGCGCGGCCATGGCGGGTGTCGTGCCGATCGCTCCCGGCAATGTCGGCAGCGGCGCGATCGTGCCGAATAGCAGCGTGTTGGCGAAATTGTAGCGATTGATCGCCGTGCTCGAATTGGCGAGCGCGAACTCGGGTGCGACGATGGCGGTGTCGGGCAGTAGATAGGTCGGCGGGTAGTAGTTGAACACCGATGGCGGATAGAACAGATTCTGGCCGAGCGCTTTGCTCTGTTGTCCGAAATAGGCGCCGTCGCTTTGGGTACCGAGCGCGCGCGCCGCGCCGGTCATGAACAGCACGGGCTCGCGCAACTTGCCGTAGGCGGGATCGAGCTTGGCTGCGCCGCGCGCCTCCGGATCGGTCAGGATCGCCCGGACCACTGCCTTGATGTCGCCGCGTACGCCGAGGCCGTTGTTATTGAAGACCGCAGCAATGCGCGCGACGTATTGCGGTGTCGGGCTGCCGGTCACCAGCTTCTGGATCAGCTGCCTGCCGACGAACGGTCCCACGTTCGGATGCATGAACACGTTGTGGATCGCCTGGGCGAGGTCGTCCTGGATCGTCTGCCCGGCGGGCAGCATCACGCCGGCCAGCAGGGCCTTTGGACCCTTGTCGTGGTTGGTGTCGACGGGTGTCATGTCGGCCAGATAATTCTTCGGGTTGTGCGTGCGCGGCGCGGCTCCGGCCAGCGGCGGATAGGTCCAGCCGGTCAGCACGTGTGCGAAGCCCTCGATCGTATCCTGGTCGTAAGTCGGCAGCGGATTGCCTGCGTTGTCGAGCATCGATGTGCCGTCCGGATTCAACATCCAGACGCCGATCGAGAACAGCTGCAAGAGCTCGCGCGCGTAGTTTTCGTTGGGCTGTACGGTGACGCTGGGCTTGTCGTTGTTGACCATGTTCAGGTAGTCGCCCATCACCGGCGACAGCGTCACGCGACTCAAGATGGTTTCGTAGTTGCCGAACGCATTGTCGCGGAACAGCTGCTGGTAGCCGCGCATGCCGTACGCCAGGTTTACGTCGAGCCCCGAGGTCACGAGGATCTGTGACAACGCGAACGCGACA
Organism: uncultured beta proteobacterium; assembly: GCA_963828665.1. Taxonomy (GTDB): domain Bacteria; phylum Pseudomonadota; class Gammaproteobacteria; order Burkholderiales; family Casimicrobiaceae; genus PALSA-1003. The sequence continues at coordinate 148,694 of CAWHFL010000012.1, forward strand.
CGCTGCCTCAGCTGATCATTCGCCGAAAGGGCCTGCTGAAAAAACGCGTTCTGCAGCAGGAACAGCGAATAATAATCGCGACCGCACTGCGGATCGGGATCGGTCGCGCAGAACGTCGCCTGCTGGCCGGCGGGAACATAGGGCAGGGCCGGATAGATGCTCGCGGGCGCGGCAAACTGCTCGTCGAGAAAGGCCTCGTTGCCGACCTGAAGAAGATGCGCAACGAGCGCATCGTCCGGACCGAATGTCGCCTGCTCGAGCAGGCGCACCGCGTCGGCCTGTTTCTGCGCCGACGACAGCGGAGAACACATGACGACACCTTCGAGAATCGACGAAGGCGCCATGTGCTCGTGCATCGTCATGTCGACCAGGTAACGATGGTTCATCGTCGATAGGTTGGTGCCGGGGGCGAAGCTGCGATACACCGGCGTCGTGTCGGCGCCGCAGTTGCCGTTCTGCGGCAACTCGATGTAGAAGGCGATCGCCTCGAAGCGCCATGCCGCGTCCTGCTTCACCTGCGTGCATTCTGCGGGGTCGGCGGTGTAGAAATGCGAGTTGGGGCCGGTCGGCGAGCCATAGAAGCGGCAAACCGGCAGCGCGTTGGGGTCGTCCGCGGCATTGGCCCATGCCTGCCAGGTGACACCGGTTCGCGTCCAGCCCGGCACGATAGCGCCCTGATCCAGCATCGCCGCTTCTTCAGGAAAAGCAGTGATGAAATAGTGATTGAGCGAGGCGTTGTAGAACTCGATCACCGTTGCCGTGGGCTCGACCGCGGACACGTTGAACGCCGCAAGAATTGCCGCAAGCGCAGTCACGATATTGACGGCCCGGCGCCTGGCGGATCTTCTACCTTGCATGCCCAACCTCCCTGGGTGTGTCTTGCATGCCGCGATACCCGCCCGCATGCCTCGCGCTAGGAGCCGCGCGTCCCGCTGTCGGTCGAACAACGGCCGCCCTGGATGTCCGTTGACGACCCACCTGTAACTCTTTGTGACCTGAACCGAGCATACAGCGGCCTCCGGGATTCATGCTGTCGTCATGAAGCCTCTGCGCGGGCATCTTTGGCACAAAGGCTGCGGACGCTGCCGGGAAGTTACGGCGTAATGCTATTGCAATACATTTGAAAAACAATCTAAGTACTTATTTTATAAACACTTTGAACATACATACAACATTTGCGCTAAGTCCTTGTTCGGAAAACGAATTTGTGTTGACCGGTCCCTCTCCTTTCCTTATAGTGGCGCAGGTGGTAAAAAGTGGGTGAAAGTGGGTACCCACGGCGGCCGGACGTGAGGCAAGGGAGGGGCGGGTGTTTCGAGGTGTCACACAACTGGCACTGGATAACAAGGGCCGTCTGGCGATTCCTGCCAAGCATCGCGAACCCTTGGCTGCGCGCGATGCCGGCCATCTGGTGCTGACCGCTGATCCGGGACACTGCTTACTGCTCTATCCGCTGTCGGAGTGGGAGCCGATTCAGCAGCGGCTGATGGCGCTGTCGAGCTTCAACGATAAGCTCCGCAGCCTGCAGCGATTGCTGGTCGGACATGCCGACGATGTCGTGCTCGACGCGGCCGGCCGCATTCTGGTGCCGCCCGCACTGCGCCAATACGCGGCGCTCGACAAGCGCGTAATCCTCGTGGGCCAAGGCAACAAGTTCGAACTCTGGGATGAAGCCAGGTGGCTCGAACGAACGAGCTCTGCAGTGGCATTCCCACCCGGCGATCTGCCGCCCGAGCTCGACGGTTTCTCGCTCTGATGCCGGATGGCGACCACGCACCGGCACTACTCGAGGAAGCCGTGGCAGCTCTTCGCATCAAGCCGGACGGCGTCTATGTCGACGCCACGTTCGGCCGCGGCGGACACGCGCGCCGCATCCTTTCGCTCCTGGGACCTCGCGGTAGGCTCCTCGCGCTCGATCGCGATCCGGCGGCCGAGGCGGCTGCACACACATGGACCGACCCGCGTCTTGTCTTTCGGCGCGCGTGGTTTTCCGAACTTGGCTCAGCGCTCGATGCCTGCGGCATCGAGCGCGCCGACGGCGTGCTGCTCGACCTCGGCATTTCCTCGCCACAGATCGACGATCCCGAGCGCGGATTTTCGCTGCGCGCGGATGGACCGCTCGACATGCGCATGGATCCGACGCGCGGCATCGGCGCGGCGGAATGGATCGCGCATGCATCCGAACGTGAACTCAGGGGAGTGATCGCGGACTATGGTGAAGAACGGTTTGCTCAACAGATTGCAAGAGCGATTGTTGCGGCTCGCACGGAGCGGCCAATCATCCGGACGAAGCAGCTGGCCGCACTCGTGGCAAAAGCCCTCGGCGCGCGGGCGCGGGGTGATTGGAGTCAGGATCCGGCCACGCGGACCTTCCAGGCTATACGGATTTTCATCAATCAGGAGCTTCAGGAATTGTCGCTAGCGCTCGAACGGGTCCCGGCGCGGCTGGCGGTCGGCGGGCGGTTCGCCGTCATCAGCTTTCATTCGCTGGAGGACCGGCTGGTAAAGCAGGCTTTCCGCCGCGCGAGCCTGCCCTATGGCGGCGATGCCCGGCTCGCCCGCCTGGCGATCGCCAGCGCGGCGCTGCCGACGCCGCCGCTCAAGACCGTCGGCCGGGCAATTCGTCCGACGGATGCCGAGCTAGCGGCGAACCCGCGCGCGCGGAGCGCAACCTTGCGCGTGGCCGAGCGCACCGAAGGGCCGCTTAGCTGATGGCGCGCCTCAATCTCGCACTGCTCGCGTTGCTGGTCGTCTGCGCCTTGTCGCTGGTCACCTCGCGCTATCAGGCGCGCAAGCTATTCGTCGACCTCGAGCGCGAGCAGGCGCAAAGCCGCGCCTACGACGTCGAGTACGGACAGTTGCAGATCGAGCAATCGACCTGGGCGATGCCGGCGCGCGTGGAAAAGATCGCGCGCGAGCAGCTGCACATGCAATTGCCAACGTCGGCGCGCCTGCGCGTCGTCGAGGCGGGGCCGCGATGAGATTCGCGCACACGTTCAGGACGAATGCGGCGCCGGCACCGAGGTTGCCTCGATTGCGCGCGCCGCTGGTTTTCGGCGGCATGCTGCTGCTGCTCGCGGGACTGCTCGGTCGCTCGCTCTATCTGCAGCGGATCGACAGCGGCTTCCTGCAGGAGCAGGGCAGCTCGCGCTACAGCCGCGACATCGAGATGCCGGCGCATCGCGGCCGCATCGTCGACCGCTTCGGCGATCCACTCGCGATCAGCACGCCGGTCAAGGCGGTCTGGGCATGGCCCGATCAGGTCGATGCCACGCCCGACCAGCTGAAGGCGCTGGCTGCGGCGCTGGATCTGCCGACCAGCGCTCTGAAGCATAAGCTCGCGCAGGGGGGCGAGTTCGTCTATCTGAAAAAGCCGGTTGCGCCGCAAGCGGCCGCGCACATCGCGGCGCTGAAGATCGACGGCATCCACGACGAAAACGAATACTGGCGCTACTACCCGGGCGGCGAAGTGATGAGCCAGATCGTCGGCTTTACCGGCGATCACGACATCGGCCAGGAAGGCATCGAGCTCGCGCAACAAAGCTGGCTCGGCGGCCGCGCAGGCAGCCGGCGCGTGATCATCAATCGCCGCGGCGAGGTCATCGAGGACGTGGCGAGCATACGCGCTCCGCAGGAAGGGCGCGACCTGGCGCTGTCGATCGACAGCAGGCTGCAGTACCTGGCTTTCCGCGAGCTGAAGGCCGCGGTCGACGTCAACAAGGCCCGGGCCGGGGCGCTGGTCATGCTCGACGCCAAGACCGGCGAGATCCTGGCCTTGGCGAACTGGCCGGCGTTCAATCCGAACAACCGCCAGCGCGCCGCGCGCGACCATATGCGCAATCGCGCGCTGATCGACACGTTCGAGCCCGGTTCGACGCTGAAGCCGTTCACCATCGCCGCAGCGCTCGATGCCGGCAAGGTGAATCCGCAAACGATCATCGACACCGCTCCGGGTACGCTGACGATCGGTCATGCGACGATCCACGACGCGCATCGCGAGGGCGCGCTGACGGTCGAGCAGGTGATCCAGAAGTCGTCCAACGTCGGCGCGGCCAAGATCGCGCTGTCGCTGCCGGCAGAAACGATGTGGCAAATGCTCTCGGGCGCCGGCTTCGGTGCGCAGCCGCGGACCGGATTCCCCGGCGAAGTGTCGGGACGGCTGCGCGCGGCGAAGACCTGGCGCCCGATCGAGCAGGCAACGATGGCGTACGGCCACGGCATCTCGGTCAACCTGGTGCAGCTCGCGCGCGCCTACACCTTGTTTGCCAGCGATGGCGAGCTCAAGCCGGTATCGCTGCTCAAGGTTGACGGTCCGGTCGCCGGCCGGCCCGTGATCACGTCGCAGACCGCGCGGGCGGTACGGCACATGCTCGAGATGGTCGTCCAGCCGGGCGGCACGGCGCCCCAGGCGCAGATCTCCGGCTATCGCGTTGCCGGCAAGACCGGTACTGCGCACAAGCTCGAGGGGGGCGTGTACGTCGACAAGTACGTCTCGTCTTTCGTCGGCTTCGCGCCGGCGTCGAACCCGCGCCTGGTCGTTGCCGTGATGCTGGACGAGCCGGGCGCCGGACAGTATTACGGCGGCGCCGTCGCGGCGCCGGTGTTCGCCGACGTGATGGGTGCGGCACTGCGGCTGCTCGGCGTGGCGCCGGACGCGCCGGCCAACAGCGTGGTCGTGCCGCCGAACACTCCCGCGGTGCGCGAGGAAACGTGAACGTCGCCACCGCCACCGACTTCGATCCTGCCGAGCTGCTGGGCCGCCTGAACGTGCCGATCTCGCGAATCAGCTCCGACAGTCGCCGGGTGGGCCCGGGCGATGCGTTTGCTGCCTATCCCGGCGGGCATCGCGACGGCCGCGCCTACATTCCCGACGCGATCAGTCGCGGCGCCGGCGCGATCCTCTGGGAAACGCAGGGCTTCCACTGGAATCGCGAGTGGACGCTGCCGCATCTGCCGATTGAGGAATTGAAGACGAAGCTCGGATTCATCGCCGATGCCGTGTACGGGCATCCGTCGCGTGATCTCTGGATGGTCGGCGTCACCGGCACCAACGGCAAGACCTCCTGCGCCCAGTGGATCGCCGCGGGCCTCGACGCCGCCGGGCGGCGCGCCGCGGTGCTGGGCACGCTGGGCAACGGACTGATCGGCGCGCTGGAGCCGGCGGCGAACACCACGCCCGACGCCGCGCTGCTGCAGCAGCTGCTTGCCGAATACCGCACGGCGGGCGCGAAAGCCGCCGCGATGGAGGTGTCGTCGCATGGCATCGACCAGGGACGCGTCAACGGCGTCGCGTTCGACGTCGCCTTGTTCACCAACCTGTCGCGCGATCATCTCGACTATCACACGACGATGGCGGCGTACGGCGCGGCGAAGGCGAAGCTGTTCGCCTGGCCGGGACTGCGCGTCGGCGTGATCAATGCCGACGACGCGTTCGGCAGGAGCCTGCTCGACAGCGCCCGCAGTCATGGGCGAAAAGTGCTGAGCTACGGCTTCGGCGCCGCCGACATCGTTGGCGCGAATCTTTCGTCGCTGTCCGCCGGCGGACTGACATTCAGCGTCGAAACGCCGTGGGGCAAGGGCCGGGTCACTACGCCGCTGGTCGGCGCGTTCAATGCGGCGAACCTGCTCGGCGTGCTCGGCGTGCTGCTGGTCAGCGGCGTCGCTTTCGAAGCGGTGCTGGCCATCCTTGCCGCTGTCGAGGCGCCGCCCGGGCGGATGCAACGCCTCGGCGGCGGCGATCGGCCGCTGGTCGTGATCGATTACGCGCATACGCCCGACGCGCTGGACAAGGTGCTGACGGCGCTGCGCTCAGCGGTCGGCGAAGGCAGCGAGCTCATCGGCCTGTTCGGCTGCGGCGGCGAGCGCGATCGCGGCAAGCGACCCGAGATGGGTCGGATTGCAGGCAGGCTTGCCGATCGCATGCTGGTGACCAGCGACAACCCGCGCGGCGAGGACCCCGAGGCGATCGCCAGCGAAATCGTGCACGGCATTCGGGAGACGGGGAACCGGCGCTATTCGGTCGAGCTCGACCGCGCGATTGCCATCGCCAGCGCGATCGGCGAAGCCAAACGCGGCGACGTGGTGCTGCTCGCGGGCAAAGGCCACGAAACCTATCAGGAGTGCAACGGCGCGCGGCAGCCCTTCAGCGACGCCGAGCACGCGGCGAGAGCGCTTATGGCATGGAGCGGCAAATGATGGATGCAGCGACGGCGGCGCAGGCGATCTCCGCGCGGCTCGAAGGGGGCAATGCCTGGTTCGACGGCGTCAGCACCGATTCGCGCGCCGTTCGTCCGGGCGAGCTCTTTGTCGCGCTCAAAGGCGAACGCTTCGACGGACACGAATTCGTCGCGCAGGCATTCGAGCGCGGCGCCGCCGCCGCCATTGTCGCAGTCGAACACGCGTCGCAACTCGCCGCGAATTTGGGCGCAGGCGGCGCCAAGAGTCTCCTCGCGGTCGACGATCCGCTGCAATCGCTGGGCAGCCTCGCCGCGTTCTGGCGCCGCCGCTTTACGCTGCCGGTCATCAGCGTCGTCGGCAGCAACGGCAAGACGACGGTCAAGGAAATGGCGGCGGCGATCCTGCGCGCCGATCGGGGTGCCGATCGAGTCCTTGCGACCGTCGGCAACCTGAACAACCAGATCGGCTTGCCGCTGATGGTGCTGCGCCTGCGCACCACCCATGCGGTCGCGGTATTCGAGATCGGCATGAACCACGCCGGCGAGACGGCGCATCTGGGCGAGATCGCGCAGCCGACGATCGCAGTGCTCAACAATGCACAGCGCGAGCACCAGGAGTTCATGCAAAGCGTCGCCGACGTTGCAGCCGAGCACGCGACGATCCTCGGCACGCTGCAGCAGCACGGCATCGCCGTCATCAATGCCGACGACGATTACGCCACGTTCTGGAACCACGTGCTCGAGCGGCGCAACGCCGAAGGCGCGGCGCTCAAGGTGCGCGACTTCGGCTTGCGTGCGCCAGCTAGCGTCAGCGGGCGGGTGCGCGCGCAATCCTGGGGCAGCGTCGTCGACGTCGCCACACCCGAGGGCACGATCAGCTTCGATCTGAAGATGCCGGGCCGGCACAACGTGGCCAATGCGTTGGGCGCGATCGCCGCCGCGACCGCGGCGGGCGCGAGCCTCGACGCCGTGGCGCAGGGCCTGGCCCAGTTCCGGCCGATCTCCGGAAGACTCGAGACCAAGCGGGGACGCAACGGAGCGACGCTGATCGACGACAGCTACAACGCGAATCCGGACTCGGTTCGCGCCGCCATCGCGGTGCTGGTCCATGCCGCGGGGTCGAAGTGGATGGTGCTCGGCGACATGGGCGAGGTCGGAGCGCAGGGAGCCGCGTTTCATCGCGAGATCGGCGAATGCGCGCGCGCGGCGGGTGTCGACCGCCTGCTGACGCTGGGCGAGCTCACGCCGCACGCCGTCGATGCCTTCGGGTCGGGCGGCGAGCATTTCGCCCGCAGCGAGGACCTGGTCGCAGCAATCGAGAGCGACCTCGGCCCCGAGATCACCGTGCTGGTCAAAGGCTCGCGCTTCATGCACATGGAGCGCGTCGTCGCCGCACTGGGCGGCGCCGCCGCGGCGGTCCACTGATGCTGCTGGCACTCGCCAACTGGATCGCTGCCGACGTTCGCGCGTTCAACGTCTTCAGCTACATCACGCTGCGCTCGGTCCTCGCGACGATGACGGCGTTGATGATCTCGTTCGTCATCGGGCCGCGGATGATACGCAAGCTGACCGAGTACAAGATCGGCCAATCGGTACGCGAGGACGGACCGCAGACGCATCTGATCAAGGCCGGCACGCCGACGATGGGCGGTGCGCTGATCCTGGTGTCGATCGTGGTCACGACCTTGCTGTGGGCCGATCTTCGCAATCGTTTTGTCTGGGTCGTGCTTCTGGTGACGCTCGGCTTCGGGGTCGTCGGCTGGATCGACGATTACCGCAAGGTCGTGCAGCGCAATCCCAAAGGGCTGTCCGCAGGGAAAAAGCTGCTGCTGCAATCGCTGATCGGGCTGGTCGCGGCGATCTATCTGGCGTTCTCGGTGTCGGAGCCGTCGACCTCGCAATTCCTGCAGCTGTTCCGGGCCTGGCTCGCCAGCGGCTTGAGCGTCGAGTTGTCGCCGAAAGCCGACCTGATCGTGCCCTTCGTCAAGACGGTGTCGTATCCGCTCGGCGTCTGGGGCTTCATGATCCTGTCGTACTGCGTCATCGTCGGCAGCAGCAACGCCGTCAATCTGACCGACGGACTCGATGGCCTGGCGATCATGCCGACGGTGATGGTCGGCGCCGCGCTGGGCATATTCGCCTACGTCGCCGGCCGCGCCGATTTCTCGACCTACCTGTTCGTGCCGCACATTCCCGGCGCCGGCGAGCTGACAGTCGTCTGCGCTGCCATCGCCGGAGCCGGCCTGGGCTTCCTCTGGTTCAACGCCTATCCCGCCGAAGTGTTCATGGGCGACGTCGGTGCGCTGGCGCTCGGCGCCGCGCTGGGCGCGATCGCGGTCATCGTGAGACAGGAGATCGTGCTGTTCATCATGGGTGGTGTGTTCGTCGTCGAGACGCTGTCGGTGGTGATCCAGGTGGCCTCGTTCAAGCTGACCGGCAAGCGCGTCTTCCGCATGGCGCCGATCCATCATCACTACGAATTGAAAGGCTGGAAAGAAAATCAGGTTGTGGTTCGCTTCTGGATTATCACGATGTTGTTGGTGCTCTTTGGTCTGTCGACGTTGAAGCTGCGCTAGCGATGACGATCAAGAATCGCGACGTCGTAGTGTTGGGCCTGGGACTGACGGGCTTGTCGGCCGCGCGCTGGGCCGCGCGGCATGGCGCGCGCGTCAAGGTCGCCGACACCCGCGCCGAGCCGCCGTTCGCCGCGCAGCTCGCTGCCGAGCTGCCGCACGTTCCGCTGTCTCGCGGGCCGATTACCGACGCCACGCTGGCGGATGCCGCGATGATCGTGATCAGCCCGGGGCTGGCGAAAGACCAGCCGCCGATCGCAGCCGCTGTAGCGCGCGGTGTCGAGCTGGTCGGCGACGTCGAGCTCTTCGCGCGCGCGCTGCGGCCTGCGCAGCGCGTGCTGGCGATCACAGGCTCGAACGGCAAGACGACCGTTACAACCCTCACCGGCGAACTCGCGCGCGCCGCGGGACTTTCCGCGGCGGTCATCGGCAATATCGGTGAGCCGGTGCTCGATGTGCTCGCCGGACATGAACGCGGCGCGGCCTGGCCCGACGTATTCGTCATCGAATTGTCGAGCTTCCAGCTGGAGACGACGGCGAGCCTCAAGACGACCGCCGCGACGGTGCTCAACGTCAGTGCCAATCATCTCGACCGCTACTCCGGGATCGACGCCTATGCGCAAGCGAAGGCGCGGATATTCGCCGCCGGCGGCGAGCAGATACTCAACCGCGACGATCCGCGCTCGCTTGCGATGCGCGTTCCCGGTCGCGTCGTGCAGACCTTCGGTGCGGGGGTTCCCGAGGCCGAGCTCGACTGGGGCCTGGTCCGGCGCAGCGGCGCGCCCTGGCTCGCGCGCGGCGGCGCGCTGCTGCTCGCGGCGAGCGAACTCGCGCTGGTCGGACAGCACAACGCGCTCAACGCGCTCGCGGCGCTGGCGCTGACCTCGTCGGTGGTCAAGATCGACGCCCGGGTGATCGCGGCGCTTGCCGCGTTTCGCGGCCTGCCGCATCGCATGGAGCGTGTCGCCGAAATCGGCGGCGTGCTGTTCATCAACGATTCCAAGGGAACGACGGTCGCCGCGACGCTGGCCGCGCTCGCCGGCCTGGGCCGGCCCGCAGTGCTCATCGCCGGCGGTGACGGCAAGGGCCAGGACTTCGCTCCGTTGAAGGCCGACGTCGCCGATCACTGCCGCGCGGTGATCCTGCTCGGACGCGATGCGCCGGCGATCGCCGCGGCGCTGTCGGGCATCGAGGCGGCGGTCGAGTTTGCGCCCGCGCTCGAAGTCGCCGTCGCTCGGGCGATCGCGCTGGCCCGGCCGGGCGATGCGGTGCTGCTTTCGCCGGCGTGCGCGAGCCTCGACATGTTCCGCGATTACGTCGAGCGCGGCGAACGCTTCAAGGCCGCGGTGGCCGCACACCAGCGCGAGGTGGCGCATGCCTAGGGACCCGGGATTCCTCGGTGTGCTGCCGCGGCTGTCGTCGATCGCCGCGGCGCCGCGCGAAAGCCGCGCGATGCCCGCGTACGACGCAACGCTCGCCTGGGCGGCGCTGATGCTGCTGGCCCTCGGCCTGGTCATGGTCTATTCGGCGTCGATCGCCACCGCCGAAGCGCTGGCTTACACCGGCTATCGGCCCTGGTATTTCCTGGTGCGGCATGCAGCGTTCGTCGCCATCGGCCTTCTTGCTGCGCTGTTCGCATTCCAGATACCGCTCAAGATCTGGCACAAGCTCGCGCCGTATCTGTTCATCGCCGGCGCCGCGCTGCTGATCGCGGTACTGATTCCGGGCATCGGCAAGAGCGTCAACGGCAGCAAGCGATGGCTCTCGCTCTACGTCGTCAACCTGCAGCCCTCCGAGCTGATGAAGCTCGCCGTCGTGCTCTACGCGGCGAGTTACGCGGTGCGCAAAGCCGCGTTCCTGCACGCCGAGCAACCGCTGAAGCAAACGCTGCTGCGCGGGTTTCTTCCGCTGCTCGCTGTAATGGTATTGGTGAGCGCGCTGTTGCTGCACGAGCCCGACTTCGGCGCGTGCGTCGTGATCGTCGCGATCGCGTTCGGCATTCTTTTCCTGGGCGGCCTCGACTGGCGGCTGTTGATAGGCCTCGGATTCCTGCTGCCGGTCACGTTGTGGATCCTGATCTGGATCGCACCGTATCGGCTGCAGCGCTTCACCGGCTTTCTCGATCCATGGTCGGACCCGTTGGGCAAGGGCTACCAGCTGTCGCATTCGTTGATCGCCTTCGGCCGCGGCGAATGGTTCGGGGTCGGGCTCGGCGCCAGCGTGGAAAAGCTCCTCTACCTGCCCGAAGCGCACACCGATTTCCTCTTGGCGGTCATCGCCGAGGAGCTGGGTTTCATCGGTGTCGCGCTGGTCATCGGCTTGTTCGCGTGGCTGCTGATCCGCGCATACGCGATCGGCAGGCAGGCGGCGCGGCTCGAGCGCCCGTTCACTGCCCTGGTCGCGCATGGCATCGGCCTGTGGCTCGGCGTGCAGACGTTCATCAACGTCGGCGTCAACATGGGTGTGCTGCCGACCAAGGGACTGACCTTGCCTTTGCTGTCGTTCGGCGGCAGCGGCATCGTCGCCAACTGCGTCGCGCTGGCGATCCTGCTGCGCGTCGATTATGAAAATCGACGGCTACTCCGAGGGTTCACCGTATGACAGCCGCCGCGCCGTCGATTTCGGTGAAGGCTAAGGCGCGCGTAGCGCGCGTTAAGGCCGCGGATGCGGCCGGCCGTAGCCAAAATCGACGGCTACTCCGAGGGTTCACCGTATGACCGGCACCGTGATGATCACCACCGGCGGCAGCGGAGGGCACGCATTTCCCGGGCTTGCGGTCGCGGCGCGCCTGCTTGCCAAAGGCTGGCATGTGTTCTGGCTGGGCACGAATGACGGCATCGAGTCGAGACTGGTGCCGCAGCACGGCATCGATTACGAGTCGATCCGCTTCGCCGGCGTACGCGGCAAGGGATTGAAACGCCTGCTGCTGGGGCCCTTCGCACTGCTGTCGGCATTCTGGCAAAGCCTCGCCATCATCCGGCGGCGAGCGCCCGACGTGGTGCTCGGACTGGGCGGCTTCGTTTCGTTTCCGGGTGCCCTGATGGCGGTCGCAAGCAACCGGCCGCTGCTGATTCACGACGCGAATGCAGTCGCGGGACTCGCCAACCGCATCCTCGCCTACGGCGCCGACCGGATCCTGCTCGGATTTCCCGGCGCCCTCGGCAGCAAGCACGCGAGCAAGGTCGAGTGGGTAGGCAATCCGCTGCGCGCCGAGATCGTCGCGGTTCCGCCGCCCGAGCAGCGCTTTGCCGGAAGGCACGGCACGATGAGCTTGCTGGTCGTCGGCGGCAGTCTGGGTGCCGCCGCGTTGAACGAGCGCGTGCCGGCCGCGCTCTCGTTGATCGCTCGCGAGTCGCGCCCGCACGTCATGCATCAGGCAGGCGAGCGCCATATCGATGCGCTGCGGCGCGCCTACGAGGCGGCCGGCGTCGAGGCGGTCTGCCTGCCTTTCATCGACGATATCGCGCGTCAGTATGCCGATGCCGATCTGGTCATCTGCCGGGGCGGCGCACTGACGATTTCGGAGCTCGCGGCAGTCGGCATCGGCAGCGTGATCGTGCCGCTGCCAGGCGCATTCGCCAACGAGCAGATGCACAACGGCCAATTCCTGGTCGACGCCGGCGCGGCGATCATGGTGAAGCAGTCGGCGATGACGGCGCAGGGTCTGGCCGACCTGCTGCTGGCGATGAATCGCGGCCGATTGCTGGCGATGGCGATCGCGGCGCGTCGGGTGGGGCGCACCGACGCCAGCGAGCGCGTCGCCGATGCCTGCATCGCGCTGGCGAGAAAGTCGGCAGCATGAAGTTCAAGGTCAAGCGCGTCCATTTCGTCGGCATCGGCGGCGCCGGCATGAGCGGCATCGCCGAGGTGCTGCTGACGCAGGGATACGAAGTCAGCGGCTCCGACGTCGCGCTTTCCGCGACCACGCGGCGCTTGAGCGGGCTCGGCGCGCACATCGCAACGGGGCACGACGCGCGCAACGTCGCCGGGGCCGACGTGGTCGTCGTGTCGACCGCGGTCGCCGCCGACAATCCCGAAGTCGTCGCGGCGCGCGAGCGCGGCGTGCCCGTCGTCCCGCGCGCACTGATGCTGGCCGAGCTGATGCGCCTGAAGCAGGGGATCGCTGTCGCCGGCACGCACGGCAAGACGACGACGACGAGCCTCATCGCCAGCGTGCTGGCCGAGGGCGGGCTCGATCCGACCTTCGTCATCGGCGGCCGACTGCTCTCGGCGGGCGTCAACGCGCGCCTGGGCAAGGGCGACTTCCTCGTCGCCGAGGCCGACGAATCCGATGCCTCGTTCCTGGTGCTACAGCCGGTCGTCGCCGTCGTGACCAATATCGACGCCGATCACATGGACACCTACGGCCATGACTTTGCCCGGCTCAAGGAAGCGTTCGTCAATTTCGTGCAGCGACTGCCGTTCTACGGTGTCGCGGTGCTCTGCGTCGACGATGCCAACGTGCGCGATATCCTGCCCGCGATCGCCAAGCCGACCGTCGCCTACGGGCTCAGTCCCGAGGCGCAGCTGCGCGCGATCGATGTGGAACACGCTGCAGGACGCATGCGCTTCGTCGCCACCGGCGGCGGGGCCGACCTGGCGGTCGAGCTCAATCTCGCGGGCGTGCACAACGTGCAGAACGCGCTGGCCGCGATCGCCGTCGGCCGCCAGACGGGTGTCGCCGACGCGGCGATCGCGAAGGCGCTCGCCGAATTCAAAGGCGTCGATCGGCGCTTCCAGCGTCACGGCGACGTGGCGCTGGCCGGCGGCGGATCGTTCATGCTGATCGACGACTACGGCCATCATCCGGCCGAAATGGCGGCAACGATCGCCGCCGTGCGCGGCAGCTTTCCCGGGCGCCGTGTAGTGCTCGCGTTCCAGCCTCATCGCTATTCGCGCACGCGCGATCTGTTCGAGGACTTCGTTGCGGTGCTGGCGACCGCCGACGTGCTGGTCCTGGGCGAGGTCTACCCGGCGGGCGAGCCGCCGATCGTCGCGGCGGATGGGCGTGCGCTGGCGCGGGCGCTGCGCGTCGCGGGCCGCATCGAGCCCGTGTTCGTTGACGACATCGCCGACATGGCGGCGGCGATTCGCGCCGTTGCTCTACCTGACGACGTCGTGCTGACGATGGGCGCCGGATCGATCGGCAGCGTGGCTGCCCAACTGGTGGCTGCATGATGATGCTCGAGCCGCTGCGCTTCACCGGCCTGCGCGGCGAGCTCCGCCGCGACGAGCCGCTGGCCCGGCACACGAGCTGGCGCTGCGGCGGCGCCGCCGATGTCGCGTTCCTCCCGGCCGATCGCGAAGACCTCGCGACCTTCGTGCGGCAGCTGCCCGCCGGCGAGCCGGTGACGGTCATCGGTCTCGGCAGCAACCTGCTGGTGCGCGATGGCGGCGTGCGCGGCACCGTTCTGTTGCTGCATGCAGCGCTGAATCAGCTCGGGCTCGATGGGACGCGCATTCGCGCCGAAGCGGGGGTCGCGAGTCCCAAGGTCTCGCGCTACGCGGCCATGCACGACCGGGCTGACGCGGAATTCCTGTCCGGCATCCCGGGTACCGTCGGCGGTGCGCTGGCGATGAACGCCGGCTGTTACGGCGGTGAGACCTGGCGCCACGTCGTCGAGGTCGAAGTGCTGACCCGGCAGGGCGCGTTCGAGCGCCGGAAGCCGGACGACTACGTCATCGGCTATCGCAGTGTCGTCAGCCGTCGCCCGCCGGGAGACGTCGCGTTCACCGCGGCGTGGTTCGATTTTCCGCAGGGCAATGGCGCCTACGCGCGCGGTCGCATCAAGGCGCTGTTGACGCAGCGGATCGCGACGCAGCCGCTGGCGCTGCCGAACGCAGGTTCGGTGTTCCGCAACCCGGAAGGCGATCACGCGGCGCGACTGATCGAAAGTTGCGGTCTGAAAGGCTATGCGATCGGCGGCGCTCGCGTTTCGGAAAAGCACGCCAACTTCATCGTCAACGCCGAAGGGCACGCGACCGCGGCCGACGTCGAGGCGCTGATCGGGCACGTGCGCACGGTCGTCCGGCGCGAAACCGGCATCGATCTGGAGCCGGAAGTGCGCATCATCGGGGAGGCCCGATGAGCGAGTTCGGCAAGGTGGCCGTGTTGATGGGTGGGCCGTCTTCAGAGCGCGAAATTTCGCTGCTGTCCGGCAATGCGGTGCTGGCCGCGCTCAAAGGGTGCGGCGTCGACGCGCACGCATTCGATCCGGCCGAGCGCTCGCTGTTCGAGCTCGAGCGCGACCGATTCGCGCGCGCCTTTATCGCGCTGCACGGCCGCTTCGGCGAAGACGGCACCGTCCAGGGCGCGCTCGAAGTGCTGGGCATTCCGTATACCGGCAGCGGCGTGATGGCTTCCGCGCTCGCGATGGACAAGTGGCGCACCAAGCTGGTGTGGACGGCCAGTGCGATCCCGACACCGCGTTATCGCATCGTCGACGCCGGCGTCGACTGGTGGGCGATCGTCGCCGAGCTGGGCTTGCCGCTGATCGTCAAGCCGGCGCGAGAGGGCTCGACGATAGGCATCAGCAAGGTCGCCAAGGTCGACCACGACGAAATGGCGATCGCGTATCGCGCCGCGGCGAAGCACGACGATCTGGTCATCGTCGAGGAATTCGTCGCCGGCGTCGAGCTGACGGTCGGCGTCCTCGGCGAAAGAGCTCTGCCGCTGATACGCATCGAGGCGCCGCAGGGCAACTACGACTACCACAACAAGTATTTCTCCGACGAGACCAAGTACTACTGTCCGTGCGGCATCGACGCCAGCGTCGAAAGCGCGATCCAGGCGCAATCGCTGGCCGCGTTCCGCATCGTCGGCTGCACCGGCTGGGGCCGGCTCGATCTGATCCTCAAGCCCGACGGCGACTGGACATTTCTCGAAGTGAATACGTCCCCCGGCATGACCGGCCACAGCCTGGTGCCGATGGCAGCCCGGCAGGCCGGCATGGACTTCGCCGAGCTTTGCATCGAGATCCTGCGAGGCGCGCATGTGGGATAACCCGCGCCAGTTGAACGCCATCGCGCTGGTCGTCGCGTTCGCGGCGGCGACGATGCTGGCCTGGGGCGCGGTCGCCTGGGCCGTGCGCCAGCCGGTGTTCGCGTTTCACAAGGTCGTCATCGATGGACCGCTGACGCGCGCCAATCCGGCGCACCTGGAAGCGGTGCTTCGCGAGGAAATCAAGGGAACGTTCTTCACGATGCGCCTTCCCGAAGCGCGCTCGTCGCTGCAGCGCGTGCCTTGGGTACGACGCGTCGCGCTGCGCCGCCAGTGGCCGGATCGGCTCGAGGTCGAGGTGAGCGAGCACCAGCCACTCGCGCGCTGGAACGACGCGGCGCTGATCGACACCGAAGGCGATGTCTTCAACGCCGACTTCGACGGCGAGCTGCCGCAGTTCACCGGACCCGAGGGCACCGCGGCGGAGGTCGCCGCGCAATACCGCGCCTTCGGCGCGGCACTCGAGCCGACCGGGCGCGCGATCAATGCGATCCGGCGCTCGCCTCGCGGCGGCTGGCAGCTGGTCGCGGCCGGCAGTCCGCCGCTGACGATCGAGCTGGGACGCACCGATCCGGGCGAGCGCCTGGCGCGCTTCGTCGCGCACTACCGGCAGACGCTGGATGCGCTCTCGCGCGGCGGCGCGCGCGTCGACTACGCCGACCTTCGCTATCGCAACGGATTCGCAGCGCGCATATCCGGCGGCAACGATCGATCGTCCAGAAAAGCGTCCCGGGGATAGAACAACATGGTCAAGGACAGCAAGAACCTCATCGTCGCCCTCGACATCGGCACCTCGAAGATCGTTGCGATCGTCGCCGAGGTCACCGCCGACAAGCGCCTGAACATCATCGGGCTGGGGACGCAGCCGGCGCGTGGGTTGAAGAAGGGCGTCGTCGTCAACATCGAGGCGACGATGGCTTCGATCCAGCGCGTGCTCGAGGAAGCCGAGCTGATGGCCGACTGCGCGATCACCGAGGTCTACACCGGCATCGCCGGCAGCCACATCAGGAGCCTCAACTCCAGCGGCATGGTCGCGATCAAGGAAAAGGAAGTGACGCAGGCCGACATCGACCGCGTCATCGAGACGGCGAAGGCGATTGCGATCCCGAACGACCAGCAGGTGCTGCACATCTTGCCGCAGGAATTCATCGTCGACGGCCAGGAGGACGTGCGCGAGCCGCTGGGTATGAGCGGCGTGCGGCTCGAGGTGAAAGTGCACATCGTCACCGGCGCGGTGTCTGCCGTCGAGAACATCACCAAGTGCGTCCGGCGCTGCGGGCTGCAGGTCAAGGACGTGATGCTGCAACCGCTCGCCTCGGCGCTGGCAGTGCTGAACGAGGACGAAAAGGATCTGGGTGTGTGCGTGATGGACATCGGCGGCGGCACGACCGACCTCGCGGTGTTCACCGGCGGCGCGATCCGCCATACGGCGGTCATACCGATCGCCGGCGACCAGGTGACCAACGATATTGCAATGACGTTGCGCACGCCGACCAAGGAAGCCGAAGAGCTGAAGCTTCGCCACGGCTGCGCGCTGCGCCAGCTGGCCGACCCGAACGACATCATCGAAGTCCCCGGCGTCGGCGAGCGGGGTCCGCGCAAGCTGTCGCGACAGACGCTGGCCGAGGTGATCGAGCCACGCATCGAGGAGCTCTACACGCTCGCGCAATCGGAGCTGCGGCGAAGTGGCCTCGAGGAAATGCTTTCGTCGGGCATCGTCCTCACCGGCGGCTCGGCTCTGTTGCAGGGGATGGTCGAGCTGGGCGAGGAAGTCTTTCACCTGCCGGTGCGCGTCGGCGTGCCGGCGTACGTCGGCGGCCTGGCCGACGTGATCAGAAGCCCGCGCTACGCGACGGCCGTCGGCCTCTTGCTCGACGGGCGCGAACATTTTCTGCGCGCGGAGATCGCGCGCGGCCAGACCAAGGGATTGGGGAACGTCGGAGAACGGATGAAGCAATGGTTCAAGGCGAATTTTTGAGTAATGCAACAGCACGTCAATCGATTGAAGCACTTCGACAGGAGAGAGGAGCACATCATGTTTGAAATCATCGACCAGAACCCGCAGGAAGCCGTCATCAAGGTGATCGGCGTCGGCGGCTGCGGTGGCAACGCCATCGAGCACATGATCGAACGCGACTTGCAGGGCGTCGAGTTCATCGCGGCCAATACCGATGCACAGGCGCTGAAACGCTCGACCGCGCGCGTCCAGCTTCAGCTTGGCAGCAATCTGACGCGCGGACTTGGCGCCGGAGCGCGTCCGGAGATCGGGCGCGACGCGGCGATGGAGGACAAGGACCGGATCGGCGAAATGATCGACGGCGCCGACATGCTGTTCATCACCGCCGGCATGGGCGGCGGCACCGGCACCGGCGCGGCGCCGATCGTCGCGCAGGTGGCGAAGGACCGCGGCATTCTGACCGTCGCGATCGTGACGCGGCCGTTCCAGTTCGAAGGCAAGCGGCAGCGGGTTGCCGAAGCCGGCATCGAGGAGCTCAAGAAGACGGTCGATTCGCTGATCATCATCCCGAACGACAAGCTGATGCAGGTGCTCGGCGAAGACGTCTCGGTGCTCGATGCCTATGCGGCGGCCAACGACGTGCTGCACAGCGCGGTCGCCGGGATCGCTGAAGTGATCAACAATCCGGGACTGGTCAACGTCGACTTCGCCGACGTGCGCACGGTGATGTCGGAGGTCGGCATGGCGATGATGGGCTCGGCCAAGGTGAGCGGCCCGGATCGCGCGCGCCTCGCCGCCGAGCGTGCCGTCGCGAGTCCTTTGCTGGAGGAAGTCAACCTTGCGGGCGCCCGCGGCGTGCTGGTGAACATCACCGCGTCGGCCGGCCTCAAGATGAAGGAATATCACGAGGTCATGAACACGATCAAATCGTTTACCGCGGACGATGCGATGGTGATCGTCGGCACCGTGATCGACGAGGCGATGAAGGACGAGCTTCGTGTGACGATGATCGCGACGGGCCTGGGCGGACTCGCCGCGCGCGGCCGGCAGCCGCGGCTCGAAGTCGTCGAGCATGTGGTCGAGCGAACCGGTACCGACGGGATCGGCATGTCGATCGAGACCGTCGATTACGATTCGCTGGACAAGACACCGGCGGTGATCCGGCGCGGACGCACGCCATCGCCGGCTGCGGGCGCATCGGCGTTCGACGCCTCCGACATTCCGGCCTTCCTGCGCAAGCAGGCGGACTAGATGCGCCTGGCTCGCCGGTGACCGCATTGGCCGTGAATGCGGCGGCGAAGGGGCCGGGGTCGTCCTGGCTTTCCGGGCGAGACAAGCGCCCCGCGGGCAGGGTGAGATCGTGCTATAATCAATTGCTAACTCCTTGAGTCGGCAAGCGAATTGTCGACCGCCGAAAAGGGGACATCGATGCTCAAACAACGCACGCTCAAGTCCAAGATCAAGACGACCGGCGTTGGCTTGCACACCGGCGCGCGCGTCGAATTGACGTTGCGTCCGGCGCCGCCCGAATCGGGCGTCGTGTTCCATCGCATCGATTTGCCTGCCTCGGCAGCTATCCCGGGCGTCGCCCGAAACGTCGGCGACACGCGACTTTCGTCGTCGCTGTCGGTCGATGGCGCCAGTGTCTCGACGGTCGAGCACTTGATGTCGGCGCTGGCCGGACTCGGCATCGACAATGTCCACGTCGACGTCGCGGGCCCCGAGTTGCCGATCATGGATGGCAGCGCCGGTCCGTTCGTCTTCCTGTTGCAGTCGGCGGGCGTCGTCGAGCAGAAAGCGGACAAGCGCTACCTGCGCATCAAGATGCCGGTCGAAGTGCGCGACGGCGACAAATGGGCGCGCTTCGAGCCGCATCATGGTTTCGTGCTCGACTTCACGATCGATTTCCCGCACCCGGTGTTCGGCTCGGAGAACCGGCACGTGACCATCGATTTCGCCGAGCATTCGTACACCAAGGAAGTCAGCCGCGCCCGCACCTTCGGTTTCATGCAGGACGTCGAAGCGTTGCGCGAGGCCGGGCTTGCGCTCGGCGGCAGCTTGCAGAACGCCATCGTGCTCGATGAGACGCGCGTGCTGAACAGCGAGGGACTGCGCTACGACAACGAGTTCGTCAAGCACAAGGTGCTCGACGCGATCGGCGATCTTTACCTGCTCGGCCACCCGATGATCGGCCGCTATACGGCGTTCAAGTCGGGCCACGCGCTGAACAACGCGCTGTCCCGCGCGCTGCTGGATAGGCCCGATGCCTGGGAGCTCGTAAGCTTCGACGCGCCAGCCGACGTGCCGCGCGCGTTTCAGGGCTGGCAGCTACAGCCGGCCTGACGGCCGGTTGGGCCAGCTTGACCTAGCAGCGCGAGCCGGAATCCCGTGGTTCTGGTGCGCCTGTTGCTGTTCCTGGCTCTCGCGGCAATCGCCGGGGCCGGCGCCGCGTATCTGTTCAAGCGCGACCCGCGCTATCTGCGCTTCATCGGCCGCGTCGTCAAATACACGGTCCTGCTACTGCTCGGCGTCCTGGTCTTTTACGCCTTTGAGCGCTTGGTCACCGTCGTCTGATCCGGTCCGACGCCCGGCGTGGCGGGCGAGCCGGCGCAGCGCTTTCGCCAGCGGCTCGTCTCCCAGGCGGGAGGCAAGGGCGTCCAGCGTCGTGGCCGCCACTTCATCCAGTTGTTTCATTGGGGCTTTTGTTGGCTCGGCCGGTGCCGGGCGGGCTTGCACCCGCACCCTTATTACAGTAAATTCCCACCCCTCCCCGGCAAGTTTGTGCAGGACATCGGGCGCTCGCTGGCGTAACAGCGCCGCCGCTGCACCGCTTGCCGCGACGAGTTCCAGCTCCTGGGAACGGGCATCGGCGACACTGACATGGGCGGCAAGCGCGGGCGGCAGCGCCCGCTGCAATCGTAGTTGCAAGCGGAGCTCACGCTCCCTCCGGCGCTGGAGATCGGCCAGCGTGGCTTCGGTTTGGAGTACTTGCCCTAGGAGCCGCATGACGTTAGCATATTCGCCAGAAGCCGGACGCCAGGTCGTGCGCCGACGATTGCAGGGGGATCCTGTTTGAACATTATCCTGGTTTCCGGCGCCACGGCACGCGCACGCACCCTGAGCGTCGACTGGCGTCACTGGACGGCCGGCGGATTCGGACTGCTCGCCCTTTTCCTCTCGTTCACGCTGCTGTTCAACTACGTCACGCTGCGCTACGCCGCGTCGATCAATCATCCGCTGTTGCAGGCGATCCTGCTGGCGGACCAGCGCGAAGAGGCGCAGAAAACGCAGGAAGTCATCCAGGGCCACCTGAATGCCATGGCGCTGACGCTCGGCGACCTGCAGGCCAAGATGATGCGCCTCGATGGATTGGGCGAGCGGCTGGCGAAGCTCGCGGGGCTCAAGCCGCAGGACCTGCCCGGCGTGCTTCAGCCGGGATCCACCCCGGGTCGCGGCGGCCCGGCGCCGACCTTGCACCGCAATCTCTCGCTCGACGAATTCAATGCGATGCTGGCGCAACTCGCGCAGCAGGTCGATCAGCGCTCCGACCAGCTGGGGGTGCTCGAGGCCCTGCTGGTGACCGATTCGGCCAGCAAGAAATTCCTGCCGACGCTGAAGCCGATCGAGGATGCGTGGTACTCGTCCAACTTCGGCTGGCGCATCGATCCGTTCACCGGGCAGCAGGCTTTCCATGAAGGCATCGATTTTCCGGCCGACGCGGGCACCCCGGTCGAGGCCGCCGCGAGCGGGAAGGTCATCTTCGCGGAGGTGCATCCGGCCTATGGTAAAATGATCGAAATCGACCACGGCAACGGACTGGTCAGCCGGTACGCGCATTGTTCGGCCCTGCTGGTCAGCGAAGGCGACTTCGTCATTCGGGGCCAGCTGATTGCGCGGGTCGGCACAACCGGACGGTCGACCGGCCCGCATTTGCATTTCGAGGTGCGCTTGAACGGCGTGCCGCAGAACCCGGCGCGTTTTCTGCAGGCTAGCGGCTAAAAGTCGCGATAACCGCCGGCACTCGCCGGCCGACGCTAAAGTCGGGCGAGCGGAGCATGGAAGGGGTGAGGAAGTCCTCACCCCTTGTTTTTTGGGCGCGCCGTGCCCATGGTGCTAACTCATAATCCTATGATCTCCAACATCCTCACCAAGATCTTCGGCAGCCGCAACGAGCGCCTGCTCAAGCAGTACAGCCAGGCGCTGCAGAAGATCAACGCGTTCGAGCCGGCGATCGCGGCCAAGTCTGACGCCGAGCTGAAGGCGATGACCGCGACCCTGAAGGAGCGGGTCGCCAACGGCGAGGAGCTCGACTCGGTGCTGCCCGAGGCATTCGCCGTCGTGCGCGAAGCGGGTAAGCGAACGCTGCAAATGCGTCACTTCGACGTGCAGATGCTCGGGGGAATGGCCCTCTACTACGGCAAGATCGCCGAAATGCGCACCGGCGAGGGCAAGACGCTGGTCGCGACATTGCCGGCGTATCTGAACGCACTCACCGGCAACGGCGTCCACATCGTCACCGTCAACGACTACCTGGCCCAGCGCGACGCGGACTGGATGGGCCGCATCTACCGCTTCCTCGGCTTGACCGTCGGCGTCAACCTCTCGCAGATGCCCCACGACGCCAAGCAGGCGGCGTACGCAGCGGACATCACCTACGGCACCAACAACGAGTTCGGCTTCGACTATCTGCGCGACAACATGGTGTTTCACGCCGGCGAGCGCGTGCAGCGCGGCCTGTCGTACGCGATCGTCGACGAGGTCGACTCGATCCTGATCGACGAGGCGCGCACGCCGCTGATCATCTCCGGCCAGTCGGACGACAACGTCGAGATCTATTACCGCTTGAACGAGCTTGCCCCCAAGCTGACACGACAGGCCGACGAGAAAGGCCCCGGCGACTATTGGGTCGACGAAAAGGCGAACCAGGTTCTGCTGTCGGAGGAAGGTCACGAGCACGCCGAGGGGATACTGGCCAAGGCCGGATTGCTGCCGGCGGGGACCAGCCTCTACGACGCGCACAACATCGCGCTGATGCACCACCTCTACGCGGCGCTGCGCGCGCACGGGATCTACCATCGCGACCAGCATTACGTCGTGCAGGACGGCGAGGTGATCATCGTCGACGAGTTCACCGGGCGCCTGATGTCGGGCCGCCGCTGGTCGGACGGGCTGCACCAGGCGGTCGAGGCGAAGGAAGGCGTGCCGATCCAGCGCGAGAACCAGACGCTGGCGTCGATCACGTTCCAGAATTACTTCCGCATGTACGACAAGCTCGCCGGCATGACCGGCACGGCGGATACCGAAGCCTTCGAGTTCCAGCAGATCTACCATCTCGAGACGGTCGTGATACCGACCAACGTCGCGATGATCCGCAAGGACGAGAACGACCTGGTTTTCCGCACGTTCCAGGAAAAGGTCGATGCGATCATCACTGACATCAAGGACTGTTACCAGCGCGGACAGCCGGTGCTGGTGGGCACGACCTCGATCGAGAATTCGGAGCTGCTCGCGCAATTCCTGGTCAAGGAGAAGCTTCCGCACGAAGTGCTGAACGCGAAGCAGCACGCCCGCGAGGCGGAGATCGTCGCGCAGGCCGGCCGGCCGAAGGCGATTACGATCGCAACCAACATGGCCGGACGCGGTACCGACATCGTGCTCGGCGGCGCGATCGAGCCGCAGCTCCTTGCGATCCGCGAAGACGAGGCGCGTGCGCAGACCGACCGCGACCTGGAGATCGCACGGCTGCGCCGCGAATGGCAGGTGCTGCACGATCGGGTGATCGACGCGGGCGGATTGCACATCATCGGCACCGAGCGCCACGAATCGCGGCGCATCGACAACCAGTTGCGCGGCCGTTCGGGGCGCCAGGGGGATCCGGGTTCGTCGCGCTTCTACCTGTCGCTCGAGGATCCGCTGCTGCGCATTTTCGGCGGCGAGCGGCTTTCAGGGATCATGCAGCGGCTGAAGATGCCCGAAGGCGAGCCGATCGAGCACCCGATCGTCAACCGCTCGATCGCGAAGGCGCAGAACCGGGTCGAATCGCGCAACTTCGACATCCGCAAGCAATTGCTCGAATACGACGACGTCGCCAACGACCAGCGGCGCGTCATCTACCAGCAGCGCAACGAGCTGCTGGAGACCGACGACATTTCGGAGACGATCCGCAACATGATCGCCGGGCAGATCGAGGACACGGTACGGCAGTACGTTCCGCTCGAGTCGGTCGAGGAGCAATGGGACGTGCCGGCGCTCGAAACCACGCTGGCGGGTGAGTATCAGCTGCCCGTCCCGGTGGGGGAGTGGCTGAAAAGCGAGCCGGAGCTCACCGATGCCATGCTGCGCGAGCGCGCGCGAGAGTTCGCGACGAAGCAATACGAGTCGAAGCTGAACCTCGTCGGGTCGGAGCTCTTCCACCAGTTCGAGCGCAACCTGATGCTGCAGACGCTCGATCAGCACTGGCGCGAGCACCTGGGCTCGCTCGACCATCTGCGCCAAGGAATCCACCTGCGCGGTTATGCGCAAAAGAATCCCAAACAGGAATACAAGCGCGAATCGTTCGAGCTATTTTCCGACATGCTCGATCGCATCAAGCAGGACGTGGTCAAGATCGTCCTGACGGTGCAGGTCCGCTCCGAGCAGGACGTGCAGGCGGTCGAGGAGGCGCCTGCCGTGTCCAACGTGCAGTACCAGCATACCGACTACGATACGGCGCTCGCGGCGCCGCCCAGTCAACCGCCAGCGGGTGCGCCGCCGTTCACGCGCGCCGGACAGAAAGTCGGCCGCAACGATCCATGCCCCTGCGGATCGGGCAAGAAATACAAGCACTGCCACGGCGCGATCTAGGCGCACAGGCGCGCCGGATTCCACCCCCGCTGCGCGGCGGCCGGTCAAGTGCGCTGCGGTAGAATCCGACCGACACTTCCGCTCGCGCGCCGCCCATGCCGGTCAACTATATTCCACCCACGCCCGACGAGCTCCTGCCGGTTCCCGGTGTCAGCCTGGGCACGGCGGCAGCGCGCATCAAGAACTGGTCGCGCGACGACGTCGTCCTGGTAAGCCTCGATCCCGGATCGCGCGCCGCGGGCGTGTTCACCCAGAACCGGTTTTGCGCCGCGCCGGTGATCGTTTGCCGCGAGCATCTGGCCCACGGACAAACGACCCGCGCCTTGCTGATCAACGCAGGCAACGCCAACGCGGGGACCGGAAGCCGCGGCACCGCCGATGCTCGCGCCTGCTGCGCCGCGGTGGCGCGCGCGCTGGACTGCGCCGAATACGAAGTGCTGCCGTTCTCGACCGGGGTCATCATGGAGCCGCTGGCGGTCGACAGGATCGTCGCCGCGCTGCCGCACTGCGTGAAATCGCTCTCGCCGTCGGGGTGGGATGCGGCGGTGCGCGCGATCATGACGACCGACACCGTGCCCAAAGCCGCGTCGGACCGTGTCGAAATCGACGGCACGCCGATCACGGTCACCGGCATGGCCAAGGGCTCGGGCATGATCGCGCCCAATATGGCAACGATGCTGGGCTTTGTCGCCACCGACGCGCCGGTGACCGGATTGCTGCTCGGCGAGATCGCGGCAATCGTTGCGGCGGAGTCGTTCAATCGCATCACCGTCGACGGCGACACGTCGACCAACGACAGCTTCATCGTCGTCGCCACGGGCAAGGCGCCGATCGCGCCCATCGTCCGCGCCGACGATCCCCGCTTTGCGTCGCTGCTCGATGCGCTGCAACGGGTCGCGGTGCAGCTGGCGCAGGCGATCGTGCGGGACGGCGAAGGAGCGACCAAGTTCATCACCATCGTCGTCGAAGGCGGGCGCGACGACGGCGAATGCGATCGCGTCGCGCGCGCGATCGCCGACTCGCCGCTGGTCAAGACCGCGTTTTTTGCCTCCGACCCCAATCTCGGACGCATCGTCTGCGCGATCGGGAACGCGGCAATCGAGGATCTCGATCCCGCCTGCGTGTCCTTCTGGCTGGATGACGTGCTGGTCGTCGCCGACGGTGGCCGCGCCGCGAGCTATCGCGAGGAAGACGGCAAGCGCGTCATGGCGCAAGCGGAGATCGGCGTCCGCGTCGCGCTCGGTCGCGGCGGCGCAACGGCAACCGTGTGGACCTGCGACCTGTCGCACGGCTACGTCACGATCAACGCCGATTACCGGAGCTAGCCAAGCCGTGAGCCAACGCGACTTCGATCGCCTGTTTGCGCGCGCCGAGACGATTCTGGCGCGCCTCGAAGCGCTGCTGCCTGCCGCACCGGCCGCACCCGACTGGAAGGCGCGGGCTTATCGCTGGCGAAAGCGTGGGCAGCGCGGGTACTTGCAGGCGGTGCCGCGTCCGCACGCGATCAGTCTGGACGACCTGGTGGCGATCGACGCGCAAAAAGCGGCAATCGAGGCCAATACGCGGCAATTCGTCGCGGGTCTGCCGGCGAACAACGTGCTCCTCACCGGATCGCGCGGCACCGGCAAGTCGTCGCTGGTGAAGGCGATGCTGGGCAAGTATGCCGCCCGTGGCCTGCGCCTGATCGAAGTCGACAAGGCCGACCTGGTCGACCTGCCCGACATCGTCGAGCCGATCGCCGAGCGCCCCGAGCGGTTCATCGTGTTCTGCGACGACCTTTCGTTCGACGCCAACGAACCGGGCTACAAGGCGCTCAAAGTGATGCTCGACGGCACGATTGCGGCGTCCTCGTCGAACGTGCTGATCTACGCGACCTCGAACCGGCGGCATCTGTTGCCCGAATATTTCAGCGAAAACCTCGAGACCCGGCACGTCGGTGAAGAAGTGCATCCGGGTGAATCGGTCGAGGAAAAGATATCGCTGTCGGAGCGCTTCGGTCTGTGGATCTCGTTCTATCCGTTCACGCAGGAGGACTACTTCGCCGCTGTCGCGCAATGGCTGCGCTTCTACGGCGTGCCGGTGCCCGGCGACGGCGCCGCGCTGGAACGCCTGCATCGCGAAGCGGTGCAGTTCGCGCTGCAACGCGGATCGCGCAGCGGCCGCATCGCCTGGCAGTTCGCGCGGGCCCAGGCCGGCGCCCGCGCGCTCGAGGCCGGCAAGGGCAAGGGCGGGAAAACGAGAACGCGGTGACCGAGCGCGCGATCGTGCGCGTTGCCGCGGCGATACTGCACCGCGACGATGGCAAGGTGCTGCTGGCGCAACGGCTGCCCGGAACCCCGTACGCAGGCTTCTGGGAATTTCCCGGCGGCAAGCTCGAGCCCGGCGAATCGGCTCATGATGCGCTGCTGCGCGAGCTCGACGAGGAGCTCGGCATTGTCGTCACACGCGCCGCCCCCTGGCTTACGCAGCGCTACGACTATCCGCATGCGCATGTCGAGCTCGACTTTTTCCGGGTGTTCGAGTGGCGGGGCGATCCGCACGGTCGCGACGGCCAGGCGATCGCGTGGCAGGACCGCGCGAACATCGCGGTGGCGCCGCTGTTGCCGGCCAATGCGGCGGTGCTGCGCGCGCTTGCGTTGCCGGCGCTGTACGCGATCTCGATGGCCGAAGACCTTGGCGAGACCGAGTTCCTCGCGCGGGCGCGCGTCGCGCTCGAGTCAGGGCTCGAGCTGATCCAGCTGCGCGAAAAATCGTTCGCACCCGAGCGCCTGCGCGCGTTCGCCCAACGGCTGCTGGCGCTGGCGACGCCGCACGGAACCCGCGTGCTGCTCAACGGCGAGGCCGACACCGCGCGCGAGCTCGGTTGCGCTGGAGTGCACTGGAACGGGCGGAGACTGTCGGCGGCGCGCTCGCGCCCGCACGACATGCTGTGCGCGGCGTCGACGCATGATGCGACCGAGCTCGCGCACGCCGCCGCACTCGACCTCGACTTCGTCGTCCTGGGACCGGTGCGCGAGACGCCGCTGCATCCGACGGCGAGTCCGCTGGGCTGGACGCGTTTCGCCGAGCTCGTCGCCGGCTCGCCGCTGCCGGTGTACGCGCTCGGCGGTCTCGCGCACGCCGATCTCGATCCCGCCATCGCGCACGGCGCGCACGGCATCGCGATGCGGCGGGGTGCATGGCCCGGCTGATCGGGGCTGGCCCGCGCGGCCTCCGCGTCCTCGACCGGCTAGGAGCGCTGCTGCTCGGTGTCTTCGTCGGGGTCGGCCGGGTCTTCGACGATCGGCACCCGGTACGATTCCGCCGCCCACGCGCCCAAGTCGATCAGCTTGCAGCGCTCCGAGCAAAACGGTCGGAACGCATTGTCCGGCGTCAGATCGGTCGCCTTGCCGCATTGCGGACAGCGGGCGCCGCGCCGCTGTTGGTCGGGCTTGCTCATGCCGATAATTTTGCGCGATCGGCGCGCAGGACGCCAGCCTCCGCGCCGTTATCAGGCTAGCGGCAAGTCAAGCTGATCCCAGCGCCATCGCCAGCACGCTAGCCGCGTGCATCGCATCGCGCCGCGCGCCGTCCCGGATCTGGTGCCGACAGCTGAATCCGTCGGCGACGATCAAAGTCGCCGTCGGGGCCGCTCGCACTGCGGGCAGCAGCGCCTGTTCGCCCATCTGCATCGACACCGCATGGTGCTCGGCCTGGTAACCGAACGCGCCGGCCATGCCGCAGCAGCTGGATTCGATCGTCGCGGTCGACAGGCCGGGTATCCAGCCCAGCACTGTCTGCGTCGGCGTCAAGGCGGCGAACGCTTTTTGATGACAGTGCCCGTGCAGCAAGGCCTCGCTTTGCGGCAGCGCCACCAGCGGCAACGTCAGCCGCCCGGCGAGGCGCTCCCGCACCAGAAACTCCTCGAACAGCAGCGCGTGACTCGAGACGAGCGCAGCCTCTTCGCCCAGGCCGTAGTTTAGGAATTCGTCGCGCATGCCGAGCAGGCACGAGGGCTCGAGTCCGACGATCGCCACGCCTCGACGCGCGTACGGGACCAGCGCTGCCAACGTTCGCTTCGCCTCCGCCTTGGCCTCGTCGACGATGCCCGCCGCAAGAAACGTTCGTCCGCAGCAAAGCGGCCGTTGGCCCGCTACGGCATTGGTGTGCACCGTATATCCGGCGGCTTCGAGCACGCGGCGCGCGTCGGCCGCACCCTCGTGCGCGAAATAATTGGTGAACGTGTCGACGAAGAGCACGACTTCGCGTCCGCCGCCGGCGGCGGACGCGTCGCCAGCCGGCGCCCGGTCGAGGAAGCTGCGGCGCCACGCCGGCAACTCGCGCGTGGCCGAAAGCCCGAGCCAGGACTCGGCCAGCCGCGTCACGCCCGGAATGCGCCAGGACAAGTTGGCGAGCCCCGACAAGCGCCCCAGTGCGGGCGCGTAACGGGGCAGATACGCAATCAGGCGGTCGCGAAGCGCTACGCCGTTTCGCTGGTTGTACGCGGCGAGCGACTCGATTTTCATTTTCGCCATGTCGACGCCGGTCGGGCATTCGCGGCGGCAGGCCTTGCACGACACGCACAGATCGAGCGCCGCATGCACTGCGTCGCCGCCCAGGTCCTCGCCGCTGAGCTGTCCCGACAGCACCAGACGCAGCGTATTGGCGCGCCCCCGCGTCGTATGCTGCTCGTCGCGCGTGACGCGATAGCTCGGGCACATGACGCCGGCGTCGAACTTGCGGCAATGACCGTTGTTGTTGCACATCTCGACGGCTTTGGCCAGCCCTCGGGTGACGTCGGATCCGGTCCCCGGCGCGCCTTCGACGCCCGTCGCCGGGTCGCGCTCGACGTTCCACGCCGACCAGTCGAGCCGGGGCTCGATCGCAACCCTGCCGTATTGCGGATTGAAGCGGAAGAGCGAGGCGTCGTCCATCCTGGGCGGAGCGACGATCTTGCCGGGGTTCATGCGATTGGCCGGATCGAACAGCGCCTTCACCGCGCCGAATGCGGCGTTGAGCCGCGGCCCGAATTGCCAGGCCACCCACTCGCCGCGGCACAGGCCGTCGCCATGCTCGCCCGAGTACGCGCCCTTGTATTCGCGCACCATCGCGGACGCTTCTTCGGCGATCGCGCGCATCTTGGCCGCACCGTCGCGCCGCATGTCGAGAATCGGCCGGACGTGCAAGGTGCCGACACTCGCGTGCGCGTACCACGTGCCGCTGGTGCCGTGCTTCTCGAAGACCTCGGTCAGCCGGTCGGTGTACTCGGCCAGATGCTCGAGCGGCACCGCGCAGTCCTCGATGAACGACACGGGCTTGCCGTCGCCTTTCATCGACATCATGATGTTGAGCCCGGCCTTGCGCACTTCCCACAAGGCCTTCTGCGCTTGCGCCGTTTCGATGGGCACGACCGTGTCCGGCAGGCCGAGGTCGCCGACGAGCTCGGAGAGCCGATCGAGCTTTGCTCTCTCTGCGGTGCCGTCGCTGCCGGAGAACTCGACCAACAGGATCGCCGCGGGCTCACCGATCAATGCGCGCTCGATCACCGGACGGAACGCGGGATTGGCGCGCGCCAGATCGATCATCGTGCGATCGACCAGCTCGACCGCCGTCGGCTGGAGACGCACGATGTGCTGCGCCGCGGCCATCGCCCGGAAGAACGATGGAAAGTTGACCACGCCGAGCGCCTTGTGCCTCGGCAACGGCGCCAGCTTGAGCGTCAGTCGCGACGACCACGCGAGCGTGCCCTCGGAGCCCACGAGCAGGTGCGCGAGATTGACCGACCCGTCGGCCGTGTACGGGCGCACGCTTTGCGGCGCAAACAGATCGAGGTTGTAGCCGCCGACGCGGCGCAGCACGTGCGGCACAACGCGCGCGATCTCGTCGCGCTCGGCGGCAGCGATGGCCGAAACGCCGGCGACGATCTCGCCGCTGCGGCCGTCGCCGCGCATGCCGCTCACGGGGCCGAACGCGATCTCGCTTCCGTCGGAGAGTACCGCGTCGATGCCGGCGACGTTGTGCACCATGTTGCCGTATTCGATCGAGCGCGAGCCGCAGGAATTGTTGCCCGCCATGCCGCCTATCGTCGCCTGCGCCGACGTGCTGACGTCGACCGGGAACCAGAGACCGTGCGGTTGCAGAAAAGCATTCAACTGGTCGAGCACGACGCCAGGCTGCACGCAGACGGTCATCGCGTCGCCGTCGAAGTCCAGGATGCGGCAGAGCGACTTGCTGTGATCGATCACCAGCGCCTCGCCGACCGTCTGGCCGCACTGCGACGAGCCCGCACCGCGCGGCAGCACCGGCACGCCCAGGTCGCGGGCGACGGCGAGCGCCGCGCGGACGTCGTCCTCGTCGCGCGGCACGACGACGCCGATCGGCTCGATCTGGTAAATCGAGGCGTCGGTCGCGTAGCGGCCGCGGGATGCGGCATCGAACAGTACCTCGCCGCGGCATGCCTCGGAGAGCCGCCGTGCGAGCAGCGACGAGTCGACCGCCCGCTTGAGCCGGCCATCGATTGCGATGGGTCGTTCCAGCGCTGAATTCATCTCGTGGATTTGGCTTAAAATCGGGAGTGCGGTTGTACAATGCGACTATACCTCGCCGGCGAGGGCTTCGATCATGCCGGCGATTTCGAGCCAGTCAAGTCGGGGCAATCGACACGCGCGTGCTGAAACTAGACGACCATCCGAGCGGCCGACATTTCCTGCAGATTCCCGGGCCGACCAACGTGCCCGACCGCGTGCTGCGCGCGCTCGACCATCCGACGATCGACCATCGCGGGCCCGAGTTCGCGCGGCTGACGCTGGAAATCCTCGACGGCCTGAAGCGGATATTCCAGACCTCTTCGCCGATCGTCATTTACACCGGGTCGGGCACCGGCGCGTGGGAAGCGGCGCTGGTCAACACGCTCTCGCCGGGGAATCGCGTGCTGATGTTCGAGACCGGGCACTTCGCGGCCCTGTGGCGCAAGATGGCCGACAAGCTGGGGCTTGTCGCCGACTTCGTGCCCGGTGATTGGAGAAGCGGCGTCGACGCCGCGATGGTGGAGAGCAGGCTCGCCGCCGACAAGGCGCATACGATCAAGGCGGTGCTGGTCGTGCACAACGAGACGTCGACCGGTGTGACCAGCGCGATTCCACCGATACGGGAGGCGATCGACCGCGCGGGCCATCCGGCGCTGTTGATGGTCGACACGATCTCGTCGCTCGCCTCGGTCGACTACCGGCACGCCGAGTGGGGGGTCGACGTGACGGTCGCGGGCTCGCAAAAGGGCCTGATGCTGCCGCCGGGCCTGTCGTTCAACGCGGTAAGCGACAAGGCGATCGCCGCAAGCAGAAACGCGCGCCTGCCGCGATCGTACTGGGCTTGGGACGACATCATCGCGATGAACCGGCAGGGTTATTTTCCGTACACGCCGGCGACCAATATGCTCTACGGGTTGCACGAGGCGATCGACATGCTGCTCGCCGAAGGCCTGCCCAACGTGTTTGCCCGCCACGATCGTCACGCCGAAGCGACGCGGCGCGCGGTGCGCGGCTGGGGCCTGGAAATCCTGTGCCGCGATCCGGCCGAATACAGCAACGCCTTGACCGCCGTCATGGTGCCCGAAGGCCACGATGCCGACGCGTTTCGTCGCGAAACGCTCGCACGCTACGACCTGTCGCTCGGCACGGGCTTGGGCCGCCTCGCCGGACGCGTGTTTCGCATCGGGCACCTGGGATTCATGAACGACCTGACGCTTGCCGGAACGCTCTGCGGCGTCGAGATGGGGCTCGCCGTATCGCGCGTGCCGCACAAGTCCGGCGGTGTCGCCGCGGCCCTCGCCTATCTTGCGGGTGCTGCGGATACCCGGTCTGGCGCGCAGGCGCTCGTCGCCAGCGCCGCCTGACCGACCGGATTGAATTCGGACCACCTTAACCATTTCTGTCTGACCCGTAGGAGACCAGCATGAAGGCATCGAGGCTATTGCTGCTTGGATTGTTCGCGCTGCTGAGCCAGCCCGCGCTGGCGCAGATCGAGCTCAAGTTCGGCCATGTCGGCGAACCCGGATCGCTGTTCGACGTTTCGGCGACCGAATTCGCCAAGCGCGCCAATGCCAAGCTCGCGGGCAAGGCGAAGATCGTCGTCTTTGGCTCGAGCCAGCTCGGCGGCGACAAGGAAATGCTGCAGAAGCTCAAGCTGGGCACGCTCGATTTCGCGCTGCCGTCGACGGTGATGTCGTCGGAGTCGGATCTTTTCGGCCTGTTCGAAATGCCGTACCTGGTCAAGGATCGCGCCCACATGATGAAGATCGAAAAGGCGATCTTCTGGCCCAAGCTCGAGCCTGCGGCCGAAGCGAAGGGACTCACGATCCTCGCGGTATGGGAGAACGGCTACCGCCACATCACCAACAACAAGCATCCGATCGTCAAGCCGGCCGACTTGCAGGGCATCAAGCTGCGCATTCCCGAAGGCAAGTGGCGGCTCAAGATGTTCCAGGCCTACGGCGCCAACCCGAGCCCGATGAAGCTTTCCGAAGTGTTCACCGCGCTGTCGACCGGGGTGATGGACGGGCAGGAAAATCCACTGACGCAGATCTGGTCGCAGAAATTCCAGGAAGTGCAGAAGTATCTTTCGCTGACCGGTCACGTTTACACGCCGGCCTTCGTCGCCGTCGGCACCAAGCGCTGGGTAAGCCTGCCTGCCGACGTGCGCAAGATCATCGAGGACACCGCGAAGGAAACGCAGGCGTTCGTCTACGAGCATGCCAAGAAAGATGACGACGAGCTGGTCGCCAAGTTCACCGCCGCCGGCGTCAAGGTCAACCAGGCCGACAAGGATGCGTTCATCGCGGCGAGCAAGTCGATCTATGAGGATTTCGGCAAGGAAGTCCCGGGGTCGAGCGCGCTGATCGAGCAGGCGATCGCGCTGGGCAAATAAGCATCAGGCCGGCGGGGAGCGAAGCGTGACGTTGGCGCGATTTCGCAGCGCATACGAGAAATTCCTCGAGGCGATCGTCATCGTGCTGATGTCGGCGCTGGCGATCGAGGTGACGATAGGCATCTGCTATCGCGCCTTCGGCAATTCGCTGTCGTGGTACGACGAGGTCGCCGTCATCCTGCTCGCCTGGCTCACGTTCTACGGGTCGGCGCTCGCGGCGCTCAAGCGCGCGCACATCGGCTTTCCGGGACTGGTCAAGTCGATGGCGCCGTGGTGCCGCCTGGCCGTCGTTATCGTCGGCAAGGTCCTGGTGATCGGCTTTCTGGCGCTGCTGGGCTGGATCGGATACTCGGTACTCGATGTGCTGGCCACCGACTATCTGATCAACTTCCCTGACGTTTCGGTGGCCTGGACGCAGTCGGTGATCCCGATCAGTTGTGTGTTGTTCATCGTCGCGGAGCTCGTCAACCTGCCCGACACGCTCAATGCCGCGCGCGGACTCGGTATCGCCGAGTCGAGCGCGCACGCCGAGCGCCTGCATTGATGACCGCTCCGTCGACGTCGTTCCCGCGCAGGCGGGAACCCAGTGTCGTTCGGGCCGACGCCGCCGGGTCCCCGCGTTCGCGGGGGCTCCGCAGGGAAGCCGCGAGCTGACATGCAGATATTCGCCCTGTTCGGGGCCGTGCTCGCGCTCGTTCTGCTCGACATTCCGATCGCGATCGCGCTCGGCATCGTCGCGGTCGTCGCGCTCGTAATCACGCAGGGCGTGGCGATGCTGCCCAACGTCGCGATCACGCTGTACAACGGCGCGACCAGCTTCCCGCTGATCGCGATTCCGCTGTTCATCCTGTCGGGCGCGATCATGAACGCCTCGGGCATCTCGCGCCGGCTGATCGCGTTCGCCTCGGCGCTGCTCGGATGGATCCGCGGCGGCCTGGCGATGGTGTCGATCGGGACCTCGCTCTTTTTCGCCGAAATCTCGGGCTCGGCGGTTGCCGATGCCGCCGCGCTTGGCGCGATCCTGATCCCGGCGATGAAAAGCCGCGGCTACACGAAGGAGTTCGCCGCTTCGGTCATCTCGTCATCGGCCACACTCGCGGTCATCATCCCGCCTTCGATTCCGATGCTGCTCTACGCGGTGATCGCCGGAACCTCGGTGGTGAAGCTCTTCGTCTCCGGCATCGTTCCCGGCATCATCGGCGGGCTCGGCATGATGGGTGTCGCGTACTGGTTCGCGCGCCGCTACAACTTCCCGGTCGAGCAGTCGTTTCGCTGGGCCAATGTCGCCAGGACGTTCAGGGAAGCGCTGTGGGCGTTTCTGCTCCCGGTTGTCATCCTCGGCACGATTTTCGGCGGCATCGTCACCGCCACCGAAGGCGCGGCGATCGCGGTGCTGGCGGCGCTTTTCGTCGGCTTCGTCGTCTACCGCGAGCTCGATGTCCACGTGCTGCGCACCTCGATCGTCGAAGGGGGCGTGCAGACGGCGGTAGTCATGCTGCTGGTGGCGGCGAGCGCGCTGCTCGGGGTCTATCTCACCGAGACGCATCTGCCGCAGCAGCTCGCGCAAGGCATCCTCGATTTCACGGCAAACAAATGGGCGGTGCTGGCGATACTGAACGTGCTGTTCCTGATTCTCGGCTTTTTCCTGCATTCGGCCGCGGCGATCATCCTGGTCGTGCCGGTCGTCATGCCGCTGGTCACCGCGGTCGGCATCGACCCGGTCCACTTCGGGCTGATCGTCACGATCAACCTCGGCATCGGTCAGCAAACGCCGCCGGTGGCGAGCGTGCTGATGACCTGCTGCTCGATCGCCAAGGCCGATATGTGGGAAGTGACCAAGGTCAACGTGTACTTCGTCGCCGTGCTGCTGGCGGTGCTGATGCTGGTGACCTACGTTCCGTTCGTCGGCATGGGCCTGGTCGACGTCTTCTACAAGTGAGCTCATGACGGCCGCCGTTCTAGTCGAGCGCGACGGTGCGATTGCCACCGTCGTCCTCGATCGCCCGGACAAGCTCAACGCGATGTCGCTGGACTCGTGGCGTGAGCTCGGCGAACGCATGCGCGAGCTGTCCGCCGACGATGCCTTGCGCTGCGTCGTCGTGCGCGGCGCGGGGGCGAAGGCCTTTGCCGCCGGCGCCGACATCGCCGAATTTCCCGCGGTGCGCGCCGATGCCGCGCAGGGCAGGGTCTACGGCGAGACGATCCACGCGACGATGCGCTCGATCGGCGAGTGCCGCCATCCTACGGTAGCGATGATCCACGGCGTTTGCGTCGGCGGCGGCCTCGAAGTGGCGTTGATGTGCGACCTGCGCATCTGCGGCGCCGGCAGCCGCTTCGGCATTCCGATCAATCGCCTCGGGCTGACGATGGGCTACGGCGAGCTGGCCGGATTGCTGGCGGTCGTCGGTCCGGCGGTGGCGCTGGAGATCCTGCTCGAGGGCCGCGTCTTCGGCGCGCAGGAAGCGTTCGACAAGGGACTGGTGCAGCGCGTCGTCGCCGACGGCGACGTGGAAAACGAAGCGCGCGCCGCGGCCGAGCGCATCGCCGCCGGCGCGCCGTTGGTCGCGCGCTGGCACAAGCAGTTCATCCGGCGCCTGAGCCCCGCACCCCCGCTTTCGGACGCCGATTGGGCCGAGGGCTACGCGTGCTTCGACACGGCGGATTTCCGCGAGGGCCTCGCCGCGTTTCTCGCCAAGCGCGCTCCGCGCTTCCGCGGCGAATAAGCGGCCAAAGCATGGGCCCGCTTTCCGGACTCAAGGTCATCGAGATCGCGCACATCATGTCGGGACCGACGGCGGGCA
Organism: uncultured beta proteobacterium; assembly: GCA_963828665.1. Taxonomy (GTDB): domain Bacteria; phylum Pseudomonadota; class Gammaproteobacteria; order Burkholderiales; family Casimicrobiaceae; genus PALSA-1003. Next base: position 184,945 of record CAWHFL010000012.1, read on the forward strand.
TGCTGCTGGCCGACATGGGCGCCGACGTGATCAAGGTCGAGCGCGTTCCCGACGGCGACGACACGCGGCGCTTCACGCCGCCCGAAGTCAACGGCGAATCGAGCGCGTTCATGATGATGAACCGCAACAAGCGCGGGATTGCGCTCGATCTCAAGCATCCCGGGGCCAAAGCCGCGCTGCTGCGCATCATCGACCGGGCCGATGTCGTCGTCGAAAACTTTCGCGTCGGCACGATGGAGCGGCTGGGCCTGGGCTACGAGCTGCTGCGCCGAACCAATCCGCGCCTGATCTATTGCGCGCTGTCCGGTTACGGACTGACCGGGCCCGATGCGACCAAGGGCGGCTTCGACCTCGTCGCGCAAGGGCTGTCCGGATTGATGCGCATCACCGGCGATCCGGGCGGACCGCCGACGAAGGTTGGCTCGCCGGTGACCGACATCAACGCCGGCATCCTGGGCGCGCTGGGTATCGTCAGCGCCTACGTGCATCTGCTGCGCACCGGCGAGGGTCAGCTCGTCGACACGTCGCTCCTGGAAGCCGGCGTCATGCAGACGTTCTGGCAGAGCGCGATCTTCCTCGGCAGCGGCCGCGAAATCGGGCCGCTCGGCTCTGCGCATCCGATGACCGCGCCGTACCAGGCGTTCGAGACCGGCGACGGCTGGATCACGGTCGGCGCGTCGAACCAGGTCAACTACGTGCGGCTGACGCAGGTGCTCGAAGCGCCGGAGCTTCGCGACGATCCGCGTTTCGCCGACAACAAGCTGCGCATGGCGAACCTCGACGCGCTGGTCGACGAGCTGACGCTGCGGTTCAGGCGCAAGCCCTCGGCCGCGTGGCTGGAGGCGCTCGATGCGGCAGGCGTTCCGGCCGGAGCAGTCAAGACGATCGAGCAAATGCTCGCCGATCCGCAGGTGCACGCGCGCGACATGGTCGTCGACCTCGAGCATCCGCGCGCCGGCAACACCCAGGCGATCGGCTGCCCGATCAAGTTTTCGGCGACACCTTCGCGCGTCGTCCGCCCGGCGCCGATGCTCGGACAGCATACGTCGGAGGTGCTGGAAGAATTCGGGTTCGGCGCGGACGAAATACGCGCGTTGCTTGCCGCCGGGGCGGCGGTGCAGGGCTGAGTTGAAGATCCTTCCGGCGCCTATCCATCCGGCCCCAGGTCGGTGTAGGCTGTCTTACTTTAGTCGGTCCAGCGCTTCCTGCATGCGCAGTCAGCTTTCCGGCGAATGTCCGAGCAGCTTTGCGAAACGCGCGGCGAGCTCGACCGACAGATCGCGCCGGTGAACCAACGCTACGACGACCGCTTCATCGTCATCTTGAACATCGTCGTCCAGCCGTCCTTGACCTGCATCTCGCTCCACGCCTCGTAGGCGGTGTCGCTCAACCGGGTCCAGCGCACGCGGTAGGTCATTGCCTCGCCATCCGCGACGTACTGTGTCGGCGGGAAGACCAGTGCTTCGGGCGTGCTTTGCATGTTGCCGCGGCTGACGCCGCCCAGATTCTCGATATAGATGAACTCGACTCGCTTGGCGGCTGAATCCCAGTAGTAGGTCGTCTCGCCGACATAATCCGCCCGTCCCTGCGCGCGCACGGTGTGCGTGTCGCGCAGCGCCTTGCCGTCGTAGAGCCAGGTAAAGCAATGCTCGTCAGTCTGCTTGCCGTCGGCGAAATCGCCCTTCCAGCAATGCCCGGCGAGGAACGCCATCGGTTGCAGTGGCTCGATCGGCGCCGCGGCGCCCGGACCGCCGATCGCAACGGAGGAAATGAACAAGCCTGCCAGGGTGACGCGAAGTTTCGATGACATCATTGGCTCCCTCGTGAAGTTGGCTTCTTGCGTGGCGGTTTGGCGCGTGACGGCAACGGCGCCGCCTCGCGCTCCAGATGATCGAAATGAATACGGAGCTGCCGCACCGAGCTGTCGAAATAGGTCGCGTCGCGATGCGTGCGCGCCTGCATGACGCCGCCTTCCATCGCGGTCAGGACGAAGCGCGCCAGCTCGCGCCGGTCGAGTGTGCGCGGCAGCCGCGGACCGGCTGCGACGAGGCAGGCTTCGACGGCGTCGGTCCAGGCCCTGAAATTGGCGGCAATGGCCTTGCGCACAGGCGGGTCGGGCTCGTGGATCTCCAGCGCGAGACTGCCGATCGGGCAGGCGTAGACGCAGTCGGACATCACGATACCGGCGCGGTAACGCGCGAGCAGCGCGAACACGCGCTCGATCGGATCGTCGACGCCCTTCCACGCGGGCGCGAGCAGCATCTCGTCGATGCCGTCGCGATACACGTCGAGCACCGCCAGCAGCAGGTCCTGCTTGCCGGGGAAGAAGTGATAGAGGCTGCCGCTGTTAACGCCGGCGGCGTGCAGCACGTCGGCGACGCTGGTCGAGCCATAGCCTTTTTCCCAGAAGAGCTTCATCGCGGTCTGGATCAGGCGCTCGCGCGTCGAGGGCGGAAGTGCGGCCGTTTTCATGAGTTGATTGAACGATCAACAAAGAGAGTAGCCCGGTGCGCGCCGCCGTGTCAAGCCGGCCCGTGCCAAACGGCTGACGCGGCGCAATAGTAGAATTGCACCCTTCGAGGCGCGCCTTGGGCCGGCAGCACCCGCGCCGCCGTTCCACCGACCCTGTCCGCCGCGCTTCGCGCCGGACATTAGACAACGATAGATTCCGTGTTCCGCTTTTTCGAGCGCCTCGTCGATCCCTATCCCGAGGCGACACCCGAAACGCCGCCGCGCGGCTTTTTTGCGTTCCTGTGGGCATGCTCGAAGGGCCTGCGGGGGTTCCTGCTCGCGACGACACTACTGACCGCGGTGATCGGCGCGTTCGAGGCGCTGCTGTTCAGCATGATGGGCAGCATCGTCGACTGGCTCGCCACCGTGCAGCCGGCCGAGCTCTGGTCGGAGCAAGGCGGGCGCCTGATGCTGCTGGCCGGCGTGCTCGCCGGCAGCATCCTGCTGATCGCGCTGCAGTCGATGGTCAAGCAGCAGACGCTGTTCGGCAACTTCCCGATGCTGCTGCGCTGGAACTTCCACCGGCTGATGCTCGGGCAGAGCATGACGTTCTACCAGGACGAGTTCGCCGGACGCATCGCGACCAAGGTGATGCAGACCGCGCTCGCCGTGCGCGACACCTGGCTGATCGTCTGCGAGCTGCTGGTCTTCGTCATCATCTACTTCGTCACCTTGCTCGCGGTGCTCGGCCACTTCGACTCGCGCCTGATCGTGCCATTCCTGGGATGGGTGGCGCTTTACATCCTGGCGTTGTACTACTTCGTGCCGCGACTCGGCCGCGTCGCGCGCGTGCAGGCCGATGCTCGCTCGCTGATGACCGGACGCATGACCGACGCCTACACGAACATCGCCACGGTGAAGCTCTTTTCGCACGCGAGGCGCGAGGCGTTCTTCGCGCGCACGGCGATGCAGGAATTCCTGGGCACCGTGCATACGCAGATGCGACTGGTCACCGGCTTCGAGATCGTCAATCACACGCTGTCGATGATGCTGATCATCGCCAGTGCCGGCGCCACGCTCTGGCTGTGGACGCAGGGCGAGGCGAGTGTCGGCGCGGTCGCCGCCGCCACCGCGATGGCGCTGCGTCTCAATGGCATCTCGCACTGGGTGATGTGGGAGATGGCCACGCTCTTCGAGCATATCGGCACCGTGCAGGACGGCATCGGCGTCATCGCGCACCGGCACACGGTGGTCGACGCGCCCGAGGCGAAGCCGCTTGCCGTCGCGCACGGCGACATCCGCTTCGAAGAGGTCAGCTTCGCCTACGGCGGAAAACGCGACGTCATCGAAAAGCTCGATCTCCACATCCGCTCGGGCGAGAAGATCGGGCTGGTCGGTCGCTCCGGTGCCGGCAAGTCGACGATCGTCAACCTGCTGCTGCGCTTCTACGACGTCGAAGGCGGCCGCATCCTGATCGACGGCCAGGACATTGCGCAGGTGACGCAGAACAGCTTGCGCGAGCAGATCGGCATGGTCACACAGGACACCTCGCTGCTGCACCGCTCGGTGCGCGAGAACATCGTCTACGGCCGGCCCGACGCGACCGAGGAGGACATGCTCGCCGCGGCCAAGCGCGCGGAAGCCGACGAGTTCGTCGGCGGCCTCACCGACCCCAAGGGGCGCAACGGCTACGACGCGCACGTCGGCGAGCGCGGCGTCAAGCTCTCCGGCGGCCAGCGCCAGCGCATCGCGATCGCGCGGGTGATGCTGAAGGATGCGCCGATCCTGCTGCTGGACGAGGCGACCAGCGCGCTCGACTCGGAGGTCGAGGCCGCGATCCAGCGCAGCCTCTACCAGCTGATGGAGGGCAAGACCGTCGTCGCCATTGCGCACCGGCTCTCGACCATTGCGGCGATGGACCGGCTGATCGTGCTGGACCGCGGGCGCGTGGTGGAGGAGGGCGATCATCGCAGCCTGCTCGCGCGCGACGGCCTGTACGCGCGCCTGTGGGCGCATCAGAGCGGCGGCTTCCTCGGCGACGATCTCGCCGGCATTGCGGGCGATGCCGACCAGGCGATCGCCCAGGCGCGCGCGCAGGACAGCGAGGACAACGCCGCTGCCGACGACTCACGCGCGCGCCGGCCCGAGCCGACGTTGATCGGCCACGATCTGCCGGCTGGGACCGAGCCGCCGGGCTAAACCCGGCGCAAGCGGCCGGGCTTCTCGCGCACCAGCAGGTGACGCGAAGCCGAGGGATCAGCCCAACCGGACGACGATCTTGCCCCGGCCGTGGCCGGTTTCCATCGCGCGCTGTGCCTCGGCCACATCTTCGAGCAAAATCGTGCGCTCAATATGCGCCTTGATCGCGTTTTGCCGCACCAGCTGCAGCAGCCGCTGCCAGATGCGGGCGTCGTTGCGCATGAGCAGCGGGATCGCGCGCTGGCGCGAGGTGAGGCGCGCCATCACGGCGGCGGCGGCAGCGCCAAGAGCTGCGGTCGTGGTGCCGGCAGTGCTGATATAGAGGCCCGACGCGGAGAGCACGGGGCCCGCAGCCGCGAAGCTCGACGCACTCGCGGCGTCGAACACCACGTCGAACCGGTCGCTCCGCCGTGTGTAATCGTCGCGGGCATAGTCGACGACATCGTCGGCGCCGAGCTCGCGCACGAACGCTGCATTCGCCTCGCTGCACACGCCGACGACGTACGCGCCCAGGTGCTTGGCGATCTGCACGGCGAAGTGTCCGACGCCGCCGGCCGCGCCGGTGATCAGCACGCGCTGGCCCGGGCCTACGTGCGCCTCGTCGGTCAGCGCCTGCAGCGCGGAGCCTCCAGCGATCGGCAGCGCGGCCGCCTGCGCCGCGTCGAGATCATCTGGAATCGGCAGCACGCGCTCGTCGGATACGACGAGAAAGTCGGCTAGCGCGCCCTCGCGTCCGAACGACTGCAGCGAGCCGAAGACCCGCTCGCCCACCCGCCGCGTGCTCGGCCCCGCGCCGAGGGCGACGATCTCGCCGGCGAAATCGGTTCCCACCCCGCGCGGCGGCGACCGGAAGACCGGGAGCAGGCGCAAATGGCCGGCGCGGATCTTCCAGTCGATGGGATTGAGGCCGACCGCTTGGACGCGCACCTTGACCTGGCCTGCGTCCGGCGAGGGCTCGGGCACGTCGTCGATGCGGAGAACGTCCGGCGGACCGTAACTGTGGAATCGAAGCGCACGCATGACGTGATGGTAATACCGTACGAGTCAGGCCGCCATGCGCTCCTTCGACAACGGCTTGACCTCAGCCAACCGCGCCGGATCCTGGGCGATCCGCCAAAGGTCGACGGCCTCCCGCATCCGCAGCCAGCTTTCAGGCGAGTGCCCGAGCAGCTTGGCGATCCGCGCGGCCAGCTCGACCGAGAGATCGCGCCTTTCCTGCAGCAGCGCATTCACCGTCACCCGCGACACGCCCAGGCGCTCGGCGAGCTCGACCTGCGACATGCGCAGCGCGGGCAGGACATCTTCCCGCAGGATCGCGCCAGGATGCGTAGGCTGACGGCGAGAGTCGCGCAGCGTTTTCATCAGTGGTAATCCTCCAGATCGATATCGACGACGTCCTCGAGTCGAATGTGAGCCGCAGGCAGACCCGTACGCCGGAACGGCGCCGGACCCAGCTATTGTTCGCGCGCGTTTGCACTATTATCGGATGCAGCTTCACGAAAGGGCTCGGCCATTCGGACTACGCGGGCCAAGCTCGATAGAGCAGGCAGTTACCGTTGTGCCAAAAATCCCGCGACGCTCTCCCAGAACGCCGCGTCGTTGCCGAGATCGTTGTGGCCGGCGCGCGGCACGAGCTGCCAGGTCTTCGGCCCGGCCCACGCGTCGAACAGCGCGCGCGAGCGCTCGGGCGGAATGATCGAATCGGCCCCGCCGACGATCGTCAGCATCGGCATCATGTTCCGCTTCGCGTTCGGAACCGCGTCGAAGCGATGGCGCAGCAGCATCGACACCGGCAGCCACGGATAGTGCAGCTTGCCGATCGCCGTCATGCTGTCGTAAGGCGAGACGAGAATCGCGCCGGCGACGGGACGCTCCGCGGCAAGATGTGTCGCGATGGCGGTGCCGAGGCTCCGTCCGAACACGACGATGCGATGCGGATCGACGTCGTCGCGCTTGGCGACCGCATCGTAGATCGCCCGCGCGTCGGCGGTGAGCGCCGGCTCGCCGGGTTTACCCTCGCTCGTGCCGTAACCGCGATAGTTGACGCCGACGATCGTCCAATCGCGCGGCCAGCGCGCGTCGGAGATCGTCCACGAGACTTCCTCGGCGTTGCCTCCGAAATAGATGACGGTCGGCGCCGGCGCGGCCGTCCCCTTGACGATCCAGCCGCGGAGATGCGTGCCGTCAGCGACGACCTCCAGCGGCGACGCGCGCGCCGGCAAGTGCGTCGTCGAGGCGACCGGCTGCGGGAAGAAGAGCATGCTCTCCTGCGTGAACCACGCCCAGGCGGGGACACCGAGGGCCAGGGCGCCGATAAGGATTAGCCATGTCATGCGTGGACACCGACGCACTGGCGCCGGCGGATGATTATAGGCACGCGGGGCGCTAAAGTGCTGATAGGCCTGACCTTGCTTGCGCGAATTGATAACATTCATACTTCCACAAAGCGACACGAATACTCCGCAACCCAAGTTTTACCATCCAGCAAGAACGATCCGGTGACTGTCTTGGCTATGCGCGCCGCCACGCTTTTCCTTGGGATGCTTTTCGCGACTCCCACCCTCGCCTTCGACCTCGAAGGCCACCGCGGAACACGGGGCTTGGCACCCGAGAACACGCTTGTGGCGTTTCGTCGCGCGCTGGACATCGGCGTGACGACGATCGAGACCGACATGGGCGTGACCAAGGACGACGTCGTCGTGATCTCGCACAATCCGTTCTTGAGTCCCGACTTGGTGCGCGACCCCGACGGGCACTGGCTCGCGGGGCCCGGGCCGCAGATCCGCTCTTTGAGCTTTGCCGAGCTCCGTCGCTACGACATCGGGCGCATCAATCCCATGAGCCGGTACGCGCGATCACTCCCGAATCAGCAGGCCGCCGACGGCGAACGCTTTCCCGAGCTCTCCGAGCTGTTCGACCTCGCCAAGGCGAGCGGCAAGCCGGTGCGATTCAATATCGAGACCAAGATCACGCCGACCAGCGGCGCGAACACGCCCGACCCCGCGACGTTTGTGAAGCTGGTCCTGGCCGTCATCCGCGAGGCGAACGTCGCCGATCGCGTGACCTTGCAATCGTTCGACTGGCGCACGCTGGTCGAAATGAAACGTCTCGCTCCCGAGATCGAGACCGCGTGCCTGACGATTCAGACGGCGAATGACAATACGGTGCAGCAAGCGCCCGACGGCGGGCCATCGCCGTGGCACGCGGGGTTCGCGCTGCGCGACCATCGCGGGTCGCTGCCGGCGCTGGTCAAGGCCGCGGGCTGCGGCACCTGGTCGATGTTCTGGCGCAATCTGACAGCGAAGGATCTGGCCGAAGCGCATACGCTTGGGCTCAAGGTCCTGCCGTGGACGGTCAATGAGCGCGGCGACATGCGCAACCTGATCGACATGGGTGTCGATGGCATCATCACCGACTATCCGGACCGGTTGCGCGAGGTGATGGCCGAGAAAAAGATGGCGCTGCCCTGATCGCATGTGACGCCGGCGGAGCAGCCGCCACGCTCCAACGTCAGTGCGGCACTTCCCCCAGCACCGTACACCGCCTGATCACCCGCCCCTGCGTCGCCGGATCGTAAGCCGTCGCGCGATGCATGACGCAACGGTTGTCCCAGAGCAGCAACTCGCGAGCGGTCCAGCGATGCTCGTAGGTCAGGTCGGGATGGATCGCCAGCGCGTTCAATTCCTCGATCAGCGCGCGACCTTCGTCATAGGGCATGCCGACGATGTATTCGGCGTGATCGCCCAGGTATAAACACTTGCGGCCGGTCTCCGGATGCGTGCGCACGACCGGCTGGTCGACTGGCGGCTTCTCGCGCCGCTGGGCTTCGGTCATCAGGTCCTCGCCATGGCGCCGCGTGCGTGAAAAGTCGAGGTTGTGCACGGCGCGTAAGTTTGCGATCCGCACCTTCCACTCTGCGCTGAGCCGCTCGTAGGCCCCGTACATGTCGGCGAAGTGCGTCTCGCCGCCGATCTCGGGCATGACCTCGCCGTAGATGATCGTCGCCTGGCCGGTGATCCGCTGCCACGAGCCGTCGGTGTGCCAGGCGAGCGTGCCCTTGTCGGGATGCTTGCCGCTCGGCTTGCCGTTCTCGTCCAGGTTCGACAGCCGGTAGAGCTCGGGAAAGCCGTCGGCGTGGTACTGGTTCATGATGTGGATCTGCACTTCGCCGAAGCGGCGGGCGAAGGCGACCTGTCGCGCCGGCGGGACGTCCTGCGGCGGGAACAGCAGCACCTGGTAGCGCAGGAACGCCTGGTAGATCGCGCGGAAGAGCTCGTCGCTCATCTCGTCGGCGAGCGTCACGTTCGAAACGGCAGCGCCGAGCTTCGGCGTCAGCGGTCGCAGGTTTAGGCTTTCGGATATTTCGATGGTCGAATTCATCGCCAGTCCTCGGGTCGCAACTGACTCACGCCGGGCAGATATACCCAGGCCCGGTCGGGCTCTTGAAACAGCCGACGGACTCCGGCAAAAGCTGCTTCGGAAGCCACAATACCACTTTGGGAAAGTAGACGGTAAACGCGATCGTCAGGAAGAACACGATATACAACGGCAGCGATCGCACCACCGCCTTCCCGAAGCTGACGCCGACGTATTTGGACGCGACCAGCAGTGACAATCCGTACGGCGGCGTGATCAGCCCGAACACCAGCGTCGTGATAATCACTACGCCCATCTGCAGCGGATTGACGTTGCCGACCTCGGCCAGCTTGCGGATGATCGGCATGAAGATGATGATCGCCGGGACGGCGTCGATGAAGTCGCCGACGATGACGAACAGCGCGACCAGCAGCAGCATGATTAACTGGCCGTCGTTGCCGGCGAAAGCGGTGATGTACCCGGCGACGATGTCGGGGCCGCGCAGGTACGCGACCATCCAGCCGAACGCCGAGGCGGCCGCGACCGCGCCGAGCGGCAGCGAATAGAGCAGTCCCGCGTACATGAAGTCGCGCGGCAGCTCGCGGATATGGCTCGGGTTGAGCACCGGGATCAGCACGACCAGGATGTAGACCGCCGCCACCATACCGGCCTCGGTGGGGGTGAACCATCCGCTCAGGATGCCGCCCATGATGATCACCGGAATGATCAGTGGCAGCGCCGAGCCGCGCGCGGCGACGATGATTTCGGTGAGCGGCGCGCGCTTTTTCATCATGCCGACCGGGCCCCAGAGGTAACTGTAGATCATCAGCCCGACGCCGATCAGGACGCCGGGAACGACCCCGGCGAGGAACAGGCCGCCGATCGATACGTCGCCGGTCGCGCCGTAGACGACCGCCATGATGCTGGGCGGAATCAGGTTGGCCATCGTCGAGGCCGAGGCGATCAGCGCGGCGGTGAACGCGCGGTCGTAGCCTTCCTTGGCCATGTCGTGCGCGATCGTGCGGCTCAGGACCGCGACGTCGGCCACCGACGATCCCGATATGCCGGCGAAGAACATGCTGAACAGCGTCACTACCTGCGCGAGCCCGCCGCGCAGATGTCCGACCAGCGTCTGCGACAGCCGGATCATCCGGGTCGCGACGTCGGACGCCGCCATCAGCTCACCGACCAGCAGGAAGAACGGCACCGCTAGCAAGGTCTCGGAATCGATGCCGTGGAAGAGCTGCCCGATCATCGACTCCATGCTGATCTGGGTGACCGCCGTTGCCGCAAGCACACCGGCGATCAACGCGAAGACCACGGGCACGCCCATGTAGCCGAACACCAGGAACAGCACGGTCATCATGATCAGGACCGCGGGCTGACTCATATCATCGGCTCGCGTGTGTCGTCGCGGTCCTCGGGGCCTTCGAACCCGTGCCTCCAGCCGTTGATCAGCTGCTCGAGTGTGAACAGGATGATCAGCACGCCCGCAACCGGAACGACGGCCGTGTACACCGTCAGCGGGATCAGCGACGGCATGCGGAAGCTGCCGAGGTCGAGCAGCGCGTTCTGGGTGCCGCACCAGACGATCACGATGGCGACGACAAGAACGATGATGCGGTTCGTGATCTCGATGAAGCTACGCGGCGCGCCGGTCATCCGCTTGGTGATCTCGGTCAGATAGAAGTGGTCGTTGCGCCGCGTCGCCGCGGCCATGCCGATGAACACGCCCCAGGCGAAGAATGCGGTGGTGACCTGCTGCAGCCACAGCCACGGCGCGCCGATGCTGCGCGTGATGACGTCGCACAGCACCGCCAGCGTGAACAAGAAGATGCTGGCGCCGCAAAGCACCATCAATATCGCCTCGAGTGGATCGAATGCCTTCCACTTGAGCTGGCGATGCCGCTGCAGGATCAAGGCGCGGAAGTCGGCCATCTCATCCTTCGCTGGTGCTGCGCGAGGCAACAGGCCGGACGTCGCGGCGCCGCGGCGCCGCGATTCCGACGGCGACGTTCAGCCTACTTTACGTCGCGGACGAGCTTGAGCAGCTTGACCGCGTGAGGTCCGAGCTCCTTGGCGAGCTCGTCCTGGACCGGTTGCGCAGCCTTGATGAAGCCGGACTTGTCGACGTTCTCGACGACCTTGACGCCCATCGTCTTGAGCTTGTCCTCGGAATCCTTCTCGAGCTTCAGCGCCATCGCCGGCTCGCGCTTGGCTACCTCGTCGGCGGCCGCCTGGACCCACTTCTGCTGCTGTGGCGTCAGGCTGTTCCAGGTCTTGTCGCTGACCCAGATGCAGTTGTTGTTGGCCTCGTGCTCGGTCATCGACAGGATCGGCGCGACTTCATAGTGCTTGTTGGCCAGATACACGTTGACGCCGTTCTCGGCGATGTTGACCACGCCGGTCTGCAGCGACGTGTAGACCTCGCCGAACGGCAGATGCACCGTCTGCGCCCCGTAGGCCGGGAACAGCGTGTCCTCGGTCTTGGTCGCCTGCACGCGCACTTTCTGGCCCTTGATGTCGTTGATGTTGTGCACTTCCTTCTTGCTATACATGTTGCGCATGCCCATCGTCATCAGGCCCAGCACCTGCGCTCCCTGCACCGAATCCTTGACCATTGCGCGAAACTCTTTCGACACCCCCGGATCGGCAAGCACGTGCTGCAGGTGCGCCTGGTCGCGGAAGATGAAGTGCAGCGAAAACACGCCGGCCTGCGGCGCCAGGGTCGAGGCGTTCGCGGTCGACGTGATGACGAAGTCGATATCGCCGGCGCGCATCTTCTGCAGCATCTGCGGCTCCTGGCCGAGCTGCGCACCCGGAAACTGGTTGATGCTCATCGTGTTGCCGGACAGCTCCTTCAACTTGGCGTCGAACATGTTGGCCGCGATGCCGTACGCGGTCGTGTTCGGCTGGTCGTAGGCGAAGCTGAATGTGCGCGTTGCCGCGGCGGCGCCGGAAATCCATCCGGCAGTCGCGGCAAGGGTGAACGCACACAGAATCGCCCTGCGGCGATCGTTGATCGTTTTCATGCTGAGGCTCCTCCTCGTTGGGTTGCCCGGGGATCTGGCGTCCGTGCCGGGCGGGCATTCACGGCAGACGATAGCGGTCGGCCGTCAATAATGCAATGCCTGTCAAAGATTGCAGAAGGTCAGCTCGAAGTCGAAATTGCCTTCGTACACCGAGCCGCGGTCCATGCCGGCGATGCCGATGAAGCGGACGTTGAGCGCGTATTTGTTGGCGCTGATCTCGGGCACGCACGGCAGGTTGGCCGGCAGCGCCAAGCGCAGGAGCTGCGCCACCTTCGCCGTCGTCAGCATCAGTTGGAACACGCCGTGATACGCGGCGTGCTTGCTGGTCTTGCCGTTTTCCCGCAGCAGTCGCAGGATGATCGTCAGGCCGCCGTGAATCGGCAGCAGCGGCGCGATCCAGGTCTGCAAGTCGTGCTGGCGTTGCTGCGGCGCGAGATGCAGCCAGTAGTGATAGGCGGGCAGGTCGAACTCGCACACGCCGCCGGGGATCGCGGTGCGCTGCTTGATTGCCATCAGCCATTCGTTGTCGCGCAGATGCGCGCCGACTTTTCCGGTCAGCGCCAAGAGGCGCGCGCAGACGTCGTCGATCTCTGCCAGCAGCGCGTCGAGCATTTCGCTGTCGATCGCAGGATTGCTGCGCAGCGGCGCCAGCGACTGCCGCTGCCGCTCGAGCTCCTGCAGGATGTCAGTCTTGAGATCGGCGCGCGCCGCGACGTCGGTGATCTCGAACAGCGCCAGCAGCGCCGCGTGGTGCGCGGCCGACGTCGTCTCGCCGGTGAAAAAGAGCGCGCGCGAATACAGGCCCTCGAGCCGCATCAGCGTGCGGACGCGCTCGTTCAGCGGATGCTCGTAGCGGATCATCGCGCGAGCGCGCCCGAGTCGGCCGTCGCGGCGAGCTCGCGATAACGCGTATCGAGCCGAGCAACCTGCGGCGCGATCGCTTCCGGCGGGCCGGCGTTGTCGATGACGTCGTCAGCCGCGGCCAGCCGCGCTACGCGGTTCGCCTGCGTCGCCATGATCGCGCGCACCTCGGCCGGCGTCATGCCGCTGCGGGCGACGACGCGCGAGACCTGCGCTTCTTCCGGGCAGTCGACGACGAGTATCCGGTCGACCGCCGAGGCGGACTTGCCGCGGTCGAGCAACAGCGGCACGACGGTGATGCCGTAAGCCCCTCGCCAGGCCGCGATCTCGCGCCGCGCTGCGGCGGCGATCAGCGGATGCAATGCGGCTTCGAGGCGCACGCGCGCGCTGGCATCGGCGAACACGCGGCTGCGCAGCTTCGCGCGGTCGATTTCTCCGCCCGGCGTGAGCTCGACGTCGGGGAACGCCGCGCGGATCGCCGCGTAGCCCGGCTGGCCGGGCGTCGACAGCCGGTGGGCCAGAACGTCGGCGTCGACGATCTCGACGCCGAGTGCCGCAAACGCGCTCGCCACCGCGGACTTGCCGCTACCGATGCCCCCGGTCAGTCCGACGACGAATGGCATGAGTGTCCTTAAGTGTCCCTCAGTGTCCCTACGCCGGCAGGTAGATCGCGATCAGCGATTTGCCGAAGAACAGCGCGATCGCGCCGGCGATCGCAAGGTACGGCCCGAACGCCAGCGGGATCTGGTGATCGCGTCCCTTGAACACGACCAGCGAAATACCGATGACGGCGCCCACGACCGACGACAGCAGCACGATCAGCGGCAGCATCTGCCAGCCGAGCCAGGCGCCGAGCGCGGCCAGCAGCTTGAAGTCGCCGTAGCCCATACCCTCCTTGCCGCGAATCAGCTTGAACAGCCAGTAGATGATCCACAGCGTCAGATATCCGGCGATCGCGCCGATCACCGCATCGCGCAAGCTGGCGATCGGCGCGGCGCCGAGGACGTTCGCACAGAGGCCCGCCCACAGCAGCGGCAAGGTCAGGTTGTCGGGCAGCAATTGCGTGTCGAAGTCGATCAGCGTGAGCGCCAGCAGCATCCACAGGAACGCGCAGGCGGCGAGCCCTGCTGGCGTGACGCCGAAGCGGACGATCGCGACGACGGTGAGGACTGCGGCCAGCAGCTCGACGATCGGATAGCGCGCCGAGATCGGCGCGCGGCAGGCGAGGCAATGCCCGCGCAGGACCAGGTAGCTGACGACCGGAATGTTCTCCAGCGCGCCGATGCGATGGCCACAGGACGGGCACTGCGAGCGCGGCACGACCAGATTGTAGGCGGGTGCGTCCACCGGGCTGTCGCCGGCGAGCTCCGCGCATTGCTCCTTCCAGCCGCGCTCCAGCATTTTGGGCAGGCGGTGGATGACGACGTTCAGAAAGCTGCCGACGCACAGTCCGACGACCGCGGCGAGCGCCAGCATGGCGACGTTATCGAATGCAAAAGGCATCGGATTCAAGTCGCGCGCGGCAAGCCGTGGGATTCGCTGGTGGCGCGCTCGACACGTGGCGTGCGCGACGCCGAGGCCGGCGAGCGGTCACCGTCCGCCGGAACATTCATCCGGCGGAACGGTTCGATCGCGTTCCGCTTCCCGCGTTCTCCGTCAGATGACGGCGCCAAGCTTGAATATCGGCAGGTACATCGCGACGACGAGTCCGCCGATGACGACGCCCAGGAAAACGATGATGATAGGCTCGAGCAGGCTCGACAGCGCCGCGACCGCATCGTCGACTTCGCGCTCGAAGAACTCGGCAACCTTGGACAGCATGCCGTCGAGCGAGCCCGACTCTTCGCCGATCTGCGTCATCTGCAGCACCATCGTCGGAAACAGACCCGTGTTGTGCATCGCGTTGGTCAGGCTCGTGCCGGTGCTGACCTGCGTCTGGATCTTGCGCGTGCCGGCAACATAGACGGCATTGCCCGAGGCGCCGGCGACGGCGTCGAGCGACTCGACCAGCGGCACGCCGGCGGCGAACATCGTCGCCAGCGTTCGCGTCCAGCGGGCGATCGTCGCCTTTTCCAGGATCGCGCCGATCACCGGCAGCTTGAGCGAGATCCGGTCGAGGAAGTAGCGGAAAGCCGCCGAGCGGCGCTGCAGGAACAGAAAGGCGGTGATCGCGCCGAAGCCGATCAGCGCCATCAGCCACCAGTAGGAGACGAAGAAGTCCGAGATGCCCATCACGATCAACGTCGGCGCCGGCAGGTTGGCGCCGAAGCTGGCGAACACCTGCTTGAACGCCGGGATCACCCAGATCATGATCACCCAGATAACGACGATCGCGACGACGACGACCGAAACCGGGTAGAACAGGGCGGACTTGATCTTGCTCTTGATCGCCAGGATCTTTTCCTTGTAGCTCGCCAGGCGCTCGAGGATGCCGTCCAGCATGCCGGCGGTTTCGCCGGCGTGTACCAGGTTGCAGTACAGGGCATCGAAGTGCGCCGGATATTCGCGGAAGGCCTGCGACAGGCTCGAGCCCGCCTCGACCCGGCCCTTGATATCCATCATCAGCCGCGCGAAGCGGGCGTTGCTGTGGCCGCGCGCGACGATCTCGAACGCCTGCAGCAGCGGCACGCCCGCCTTCAGCATCGTGGCGAGCTGGCGGGTGAAGAACGTGATGTCCTTTTCACTGACCCGGCGGCCGCCGCGGAAAGACTGCTTGCGCAGCTTGCTGATGCGTATGCCTTGCCGGCGCAGCGTCGTGGTGACGACGGTCTCCGACGCGGCGCGCATTTCCCCGCGCACGTTGCGGTTGTTGCGGTCGGTGCCTTCCCACAGGTACGTGTATTCCTTGACGTCCCTGACCTGTGCCCTGCGCTGGATGGTTGCGGTTGCCATGTTATTCCCGTCGCGGTTATGCGATGCTCATTCGTTGGTTACGGCTTCGATTTCCTCGAGCGAGGTCATGCCCTGCTTGACCTTGAGCAGCCCCGATTGCCGCAGGTTGCGTACGCCGTCTTTTCTGGCCTGCTCGGCGATGTCGAGCGCGTTGCCGGCGCGCATGATGATCTGCCGCATGTCGTCGGTGATCGGCATCACTTCGTAGATTCCGATACGGCCCTTGTATCCGGTGCCGAAGCACTGATCGCATCCGACCGGACCGTAGCACTGCCAGGTGCCGTCGATGTCTTCTTCGGAAAATCCGGCCTGCAGCAACGCCTCCGGCGGAATCTCCTCCGGCCGCTTGCATTGCGGGCACAGCTTGCGGCCCAGCCGCTGCGCGGTGATCAGGATGACGCTGGAAGCGATGTTGAACGCGGGGACGCCCATGTTGGCGAGCCGCATCAGCGTCGCCGGAGCGTCGTTCGTATGCAGGGTCGACATCACCAGGTGGCCGGTCTGCGCCGCCTTGATCGCGATGTCGGCGGTCTCCAGGTCGCGGATTTCGCCGACCATGATGATGTCCGGGTCCTGCCGCAGAAAGGCGCGCAGCGCGTTGGCGAAGTTGAGTCCGGCCTTGTCATTGATGTTGACCTGGTTGACCCCGGCGAGCTGGATTTCCGCCGGATCCTCCGCCGTTGCAATATTCACGCCAGGCTGGTTCAGGATGTTGAGACAGGTATAGAGCGACACGGTTTTGCCGCTGCCGGTCGGCCCGGTGACCAGGATCATGCCGTACGGCCGCTTGATGGCGTCGAGAATGATCTGCTGCTGATCGGGCTCGTAGCCCAGCGCCTCGATGCCGAGCTTGACACCCGCCGCGTCCAGGATACGCAGCACGATCTTTTCGCCGTACAGCGTCGGCAGGGTGCTGACCCGGAAGTCGATCGCGCGGCTCTTTGACAGCGTCAGCTTCATTCGTCCGTCCTGCGGGACGCGCTTTTCCGAAATGTCCAGCCGCGAGATGACCTTGATCCGCGATGCCATCTTGTCCTTGATCACCAGCGGCGGCTGGGCGACTTCCTTGAGGATCCCGTCGAGGCGGTAGCGAATGCGGTAGAACTTTTCGTAGGGCTCGAAATGGATGTCCGACACGCCGGCCGCGATCGCATCGAGCAGGATCTTCTGGATGTACTTGACGACCGGCGCATCCTCGACGTCCGGATTGGATTCGTCCTCGGTGATCGCCTGACTGCCGTCCATCAGGTCGACCTCGAGGTCTTCGGTGCTGACCAGGTCCTTCAGGCTCTGGCCCATCGACTCGACGACCTTGGCCAGCGTCTGGCCGAGCTTGTCGTCCTCGACGACGACGGCGTCGATGACCAGGTTGGTCTTGAAGCGGACCTCGTCGAGCGCCTGCAGATTGGCCGGGTCGGAGACGGCGACGAACAGGCGATTGCCGCGCTTTTGCAGCGGCAGCACGCGCCGCACCGCGGCGAGCTTCGGATCGACCAACTCCTTGTTGATCTGGTCCAGATCGAAGCCGGTCAGATCGAACAGCGGGGCTCCGAATGCGCGCGAGGCAAAAACCGCGATCTGCGAGGCGGTCATCCGCTTGCTGAGCAGGACTTGCTCGACGAAGCCGACATTGGCGGTTTGCGCCTGCGTGTGCAGGGCGTCGGCGTCGTATTCCGACAACAAGCCGTGCTGGACCATCGCCCGGGCGAGGCCGCTGATGTTACGGGTTGCCGCGTGCGTTGCCATCGTCAGTGGGCGGATTGGTCCGGAAGCGGTAGATTTCCCTGAAAACCGTTATTCCAGAGGCATATAAGTTAGCTTATCGATGATGCCTGCTCCCCGGTAGTTTGTAAAGGCGGCGCCGGGGCACCTCCGACCGGGGCCAGCAGCTTGACGACCTTGATCGCCCGATCCTGCACCTGCAGCACTTCGATCCCCTGGCCGGCGAGGCGGAAACTGATGCCCGAGTCGGGGATTTCGCCCAGATATTCGACGATCAGGCCGTTGAGCGTCTTCGGGCCTTCGAGCGGAAACTCGGTGCCCAGCTTGCGGTTGAGCATGCGCAGCGGCGCCATGCCGTCGACGACGACGCTGCCGTCGGCTTCCCGGCGAAACACGTCCGACCCGCCCGGGCCCTGGGTCGTGAACTCGCCGACGATCTCCTCCAGGATGTCCTCGATGGAGACCAGGCCCTGGAGCTCGCCGTATTCGTCTACTACAAGTCCGATCCGCTGCCGGTCGGCCTGGAACTGGTGGAGCTGGGTCAACAGCGGCGTTCCGGCCGGGATGAAGTAGGGCGCGCGCAGGATCGCGCGGAGCTGCTCGGCGTCGATCTCGTCGGCCTGGCGCAGGCGCAGCACCTGCTTCAGGTGCAAGAGCCCCACGATGTTGTCGAGGGACCCTTCGTAGACCGGCAGCAGCGTGTGGTAACTGGTCGCGAGCTGCTGGGCGAGCAGCGCTGGTTTGTCGGTCAGGTCGAGCGCCTCGATCTGGTTGCGCGGCGTCATCACGTCGTCGACGCTGACTGAGGCGAGGTCGAACAGGTTGGCGAGCATCGCCCGGTGCTTGCCTCGGAAAAAATGGCCTTCGAGCACGAGGCTTCGCACTTCCTCCTGCGACAGCGTCGCCTCGACTTCTTCGCCTGGCTTCAGGCGCAGCAGTATCAGCAGTCCCTGCACGAACAGGTTGACGAACCACACGACCGGGTAGGAGAGCCGCAGCATCGGCGCCAGCAAAAAGCCCACCGGCGGCGCAATGCGATCGGCGTACGCGGCCCCGACGACCTTGGGCGTGATTTCCGAAAAAATCAGGATCGCCAGTGCGATCGCGACGCCGCCGATCATCAGCGAGACCTCGCCCTGCCCAAAGAGGCGCGTCGTGATCACCGCCGTCAGCGTAGTCGCGATGGCGTTGATCAGCGTGTTGCCGAGGAGGATGACGCCGAGGAGCTTGTCGGTGCGCGCGAGGAGGCCCAAGGCGACTTTGGCGCCGCGCTCGCCATGCTGGGCTCTCAGACGCAGCCGATGCCGGTTGACCGCCATCATCGCCGTCTCGGCGATCGAGAAAAAGCCCGAAACCGCAAGCAGCGCAACCAGCGCGATGACCAGCGTCGACAGCGGAATGTCGTTCAAGCAGCGCGCGCCCTCTGATGACGACAGCCAGTATTTGGTGCGCCGGGGGCGCTGTCAAGGCGACAAGCGCGCTTATCAGCGGTGCAGTATCGCCTCGAGCACGAACTTGCTGCCGATATAGGCGACCAGCAGCAGGATGCCGCCGGTGAGTATCCAGCGCAGCGCCGTCTTGCCGCGCCAGCCGTAGCGATACCGTCCGAACAGGACGGCGCCGAAGACCAGCCAGCCGAGCACCGAAAAGACGATCTTGTGCGTAAAGGTCAGCGGCTTGCCGAACAATTCCTCGGAGAAAACGATGCCGCTCAGCAAAGTCAATGTGAGTAGCGCATAGCCCAGCGTCACCAGCCGGAACAGGAAGCGTTCGAGCGTCAACAGCGGCGGCATCGCCGCCGCACTGCGCGCCGCCTGCCCGCGATGCAGCCGGCGCTCGAGGCTCATCAACAGGATCGCCTGCAGCGCGGCGACGATCAGCATCGCATAAGCGGTCAGCGCCACGGCGATGTGCAGCGCCGCCCACGGTTCGTCGGCCAGCGACATGCGGTGTGGATTGGCAAACAGCAGCGGCAGCAGGGCCGCGGCCGCGGCGACCGGCAGCGCAATCACCGCGACTCCGGGCAGCGCGCCCGAGCGCGAGCCCAGCCAAGCGAAAAGCGCGATCAGCCCGGCGACGGCGGACACGGCGTTGGAAAGGCTCAAGTCGACTGTGCCGGCGGAGAACACGACGGCGGAAATCAGCACCGCGTGTCCGGCCAGCGCCGCCGCGGGCAGCCATCGCGCCGTCGTCGCGGCTGGCGGCGATAAGCGCTCCGGGGCTTGCGCGAGTTGCCGCCAGTCGAGCCAGGCGGCGGCGAGATAAGCGGCGACGACCGCCGGGTAGAGTAAAATCATGTTTGTTTTTGGCAGTCTACACCAAGCGCGCGCCGGTTCCGGGCCGCGCTTTTCGCAACGCGAACCCATCGACGATGCTCGACAATCTGACCCAGCGGCTCGGCCGCGTCGCCAAGACGCTGCGCGGTGAAGCGCGGCTCACCGAAGCCAATATCTCCGAAGCGCTGCGCGAAGTCAGGATGGCGCTGCTCGAGGCCGACGTCGCACTTCCGGTCGTGCGCGATTTCATCGCGATCGTGCGCGAAAAGGCGATCGGTAGCGACGTCGCCGGATCGCTGACGCCGGGACAGGCATTCGTCGGCATCGTCCAGCGCGAGCTGACGCGGCTGATCGGCGGTCCCGCATCGCCGCTCGATCTGGCCGTCGTGCCGCCGGCGGTGATCCTGCTCGCGGGATTGCAGGGCGCGGGGAAGACGACCAGCGCCGGCAAGCTCGCACGGCTGTTGCGCCAGGACATGCGCAAAAAAGTGCTGCTGGTCAGCTGCGACGTCTACCGGCCGGCGGCGATCAAGCAGCTCGAAACGCTTGCCAGCCAGGTCGGCGTCGACTTCTTTCCGTCCTCGTCCGGACAGGATCCGGTGGCCATCGCCCTCGCCGCTGTCGACTGGGCGCGCCGGCACTATCACGACGTCGTGGTGGTCGACACCGCCGGCCGTCTTGCCATCGACGACGCGATGATGCGCGAGATCGCCGCGCTGCACGCCGCGGTGAGTCCGGTCGAGACGCTGTTCGTCGTCGACGCGATGCAGGGCCAGGATGCGGTCAATACGGCCAAGGCATTCGGGACGGTGCTGCCGTTGACCGGCGTCATCCTGACCAAGCTCGACGGCGATGCCCGAGGGGGCGCGGCGCTTTCGGTGCGTCAGGTCACCGGTGCGCCGATCAAGTTCGCCGGCGTGTCCGAAAAGCTCGACGGCCTGGAAGTTTTTCATCCCGAGCGCATGGCATCGCGCATCCTCGGCATGGGCGACGTGCTGGGCCTGATCGAGGATGCGCAGCGGCAGGTCAATGTCGCCGACGCGCAAAAGCTCGCCAAGAAGGTCAAGTCCGGCAAGGGCTTCGACCTCGAGGACTTCAAGTCGCAAATCGGACAGATGCGAAAGATGGGTGGCGTGCAGGGCCTGATCGACAAGCTGCCCGGCGAGCTCTCGCGTGCGGCGCAAGGCACGCAAGTCGACGATCGCGCGATTCGCCGCCTCGAGGGGATCATCAACTCGATGACGCCGGCGGAGCGGGCGAAGCCGGAGCTGTTGAAAGCCTCACGCAAGCGGAGGATCGCAGCCGGCGCCGGGGCGTCGGTGCAGGAAGTCAATCGGCTGCTCGCCCAGTTCGAGCAGACGCAGAAAATGATGAAAATGGTCGCCAAGGGTGGCATGCACAAGATGATGCGGGGCCTGAAGGGCGCCTTTCCGGGCCTGCGCTAGGCGAGCCTGCCGGCGTCGCCGCGCCGATTGCGGGCAGCGCGGATTTCGTCGTATAATCAACGTCTTTTTTCACGGCTCAAACCCAGGACTTTTGCCATGGTCGTCATCAGACTCGCTCGGGGCGGCGCCAAGAAGCGCCCGTTTTTCAACGTCGTCGTCGCCGATTCGCGCAACCGTCGCGACGGGCGGTTCATCGAGCGCGTCGGCTTTTACAACCCGATCGCCCGCGAAGGCCAGGAAACTCTGCGGCTGTCGCTCGACCGTATCGACCACTGGACGCATCAGGGCGCCAAGGTGTCCGACACCGTCGCCGGCCTGGTCAAGCAGGCGACCGGGGCGAAGCCCGCCGCAGCGGACGCGCCGACTGCCGCCGCCGCGCCGACAGCTGGCTAGCAAGCGCGGCGCGGGCCGCGACGAAGCGGTCGCGCCGGCGGACATCGTGGTCATGGGGCGCTTGCTCGCCCCGTTCGGCATCAAGGGATGGGTGAGGGTCAAGCCGTTCACCGCGGCACCGGAAACGCTGCTCGCGCACAAGACGTGGTGGCTGGCGCCGGACGAGAACAAGGCATGGACGCGTTATTGCGTCGCCGAGGCGCAATTTCACGGCGGCTCGATCATCGCCGCGATCGAGGGCATAGCGAGCCGCGAAACGGCGCAGGCGCTGCGCGGCTTCGTCGCCGGGGTGCCGAAGAGCTCGCTGCCGAAGGCCGCGGTCGATGAGCATTACTGGTCCGACCTGGTCGGGCTCGCGGTGGTGAATCGCGCAGGACGGACGCTGGGCCGCGTCGCCGGATTGCTGGACACTGGAGCGCATCCGGTGCTGCGGGTCGAGGGCGAAGGCGGCGAGCGCCTGATCCCGATGGTGCCGGCTTATGTCGATGCGGTCGAGGCGGAAGCCGGCCGGATTGTCGTCGACTGGCAGGAAGACTATTGAAGCAAGGACGCGGCGAGGCGGCAGAGCATCGCGCCGCGGCGAACATGGTTCGGATCGAAATCGTCACGCTGTTCCCTGAAATGGTGCAGGGCGCGGCGGCTTTCGGCGTCATGGGACGCGCGCTCGAGCGCGGGATCTGGACGCTGGCCTGCCGCAATCCGCGCGACTTTGCGACCGACAGCTACCGGACGATCGACGACCGGCCGTACGGCGGCGGACCGGGGATGGTGATGCTGGCCGGCCCGCTGACGAAGGCGCTGGATGCGGCGCGGCAGGCTATGCGATCGGCGGGCATCGAGCGCGCGCCGGTGATTTACCTGTCGCCGCAGGGCGAGCCGCTGCGTCATGCGCGCGTGGCCAGGCTCGCCGCGGAGCCGGGACTGATCTTGCTGGCCGGACGCTACGAAGGCGTAGACGAGCGGGTGCTGGAAAAGGAGATCGACCTCGAAGTCTCGGTCGGCGACTTTGTCGTATCGGGCGGCGAATTGCCCGCGCTGTTGCTGATCGATGCGATCGTGCGGCAGCTGCCGGGCGTGCTGAACGATGCGCAGTCGAACGTCGAGGAGTCGTTTGTCGACGGATTGCTCGATTGTCCGCATTACACCCGGCCCGAGCAGTCGGCGGGCGGCGCGGTGCCCGCGGTGTTGCTGTCCGGCAACCACGCGGAGATCGCGCGTTGGCGGCGCAAGCAGTCGCTGGGACGGACCTGGCTCAGGCGGCCCGATCTGCTGGCGCAGAAGAGCCTGTCGGCGGAAGATGCGAGGCTGCTCGAGGAATTCAAGCGCGAGGCGCTGGCGGAAAGGGAAAGGGCAGCGGAAGGGCAGGCGAGGGGCGGACGAGGACTGGAAGCTGAACGGTAGCGGTTTTACGCTACGACATTTCAAAACAAACTGCGCGCATCAGGTGGCGACCTGCGCTGCGCGAAAGGCCAAAGGCCGGAACCATTGATCAAGGAGCAACGCATGAACATCATCGATACGCTGGAAAAGGAAGAAATGGCCCGCCTGGGCAAGACGGTGCCGGATTTTGCTCCGGGTGACACTGTGATCGTCAGCGTCAACGTCGTCGAAGGCGAGCGCAAGCGCGTGCAGGCGTATGAAGGCGTGGTCATCGCCAAGCGCAACCGCGGCCTCAATTCGTCGTTCGTCGTGCGCAAGATCTCGAGCGGCGAGGGCGTCGAGCGGTCGTTCCAGACCTATTCGCCGCTGATTGCGAACATCGAGGTCAAGCGAAAAGGCGACGTGCGCCGCGCCAAGCTCTATTACCTGCGCGATCGCTCGGGGAAATCGGCGCGTATTCGCGAGAAGCTCGCCCACCGTGAGGGCAAGGGAAGCGAATAGCCTTTTCTTGCCCGGCAAAATAGCGGCCCTCGTGGCCGCTTTTTTATTCGCGGAAGACCGGTTGGAGGCCTCGGCCCGTGACGCCCCTGCCGGCGCCTGGGTCGCGCCGGCGCTGCCGTACAGCGGCATCGTCTGCCGCGCTGCGTTCGCCGGAACTTGGCGTTTTGCCGCGCAAACCGCGATAACTTGCATTGTCCAGCCGTTTCCCGGAATATTCCAACGTCAGATCAGCTGCACTTTCCCGCGATTGCGACCATGAAGGCAACGCTCTACGAAGCACTGGGAGTACCCCAGCTCGCGCCCGATGAAGAGGTGCGGGCCGCACTGCGTCGTCTCATTCGAAAATATTACGCGAAAACGCGCGACGGCCAGGGCAACGTCGAAGAAGCCCTGCGTTTCATCAATCATGCCAGCCGCATACTCAGCGATCCCGAGCACAGGCAGCATTACGACAAGGAGCTCGCCGTCAGCGGCGAGGCCAATACCGAGCAGCGCATTTCACGCTTCGTCAGCAACGTCGCGGGCACGGTGGAGCAGCCGGGCACCGCGACGCACGATGATGACGAAGTCATCGAGGCGGCCGACGAAAAGCTGCTGACCGCGCCGGTCGCGGCGCCGGAGAAAAACCTGCATCACCCCGGTTTGACCGAGCGCGTTGCCTCGTTCGGGCGCTCGGCGGTGGGCCAGCTCGCGCTGTGCCTGCTGTTCGGTGCGTTCATCGCGGGCGCCATCGTGTTCGTCACTCCGGCGGACTCGGTGCTGGTCGCGAAACAGGTGCTCGTCTGGCTGACGCTGTCGCTGCTGGTGCTCTCGTTGATCTACGGCATCGTGCACGGCTTGTCGTGGGCGCGCCGTGATCGTCTGTCGCGCATTCCGGCGCTGATCCCCCAAACCGATCTGGCGATTCTCAACTGGCGGCGCGAGAAAAGCGTCTTTCTCGGCACCGACGCGCCGCAGGAAGACGCGAGCTGGATATTCCAGCTGCGTATGGCCGAGCTCGAGCGCGCGAAGTCCGGACGCACCAGCGAGCCGCGCCCGTGGAACCGCCTGGCGGCGCGGCTGTTCGACTATTCGATCTGGGGACTGGTGCTGGCGCTGCTGCTGTCGGAACTGCACGGCGCCGGCATCGTCGGCGACGAGCTCGCTTTCTGGCTCGGCCATCCGCTGCTCGCGCCGATCCTGATCACGTTTAGCTGGATTCCGATCGAGGCCCTGCTGATCGCATCGCTGCAGCAGACGCCGGGCAAATGGCTGTTCGGTGTCTATCTGCAATTCTCGATCAGCAACGCCTACGCGCGACGCGACGTGCGCGCACAACTGGAACGCGCGTTGCGGCGCTCGTTTCAGGTCTGGTGGGCGGGGATCGGCTGCGGCTTTCCGCTGCTCGCGCCGGTGCTGATCGCGCTGGCCTACGAGAAAGTCGCGCAGCAAGGCGAGACGAAGTGGGACTTCGCCGAAGATTGCCTGGTGACGCACAGTCCGCCCGGCATCCTCAATACGGTCACCGGCGTCGTCGGGCTGGCGGCGATGCTGTGGCTGTACGGCGTCGCGTGGCATGAGCCGATGACCGAGTCGATCGTCGCTGCCAAGCGTGCCGTTGCCGGCTGGACGCCCTCGGCGCCGTCGTTGCTGCGGCGGGGCTTCCAGGGCAATGTGGGCACGATCGGATCGATCGATCCGGGAGTCGCGCGCGCCAGCGTCGGACCATCGGCCCCCGACACCGGAACGGTCAACGACGCCGATACGACGGCGCTTTTCGCCGATCGTCAGGCAAGGCTTGCGCTGTTGCGCGGCGAAGGTCCGCGCATGCTGCAGGCCGGCAACTGGCGGCGCGCAGCCGAATTGTGCCGGGCGTGGTCGGACCTGGAATTCTGGAATGCCGAGCCGTGGCGCTGCCTCGGTTACTCGCTGCAGGCGCAGGGCTTTCATCAGGACGCGATCGCCGCGTTTCGCCGGGCTGAGCAATACGACCCGCTCGACAGAAGCCTGGATGCGGCGATCGACAAGAGCCAGCGCGGCATCGTCATCGACTTCCTGAACCGCTACCGGCGCTAAACGCGAGTGAGCGCGGAGCAGGGCCCCGCGTCAGCGGGGGCCTAGTCGCTCTCGGCGGCCGGCGCTTCGGCCTGCGCGGCTATCTCGCGGCGCACCGCTTCCATGTCGAGCGCCTTCGCGGCCGCCAGGACCTGATCGAGCGCGCTGGCAGGCAGCGCGCCGGCTTCGGCGAACACGATGACGTTGTCGCGAAAGATCATCAGGGTCGGGATCGAACGGATGTTGAAATGACCGGCGAGCTCCTGCTGGTCCTCGGTATTGACCTTCGCGAAACGGATATCGGGATACGTGGCCGACGCGGCGGCGAACACCGGCGCGAACGCGCGGCATGGCGCACACCAGGGCGCCCAGAAATCGACCACGGCGAACGGGTGATCGTTGATCGTCTCGGCGAAATTGTCGCGGGTCAGTTCGATGACTTGCGGCGTATCGGCCATGGTCATTCGCTATCGAAGTCCATTCAGCGGCAGGCCGGCGCGCATCCAGCCGACGATGCCTCCGCCGAGATTGCAGGCTCGGGCGAAGCCGCGCTCGACCAGGTAGGCGCAAGCTTGCGCCGAGCGCGCCCCCGAACGACAAACGACGACGAGCGGCGCATCGCTGTCGAGCTCCGCCAGCCGCGCCGGCAGGGTCGACAACTCGATGTGCAGCGCGCCGCCTATCGTTCCGCCGGCCACTTCGCCCGCCGTACGAACGTCGACGACACGCGGTGCTTCGCCGCTGTCGATCAGGCGCCGCAATTCCGGTGCATCGATTGTCTGGAACATCGAAAGGAGCCCGATTAAACTTTCAATTATAGCAAAAGACGCGAGCGGGTCCTTCGACAGCGGTCAGCGCCGCAGTCGTGTCAAGAGCGCGCTGGTCGAGCGTCCCGGCAGCAGCGGTATCGCCTCGAAGCGCCCGCCCCAGGCAATGACCTCGGCCGCGCCGACGGTCGTGGCCGCGGTGTAATCGGCGCCCTTGACGATGACGTCGGGATGGCATGCCAGAACGACCTCGAGCGGGGTGTCCTCGTCGAAGGCAACGACCAGGCTCACCGCTTCGAGCGCCGCCACGACCGCAAGTCGATCCTCGAGCGGATTGATCGGCCGATCGCCGCCCTTGCCGAGGCGGCGCGCCGAAGCGTCACTGTTGACGCCGACGACGAGCGACGCGCCGAGCCGTCGCGCGTGGTCGAGATAAGTGACGTGGCCGCGGTGCAGGATGTCGAACACCCCGTTGGTGAACACCAGCGGTCGCGGCAGCGCGGTGAGCTGCGCCGCGAGCGTCTCGGCCTTCGCGATCTTGTGCGCGAAGCTCGATGCGTCTGTCGCGGTCCGGTCGGGCGGCACGCTCAACTTAGGTATTCGAACACCTTGACGACGCGCTCTACGCCGCTGGTCGTGCGGGCGGTCTGGGCCGCGGCGTTGCCTTCGTCGTGCCGAACGATGCCCATCAGATAGACAACACGACGCTCGGTGACCACCTTGACGTGATTGATCTGGAAGTTGCGCGCCTCGACGAACCGGGCCTTGACCTTCGAGGTGATGAATGTGTCGTTGGTGCGCGCCGAAAGCGTGCTGGTCGGACCGACGACGAGCTCGTTCTGCACGACACGGACCTTCGGCATCGACCGTACGAGCTGCGCGACGTCGTTTTTCGACGCCTCGGTCGCGACCTCGCCGGTCAGCAGTACGATGCCGTTATAGCTGGTCACGTTGATGTGCATATCGCTTTTCAGCCGATCGGCGATCTGGGCGATCGATTTGTCCTCGATCAGCTCGTCGTCGAGCTGCGCGCCGGTCGATCGCCGGTCAGTGGCGATCTGCGCACTCGCCGCGACGCCACCTAGCGCAATCGGGATGCAGCCGTTGAGCAGCACCGCGCCGGCGGCAAGCGACACGGTGGCGGCAATGTGCAGGATCGTATCGAGCGTCTTCATTGGTTCCTTCCAGTTTCCGCGGGATTCAGCTCTCTTCACCGAGCAGGTTGGTATCGATCGCATCGCACAGGCAGTGTATCGTCAGCAGGTGCACTTCCTGGATGCGCGCGGTCACGGAGTGCGGGACGCAGAGGTGGACATCGACGCCGGTGAGGAGTTCACCTATGCGACCGCCGCCCTTGCCGGTCAGCGCGACGACCCGCATTTCCCGCTCGTGCGCGGCATCGATCGCCAGCGCGACGTTGGCCGAGTTGCCCGAGGTCGACAGCGCGAGCAGCACGTCGCCGCTGCGTCCCAGCGCGCGCACCTGCTTGGCGAATATCTGGCTGAAGTCGTAATCGTTGGCGACCGCGGTCAGGATCGAGGTATCGGTCGCCAGCGAAAGCGCCGGCAGCTCGGGTCGTTCGCGCTCGAAGCGGCCGACCATTTCGGCGGCGAAATGCTGCGCGTCTGACGCCGAGCCGCCATTGCCGCAGGCGAGGATCTTCCCGTCCGCCAGCAGGCAATCAGTCATCAGGCCCGCGGCGCGCGCGATCAGCGGAGCCATCACGTCGACCGCGGCCAGCTTGAGCTCGGCGCTGTCGGCGAAATGCGCGCGGATGCGATGCGTGGTATCCATCGTTCGAGCGGCATTGTACAGCCTGGCACCGCGCGCGGCGTCAGGTCGCGTCGATGTCGACCAGCCATTCGATCCGGCCCGGGTCGAGTGCGGCGAGCAGGATCGCATCGAAGCGGCACGGTGGCTCGCGATTCAGGCGAGACAGATAGTGGGCTGCGGCGAACGCGAGTCGCCGCTTCTTGGCCGTCGTGATGCTCTCGGCCGCGCCGCCGAACGCCACGTCGCTGCGCAGCCGCACTTCGACGAAAATCAGCGTGTCGCCGTCGCTTGCGATCAGATCGATTTCGCCGCCGCGACAGCGGTAATTGCGCGCGATGATGCTCAGGCCCCGGGCCTGGAGGAACTCGGCCGCGAGCGCTTCTGCCGCCGCGCCGCGATTCGACAGGATCATCGCGCCGGCGATTCGGGGAGCACGCGGCCGTCGTGGATGGTCATCAGGCGACCCTCGCGCGCAAAGGCCCGCGACGGCAGCAGCGACAGGTGGCCGGTTGCGCCGTCGAGCTCGATGCGCTCGGGCGGCGTCGGCTCGGCCAGCATCTGCGCCAGCGCGAACGCATCGATGCCCAGCGCGTAGAGCCGCTGCAGCACCGGGTCTTCGAAATCGGGACGCGGCACGCCGGCGAACACCGGGCTGTCGGGCTCGGCGAGCCACGGCACCTCGATATAGCGGACGTTTTCCAGGTCGAACAGCATCTGCTCCGACAGGCCGTCGGCAATCTGGCTGCTGGCATAGACCCTTTCGCGCACGAACGACTTGGCGAGCGGGGCGTCGTTGGCGTCGACCGCGAGCAGCACCGCATCGATCGGCTGCCCGGCCAACTCGAGGCGCAGCGCGCCGAGGCGCTCGGGGTTGGCGTCGAACTTGAACTCGCGCGGCGCCGCACCGCCTTCGCGCTGCCACGCGGCGACGAACGACTGGCTGAATCGACGCTGAAACGGCGAGTCGCTGCCGACGACGGCGATCGCCTTGACGCCGTCGTCGCGGGCAACGTGCATCAGCAGCGCCGCGTCCTGCTCGACCGCGAGCGTCAACGCATAAACGCCGGGCGGCAAAGGCACGCCCTCGTCGGCCTGGTTCAGCGCCAGCATCCGCGGTCGCAATGGCGACATCGAGAGCACGGTCTTCAAGTCATCGCGGGTCAGCGGGCCGACGGCGAGCGCGACGCCGCTTTGCGCGGCCGCGGCGAACGCGGGCAGCACGCCGTCGTCGCCGTGGGCGATGATCCGCACGCGCGCACCGGCGGCGGCGCGCTCGGCCGCGGCGACGAAGCCTGCCTTCACGGCGTCGGCGGCACGGCCGTAAGTCGCCGAGTCGAGCGGCAGGATCAACGCGATCGTCGGGCCGGTGGCTGGCGCGATCTGGGCTCCGGCGGCGAGCGAGGGTGCCGGCGGCGCGGCAGGCGTTACCGTCGAGGTCGACGAAGGCGGCGGCAGGAGCGGGGGCGGAGCGCCTTCGACAGCAGGCGCGATCGGCTCCGCGCTTGGCGGCAGAGGCGCAGGGCCCGACAATGGCGGCGTGACTGTGCACGCGCCGATGCCGAGCAGCATGGCGGCGAGCGCCAGCGCGTGGAGCCATGCCGGCAGTCGGGCCATCGAAAGGAAGTCGTCGACCATGAGCAGAGGGGAGCCGTTGCCGGCGCTGGGCCGAACATTATATGTGGTGGCGACACCGATCGGTAACCTGCGCGACTTGAGCCTTCGCGCCCTCGACATGCTCGGCCAGGTCGACGTGATCGCGGCCGAGGACACGCGCGTGAGCGCAGGGCTGCTTGCGCACTATGGCATCCGCGCGCGCCTGGTTTCGCTGCATGAGCACAACGAGCATAAGCGCGCCGCGGCGATCATCGAATCGCTGGCATCGGGCAAGCGCGTGGCACTGGTCACCGACGCCGGCACGCCAGCAATCAGCGATCCTGGAGCTGCACTGGTGCGGGCGGTCTCGGCGGCGGGATATGCGATCGTGCCGATTCCCGGGGCTTGCGCGGTGACGACGGCGCTTTCCGCCGCCGGTATCGCAACGCCGCAGTGGCTTTTCCTGGGCTTCCTGCCGGCCTCGGCAACGGCGCGCCGCGCCGCCCTCGAACGCGTGAACGCGTTGCCCTATGCGCTGGTCCTGTACGAGGCGCCGCACCGCATCGCCGCGACAGTGGCCGCTCTTGCCGCCTCGCTCGATCCGCAGCGCGAGATCTTTATCGCGCGCGAGTTGACCAAGCGCTTCGAAACGCTGCATCGCTCTTCGCTGGCCGACGCATCGGCGTGGCTTGCGGCCGATGCCGATCGCACGCGCGGCGAGTTCGTGCTGATCGTCGCGCCGCCGGGCGACACGGCGACGAAAGACGACGCGGGCGGGCACGACGCGCTGTTGAAGCCGTTGCTCGCCGAGTTGCCGCTCGCCCAGGCGGTGCGCATCGCGGTCGCGCAATCGGGCGCGCCGCGCAATCGTCTTTACCAGCGCGCGCTGGCCTTGCAGAAAGCGGTCAAGGCGACGTCGTAACGACGAATTCGGCAATCGCCGCCACTGTCGCTTCGGGCTGGTCGCGATGCGGCGAGTGGCGGCAATCGGCGAGCTCGAGTCGCGCGACCTTGCCGCCGACTTCGCGTTCGATCGCGTCGAGTTGGGCGGTGCTCCCGTATTCGTCGTCCAGCCCCTGGATCAGCAGCAGCGGACAGCGCACGCCCGGAAGGCAGGCTTCGATGTTCCAGTCGCGAAACCCGGGCGAAAGCCAGATGTCGTTCCAGCCGCGAAACGCAGCATCGGGGTCGGCGTGATAGCGGCCGAGCCTGTCGCGCAGATCCGTGGTCTCGTATTCTCGGCGCGCTCCGGCGATGCTCGCGATCGACGCGTCCTCGACGAAGACATGCGGTGCGAGCGCGACCACGCCGCGCACCGGGCGTCCGCCGCCCGATGCCGCGTGCAACAGCGCGATCGATGCGCCGTCGCTGTGTCCGATCAGCAGCGGATCCGCGATCCCGAGCTGGTCGAGCAGCGCCGGCAGGATGCGCTGCGCCTCCGTGTGCATGTAGTCGGGCATGCGCGGCAGCACCGCAGGCGACGAGCGCCCGTACCCCGGCCGCGAATAGACGAGGCCGGGGCAGCCGGTGGCGCCGGCCACGCGCTCGGGAAAGTCCTTCCACATCGCGAGCGAGCCCAACCCCTCGTGCAGAAAGACCAGCGTGGGCGCGCCGGCCGGTCCGGGAATGCGCAGGCATTCCAGCCGGAGTCCGGCGACGTCGACGAACTCGAATTGCGCCGGCGGCATCGATCGAGCGCCGGTCAGATACCCAGATGCTGCTCGCGCAGGCCCGGCTGCGCCGCGAGCTCCGCGGGCGAGCCGTCGAACACCTTGCGACCCTTGACCAGGATCACGCAACGATCGGCGAGCTCGGCCAGCATCGCGAAATGCTTGTCGACGATGACCGTCGCGATGCCGCCGTCGCGTATCGTGCGTATCGTGTGCCAGATCGCCGTCGCGATCAGCGGCGCCAGGCCCTCGGTCGCCTCGTCGAGGATCAGCAGGCGGGGATTGGTCAGCAGCGCGCGGCCGATCGTCAGCATCTGCTGCTCGCCGCCCGACAGCTGGTTGCCGCGGTGGCCGAGCCGCCCGGCGAGCGCGGGAAAGGTCGTCATCACCCGGTCGAACGTCCACGCATTGGCGCCGGCGGCCGGGCGCGCCGCGACCAGCAGGTTCTCACGCACGGTCAGCGTCGGGAAAATCCCGCGATTCTCCGGCACGAACGCGACGCCCAGACGCGCGATGCGATGCGGCGGCAGATGCGTCGCCCTCGCGCCGTCGATGTCCACTTCGCCGGCACGCGGGCGGATCAGTCCCAGCATCGAGCGGAGCAAGGTCGTCTTGCCCATGCCGTTGCGGCCCATCAGCGCGACCACTTCGCCGGGGCCGATCGAGAAGTCGACACCCTGCAGCACGTGGCTGCTGCCGTAGTAGCTGTGCAGCTGGCGCGCTTCGAGCAGCGGCACGGGCATCAGAGCGTGCTCACGGCTTCGGTGCCCAGGTAGGCGCGCTGCACGTCGGCGTTGGCGCGGATCGCGTCGGGCGCGCCGCTCGCCAGGATCCTGCCGTTGACCATCACCGTCAGCCGGTCCGCCAGCGCGAACACCGCGTCCATGTCGTGCTCGACCAGCAGGATCGCGTGGTCCGCGGCCAGGCGCTTGAGCAGCGCGACGATGTGCGCCGATTCCTCGGGACCCATCCCGGCCAGCGGCTCATCGAGCAGCAGCACCGACGGCTGCGTCGCGAGCGCCATCGCGATCTCCAGCGCGCGGCGCTCGCCGTGCGACAGCGCAGCCGCCGCAACGCCGCCGCGCGCGGCGAGCCCGACGATCGCCAGCGCTGCGTCGGCCGCGGCGTTCCAGTCGCCGTAATGCTCGGCGGGCTTCAACCAGCGGCCGAAGCTCTTGTGGCGCGACTGTGCCGCCAGCCGGCAATTTTCGAAGGCCGAAAAGGCGGCGAAGACATTGGTGTGCTGGAACGATCGCGCCACGCCATACTGCGCGATGCGATGCGACGGCCAGTGCGTGATGTCCAGTGCGCCCAGGCGGATCGTCCCAGTCGAGGGTCGCAAGTCTCCGGACAGCAGGTTGACCAGCGTCGACTTGCCTGCGCCGTTCGGGCCGATGATCGCGTGCACCGTCCTCGGTGCGAGCGACAGGCTGACGTCGTCGACGGCGACCAGGCCGCCGAAGCGGCGGCCGAGCGCCGTCGTGGCCAGAACCGGCTCAGTCAACGTCGCCCCCGGGACGCGGCGCGCGCGACTTGAAACGCAGCCGATGCAGGCCGATCAGACCCTGCGGCAGCAGCAGCACCGCGGCGACGATGAAGCCGCCCATCAAGAGCTGCCAGTGCTTGGTCAGCGCGGAGAACCATTCCTGCAGCAGCACGTAGGAAAAAGCGCCGAGCACGGCGCCGGCCAGCGTTCCCATGCCGCCCAGGATCAGCATCATCAGCACGGCGCCCGACTGATGCCAGGCCATCATCTCCGGATTGACGAAGCCTTCCTTCGCTGCGGCGAGATATCCGGCGAGTCCCGCGATCGTTCCCGCCAGCACAAAAGCGGCGAGCTTGTAGTGCAAGGTCGCATAGCCGAGCGCGCGCATCCGGTGCTCGTTCGCCTTGATGCCCTGCAGCGCCCGTCCGAAGGGCGAGCGAAGGATGACGGCGAGCAGCGCGAAAACGATGGCGAGCAGTGCGAGCACGAAATAATAGAAATGCAGGTCGTCGGCCAGGTCGAGGCCTGGCAGGTGCGCGTCGGGGCGCGTGTTGACGTAAATGCCGTCGGATCCTCCGGCGATGCGCGTGTCGTGGAAGAAGTAATACGCCATCTGGGCGAATGCCAGCGTCACCATGATGAAGTAGACGCCTGAAGTGCGCAGGACCAGCGCGCCGACCAGCAGTGCGGCTGCGGCGCTTGCTGCCAGCGCCAGCGGTAACGTCAGCCAGACGCTGGCGGGATCCGCGGCTTGTGAGGCGAGCGAATAAGTGTAGGCGGCGATGCCGAAGTAGGCGGCGTGGCCCAGGCTGACGAGCCCGGTATAGCCGACGAGAAGATCGAGCGAGAGCGCGAAAATCGACAGGATCATGATTTTGGTGACGAGCTGCAGATAGAATTTTTCCGCAACTATGGGAAAAAGCAGCAGCAGGATGGTGGCGACGACGAGCCACGGCAAGAGGCTGCGCTTCATGCGACGTTCCGCGCGCGCCCTGTCTCACGCACGGCCGAACAGTCCCCGCGGACGGAACAAGAGCACGACCGCCATCAAAAGATAAACGGCGATGCTCGCGAACTCGGGTACCAGCACCTTGCCGAACGTGTCGGCGAAGCCGATCAGCAGCGACGCGATCAGCGCGCCCTTGAGCGAGCCGATGCCGCCGATGACGACGATGACGAAGCACACGATCAGCACCTGGTTGCCCATGCCGGGAAAGACCGACGACACCGGTGCCGCGATCATGCCGGCGAAGGCCGCCAGCGCAACGCCCGCGGCGAACACCAGTGCATGGATCCAGCGGATGTCGAGGCCGAGCGAGGTCGCCATTTCGGGATTCGATGCGGCGGCCCGGATCATCATGCCGAAGCGTGTCTTCTGGATCGTCACGTACATGAGTCCTGCGAGCGCCAGGCAGACGGCCGAAATGAACAGCCGGTATACCGGATACGAAAGCGTTTCGGTCAACGGCAGCGAAGCGCCGAGCACCGCGGGAATCGCGACGCTGTGCACGTCGTCGCCGACGAGGACGCTGCGCAGCTCCTCGAAGATGAGAATCAGTCCGAAAGTGAGCAGCACCTGGTACAGATGGTCTCGACGATACAGGCGGCTGATCAATGCCCATTCGAGAAGGAGGCCGAGCGCAGCGGCGAGAACGATGCCGAGCGGCAGCGCGAGCCACAGGCTGCCGGTCAGCGACGACAGCGTGAACGCGAGGTAGGCGCCGATCATGTAGAAGCTGCCGTGGGCGAGATTGATGACGCCCATGATGCCGAAGATCAACGTCAGACCGCTGGCGACCAGGAACAGCAGCAGGCCGTACTGCACGCTATTGAGGATCTGGATCAGCCATTCCACGGCACGTTCCCGTCACGCGCCGGGCATCGAGGCGCCGCGCGCAAAAAAAGAAGCGGGGACGACCGCCCCCGCCTTAGGTTACCGGCGAACAAGTGCTACGCCGCGGACATCTTGCAGCCGCGCGCCGGATCCTCCAGCGCTTTCCACGCGACGCCGATCACCTGGTTGGCATTGCCTTCGACGCGACGCAGGTAAATGTCCTGGATCGGATTGTGCGCCTTCGACATCGTCCAGGGGCCGCGCGGGCTGTCGATCTTGACCTTTTCCATCGCGCTGTAAAGCGCCTTGCGGTCGCCGAAGCTCCCCTTGACTGCGTTGAGCCCGCCATGCAGCAGCAGTGCGGCATCGTAGCCCTGGACCGCGTAGACGTCGGCCTGCACGCCGTATTTCTTGCCGTAGTTGTAGCGGAACAGCTTGTTTTTCGGGTTCTCGATGCCGTCGCCGTAGTGCAGGGTCGTCAGCAGGCCCTGCGCCGACGCGCCTTGCGATTCGAGCGTGCCGTCGGTGAGGAAGCCGCTGCCGTACAACGGGATCTTGTCCTTGAGCCCGGCCGCCGCGTAGTCCTTGGTGAATTTGACCGCGCCGCCGCCGGCGAAAAAGACGAACACCGCATCGGGTTTGAGCGAGGCGATCTCGGTGATGAACGGCTGGAATTCGACGTTCGGAAACGGGAGGTACATTTCCTTGGCGATCGAGCCGCCAAGCTTGGTGAAACCCTCCTTGAAGCTTTCGATCGATTCCTCGCCGGCCCCATATTTCCAGGTCAGCGTGACGACCTTGCGATGCCCGCGCTCGTACATGACCTTGCCCATCGGATGTGCGGGCTGCCAGTTGGAAAACGACGTGCGGAAAATGTTCGGCGCGCACTGGCCGCCGGTGGCGGCGTTGGCACCGGCGTTCGGGATGATCAAAAGCGTCCCGTTGTCGCGCGCCACCTTGACCATCGCCATCACGACGCCCGAGTGCACGGTGCCGACCAGGAGATCGACCTTGTCGCGCTGAACGAGCTTGTTCGCGTTGTCGGTCCCCTTCGACGGTTCGGACTCGTCGTCGACGGTGAAAAATTCGATCGCCCGGCCGCCGAGCATGCCGCCGTTTTCCTCGAGCGCGAGGTTGAAGCCCTGCGTGATCGCCGTGCCAAGCGAGGCGTAGGTTCCCGTGTACGGCAGCATCATGCCGACTCGGAGCTTCGCGGTCTGCGCCCGCGCGATCGACGGCATGAGACCGCCTGTCGCCGCCGCGGCTGCAAGCAGGCCTGCCTGCTGGATGAACTGACGCCGGTCTGTCATGGCTTCCCCTCCTAAAGTATTGATCTCGTCGTCGTTGCGATGGTAGCAGCGCACCGGCGTTCCGTCATGTTCTACGCGGCGCCCGCAGCCTGAAGCGCTGGATCTTGCCGGTCGCGGTCTTCGGCAAGTCGCCGACGAATTCGATCCAGCGCGGATACTTGAACGGCGCGAGCAGCGACTTGACATGATCCTGCAATGCCGCGGCCAGCGCGGGCCCCGGTTCGTGTCCGGGCTTGAGCACGACAAAGGCCTTCGGCTTGATCAGCTCGCTCGCGTCGGCACAACCGACGACCGCCGCTTCGAGCACGGCGCTGTGCGTTGCCAGCGCCGCCTCGACCTCGAACGGCGACACGTACACGCCGCCCACCTTGAGCATGTCGTCGGTGCGCCCGCAATAGAGATAGCGACCGTCGGCGTCGACGATGTATTTGTCGCCGCTTCGGGTCCACGGTCCGAGAAACGTCGCCAGGCTCTTGGCGCGATTGTTCCAGTAGTACGGCGAGCTCGTCGGCCCGCTGACCTGGAGTTCACCGATCTCGCCGGGCGCCACCGGATCGCCGGCCTCGTCGACGACGCGCAGCTCGTAGCCCGGAACCGGCCGGCCGGTCGTGCCGTAACAGACGTCGTCGGGATGGTTGGACAAGAAAATATGCAGCATCTCGGTCGAGCCCAGCCCGTCGAGGATGTCGACGCCGGTCTTGTCGCGCCAGCGCTTGCCGAGATCTGCCGGCAGCGCTTCCCCGGCGGAAACGCAGCGGCGCAAGGCGAGTCGCTCGCGCGATGGGAATTCGGCGCTGGCGAGCATCGCCGCGTACAGCGTAGGCACGCCGTAGAAAATCGTCGGCCGCTCGCCGACCAGGCGCTTGAACACCGCCGCCGGCGTCGGGCGCTCGGCCATCAGCACGCTGGTCGCGCCGACCGCGAGCGGAAAGGTCAGCGCATTGCCCAGGCCGTAGGCAAAAAACAGCTTGGCCGCGGAGAACACGACGTCGTCCGGCGTAATTCCCAGCACCGGCCGCGCATACAATTCCGCGGTCTGGATCAGGTCCGCGTGCAGGTGCACGGCGCCTTTCGGGCTTCCGGTCGATCCCGAGGAATACAGCCAGAAGCAGACGTCGTCGGCGGTCGTCGACGCCACTGGAGCATCGTCCGATTCGGGCGCGATCCATGCGCTGAAGTCGACGGTGCCGTCGACTGCAGCCCCGGACACGATGACGTGTTCGAGTGAATCGAGCCGCGCCCCGAGCGGCGTGATCGCCGATGCGAGCGGCGCCGAGACGACGACCGCGCGCGCGCGGCTGTCGGCCAGCAGATATTCGTAATCGGCCCCGGTAAGCAGCGTGTTGCAAGGAATGGGCACGACGCCGGCGCGGATCGCGCCGAGAAATGCGGTCGGAAAGTCGATGCTGTCGTGCAGCAGCAGGACGACGCGATCCTCACTGCGCAAGCCCAGCCGCCGCCAGGCGTTGGCGCATCGGTTGACCCGCTGCGCGAGCTCACGATACGAATAGCGGCCGGCATCGTCGATGAAGGCGACGCGCTCGGCACGGCCTCGAGCGAGATTGCGCTCGACGAGGTCGACGGCGGCGTTATAGACGCGGGGAATGCTGACGCGCGGCGGCGACGCCGAATGATCGGCCTCGGCGAACGCCGTTGTCCGGGTAGTCATAGGTGCGCGAGCATGGCCGGGAACGATGACCGACGATTGTGGCGGCGCATGCTTGGCCCCGTCAATCGCCAGGGTGCCCTGCATTCGCGGTGGCGACAGCGGGATCGGCGGAGAGCGCGGCGCGCACCTGCTGCAGCCACTGCGGAAACCATTCGATCGCGACGTCTTCGGGCAACGTGCCGCCGCTGGCATTGTGCTCCAGCACCTCGCCGATGCGCCGCGCGCCGCGCGCCGCGAGCACCTCGTCGAAACGCTTGCCGCCGAAGCAGTAGGTGCCGACGTGCGTGCTGTCGCCGAGCGCGAACACGCCGTAGTGCGCGTGCGCCAGCGAGTCGCGGCATGCGCCCAGATCGGCGTAGAGGGCCTTGGCATTGTCGGGCACGTCCCCCTGACCGTAGGTTGATGTGCAGATGAGAAAGACGCCGGGCTGCTCGAACACGCGGCGATCGAGCGCATCCATGAACGCGACGTCGATGCCGAGCTCCGGGCCGGCGAAGGCGAGCTCGATCTCCTGCGCGACCAGCTGCGCGGTGCCGGTCATCGTACCGACCAGGATATGGACGTTCAGCATCGGCGAAGGCTTGTCATCGCAGCGGCCATGAACTATATTACATACACTAAAACTTAGGTGCAATAAAATGCATTATCGCATTGTCGCTGGCCGGCGCGAAGGGCGCGCGGATCGTCGATGAGTACGGCCTCGCCGGCGCGCACGATGCTGTCAGCGGTTTCCGGCCGCGACGCCGACTCGGCCTACCTCGCCGCGATCGGCGAGCGCGTTCGCGAAATCCGCGCGCGGCGGGGGATGTCGCGCCGCGTGCTGGCGCGCGATTCGGGCGTTTCCGAACGCTATCTTGCCTCGCTGGAATCCGGTTGCGGCAACGTGTCGATCCTGCTGCTGAAGCAGATCGCGCAGGCGATCGATGTGCCGGTCGAGCAACTGGCGCGCAGCGGCCCGGAGGCGTCGACCGAAGTCGCGCTGCTCACGCAGTGGCTGACGCGGCTTTCCGCCGCCGATATCCGCCGCGCCTCGGACACGTTGCATCGCGCGTTCGGTGCGGCAGCGCAGCAACGGAACCACCGCATCGCGCTGATCGGTCTGCGCGGCGCCGGCAAGACGACCCTGGGCACACGGCTCGCCGCCAGGCGCCGCGTGCCCTTTATCGAGCTCGACCGCGAAATCGAGCGGGCGGCCGGCGCGTCGCTGGCGGAATTGTTCCTGCTCTACGGACTGCCTGCCTATCGCCGCCACGAGCGGCGTGCGCTGGAGTCGCTGCTGCTGCGCGACGAGGCGATGGTGATCGCGACCGGCGGCAGCATCGTCTCCGAGCCCGAAACCTTCGACTTGCTGCTGTCGACCTGCCGCGTCGTATGGCTGAAGGCCAGACCCGAAGAGCACATGGCGCGCGTGGTCGCGCAGGGCGACCAGCGGCCGATGGCGGGAAGCACCGAGGCCATGGAGGATCTGAAGCGCATCCTGGCCGGCCGCGAGCTCCTGTACCGCAAGGCCGATGCGATCGTCGACACGTCGGGCAAGTCGATCGCGCAGACCCTGCGGCTGCTCGAACAGGTCACCGCTGCGGTGACCGTCGCCGGATCGCCAAAACGGGCCGGGTGATTTCGATGGTGACCTTCGACACCCATCCCGATCGCTATGCGCACTGGCGCATGAGCATCGACGGCGCCGTGGCGACGTTATTGCTCGATGTCGACGAAGACCGGCCGCTGGTCCCGGGTTACAAGCTCAAGCTCAATTCGTACGATCTGGGCGTCGACATCGAGCTCGCCGACGCGCTGCAGCGGCTGCGCTTCGAGCATCCAGAAGTGCACTGCCTGGTTATCAGCAGCGGCAAGGACCGGATGTTCTGCTCGGGCGCCAACATCTACATGCTCGGCGCGTCGTCGCATGCCTGGAAAGTCAACTTCTGCAAGTTCACCAACGAAACGCGCAACGGCATCGAGGACGCAAGCCTTTACTCGGGTTTGAAATCGATCGCCGCGCTCAACGGCACGACCGCCGGCGGCGGCTACGAGCTCGCACTCGCCTGCGACGAAATCCTGATGATCGACGACCGGTCTTCGACGGTGAGCCTGCCCGAAGTTCCGCTGCTGGCCGTGCTGCCGGGGACCGGCGGCCTGACCCGCCTGACGGACAAGAGAAGGCTCCGCCGCGATCTCGCCGACGTCTTTTGCACGACGATCGAAGGCGTGCGCGCCGATCGCGCCAAAGCCTGGGGCCTGGTCGACGCGATTGCAACGCCGAGCACGTTCGCGCAGACGCTGGCCCGCCGTGCGCGCGCACTCGCTTCCTCGGCGTCGGTCGATGCACCGCGCGGCATCGTGCTCACGCCGCTGCAGAGGACGCATAGTGAGCAGGGCATCTATTACCCGAACCTCAACGTGGTGCTCGAACGGGACGCGCGCGTTGCGACGTTCACTTTGCGCGCCCCGGCGGACCCGATGCCCGACTCGATCGACGCGATCGCGGCGCAGGGCGCCGACTGGTGGCCGCTGGCGCTGGCGCGCGAGCTCGACGACGCGATGATGTTGCTGCGCACCAACGAGCTCGACATCGGTACGTGGGTGATGCGGACCGAGGGCGATCCTGCGGCGGTGCTGGCGGTCGATGCGACGCTGGCCAGGCATGCCGACCACTGGCTGGTGCGCGAGACCATCGGCCTGTGGCGGCGTACCTTGTCGCGGCTCGACGTGTCGGCGCGGTCGGTGTTCGCGCTGATCGACCGCGGCTCGTGCTTTGCCGGCACCTTGCTCGAGCTGGCGCTCGCGGCCGATCGCAGCTACATGCTGGCACTCCCCGACGAGCGCGCGGCCGAGCCGGCGATCGCGCTATCGGCGCAGAATTTCGGCGCCTATCCGATGTGCAACGGGCGCACGCGCATCG
Source organism: uncultured beta proteobacterium (assembly GCA_963828665.1). Taxonomy (GTDB): domain Bacteria; phylum Pseudomonadota; class Gammaproteobacteria; order Burkholderiales; family Casimicrobiaceae; genus PALSA-1003. The sequence goes on from CAWHFL010000012.1 coordinate 225,491, forward strand.
CCAATCGATTTGCCGTGGACACGCTCGCGCCAGATCGCATCGGCACAATGCTGCGCTCCGATGCGGCGCGGGAAGCGGGGCTGGTCACGTTCACGCCGGACGACATCGACTGGGACGACGAGATCCGGCTGGCACTCGAAGAGCGCGCGAGCCTTTCGCCGGATGCGCTGTCCGGCATGGAGGCGAGCCTGCGCTTTACCGGACCGGAGACGATGCACGCGCGCATATTCGGCCGACTGGCGGCGTGGCAGAACTGGGTCTTCCAGCGGCCGAACGCGGTCGGCAAGGACGGCGCGCTGAAGCTATTCGGCAGCGGCAGCCGCGCCAAATTCGACTGGGAGCGCGTCTAGCGCCGCGCTTGGCGCAAGGGCGAAAAGCGACCATGGCGATCAACTACAGCGAAAAGATTCCGAACAACGTCAATCTGACCGACGATCGAACGCTGCAGCGCGCGCTCGAGCATTGGCAGCCGAAGTTCCTGCAATGGTGGCAGACGATGGGCCCGTCGGACTTCGCCGGCGCCGACATCTATTTGCGCACCGCCGTCGGCGTCGATGCCGCCGGCTGGGCGAGCTACGGCCAGGTGCGCATGCCCGATTACCGCTGGGGCATCTTCCTGGCCGACGGCGACCCGGCGCGCACGATCGGCTTCGGCGATCACCTGGGCGAGCCGGCATGGCAGCAGGTGCCCGGTGAATTGCGCTCGCCGCTGCGGCGCTTGATCGTGACCCAGGGCGACACCGAGCCGGCGTCGGTCGAGCAGCAGCGGCTGCTCGGGCACAGCTGTCCATCGCTGTACGACTTGCGCAATCTCTTCCAGATCAACGTCGAGGAAGGGCGCCACCTGTGGGCGATGGTCTACCTGCTGCACGCGTACTTCGGACGCGATGGGCGCGAGGAAGCCGAGGAGCTCCTCGAGCGCCATTCGGGAGACGCCGACAAGCCGCGGATCCTGGGCACGTTCAACGAGCCGGTGACCGACTGGCTGTCGTTTTTCATGTTCACCTATTTCACCGACCGCGACGGCAAATACCAGCTGAAAAGTCTCGCCGAATCGGCATTCGATCCGCTAGCGCGGACGACCCGGTTCATGCTGACGGAGGAAGCGCATCACATGTTCGTCGGCGAGACCGGCCTTTCGCGCGTGATCAAGCGCGCGCTGGAGGTGATGGCCGAGCTCGGCACCGACGATGCGATAGCGGTGCGCAACGCCGGCGCGATCGATCTGGCGACATTCCAGCGCTATCTCAATTTCTGGTTTTCATCCTCGCTCGACCTGTTCGGCTCCGAGGTGTCGTCGAACGCGGCGTCGAGCTTCGCCACCGGCCTCAAGGGCCGGCCCGACGAGGCGCAGTACGACGATCATCGCTGCCTCGACGTGGCGTTCGAGCTTGCGCAGCCCGATGCGGGGCGCGGCATCAGGACCGAGAGCATTCCGTTGCGCAACGCGATGAACGAGGTGCTGCGAACTTCCTACGTCCGCGACTGCGAGCTGGGACTCAAGCGCTGGAATCGCCAGCTCGAGCGCGCAGGCACAGGACAGCGGCTGGCGCTGCCATCGCCGCGCTTTCACCGCAGGATAGGCGTCTGGGCCGGTGTGACGTGCGATCCGGGCGGCGCGATCATCGACGAAAGCGAATATCGCCGGCGCGAAGGCGAATGGCTGCCGAGCGCCGCCGACCGCGCGTTCGTGAAGAGCCTGATGCAGCGGGTCGTCGCACCCGGCAAGATGGCCGGCTGGATCGGCGCACCCGAACGAGGCATCAACAGCCTGCCGATCGACTACGAGTACGTGCGACTGTAGAACCGCAAAAAACGGGCTCGGTCCATCGGGGCGAGTGAATGCGCGGCGAGGCCGCGGTTGCGCGGAGGGCCCGGAGCAAAGCCGGCGCGAAGGGCGAGGAGTGCGTCGAAGAGCGCCGCCCGCCCCGGGCATCACCCATCGAGCAATAGCCGTGCCAAGCGCTTGGCCGCGCACGCTGCTCGCGGGTATGCGCCCACCGAATCGCGCCCTGCGCTGCGCCGCGCCGCGGCACTAAGGCGCGCCATTCAGACCTGCGGCTGCGGCACGCCCTCGCCGACAGGCTTGACCTCGTGGTGATCTGCAGCCAGCAACATGTACACCGCAGGAACGACGAACAGCGTGAACAGTGTCCCGATCGACATGCCGGTGAATATCACCAGGCCCATCGCGTGGCGGCCAGCGGCGCCCGCGCCCGCGGCGATTACCAGCGGCACGACCCCCAGAACCATCGCCGCGGTCGTCATCAGGATTGGCCGCAGCCGCACTGCCGCCGCCTCTTCGATCGCCTCGCGCTTGCTTTTGCCGGCCCGCTGCAGCTGATTGGCGAACTGCACGATCAGGATGCCGTGCTTGCTGATCAGGCCCATCAGCGTCACCAGCCCGACCTGCGTGTAGATGTTAAGCGTCGCCAGGCCAAGGTTGATGAAGATCAGCGCGCCGAACAGCGCCAATGGCACCGACACCAGGATGACGACCGGATCGCGGAAGCTTTCGAACTGCGCCGACAGCGCGAGGAAAACGATGATCACCGCGAACAGCAGCGTGATCACGAATCCTCCGGACTCCTGCACGAACTGCCGCGAGACGCCCGAGTAGTCATACGAGTAACCGCTCGGCGCCACCTGCCGCAGCGTCGTTCGCATGAAGTCGAGCACCTGGTTCTGCGACACCGCCGGCGAATAGACGCCGAAGATCGTCGCCGAATTGAGCTGCTGGAAGCGCGCGATCCCTTCGGGAACGACTTGGGTCTTCTGCGTCGCGACCGTCGATGCGGACACCAGCGACCCATCGGCGGTGCGGATATGGTAATCGAGCACCTGGCTGGCATTGAGCCGGTCGGCCTGAAGCACCTGCGGGATGACCTTGTACGAATGGCCGGCGATCGAGAAGTAGTTGACGTAGCCGCCGCCCAGCGCCGCGCCGAGCGCCGCGCCGACGTCCTGCTGGGTCATGCCCAGGGTCGCTGCGAGATCGCGATCGACCTCGACCGTCGTTTGCGGCTTGTCGACCTTGAGATCGGTGTCGACGTAGAAGAACATGCCGCTGGCCTGTGCCTTCGCGAGCACCGCCTGCGCGACATCGTTGAGCCTCTGGTAGGGCTCGGTCGTCTTGATGACAAACTGCATCGGCAGGCCTTGCGAGCCGGGCAGCGATGGAAACTGGAACGCCGCGACGCGGGCGCCGGCGACGCTGTTCCATTTCTGCTGCAGCTCCTGCTGCAGTTGCGTCGCGCTCTTGCTGCGCTGGTCCCAGGTCTTGAACAGTACGCCGCCGAAGCCCTGGTTGGTCGTCGGTACGCCGGTGATCTGGAACATCTGGTCATACTCGGGAACGCTCTTGGCGATCTCGAACACCTGCTTCGAGTAGACATCCATCTGCTGCGAGGTCGCATTCGGCGGGCCGATGATCTGCGTCAGCACGATGCCCTGGTCTTCCTGCGGGGCCAGCTCGGACTTCGACGTCATGAACAGATAGACGACGCCACCGAGCAGGATCACGCCCATCACCACCGGTACCGCCCAGGTATCCAGCGTGCCGTGCAACCGGCGCTGGTAGCCGCGATGCAGCCGGTCGAACTGCCGGTCGATGAAGCGCACGAAGCGTCCGCTCTCCTGCTCGCTGCGGAAGAATCGCGAAGTCATCATCGGCGACAGCGTTAACGCGACGATGCCGGAGACCGTGACCGCACCGGCGAGGGTGAAGGCAAACTCGGTGAACAGCGCTCCGGTCAATCCGCCCTGGAAGCCGATCGGAACGTAGACCGCGACCAGGACGATCGTCATCGCGATGATCGGGGCGCCGAGCTCGCGCGCCGCGATCAGCGCAGCCTGCATCGGCGACTTGCCTTCCTCCTTCATGTGCCGGTCGACGTTCTCGACGACGATGATCGCGTCGTCGACGACCAGGCCGATCGCCAGGACCAGCGCGAGCAGGGTCAGCAGGTTGATCGAATAGCCGAACGCCAGCATGACGAAAAAGGCGCCGATCAACGACAGCGGCATCGCGATCAACGGAACGATCACGGCGCGGAAGCTGCCGAGGAACAGGAAGATGACGAGGGCGACGATCGCCAGCGACTCGACCAGCGTCTTGACGACCTCGTTGATCGAGCTGCGGATGTAGGTCGTCGAATCGTAGACGATCTCCCCGGTGATGCCGTTGGGCATCTCGGCCTGGATTTGCGGGAACACGTCGCGCACGCGCTTGACCACGTCGAGCACGTTGGCGTCGGGCGCTACCTTGATGCCGATGAACACCGAGTTGCGCCCGCCGAACGCGGTCGAGAAATCGTAGTTTTCCGCGCCGAGGCTCACCGTGGCGATATCTTCGAGGCGAACGATCGCGCCGTCCTTCTGCTTGACCACCAGCTTCTTGAATTCCTCGACCGAGTGCAGGCTGGTCGCCGCCGTCAGGTCGACGCTGACCATCTGGCCCTTGGTCGTGCCGAGCGCGGCCAGATAGTTGTTGTTGCCCAACGCGGTGCGCACGTCGGTCGCGGTGACCCCGTAGGCCGCCATCCGCGCCGGGTCGAGCCAGGCGCGCAGCGCGAACGTGCGCGCGCCCAGGATTTCGGCGACCTGGACACCCTCGATCGAATCCAGCTTCGGCTTGACCACGCGGACGAGGTAGTCGGTGACGTTGTTGTTGGGCAGGGACTCGCCGAAAAAGCCCATGTACATCGCGTCGATCTGCTGCCCGACCTGCACGTTGAGCACCGGCTGCTGCGCCTCGGGCGGCAATTGGTTGCGCACCGAGTTGACCTGTGTGTTGATTTCGGTCAGCGCGCGGTTGGCGTCGTAGTTGAGGCGCAAGGTCGCCGTGATCGACGAGACGCCCGACGTGCTGGTCGACGACAGGTAGTCGATGCCCTGCGCCTGCGCGATCGCGCCTTCGAGCGGCTGGGTGATGAACCCGGCAACCGTCGCCGCGTCGGCGCCGTAGTAAGCGGTGCTGATCGTGACGACGGCATTCTGCGTCTTCGGGTACTGCCTGACGGCGAGGCCGACCAGCGAACGGATACCGAGCACGAGGATCAGCAGGCTGATCGTCGTGGCAAGCACCGGCTTGCGAATGAAAATGTCGGTGAAGTTCATTATTTTTCCTGCACGGTCGGGTTCGGATTGTTCGTCGGCTGGACCGAATTGTCGATGACCAGCGGCGTCCCGTTCTTGAGCTTCACCTGCCCGCTGGTGACGACCTGCGTGCCGGGCTCGATGCCCTTCAGGACGGCCACCTGGTCGCCGCGGGTCGGGCCGGTCGTTACAAATACCTGCTGCGCAGTGAGCTGCGCGTTACCCTTGGCGTCCTTCGTATCCGATGTCTTGACGACGAAAACCGTGTCGCCGTAGGGATTGAAGGTGATCGCCGTCTGCGGCAGCGTCAGGTAGCGCTGCGCCGCTCCCCGGTCGATCTTGACGTTGGCGAACATGCCGGGCAGGAGCTCGCGCTTGGCGTTAGGCACCGTCGCTTCGATCTGCACGTTGCGCGTCGTCGAATCGATCTTGGGGTTGATCGCATTGACCTTGCCGATGAACGTCTGGCCCGGATAGGCATCGCTGGTCAGGGTGACCTTCTGTCCGACCGCGACCTGCGGCAACTGCTGCTGTGGCAGGTTGAAGTCGACGTAGATCGGATCGATCGTCTGCAGGGTCACCAGCTTGTCGGCCGGATTCAGGTACTGCCCTGGATTGACGGTACTGATGCCGAGCTTGCCCGCGAACGGCGCGCGCAGCGTCTTCTTCCGGATCAGCGCCGCCTGCTGCGCGACCAGCGCACGCTTGCTTTTCAGGTCGCCGGCATCGGCGTCGACCTGCGCCTTACTCGCAACTTCTGCCGCCAGCAGCTGCTTGTCGCGCTCGTAGACGGTCGCCGCGAGATCGGCGGCGGCCTGAAGCGAATTGAGCTGAGCGGTCTCGGTCTCGTCGTTGAGTTGCGCGAGCATCTGGCCCGCCTTGACCTCGTCTCCCGATTTGAAATGGATACTGCGCACCAGCCCGGCGACCTCGGTGGTCACATCGACCCCGCGAATGGCGCGCAGCGTGCCGATCGCGCTCAACTGCGGCTGCCATTCCTGGTAATCGACCTTGGCCGCGCTGACCGTCGCCGAAGGGACCGGCGCAGATGCCATGTATTTCTGCATCATGTAGCCCTTGAACACGTTGAAGCCCACGATGCCGCCGAGCAGCACCCCCACGAGCACCAGCATGATGATCATGCGTTTCTTCATCGCAGACTTCTCCGATCGAGTGTTCGAATAGCGGCCGACTGGACTGATTTCGAGCGCGCCTGCTTCAAGCGGGCGGCGTGGTCTTGTCGCCGTTCCACCAGCCGCCGCCCAGCGCCTGGAACAGCGCTGCGGTGTCGGCGTAGCGGGCCGCCTGCGCCTGTACCAGCGACAGCCGCGCCAGCTGGAACTGCCGTTGTGCGTCGAGCAAGGCGAGATAATTGGCGCCACCCAACTGGAACTGGCGCTGCGTGAGATCCAGCGTGTTGCGGGCGAGGAGCTCCGCGTCGGATTGCGCCTTCAGCGTACGCGCGTCGGCTTCGAGCGCGTGCAGCGCATCGGCCACGTTCTGAAACGCGAGAAGCACCGTCTGTCGATACTGTGCCGCGGCCTGATCGTAGGCGGCGACGGCGGCGCGACGCTTGTGTTCGAGCTCGCCGGCATGGAACAGCGGCTGCAGCAGGCCGGCGCCGATGCTCCACACGCTCGGGCCGGCGAAGAGGCTGTGCAGTTGCGTTGCCTGCCCGCCGAAGCTGCCCGACAGCGTGATCTGCGGATACTGGTTTGCGGTCGCGACGCCGATTTGCGCGCTTGCCTGATGCAGCAACGCCTCGGCCGCACGTATGTCGGGCCGCTGTCGCGCCAATGCCGAGGGCACGGACAGCGGCAGCTCCTGCGGCAACGCGAGCGTCGAGAGATCGAACGTCGGAATCCCGCCGTCGCTGGGCAGCCCGCCGGCAAGCGCCGCAAGCTGATTGCGGGTTTGCGCAAGCTGGCGCTCGAGTGGTGGCAGCAATGCCTCGGTTTGCGCGGCCTGCGACTGCTGCGCCACCAGATTGAGCCGGGCGATCGCGCCGAGCTCGAACTGGCGCCGCACCAGGTCGAGCTGCTTGTTCTGCGCCTCGATGATGTCGCGCGTCGCGGCGATCTGGGCGCGAAGCGACGCTTCCCTCACCGCGGCAGTGACGACGTTCGACGTCAGCGCCAGATGCGCGGCTGCAAGCTGATAATCCTGATAGTCGACCAGCGATTGCAGCGCTTCCAGCTCGCGCCGGTTGCCGCCAGCGACATCGAGCGCATACGACACGTTGACCGACGCGTTGTACAGGCTGAAGATCTGGGCCCCGACGCCAGGCTCGCCCAGTGCGGCGCCCGACAATTTTTCGCGCGTCGCGCCCAGATTGGCGTCGACCTTCGGATAGAGCAGCGCGCCGGTCTGCGCCGCCAGGTTTTCGCGGGCGACGCGCAATGCCGCCTCGGCGGCGGTGAGGTTCGGGCTCTCGGCGATGGCCTGGCGCACCAGGCGATCGAGCGGGTCGGAATGGAACAGCGACCACCATTGAGCCGGCAGGTCCTGGCCCGGCGCGAAACGCTGAGCGGCACCCGCGCCGCCCGGCGCGGATGCCGTCTGTGCCGGAAGGTCGGTCTCGGTATAGCGGGTCGCGGCGGGCGCATCGGGCTGCCGGAAATTCGGGCCCACTGCGCAGCCGGCAAGGATCGCACTCGCTGCCCAAACCAATGTTGTGCGACGCATTCTTCTGTTCATTTTGCCGCCCCTGTGGTCGATTCGTTATCGGCCTGAATCGCCCGCGCCTTGTATGGCGCCCGCGATACCCCATCCCCACGCAAGCGTCGCTTGCCAGCTTGGGGTGCCAATCCGTCTGTTCAAGGCCCTGCACCGGAGCGAGAGACGGGCCGCGGTCAGGGTGGGCCCGGCTGGACTCGAACCAGCGACCAAAGGATTATGAGTCCTCTGCTCTAACCAACTGAGCTACAGGCCCGCGCGGCGCGGTCCGCGATTATAGCCGACGCGTGTTGCCTTCCGCGGGTGCCTTCGTATCGCGACGCGCATTGCGCTTCGGTAGTGCGGCGCTCACTCGCGCGTCACGCGATGTCTTGTAATTCGTACTTTGCGACTCCGCCGTGCGCGGTTCCGTCGCCTCGCGCTGCGGCCCTTCGGCCGTCCAGCCCGCGTCGGATGCGCCCGGATGGTGCGGATGGGCCGCGCGCCGCGCGACAGCGCGATGGCGATCTCTCATTTTTGCGCTCAGCTTCAAAACGACGGCAAGAGCCAGCGCAGCCAGTGCGCTCAGCAGCATGTCGTGCGCCAATCGACCGCCGCCATCTTCCATCGCCGCGAACAGCGCGGCGGTGATCGACAGGCCGATCAGCAGTCCTGCACCAAAATCAAGCAAGGGCCGGGAGGGCGAGAGCACGCTATCTCTCGTCGCCATTCAATCGCCGGCCGCCACGGCAGCGGCGCCCGCGGAACGGACCGGCCGCGCCAGCCAGATGATGCCGATCAGCCCCAGGAACAGCAGCGCCGAAACGTAGAAGATGTCGTTGGCCGACAGCATGAACGCCTGCTGGTCGAGCAGCCGGTTCAATACCTGATAGCTCTGTTGCTGGCCGACGCCACCGGCATGCAGCTTGTCGAGCGCCTGCAGCGCATTGGCGTCGAATGGCGAGATATGCTCGGCGAGCTGCGCATGATGCAGGCTCGCACCGCGCTCCCACATCGTCGTGGCGATCGACGTGCCGAACGAACCGGCCGTGATCCGTGCGAAGTTGAACAATCCGGATGCCGCCGGAATCCGATCGGGCGCGAGTCCGGACAGGCTCAGGCTGACCAGTGGAATGAAAAACACCGCGACCGCCGCGCCCTGCAATATCGTCGGAATCATCAAGGTGCGAAAATCGGCATCGGTGTTGAACTGCGAGCGCATGAAAAGCACCAGCGCGAAGATCACGAACGAAGCGGTAGCGAAAAGCCGCGGGTCGACTTTGGCGATGTTCTTTCCGACCACCGGCGACAGCAGAATGGCGAGCAGCCCCACCGGCGCCAGCACCATGCCCGCCATCGTTGCGGTGTACCCCATGTATTGCTGCAGCCACAACGGAAGTAGGACAAGATTGCCGAAGAAGGTTCCGTAAGCGACCGCCATCGCCACCGTGCTGGTCCAGAAATTTCGGCGCTCGAACAGTCGCAGATCGACGACAGGATGGCGTTCGGTCAGCTCCCACACCAGGAACAGCACGAAGCCGACGACGACGACTATCGCGAGGATCGCGATCTGAGGCGATTCGAACCAGTCGAGATCCTTGCCGCGGTCGAGCATTATCTGCAGCGCGCCGACCCAGATCACCAACAGGCCGAGCCCGACGCCGTCGATCGGCAGGCGCACCGTCGCCGTTTCGCGCGGCCGGTAGATCATCCAGGTCACCAGGGCGGCCGCGATGCCGACCGGTATGTTGATATAGAAGATCCACGGCCACGAAATGTTGTCGGTGATCCAGCCGCCGAGCAGCGGACCGACGACCGGAGCGACCAGTGTCGTGATTGACCACATCGCCAGGGCCGTGCCCGCGCGCTCCTTCTTGTAGCTCGACAACAGCAGCGACTGGGATAGCGGAATCATCGGCCCCGCGACCGCACCCTGGATCACGCGGAACAGGATCAGCAGGCCGAGGGATGGCGCCAGCGCGCAGAGAAACGATGAAAGGACGAACAGCAATATCGAAGCAGTGAAGAGCCGCACCTGTCCGAAGCGCTGCGTCAGCCACCCGGTCAGCGGCAGCGATATCGCGTTGGCCACGCCGAACGAAGTGATCACCCAGGTCCCCTGGTCGGGCGAGACGCCCAGGTCGCCGGCAATCGCGGGGATCGACACGTTGGCGATCGACGTGTCGAGCACGTTCATGAACGTCGCCAGCGACAGCGCGATCGTGCCCAGGACCAGCGCGGTGCCAGTCAGCGGCGGCGCGGCGGAGGCCGGCGCCGGGGCAGGGGGGCGCGTTGCGTCCGACATCATGCATGCCTACAGCGGCCGGCCGTTCGCGGCCGAATGTCCGCTGCGGGCCAGCGTGCGGCGAGCGGCCGAATCGGGCGCAGATTGCGACTGCGCAACGTGCGCCGCAGATGGCGTCCCGCCACTCTCATTGGCGGCGATGATCTCTTTCACGCGCGCATCAGCCACGTCTGCGAGGGAGCGGAAGACGTCGGTCTCTACCGCCTGCGCAGGCTGGCCCGGCTGCTCCGGCAGCCGGTCGGTGGACCGTTGATGCGTGTCAACTTCGACCTGCATCGACAAGCCGATCTGCAGCGGATGCGCGGCAAGCTCCTGCGGATCGAGCCCGATGCGCACCGGGACGCGCTGGACGATCTTGATCCAGTTGCCGGTCGCGTTCTGCGCCGGCAGCAGAGCGAACGCCGATCCGGTCCCGGCGCCGAAGCCGGCGATCTTGCCGTGGTAGGTGACTTTGCCGCCATAAATGTCGGCGTGCAGCGTCACCGGCTGGCCGATGCGCATCGATGCCAGTTGCGGCTCCTTGAAATTGGCGTCGACCCAGACCTGGTCGAGCGGCACGATCGCCATCAGCGGCGTCCCCGGGCTTACGCGCTGCCCCAGCTGCACCGCGCGCTTGGCGACGAAGCCGGCGACCGGCGCCGGCAGCGCAGTGCGGGCGTAGGCGAGATACGCGTCGCGCACATGCGCGGCGGCATTCTTGACGTCCGGATGATCGTCGATCGTCGTGTGATCGACGCGGGCGCGATTGGCGGCGAACTGCTGCTGCGCTCCTGAAAGGCCGGCACGCGCGCTGGACATCGCTTCACGCGCATGCTGCAGCTCTTCGCCTGATATCGCACCCGAGTTCGCGAGGCGCTCGCGGCGCGCCAGATCGGATTCTGCGGTCGCGAGCTCCGCTTGGCGGACAGCGATTGCACTCTGTAATTGCGCGCTGGTGGCGAAGAGGCTCCGCACTTCGCGCACTGTGCGCGCAAGCTGCGCTTCCGCCTGATCGAGGGCGACCTTGCTGTCGGCTTCGTCGAGCCGCACCAGCGTCTGCCCCGCCTTCACGAACTGGGTGTCATCGGCGCCGATCGAGACGACCGTGCCGGAAATCTGCGGCGTGATCTGCACGACATTGCCGCTGACATAAGCATCGTCGGTCGACTGCTCGTAGCGCAGCACCGAGGCCCAATAGACGCCCCAGGCGATGCCGATGACGGCAAATCCGCCGATGGCCATCGCCAGCCAGCGCTTGCGCCGTCCGCGCAGCGCGGAACTCTCGGGAGCGGGATTCTGTTCACTCATGATGCTTTCCTTTTTCTGACTTGCTCTAGCGCAGGATCGCGATCGGCGCGAGTCCGCTTGCCAGACTGTTGTCGACGGCGCGCACGATGCCGCCCTGCCCGCCGGGTCCGCAGCTCGCGCCCGCCGCAGCGGTGTGCTTGATAAGCGCGACTTCACCGCAGGCGACAATCAGCGCGAGCAACGCAGCGCCGAGCGCTTGCGCCCACAGGCGGCGCGTGCGCAGCGGCCGCGCGCAGCCGACGCTGTCATTGGATACGATCTTTTCGAAGTGGTCGGCCATGGTGTTCGATTGCTTTCTCCGGCGCGGTTAACCGGCGTGTGCCAATGCGGCCGATGCCGGGTCGAAGCCGCCGCCCAGCGCGCGGACCAGGTCGATCGACAGCGTGAGGCGGCGCGCCTGCAAATCCGCGTCGAGGCTCTGCTGCGACAGCCATTGCGACTCGGTCGTCAGCACCTGCAGGTAGTTACCCAGGCCTTCGCGATAGCGCAGCAGCGCCAGGTCGTAGGCCTGGCGCGCAGTGGCAACGGCGAGCGCCTGTTCCTTGCGTTGCTCATCGACGCTGCGGAACGAAGCGATCTGATCGACGACGTCGCGCAGCGCATCGGCCAGCATCTGGTTGTACTGCTCGACCGCGATATCGTAGCCGGCGTTTTTTGCGGCAAGATTGCCGCGCAGCCTGCCGGCATCGAAAATGGGCAGCGTTACCGCCGGACCGAAGCCGACCATCCGACTGGCACTGCTGAAAAAGCCGGCGGCGCCCAGGCTCTGCAGGCCGACGAAGGCGGCAAGATTCACATTCGGATAGAACTCGGCCCGGGCCGAGGCGATGTCGTGCGACAGCGCTTCGATGCGCAGGCGTTGCGCGGTCAGATCGGGACGCCGTCCGAGCAGCTCCGCCGGCAGCGCCGACGGCAGCGCGATCGAGGCACCCGTGCTGGCGCTGGGACGTGCGATCGCGAGACCGCGGTCCGGCCCCTGGCCGAGCAGTGCGGCGAGCTGGTTGCGCGCAAGAGCGATCGCTTCCCGCCACTGCGCGATCTGCTCGCGCGTCGCCGGCAGCGCGGACTCCGCCTGCTTGACCTCGAGCAGCGAGTCCACGCCGGCGGCATTGCGATCGCGCGTCAACGCATAGATCTGATCACGCTGCTTGAGCGTCGCTTCCGCGATGTCGAGCTGCAGGTAGGCTCGCTGCAGCTGCACATAGGCATGAGCGATGTTCACCGACAGCGCGAGCCGTGCGGCGTAAGCGTCGATGTCGGCGACGCGGGCGGCCCCGAGAGCGCTTTCGTAGGCCTCGCGATTCTTGCCCCAGAAATCGATCTCCCATGACAGCGTCGCCTCGAGCTGATGCAAGGTCGCCCAGTTGCTCCCGGGCGGCAACGGCGTCGCGCCGCGCTCGGACGGATGTTCGCGCGTGATCTCGGCGTCGGCGTTGACCCGCGGATAGAGCGCCGATTGCGCGACGCCGGCCACCGCCAACGCCTGCCGTGTGCGCGCCTCGGCGACGCGCAAGGTCGGACTGCCGGCCAGCGCTTCGTCGATCAAGCGGTCGAGCTGCGGATCGTTCAGCGCCTTCCACCAATCGGTGCGTGGCCACGGCGCAGCGGTCGCCGTGCCGGTCAGTGAGCGCTCGGCGGCCAATTGCGCTGCGGAATGCGGCTCCGCTTGCGTCGACAGGCCGGCGGTGCTCGCGCACCCGCCGATCAGGACCGATGCGCCGACGAGGACTGCGATGCGCGCAACGTGGGCGTTCATGCCACGACCCCTGTGGTTTGTGCTGCCACCCTCCCGAAGCCAGGGCTCGCAGCGACCCGCCCGGCATCAGTTCGATGGAGCAAGCGCGGGTAGAGTTCGGCCGCCCGGGCAGTGATCTGGCGGACTGCTCGAAATGGCGTATCAAAAATCATTCTTATCTTTGATTGCATTGCACTTTGTTGTCACGGCTGAGAATGCCTAGGCAACGGTAGGGGCAAAAAAAATCAGCCGTTGGCCAGCATTCTTTTCAGATAAGTCTCCAGCTGAACGATCTCGTCTCGGCTGAATCCCCGCAGATAACGATTGAGCACCGCGACCGCGCTGTCGATCAACTGCGGGTAGACGGCCTTCCCTTCGGCCGTCAGCTCCAGATTGATTTTGCGGCGATCATCGGGACAGCGAACGCGCCGGACGAGGCCTTTGCGCTCGAGTCGGTCGATCATCCGCGTCATCGCACCGGGATCGTAGGACACGCCCTTGCACAGACCCGACGCCGAATCGGTCGGGCCGTCCGCCAGCGTGACCAGAATCACATACTGTGCTGCCGTGATATCCAGCGGCGCCAACTCCCGGTCGAGCGCTTCCATGATCTCAATCTTGACCTGGCTCAGCAGGCGCCCGAGCCCCGTACGGTGATCGTACGTCTTGGCGTCGTAGAGGGCGGAGACCGCAGAAATCACGTCCATAGGCAGGACAGTACTTGCCTAGACAATAGTTGTCAAGGCTTTTATACGTCGGGCCGGCAGCGGCCGATGTTAATGCCAAACAGGCTTGATATGACAGGATATTTGCGTCGCTCCGTCCAGCGACGACGTCTGCCGCGCCGCAGCGCCGGCGAGGTTTGCAGTAGACTGAAAACCGATGATATCCGTCGGTCATTACTTGCGGCCCCTGCTGGTCCCCGAGTCGGTCGCATTGGTCGGCGCCTCGGCAAAGCCGGGATCGCTCGGCCGCATCGTCTACGAAAATCTCCTTGCGGGTGGCTTCAAGGGCGAGCTTTTTGCGATCAACCCGAACCACACTGCCATTCTCGACCGGCCGGCCCTGCCGTCGCTGACCGCGATCGGCAAGCCGGTCGACCTGGCGGTCATCTGCGCCCCGCCGGCCGCGGTGCCGGCGATCCTCGACGAAGCGCGCCAGCGGGCGCGCGGCGCCGTCATCCTTTCCGGGGCTCCGACCGCCAGCTCGGCCGACTTTCACCGCTGGCGAAGCGACATCGCGGCTCGCGCCCGCGCCTCGCGTATCCGCGTGCTCGGTCCGGCGAGCTTCGGCGTCATTCGCACCTCGATCGGACTCAATGCCAGCTACGGCGCCGTCACCGCGACACCGGGCCGGTTGAGCCTGATCTCGCAATCGGGCGCCGTCTGCGGTGCGCTGCTCGATTTCGCGCGCACCACAGGGATGGGATTTGCCTCGGTCGTGGCACTTGGCGCGACCGCGGACGTCGACTTTGGCGAAGTGCTGGAGTTCGCGCTCGCGGATGCCGAAACCGACGGCATCGTGTTGTATATCGAAACGCTGCGCGACGCGCGCAGGTTCCTGTCGGCCCTGCGCGCGGCGGCACGCACCAAGCCGGTGATCGTCCTCAAGGCAGGGCGGCACGCCGCGACCCTCGATGCCGGCGACATCGAGCCGGACCGGGTGTTCGAAGCCGCGCTCAGACGCGCCGGCACGGTCCGGGTGCAGACCTATGCGCAGCTGTTCGCCTCGGCACGCGTCCTCGCCTCGGGCCGCATTCCGCGCAGCAGTCGGCTGGCGATCGTCACCAACGGCAGGGGCCCCGGGCTGCTGGCGATGGACCGCGCGGCCGAGACCGGGGTCGTGCTCGCCGATCTCTCGGCGTCGACGCGCGCAACGCTGGCCACACTGCTGCCGCCGGAGGCCGATCCCGGCAATCCGGTCGACGTCCGCGGTGAGGCGACGCCCGAGCGATTCGGCGCCGCCGTCACCGCTGTGCTCGCCGATGCCGGCGTCGATGCCGTTCTCGCCCTGCATGTCCCGGTGCCGGCCGCGCCGCCGGTAGCCACGGCCGCAGCCGTCGCCACCGCCGCCCACACGGCTGCCAAGCCGGTGCTTGCGGCCTGGCTGGGCGTCATCGACCAGCCGGAAGCGCGCGTCGCGCTGGATTCGGGGGGCGTTGCGAATTTCTTCACTCCGGAGATCGCCGTCGATGCCTTTGCGACAGTCGCCGCGTATCGCCGCAACCAGGAATGGCTGCTGGAGGTGCCTCCGCCGCTGCCGGCACTGAGCGCTCCGGATTTGGCCGCGGCCGAAAAGGTGCGCGCGCAGGCGCTTGCCGGAAATCATTCGCGGCTTACCGACGTCGAGACCGCCGCACTGCTTGCCGCCTTCGGCATTCCGGCGGCGCCACTTCTGGCCGTGTCGAGCGTGGCGGTGGCGCGGGCCTTTGCGCGCGAGGTCGGCTATCCGGTCGTCCTCGAGCCCGATGGGGAGGACACTTCGATACGCGCCGGCTTGCGCGACGGAAGGATGCTCGAACGCGCATGGGGCGAGCTCGCTGCGGGCAAGTCCGGCCGGTCCCGCGCCGGCCGGCAAGGGTTCGTCGTGCGCAAGCAGCTCGAATTTCCGTTGTCGCGCGAGGTGCGCATTGCCGTGCGCACCGATCGGCTGTTCGGGCCGGTGATCGCCTATGGCCCGACGTCGGCGCAGCCGCGCGAAATGGCGTTGATGCTGCCGCCGCTCAACCGCCGTCTGGCGATCGACCTGATCGCCGCCGCGCATATCGCCGGCACGTCGGCCGAAGTGCAGCCGCTGGTTTCGCTGCTGCTCGAAGTTTCGGCGCTGCTCTGCGCATTGCCCTGGGTCGTCGAGATCGACCTCGACCCGATCGTCGTCAGCCCCATCGCGGCAGTCGTCGCGCGGGCGCGAGTCAGCATCGAGCCTTCGCGCATCCGCCTCGCGGCCGGTTACCGGCATATGGCGATACATCCGTATCCGGTGGAGCTGGAGACGAGCTTGAGCCTGCGCTCGGGCGAGGTGCTCAAGCTCCGGCCGATCCGCCCCGAGGACGCCGACCTCGAGCGCGCATTCGTCGCCGGCATGTCGGAGCTCAGCCGCTACCGGCGCTTCATGCAGCACCTGCCGGCGCTGACGCCGCAAATGCTGGCGCGATTTACACAGGTCGACTACGACCGCGAGCTAGCGCTGATCGCACTGGCCGTTGATGCGTCAGGAGAAGCCATCGTCGGCGTGGCACGCTACGTCGCCAATCCCGACCACGAGAGCGCCGAATACGCGATTGCCGTCGCCGACTCCTGGCACGGGCGCGGACTCGGCCGCGCGCTGATGGAGGCGCTGATCGGCTGCGCCAGGACACGCGGCTTTCGCCGTCTGATGGGCGTCGTGCTCGGCAGCAACGCGCCGATGCTCGCGCTGTGCCGCAAGCTGGGTTTCGTCGCCCAGCACGATCCCGACGATCCCGACCAGGTCATCGTAACGCTGGATTTGTAGGCGTAAAAGAAAAACGCCGCACGAGGCGGCGTTCTTCCGGTACACGATTGCGGTCCGACGCGGCCTCCTCGCCGGTTGGCCGCTAGCCCTCGCCTTCGATGAAGCTCCGCAGCTTTTCCGAGCGCGACGGGTGGCGAAGCTTGCGCAGCGCCTTGGCCTCGATCTGGCGGATGCGCTCGCGCGTGACGTCGAACTGCTTGCCGACTTCCTCCAGCGTGTGGTCGGTATTCATCTCGACGCCGAAGCGCATGCGCAGCACCTTCGCTTCGCGCGGCGTCAGCGTATCCAGCACGTCCTTGCACACGTCGCGCAAGCTGGCGTTGACAGCTGCGTCGATCGGCGCCACCGTGCTCGCGTCTTCGATGAAGTCGCCCAGATGCGAATCGTCGTCGTCGCCGATCGGCGTTTCCATCGAGATCGGCTCCTTGGAGATCTTCAGGATCTTGCGGATCTTCTCCTCGGGCATTTCCATCTTTTCCGCCAGCAGCGCGGGGTCCGGCTCCTGCCCGGTCTCCTGCAGGATCTGCCGCGAGATGCGGTTCATCTTGTTGATCGTCTCGATCATGTGCACGGGGATGCGGATCGTCCGTGCCTGGTCGGCGATCGAACGCGTGATCGCCTGCCGGATCCACCAGGTGGCATAGGTCGAGAACTTGTAGCCGCGACGATATTCGAATTTGTCGACGGCTTTCATCAGGCCGATGTTGCCTTCCTGGATCAGGTCGAGGAATTGCAGGCCGCGGTTGGTGTATTTTTTCGCGATCGAGATCACCAGCCGCAGGTTCGCCTCGGTCATCTCGCGCTTGGCCTTGCGCGCCTTGGCCTCGCCCGTTGACATCTGCTTGTTGATTTCCTTCAGATCGCGCAACGGAATCATCACCCGCTTCTGCAGGTCGAGCAACTTGTGCTGTTGTTCGATGATCGCTTGGCGGAAGCGGATCAGACCCTCGCCGTACGGATGATGCAGGCCGATCTCGCGGTCGATCCAGCGCAGGCTCGTCTCGTGCTCCGGGAACTTCTTGATGAAGTCCGGGCGCGGCATGCCGCCCTTGTTGACGACGAGATCCTGGATCTTGCGCTCGATCTGCCGGATGTTGTCGACCTCGCAACGGACGCTGTCGCAAAGCCGCTCGACCTGGCGCGCGGCGAAGCGGATCTGCATCAGCTCGCCGGAGATTTTCTTCTGCAGCTCGAGGTATTTCGGCGTCTTGTGGCCTTCCTTCTGCAGCACGCCCAGCATGCGCGTGTACAGGCGGCGGATCACACCGAAGCGGGTCAATGCGGCGACCTTCAGGCGCTCGAGATTCTCGGCGGCGATCGCGCCGCTGTTGTCCTCCGCTTCCTCGCCTTCCTCGACCTCCTCGTCGTCCATCGCTTCCAGCTGCTCGTTGAAATCCATCAGGCCGTCGACAACGTCGTCGATCTTCAATTCATCGCGTTCGATCTTGGCGGCGAGATCGAGGATCTGCGCGACGGTCATCGGGCAGGCCGAGATCGCCATGATCATGTACTTCAAGCCCTCTTCGATCCGCTTGGCGATCTCGATCTCGCCCTCGCGGGTCAGGAGCTCGACCGAGCCCATCTCGCGCATGTACATGCGCACCGGGTCGGTCGTACGGCCGAACTCGGAGTCGAGCGTCGATGCCGCGGCTTCGGCGGCCTCTTCGTCGACGTCGTCCGCAGCAGCAGTCGGCGCTGCCTCCGACATCAGCAGCTGCTCGGCATCGGGGGCCTCGTCGTAGACCTGGATCCCCATGTCGTTGATCATGGAGATGATGCCTTCGATCTGCTCGGCGTCGAGGATATCGTCGGGCAGGTGGTCGTTGATCTCGGCGTAGGTGAGGTAGCTTCTCTCCTTGCCGAGCACGATCAAATTCTTCAGGCGCGTCTTGCGCGCCTCGGCTTCGGCCGGGGAAAGCTCGACCTTGCGCGCCTCGACGCCGCCATTCTTGCCGCTGCGGACCTTGCCTTCGGCCAGCGCTTTTTCGGTGCGCCGTGCCGACAGGCGTGCGGCGATTTCGCCGGCTGAGGGCTTTACTGCGGGCTTGACCGCCGGCTTGGCTGCGGCCTTGCCTGCGGCCGCGCCGCTGCGCGCCGCGGCCGGTGGCTGCTTGCCCGGCGTCTTGCCGTTGGTTTTCGGTATTTTCGAAGGCTTGGCTGCCAGCGCGGCGGGCGTCTTCGGCGCGAGCTTGGCCGGCGTGCTCTTGCCGGCGAGCTTTACAACCGGCTTGGCCGGCCGGGCCTTGGCCTTCGAAACCGGAGTCCGCTTGGCGGCGGGCTTTTCGGTCGCCCGCTTGCTCGCGGGTTTTGCCCGCTTGCTCGCGGGTTTTTTCGCGCCGCGCGTGACGGGTTTTTTGGCGACGCGCTTCTTGGCTGCGGGCGCGCCGGCACGCCGAAGCTTGCGCGCCGCAGGCTTCCGCGTCGCCTTGACGCGGGCCTTGGACTTGACGCGTGAGCGCGCTGCCCGGGCCGGTTTGGCCTTGGCGCGCGATTTCCTGACAGGCTTCGAATGTTTTTTGGCCATGATCGTCCTACGAGTTTCGGTTGCCGACCTCTAATCGATCACCGGCCGGCTTGCCGACAGTTCGAAAGTGGGGGCGACTCGGGAAAACTTCAAATTATAACATCCGGCCATCGGGCTTTCCCCCCTTCAACTTCCCGCGGGCGGCTGGCGGGAGAGTTGCCGCTGGCGCGCGCGCTCGGTTTCTTCGGCCGACAATTCGAGCGGCGGCGCATGCCGCGATACCGCCGAATCGCCGTGCTTCTGGGCGTTGAGCCAATAGCGCTTGATACCTTCGACAAGCTGGACTTCGAGCAATTCGCCCGCAAGTCCCTCGATTTCCCCCGCCGTCAATGCGGTCATCAGCGTGCTTTCATGCGGTGAGCCGGCGAACTGCTGCAAGACGCCCGCCGTCGTCAATGGCGGCGTACTGGCCCGGCAATGCGCGACCACCGCCGCCAGCGCGTCGCCTTCGGCGCCGGCATCCGTGGGCTCCGGCACCGCGAACCGATGCGTCAGATCGGGCTCGAGCAGCACGCACTGCAAAAGCCCGCGCAGCAGCGACGGCGCCGCGCGCTGCGGTCGCGCTCGCGCGGCGGCGCTCGCGGACGCGCGCGCCACCGGCATCAGCGCGTCCATTTCGCTTTCGCGCAGGCCAGCGAGCTCGGCTAAGCCCCGGCGCAGCAAGGTCGAGAGCACCGGCGCGGCAATCTGAGCCAACAGCGGCTTGGCCGCGTTGACCAGCGCGGCGCGGCCTTCGGCGGAACGCGGCGGATGCCGCTGGGCCAGCTCCGCCAGCAGGAAGTCCGATAGCGGCATTGCAGCCTCGATCAGCGCCTCGAACGACTCCTTGCCGTGCTGGCGGATGTAATCGTCAGGATCCTCGCCGTCGGGCAGGAAAAGGAAGCGAGCGTTCTTGCCGTCGGCAAGCAACGCAAGCGCGTTTTCCAGCGCGCGCCACGCGGCGCGGCGTCCGGCAGCATCGCCGTCGAAACAGAAGACGACGGTGTCGGTCAGCCGGAACAGCTTTTGGACGTGCGCCGGCGTCGTCGCCGTGCCGAGCGTTGCAACTGCGTATTCGACGCCGTGCTGCGCCAGGGCGACGACGTCCATATAGCCCTCGACGACGACGACGCGGCCGGCGGCCCGGATAGCCTGCCGGGCCTGGTACAGCCCGTAGAGCTCGCGTCCCTTGGAGAACAGCGGCGTTTCCGGGGAGTTCAGGTATTTGGGCTCGCCCTTGTCGAGGATCCGCCCGCCGAACCCGATCACCCGGCCGCTGCCGTCGTGGATCGGAAACATGATGCGATCGCGAAAGCGGTCATATCGCTTGCCGCCGTCGCCGGTGATGACCAGCCCGGCGGTTTCCATCGCCTTGTCGGCGTAGCCGGGCATCGCGGCGAGCGGCTGCCACTCGTCGGCGGCGTAGCCGACGCCGAAGTGTGCCGCGATCGCCCCGGTCAGCCCCCGTCGCTTCAGGTAGTCGATCGCGCGAGGCGAGTCCTTGAGCGCGTTGCGGTACGTTTTGGCGGCTTCCAGCATTAGCCCCGACAGGTCCTGAGCCTCTTCGCGGCGCGCCTCGTTGCCTCCCGTCGTCAAGCGGGGTACGTCCAGGCCGGCGCCGCGCGCCAGGTCGGCGACGGCCTCGGGGAATGACATCCCGCTGTATTCGATCAGGAAGCCGATTGCGGTGCCGTGCGCGCCGCAACCGAAGCAGTGATAGAACTGCTTGGACTGGCTGACGGTGAACGACGGGCTTTTTTCGTTGTGAAACGGGCAGCAGGCAACGTAGTTAGCGCCCGCTTTTTTCAGCGGCACATGCGGGTCGATGACCTCGACGATGTCGACCCGCGATAAGAGCGTCTGGATAAAGTCGTTCGGGATCATGGCCTTAACCCCGTCTGGCCATGGATCGGCGAAGGGAGGGCACTCGGGCCCATCAACCCATTATAGGCGACGATTTTCGCGGCGCGAGGTCGATGTAGCGCGGCTTGCGTCAGGCCGAAAGCCGAGCCTTCACCTTGGCGGACACGGCGCCCATATCGGCGCGACCTGCCAACTGGGCTTTCAGCGTCGCCATGACCTTGCCCATCGCTGCCATGCCGCCGCCAGCGTCACCGACGGCGGCGGCGATCAGGGCGTCCACCTCGGCGTCGGACAGCGCCTGCGGCATATAGCCTTGCAGAAGCTCGATCTCGGCACGCTCCTGCGCGACCAGATCGGGGCGGTTGCCGGCCTCGAACTGGACGACCGATTCGCGGCGCTGCTTGATCATGCGCTCGATGATGGCGACGATGTCGCCGTCGCTCACCTCGACGCGCTCATCGACTTCCTTTTGCTTGATGGCGGCAAGCAGGAGGCGGATCGTCGACAGTCGCGCCGTGGCCTTGGCGCGCATCGCGTCTTTCATTTCGTCGGTAATGCGGGCTTTGAGGGTCATTGGAGGGTCCCAAAAGCAAAATGCCGCGTTAACCGGCGCCTGGCGCCGAGTTCAACGCGGCAAGTTATTGCGTCACGCAAAGCGTGACGCAATAACACTAATAGAGCTTCGGCGGCAGCTGCTGGCTGCGCAGGCGCTTGTAATGGCGCTTGACGGCGGCGGCCAGCTTGCGCTTGCGCTCGGCGGTCGGCTTTTCGTAGAACTCGCGGGCGCGGAGCTCCGTGAGCAGGCCCGTCTTCTCGATCGTTCGCTTGAAGCGGCGAAGCGCCACTTCGAACGGCTCGTTTTCGCGGACGCGAACGCTGGGCATCGGTGACTATTCCTTTCGACAGCAATGACTTACAGCTAAGCCAAACAGTATAGCAGCCCATTCGGAAGGCTGCAAGCAGCTATACTTTGCCCCGCTACGAAAGACGATTTTGCTCGTACTCGGCATAGAAACCTCCTGCGATGAGACCGGCCTCGCGCTGTACGACAGCGGCCGCGGCCTGCTCGCGCACGCGCTGCATTCGCAGGTCGCGATGCACGAGGCCTATGGCGGGGTCGTCCCCGAGCTCGCTTCGCGCGACCACATCCGGCGGGTGGTGCCGCTGACCGAATCGGTCTTGCGCGAGGCGCGCTTGTCGCTTGGCGACCTCGACGGCATTGCCTATACGCAGGGCCCCGGGCTCGCGGGTGCGCTTCTGGTCGGCGCGAGCATCGCCAATGGGCTGGGCTTCGCGCTCGGCATACCGGTGCTGGGCGTCCATCACCTCGAGGGCCATCTGCTGTCGCCGCTGCTGGCGCTGCCGCGGCCCGCGTTTCCGTTTGTCGCCTTGCTCGTCTCCGGCGGGCACAGCCAGCTCTACGCGGTGGGCGGCGTCGGCGACTACACGCTGCTGGGCGATACCCACGACGATGCGGCGGGAGAGGCGTTCGACAAGACGGCGAAGCTCCTGGGCTTGCCGTATCCGGGCGGTCCCGCGCTGTCCCGGCTGGCCGAAAGGGGAAGGCGCGGCGTTTTTGCGCTGCCGCGCCCGATGAAGGCCAGCGGCGATCTCAACATGAGCTTTTCCGGCTTGAAGACAGCGGTCCGCACACTTGTGCGCGATACGCCGTCGGGGATGCAACGCGACGCCGACATCGCGCGGGAATTCGAAGATGCAATCACCGACGTGCTGGTCGCGAAGTCGCTGGCGGCGCTCGACGTTGCCGGGCTGTCGCGGCTGGTCGTCGCGGGCGGCGTCGGCGCCAACCGGACGTTGCGCGAGCGCCTGAGCGACGCCGTCGCGGCGCGGGGCGGCGAGGTGTTCTATCCGGATCTGCAGTTTTGCACCGACAACGGGGCGATGATCGCGCTGGTCGGCGCGCTGCGGTTGGAACGCGGCCTGGTTCAGGACTACGCGTTCGGCGTGCGGCCGCGCTGGGAGCTTGCGAGCCTCGCCCGCCCTGAATCGCACGCGAGCGGCTGAAGCCCGGTCGAAGGCGCGGCGCTTCCGGCGCGATTATCTAGTCGGATTTCTGTCCGATCCTGCGCTCTTCGCCGGCAATCAGCTTGCGTATGTTGGCGCGATGGCGCCAGAACATCAGCAGCGCGATCGGCACGAGTGCCCAGGACTCGGGCCAGTAGCCGATAAAATAAAAGCCCAGTGGCGGCAACGCGACGGCGGCAACGAGCGAGGCCAGCGATGACATGCGAAACGCCAGCGCGACGGCCGCCCAGATGACGAGCAGCGCGAGGCCGAGCTGCCACGACAACGCGAATGCGATGCCCGCCGCCGTCGACACGCCCTTGCCGCCGGCGAAATGGTGGAATAGCGGATACAGGTGACCGAGGTATACGGCAAGCGCGGCACCCGCGGTCGCGAGCGAGGCATCGCCCCAGCTCGCCCCCAATCGATTGGCAAGCCACACCGCCACAAAACCCTTGACGCCGTCGCCGACCAGCGTCAACGCGGCCGCGGCCTTGTTGCCGGTGCGCAGCACATTGGTCGCACCCGGATTGCCGGAGCCGTAACTGTGCGGATCGGGCAGGCCGAACAGCTTGCTGACGACGACGGCGAACGACACCGAGCCCAGCAGATACGCGGCGATGATCACGCCGAGCGTGGGCATACGGGAGTCCTCCATGTCGATTACAATGCGCGCGCATTCTAGCAAACCGTCATGTCGTCCTCGAAATGAACCGGATCTTCATCGCCGACCTCAAGGTCGAGTCGCGTATCGGCGTCTACGACTGGGAGCAGCGCTTGAAACAGCCGCTGCTGCTCAATCTCGAGATCGAGCCGGCGTCGGCGGCAGCGCTCGCGAGCGACGACTTCGCCGACGCGCTCGACTACGCGGCGGTGGTTGCGCGGGTGAAGGCGTTTGCGGGCGAGCATCCGCACAAGCTGCTCGAGCGCTTCGCCGCCGCGCTGGCTGATCTCGTGTGCGATGAATTCGGTGCGCGCTGGGTCAGCGTCAGCGTCGCCAAGCCGGCGCCGATTGCCGGCGTCAGGCAGATCGGTGTCGTCGTCGAGCGGGGGAAACGCAGCGCCTAGCGTTGGCTCGCGACGGTCCGCTCGTTCGTTGCGGCGCAATTCCCTGCCGTACGACGCTACGCCTCGTCTTGCGCCAGGAGTGCCGCGTTGCCTCCGGCCGCGGCGGTGTTGATCGACAGCGTGCGCTCGACCGCGAACCGGAAAAGATAATGCGGGCCGCCGGCTTTCGGCCCGGTGCCCGACAGCCCCTCGCCGCCGAATGGCTGCACGCCGACGACGGCGCCGATGATGTTGCGGTTGACGTAGACGTTGCCGACCTTAACGCGCGAGACGATATGGCGCACCGTCGCGTCGATGCGGCTGTGGACGCCCAGGGTCAGCCCGTAACCGGTCGCGTTGATCGCGTCGATTACCTCGTCGAGCGCGCTTGCCGGATAGCGGACCACGTGCAGCACCGGGCCGAATACTTCGCGCTTGAGCCGCCCGATGGCGTCGAGCTCGATCAGCGTCGGAGCGACGAACGTGCCGTGCGCGCTCGCCGCCGGCAGCGCGACCCGATGCAGGACGCGCCCCTCCGCGGCCATCGCCGCGACATGCATTTCCAGCGTCTTCTTCGCCTCTTCGTCGATCACCGGTCCTACGTCGGTGGCGAGCAACGCCGGATCGCCGATCGCGAGCTCGTCCATCGCGCCCACCAGCAAGTCGATGACGCGCGGCGCGATTTCCTGCTGCAGGAACAGCACGCGCAGCGCCGAGCAACGCTGTCCTGCGCTGTTGAATGCCGATGTCACCGCGTCGACGACCAGTTGCTCGGGCAGCGCCGAGCTGTCGGCGATCAGCGCGTTCTGTCCGCCGGTTTCGGCGATCAGCGGCACCAGCACGTCGCGTCGCGCCAGCGCGAGCGCGATCGAGCGCGCCACGTCGGTCGATCCGGTGAATGCCACGCCGGCGGTGCGCGGATCGGCGACCAGCGCCGCGCCGACGGTTTCGCCCGCGCCGGGCAGCATCGCGTAGACGCCGGCCGGAACGCCGGCCGCGGCCAGGATCCCGGCGGCCCGCTGTGCGATCAGCGGCGCCTGCTCGGCGGGCTTGGCGATCACCGCGTTGCCGGCGGCCAGCGCGGCGGCGATCTGGCCGACGTGGATCGCCAGCGGAAAATTCCACGGGCTGATGCACGCGAACACACCGCGGCCGTGCAGCGCGAGCTCGTTCGATTCGCCGGTCGGCGACCGCAGCGGCTGCGGCTGCCCGAAGTGCCGGCGCGCGAGCATTGCGTAGTAGCGGCAGAAATCGGCCGCCTCGCGCACCTCGCCGATCGCATCGGCGCGGTTCTTGCCCGCTTCGCGGGCGAGCAGCACGACGAATGTTTCGCGCGCGTTTTCGAGGCCGTCCGCCGCGCGCTCGAGCACCGCCGCGCGCGCATCGCCGCCGGCCGCATCCCACGCCGGCTGCGCAGAGGTCGCCCGCGCGAGAGCCGAGTCGACCTGCGCAAGATCGGCGTCGATGACTGCGCCGATCGTGCGCCGATGGTCTGACGGATCGACGACCTCGCGCGGGCGTCCCGTTGCCTGCCGTGCGGCTATCGTCGGCGCCGCGGCAGCGCGCGCTTCCGGTCGCGCGATGAATGCCTCGTCCAGCGCCGCCATCGCCGGCTGATCGGCGAGACTCAAGCCCCGCGAATTGCGGCGTTCTGGCGCGAACAGCTCGCCGGGCAACGGCAGCGCGGGATTGGGCGTGCCGCCCTGCGCGCGTACCTTGGCGGCCGGGTCGGCGACGATGTCGTCGATCGCGACAGCGGTATCGCCGATGCGGTTGACGAAGGAGGTGTTGGCGCCGTTTTCGAGCAGCCGCCGGACGAGGTAGGGCAACAGATCCTGATGGCTGCCCACCGGCGCGTACACCCGGCAGGCGACGTCGAGCTTGTCGGCAGGCACGATCTCTTCGTACAAGGCTTCGCCCATGCCGTGCAGGCGCTGGAACTCGAACGCGTCGTGCGGAATTCCGGCCTGCGTCGCCCGCTCGGCGATCGCCGCGGCGCTGTGCGCGTTGTGGGTGGCGAACATCGGGAACAGCACGCCGTCCTTGCCGGCGCTGCGGAGCATGCGCTGCGCGCAAGCGAGATAGGACAGGTCGGTGTGCGCCTTGCGCGTGAACACCGGATAGGAGTCGAGCCCCTGTACCTGCGCGCGCTTGATCTCGGTGTCCCAGTAGGCACCTTTGACCAGGCGTACCGGAAGGCGCAAGCGGCATTCCGTGCCGAGTGCGATCAGCCATTCGATGACCGCCACCGCGCGTTTCTGATAGGCCTGCACCGCGAGCCCCAGTCCCTCCCAGCCGGCGAGCGCCGGATCGCGCCGCAGCCGCGCGAAGATTTCGAGCGAGAGCTCGAGCCGCTCGGCTTCTTCGGCATCGATGGTCATGCCGATGCCGTGCTCCCTGGCGATCTGAGCGAGCGCGGTCAGTGAAGGCATGAGCTCGGCCAGCACGCGCCGGTGCTGCGGGTATTCGTAGCGCGGATGAAGCGCCGAGAGCTTGACCGAAATGCTCGGCTGCGCGAAGACGGTCGCGCCGCGCTCGCGCGCCTGCCCGATCGCGGTGATCGCGTCGGCGTAGGAGGCGTGATATCGCGCCGCGTCGGCGGTCGTCAGCGCGGATTCGCCGAGCATGTCGAACGAATGGCGGAAGTGCGCGCTGCCGGCCGAATGGCTGCGCGACAGCGCTTCGGCGATCGTGCGTCCCATGACGAACTGCTCGGCCATCAGCCGCATCGCCTGCCGTATCGCGACCCGCACGACCGGTTCGCCGGCGCGCGCGACGACGCGCTCGTACCAGCTGGCCGGGTCGCTGGCCGATTCGGCGTCGATCTGGGTCAGCCTGCCGGTCAGCATCAGTCCCCAGGTCGACGCGTTGACCAGCAGCGACGGACTCTGCCCGACATGTTTCTGCCAGTCGCCGCGCGAGAGCTTGTCGCGGATCAGCCGGTCCGCCGTCTCGGCATCGGGGATGCGCAACAGCGCTTCGGCGACGCACATCAACAGCACGCCTTCCTGCGTCGACAGGTCGTACTGCTGCAGGAACGATTCGATGCCGGCGCTCCCGGCCTGGCGCGCGCGGACCGCTTCGACCCAGCCGCGGGCGCGCGCGCTGATCCGCGCCGAAGCGACGGAGTCGAAGCTCGCCAGCGGCAGCAAGCGCGCCACCAGCCGCGTTTCATCGGTGAGGAAATCGCTGCGGATCGCCGTCGCGTCGGGGTTGGCCGGCAGCAATGGTTCGTTCATCGAATCGCGATCGTTCTGGCGGCGAATGTGAAAGGTGAGCTGATACGGATTATCCCGGCCAGCGGATCGCGGCACGCGCGGCCGCCGTCGCCCCGATGCCGTCCGGGCCGGCGCCGGGGTACATCACGGCGAACATGTGCGTCGGCTTGATGCGTCCGGCCGCAAGCTCCGCTTCGTCGCGCTCGTGCACACGGTCGATGAATTCCCTGTCCCACAATCTGTCGACCGCGAAGTTCGGGCCGAATCCGCGGTCGACAAACGGGTCGATGACGTTGGCGAATCCCAGAAACATCTCGAAGCCGAAGCGCTCGACCAGCAGCGGCAGGATATCCTGCGCGCGAATTCCTTCAAAGCCTTCGGTCGAGCAATCCCAGTCGAGAAACTCGTCTTCCTGTCGTTTCAGTTGCCGATGGTAGCGGTAAGCCGACGGCAACTCACGCCAGAACTCGCGCACGATGACGAGTGCCTCCGGCCACCGCTGGTGGCCGTTGCGCCCGATCATGTCGGAAACGATGAACCTTCCATGCGGCGCCAACGCGGCTCCGATGGCATCGAACAGGCGCTCGAGCGCGACCACGTGATGCAGCGACTGGTGGGCGATGATACCGTCGTAGCGTCCCACCGGTCGCCATTCGTTGAAGTCGGCTTGCAGCGGAACGACTTTGTCGGCGAGACCATCGGCCTGCGCCAGCTGGCTGCCGCGTTCCAGCATGCGCTCGTTCAACTCGAGGCATTCGATCACGAAATCATTGCAACCCGCGTTGATCAATGCGCGTGCGAGCCGGACCTCGGTGCCGCAATTGCCGGCCCCGATGCTGACGAACCGCCGCCTGTCGACGCCGCGGCCATAGCATTCAGCAACATACTTCGTAAAAAAAGCATCGGGATCGCTGATGCCGAAGGCTTCGAGGCGGGGCCGCAGATACCGATTCGACCAGTAGTGAAATATCGGCGGCAGGTCGTGGACTTCCACGCACGCATCGAAATTCTGGCGCTCCGCGGCGATGCGTTCCCCGTAAGCCCGCTCGGGCGGCAAGACGCCGCCGGCGGATTGGCTGCCCGATCGACCGAAAAATAGCGGTGACCACCCGCG
This sequence comes from uncultured beta proteobacterium, assembly GCA_963828665.1. Taxonomy (GTDB): domain Bacteria; phylum Pseudomonadota; class Gammaproteobacteria; order Burkholderiales; family Casimicrobiaceae; genus PALSA-1003. The sequence continues at coordinate 253,832 of CAWHFL010000012.1, forward strand.
CCGGACGCGATTGCGAACGCGTCGGGCGACCGCGACAACGAAGGGTGGCAATGCTCGCCTGACGCGACCGACAACGCGTCGGGCGATCGTTTTCGAGCGTGCGCTTATTGCCGCTCCGCGCGAAGCGCCGTCAGGAAGCATACGCGACCATCGGCACCGACCAGGGTTCCGGCCAGACGATGCCGTACTCGGGACAGGGCTCATCGGCGATCCGCATGCGATCGAACCCGGCGGCGCGAAATTCGCGCTCCAGGGCGGCTCGGGAAAATAGCCGCATCTCCAAGGTCGTGCCGGGACCGCCGTGGAAGACGAGGTCGGTAAAAACTTGCAGGCGCCCATCCGAAGTGCGGTTCTCCAGGCGCCACGCCCCACCGACTTCGCTCAGTCGGTAGTCGTACAGATCGGGAAAGTGTTCGACGGTGTCGGAATCCAGTGAGTACGGGACGGAAAAAATCAGCACACCGCGCGGCTTCAACAGCCGTCGTGCGTTGGCGAACGCGCGCGCCACCGGCGGCGCCACGTGCTCGAAGACGTCGCTGGCAATGATGAAGTCGGCCTCGGCCGTCCGATCAGCGCGCACATCGGCGATGTCGAGCCGCGGCTCGGTATGGAAATACGTATTGGTGTAGCTGAGTTTCTTGGCCAGCGGGATCGCGTAGCCAGGCGAGTCGGAAAGCCCGATGCCGACGAGATCTGTCCTGCGCGGCACTTCGGACAGCGCCATGCTGCGGCCGAAAAGCTCGGTGGTCAGCAGATGGACGATGGTACGCGTGCGCACCGTCGAGCCGCAGGCCCCGCAGGAGCGTGTCTCGCGCGAAAGCGACGCGGGCGCGGCACGACAGGCGGCGCCGCAGACATTGCAGCGAAAAGAAACCGCATCGGCACTTGCGGCGGCAGGATCGCTGCCGGCGGGTCTTCGCGCCAGGGCGCGCAGCCAACTCAAGGCTCGATCATGGGCGGACATCGGGCAGGCGTTGGCGGGTCGATGAACGTCAGGTGACAAGCGTGCTCAGCCGCGCGGGTGATGGCGCTGGTGCAGCTGCTTCAACCGCTCGCGCGCGACGTGGGTGTAGATCGTCGTCGTGGTGATGTCGGCGTGGCCCAGCAGCAGTTGCACGACGCGGAGATCGGCGCCGTGGTTTAAGAGGTGCGTCGCGAACGCATGGCGCAGCGTGTGCGGCGACAGCGCCGTACGGGCGATGCCGGCCTTGACCGCGTGCCGCTTGATCAGCTGCCAGAAGGCCTGGCGAGTCATCGGGCCGCGGCGCGCGGTGACGAAGACCGCGTCGGCCTTGGCATCGCCACCGAGCTCGACGCGAGCGGTCGTGCAGTAGCGCTTGAGCCAGTCGATCGCCTCCTCGCCCAGCGGGACCAGCCGCTCCTTGTTGCCCTTGCCCAGCACGCGCACCACGCCCATGTCGAGGCTCACTTGCGACAGCTTGAGTCCGACCAGTTCGGAAACGCGCAAGCCGGTCGCGTAGAGCGTCTCGAGCATCGCCCGGTCGCGCAAGCCGAGCGCCGTCTCCGGATCGGGCGCGCTTAGCAGCGCGCCGACCTGGTCCTCCGACAGATTGCGCGGCAGGTGGCGCGGCAGCTTCGGCGACTTGACGCGCAAAGTCGGGTCGGCGCTTATCGTCGCCTGTGCCGCATGCAGCCGATAGAAACGGCGCAAGGTCGACAGTCGCCGATTGATCGAGGCGATCTTGGCCCGGGTCTGGAATTGCGCGGCGAGAAAAGCCTCGACGTCGCCGCGCTCGGCCGCCAGCAGGCCTTTGTGCGGATGGCGTTCGAGCCAACCCGACCAGGCGACGAGGTCGCGCCTGTAGCTCGCGAGGCTCGATGCGGCCAGACCGTCCTGCAGCCAGACCTGGTCGCAGAACGCGTCGATCAGCTCGGCTGCGGTCCGCATACGGCTACTGCCCGAAACGATAGCCTTCGTGCGTCAGCAGCCAGCGCTTGATCGCGATCGGGTCGCCGTCGGTCGTGCCCATGAAGCCGCCGAGCGAGCCCTGACTGGCGACGACGCGATGGCAGGGAATGATCAGCGCGATCGGATTGGCGCCGCACGCCCCGCCCACAGCGCGCGGGGCGGTATGGAGGCTTCGCGCAAGCTCGCCGTAAGTGCGCGATTCGCCGACCGGAATCGTCGCCAGCGCATCCCAAACCTTGTGGCGGAACGCGGTGCCGGCGGGGGAGAGCGGCAGCGTGAAGCGGAACTGGGGGTCGGCGAAATAGCGCTCGAGCTGGCGACACGCCCGCTCGGCGAGCGCGTTGGTGGGCTTTTGCGCGCGCTCGCCCTTCGACAGGTACTCGATGCCGGTGACGGCACCCCCCGACGTGCGGATGCCGAGCACCGCAAACGGCGCGTCGAGCTTGGCCGCATAGTCGTGACTCACCAGTGCGCGCATGGTCGGGTATCGATTCTCAGCGGAACTTCATCTGCTGCGGCAGGTAGCCTACCAGCTGCGGAACAAAATAGATCAGCAAGGTCGCGGCGACGATCAGGAAGAACATCGGCAGCGTCTGGCGTGCGATCCAGGTGATCTGCCTTTGCGTCATGCCCTGCAGCACGAACAGGTTGAAGCCGACCGGGGGCGTGATCTGCGCCATTTCGACGACCAGCACGATAAAGATGCCGAACCACACCAGGTCGATCCCCGCCTTTTCGACTGTCGGCAGGATCACGCCCATCGTCAGCACGACCATCGAAATGCCATCGAGGAAGCAGCCGAGGACGATGTAGAAGACCATCAGCGCGACGATCAGTTCTAGCTTGGTGAGGCCGAGGCCGCCGATCCATTCGGCCAGGTGGCGGGGCAGCCCGATGTATCCCATCGCCAGCGTCAGAAAAGCAGCACCGGAAAGTATCAGCGCAATCATGCAATAGAGTCGCGTCGCGCCCAGCGTGCTCACCCGAAGGGTCGTCCAGTTGAGCGAGCCTTGCGCGGCGGAGATCAGCAGGGCGCCGACGACCCCGAACGCGGCCGCCTCGGTGGCCGTCGCGATGCCGGCGTAGATCGAGCCCAGCACCAGCGCGATCAACAGGACGATCGGAATCAGATGGCGCGACGCGTGGAGCTTTTGCGCGATCGTCGTTCGTTCGGTAATCGCCGGGATCCGTTCGGGGTGCAATAACGCCCAGATCACGACGTACCCGGAAAAGAGCGATGCCAGCAGCAGTCCGGGGATCACACCGGCGATGAACAGATGCGAGATCGACACATTGGCCGCGACGCCGTAGACGATCATGATGATCGACGGCGGAATCAGGAGGCCCAGCGTGCCCGCACCGGCGAGCGTGCCGACGGTGATGTTTTCGGGGTAGCCGCGACGGGCAAGCTCGGGCAAGGTCATCTTGCCGATCGTGGCACAAGTCGCCGCCGACGATCCCGAGACCGCGGCGAATATCGTGCAGCCGATGATGTTGGTGTGCAGCAGCCGGCCGGGCACGCGCTCGAGCCAGGGGGCCAGGCCCTTGAACATGTCCTCGGAAAGCTTGGTGCGGAAAAGAATCTCCCCCATCCACACGAACAGCGGCAGCGCGGTCAGCGTCCACGACGAGGCCGAGCCCCAGATCGTCACCGCCATCGCGTCGCCCGCCGGGCGCGCCGAAAAAAGCTCCATTCCGATCCACGCGACGCCGGCCAGCGCGATGCCTATCCAGACGCCGCTGCCGAGCAACGCAAACAGCGCGACGATCAGCAAAGTCGTGATCAGCGCGTCCATCGCGCTACTCGACGTGCGCCGGCTCGTCGGCGCGCCGCATGATCGCGCGGCCGCCGTAAATCGAGCCGAGCAGGAGGTCGACGAATGCGACCGTCAGAATGAGGTTGCCCGCGGCCATCGAAAGCTGCGGAATCCACAGCGGTGTCGCGTCGTTGCCGGTGGAAATATCGTGAAACTGATACGACTGCCAGGCGAGGCGCACGCTGTACCACGCGAACGCCGCCGACAGCACAAGCGCGACCGCAAGCGACCACCGCTCGAGCCAGCGCTTGCCGGCGGCGCCGGCGTGCTCCAGCACCAGCGTGACCCGGATATGCTCGCCGTGCATCAGCGTGTGGGCCAGCGCCAGGAAGCCGGCGCCGGCCATCAGGTACCCGGCGTAGGCATCGGTACCGCGAACCTGGAAGCCCAGGAGCCGGCTCAAGATGCCCAGCAGCACCATCAGCAGGGTGCCCATCAGAAACAACGCCGCCAGGTAGGCGGCGGCGTCGTAGAGCGCGTCAAGCGAACGGCGCATCGTTGCCGGGGTGCTCGACGCCGGTTTCCCGTGCTTGCAGGAACGGGGGCGGAGCGGTCACATCTTCCTGAACGCGTCGACCGCCGCCTGTCCGTCGGGCCCGGCCTTTTTCAGCCACTCCTGAAGCATCTCGTCGCCGACCTTCTTCAGATCGGCGGTGAGCTGCGCGCTGGGCTTGACGATGTTCATGCCCTTTTGCTTGAGCTGATCGATGTACCAGCCGTTCTTTTCCTCCGAGGCCTTCCAGCCGCGCACTTCGGCGTCGGCAGCCGCCTTGACGACGGCATCCTGCGTCGCCTTGTCCAGCGCATTGAAGGCCTGCAGGTTGACGATCACCGCGTTCTTCGGCAACCAGGCCTGCGTGTCGTAGAAGGTCTTGATGCTCTCGTAGGTTTTGGTATCGAAGCCGGTCGACGGCGACGACATGTACGAGTCGACGACACCGGTGGCAAGCGCCTGCGTGAGCTCCGAGGCCTGCACGGTCACCGGTTGCGCGCCGACCAGCTCGGCGATGCGCGAGGTCGCCGGACTATAGGCGCGCCATTTCAGCCCCTTCATGTCGGCGGCGCTGTTCAGCGTGCGATTGGTGTAGATGCCCTGCGGCGGCCACGCCACCGTGTAGAGCAGCTTGATGCCCTGTTTGCCGAGCCTGTCCTCCAGCGCTTTTCGGGATGCCTTGGCGAGTTTCATCGCGTCGCCGTAGCCGGTGGCGAGAAACGGAACGCCGTCGATACCGAACATCGGGTCCTCGTTTTCGAAATTCACCAGCAGGATCTCGCCTGCCTGCGCCTGGTTGCCTTGCACGGCGCGCTTGATCTCGTTCGCCTTGAACAGCGACGCGTTCGCGTGCACGGTGATCTTGAGCTTGCCGCCGGTAGCCTTGTCGACGTCGGCGACGAACTGCGCGATGTTCTCGGTATGAAAGTTGGAGGCCGGGTAGGCGGTCGGCATGTCCCACTTGGTCTGCGCCGTCGCGCCCAGCGCGACCGACAGGCCAATCGCTGCGGTGAAGGTCTGAATTGTTTTCATCGGGAATCTCCGGCATCGGGGGACGGCGGCGAGCGAACGCACGCGCGGGAGCGCGATTGCGGCCTGCCGACTCGGTCCATTTGTATCATATCGGGCGGTGGCGCGAAACCGCTTAGCGGCAGGCGAGGCGCCGATATAATGGGCGCCGCGCGCGAGCCGGTCGCGACCGGCGCGGCCGAGCGATCCCCTTCCCGATGACCGAATCCCTGCAGGCACGTTGGCAATTCTGGATCGACCGCGGCGGCACGTTCACCGACATCGTTGCGCGGCGACCGGACGGCACGCTCGCGACGCACAAGCTCCTGTCGGAGAGCCCGGAGCGCTACCGCGACGCCGCGATCGCCGGCATACGCGAGATGCTCGCGCTCGCGCCCGATGCGCCGATCCCCATCGACGCCATAGACGCCGTGAAAATGGGCACCACGGTCGCGACCAATGCGCTGCTCGAGCGGCGCGGCGAACGCACGGTACTGGCGATCACCCGCGGCTTCGGCGACGCGCTGCGCATCGCCTACCAGAACCGGCCGAAGCTGTTCGTGCGCCGCATCGTGCTGCCGACGATGCTCTACGAGCGTGCGATCGAGATCGACGAGCGCATCGGCGCGCACGGCGAGATCGTGCGCGAGCTCGATCTCGCCGCGGCGGAAGTCGCGCTGCGCGCCGCCTACGCCGACGGCATGCGTGCCTGCGCCATCGTGCTGATGCACGCCTACCGCTATCCCGAGCACGAGCAGCGCCTCGCCGCCCTGGCGCGGGCGATCGGCTACACGCAGGTGTCGGCGAGCCACGAAGTGAGTCCGCTGATGAAGCTGGTCTCGCGCGGCGACACGACGGTCGTCGACGCCTATCTGTCGCCGATCCTGCGCCGCTACGTCGGCGAGGTCGAGCGCGATCTGCTCGGGCCGGCGCGGCTCGAGACTGCGTCGGGACCGCGGCTGCAGTTCATGCAGTCGAGCGGCGGGCTGACCGACGCGCACCGTTTCCAGGGCAAGGACGCGATCCTGTCCGGGCCCGCGGGGGGCATTGTCGGCGCAGTGCAGGTCTCGCGGCAGGCCGGGTTCGACCGGATCATCGGCTTCGATATGGGCGGCACGTCGACCGACGTCACGCATTACGCAGGCGAATACGAGCGCGCGTTCGTCACCGAAGTCGCCGGCGTGCGCCTGCGCGCGCCGATGATGCGCATTCATACGGTGGCCGCCGGCGGCGGCTCGATCTGCACGTTCGACGGTGCGCGCTTTCGCGTCGGCCCGCAGTCGGCCGGCGCCAATCCGGGGCCGGCGTGCTATCGCCGCGGCGGCCCGCTGACGGTCACCGATTGCAACGTCATGGTGGGCAAGATCGACCCCGCGCTGTTTCCGCGAGTGTTCGGTCGGCGGGGCGACCTTCCGCTGGACGCCGCGGTAGTGCGCGAGCGTTTCGCCGCGCTGGCTGCCGACGTCGCCGCGCGGTCCGGGCATCGACGCTCGCCGGAAGCGATCGCGGAAGGCTTCCTCGAGATCGCCGTCGACAACATGGCGCATGCGATAAAGCACATCTCGGTCGAGCGAGGCTACGACGTCACCGAATACACGCTGTGCTGCTTTGGCGGCGCCGGGGGCCAGCATGCCTGCGCCGTCGCCGACGCGCTGGGCATGACGCGGGTGTTCATTCATCCGCTCGCCGGGGTGCTCTCCGCCTACGGGATGGGGCTTGCCGACGTGCGCGCCTTGCGCCAGCGTGCGATCGAGGCGCCGTTGTCGGCGGCGGCGCTCGCCGACGCCGAGCCGGTTTTTGACGAGCTCGCGCGAGTCGCTCGCGACGAAGTTGCCGCGCAAGGCATCGCAGTCGCTGCCATCGCCGTCAAGCGCTCGCTGCATCTCAAATACGACGGCACCGATACGACGCTGGAAATTGGATTCGACGATGCGACGGATGGGGCTGCCGCGCACGCGGACCGGCGTCCGGACGTCGCCGCGCTGGTCGCCGACTTCGAGCGGCGTTACCGGACGCAATACGGGTTCCTGATGCCGGGCAAGGCGCTGATCATCGAAGCCGGCGCGGTCGAAGCGATCGGAAGCGCGGCGAAGACCGACGAGGGGCCACCCGCGTTTGCGCCGCGCGCGGGCGCATGCCAAGCCACGACAATCAACCGCGTCTATACCGGCGGAGCATGGCATGAGGCGCCAGTGTATTCACGCGACAAGCTGCGGCCCGGGGACGCGATAGCCGGGCCCGCTGTCATTGCCGAGAAAAATGCGACCACGGTGATCGAGCCCGGCTGGCAGGCGACGCTGACCGCGCGCGATCACTTGGTGCTCGAGCGGACGACGGCGATCGCGCGGGCGCATGCGATCGGAACCAGCGCCGACCCGGTGCTGCTCGAGGTGTTCAACAACCTGTTCATGGCGATCGCCGAGCAGATGGGCGTGACGCTCGCCAATACCGCGTACTCGGTCAACATCAAGGAGCGTCTGGATTTCTCCTGTGCGCTGTTCGACGCCGAAGGCAATCTGATCGCCAACGCCCCGCACATGCCGGTGCATCTGGGCTCGATGGGCGAGAGCGTCAGGACGATCATCGATCGTCGCGCCGGCACGATGCGACCGGGCGACGTGTTCGTGCTCAACGCGCCCTACAACGGGGGCACGCACCTGCCCGACGTCACGGTCATCGCCCCGGTCTTTCTCGGCGATGAGCCCGGGGCCGAGCCTGCAGGGGAATCTCCTCGCCCGGAATTCTACGTCGCGTCGCGCGGCCATCACGCCGACATCGGAGGAACGACGCCGGGTTCGATGCCGTCGGATTCGACCCACGTCGACGAGGAGGGGGTGCTGCTCGACAACGTGCAGCTGGTCGCGCAGGGACGCTTTCTCGACGACGAAATGCGCGCGATCCTGGGCTCAGGACGCTATCCGTCGCGCAACATCGGCCAGAACCTCGCCGATCTGCGGGCGCAGGTCGCGGCCTGCGCCAAAGGCATCGACGAGCTTCTGCGCATGGTCGCGCATTTCGGGCTTCCGGTCGTACGCGCGTATATGAAGCACGTGCAGGACAATGCCGAGGAGGCGGTGCGCCGCGTGCTCGACGTGCTGACCGACGGCCATTTCGAATACGAGATGGACAGCGGCGCAAAAATCGCCGTCACGATCTCGATCGACAAGGCAGCGCGCAAAGCGCTGATCGATTTCACCGGCACCAGTGCGCAACAGCCAACCAATTTCAACGCGCCGTCGGCGGTATGCATGGCGGCGGTGCTGTATGTGTTTCGCACGCTGGTCGACGACGAAATTCCGATGAACGCCGGGTGCCTGAAGCCGCTCGACATTGTCATCCCGGAAGGATCGATGCTCTCGCCCCGTTATCCAGCCGCCGTCGTCGCCGGCAACGTGGAAACCTCGCAGGCGATCACCGACACGCTCTACGGCGCACTCGGCGTACTCGCTGCGTCGCAGGGCACAATGAACAATTTCACGTTCGGCAACGACACCTACCAATACTACGAGACGATCGCCGGCGGCTCGGGCGCCGGGCCGGATTTCGACGGCGCGAGCGTCGTGCAGACGCATATGACCAACTCGCGTCTGACCGACCCGGAGGTGCTCGAATGGCGCTTTCCGGTGCGGCTCGATGCTTTTCGCATTCTCGTCGGCAGCGGCGGCGCCGGGGCACACCGCGGAGGCGACGGCGGCGAGCGCCGCGTGCGCTTCCTCGAACCGATGACCGCGGTGATGCTCGCCAATCGCCGGCGCGTCCCGCCGTTCGGACTCGCCGGCGGCCACGCGGGCGAGCCGGGACGGAACTGGGTCGAGCGCAGCGACGGCGAAAAGGAGGAATTCGGCGCGACCTGCCAAGTCGACATGGGCGTGGGCGACGTGTTTGTGATCCGGACTCCGGGCGGCGGCGGCTTTGGCACGCCGCCGGGCCCGACGGCCGAGCCGGGCGCTCGCAAGCCGGATGACGGCAGCGCATAATCGAGCGATCCATTTCGCCGGAGTCTCGCAATGGCAGGCCTCTATGATTTCTCGGTCACCGATATCCATGGCAAGCCGCAGTCACTCGCCCAGTACAAGGACAAGGTGCTGCTGATCGTCAACACCGCGAGCCAATGCGGCTTCACGCCGCAATACAAGGGTCTCGAAGCGCTGTACAAGAAGATGCACGCGCGGGGTCTCGAAGTGCTGGGCTTTCCGTGCAACCAGTTCGGCGCGCAGGAGCCCGGAGGCGAAGAGGAGATCGAGTCGTTCTGCGAGGTCAACTACGGCGTCACCTTTCCGCTGTTCGCCAAGATCGACGTCAACGGCAAGAACGCCGCGCCGTTGTACGAGTACCTGAAGACAGCCAAGCCGGGCCTCTTAGGCTCGGAGGCGATCAAGTGGAACTTCACCAAGTTCCTGGTCGACCGCAAGGGCGAGGTCGTCGAACGCTATGCGCCCAAGGTCGAGCCCGAGGCGATCACTGCCGACATCGAAAAGCTGCTTTAGCATGCTCGCGCCGTGGCCGCGCTGGCGCGCCACCGCGGCGTGGTTCGCGCTGCTTGCCGCGGCGGCTTTTGCGCCCGCGCACGCCGCCGACCCGGGCAAGGTGTTGCGTGTCGCGATCCCGGTCGCCGAGACCGGCTTCGACCCGCAGGCCGCGGGCGACGCCTATTCGAACTATATCAACCGCGTCATTTTCGATGCGCTGTACAAGTACGACTACCTGGCGCGGCCGTTCAAGCTGGTTCCGAATACCGCGGCGGCCTTGCCCGACATTTCAGCCGATCGCATGACGTGGACGATCAAGCTCAGGCCGGGCATTTACTTTGCCGACGATCCGGTGTTCAAGGGCCGGCGCCGTGAACTCACCGCCGCGGACTACGTTTACTCGCTCAAGCGCACACTCGATCCTAAGATGCGTTCGAACTCGTTGAACGTGTTCGAAGGGCGCTTCGTCGGTGCAGACGCGCTCGTGGCCAAGGCAAGACAGACCAGTAAGTTTGACTACGACGCTCCGATCGAAGGCTTGAGGGCCCTCGACCGTTATACGTTGCGCCTGCAGCTCAACTTCCCCGACGCCGAGTTGCTGTCCAACCTGACCATCGCCGGCAGCGCCGCGGTCGCGCGCGAAGTCGTCGAAGCCTACGGTGACACCAACGGATGGACGATGGCGAATCCCGTCGGCACCGGTCCGTACCGGCTGGCCGAGTGGCGTCGCGGCCAGCGGATCGTGCTCGAAGCCAATCCCGGCTTTCGCGAAGAGCGCTACCCGGGGAGCAGCGACGGCGCCTACAGCGCGCTGGCGAAAGGGCTCGCAGGCAAGCGGATGCCGATGATCGGGCGAATCGAGATCAGCGTCATCGAAGAAGCCAATCCGCGCCTGCTCTCGTTCGAGCAGGACCTTCAGGACTACCTGCTCGTGCCGCCGGAGCTTGCGAGCAATGTCCTCGACCCGGGCAACAAGCTCAAGCAGAGACTCGCTCAAAAAGGCATTCGCCTCGAGCGCGACGCGCAGCCCGTCATCACCGGTCTCGCCTTCAACATGGAAGACCCCGTCGTCGGTGGCTATGACAACGGCAGGATCGCACTGCGCCGTGCGATCGCGATGGCTTATGACGCGGAGGAGGACGCGCGGGTGATCAGGCACGGCCAGGCCCGCCGCGCGACACAGTTCATTCCACCCAACGTCAGCGGCTACGACGCGAGAATCGACAAGGCGGGTCGACGCGACGCCGCGGGCGCTCGCGTGCTGCTCGACAAGTTCGGCTACACCGATCGCGACGGCGATGGGCTGCGCGAGGCACCCGACGGGCGGTCGCTGACCCTGCGTTTCTCGTCGCCGCCGGACTCGCTGGCGCGCCAACAGGACGAGCTGTTGCAGCGCAATCTCGCCGAGGTCGGCTTGCGCGTCGAATTCGTCAAGCAGAAATGGCCGGACCAGCTCAAGGCGGCGCGCCTCGGGCAACTGCAGGTCTGGCAGGCGGCGAACATTAGCGTGACAGCGGAAGGTTTTGCATTCCTGGGCCTGCTCTATGGCGAGAACGCCGGATTCTCCAACCTGATGCGTTTCAAGCTTCCCGAGTACGACAAGCTCTACGTGCGTGCCCGCGCCTTGCCGGACGGACCCGAGCGAGAGAGGCTGATCCAGCGCATGACCGAGCTCATCGGTATCTACGTGCCATGGGCGGTGACGATCTACCGCTACGAGAACGTGCTGGTGCAGCCCTGGCTGCTCGGATACAAGTACAACCCGATCCAGCAGCATCCCTGGCAATATCTCGACATCGACACGACGCGCCGCGAGGCCGCGCTCAAATGATCGCCAGACCTGATTTCGCGGTAGGCGCCGCCGTCGCGCGCGGGCTTGCTCTCGTGCTGGCGCTGGCCGGAACCTTCGACGCGCACGCCGCCGATCCGAACAAGGTGCTGCACGTCTCGCTGCCGATCGCCGAAACGGGATTCGACCCGGCGGCGGTAAACGATCTGTATTCGCAATACATCAACCGCGCGATCTTCGACACCCTCTACGTCTACGATCTCCTCGCGCGCCCGTACAAGCTCGTGCCCAGCGTCGCGGCGGCACTGCCGGACATCTCCGCCGACGGCAGGACCTGGACGATCAAGGTCCGGCCCGGCATCTACTTCGCCGACGATCCGGCGTTCAAGGGGAAAAAGCGCGAGCTCGTCGCCGGCGACTTCGTCTACGCGTGGAAGCGCATCCTCGATCCGAGGACGCGCTCGCCCGCACTGGCCATTTTCGAGGGCAAGATCGCCGGCATCGCCGCGCCGATCGCGGCCGCCAGAAAGCCTGGGGCGAAGTTCGACTACGACACGCCGATCGAAGGTCTGCAGGCGATCGACCGCTACACGATCCGGCTCAAGTTCGACCAACCCGAATATTCGCTGCTGTCGGACCTGACGACGATCAACACTGCCGCGGTTGCGCGCGAAGTCGTCGAAGCCTATGGCGACGCGAGTGGCTGGGCGATGGCCAACCCAGTCGGGACCGGGCCTTATCGGCTCAAGGAATGGCGTCGCGGCCAGCGCATCACGCTCGACGCGAACCCGGGCTTTCGCGACATGAGCTATCCGGACAGCTCCGATCCGGCGGACAAGGCGCTGCTCGCGACAATGCGCGGCAAGAAGATTCCGATCATCGGCCGGATCGAAATCAGCATCCTGGAGGAATCGAATCCGCGGCTGCTCGCGTTCCAGAGCGGCGACCTCGATTACCTCCAGGTGCCCAACGAGCTCATCTGGAACGTATTGAATCCGGATCAGACGCTCAAGCCCGAGCTTGCCAAGCGCGGCATCCGTGTCGGCACCGGCATCCAGCCCGCGGTCGTCTACACCTACTTCAACATGGAGGACCCGGTGGTGGGCGGGCTCAGCAAGAACAAGATCGCGCTGCGCCGCGCGATCAGCATGGCCTACAACGTCAACGAGGACATCCGCATCGCGCGCCAGGGTCAGGCCGAGCCGTCGACGCAACCCTTGCCGCCCAATGTCGAAGGCCACGATCCGAAGTTCCAGGGTTATGCGGGCTATGACGTCGCGGGCGCGAAAGCCCTGCTCGACAAGTTCGGTTACGTCGACCGCGACGGCGACGGCTGGCGCGACCTTCCGGACGGCAAGCCGCTGATCCTCTCGCTGGCATCGCCGCCGTCGAGCAGCGACCGCTTGTACGACGAGCTGTGGCAAAAGAGCCTTGCCGCGGTCGGCCTGCGCGTCGAATTCGTCAAGCAGAAATGGCCCGATCTCTACAAGATGGGCCGCGCCGGCAAGTTGCAGATGTGGACCCTGGCGAATACGAGCTCGGTGCCGGACGGCATCGGATTCTTCGAGCTGCTCTACGGGCCGAACGCGGGAGACCAGAACCTTTCGCGCTTCCGCCTGCCGGAATTCGATGCCCTGTTTGCGCGCGCGCGGCTGATGCCCGAGGGTCCGGAGCGCCTGAAAATATTTCGCCGCCTGTCCGAGCTCGTCACCGCCTACGCACCGTGGCAGTTGAGCGTCTATCGGCGCGAAACCATACTCGTGCAGCCGTGGCTGCAAGGCTACAAGTACAACACGTTCTACGTGCATCCCTGGCCGTACTACGACATCGATCTCAAGCGGAAGGCGGCGGGCGGCTGACCGTCATCCCGGCGGAGGCCGGGATCCAAGTTGCGATGCCACGATGTCGTCATCCCGGCGAAGGCCGGGATCCAAGCTGCGATGTCCTGCCGGCATCGCTGATTGGGCCCCGGCCTTCGCCGGGGCCACGCCTGCGCGCGGCGACGGGTGTCGTTACGCAAATACGACAGTTGGGCGTTCGAATCGCGACAGTCTCACGCGCTGCGATTGCGTCGTGCCGCCGATCTCGCGTAAACTGGCATCGATTTCAATCACACCTCAAGGGGCACTCCTGCCATGACCAGAACGCCGACGACCTTCGTCACCGCGATTGCAATCGCGGCGCGCGCGTTCGCATGGGAGATTCCCTCCGGCGCGCATTTCTCCGGCCTCGGGTCGGGGATGCCGCTGCTGCGACCCTAGCTGCCCGGGCGGTCCCGCCGGGTACGGCGGAACCGGAATCCGGGCATTGCATCCCGCGTTTCGTTTCTCGCCGGTGGCGATAGACCGGCGGCCGCGCTTTTTGACCAGCGCGGCCGGAGGAAAACGAACGATGAACGATACCGATAAATTACAGCGCTGGTTTCGCCGCAATTTCCGCGGCCTGTGGCTCTCCGCGAGTTTCCGGAGACTCTGGGTATCGCTGACGGTCACCTCGTTCGGCGCGCAGATCACCAATCTGGCGCTGCCGTTGACTGCGGCACTGCTGCTCAACGCGACGCCGATGCAAATGGGCATCCTGGTCGCGCTCGAGACGCTGCCGTTCGCGCTGGTGAGCCTGCACGCGGGCGTGCTGCTCGACCGGGTGCGCAAGCTCCCGGTCATCATCGCCGCAGACGTCGGGCGGGGCATCGCGCTGCTCGCGATCCCGGTCACCGCATGGTTCGGCGTGCTGTCGATGGAGATCCTGTTCGCCGTCGGCTTCCTGTGCGGCATGCAGAACGTCGTCGGCGGCGCCGCCTATCAGGTGCTGCTGGCGCAAATGGCCGGCCGCAAGCGACTGGTCGAAGCCAACGCCAAGGTGACGCTGGGCGAGACTTCGGCGGCGCTGATCGGTCCTGGTATCGCCGGCGGGCTGATCCACGTGCTGACCGCGCCGTTCGCGATCGCGCTCGACGCGATGACGTTTTTCGCCTCCGCCCTGATGCTGCGCCGGATCAGGGCCCGCAGCGATGTCGCGCGCGAGGGCGGCAACGGCGGCGTATGGCTGGAGATCGGCGAGGGGTTGAAGCTCGTCTGGGGCAACCGCACGCTGTGGGGTCTCGCCTGGCTGGCCGGAACATGGCAGTTCCTGCATCACATGCAGGTTGCCGTGCTGATCCTGTTCGCGACGCGCGATCTGGGCCTGTCGGCAGGCGCGATCGGCATCTGTTTTGTATTCGGCGGCGCCGGCTGCGTGCTCGCGTCGGCCTCGGCCGAGCGCCTGTCGGCGCGGTTCGGTATCGGTCCGGTGATCGTCCATGGGCTGATCCTGTCGGCTTTTGGCTGGCAGGCGTACGGCCTGATCGGCGGACCGCCGTGGCTCGCGACCTTGCTGCTCGGGACAGCGATGCTGGTGTTCGACTTCGGCGCGATCCTGTACGCGATCAACTATCTGTCGCTGCGACAGGCGATCACGCCCGACCGGCTGCTCGGCCGCATGACGGCGACGATGCGTTTTGTCACCGTCGCCTCGGCGCCGATCGGTTCGCTGGTCGGCGGCGCGCTGGCGAGCCAGATCGGCTTGCGGTCGACCTTGCTTACGGTCGGCCTGCTCGGGCTTTTGCTGTCGGCCGCCGCCGTGCTCTGGTCGCCGGTGCGCCGGCACCGGACGCTGCCCGAGGCGCTGATCGATTAGGCACACGAGCCGGCGCGAAGCACCCTCGTGTGGCGGCTGCGGTAAAATGCGCCGCCAAGTCGCGTCAACAAGCCCTGCACTCCCGAAGATCATGCCGCCGCCGATCCTCTTCGTCACGCTCGACTCGTGCCGCTACGACGCGTTCGTCGAAGCGAAGACGCCGAACCTGAGCGCGATCGGCCCGCTGGTGCGCGCGCAGGCGCCGTCGCATTTCACCTTCGCCTCGCACGCGGCGTTTTTCATGGGATTCACGCCCGGCGACCCGCTGCGCCGCGAGCCGTACGTCAATCCGAAGTACGGGAAGATCTTTCGGATGGATGGCGGCGGCGATCCCGGCGTCGTGGCGCCCTGGATGACGCTGAAGGGACGCAACGTCATCGATGGCCTGAAGAATTCGGGCTATCGGACGATCGGCAGCGGTGCAGTGAACTGGTTCAATCCCGAGCATCCGACTGGCCGCGTATTAAGCGTAGACTTCGACGCCTTCGGCTTTGCCGGTGGACCCAATCTGAAAAAACAAATCAAGTGGATCGACAGCACGCTGCTGAAGGTCAAGCCCGACGCGCCGGCATTCGTCTTTCTCAATCTGGCCGAGACGCATGTCCCGTACTGGCACGACGGCGCCCCGTGGGATGGAGGTTACAACCCGAGCGTGCCGTTCGCGAACAACAATGACGCCGCCGAGGCGAGGCGGCGGCAAATCGCATGCATCGAATATTGTGATGCGGCGCTGGTGCCGCTGCTCGAGCGTTTTGTCGACGGCACGGTGATTGTTTGCGCCGATCATGGCGACTGCTGGGGCGAGGACGGGCTGTGGGCGCATGGCGTTTCGCATGCCAAGACGCTCGAAGTTCCGCTGCTGTTCCGCCTCGCCGCGAACGTGGGCTGACGGCGCGGGCTTGTTGCGCTCGACGCGGTCTTTAACCGCTGCGCTGGAACGGATAGATGCTGCCCAGGCGCAGCAGCGCGGACAATTCGTCGAGCGCACGGCGTCCTTCGAACAGCAGCGCCGGGTCGGCGAGATCCGCGGGTGAAAGCCGGTCGCGATAATATTTCTCGACCCATGCGACCAGCGCCGCGTGCAGCGCATCATCCAGCCACACGTTGGCCCTGATCGCTTCGCGTTCGGCGGTGGTGAGCGCGACGCGCAGGCGCAGGCACGCCGGGCCGCCGCCGTTTCTCATGCTCTGGCGCAGATCGAACGTCAGGACCTCCCGAATCGGCCCGCCCGATCCGGCCAGCCGCGCCAGATACGCACCGACGGCCGGATCCTCGGTGCATTCGGCCGGCGCGACCAGCAACATGCCCCCGCCGGCGCGTGTGAGGAGCTGGCTGTTGAATAAATAGCTCGCCACCGCGCGCTCGACGCTCACGTCGGCGTCGCGCACGACGATCGGCGCGAATGCCTCGCCGACGGCTGCCGAAAGCCTGGCCAGCACCGCCTCCTGATCGACGAAGGCGCGCTGGTGACAGAACAGCACCGCATCGTGACCGACGGCGATCACGTCGTTATGGAACACGCCGGCGTCGATCGCGGCCGGGCTCTGCTGTGCGAATAGCGTGCGCGCAGCGTCGAGGCCGTGGCGCCGCGCGACCGCCTCCGAGGCTTCGCGCGTCTGCCGCGCCGGAAAGCGCAACGGCGAAGCCGCCGTCGCCGTGTCGAAGCCGACGCGCCCGTAGACGAAGAGCTCGACCCCGGGTGCCTCGGGCTCGGACGCCAATCGGGTGTGATTGGCGGCACCTTCGTCGCCGAATTGAGCGCTCGCCGGCAGCGGCTCGTGCACGGCAAAATGGCGCTCGTCGGCGAAGATTGCGCGCAGCACGCGCGTCGTCGTCGGCGCCTCCAGCGCGCGGTGGAAATGCGACACCAGATTCGCCGGGGTGAAATGCACGCGGTGGTCGGCGGTGTCCGCCGACGGGCTCACGGTTGCCGCGTTGGCGGCCCACATCGCGGCGGCGGACGAACAGGCAGCGAGCAGCGGCGGATTGTCCCGAGCGGCGCTCGCGATGGCCGACGCATCATCGCCGCGGAATCCGAGCGCGCGCAGTGCGAAAACGTCGGGTCGCTCGTGCGGCGGCAGCACCGCCTGTGCGTAACCGCGATCGGCGAGTGCCTTCATCTTGGCCAGGCCCTGCAGTGCCGCGAGGCGCGGATTGGCGACCGAGGCGCGGTTGCGCTCCGACGCGAGATTTCCGGTCGCGAGTCCGCTGTAGTTGTGCGTCGGGCCGGGGAGGCCGTCGAAATTGGCTTCGACGACGGCGGGTTCGCAATTCGGCATCGGCGGCCGCAACCCGTTTCTAGCGATCACGCGGCGAGAGGGGAACTGCGCGCACCGAGCCGCCGTCCTGCACACCCAGCGCTTCGGCCGCATGCGGCAGCAGTGGAAATTGCGCGATGCGCGCCGGCGCCGGGCAGAGGATCGCGCGGAACGCGGCGAAATCCCGGCTCGCGACCAGCCACAGGACGTCCTCGCTCAAGCTGTCGGGAACCGGATCCTCCTCGCCGATACTCACCGGCAGAATCTGCGACTGCCGCACGGCGTGGATATCGTCGCGAAAGCACTCGAGCGTCGGTCCCGCGTCGAAGATGTCGACATAGCCTTCGTAGCGGAATCCTTCCGACTCGAGCATTGCCCGCGCCGGCAGCGTATCAGTATGCACTTCGCCGATCACCGCGCGCGCTTCCGCCGGCAGCAAGGTCGTGTAGACCGGATGGCGCGGCATCAGCTCGGCGACGAACGCTTTCTGACCGATGCCGGTCAGGTAGTCGGCGCGCGAGTACTCGATCGTGAAAAAATGGCGGCCCAGGCCTTCCCAGAACGGGCTCTTGCCGTCGGCGTCGAGGCGGCCGCGCATTTCGGCGATGACCTTCGGGGCGAAGCGATCGGCGAACTCGGCGATGAACAACAGTCGCGCCTTGGCCAGCAGCGGGCCGTTCTTGCCATGCCGGTAGCGCGCGTCCAGGAACAGCGAGCACAGCTCGCTGTTGCCCGTGTGGTCGTTGCTCAGGAACAACGTCGGTGCGCTGGTGTAGACGCCCAGCTCGCGCGAGGCATGGACCTGCGTGCCGACATGGTAGTTGTACCAGGGCTCGGCGAGCCCGACCGCCGCCTCGATCGCGCTGATGCCGACCACGGCTTGCGTTGCCCCGTCGATCAGCACGAACACATAGCAGGCTTCGGCGTTGCCGGCACGGCCGGCGAACGACGCGAGCGAGCGCTCGATGCGCGAGCCCAGACGCTCGGCGTTGGCTGGCAACGTAGTGAGTCCGGCACCGCTTTTCTCCGACAGCGCGAACAGCGCGGTCAGATCGGCTTGCTCGATCGGGCGGACAGTGAACATCGTCTTGACGTCAGCGCACGGCGCAGAGGAGCGTTCGCGTCACCGGGCGCCGCGGTCCGGAAACGCCGCCGTTCAGCTAGAGCGACCTGCCCAGCGCCGTTTCGAGCCGCGCCAGCCCCTCGAGGATTTCGTCGAGACTGATCACCAGCGACGGCGCGATGCGGACGACGTCGGGCCCGGCCATCAGCACGATCAATCCGGCGTCGCTCGCGGCGCGCATCACGTCGGCGGCCTTGCCGTGCCAGCGCGGCAGGAGCTCGCAGCCGATCCACACACCCTCGCCGCGGATGTCGGCGAAAACCTCGCGTCGGCCGTTGATCGTCCGCAGTCCCTCGACGAAGAGCGCGTGCCGCGCCTTGACGCCGTCGAGCACCTCGACCGTATTGACGATGTCGAACACCGCGCCGGCTACCGCGCACGCCAGAGGATTCCCGCCGTAGGTCGAGCCGTGCACGCCGACCGAAAACGAGCTCGCGATTTCGGCGGTGGTCAGCATCGCCCCGATCGGAAAGCCGCCGCCGAGGCCCTTGGCGCTGGTCAGGATGTCGGGGACGATGCCCTTCTGCATGTACGAGAACAGCGCGCCGGTGCGGCCCATGCCGCTCTGGATTTCGTCCAGGATCAACAGCGCGTCGTGCTCGTCGCACAGGCGCCGCGCCGCGCCCAGGAATTCCGGCGTGCCGGGGGTCATCCCGCCTTCGCCCTGCATCGGCTCCAGGATCACCGCGCAGATGTCGTCGCCTCCTTCTTCGGCGAACGCCGCTTCCAGCCCTGCGACGTCGTTGTAGCGTATGTGGGTGAATCCGGTCGGCGCCGGGCCGAAGCCGGTCGCGTACTTCGCCTGGCCGCCCGCGGTCACCGTGAACAGCGTCCGGCCGTGAAACGCGTTGAGCGTCGAGACCACGCGAAACTTCTCCGGCCCGAAGTGATCGTGCGCGTAACGCCGCGCAAGCTTCAGCGCCGCCTCGTTCGCTTCCGCGCCGGAGTTACAGAAAAAGACGCGCTCGGCGAAAGTCGCATCGATCAGTTTTTTCGCCAGCCGCAACGCCGGCTCGTTGGTCATCCAGTTCGACACATGCCATATCGTGCGCGCCTGCTCGGTCAGCGCGCGCACCATCGCCGGATGGCAATGACCCAGCGCGGTGACGGCCACGCCGCTGGCGAAATCGATGTACATGCGCCCCTGCTGATCCCAGACGCGCGAGCCCTCACCGCGCACCGGAATGAACGCTGCCGGCGCGTAGCAGGGCACGATCAGCTCATCGAACATCGCGCGCGTGACCGGCAGGGGCGCGGCAGCGCCGGGCGCGGCACGCGTGTCGGTGGCAAGCGAAGCGGTCGACGTCGAAGGGACGGCCATCGGCTTCATCCTATTGCCGCGATCACCTGGATCTCGATCTTGTAGCCTGTCGCGGCGAGCTTCGCCTGCACGGTCGCGCGCGCCGGCGCCTGTCCCGGCACGATCCACGCTTCCCACACCGCGTTCATTGCCGCGAAATCGGCCATGTCGGGCAGATAGATCGTCGCCGACAGCATGCGGTCCTTCCCGCTGCCGGCTTCGGCCAGCAGGCCGTCGATGCGCGCGAGTACCTGCCGCGCCTGCGTGGCGATGTCCGCATTCAGATCGTCGGCGACCTGGCCGGCGAGATAGATCGTGCCGCTGTGCACGACCATGCCGGAGAGCCGCTTGCCGACGTGATGGCGTTGAATCGTCATGGTGCTATCCTTGGCAAAAGGCGTGCCGCGCCTCGTATGAGCGCCAGCTCATCATTGTAGAC
Source organism: uncultured beta proteobacterium (assembly GCA_963828665.1). GTDB lineage: Bacteria > Pseudomonadota > Gammaproteobacteria > Burkholderiales > Casimicrobiaceae > PALSA-1003. The sequence continues at coordinate 274,133 of CAWHFL010000012.1, forward strand.
GAATTGCGCATAGCAGCCGCGCCGGAGCCGCGATGAACGGCAAGATCTGTCTTCTCGTTGCCTCGTTCGCACTTGCCGCCGCTGTCGCGTTGGGGGCGTTCGGCGCGCATGCGCTGAAGTCGCGGCTGGCGCCGGACATGCTGTCCGTCTACCAGACGGCCGTGCAGTACCATTTCTGGCATGCGCTGGGCCTGTTCGCGCTCGCGCTGCTGATGGTGCAATGGGACGCGCCGCTGCTGAACTGGGCGGCGTGGCTCCTGCTCGCCGGGCTTATCCTGTTTTGCGGCAGCCTTTACCTGCTCGCGCTGACCGGCGCACGCTGGCTGGGCGCGATCGCCCCGCTGGGCGGTGTCGCGTTCATCGCGGCATGGCTCGTCGTCGCGTGGGTCGCGTGGCTGCGCTAGGACACCGCTTCAGTCGACCTTCGCGCCCGACGCCTTGATGATCTTGGCGTATTTCGGGATCTCGCTCCGGATCAGCGCCATGAACTGCTCGGGCGAGGTCGGCGAGGGCTCGGCACCCTGCTGTGCGAAGTAGGCCTGCATTTCCGGGGTGTTCAGGATGCGGGTCACCTCCGCGTTCCACTTGGCGATGATCTCCTTCGGCGTGCCCGCCGGCGCCAGGAAGCCCCACCACGTATAGATGTCGAAGCCGGGCAGGCCGGTTTCGGCGAGCGTCGGCAGATCCGGGGCCAGCGGCGAGCGTCTGGCCGTCGTCACCGCGATCGCCTTCAACTTGCCCGCGCGCACCTGCTGCATCGAGCTCGCCAGGTTGTCGAACATCAGCTGGATCTGCCCACCGAGCAGGTCCTGCATCGCTGGCGCCGCGCCCTTGTACGGCACATGCACCATGTCGACCTTGGCCTCGGTCTTGAACAGTTCGCCGGCAAGATGGCCGGCGCTGCCGTTGCCGCCTGAGCCGAACGCGAGCTTGCCCGGATTGGCCCGGGCGTAACTGATCAGCTCCGCGACCGAATTGGCCGGCACCGAAGGGTTGAGCACCAGCACGTTCGGCGTGACCGCGACCAAGGTGATCGGCGCGAAATCCTTGATCGGGTCATACGGCATCTTGCTGTACAGGCTCACGTTGACCGCATGCGTCGACAACGCGCCTTCGAGAATCGTGTAGCCATCGGGCGCGCTTTTCGCGACCAGATCTGCGCCGATGTTGCCGCCAGCGCCGGGACGGTTGTCGATGACGACCGGCTGCCCCCAGGCGAGCGAGAGTTTCTGTCCGATCGCGCGCGCGATCGCGTCGAGCGGACCTCCCGCGGGAAAAGGCACGACCAGGCGGATCGGCCTGGACGGGTAGGGTTGCTCCGCGGCCAGCAACGGTGGTGACAACGACAACATAACGCCCGCCAGCATGGCGGCAACGGCGCGAACGAACATCGGGGCGATCCTCAAGTCAGGTGCTGTCGGCGATTGTATATAATCGTGCGCTCGCGCGCTTGAACCGGATATGCGCGCCTGTCTTTTTCGATCCCTGTCATGCCGTCGTTCGGGAACGCAGCGATGCCCTTTTTGCGCCTGTTGTGCTGGTACGTCGTGCCGTGGTCCGCAGCGCTGATCGCTGCGGGGCTGCTCGTTGCCTGCGGCCGCGACGCGGCGCCAGCCGCTCCCGCGGCTGGACCGGTGCCCATTCCGGTGCACATGCTTACGGTCGAGCCGCGAAAGGTCCCGATTCGATTCGACGTCGTCGGACAGGTCGAAGGCTCGAAGCAGGTCGAGGTGCGCGCGCGGGTCTCGGGCATTCTGCAAAAGCAGTTCTACAACGAAGGCGATGCGGTGAAAGAGGGCGCGCCGCTGTTCGAGATCGATCGCGCGCCGTACGAGATCGCGCTGGCGCAGGCGCGTGCGCAGCTCGCACAGGCGACCGCGCAGGTCGACCAGGCGCGGCGCGAAGAGGCGCGACTGAAGCCGCTGGTCGAAGATCGCGCGGTGAGTCGCAAGGAATACGACGATGCAACGTCCTCGCGGCAGCTCGCCGAGGCGGCAATCCAGCAAGCCAATGCGTCGATCCGGCAGGCGGAGCTGAACCTTTCGTATACGCACGTGACGGCCCCGCTGGGCGGCATCAGCGGGCGCGCGGAGCATTCGATCGGAACGCTGATAACCACCGACGCCAACGGCAGCCTGCTTACGACGATCAACCAGGTGACGCCCGTGTGGGTGCGCTTCAGCCTCGCCCAGACGGATCTGGCCAAGCTCCCCGAAGGACGCCTGAACCGGACGACGCCGGTCGGCATGGAGCTATTGCTGCCGGACGGGTCGACGTATCCGCTCAAGGGCCGCCTCAACTTTGCCGCGACCGCGATCGATACACGCCTCGGCACGCAGCAATTGCGTGCCGAATTCGACAATCCGCGTCAACTGCTGCTGCCGGGGCAATTCGTCACTGTCCGCATCACGGCCGGCGAGCGCGACAAGGTATTTCTCGTGCCGCAGGCTGCCGTCGTGCAAACCGAGAAAGGCAATCTCGTCTTTACCGTCGACGCCGCCGGCAAAGCGCAGTCGCGGCCGGTGACGACCGGAGACTGGATCGGCAAGGACTGGACGATTCTGTCCGGCCTGAATGCCGGCGACAAGGTCGTGCTCGATAACTTGCTCAAGGTGCAGCCGGGTGCTCCGGTGACCGAGGCCCCGGCGGCTGCGCCCCCGGCGACGGCGCCGGCTGCGCCCGCCGCATCCGGCAACAAATAGGCGACGCGACCTTGTTTTCGCAGTTCTTCATCAACCGGCCGATTTTCGCCGGCGTCATCGCGATCATCATCACCCTCGCAGGCCTGATCGCATCGCAGGTTTTGCCGGTCGCGCAATACCCGGAAATCGCGCCCCCGACCGTCGTCATCACCGCCAACTATCCGGGCGCCAGCGCCCAGACGCTGGCGCTGACGGTGGCCGCACCGATCGAGGAGCAGCTTTCGGGCGTCGAGAACCTGATCTACTTCAGCTCGACGGCGGCGACCAACGGGACACTGACGATCGCCTGCACGTTCGATGTCGGCTCGAACGCGGACAAGGCGGTGATCGACGTCAACAATCGGGTGGCGATCGCGCTGCCGCGCCTGCCCGACGTCGTGCGGCAGACCGGCGTCGTCGCGCAAAAGCGCTCGACCGACATCCTGCTGGTGATCGCGCTGGGCTCGAACGATCCCCGCTACGACACGCTCTATCTGTCCAACTACGCGACGATCAATCTGCTCGACGAGCTGAAGCGCATCCCGGGCGTGGCCGACGCGACCATTTTCGGGGCGCGCGACTATTCGATGCGGGTGTGGCTGAATCCGGCGAAAATGTCGCAGCTCGGCGTCACCACAACCGACGTGGCGCAGGCGATCGCTGCGCAGAACAACCAGTATGCGGCCGGAAAAATCGGCGCCGAGCCGGCGCCGCCGGGACAGTCGCTGGTGTACACGGTGACCGCTCGCGGGCGGCTCGTCGAACCGGAAGACTTCGGCAATATTCTTCTGCGCTCGACCGGACCCGGCGGGGCGCTGCGGGTTCACGACGTCGCACGCATCGAGCTCGGCGCGGTGAGCTACGACGCGTTCACCAACCTCGACCGCAAGCCGACGGTAGGCATCGCGGTGTTTCTGCAATCGGGCGGCAACGCCCTCAAGGTCGCCGATGCGGTGCGTGCCGGCATCGACCGGCTTTCGACGAGTTTCCCGCAGGGTGTCACGCAGGTCATTCCGTTCGACACGACCCGCTTCGTGCGCTCGTCGATTCACGAGGTGATCATCACCTTGTCGGAAGCGGCGACCCTGGTGCTGCTGGTCGTGTTCGTGTTCCTGCAGAGCTGGCGCGCAACGCTGATCCCGATCATCGCGGTGCCGGTGTCGCTGATCGGCGCGTTCGGCGGACTGATGCTTTTCGGCTTCACGCTGAACACGCTGACCTTGTTCGCGATCGTGCTCGCGACGGGGATCGTCGTCGACGACGCCATCGTCGTGCTGGAGAACGTCGAGCGGCTGATGGCCGAAAGGCATCTCTCGCCCAAGGACGCGGCGATCGAGTCGATGAAGGAAGTGAGCGGCGCGATCATTGCGATCGAGCTGGTGCTGGTGTCGGTGTTCGTGCCGGTCGCATTCTTAGGCGGCCTTGCCGGCAAGCTCTATCAGCAATTCGCCGTGACGGTGGCGACCGCCGTCACGATCTCGGGGCTGATTGCGTTGACCCTGACCCCGGCGCTGTGCGCGTTGCTGCTCAAGCGCCAGCACGTCGAAAACCGCCTGTTCCGCCCGTTCAACCGCGGTTTCGCCTGGCTCACGCGAACCTATCTCGGCGGCGTGCGCCTCACCGTGCGTCACGCGGTGATCGCGGTGCTGCTGTTCGTCGGCGTCCTCGGTGCAGACGCGCTGCTGTTCAGGACCGTTCCCGGCGGCTTCGTGCCACCGGAGGATCAGGGCTATATCCTGGGCTCGCTGACATTGCCCGATGGTGCGACGCTGCAACGCACGCAGGAGGCAGGCACCGAGATACAAAAAGTCCTGCTCGGCCATCCAGCGGTCGAGCATGTATTCGTGGTCGCCGGGTTCGATGTCATCGCCGGCGCCAACAAGACCAACGCGGCGACGATGTTCATTCCGCTCAAGCCCTGGGACGAGCGCAAGACGAGTGCCGAGGACCTGACGAAGTACGTGATCGCCGAAGGCGGCAAGCTTTCGAAGGGCACGCTGCTGGCGTTCAATCCCGCAGCCATTCGCGGCCTGGGCAGCGCCGGCGGGTTCGAGGTCTACCTGCAGGACCGCGCCGACGCCGATCCGCAGAAGCTGTACCAGAATCTGCAGCAGTTCCTCGGCGAGCTACGCAAGCGTCAGGAGCTGACCGGCATCGCCGCCTTCTATCGCCCGACGTCGCCGCAACTCTTTGTCGACGTCGACCGCGAAAAAGCCGCGGCGCTCGGCGTGTCCTTGAAGGACGTCTTCGATACGCTGCAATCGACGATGGGCGTGCTCTACGTCAACGACTTCAACAAGTTCGGCCACACCTATCGCGTGCAGCTGCAGGCGGAAGGTGCGTATCGCTCGAAGCCGGAAGACCTGGGCAACGTCTATGTCCGCTCCGCGCGCGGCGATATGATTCCGGTGAAGGCCTTGATCAGCGTGAAAAACGCCATCGGTCCCGAGCAGCTCGATCGCTTCAACGGCTTTCTCGCCGCCAAGGTGCTCGGTAACAGCGCCGCGGGCGTGAGCTCGGGGCAGGCGATCGCCGCGGTCGAGGATGTCGCGAATTCGCTCCCGTCCGGCTACACGATCGCCTGGTCCGGCCAGGCCTTCCAGGAAAAGCGGATCGGCACCCAGTCGATACTCGCATTCACGTTCGCGATCATCATGGTGTTCCTGATCCTGTCGGCGAATTACGAGCGATGGTCGCTGCCGGTCGCGGTGCTGCTCGCGGTGCCGTTCGCGTTGCTCGGCGCGCTGACGGCGGTCTTTCTGCGCAACTTCACCAACGACGTCTACTTCCAGATCGGATTGCTGGTCCTGATTGGCCTCGCCGCGAAGAACGCCATCCTGATCGTCGAATTCGCCGCGCAGGAAAGGAAGAAAGGCCTGTCGCCGGTCGACGCCGCGCTCGAGGCGGCGCGCTTGCGCTTCCGGCCGATCGTGATGACATCGCTGGCGTTCGTGCTTGGCGTGTTGCCGCTGGTGCTCGCGACGGGCGCCGGTGCAGCGGCGCGGCGCTCGATGGGCACGGGGGTGTTCGGCGGGATGCTCGCCGCGACCTTTGTCGCCACGCTGTTCATTCCGCTGTTTTTTGTGCTGCTCACGCGACGACGCCGCGACAAGCCCGCCGGCGCGCCGCAGGGAGTCGAGGAGAGGGCCGCATGATGCATCGCCGCGCGGTGATGGCGCTTGCTCTCGTGCTTTCCGGCTGCATGGTGGGACCGAACTACCAACGGCCGCAGACGCCGCTGCCGGCGACTTACGCCGACGTTCCGACGGCCGGCGCTGGGACCCCGGCGACCGCGACGACGAAGCTGCGCGCCGACTGGTGGACGCTGTACGACGACCGCATCCTCGACGACCTGGTCACGACGGCGCTGTCAGAAAATCTGGACGTGGCCGCCGCGGTGGCGAAGATCGAGGAGTTCGACGCCGATCTGCGCGAAGCCAACGCGGCGCTGTTTCCCGAAATCGATCTCGGCGCTGCGGCCGCGCGCACCCGCTCGAGCGGGGCCGTCGCGTCGCCGCAGTCGCTGCGGGTCGGCAACGATCTGCGCATCGCGTTGTCGACATCGTTCGAAATCGATTTCTGGGGAAGGCTGCGCCGACTGCTCGAAAGCGCGCGTGCGCAAGTCCTGGCGACGCACTATGCGAAGGACGTCGTCACGCTGTCCCTGTCGGGGCTGACGACACAGACCTATTTCCTGCTGCGCTCGCTCGACGCGCAGGTCACGGCGACGCGCGAGACGCTGACGACCCGCGAGGAGTACCTCAACGTCGTTCGCCGTCGCGTCGACGGCGGGCTCGCCTCGGGTCTCGATCTCGCGCAGGCGCTCGGCGCGCGCTCGGATGCGGCGGCGCAGTTGAAGGACCTCGTGCGCCAGCGCGCGCTGGCCGAACATCTGCTCGGCACACTGACCGGGAGGCTCGATCTCAAGCTGGTCCCCGGCGATCTCGCCCAGCTGCCGGTCCCGCCGATGCCGCCTGCCGACCTGCCGTCGACGCTCCTCGAGCGGCGCCCGGATATCCGGCTGGCGGAGGAAAACCTGGTCGCGGCCAACGCGCAGATCGGCGTCGCCAAGGCGGCGCTCCTGCCCAGGATCGCCTTGACCGGAGACATCGGCACCGAAAGCGCTGCCTTGAGCTCGCTCGCGCGAAGCAGCGCCGGCATCTGGTCGATCGGATTTGCACTGGCGCAGCCGATCTTCACGGCGGGGCGCCTGAGCGCCGAAGTCGACGCCACGACCGCACGGCAGAAGCAGGCGCTGGTCGGTTATCAGAAATCGATTCAGACGGGGTTTCGCGAGGTTTCGGACGCCCTGGTGAACGTAAGCCAGACGGCGGCCGCGGAGATCGATCTGCAGGCCAGCGTCGATGCGGCGCGCGACGCGCTGCACTTGTCCACCGAGCGCTACGAGTCCGGGTATTCGGCCTATCTCAACGTGCTCGATGCGCAGCGCACGCTGAACACCTCGCAGCTCGCATTGATCCGCAACCGCCAGGCGCTGCTGTCGGCGTCGGTCGATCTGATGAAAGCGCTGGGCGGCGGCTGGTCCGATGCGGCACCGATGGCCCTGCGCTAGCAGGCCGGGGCACGTCCCCCGTAAAACTGACGCACAACGCCATTTACACTAGAATACCCGGCGCTGGTCCAGGATCAGGATCTCGCCCCCGGAGGAAACGAAAATGAATAGCGGTAATTCGAAGTTGGTACGCGCCGTCGTCGCGGCCGCGCTTTTTGCGCTGGCGACCCAGGCGCAAGCGGTCACCGAAATCCAGTGGTGGCATTCGATGACCGGCAAACTCAATGACATCGTCGGCGAGATCGCCACCAAGTTCAATGCCTCGCAAACGGAGTTCAAGGTCACGCCGATCTACAAGGGCCAGTACGACGAATCGATGACCGCGGCGATCGCCGCGTATCGTGCCGGCAACCCGCCGCAGATCGTCCAGGTGTTCGAAGTCGGCACGGCGACGATGATGGCCGCCAAAGGCGCGGTCAAGCCGGTCTACCAGCTGATGGCCGAGCAGAAGGAGCCGTTCGATCCCAAAGGCTTTCTCGGCGCGGTTTCGTCGTACTACTCGGACACTTCCGGCCACCTGATCTCGATGCCGTTCAACAGCTCGACGCAGGTGCTTTACGTCAACGACGATGCGTTCAAGAAGGCCGGCCTCGATCCTGCCAATCCGCCGAAGACCTGGCCCGAAGTCGAGCAGGCCGCCGCGAAGCTCAAGGCATCGGGCGCCGCGTGCGGCTTCACCACCGGCTGGCAGTCGTGGGTGCAGCTCGAAAGCTTCAGCGCCTGGCACAACGTTCCGTTCGCGACGCTGCAGAACGGCTTGGGCGGCCTGGGTACGCGGCTCGAGTTCAACGGCCCGGTGCAGGTCAAGCACATCCAGAATCTCGCCGACTGGGCGAAGAAGGGCGAGTTCACCTACAAGGGACGCAAGGACGAGCCGCTGGCGGCGTTCACCAGCGGCGAGTGCGGAATGATCACGACATCGTCCGGGCTCGTACGCCAACATCAAGGCCAACGCCAAGTTCGCCTGGCGCAGCGCGACGCTGCCGTACTATGCCGACGTCAAGGGCGCGCCGCAGAACACGATCATCGGCGGCGCGACGCTGTGGGTGCTGAATCAGAAGGACAAGGAAATGTACAAGGGCATCGCCAAGTTCTTCACCTACCTGTCGTCGCCCGCAGTGCAGGAAAAGTGGCATGCCGACACCGGCTATGTGCCGATCACCCTGGCCGCGTACGACCTGGCCAAGAAGAACGGTCTTTACACCGAGCGCCCGGGATTCGACATCGCGATCAAGGAGCTGACCAACAAGCCGCCGACCGCCAACTCCAAGGGTCTGCGGCTGGGCAACTTCGTTCAGATCCGCAACATCATCGACGAGGAGCTCGAAAGCGTCTGGAGCGGCCAGAAAAACGCCAAGCAGGCGCTGGACGAGGCAGTCAAGCGCGGCAACGAGCAGCTCGTGCGATTCGAAAAGGCGAACAGCAACTAGCATCGGCACGGACGGGCTTCACCGGCCGTCCGTTGAAGCCCCGCCGCGCTTTCGCGGCGGGGATGCCCCGACGAGGATCGGATGGAAAAGCGCGTCGTCTTCAGGTCGCCGTGGCTGCCGTACGCGCTCGTCGCACCGCAACTCGTCATCACGCTGGTCTTTTTCTTCTGGCCGGCGAGCCAGGCGATGTACTGGTCGCTGCTGATCCAGGACGCCTTCGCCGCCCGCACGCAGTTCGTCTGGTTCGACAATTTCCGCGACCTGTTCAACGACCCGCGTTACCTGGCGTCGTTCCAGATCACGGCGGTATTCTCCATCCTGGTCACCGTCATCGGGCTTGCAGTAGCGCTGCTGCTCGCGGTGTTCGCCGATCGCGTGGTTCGCGGCGCGAAGGTGTACAAGACGCTGCTGATCTGGCCCTACGCGGTCGCGGCGGCGGTCGCCGCCGTGCTGTGGGTGTTCCTGCTCAACCCTACCTTGGGCGTCCTGACCCACCTGTTGCGCGCGCTGGGCTACGACTGGAATTACCTGCTCAACCCGCGCCAGGCGCTGATTCTGATCGTGATCACCGCCGTGTGGAAGCAGATCAGCTACAACTTCCTGTTCTTCCTGGCCGGCCTGCAGTCGGTTCCGAAATCGCTGATCGAGGCGGCCGCGATCGACGGCGCGGGTCCGGCCCGCCGTTTCTGGACGATCGTCTTCCCGATGCTGTCGCCGACGACCTTTTTCCTGCTGGTCGTCAATATCGTCTACGCATTTTTTGATACGTTCGCGATCGTCGACGCCGCGACCAGCGGCGGTCCGGTGCAGGCGACCGCGATTCTGGTCTTCAAGGTCTACCAGGACGGCGTTCAGGCGCTCGACCTGGGCGGTTCGGCGGCGCAGTCGGTGGTACTGATGGTGATCGTCATCCTCCTTACGGTCGCCCAGTTCCGCTTCGTCGAGCGCAAGGTCCAGTACTGATGGCAGCTCGCTAGCCGATGGTCGAACACCGCCCCCTCGGATCGATAGTCAGCCACCTGGTGCTGATCGCCGGCGTCGCGATCGTCGCGCTGCCGCTCTACGTCGGCTTCGTCGCCTCGACGCTGTCGTTCGACCAGGTGACGGCCGTTCCGATGCAAATGACGCCGGGCACGCACCTGCTGGAAAATTACGGCGCCGTGCTGCTGCACGGCAGCACGGCAGGATCGAAGGCCCCGGTCGGGCAGATGATGTGGAACAGCCTGGTGATGGCGCTGGCGATCGCCATCGGCAAGATCACGATTTCGATGCTGTCCGCATTCGCCATCGTCTATTTCCGCTTCCCGCTGCGCAAGACTTTTTTCTGGATGATCTTCGTCACGCTGATGCTGCCGGTCGAAGTCCGAATCCTTCCCACCTACCAGGTGGTCGCCAGCCTCGGGATGGTCGATACGTATGCCGGGCTGACGCTGCCGCTGATCGCTTCGGCGACAGCCACGTTCCTGTTCCGGCAATTCTTCCTCACCGTTCCGGAGGAGCTGGCGGAAGCCGCGCGCATCGACGGCGCGGGGCCGATGCGCTTTTTTGTCGACATCCTGCTGCCGCTGTCGCGCACCAGCATCGCGGCGCTGTTCGTCATCATGTTCATCTACGGCTGGAACCAGTATCTGTGGCCGCTGCTGGTGACGACGCGCGAGGACATGTACACGGTGGTCATCGGCATCAAGCGGATGGTCGCCGGCGGCGATACGCTGATCGAATGGCAATACGTGATGGCGACCGCGATGCTCGCGCTGCTTCCGCCCGCCGCCGTCGTGCTGCTGATGCAGCGATGGTTCGTCAAGGGATTGGTCGATACGGAAAAATGAGTGGGAAACGAGCGAAAAATGAGGGAGAACTGACCCCGCCATGGCCAAAGTCCATTTTCGCCAGGTAACCAAGCGCTACGGCGACGTCGAGGTGATCCACGGCATCGACCTGGATGTCGCCGACGGCGAGTTCATCGTCATCGTCGGCCCGTCGGGGTGCGGCAAGTCGACGCTGCTCCGCATGGTCGCGGGCCTCGAGACGATCACCGGCGGCGAGATATCGATCGGCGATCGCGTCGTCAACGCGCTCGAGCCGAAAGATCGCGACATCGCGATGGTGTTCCAGAACTACGCGCTGTATCCGCACATGAGCGTGGCAGGCAACATGGCGTACGGCTTGAAGATTCGCGGCATGGCCAAGGACGAGATCGATGCCAAGGTCAAGCGGGCGGCGGAGATCCTCGAGCTCGGCCCCTTGCTCGAACGCAAGCCGCGCCAGCTCTCCGGCGGACAGCGCCAGCGCGTCGCGATGGGGCGCGCGATCGTGCGCGAGCCTGCGGTGTTCCTGTTCGACGAGCCGCTGTCGAACCTCGACGCCAAGCTGCGCGTGCAGATGCGCTTCGAGATCCAGAAGCTGCATCGCCGTCTCGGCACGACCAGCTTGTACGTCACGCACGACCAGGTCGAGGCGATGACGCTGGCGCAGCGCATGGTCGTGATGAATGCAGGTCGCGCCGAGCAGATCGGCACGCCGATGGAGGTCTATCAGAATCCGGCGACGGTGTTCGTCGCCGGATTCATCGGTTCGCCGGCGATGAACTTCATCGACGGCAGGAGCGAGGGCGACGGGCGCATCCAGCTCGAGGGTAGCGGCACGATGGTCGTGCCGAAAGCGCCGCCGGCCGGACGCAAGCTCACGATCGGCATCCGGCCGGAGCACCTGACGCCGTGCAAGCCCAGCGAGGCCAACCTGGTCGGCAGCGTCGAGGTGATCGAAGCGCTGGGCGCCGATACGCTGGTCCACGTCTCGGTCGCCGGGCGCACGATCATCGCGCGCCTGCCCAATGGCACGCCGGCCGAAATCGGCGAGCCGATCGCGCTGGCGGCCGACCGCGATCGCATCTATCTGTTCGACGCCGATACCGGAGCGCGGCTGCGGTCGTGAGGCCGCGCGCATGAGCGCCGCCGGACCAAGGCGCGGGTGCGCCCCCACTGGGGCCAGCGCAGCGGCGCCAGCCGCAAGCGTGGGGGGACCATGAGCGCTGGCTGGCCATATCCCCGCTATATCGCGCACCGGGGCGCCGGCAAGCTGGCGCCGGAGAATACGCTTGCGGCAATGCGCGTCGGGTACGCGCACCGCTACCGGATGGTCGAGTTCGACGTCAAGCTCTCGGGTGACGGCGTCCCGTTTCTGCTGCACGACGATACGCTCGACCGCACGACCGACGGCCGGGGCCGCGCCGATGCACTGACCTGGGCCGAGCTTGCCAAGCTCGACGCCGGGAGCTGGCACTCCGCTGCCTACGCCGGCGAAATGCTGCCGACGCTCAGCGCGATCGCCCGGTGGTCGATCGCCAACGGGGTCGCGTGCAATATCGAGATCAAGCCCTGCCCGGGTCGCGAACGCACGACCGGTGCCGCCGTCGCGCTCGACGCGCGCGCGCTCTGGCGCGGCGCAGCCATCGCGCCGCTGCTGTCGTCGTTTTCGGAAGAGGCGCTGGCGGAGGCGCTGGCCGCGGCGCCGGAGTTGCCTCGCGCGATGCTGTTCGAACACGTGCCGGACGATTGGCCGCAGCGTCTCGCGCGGCTGCAATGCGTGGCGCTCGACACCGATTATCGCGAGATCGATCCGGAACTCGTCGCCGCCGTGCACGCCGCCGGCTACAAGCTGCTTTGCTACACGCCCAACGATCCCGCGCACGCGGCAGAGCTCGTGCGCTGGGACGTCGACGGCATCATCACCGACGCGGTCGACGCCATCCGGCCGGTCTAAAGCCCGCAACAACCGGTTACATCCGGCGGTCAACACCGCGTTGCCGCATCCCGTTGTTGGAAACGTGGGCACGTGCCCATTCGAACGACGAGGGACTCCAATGAACCGCAAACCCGTTACTGCCGCGTTGTTGACGCTGGCGTTGGCCGCCGCACCCGTGTGGGCCCAATCATCGACTGACACTCCGCGCATCGACAAGCGCGAAGCGATCCAGAGCGACCGCATCGAGCAGGGCATGAATTCCGGAGCGCTGACGCCCGGTGAGACGGCGCGACTCGACCGGGGCCAGGCGCGCATCCAGGCCCGCGAAGCGGCCGCCAAGGCCGATGGAAAGGTGACCAAGCGCGAGCGCATGGCACTTAAGCGGGCGCAGAATCACCAGAGCCGCAAGATCCACCGCTTGAAGCACGATGCGCGCACCACGACGCCGGCTTCCTGACGTCGATACACTCGGTGAACACGGCCGTGCTGCCCGAATCGCGGGTAGCGCGGGCCGTAGGCGGGGCGCTTGGCAATCCGCCGCATTGCAGCGTTGCCGTCCGTTACCGGGTTCGTCTCGGGCTAGGCGCTCGCTTTCGCCGCTCGCGGTCGCGCGATCTCACGCTCGTCGATCGGCAGGTTGAGCAGGCCCGCGACGACGCCCAGTGCGATCGCCAGGTACCAGACGATGTTGTAGCTGCCGGTGCGATCGAACACCAGGCCGCCGAGCCAAGCGCCGAGGAAGCTGCCGATCTGGTGGCTGAAGAAAGTGAAGCCGGAAAGCATCGCCATATAGCGCACGCCGAACACCTGCGCGACGATGCCGTTGGTGGCCGGTACGGTCGACAGCCACAGCAGTCCCAGCGCCACCGCGAATGCGTACACCGACCAGGCAGACAGCGGCACCAGCAGGAAGGTCGAAATGACGACGGCGCGGCCGAAATAGATGGCCGACAGGATGTATTTCTTGCTGATCCTGCCGCCGAGCCAGCCGGCCACATAGGTCCCGATGATGTTGAACAAGCCGATCAGCATCAGCGCGGTGACGCCGACATAGGCAGGCAGACCCTTGTCGAGCAGATAGGACGGCAGGTGCACGCCGATGAACACGACCTGGAAGCCGCAGACGAAAAATCCCAGCGTCAACAGCACGTAGCCGCGGTGTCCGATCGCTTCGCGCATCGCCTCGCCGGCCGATTGCCGGAACGCGTGCGCATGCGTGGTGCGGCGCTCGACCAGCGCCGCCGCCAGCGGCACCATCAGAAGCGCGACGCCGGCAAGCGTCAGCAGCGCACCGTACCAGCCGACGTGGGAGAGCAGCCACTGCGTCAGCGGCAGCAGCGCAAACTGCCCGAACGAGCCTGCCGCGGCCGAGATGCCGAGCGCCATGCTGCGCTTTTCCGGCGGATAGCTCCGACCGAGCACGCCCGAGACGACCGAGAACGTAACGCCGGAAAGCCCCGTGCCGATCAGCACCCCCGCGGTCAGCACCATCATCAGCGGCGTGGTTGCATGCGCCATCGTCAGCAAGCCGAGCGCGTACAGCACCGCCCCGCCGAGCAGCACCCGGCCGGAGCCGTGCTTGTCGGCCACCATTCCGGCGAATGGTTGCGTCACGCCCCAGACGAGGTTCTGCACGGCCAGCGCGAGCGCGAAAATCTCTCGACCCCAATGGAGATCGGCGCTCATCGGCTGGAGGAAAAGGCCGAAGCCGTGCCGGATGCCCATCGCCAGCGTGAGAATGAAGCCTCCGCAGACCAGCACGACTGTGGGTGTTCGCCAGTCGGCAGCGTGCGCAGCGGGGTTAGTCATCGCAATTCTTCCAATGGCAGCCTGCGTTTCAGCGCGCGCGTCCGCTGCACCGGATGCAGTGACTCGACGTCGGCAAGGGTGGCAATCAGCGCGTCGAGCTTGTCGCCGCCCAGCCGCTTCGCAACTTCGGCCTGCGCACGCTTCCAGTAGGGCATCGCCGACCTGAGCGCCGCTGCGCCGCTCGTCGTCAGCGCGACCTCGCGGGTGCGCGCGTCGCGTCCCGGCGTCACCGCCAGGAACCCGCGCGCCAGCAGCGGGTCGAGGTTGCGCGACAGCGCGGTGCGATCGAGCAACAAGGTGGCGGCGAGGTCGGAAATGCGCGCGGTGCCGTCTCGAGAGACGGTGCGCAACAGTGAGAACTGGGTGATGCGCAGGCCCGACGGGGATATCGCGTCGTCGTAGAGCTGCGTCAAGGCGCGGGCAGCGCGGCGAAGCCGCCCGCAGGCACAGGCAGGCGCGGCCGGACCGTCAGCCGGCGTGCGCGCGGCGGCCGTCGACCGCCGGCGCCGCGGTCAGCGTTTCGTCGTGGCAGGGCGGGCCATCGGCGGCGGATTAGGCGCATATGCACTCGATTGCGAGTATATGCACCTTTTGGCTTCAGCACAAGCGCGGGGCCGACTGGTCAATGTGCGGAGGCCTGACCTTCGCACCACGTCCGCCACATCCGGCGATAGCTCGCTTCGAGGGCGGCGACGAAGCGCGAAGCGTCCATCACCGGAGATGCGGCGAGCCGCATTCGGAGCGACGCGCGGAGATGATTTCGCCAGGCATCGTCTCGGGCGAGGCGCACATTGATTTCGACGTACTCCTCCGGAGTTCGGGCAATCAATTCGGGCAATGGGATCGCGTTGAGAATGCTGTAGGACCCGCGACTGACTCCCCGATCACCCGGAAGCGCGACGACCGGCGTGCCCATCCACAATGTGTCCAGTGTCGTGGTGGCGCCATTGTAGGGAAACGTATCGAGCGCGACGTCGACGTCGCCGGCCGTGCCGTAGTATGAATCCAGCGTCTGCCGGCCGCGGATCGACAGCCGGGAGCCGCGGATGCCGTGGCGCTCGAACCGATCCAGAAGCGACTGTCTATCACCTTCGGAAACGTCGATCACCAGCAGATCCGCCGACGGCACGTCGTGGAGAATCCGGCACCAGAGTTTCAGGGATTCGTCGGTGATCTTGAGCGAGCTGTTGAGCGAGCCGAAAACGATGCGCTCGGACTGCCTGGCGGCGCGGGTGCATCGCGCGGGCGCAAACCACGGTTCGTAGCACCATTGACTATCGGGCATCCGGATCAGCTTCTCGGAATGCAGGTGGTCGGAGACGCCCTCGGGGTCGGTGTAACGGTCGCAAATCCGATAGTCCATCGTCGACAGGCCGGTCGTATTCAGATATCCGAGCCATGTGACTTGAACGGGAGCAGGGTGACGCGCGAAGGCCCGCATTCGGTTGAGGTTCGTATGCCCCGAGAGATCGACCAGGACATCGATCTCTTCCCGGCGAAACAACTCGGCGACTTGATCGTTCGACAAGTGGGAGATCTGGGTCCAGCTCGACACGAGTTGACGCAATACCTCCGTCGCGGAGTCGATTCCGGCGCTGTTGGAAAAGCAATGGATGTCGAAAGCCGCGCGGTTGTGACGTGCGAGCACGGGTTTCATAAAAAGGCCGACCGGATGCAGCCGGAAGTCTCCCGACACATAGCCCACCCTGATCCGCTTGTCGGGATCGGGATCGTTGGACCATGCGCTGAAAGAAGGAGCGGAAACCCGGACAATGGCCTCGCCGGCGCTGACGTGGCGCCGGTGGATCTCGCCCGGGTCGAGGTCACCCCGATTATTGATCGAGGACAGCATCCAGCTCAGCGCGTCGGGTGCTATGACGGCAGAACGCTCGATAAAGGGTACCGCATCGTCGAATCGATCCTGGCGCAGCAGCAGCTGTCCCAGATTCAGTGCGGCCAGTGCAAAGTCGGGACGCAGGTCGAGTGCTTCGCGCAACACGCGCTCGGCCTCGACAAAGCGACCGGTGCGTTCCATGACCGCCGAGACGACGACGGCGGCTTCGACCATTTGAGGGTCGATGCGCATCGCTTCGCATAGCTCGGCCTCGGCTGCCTCATGCTCGCCGCGAGCCGCCAGCAGTGAGCCCAGGTTGAAACGAGGCGGCGCGTAATCGGGAGCAATCCGGATCGACGTGCGAAATGATGCGGCTGCTTCGTCGACACGCTTGAGTTTTTGCAACGCGTTGCCGATGTTCATGTGCGCCTTGGCAGAGGCGGGCGCGGCGTGCGCGGCACTCTCATAGCATTCGAGCGCGGCGCCATATTGGCCCTTGTCTTCGAGTTCGTTGCCGCGCGCCAGCAGTTGATCCACGTCGGGCGCCGGCGAAGAGTTCGGCTCGCTTTCCGGCCCGGCTTTGGGAGCGAGAAGCCGCGCGAGCAGATGCCTCATGTGGGAAAGACTTCGTGGCGGAGTCGAAGCGGCATGGTATCCGGGGCTGGCCTACGCCCAATTTTTCGCGCGCGCCACAGCCTTGTCCCAGCCCGCCGTCAGCGCGGCCGCCCGGTCGCGTCCCATCGTCGGCTCGAAGCGGCGGTCGATCCGCCAGTTGGCGCGGATGTCGTCGGTGTTCTTCCAGTAGCCGACGGCGAGGCCGGCGAGGTAGGCTGCGCCCAGCGCCGTGGTCTCCTGCACTTTCGGGCGCACGACGGGGACGCCGAGAAGATCCGCCTGGAATTGCATCAGCAGATTGTTGGCCGTGGCGCCGCCGTCGACGCGAAGCTCGGCAAGGTCGAGCCCGGCGTCGGCTTCCATCGCGCGCAGCACTTCCGCGCTCTGGTAGGCGATCGATTCCAGCGCCGCGCGTGCGATGTGCGCGGACGTCGAGCCGCGCGTCAGGCCGAACATCGCGCCGCGCGCGTAGGCGTCCCAGTGCGGCGCGCCCAGACCGGCGAACGCCGGCACCAGGTACACGCCGCCGTTGTCGGGCACGCTCGCCGCCAGCGCTTCGACATCGGCTGCGCTGCGGATGATCTTGAGCCCGTCGCGCAGCCATTGCACGACGGCGCCGGCAATAAAGACGCTGCCCTCGAGCGCGTAGTCGATGCGGCCCTCGCGCTGCCAGGCGATCGTCGATACCAGGTGATTGCGCGACGCCACCGCGCTTGCACCGGTATTGAGCAGCAGAAAGCAGCCGGTGCCGTAAGTATTCTTGGCCATGCCGCGCTCGAGGCAGGCCTGGCCGAAGAGCGCCGCCTGCTGGTCGCCCGCGATTCCCGCGATCGGCACGCTAGTCCCGGCGATGATTGCATCGGCGCAGACTCCGGACGATGCGACGACGGCAGGCAGCACCGCGCGCGGCACGTCGAGCAGAGACAGCAGCTCGTCGTCCCAGTCGCCGCGATGAATGTCGAACAGCAAGGTACGACTCGCGTTCGACGCATCGGTCACGTGCACCGAGCCTCCGGTCAGATTCCAGATCAGCCAGGAGTCGATCGTGCCGAACGCGAGCTCGCCGCGCGCCGCGCGCTGTCGCGCACCGGCCACGTTGTCGAGCAGCCATTTGAGCTTGGTGCCGGAAAAATACGCGTCGAGCACGAGGCCGGTCTTGCGCGCGAACGTCGGCTCGTGGCCGGCGGAACGCAGCGCGTCGCAGGTGCCCGCCGTCCGTCGATCCTGCCAGACGATCGCGTTGGCCACCGGCTTGCCGCTCGCGCGCTCCCACAGCAGCGTGGTCTCGCGCTGGTTGGTGATGCCGAGCGCTGCGAGATCGGCGGCGCCGATGCCGGCGCTGGCCAACGCCTCGGTGACCACGCCCGATTGCGTCGCCCAGATCTCGGTCGGATCATGCTCGACCCAGCCAGGCTGCGGAAAGATCTGCCGGAATTCCTTTTGCGCGATGCCGCGGATCGCACCCGACTGATCGAACACGATCGCACGGGAGCTGGTGGTGCCCTGATCGAGGGCGAGCACGAATGACATGGTCGACGACGCCTGAAGTAGAACGGCCAAATGAGGTAAGATAACGCGCTTTGTGGCCGCCTGCATTGTTGTAGCCACTTGCCCCGGCCGGCGCCGCGACGTCGGTCCCTCCCGACCGATGCCGCTTTCATCCTCCGCCGTCGACCGATCCCGCCTGCACGTACGCGCCGTCACCTATGAAGGGTATCGGCGCAGCGACGAGCTGTTCGACATCGAGGGCCACCTCACCGATGTCAAGGATCAGGATTACGCGCTGCTGACCGGCTTACGCCGGGCCGGCGACCCCGTGCACGACATGTGGATACGCCTGACGATCGGCAGCGACTACGTGATCCGCGCCATCGAGGTTCGCACCGACGAGATGCCGTATCCCGGCGCCTGCGATCTCATCACACCCGCGTACGGCAAGCTGGTCGGCGCGAGCCTGCTGCACGGGTTTCGGCGAACACTGCAGGACACGATGGGCGGCGTCCAGGGCTGCAGTCACCTGACCGAGCTTTTGTCGCATGCACCGACTGCGGCGATCCAGATGTTCGCCGGACTGCGCCGCGAAATCGAAGGCGACGAGCGGCCGTTCCAGCTCGATCGCTGCCATGCGCTGGAAACGACGACCGACACGGTGCGCCGCTATTACCCGCGCTGGTATCGCGGCGCGGCGTAGCGACGACAAGGAGTGCGGCGTTGAAAATTCACGAGTACCAGGGCAAGGAGATCCTGCGCCGGTTCGGCATCCCGACGCCGCGCGGCATTCCGGTTTTTTCGGTCGACGAAGCGGTCAAGGCGGCCGAAGCGCTGGGTGGACCGGTGTGGGTCGTCAAGGCGCAGATCCATGCCGGCGGCCGCGGCAAGGGTGGCGGCGTCAAACTTGGCAAGTCGATTGCCGAAGTGCGCGAGCTGGCGAATCAGATCCTCGGCATGCAGCTCATCACCCACCAGACCGGCCCGCAGGGGCAGAAGGTGCGACGTCTGCTGATCGAGGAAGGAGCCGACATCAAGAAGGAGCTCTATGTCGGCATGGTCGTCGATCGCACGACGCAGCGCGTGGTGCTGATGGCGAGCTCGGAAGGCGGCATGGACATCGAAGAAGTTGCTGCCAAGACGCCGGACAAGATTCACAAGGTCTTTGTCGATCCCGGCAAGGGCCTGACCGGCGCGGATGCCGAAGGCGTCGCGCGCCGGATCGGCATTGCCGAAGGCAGCATCGCGGAGACGCGCGCGCTGTTGCAGGGTCTGTACCGCGCGTTCGACCAGACCGACGCATCGCTGGTCGAGATCAATCCGCTGATCCTGACCGGCGACGGGCGCGTGATCGCGCTCGATGCGAAGCTCAATTTCGACGACAACGCGCTGTTCCGGCACGCCGACATCGTCGAGATGCGCGATCTGGACGAGGAAGATCCAGCCGAGATCGAGGCTTCCAAGTTCGATCTGTCGTACATCTCGCTCGATGGCAACATCGGCTGCCTGGTCAACGGCGCCGGACTGGCGATGGCGACGATGGACGTGATCAAGCTCTATGGCGGGGAGCCTGCGAATTTCCTCGACGTCGGCGGCGGCGCGACCGCCGAAAAAGTGACCGAGGCGTTCAAGATCATGCTGAAGAACCCCGGGCTCAAGGCGATCCTGGTCAATATTTTCGGCGGCATCATGAAATGCGACACCATCGCCAACGGCGTGATCGCCGCGGCGCGCGAAGTGCAGCTCAAGGTGCCGCTGGTCGTGCGCATGAAAGGCACCAACGAGGAGCTCGGCCGGAAGATCCTCGCCGAATCCGGGTTGCCGATCATCAGCGCCGACAACATGAGCCACGCGGCCGAAAAGGTCGTCGCCGCCGCGAAGGGAATACGCCAGCCATGAGCATTCTGGTCGACAAGAACACCAAGGTGATCACGCAGGGCATCACCGGCAAGACCGGCCAGTTCCACACCCGCATGTGCCGCGATTACGCGAACGGCAAGAACTGCTTCGTCGCCGGCGTGAACCCGAAAAAGCCGGGTGAGGATTTCGAGGGGATTCCGATCTACGCGACGGTGCGCGAGGCGAAGCAGGCGACCGGCGCGACCGTCAGCGTCATCTACGTGCCGCCGCCCTTCGCCGCAGCGGCGATCGACGAAGCGGTCGATGCCGGACTCGACCTGGTGATCTGCATCACCGAGGGCATCCCGGTGCGCGACATGATCCAGACCCGGTACCGCATGCAGGGCAAAAAGACGCTGCTGCTCGGACCCAACTGTCCGGGCGTGATCACGCCGGACGAGATCAAGATCGGCATCATGCCCGGCCACATTCACCGCAAGGGGCGGATCGGCGTCGTCTCGCGGTCCGGCACGCTGACCTACGAAGCGGTCGCACAGATCACCGAGCTGGGGCTGGGCCAGTCGTCGGCGATCGGCATCGGCGGCGATCCGGTCAACGGATTGAAGCATCTCGACGTGCTGCGCCTGTTCAACGACGATCCCGATACCGACGCGGTCGTCATGATCGGCGAGATCGGCGGCACCGACGAGGAAGCGGCAGCCGAGTGGGCCAAGCAGAACATGAAAAAGCCGGTGGTCGGCTTTATTGCCGGCGTCACCGCGCCGGAGGGCAAGCGCATGGGACACGCCGGGGCGATCGTCGCCGGCGGCAAGGGCACCGCGCAGGAAAAGCTCGCGGTGATGGAAGCGTGCGGCATCAAGGTCACGCGCAATCCCGCCGAGATGGGCAAGCTGCTGGCGAGCGTCCTGCAAGCCTGACAAAAACAGAAGAGAAGCAGCATGGCAGAACTGTTCACGCCGCAATTCCTGATTTCGGTATTCGAAATCATCCTGATCAATATCCTGTTGTCGGGCGACAACGCGGTCGTGATCGCGCTCGCCTGCCGCAATCTTCCCGACGATCTGCGGCGCAAAGGCATTCTGTGGGGCGTGCTCGGCGCGATCGTCCTGCGCATCATCCTCACCTACTTTGCAATGAGCCTGCTCGACTACCCGTGGCTCAAGCTCATCGGCGCCGTGCTGCTGATCTGGATCGGGATCAAGCTCATCGTCGGCGAAGAAAATGTCGAACACGAAGTCAAAGCCAGCAACCGGCTGGTTTCAGCGGTTTGGACGATACTGATCGCCGACCTGGTGATGAGCCTGGACAACGTCATGGCGGTCACCGCTGCGGCCAAGGGCGATCTGTCGCTGATCATATTCGGCCTGGTGATCAGCATTCCGCTGGTCATCTTCGGCAGCCAGATCATCATGCGGCTGATCGAGCGCCTGCCGCTCCTGGTCCCGGCGGGCGGCGGCCTGCTCGGCTACATTGCCGGCGACCTGGCCACCGACGATCCGGTGGTGACGCCCTGGATCGAGACGCATGTGCCGCTGGTGGACTGGCTCGCTCCGATCGTCGGGATCGCCGTCGTCGTCGTTCCGGGGCTGTGGCTGGCGCGCAGGCGCCGGCAATGACCGTGAAGTGTCGCCCCCCCGGCGCAGGCGTCGCCCCGGCGGAGGCCGGGGCCTAATCAGCGATGGTGGACGTGCGAGATACCGCAACTTGGATCCCGGCCTCCGCCGGGATGACGAAAGAACCCGGCCTCCGCCGGGATGACAAATGCATCGGCAGGGATGACGAAATTGCCATACCGCGGTGCTGGCTTATCTCGCCTTGAAGCCCGCCGCAGCGTAAACTCGCGGCCGATGAGCATCGCCATGGTTTTGCGCCTGCCCCGGCCCTCACGGTACCTTCCTCCGACTGCGTCCTGATGGCCTCCAGAGAGCCGTTGGACGTCGCCAGCCTGTCGCATCCGGGGATGGTGCGGCCGCACAACGAGGACACCGTTTTCGTCGACGGGGAGGCCGGCCTGGCAGTGCTCGCCGACGGCATGGGCGGCTACAGCGCCGGCGAGGTGGCGAGCGGCATTGCGGTCAATGTCATCAGCAACGGCATGCTGCAGGAGCTTCGCTCCGGCCGCCAGCTTGCCAAGGTCGACGTCGGCAGCGGCTTGACGCATGCCGGCTTGCTGCTGCAGCAGCAGATCGCGCTGGCCAACAAGAGCATCTACGAAGCCGCGCAGAACCGCGCCGAATGCGCGGGCATGGGCACGACGCTGGTCGCGACGGTCTTTTTCCAGAACCGCGTCAGCATCGGCCATATCGGCGATTCGCGCTGCTATCGCCTGCGCGCCGGCAAATTCGAGCAGCTGACCCACGATCATTCGCTGCTCCAGGAGCAGATCGACAGCGGCATGCTGACGGCGGAGCAGGCCAAATACTCGCTGAACAAGAACCTGGTCACGCGCGCGCTGGGCATCGAGGCGGTCGTGCCGCCCGACATCGCCGAGTACCGGGCCGAAGCCGAAGACATCTACGTCCTGTGCTCCGACGGGCTGACCGACATGGTCGACCCCGACGCCGTCCAGGAAATCGTCGCCTCAAAGCGGAGCGACCTGGCCGAGGCGGCCGCCGAGCTGATCGATGTCGCCAACCAGAATGGCGGACGCGACAACATCTCGGTCGTCCTGGTCCGCGTGCCGGAGGGGTTTCTGCCCAGCGGCGGCTGGCTGCAGCGCTGGAGCGCGAAAAAGCCGGCGTAGTCGCGGCGGCGCATTTCGCGGTATCTTCCAGCGCCATGGCGAAACTGATCCTGCTGGTGCCGAACGGAACGACGCTGGAAGTGCCGCTGCGCCGGGAGCGGGTAACGATCGGCCGGCGCGCCGACAACGACGTCTGCCTGCCCAATATCGCCGTCAGCGGCGAGCATGCCGTCGTCGTGACGATCCTGACCGACTCGTTTCTCGAGGACCTGGGCAGCACCAACGGAACCTTGGTCAACGGCAAGCCGATCGCCAAGCACTTCCTGCGCGACGGCGACCTGATCGACGTCGGACGGCACAAGCTGCTCTTTTACGCCGACGACGACGCGATTCCCCCGGCGGGTGTCCTCAAGAAGGCGATGCGCGACGCCGTGGGCGACCTGGGCGAGAAGGTCGAGCTGGCCAAGCCCATTGTGCGCACCCGGCGGGCGACTTCAGCCGTCGTGCGGCCGGACAGCGCGAAGCCCGCCGAGCCGGCCAAGGTCGACGAGTCGACCCAGAGAATCGCGATCGTCGACGCCGCGACCAGCGGCGGTCCGGTGCCGGTGGCGAGCTCCGATGGCGACGGCCTCGGCGGTGCGACGCTCAAGTTTCTGTCGGGCGCCAGGGCTGGGCAGGTCGTCGCGTTGACCCGCGAGCGGACGACCGTCGGCCGGCCCGGCGTCCAGGTGGCCCTGGTCGAGCGTTCGGGCGAGGGATTCCGCCTGAAGCCGGTCGAAGGCAAGCCGACGTCGGTCAACGGACGCACGGTCGCCGCCGACGGCGTCGCGCTGGCAGCGGGCGACGTCATCGAAATACTCGGCAACCGGCTGGAATTCGTCGCCGCCGGGCAGAAAGGCCCGGAACCCGCCGCGGGGACGCCGGGTGGCGCGACGATTGCCTCGGGGGAACCCAGCGACTAGGCTGCGCCGTCGGCAAAACCCGCATTTGTGCCTCACAACTGCGTTATTTGGTCTGTTCGACGGGCGAGCAAAGTGCGCAGGACGGCAGGAAGTTGCCGACATTCAGCGTCAGCATGTGACGCGGAGCGTCACATGCCTTCGGGATATCTAGGGGTGGCAGCCAGAAGGCGGTCGAATGACAAGCCGGCCCTATGGCGAATCGACCGTCGGATCGATCCATTCCGCACCAGCGCGGCCCCTCAGGCAAAACGCTGCTCCTTACTCTCCCATGCCGGCGACATAGACTGGCATGCCAATTGCAAGTTGCCCTCCGGTAACCCAGATGCGAAGGGTCAGGGAGTACTTACTAACGTTATGGAGATCGCAATGAAACGAGTACAACAGGGTTTTACCCTGATCGAACTGATGATCGTCGTTGCGATCGTCGGTATTCTGGCGGCCATCGCGCTGCCGGCGTATCAGGACTACGTCATCCGCTCGAAGATGTCGGAAGGCGTGGCCGCGGCTGCCGCCTGCAAGACGTCGATCAGCGAGTACGTGTCGACCAAGAACGCGTGGCCGACCGAATGCCGATACGGCCGGTTGCTCGACGTTGAAGACGACGTATGTTGCCAGCTCTGACGGTTACCGGTAATGGCGTCATTTCGGTGACGACGCAGAACACGGGTTCGAAGAGCGGCGGTGCACCGGCGACTGCATCCTCACGCTGTCGGCTCAGTTTTCGGCCTTGCCGGACATCACCGGCTGGTCGGGCACGCACTCGGGTTGCGACGCCAAGTACGTTCCGTCGAACTTCCGCGGATAAACGCTTAGATCTTGATTCATCCGGGCCGGCGGGCATGTTCGCCCGCCGGCCCTTTTTATTCGTTCGCGCGATTGCGACGAGTAAGTCGCACCTTGCGCCGATATAATTGCGTCACTGCCTCAGGCGACGGAAAGCATCATCGTGCGTTTGTTGCGAAGACTCGTGGCGGCAACCGGCTGCGAAAGCGAAGCCCGACGCCGCCGTCGCGGCGCAGCCGACGCCTCGGATCGAGCCGCCGGACAAATGCCGACTCGGCGAGTAGCCCGCTCGACCAGGTGCGCGCGCATTGCGCATCCGGGCGTTTCGCCGCGGCGCTTGCGTCTCATCGATAGCGAATTGAAATCGGCGCCAAATGACGCCGAGCTGCTGATGGCGCGGGTCTCGACCTTGCATGCCTGGGATCGATGTCGTGAAGCCTTCGACGCGGCATCGCGCGCCGCAGTTGGCAGGCACAGCGATCCCCGGCGTTCGACATGATGCTCGGCTGGTCGTGCTTCCGGATCGGCAAGCTCGACGAGGCCGAGGCGCAAATGCGCGAGGCCGTGGTTGCCGACCCCGGCGCATGCGCCACGCACGCCAACCTCGCCGTCGTGCTGCAGGCCAGAGGTCGCCTCGACGAGGCGGCGGCAAGCTATGCCCGCGCCCTCGAGTTGAACGGCGACGATGTGCAATGCCTGCTCAACCTCGGCGTATGCAAGCTCGACCTGCATGATCTGCCGGCGGGCGAAGCGCTGATCCGCCGCGCGACCGCGATCGACGGCGACCGGGCGCGCACATGGGCGAACCTCGGTGTCGCGCTGGCGCTGCAGAATCGCCACGACGAGGCGCTCGAGGCATTCGAACGCGCGGACCGAGATCGAGATGCGAACACCGGCGACGATGTCGAGAATTTCGTCAACTTTGCGCTTCATCTTCGCGAAGCCGGGCGTACGCTCGACGCGATCGATTTGTACGAGAAGCATCTTCCCTCGCGGCCCAGCCTGACCGGGCACAACGACTACGCCTACGCGCTGCTTGACGGCCGGTCGCCTGGCAGAAGGCTGGAACCAGTACGAGTTCCGCTGGATGCGCGCGCCCTTGCTCAGCTGCGTCCCGCATTCAACCGTCCAGCCTGGGGAGGACAGGACTTGAGGGGAAGGTCATCCTGCTGCGCGCCGAGCAGGGCTTCGGCGACATTTTCCAGTTCGTGCGCTACGCGCCGCTGGTAAAGGCGATGGGCGGCGACGGTATTGCTGCAGGTGCGCGAAGGGCTCGAGCGCCTCGCGCGAGCGTTCGCGGGCGTCGATCAGGTCCTCGATCGATCCAAATCCGAATCGTTGCCGCATTTCGATTTCTACATCAATCTGCCAAGTCTTCCGCGCGTATTCAACACCACGCTCGAATCGATCCCGGCCGACATTCCCTATTTGCAGGCCGAGGCGGCCAGCGTCGCGCGCTGGGCGCCGAAGCTCGGTCAGATCGCGGGAAGCTTCGGGTCGGGCTCGCCTGGGCCGGGAGTCCGACGCATTCCAACGATCGATTTCGGTCGATGGATTTAGGCGATGCTGAGGCCGGTATTGGAGGTTGCGGGGGTGCGTTTTGTGTCGCTGCAGAAGGGGCCGGCGGCGGAGACGGCGGGGCTGTTGCCGGAAGGTGTGGACTGGCTGGACGTGGGACCGGAGCTGGAGGATTTCAGCGATACGGCGGCGGTGATCAGTCAACTGGACTTGGTGATTTGCGTCGATACGGCGGTGGCGCACCTGGCGGGTGCGTTGGGCAAGCCGGTGTGGGTGATGGTGGCGCAGCCGGCGGACTTCCGCTGGCTTGAAGGGCGTGAGGATAGTCCATGGTATCCGACGCTGCGGCTGTTCCGACAAAGCCGGCGCGACGATTGGACCGATGTGGTGGAGCGAGTGAAGGCGGCGCTGGAAGAGCGCGTGCGGGAAGGGCCGCCGGTTGTGCCGGTGGAGACGAGTTCGCGCGCGAAGGCGGTGCCGAGCGTGTCGCTGCCGTGGACGAGCCCGGCGCAGCTCAACGTGGGCCATCGGCCGGGGATGAGCGCGGTGGCGGAGACGCGGGTAGGCATTCTGCAGTATTTGCCGGATGAGCCGATCGTCGGCGATGCGATTGGCTGGTATGGCGAGCATCTGCAGCGGCAACTGGATTTATTGGCGCGAATCGTGCGGCCCGGATCGACGGTGATGGAGGTGGGCGCCGGTGTCGGCGCGCACGCGGTGTTCCTGGGCAGGTTGCTGGGCGAGGCCGGTCATTTGTTCGTGTACGAGAGCCGGCCGGTGCAGCAACGGATATTGCGGCAGAATCTGGCGGCCAATGGGGTGAGCAACGTGACGGTGATGCGGCGGACGCTGGGCAGCCGGGGCGAGGAGGAGGGGATTGCCCGCGGCACGGACGACCGAGACACTGGATGAATTGCAACTGGAGCGGCTGGACTGGCTGAAGGTTGCGAGCGGGGATGCGCTGGATGTGCTGGCCGGGGCGAGCGAGACGTTGTGGCGGCTGCGGCCGCTGCTGTTCCTGGCCGCGGCAGACGAGCAGGCGCTGCGCGAAATGGCGGAGCGGGCACGAGAATTCAGCTACCGCTGCTGGCGGATGGAGACGGCGCTGTTCAATCCGCAGAACTTCAATCGGCGCGAGACCGACATCTTTGCGCGGCGCCAAGGCGCTGGCGATGCTGGCGATTCCGGAAGAGATCGACGTCGACATAGCGCTCGACGATTGCATCGAGATATCATGAGCCGCAGCCACGGCCGGCGGCATCGTTGCAACGAGCGGAGCGGCGAGCTTTTATGGGAATACTGAAATTTCTTGATACGCGCGAGCTCGAGGAATTCGCGACCGGCCTGGCGCTCGACCTGGGCCGCCGATTCCCTCCCGCTTCCGAAGCACGGACCGATCCCGGCGCGCAGCACCAGATCAAGGTCATCCTCGAGGGGCTGGCGGCGCGCGCCGTCCGCTATCGCCAGGAGCATCAGCTGGGCATCTACAAGAAGGCCAAGCTCGGCAACGTGTTTCGTTGGAAACTCAAGGAGCAGGGCTACAGCGCGGCATTCATCGAGCGCGCCACCAAGGAAATCATCACGCGGCTCGCGGTCAAGTAGCCGAATCGATGCGAGTCCATTCGGCTGGCCGGATCGCGTCGACGAAGCAGGGGATGGTGCAGAACCCGATGAATCCTTCGCCGCTGTTCGCGAAGGCATCCGCGTTGTTCGATCGGCGGCGTTGTTGGGAAGCGCGGGCTGTCTGCCTCGAGGCGCATGCGTCGGGACTCGAGAGCTTCGCGTTCTATCTTCTCGCAGGCTGGTGTTCGTTCGGCGCCGGCAAGCCCGACGAGGCGGAGCTGTGGTTGCGACGCGCGGTCGACGCCGCTCCTGACGCTTCGCAATCCCACTTCAATCTCGCGGTTGTCCTTCAGGCACGGCAGCGTCATCAGGAAGCGGCGGCCAGCTTCGAGCGCGCGCTGGCGCTCGGCGGCGACGACTTCGACGTTCATATCGGCCTCGGCAATGTCCAGCTCGCGCTGGGCGAGCTCGCCTCGGCGGAAGCGCATTTCCGGCGCGCGCTGGCGCTGGACGACCGCCGGGTCGTCGCATGGTCCCTTCTCGGAGCCGCGGTAGGCCGGCAACGCCGGTACCAGGAGGCGCTGGAGCTCTTCGCGAAAGCCGATCGAATCGCGGCCGGCGATGCGGAAGACTCGACCGACTTCACTAACTTCGCGATTGCGCTCAGCGAAAGCCAGCGCAACGGCGAGGGACTCGAAGTCTACGAGCGCTATCTGCCCCGGTCTCCCTTCGTGGATGGCCACTACGCGTACGCGCTTGCGCTGTTGGCTGCCGGCCGGCTGTTGGAAGGGTGGCGGCACTACGAGTTTCGCTGGCTGAGGCATGATGCCAAGACCCCGAAGCAGGCTGGCCTGGCGGGCCCGGTTTGGTCAGGGCAGCCGCTGCAAGGCAGGACGATTTTGATTCACGTCGAACAAGGATTCGGCGATGTGATCCAGTTCGTCCGCTATGCGACGCAAGTAAAGGCCTTGGGCGCGACGGTACTGCTCAGAGTGGCGCGTCCGATGAAGAACCTCTTGCGGGATATTGCTGGAGTCGATCGGGTCCTGGATCGCGACGAAATCATTCCAGCGTATGACTTCTACATCAACTTGCTCAGCTTGCCGCGCATTTTTGGCACGTCCCTCGACACGATTCGTTCGGATATTCCCTACATCCATGTCTGACAGTGCACGCATGCATCGTTGGACCACGAGGCTTCCCGCCGATGGCGCGTTGACGAATCGGGCTGGTGTGGGCGGGAAACGCTGGAGCACCCGAACGATCGATTTCGGTCGATGGATTTAGGGTTGCTGAAGCCGGTGTTGGAGGTTGGGGGGGTGCGTTTTGTGTCGCTGCAGAAGGGGCCGGCGGCGGAGACGGCGGGGCTGTTGCCGGAAGGTGTGGACTGGCTGGACGTGGGACCGGAGCTCGAGGATTTCAGCGATACGGCGGCGGTGATCAGTCAACTGGACTTGGTGATTTGCGTCGATACGGCGGTGGCGCACCTGGCGGGTGCGTTGGGCAAGCCGGTGTGGGTGATGGTGGCGCAGCCGGCGGACTTTCGCTGGCTTGAAGGGCGTGAGGACAGTCCATGGTATCCGACGATGCGGCTGTTCCGACAAAGCCGGCGCGACGATTGGACCGATGTGGTGGAGCGAGTGAAGGCGGCGCTGGAAGAGCGCGTGCGGGAAGGGCCGCCGGTTGTGCCGGTTGAGACGAGTTCGCGCGCGAAGGCGGTGCCGAGCGTGTCGCTGCCGTGGACGAGCCCGGCGCAGCTCAACGTGGGCCATCGGGCGGGGATGAGCGCGGTGGCGGAGACGCGGGTAGGCATACTGCAGTATTTGCCGGATGAGCCGATCGTCGGCGATGCGATTGGCTGGTATGGCGAGCATCTGCAGCGGCAACTGGATTTATTGGCGCGAATCGTGCGGCCCGGATCGACGGTGATGGAGGTGGGCGCCGGTGTCGGGGCGCACGCGGTGTTACTGGGCAGGTTGCTGGGCGAGGCCGGTCATTTGTTCGTGTACGAGAGCCGGCCGGTGCAGCAACGGATATTGCGGCAGAATCTGGCGGCCAATGGGGTGAGCAACGTGACGGTGATGCGGCGGACGCTGGGCAGCCGGGGCGAGGAGGAGGGGATTGCCCGCGGCACGGCGACCGAGACACTGGATGAATTGCAACTGGAGCGGCTGGACTGGCTGAAGGTTGCGAGCGGGGATGCGCTGGATGTGCTGGCCGGGGCGAGCGAGACGTTGTGGCGGCTGCGGCCGCTGCTGTTCCTGGCCGCGGCAGACGAGCAGGCGCTGCGCGAAATGGCGGAACGGGCACGAGAATTCAGCTACCGCTGCTGGCGGATGGAGACGGCGCTGTTCAATCCGCAGAACTTCAATCGGCGCGAGACCGACATCTTTGCCGGCGACAAGGCGCTGGCGATGCTGGCGATTCCGGAAGAGATCGACGTCGACATAGCGCTCGACGATTGCATCGAGATATCATGAGCCAGCTTTGCACGTGATGCTGCCGAACGCGAGACGTTCGTAACCGGATGAAACGACTGACCGACGCATCGGCGGATATCGGCAAAGAACGACCCAGTCACGAGGTGGATATGGCGCCGCGAAGAGTCGGAGCGCAAGGAAGCTCAGAGAACAAGCCGATCGAGCCTGATGGGCCGATCTATGTGGCGCAGCCGTATCTACCGCCATTGCAGGAGTTCATCCCTTATCTGGAGAAGATCTGGGAGACGAAGAAACTCACCAACGGCGGCCCTTTTCACCAGCAATTGGAAAAGGCGCTGTGCGAATTTCTCGGCGTCGAGCATATCGCCCTGTTTACCAACGGCACGATCGCTCTGGTGACCGCGCTCCAAGCCTTGCGCATCACCGGCGAAGTCATCACCACGCCATACTCTTTCGTCGCCACCGCCCACTCGCTGCTCTGGAACGGCATCCGGCCGGTCTTTGTCGATATCGATCCCGAAACGCTCAACCTCGACCCCGCCAGGATCGAAGCGGCCATCACGCCGCAGACGACGGCGATCATGCCCGTGCATTGCTATGGCCGGCCGTGCGATGTGGACGCGATTCAGGCCATTGCCGACAATTACAACCTGCGGGTCATCTACGATGCGGCCCATGCCTTCGGGGTGCGCCTTCCGTCGGGCAGCGTGCTGACGTACGGCGACCTGTCGGTACTGAGCTTCCACGCCACCAAGGTTTTCACGACCTTCGAGGGTGGAGCGATCGTGTGCCGCGACGCGAAGACCAAGCAGCGCATCGATCACCTGAAGAATTTCGGCTTCGTCGACGAGGTCACCGTCGTCGCTCCCGGCATCAACGGCAAGATGAGCGAGTGGAATGCCGCCTTAGGCCTTTTGCAACTGAAATATTTCGACCAGGCGATCGCTCGGCGCAAAGAGATCGATGCGATCTATCGGGAACAACTCCGTGGCATGCGCGGCATTCGATGCCTGCCGGAGCCAGACGAAGGCTTGGGCAATTACGCGTATTTTCCGATCCTGGTCGAAGGCGGTTTCCCGATCGATCGTGACGCGCTCTATCGGAACTTGAAGGATCACGACATCCATCCGCGGCGCTACTTTTATCCGTTGATTTCGGAGTTTCCGATGTACCGGGGGCTGCCCTCGGCGCAATCGGGAACTCAAGGATCACGACATCCATCCGCGCCGCTACTTTTATCCGCTGATTTGAGTTCCGATGTACGTGGCTGCCCTCGGCGCACAGGGACAATCTGCCGGTAGCGAGCCGCATCGCCGACCAGGTGCTTTGTCTTCCGATGTACCCGGCGCTTCGCGATGCTGACTTGGACAGAATAATGGGATTGGTCGCCCAATGCGGCGTCGCGGCCAAAAAGGTCAATCGCGTGCGATGATGGCCCGTAACAGCGTTATTCGAAACGTGCCTAGGATCTTCGGATACGCGAGTAACTGAGTCACAAAGCGCGCGCCTGGAATCAGAACAACCTTGGGATGCCACCGATGAGAATATTGATTTCCGGCGCGTGCGGAGTAACTTCCAGAGCGGTCGCGCGGTCATTGCGTCTTAGCCAGAAATTTCCCGGTCTGTATTTGCTCGGTACCGATATCTGCGAAAATCCGTACGGCCTCTATGAAGGATTGCTGGACAAGATCTACCGCGCGCCTCGGGTAACCGAAGCAGGCTATCGACGCTGGATGGAGGACCTCTGCCGCGCAGAGCGGCTGGACGCAGCGATCGTCATTCCCGAGCTCGAAGTCCTGTTCTGGTCGGCCGCCGGGTTTCCGGTTCCCGTTGCCTTGCCTCCGGCAAAGTTCTGTCAGATCGCCGTCAGCAAGAAGCGCCTGTACGAGACTCTCGCAGGCGACGACCTGGTTCCGCGGTTCCGTATCTGCTCGCGCGAGGAACTGATGACCGGAGCCATCGCGGAGCCAATTGATTTTCCATGCTGGATTCGAGATTTCTCCGAAGGCACTTCCAGCGGCAAAGGTTCGCTGCTCGCCCGCAATCTCGACGAAGTCCGTGCCTGGGTAGTCCTCAACCCCGGGATTCGCCATTTCATGCTTTCCGAATACTTGCCAGGTCGGAATTTCGCCTGCCATCTTCTCTACGATCAGGGCAAGATCGTAAAGATCGCGTGCTACGAGCGCACCGAGTATTTCATGGCGCGCACGGCCATGTCCGGAATTACCGGCAACATCAGCAAGGGGCGCCTGATAAACGATGAGCGCCTGGTAATTGCCGCTGACAACGCGGTTGTCGCCATTCTGCGGAAAACGAAGGAAACGATGCACGGCATTGTTGCCGTTGATTTCTGCGAATCAACTGACAACAAGCCCATGATCACCGAGATAAACCTGCGGCACGTCGCCGCCACGTATTCCTTTGCGGCGGCCGGCTTCAATCTTGCCGAAGCGCAATTGCTGCTGACGCTGGGCAGGCGCGACGAATTGGGCCCAAAGGAGGCAACCTACTCCGAGCGCAACATGATTCTTCGGGATATCGACGGCGCGCCAATTTGGTTATCCGATTACAAGGAGTTGGCGGTCGGAGAGTTCGTCACGACTCATTAAAAGCTATTGCCTCGTGCAGTGATTCCACAATCAGCTTCTGCTGATGAAGTTTTGCTTCAGGCCTCCCGCCTAAGGGAAGAAGGTCGGCTCGACGAAGCTGCGGCAATGCTATCTAAAGCCTTGCGCCACCACGTCCACGCGCACGCATTCAGCTACCAACTGGCGTTAATCGAAGCTGAACGCGGCCATTGGGCCGATGCCGAGGCCTTGGCACGGACGGCTGCCGGTTCGGGGGAGACGTATACGCGAGCGGATTGGGACAAATCCTCGCGAAAACGGGCAAGTATGATGAAGCCCGAGAATGGCTACTTCGAGCACTCGCGTTGAACTCGAGCGACGCCGACGCGCTAGCATGCCTCGGAGCCATATACGCCGAGCGAAGGAACTGGGACGAGGCGCTGATGTGCATCGGCCGAGCACTGTCGATTCGGCCGGATTTCCCATCGGCGCGAGCCTGTCGTGAGCAAATTATTTCTGAACGGAGGTTTCTGGAAGCTGTGCGCGCTACGTATGTGGAATTCGCCAGAAGGACGGGGCTCAATCAAGACCCCGAAGTGGCGGGGCAGGCCGAACTTGAGTTCTCATCCGCATCCCTCGACGCGAACGGAAGTCCTCGCTTCAAAATGTGGATCCCGACTTCGCTTGTGCTCAATGATTTGGGGGCGGCGCACCTGTTTTATCGCGAGGTCGCGGAGCAAGGATACGAATTTGCATTGCGTCGCTTCCTCGATCTGACACTGAATTCGGACGACGTGTTCATCGACGTGGGCGCCCATTGGGGAATCCACTCCCTCACTGCCGCGACGCTTTTGCGCAATCAGGTCAGTGTGCTGGCAATCGAGGCTCACCCGGAGAACAGTACGAGGCTGCGCACTTGGGTTATACGCAATCAGCTCGAAGCTGATGTGGAGGTCATTCCGATTGCGATCGGCGACCAGGAACGAATGGCGCAAATGCGAGTCGATGGCTCGAGCATGGGCCACAGTCTCAGGCCGCACGAGAGCGAACGTTGGCGCGGCCACCACTATCGAGGTTGGCATGACCACTCTCGACCGCTTGCTGATCAACCGCGCACACTTGCGCTGGCGTCGAGTCATTCTGAAACTCGACGTCGAAGGCTACGAATTGGAGGCGCTGTCTGGAGCGCGAGCGTTGCTTTCTTCAGGCCGTGTGGCGGCGATAGTCTGGGAGAACGGTGAGTTTTATGAACGCGCGATTCGAGATGTGCGAACGAATAAGCTTGTCGATTTCTTGAACTCATTTGGGTTCGAGCACTTTTGCATGCGTCGTGAAGGTCCGGTTATGCGGCTCATTCCGCTGCCAGGCAACGGACTTTGTGGGCGACATCTTCAGTCTTGCGCCCAACTTCGACCGAGAAGAACGTTACGCATGAGCAGTGCAGTCGCGCGGCAAGCCAATGGTTGTGAGCACGAGATCCATATAATACCGGCCGACGATCAAAACACGATGTAGCTCTGGTGGTTCGAATATGGCGATCGGACCAGGGCATGCTGCGACAGATCCAGCACTTCTCGCAGCGCCGATGTTTCTCCCGGAAATTCCGTCACGCAAAGCTCGTCGAATCCGATGATGCTGCCCTTGGTGAGATAGGGCAGGATCGCCTTCAGCGCGGACTTGGTCGGCTGATACAAGTCCATGTCGAAATACGCGAGGGCGACGATCGTTTCCGGGTGCGCTTTGAGATAGGTCGGCAAAGTCTTCTCGACGTCGCCCTTCACCGTCTCGAAGCGGCGCAACTGCGGCCTTGGGGACAGGCGTTCGTGGACGGTCAGCAACTGGTTCAGGTAATCCTGATAATCAGGCGCGACCGACAGTGCGCCCGCCTTGATCACGGCGTCTTTGCCGTCCTCCGGAGCGGTCTTGGGAAAGCCCTCGAAGGTATCGAAGCCAACGATCCTGCGGCCATAATTGTGGGGTTCAAAGACATTTCGCAGACTGGAAAGCAAGGCGAGATTTCGGCCCCAGCGGTTGCCGAATTCGACCACGATTCCATGCACATTCAGAATATTCGAGTACAAGTGGCTCATGAACAGGATCTGGCTCAGGCTGCTTCGCGTAAGGTACAGGGACAGGTTGCCGAGAATCTCCCCCGACGGGATGGGAGACGATCGAAGCAGCGCTGCCAACGTTCGATAGGCCTCGACTTCTTCTCCGGAGGCCTGGGTCTTCATGCGTTCATGACCAGAAGTTTTTTTCAAGGTGCCTCTCTCGTTACTGCGGCAAACTCGCCAGCTTCGCGAGCTGATCGATGCGATTCACGAATTCCTTGAAGTGAAACCTGTTGTGATAGGCGTGCGCAAATTCCTGCGCCAGGGCAAGATGTCCCTCGGGATCGCTCGAGAACGGCCGCACATTTACCTTGAAGATCATTGGTCCGGAAACTGAAGAATAAGCGGTCGAATCGCTCGATATCGGCGAAGCTGTCCTCGAGATTGGCGCTGGAAAGAAACGCTCCCGCATTGACCATCGCTCGGCGGGTCCGGTCGTGCAGGCCCTTGGATGGGCTGACATCGACCAGCCCAAGCCGCGTGTAATAGAGATCCTGGCTATTCGCCATGTTCCGGCCCGACTCGAACATGTGAGAGGCGGGCGCCTCCCCTGCGATCCGGTCCCAGCCGCGCCCGTAAATGCGAAGTGGGAACTCGCGAAGCGCAGTCACGGCCGAAACCGTTCTTGTGGCTGCGCATGTAGTGATCCAGTTGGCTGTGATACTGGTGATATCCCGCTAGGTTGGCCGGGGAACTAAGCCATTCCGGGCGATGTTCGGCGATCAGCTCGTCGAGCACATCGTGAATTTCGACGTACGATTCGCGTGTCAGTCGTGACTTCAGGGTTTCGGCCGCCATCATGTAAGCGTCGAACACCGGCTTGTCCAATTGCTGGCGCCAGCGCTGTTCGGTATCGAGTGGATCCTCGATGTTCTTGGCGACGACGAAGTAATCGCCCGCCCGCTGGCCCAGGGCGGTTCGCGATGGAGCTGGGGAATATCGATGACACTTGCGCTGCGCGTCCGGCGGAAATGACGGTTCGAATAGCGCGCAAACTCGGCGTTGGTGTACAGGTGAAAGCAATACCTGCTCTCCGCCTGATGATTCAGTGGCATATGGGACGGGTGATCGCCGTGCAGGCAGATCAGCGGGACCTTGAGGTGATCCCACAGGCTTTGTCGTGGCTCGCCGATCGTGGCGCTTGACCCCAGCCCTTGCCAGGTAAAAGCGAACTCGACCCGATGGGGCGAGCTCCATCAGTCGTGCCGCCCAGTCACCGGCTCGTAATCTCGATCACTTCGACGTTCTTGCCGCAGGCGCGGAAGTGATGCGCAATCGTGGCGTTCACGACGGTGAATGGATCGTTTTCGCCGGCGTTCCAGTTCAGGATCACGGCCTTCATGCCGGGATCCGCCGCCCTCGACGGTTTCCGCTGGCCTATCTGACCTGCGTCTTCGTGGATGTTGGGGGCCTTCCCGCTGGGTCTGCGGTTCATCCGGCGATCTTCGGACCGTAGAGCCGATCGCTTCGCTCAACACCCGCTTGAGAATGCTCATGCTGGAAGGTCAACGCGCAAGGAGTTCTCAATCCAAAGAGGATGTCCCGTAGAGGACCGTTTCCTCATGGTGGATGCTGTAGTGGTCGAGGAAGAAGCGATAGCCGCAATCGAGAGATTTGAGCCAGAGTGGTATCGCAAAGAAGTCCTCCGGCCGATGGTAAAGCGAAATTGCCAACTTGGGACGCCAGCGCCGCAGCGAATTCTCCGCGCCTCGGAGCGCGCCGAGCTCGCTGCCCTCGATGTCCATTTTGATGAGGTCGATACGTTCGATTTCCTTCGAGCGCACCAAGCCGTCGATCGTGCGCGTCGGCAATCCTTCCTCAAGCCGGGCGCCGGGGTTGATAGCTTGCGGCGTGGAATGCGACGCGTCACGAGCGCCGTCCGCGTCTGCCAGACCCACGTCGAACAACTCGATGTGCGACGCCAAGCGCGGGTTCATCTGAAATGCTTCGCGCATGATCTCGCAGTGTTTCAGCATCGGATCGAACGTATAAACCCGACCAGTCGCCCCGACGTCGGCGGCAAATGCCAGCGCCGTATCGCCCAGACAGCCTCCGCCATCGATGACATGGTCGCCGGGCTCGGGTGCGATCTGTACGCCACTTCGGTCGAAGTAGTATTGCCCGCTCAGGAATGAGGCCGCTACATTGGACGCCCCACCCTTGACCCAGATCTCCGCGCCTTTGTAGGGCACCGAGAAAATGGAAAGAGGTCCGAACATTCCGACATCCCCGGTGTCATCGACCTTCCATTCGGCCGGTACCTCACGCCGCTGCAGCAACCCCCGGTTGTTGACAGGCAGTCGCATGTGGAAATGCCCAAGCAGCCGAAAAAGAATCAATCTATCGAACAGATCGCGCGACTCCGGATCTTCGAACAGACCCCTGGCGACATGAAATTGGTCTGCGTTTTCGACCAGGAAGCTCAGGTACCGCGCGTGTACGTCATAGAAGAATGAGTTCCTGTGTTCTTCCGGATATCTGAAATTATCGAAATTGTCATGTTCCTGGTTATGCATCAGGCGAAACATTTCGTGAAATATCCACGCCTGCCAGGCTCTTGATGTGGTGAAAGGTTCTCCCTCCATATAGCTACCCTTGGCCAAGGCCTCGCCGTCAAGCCGCTCTTGTCATCCCGTGCCCCAAATTCGGCTTCCCCGGGTTCTGACGAGTTGAACGATTGCATTTCTCCGACCTGAGCCTGAACAAAGCATAAGTTGGACCAACCCCCCCTATCGGCTTAGGCTCGAAAGCGCCAACGCAGCGGTCCTGCCAACTATTATCCACTTAAGTGTCTGCCGCATTGTCGTTTTGATTATATCCAGGTTCCAAATTGGTGTTCCTAGCATTTCCATCTCGCGGTTCGGCAGCGCGCGGCAGGGAAGCCTGCCTTGTAAAATGAACTCCTAGGCTTCCCCGCGGGCATTTACGCAGCTATGAATTGGCTCGACAAGGCAGCTTCTGACCTTCGCGAAGGCCGCGTTTCAGAGGCGGTCTTGGCCTTGCGCGCGCACGTTGCCGAACATCCGGGGGACGCGGCTGCAACCGAACGGCTGGCTTTCGCTTGCCACCGCCTTGGTGACCTTCCCGCCGCTGCCGCGGCGTTCGAGTCGCTGTGCGGCCTTCAACCGTCATCGGCACCTGCGGCGAGTAATTTGGCCGCGGTGCTCGGCCAGATGCAGCTATACGACGAGGCGCTGCGTCATTTCGGACGGGCGATAGCCCTCGACGCGGGCTTCATCGACGCCCGTTTCAATCGGGCGCAAATCCTGGAAATGCGCGGCCGGCCTGACGACGCAATAAGCGATTTCCGCCAGGTAGTCGAAGCAAATCCCGGCCACAAGCTTGCGTGGTACCGTTTGGGCCATCTTCTGATCTGTGCGGGACGGCGCGAAGAGGGGCAGCTGGCGTTCGACCGCGCCATCGCACTCGACTCCGACTACGCCGAGGCGCGGTGGGCACGGACGATGTCGATGCTGCCGCAAGCGTACGACATCGGCGAAGCACCCGAATTCTTCTACGAAGCATTCTCCCGGCAACTGGCGTCGCTTGACCGCTGGTTCGCCGAAGGTCGCGATGCGTTGGGATACCGCGCAGTCGGTAACCAGCAGCCGTACTACATCGTCTACCACGACCGCAATAACTGCCAGGTCCTGTCTCGGTACGGCGATTTGTGCGCGCGCCTGATGCACTCTTGGTACGGCGAGCGGACGCCGGGCGAGGGGTCCAGCCGGGATGGTCCGATCGAAGTCGCTATCGTGTCGGGCAACGTGCACGATCACGCGGTTTGGACGGCCATCGTGCGCGGGTGGTGCCGGGAGATCGACCGTTCGCGCTTTCGGCTATCGATTGTTTACACGGATAACGTTACTGACGCCGAGACTGATATCGCGCGCGCTAGTGTGGATCGATTTATCGAAGGCCCGCGCGATCTCGGCCAATGGGTCGACGCCGTCATGGATATCCGGCCCGACGTGCTGGTCTATCCCGAGGTCGGCATGGACCGCAGCTGCATCAAGCTTGCAAGCCTGCGGTTGGCGCCGGTGCAGGTGGCGGCCTGGGGGCATCCGGAAACGACAGGCATGCCGACGATCGACTATTTTCTTTCCGCGGACGCCTTCGAGTCGGCGACAGCGCAGGACAATTACCGCGAGCGCCTCGTCCGACTCCCCGGCATCGGTGCGTGCTATTCGGCCCTCGATCCGGAAAAGATCGACGTGGATTTGCGCGAGCTGGAACTCGATGCCGACCGACCGATCGCGTTGTGTCCCGCTACACCCTACAAGTTTCTGCCCGAGCACGACTGGACATTCGCGGCGATCGCGCGGGGAGCTCCGACTTGTCAGATCGTCTTGGTCGTAGACGACATTGCGCCGCGACTGTCGGACCTGATCGCCCGCCGATTGCGTGCTACGTTCGACAACGAAGGACTGGACTACGATCGTCACGTGCGTTTCATCGACCGCCAATCGCGGCCGCGCTACTTTTCGCTGATGCGGCAATCGGCGCTCTACCTCGACACGATCGCGTTCTCGGGCTTCAACACCGCGATGCAGGCGTTCGAATGCGGCTTGCCGGTGTTGACCGTCGAAGGCCGGTTCCTGCGCAACAGGTTTGCCAGCGGGATTTTGCGGGAAATGGGACTCGAAGAGTTGATCGCAACGGACGCGAAGGCCTATGTCGACAACGCGGTCAGCCTGTTGACCAGTCCGACACTGCTCGCCCAGACGCGCAGCAGGATCGTCGGGCGCTTTCCTTCATTGCTCGATCGGACCGATTCGATTCGCGCGTTCGAGGATTTCCTCGAGTCGGTCGCGCCGCCACGGGCCAAGCGGGCCGACAAGTCGTGGCTCGAGCGGCTGCGTGGCCGCTAGGATCCTATCGGCCGGTGCTGCCAAACCCGCCGACGCTGCGTTCGCTGGAGTCAAAAGCTTCGACGACTTGCAACTGCGCTTGCAGCACGGGCACCAGCACAAGTTGCGCCAGCCGTTCCATCGGCTTCAACTCGAATGTCTCGCTGCCGCGGTTCCAGCAGCTCACCATCAGCTGTCCCTGGTAATCGGAGTCGATCAGGCCGACCAGGTTGCCCAGCACGATGCCGTGCTTGTGGCCGAGGCCGGATCGCGCGCAGGCCAGGGTCGGCGATGTGGATGCCACCCGGTCGGGAGCTCGGTGCGGCCGGTTGCAGTGATCGGCGCGTCGATGCAGGCACGCAAGTCCATCCGCCGACCCGGCGTCGCTACGCGGGCAGGAACGGCCGGACGCCGTCGCTAGGGTCGTTCTTATCCCGTCCACGTGCGTCAAGCTTTCAGTCTTTCATGGCCAGCTCCTACATCGAATCCGTCACTGAGCGGCTTCAACGATAAATTTCTCGACGGTGACCGACTCGGACGACGAGCACCAACATCAAAGCATCTTGCAGGTCGCAGACAATCCGATAGTCGCCAATGCGATATTTCCAGTAGCGGCCGACCACCGGTCCTTTCAAGGCTTCGCCAAGCCGTCGCGGATCATCGCCGCCTTGGATGCGCTCAGCGAGGAAACGCAAAATGCGTCCTCTCCCGGGGCCATCGAGGTGCGCCAGATCCTTTTGGGCGCCCTTGGAGAACTCAACGCGCCACGTCATGCCGCGTCATCATCTCGTCCAGCGTGGCATTCTCCGCGGGGTCGTATGAGCGCATGCGCCGCTCGGCTAGAAAAAAATCCTCGAGGTCGGCGACGTGTTCTTCAATCGCTTCTCTGATGTAGAAGGTCTTCGTCCGACCAGTCTTTGCCGCCAGTTTTTCGAGACGGATCTCCAGCTCGTCGGGGAGTCGGATGGAAGTAGCCATGAGTTACTCCGTTGCGATACGTGTATTGCATTGTACGCAACGGTCGCGAAGAGCGCAACTGTGGTTGGTTTATCGAGGGCCGGTGCTTCCAAATCCTCCGGCCGCTCGCACGCTCTCGGCGAATTCTGCCACCTCGACGAATGACGCCGTTGCCACCGGCACGAGCACAAGCTGCGCCAGCCGTTCCATCGGCTTCAACTCGAATGTCTCGCTGCCGCGGTTCCAGCAGCTCACCATCAGCTGTCCCTGGTAATCG
Source organism: uncultured beta proteobacterium (assembly GCA_963828665.1). Classification (GTDB taxonomy): domain Bacteria; phylum Pseudomonadota; class Gammaproteobacteria; order Burkholderiales; family Casimicrobiaceae; genus PALSA-1003. The sequence goes on from CAWHFL010000012.1 coordinate 314,879, forward strand.
GAGTCGATCAGGCCGACCAGGTTGCCCAGCACGATGCCGTGCTTGTGGCCCAGGCCGGAGCGCGGCAGGATCAGCGCCGCAAGTCCCGGGTCGCCGATGTGGATGGCCACCCCGGTCGGGACGAGCTCGGTGCGGCCCGGTTGCAGCTCGATCGGCGCGTCGATGCAGGCGCGCAAGTCCATTCCCGCCGAGCCCGGCGTCGCGTACGCGGGCAGGAATGGCCGGATCCGCTCGTCGAGGACCCTGAGGGCGACGGTTGCGTTAGTCATGGCCCGTCTCCCCTGGCAATTCACGAAGCGGGCCTGATTCGATTTGGCGGACACGGCCCTCGAGACTTTGATCAAGGGCTGCAAATTCGTCGTCGAGTCGATCGTACTCCCGCCACACGTCTGGCCGTGCCAACGCCTGTGCTCTAAATTCTCCAAGGTCCATGCTAGCCGGCGCGCCGAAGGCGCGTCCTGGTCGATCGAGCGGCTGGAGGTTGTCCATGATGCTCGGCATCAGGCGTCGAGATGGCGGCGGATCATGCGCTGATATTGCGTGTTGTGCTTCGCCGCCTCACGCTTGAAGAAATTCGTCACGCTCCGCTTGCTCAGTGCACGCATGACTTTGACGCCCTGCTTCGACGTAGATCGAGATCTTCGCACTGGCAGGAAATCCGGCACGACCCTGCAGCTTGCTCACGGCTGCATCGACGTATCGGATTTTCGCGCACATAGATGAACTTGCCGCATCTCCAGTAACCGGGTCCAATATGGATAACAATCGAGCGATGAGCTCAAGGCGGTGGCTGGTAAGAATGCCGATCGGCACACGAATCGTCCGAAATTGTCAGACGAAGAGGCGGCGTTCGTCGCGTTCAAGCTGGGCGCCAAGTTTCGGCGCTCACGCGCTAATCGTGCTGCATCGGAAAAGCTATCGCAGACAGAAGTCGCAAGGCGAGTCGCGATATCGTGCTTGAATCCCGATTCGCTACGATCGGAGGCCGCCGATCCGAAGCGAATCGGCGAACTTGGCTCATGCGTTCGCTTTTCACTCTGGGGGCTCGGCGCCAGCGATATAGTCCGTACGTTTCGTCTACGCTAGGCGCGCCGTCGACTGACGATCGCGCGCTTTCGGTCATCGCAGTAATCGAACCCGTCGAGTGCGACGACGGCGAAGAGGTGTCTGATTCGAGGTGGATGTCTTTCGGCTTACGCCCTCACGCGGCAAGCCGCTGATGCGATTTCCGCGACCAGCCGGCGCGCCAGCGCGAGCTTGTCCATCCGCGGCAGCGGGTGCGCGCCGCGCTCGTCGAGCAGCGTCACCTCGTTCTGATCGCTCCCCATCGCATCCTGCGCGCGATTGGCGATCAGCAGCGGCACCTTCTTGCTGCGGCGCTTGGCCTCGGCGTTCTGCACGACGTCGTCGGTCTCGGCGGCGAAGCCGACGCAGAACGGCGGTTTCGGACGCGCGGCGATGGCGGCGAGGATGTCGGACGTGGGCTTGAGCGCCAGCGTCATCGGCTTCCCGTTCTTCTTGAGCTTGCTGGGTCTGGACCTCGGCCGGCGTGTAGTCGGCGACCGCGGCAACCGCGATGAAGATTTGCGCGGCCGCGACTTGGGCGTCGACCGCCGTCGCCATCTCGGCCGCGCTTTTGACGTCGATGCGCGTCACGCCCGTCGGCGTGGACAGCGCCGTCGGTCCGGACACCAGCGTCACCTCGGCGCCGGCTTCGACGCAGGCCTGCGCCAGCGAAAATCCCATCTTGCCGGAACTCGTGATTCGTGATCGCGCGCACCGGATCGATCGCTTCGACCGTCGGCCCGGCCGTCAGCAGCACGCGCTTGCCGGCGAGGAGCTGCGGTTGCGACGACGCCAGCAGCGCCGCCAGGATTTCTTCGGGCTCGAGCATGCGCCCGTCGCCGATCTCGCCGCAGGCCTGGTCGCCGCTTCCCGGACCGAGGATCTCGACGCCGTCGGCCTTGAGCTGCGCGACATTGCGCTGCGTCGCCGCGTTGCTCCACATCTGCCGGTTCATCGCCGGCGCGATCAGCAGCGGGCAGTCGCGGGCGAGACACAGCGTCGACAACAGATCGTCGGCATGACCGTTGGCGAGCTTGGCGATGAAGTCCGCCGACGCCGGCGCGACGACGATCGCATCGGCATGGCGCGAAAGCTCGATATGTCCCATCGCATTGGCCGCGCCCGAGTCCCACAGTCCGGACAGCACCGGGTTGCCCGACAGCGCCTGCAAGGTCATCGGCGCGATGAACTGCGTGGCTGCGCTGGTCATGACGACGTCGACGGCGATGCCTTCCTTGACCAGCAGACGCGTCAGCTCCGCGGCCTTGTAGGCGGCGATGCCGCCGGTCAGGCCGAGCACGACACGCGAAAGCGATCGCGCGGCAGCGGGGGAGGTCATTGCTTCAGGTCTCATCCATGAGGACGAACGGGGTGTGGCGTGACGCGAGTTTAATATGCGCTGGCACCACGGTACAGGGGCTTCTTCCGAGCTCGTGGAACAGGACACTTCGACGATGCGCATTGCCGATTGGCCCGCGGACCAGCGCCCGCGCGAGCGTCTGCTCAAGCTCGGCGCCGCGGCGCTGTCCGAAGCCGAGCTCCTCGCGATATTTCTGCGCACCGGCATCGCGGGAAGCAGCGCGGTCGAGCTGGGGCGCGATCTCCTCGCGCGCTTCGGCGGCCTGAACCGGCTGCTCGGCGCCACGCTCGATGAATTCGCGGCGATACGCGGCTTCGGCCCGGCGAAATACGTGCAATTGCAGGCGGTCGTCGAAATCGCGCGCCGTGCGCTCTGCGAAGAGATCGGTCAGCGCGATGCGATGACTTCGCCGCGCGCGGTGCGCGATTATCTCTCGCTGTCGCTCGGCAGCCGGCCGCATGAGGTGTTCGTGGCGCTGTTTCTCGATTCGCAGAACCGGCTGCTGGGGTCCGAAGAGCTTTTTCGCGGCACGCTGACGCAGACCAGCGTCTACCCGCGCGAAGTCGTCAAGACGGCGCTGCGCTACAACGCCGCCGGCGTGATCCTGGCGCACAACCATCCGTCGGGCGTCGCCGAGCCCAGTCGCGCCGACGAGCTTTTGACGCAGACGCTCAAGCAGGCGCTGGCGCTGGTCGAGATCAAGACGCTCGATCACTTCATCGTCGCCGGCACGCGGACGGTGTCGTTTGCCGAGCGGGGGCTGTTGTAGGGGGTCACCCCGGCGAAGGCCGGGGCCCAAGCAGCGATATTCGCAGGCGCGATATCTGCAACTTGGATCCCGGCCTCCGCCGGGATGACGGCTCCTGATGCTTGAGTCGCTCCGGATTTCCGGTTACAATCCAAGACTTTCGCAATTTCAACGAGTTGGAGCGAGCGATGGCTCGAGTCTGTCAGGTAACGGGCAAAGCCCCGATGGTGGGTCACCACGTGTCCCACGCCAACAACAAGACCAAGCGCCGGTTCCTGCCGAACCTGCAGCGCCGCCGGTTCTGGGTCGAGACCGAGAACCGCTGGGTGAGCCTGCGGCTGACCAACGCCGCGCTGCGCACGATCGACAAGAACGGCATCGACGTCGTCCTGGCGGACATTCGCGCCCGCGGCGAGCACGTCTAACGCGGCGCGAGCTCAAGGAGATCAGACCATGCGTGAAAAGATCAAGCTCGAATCGTCGGCCGGCACCGGCCATTTCTACACGACATCGAAGAACAAGAAACTGATGCCGGAGAAGATGGAGATCAAGAAGTTCGATCCGGTCGCCCGCAAGCACGTGATGTACAAGGAAACCAAGCTCAAGTGACGTCGGGCTGTAGCCGCAACGTCATCCCGGCGAAGGCCGGGATCCAAGTTGCGAATGCTACGGCTGCCGGTATCGCTGATTGGGCCCCGGCCTTCGCCGGGGCGACACTACGAAACAGGAACAAAAAAAGCCCGCCTTCCGGCGGGCTTTTTGCATGGTGCGAATGTCTCGCTTACGCGTAGCTGCGCAAGGTCCGCGAAAACTTCTGCAGCGCCGCGATGTTGCTTGCTTCGGCGCGATGGCACCAGTCCTGCAGGCGCGCCAGCAGCTGCTCGCGCGAATCGTTCGACCGTTCCCACAGCCCGGCGAGCTCCTGCCGCATCGCGTAAATCGTCTTGAGCGCCGATGCTGCGCTCGAGCGTGGTCTCGAGGTGCGCGCGATCGGTTTCGGGCAGCGCGGTTGCATCCGACTGGAACCATTGCGCAATCGGCGGAAGCTCGGCATGTCGGGCGTGAACTCGCCGCGGCGGGCGCGCTCGCGCAAGCTCGCGACTTCCTGCGCGTACGCGAGCTTCAGCGACGACGCGTAGCTGGTCAGCACGGCGTAGCGATGGGTGATGATCGCCTGCAGCGTTTCCAGGTCGGCGGTGAGCTTGGCGCGGTCGTACTTGAGCCGCGGTGCGACCTTGCGCACCGTCGCGAGGCCGAAGAACTCCAGCGTGCGGATGTACGCCCAGCCCAGGTCGAATTCGTACCAGCGCGACGAAAGCTTGGCCGACGTGCCGTAGGCGTGATGGTTGTTGTGCAGCTCTTCGCCGCCGATCAGGATGCCCCAGGGCACGATGTTGCGGCTGGCGTCTTCGCAGGAGAAATTGCGATAGCCCCAGTAGTGGCCGATGCCGTTGATGATGCCGGCGGCGGTAATCGGGATCCAGGCCATCTGCACCGCCCAGATCGTCGCGCCCAGCGGGCCGAACAGCGCGAGGTTGATGACCAGCATCAGCCCCACGCCTTCCCATGAATGGCGGCGTGTAGACATTGCGCTCGATCCAGTCATCGGGCGTGCCGAGACCGTACTTGTCCAGCGTTTCGTGGTTCTTCGCTTCGTCGCGATAGAGCTCGGCGCCTTCCCAGAACACCTTCTTGATGCCACGCGTCTGCGGGCTGTGCGGGTCTTCGGCGGTTTCGACCTTGGCGTGGTGCTTGCGGTGGATCGCCACCCATTCCTTGGTGACCATGCCGGTCGTCAGCCAAAGCCAGAAGCGGAAGAAATGGCTGACCAGCGGATGCAGGTCGAGGGCCCGGTGGGCTTGCGAGCGATGCAGGTAGATGGTCACTGCGGCGATGGTGATGTGGGTGAACACCAGCGCGACGACAACATAGCCCCACCACGGCAGCGGAACCAGGCCATGGGCGAGCAGGGAAAGGGGATCGAATGACATCAGTGGGGAATCCTGGAGGGAGAGTCGGGCGCCGGGGCCCAGTGTATGGTATCGGACATTGCGGATTTTACATCGTTTCGTTTAGCCGTCATCGGCCGTCGATCGCCGCGCTGTCCAGTACAAAAGTCATGCCGGAGCGGGAGTTTCCGGCTTGTCGCCGGCAGGCCGCCGATGATACGCACTTCGCGCTGGGGAAAGGGAATGCGGATGTCGTTGTCGCGGAACATCTTCCATATGGCGATGTTAAGGGCGGTTTTCAAGTTTGCCTGCCCCTTTTCGGGGTCGTTGATCCAGACGGCGAGCTCGAGGTTGATGCCGTCGCTCGCGAACTGAAGCACGTTGACGACCGGCGCCAGCGCCCCCTGCAGCACGCGCGGCTCCTTCGCGGCGAGTTCGGTCATCAGCCGCATCGCGAGCTCGAGGTCGCTGTCGTAGCTGATCTGCACCGGGATGCCGAGCTTGATGTCCTTGCTGGTGTACGAATGGTTGAGGACGGTCGTCGTGACCAGTGTCTCGTTCGGCACGATGGCCTCGACGCCGTCCAGCCCGCGCACGACGACGTAGCGCGAGGTCACGACGCTGACGGTGCCCGTGCGGTTGTCGACAGTGATCATGTCGCCCAGCCGGATCGAGCGGTCGAGCAGGATCGTGAATCCGGCGATGTAGTTGCTCGCGAGCTTCTGCAGCCCGAGGCCGATGCCGACACCGACAGCGCCGCCGAATACCGACAGCACCGTCAGGTCGAAGCCCACAAACGACAGCGCGATCAGGACGCCGACGAGGATCAGCAGCGCACGGAAGACCTTGGCCAGCACGACTCGCAGATTGCCGTCGAGATGCCCGCCCGCAGCAGCCGCTGCTCGAGCAGGCTCGATGCCCACAGCGAGAGCACGATGACGACGACGATCACGATCGCGTCGCGCCCGAGGTCGAGGACGCTGACCTCGCCCTTGCCGATCGGGATGCGCGCATCGTCGAGCGCCTGGGCGATCTCGGGCAGCACGCCGACGTAGTAGAGCAGCAGCGCGCCCCAGATCGCGAAGCTCAGTGTGCGCTCCGACGCCGGACGCCGCGTGCACGCCGAAGACGTTGCGCAACGCATAGATCGAAAGCCGGATCAGCGCGAGGGCGACGACCAGCGGAAAGGCGATCGGAAAGAACGCCGGGACCTGCCAGTGCCGGAACACGGCCCGGGCGACGTAGAGCAGCGCCAGCGCGGTCAGCGGAAAGATCAGCCGGTTCAGGCTGCCGGCGCTCAGGCGCGCGACGCGCGATTCGCGCTCGCTGGTCAGGTGCACGCGCCGGTCGACCGCCCAGGCGATCGCGAAGCACAGCGCGATCGTCGCGAGCTCGATCCAGCCGTTCGGCGTTCGCAGCGATTCCTGGATGCGCTCGAGATCGAGAGGCGTCAGCATGGCCCGGAAGTTTAGCGTGAGTCGGCC
>CAWHFL010000013.1:0-275637 GCA_963828665.1 uncultured beta proteobacterium
GCAAGCGGAATCGCCAGCACGCGGCGGATCAGCCAGCCGACGACGGGCTTCGCCGGAATGGATTCGCCGAACGGCACCAGATGGTGCTTGCGGTAGATCTGCGTCGGCGCCTGGCCGATGCTGGCAACGCTGTTGTAGTAGCGATCGTCGTCTTCCTCGCCCTCACGCGGCATGAAAAAGAACAGGCCGGTCAATAGGTCGCCGCCATTGCGCACCGCGATCGCGCGAAGCTCAGCGACGAACGCCTCCGGCACTTCGTCGGCGAACATCGGCAGCGCACTTTCGGGCAGGACGATAAGCCGGCCCTTGGCGCTGTCGGCGAGCTCCGCGTAAATGGCCAGCGTCTTTTCGCGATACGCCGGATCGAATTTCAGCTCCTGGCCGATATTGCCCTGCACGAGGCTGACGGTGATCGGTTCGCCGCTCGGTTGCGTCCATTCGACCCTTGAGAGCGCGAACCCTCCCGCTGCGATCGCCGCGATCGCAATAGCACCGGCGGCCGCAGCAACATAGCTGCCGCGCTCCAGCGCCGTCGTTGCCTGCACCAGCAGCGCCGCGGCTGCGGCGACGGCGAGCCCGACCAGGAACACGCCGCCGATCGGCGCGAAGCCTGCGAGCGGACCGCCGACCTGCGCGTAGCCGGTGGCAAGCCACGGAAAGCCCGGGTACCCGGTGCTGTGCAGCCATTCGGCGAGCGTCCACGCGCCTGCGGCAACCGCGAGCCGCGCCGCAGAACCCACCGGCGCGAGCCGCGCCACAATCCAGCCGGCCAATGCCGGAAACAGCGCGAGATATGCGCAGAAAGCGGCGCTGCCGATCGCGGCCAGGACCGGATCCATGCCGCCGAATGCGCTGAGCGCGATGTAAGTCCACGAGGTGCCTGCGCCGAAAAGGCCGATCCCGAAGCCATAGCCGAGCCGCGCTGCAGCGCGCGGCGTCGCGGCGCGCTGCCACAGCGCGAACAAACCCGCGAGCGCCAGCAGCGAGACGCCCCAGGCGCCGAACGGCGCGAAGCCGAACACGCTGGCGATGCCGAGCAGCAGGGCGACGCCCATCGCCAGCATCAGGCTCCGCCCGGTTCGGGTTCCTCTTCAGGCGGCGGCGAGAGCTTTTCCACCTGCAGCGTGTAGATACGGCGACTGTCGGCGCGGATGACCCGAAAGCGGAACTTGTCGATCGTCGTCGTTTCACCGCGTTTGGGCAGTCGTCCGAACGCCTTGAGCACGAGCCCGCCGACGGTGTCGAATTCATCGTCGCTCAACTCGCAGCCGAATTTCTCGTTGAAGGCCGCGATCTCGGTCTGCGCCTTGACGCGGTAGCGGCCGTTCGCCTCGGGAATGATGTTGTCCTGGGCTTCATCGAAGTCATACTCGTCCTCGATGTCGCCGACGATCTGCTCGAGCACGTCCTCGATCGTCACCAGGCCCGACACGCCGCCGTATTCGTCGACGACGATCGCGATGTGGTTGCGGTTGGCGCGAAAGTCGCGCAGCAGCACATTCAACCGCTTGGACTCCGGCACGAACACGACCGGACGCAGCGTGTCGTGCAGCTCGAAGCCTTCCGGATTCGCGTAGTAGTTGAGCAGCTCCTTCGCCAGCAGGATGCCGACGACGTCGTCCTTGTTCTCGCCGATCACCGGGAAGCGCGAGTGGCGCGTTTCCAGCACCAACGGTATGAACTGCGCGGGTTCGTCTTCGATCGACACGACGTCCATCTGGGCCCGCGGGATCATGATGTCGCGAACCGTCATCTCGGAGACCTGAAGCGCACCCTCGATGATCGAAAGCGCGTCGGCATCGAGCAGCTTGTGCTCGAATGCGCCGTGCAGCAGCTTGAGCAGCTCCTCCCTGTCGTCCGGTTCGCGCGACAGGAAAGCCGACAGCCGCTCGAGCAGCGTCGGCCTGGCGGACCGGCCGTTGGAATCGTCGCTCATCGGGCTCCGCGGGGCGGCAGCTCGGCGGCGTAGGGATCGGGGTAGCCCAGCCGCGCCAGGATGGCGGCCTCGCGCACCTCCATCCGCTCCGCATCGGCGTCTGCGACGTGGTCGTAGCCTTGCAGATGCAGCGTGCCGTGGACGACCAGGTGCGCGCAGTGCGCGGCTAATGCCTTGCCCTGCTGTTGCGCCTCGCGCCTTAACACCGGGGTGCAGAGCACGATATCACCGCGCAATACGTCACGATTGTCATCGTACACGAACGAGAGCACGTTCGTCGGCCGGTCCTTGCCCCGGTAACGGCGGTTCAGCCGTCGCCCTTCGTCGCGGTCGACGAAACGCAGCGTGATGTCCGCATTGCGCGCGAGCGCGGCCGCGACGCAACGGCGAAGCAATCCCCGTGCCGGCAGATCGGTATCGTCGGCCGCCCGCTGAACCGTCAGGGTCAGGCGTGGCACCGTCATTGCGGCTCCGCGGCCGCACCGGTGCGCGCCAGCGCCAGCATCCTGGCGTAAAGCGGCGCAAGCAAGCCGCGATCGACGCTGCGAGGAATCGCCAAAAGGCTCTCGCCGGCATAGATTTCCACGCTCGCGCGCCCGGTGCCGCGCTCGACCGAGAAGCGCGGCGCCAGCCATGCGCCGTCTTCGGCGGCGATTCGATCGCGCGCCGCGGTCAGCGCTTCGGCCGGCGCGCGGAAATGCAGATGAAACAGATTGACCTGCGGCGGCGCCGGCCCGACCGAAAGGCCGTCGATGCCGGCAAGGCATTCGGCAAGTGCCACCCCACGCGCGCGATACGCGGGCATTCTGGCGAGCTGGCCGTCGAAGCGCATCGCAGCCGACGCCACGAACGGATGCAGTTGAACCAGCGTGCCGCCATGCCGGCGCCGCCAGATGCGCGCCTCGTCGACGAAGTCTTCGGGACCCAGCAACATCGCGCCGGCCAGCGCGCCGATGCCCTTGTAGAACGATACGTAGACCGAATCGAACGGTGCGCAGACGTCGGCATAGGAAGCGGGCGCATAGTATTCGCGCGCTTCCCAGAGCCGCGCACCGTCCATGTGGCGCCAGACGCCGCGCTCCCTGGCGAGCGCCAGCAGCGCGACCAGATCCGGCCACGCCGGCAGCCGTCCGCCGATCTCGCGCGCCGGCAACTCGACCAGCAGCGCCGCCGGTGTCTCGGCCAGCTCGGCGAGATCGCGCGCCGAGGTCGGCCGGTCGCGCTTGCCCAGAAGAATCGCCCGGAGCGAATGCAGGTGTGCGTAGGCACGCTCCTCGTGCAGCTCGAGGTGCGAGGTCGCATGCATCGCGATGGCGGAGTTCCCGGCCCGCTCGCAGGCGATGCGAAGCGCGATCTGCTGTGCCATCGTGCCGCTAGGCATGAACACCGCAGCGGGCTTGCCCAGGAGCGCGGCCACCTTGGCCTCGAAGGTCCCGATCAGCGCGCCGTCGCCGTAGCGGTCGGCGTGCCAGTCGTGCTGGCGGCACCATTCGGCGACCTTTGCGAGCTCGGCGCCGGGTGCCTGCTCGCCGTGGCCCGAGACGACAATCGCGCAGCGCCGGCGCAGCGCATCCTGCTCCTCTGCGCGCAACGGCAGCGGTGCAGCCGGGCGGGTCAGGATTTCGCCGGAGAAGGGCGTGACACGCTAGCGCTCGCTGCCGGCGCCCGGAGCATCGATCCGCTCGCTGCGCGTGTGCTTTTCATAGGCGCTGATGATTTTCTGGACCAGTGGATGACGAACGACGTCGGCGGCGGTGAATTCGGTGAAGGCGATTCCGCGCACGTCGGCCAGCACCCGGCGCGCCTCGATCAGGCCGCTTTTCTGGCCGCGCGCGAGATCGATCTGCGTGACGTCGCCGGTGATCACGGCCTTGGTGCCGAAGCCGATCCGCGTCAGAAACATCTTCATCTGTTCCGGCGTCGTGTTTTGTGCCTCGTCGAGAATGATGAACGAATGGTTGAGCGTGCGGCCGCGCATGTAGGCCAGTGGCGCGATCTCGATCGTGTTGCGCTCGAACAGCCGCGCGGTCTTGTCGAAGCCCATCAGGTCGTAGAGCGCGTCGTAGAGCGGACGCAGATAAGGGTCGACCTTTTGCGCCAGGTCGCCGGGCAGGAAACCGAGCCGCTCGCCGGCCTCGACCGCGGGCCGCACCAGCACGATCCGCTTGACCAGATCGCGCTCGAGCGCGTCGACCGCGCATGCGACGGCCAGGTAAGTCTTCCCGGTGCCGGCCGGGCCGGTACCGAAGGTGATGTCGTGCTCCTGAATGTGCTTCAGGTACAGGATCTGATTGGTGGTTCGGCCGTGCAGGTCGGCGCGGCGCGTGCGCAAGCTCACGGCTTCGGCCGAAGCGTCATCGGGCTGCGGTGCGGCCTCGCGTTCGGCGACGCTGCGCAGTTCGACCAGGCCGAGCTGGATGTCGTCGATCGAGAGCGGCGTGCCTGCCCCGGCGTAGAAACGCTCGAGCGCGGCTGCCGCCTGCCGGGTCTGCGCGGGCTGTCCGCGCACGGTGAACGCGGCGCCGCGGCGCGCGATCGAAACATCCAGCGCCGATTCGATCTGGCGCAGGTTGGCGTCGAGCGCGCCGCAAAGGTTGGCGAGCGCGCGGTTATCGACGGGTGAAAGCTCGATGTCGAGAGTCTGCGTCTTCAAGGTGCTCCTATGCGTCGGGCCGCAGCATCGGCGCCTTCAGGGCTTCGTCGAGCGTGTTCTCGCATTCGGCAAGGTGCGCCCGCGCTTCCTTGGAGAAGGAGGCACGCGACTTGGCCACTTTGAGCTGCGCCAGCAATTGTTTGGCGTTGGCGCGTTGCAGGGCCCGGGCGTCGGCATGATCCACCGACGAAGGATGCACGATCGTAGTCGCGATGCGCCGCAAGTACTCGCGCTGCAGGTTGCGCCGGAACGGCGTGATGTCGCGACCCGTCTTGAGCTCGCTCCAGACGGAGCTTTGCAGCGTGTCGTAGAGCTCCGACAGGTGGAACGTAGGACTTCCCTTGGCCTGGCGGTAGGCGCTCTCTTCGATGCGGGTCGCCACGGCGTCGGACAGCAGCTGATCGAGCAGCGCGCGCTGCACGCCGAGCATCCGGTCGGAAAGCGAAATGTCCGGCGAGATTGCGCTGATGCCTGCATCGTCGCGCACGCGGTCGAACTGGTCGACGGTGAGCCGGCGTACGAATTCGGGACGAAGCCGGAAGCTGTCGACCGACAGCAGCCCGTCGGTGATGAGCTTCAGCGCGGCGCGCTGTTTGTCGGACGCCACCGGAGTGAATGGCTCGCGCCCGCTGCCGGCATGGTCGCGCACGTAGACGACCCCGCCGACGTATTTGGCCGCGACCAAACCGGAGTTCGCCAGTTGCGTCAGGCCGGCGACGAAATTGCGCCGCAGCACCTCATAGCTTTCCCCCGCCGCGAGCTTGCGGTTCTGCAGCCGGTCCCAAAGCTCGCGGCTCAATTTGAGGCGTCGCGTCGCGAATTCGAGCGGATCGTTGCCCAAGTCGCGCCGGTTGACTTGCGGGTCCATGCCTTCGGCAGCGCCGCCGAATCCGGCGTCGATGTCATTGGCGAAAGCGAGCTGCGGCTCGTCGCTGCGCGCGGCAATTTTCGCGAGCTCGGCCTTCTCCTGATCTGGCGCGATCGGCTTGTACGCGTACTCGATCGCCCAGTAATCGTACGGGCCGATCGTCGGCATCACGTAGTCGGCCTGCGGCTCGCTCTGCAACGCCAGATTGACCGCGTTGTAATCCATCACCGATCCGCCGATGCCGTTCGCCTGCGTGAACGCCGGGTCTTCGAGCTGCTTTTGCGTGTAGATCGTCGAGGCGCGGAAGTTGTGCTGCAGCCCCAGCGTGTGCCCGACCTCGTGGGTCACCACGTCCTTCAGCGTCGCCAGCACGTACTTCTGCGCTTCCGGACCCTGCGGATCGATGTCGCCGCGTGCGACCAGCACGTCGAGCGCGAACGCGAGTTCGTCCATCGCGACGTCGCCATAATCGCAGTACGTGTCCTCGCCGGCGGCCGCCGAACGGCCCCTCGGATGGAATTGTTCCGAAGCCTGGCGCCGCGGAAGGCGGGTCCAGCCGTCCTCGATTTCGATATCGGCATCGAGAATCTCCCCGGTACGCGGATCGGCGCGGCTGGGACCGATCGCCAGCGCGCCGGGCTCGTCGCGCACGACCCAGCGCACCGACGCATGGTGCGCGTCGGCGGTGTCGAAATCGGCGTTGTCGGGCTGCAATTCGACCCGCAGCGCATTCTTGAAGCCGATCTTTTCGAAGGCCTTGTTCCATTCGAGGATGCCGGCCTTGACCGTCTCACGATATTTTTCCGGGATGTCGCGGTCGAGCCAGTAGACGATCGGCTGTTTCGGCTCGGACAGCGCGGCCTCCGGATCCTTTTTTTCCAGGCGCCAGCGCTTGACGTAATAGACCTCGGGGAAGGTCGCGATATCGTCGGAGAAGTCCCAGCGACGCGTGACGAAATGGCCGATGCGATCGTCGGCCGCCCGGGCGTGCATCGGCTCGGGAAGCTTGGCCATGCTGTAGTAATAGCCGAGGAAGAGACTGCGCGCGTCCTCGAGGTGGGCCGGGGGCGGCATACGCGCGGCCGCGGGACCGGTCGGGCGCGACGGCAGCTTCGGCACCGCGTAATGCGCCGACACGCCGAAACCGGTCAGGTCGGGGCTGTTGTGGATGCCGGTGAAACTCGAGTTGCGCGAGTCGAACGAGTACCCGATGCGATACGCCGACTCGAGCGCGCTGGACCCCGCCGGGAGATCGCTCAGCAACAGCGGATTGAGCTCGATCAGCACGGATTTGCGTTCCGGATGGGGCTGGCTGGCCACCGGTACCGAGCCCAGCAGGCTGTCGCTGGTCGACTCGCGCACTGCGCGCGCCAGCGGCGTGCCGGCAAGCGCGATGAACTGGCTGTTCTTGGCGATCAGCTGCACCAGATTGCCCAGCCGGTGGAATTCGACGATGTACGAGCGCAGCATCGGGCTGGCGAACGGTTCGCGCTCGCCGATGCCCTGCGTGCGGTTCAGCTGCAGGAAGAACGGATGATCGATCTGCTCCGGCTGGATCTCCAGCCAGACCTTCTCGTCCTTGTTGTAGACGTTGAAAAAGCCTGGCTGCTCGTTGGCATCCTTGACGACTTCGGCGAACGGCTTCTGCTGTGCCGCGACGGCGGCGACCGCCGCGGCAGCCGCCGCTGCCGCGACGGATGGCGTGCCGCCAGCCTTGGCGTTGCCGGACTCGGTGGACGCGCGACCGGCCCCGGTGGCGATCGGCGAAGAGTTTTCGGTCGCGGCTTGTGCCGCCCCGGTCGCGGCAACTGCCGCAGCGGCCATCGTGGCGGAATCGCCGGCGGGGACGGTGGCGCAGCCGCCGGCCAGCAACGAGGCGGCGGCGACGGCCACGGTGAGCTTCGAGAATCGGGAGAAGGGTGCAGTCATGGTGCCTTTAGCTGATTCTGTAGGTTGAACATTGGCGGGCGGAACAGGCCGGGGCGTAGCGCGCCTTAGACAGTGGCGAGCTCGCCGCGCAGCGAATGCGCGCGCGCTTCGGTAATGCGGATGTCGGCATAGCGTCCGATCAGGTCGGCGTTGCCGGCGAAGTTGACGACACGGTTGCGCTCGGTCCGCGCCGAAAGCTCCGCTGAATCCCTGCTGGCGCGGCCGGTGACCAGCGCGCGCTCGATAATCCCCACCATCGCCGTGCTGCAAGCCGCGTATTGCATGTCGATGCGCTGCTGCAGGCGGGCGAGCCTTGCCTGCCCGATGTGATGCGGCACCGGATCGGCGAAGTCTGCCGCCGGCGTGCCGGGCCGCGGGCTGTACAGGAAGCTGTAGCTGCCGTCGAATCCCACTTCGTCGATCAGCCGCATCGTCTGCTCGAAATCGCGTTCCGTCTCGCCGGGAAATCCCACGATGAAATCGGACGAAAGCGACAGCGACGGACGGGCCTTGCGCAGATGGCGGACGATCGACTTGTATTCGAGCGCGCTGTAGCCGCGCTTCATTGCCGCCAGCACGCGGTCGGATCCCGACTGCACCGGCAGGTGCAGCTGCGAGACGAGCTTCGGCACCGTGCGGTACGCATCGATCAGCCGCGGCGACATTTCCTTCGGATGCGACGTCGTGTAGCGGATGCGCTCGAGGCCATCGATCTCGGCCAGGTGCTCGATCAGCGTCGTCAGGTCGGCGACCTGGCCATCGCCCGCGCTGCCACGATAGGCGTTGACGTTCTGTCCGAGCAGCGTGATTTCCTTCACGCCCTGGTCGACCAGGTCCGCGACTTCGGTCAAGACGTCGTCGAACGGCCGCGACACTTCCTCGCCGCGCGTGTAGGGAACCACGCAGAACGAGCAGTATTTGCTGCACCCCTCCATGATCGACACGAATGCCGCGACCCCTTCGACCCGCGGCGGCGGCAGGTGGTCGAACTTCTCGATCTCGGGAAAGCTGACGTCGACCTGCGACTTGCCGGTAGAGCGCCGGCGCGCGATCAGTTCGGGCAGGCGGTGCAGTGTCTGCGGGCCGAAGACCACGTCGACGTAAGGCGCACGCGCGACGATCGCCGCGCCTTCCTGGCTGGCGACGCAGCCGCCGACGCCGATGATCAGGTCCGGATTCGCGTCCTTCAGCGCGCGCACGCGCCCCAGGTCATGGAACACGCGCTCCTGCGCTTTTTCGCGCACCGAGCAGGTATTGAACAGGATGACGTCCGCGTCTTCCGGCCGACCGGTCGGTTCGAGCCCTTCGGCCTCGTGCAGCACGTCGGCCATCTTGGCCGAGTCGTACTCGTTCATCTGACAGCCAAAGGTGCGGATGTACAGCTTGCGGCTCACGGAAAGCGATCGGGCGTCTTGAGCGGGTTGCAAAAGGCCGGGGATTATAGCAGCCCCTGGACGCGCGCGCCGCCTGTCGCCGGTGAGCGGTATAATCCGTCGCAGCAGGTGTCCGCTGCGCCAGTTTGGCGCCGCGGGTGAAACGGGAAGCCGGTGCGCCGCGTGCTCAAAAGCGCGGCAAGGCCGGCGCTGCCCCCGCAACGGTAAGTCGATGCGGACGGTTCCTTGGATGCCACTGTGCGCGAAGCGCATGGGAAGGCGGGCCGTCCGGCGCTTAGGCGAAACGCCTTTCGCGTATCGACCAGTCCGGAGACCGGCCTGCGCCGGAACGCCCGCGCCTCTAGCGCGGCTTTCGAATCCGTAGCATCGCGGGAGGCGATGTCCGGTCGGACGCCGCCTGCCGCGCGGCTTTCGCCCGAGCGTTTTCTCCGCGTTGTTTTCGACCAACCGCCGTGCGGGGACGCACGGCATTGCGGAGAAATGCGATGTTCGATCGCGCATTCCTGACCGAATCTCCTCTGTTCGCTTTTGCCCTCGCCTGCTGTGCCGGTGCCGCGCAGGCGCAGCCCTCCCCCGGCGCGGTTGCGCTGGATTCGCTGGTGGTCACTGCGGCACGCTGGCCGCAAGCGCCGTCGGAGCTCGTCGCCGACGTCACGGTGATCAGCGCCGGCGAGATCGCGCGCACCGGAGCCCAGAGTCTTGCCGAGCTGCTGCAGCTCGTGCCCGGCGTCGAGATCGTCGCGAACGGCGGGCCGGCCTCGACCAGCGGCGCCTTTCTGCGCGGCGCCAACGCCAACCAGACGCTGGTGCTGATCGACGGCCAGCGGGTGGGCTCCTCCACGTCGGGCACGGCGCCGCTGGAGGCCATTGCGCTCGACGCGATCGACCACATCGAGATCCTGCGCGGCCCCGCGTCGAATCTCTATGGCGCCGACGCGATCGGAGGCGTCATCCAGGTGTTCACTCGCCACGGCGCCGACGCCTTCGCCGCACATGGCAGCGCAGGTTACGGCAGCTACGGCGCCAGCGTCGTGTCCGGCGGCGTTTCGGGCGCCGCTGAAGCTTGGCGGTACGCGCTCGACGCCGGCCACAGGCAAAGCGCCGGCTTCAATGCGATCGTCAACCCCGCCAATTTCAGCTTCAACGACGATCGCGACGGTTACCGGGGCGATGATGTCTCGGGGAGCGTCTCTTTTCGTTTTGCGCCGGAACACGAGTTGTCCGCGCGGTTCCTTATCAGCCACCTGAACGCGCAGTTCGACGCTGAACCGGGCTTCGACGATCGCACGATCACCACCGTCGATAGCTTAGCGCTGGCCAGCCGCAACCGGCTCAGCACCTGGTGGGCCAGCCGGCTCGAGGCAGGCCAGACGGGCGACACCAGCGACTCGCGAACCGGATTCGGGCCCGGACGATTCACGACCCGCCAGCGCCTGTATGCCTGGCAGAACGATTTTATGCTGGCGCGGGGCTCACTAGGCGTGGCGCTCGAGCGCCGCGAGGAGCGAGTCGGCGGCGACGCCGCGTTTGCGGTAACCGCGCGCGACACCAACGCGGTCGTCGGCGTCTACCGTCTCGCCGACGGACCGCAGGCGGTGCAGCTCAACCTGCGCCGGGATCAGAGCGATCAATTCGGCGCCCGCACGACCGGTGCGCTCGCCTACAGCTACGGGTTCGCGCCGGGCTGGCGCGCAACCGGCAGCGTCGGCACCGCGTTCAAGGCGCCGACGTTCAACGACCTCTACTACCCCGGCTTTTCCAATCCCGAGCTCAAGCCCGAGACGGCGCGCAATGCCGAACTCGCGCTCCGTTACGCGTCGGAAGCTTTTGCGGCCGGCATCGTCGCCTACCGCAACCGGGTGCGCGACCTGATCGTGTTCGAATGCGATGCCGATTTCAACTGCGCGCCGCAGAACGTCGCCGCCGCGACCTTGCAAGGCGTCACATTGGACATGCGCTGGCGCCGCGGCGCGACCGCGGTTACCGCCAGCGTCGACCTGCAGCGCCCGCACGACGACGACAGCGGGCTGCTGCTGCCGCGCCGCGTGCGCCGTCACGCTGCGCTCGCCATCGACCATCCGCTCGGTCCTGTCCAGTTGCGCGCCGAGCTGAGCGCGTCGTCGGCGCGCTTCGATGACGCTGCCAACACGCGCCGCATGGGCGGCTATGCACTGCTCAATCTGCTGATCGAATGGCCGTTCGAAACGCGCTGGACGGCATTCGCGCGACTCGACAATGTGCTCGACAAGCACTACGAGCTTGCCGCCGATTACGCGACTGCCGGTGCGAACCTCTTCGCCGGCGTGCGCTGGCGCTACTAGGGGCTCCGCACTTGAGAGCATGCGTCGCCGTTACGCTGATGCTGGCGCTTGCCGGAGCAAGCCGCGCCGGCTCGCTGGCGGTCATCGATGGGACGGGTGCGACGGTCGCGCTCGACGCACCGGCCCGGCGCATCGTCAGCTTGGCACCCAGCGCGACCGAGCTCTTGTACGCCGCTGGGGCGGGGAACCGCGTCGTGGCGGTCACCGACCCGGCCGACTGGCCGCCCGAAGCGGCGCACCGGCCGCGCGTCGGCGACGCGCGCGCGCTCGACCTCGAGCGCATCGTCGGCTTGCGCCCCGACCTCGCCGTCGCCTGGCCGTACGTGGCGCCCGCCCAGATCGAGCGGCTGCAGGCGCTGGGCATTGCAATCTATCGCACCGATCCGCATACGCCGGAGGCCATCGCGCTCGACATCGAGCGGCTCGGAGCGCTCGCCGGCACCGCGGAGGTCGCCCGCGCCGCCGCCGCGCGCTTCCGTTCACGCCTCGCCGCGTTGCGCCGGCGCGGACGCGACGCCAAGGCGGTTCGCGTGTTCTACGAGATCTGGCACCAGCCGCTGTACACGATCGGCGGGACGCACCTGATCAGCGCGGCAATCGCGCTTTGCGGCGGCGAAAACGTTTTTTCCGGGCTTTCGCTGCCGGCGCCGTCGGTCAGCGTCGAAGCCGTCCTCGCGGCGCGGCCGTCGGTCATCGTTGCCGGGACCGACGACGCGGTGCGTCCGGCATGGCTCGACGACTGGAGGCAGTGGCCGGACCTTCCCGCGGTCCGCGCGGGCAATCTGTTTGTCGTCGACGCCAACCTGCTGCACCGCGCCGGTCCGCGCTTTGTCGACGGCGCCGAAGGGCTTTGCGACGTCATCGACCAGGCGCGCGCGAACATCGCGCGCCAATCGGCGTCGGGGCAGGCGCGCTAGCCGGGCGCGAACACCGGCCCGCGCGCGGTCTCGATCGCGTTGAGCGGCACGCCGTAGAGTCGCGACAGCCGCGCCGCGGTCAGCAGCTCCTGCGCGCTGCCCGCCTGCGCAACGCCGCCGTCGAGCAGCAGCGCGTGGTCGCAGCAGCGCACGGCGAGATTGACGTCGTGCAAGACCATCAATACCGCCTTCCCGCCGTCTCGCGCCAGCGCGCCCAGGCGGTCGAGCAACGCGAGCTGGTGCGCGAGATCGAGGTGACTCGACGGCTCGTCGAGGAACAGGAGATCGGGCTGCTGCGTGAGCAGCGCCGCGAGTGCGACGCGACGGCGCTCGCCGCCGGAGAGCGTACGCACGTCGCGCGCCTCGGCGCTGCCGATGTCCATCGCCGCCAGCGCAGAACGGGCGATGGCGAGGTCTTTCGCGCCCTCCGATTGCCACCGCGACAGATGCGGATGCCTGCCGACCAGCGCCGTTTCCAGCACCGTCGCGGCGAATGGGTCGCTGTCGTCCTGCGGCAGCACCGCACGGCGGCGTGCGATGTCGCGCGGCGACAACTGCGCGAGCGCTCTTCCGGCGAGCTCGATCGTGCCGGCGGCCGCCGGGCGCAGTCCGGCGAGCGTATGCAACAGCGTCGTCTTCCCCGTGGCGTTGCGCCCGAGGATCGCCCAGCATTGTCCGGGCATCACCGCAAATTCCAGATTGCGGCACACGGTCAGCGCCGCGATGCGGACCGTCAGTCCCTGCACACGCAGCAGCGGCGTCTCGCTCATCGCTCGCGCCGCAGCAGGATCAGGAACACTGGAACGCCGATCAGCGCGGTGACCACGCCCACCGGCAGCTGCGCCGGCGCGGCGAGCTGCCGCGCGAGGGTGTCGGCGACGAGCAGCATCGCGCCGCCGGCAAGGGCGCAAGCCGGCAGCAGCGTACGCTGGTCGTTGCCGATCAGGAGCCTCACCGCGTGCGGCACGATCAACCCGACGAAACCGATCGCGCCGGCGGTGGTCACCGCAACGGCGGTCAGCAGCGCCGCCAGCGCGAAAATCAGCCAGGGGAGCCGCGCGATCGATACGCCCAGCGCCGCCGCGACGGCATCACCGCGCGACAGCGCGTTCAAATCGCGTGCAAAAGGCAACGCGACCCCCATTGCCAGCACCAGCACAACGAGCGGCGTCCACGCCGCGGGCGGTGCCGACAGGTCGCCGATCAGCCAGAACAGCATGCCGCGCAGTTGCGCCTCAGGCGCCAGCGACAACAACAGCGCGACCACCGCACCCCAGCCTGCCGCGACGATGACACCGGTCAGCAACAGCCGGGTCGGCGACCAGGCTCCGGAGCCGCGGGCCAGCGCGAAGACCAGCACCGTCGACGTGAACGCGCCCGCAAAGGCGCCTCCCGGAATCAGCCACGGCACCGTACCCAGCAGCATGGCCGTCAACGCGCCGACCGCCGCGCCACCGGAAACCCCCAGCACATACGGATCGGCCAGGGGGTTGCGCAGCAACACCTGCAACAGCGCGCCCGCCATCGCCAGCGAACCGCCGGTCGCGAATGCAGCCAGCGCGCGCGGCAGCCGCAGCTCCTGAACGATAGTGCGCGGCATCGCATCCCCGCCGCCGGCGAGTGCGCGCAGCACCGTCATCGGATCGAGGGCGATACTGCCGACGCCGAGCGCCAGCGCGAATGCGGCCAGTGCTGCGGCGGTGAGCGTGGTTATGGCCAGCGTGGCGGGAATGCGGGTCATCGCGGCGGGCTTGCGACGGCGAAGCGCAGGGGCCGGCGGGCAGTCGGAAGGGCAACGATTATAGCCTCCGGCATGTGGACTATAATTTCTCTTTGGCCGGCGCACTTTGTGTCGCACCGGCCCCTTTCCGCGACGCGCCGAGGCCAGGGCATTCGATCCCATTCGATGAACAAGGCATTTACCCGCGAAGACGACGACATCGGCGACGACATCGACGACGATGTCCAGGAAGCGTCGCCGTTGCCCGAAGGCGCGCGGAACTACATGACGCCGGGCGGTTTTGCCCGCCTCAAGGCCGAGTTGAACGCGCTTGTCGACAAGGACCGGCCGGAGGTCGTCGCGACCGTCGCCTGGGCTGCGAGCAACGGGGACCGCTCCGAGAACGGCGACTATATCTACGGCAAGAAGCGCCTGCGGGAAATCGACCGGCGCATCCGATTTCTAATTCGCCGCCTCGACATCGCCGAGGTGGTCGATCCGATGGCCCGCCGCGACGCCGACGACATCGACCAGATATTTTTCGGCGCCACCATAACGGTGCGCGATTCGCACGGCGAAACGCGGACGGTAAGCATCGTCGGCGTCGACGAGATCGACACCCATCGAGGCTACATCAGCTGGGTGTCTCCGATGGCGCGCGCCCTGATCAAAGCGCGCGAAGGCGATCTGGTGAGCCTGAAAACGCCCGGCGGCGTCGAAGAACTGGAAATTCTCGAAGTGCACTACAGGGCGCTGGATACTGCATGATGATGCGCAGTCCCCGTTGACTCGGTCCGAACCTTGACCCTATAGTGCACCGACGATGGAATCCGAATTCGCCGAATTCGCCGGCCTCGAGCAAAAAATCGCGCTTCTGCTGGCCGACTACAACAGGCTTCGCGCCGAAAACGAGTCACTCAAACGCGAGCTCGGGCGCGCACTCGAGCAGAACCGAGCGCTGACCGCGCGCATCGGCGCAGCGACGTCGCGGATCGACGCTCTGCTGCAGCAGCTGCCCGAATCGCTGGGCTGACCCGATGGACGACCAGGCCACCACGCTCGATGTCTCGATCCTGGGGCGCGAATATCGCGTCGGCTGCAAGCAGTCCGAACGCGACGAGCTCCTGCTTGCCGTGCAACTGCTCGACCGGCGCATGCGAGAGATCCGCGATTCGGGCAAGATCGCCGGCACCGAGCGTATCGCGGTAATGGCTGCGCTCAACATCGCGCACGAGCTCTTGCAGGCGAAGTCCGGCCACGTTGGCGCAGCGACGGCCGGCAACTTTGACACCGTCGGCGTTCGGCGTAGAATTTCTGCGATGCAGTCTGCCATCGATCGCGCGATGGCGGATCAGGACAAGCTGTTCTAGCCCGCCGTCGCCGGCGCGAGCGGCAATCCCGATTCCTCACATTTTCGTTTCCGTTCACAGTCCCCTGCGGTGTTCGAGCTGGCCATACACTCTTTGAACCAATGCTAACTTAGCGAGGTTGCCGAGCCTCAAATGGACCGGTGTGCGTTCCCTACGCGGAAGCGCCTAATGGTCCTGGCAGGCGACCCTCTTGGACTCAGGTTCAAGATGACGGTTGGCACGGCACAGGTGGGGGGCGCCTATCCAGGACCCCGCCCCGCGACGCGGGGCGAGATTCCGATCCTGAATTGCTGCGTCTCCGGCTGACTTGGCCCGACTGCTTCTGCCCCGCCGGGAACGCGCTTTCCGCGCAAAGCCATCAGAATTTTTTGCGCAGACCGACGATGAAGCCATGCGGCAGTGCGCTCAGGATGATCGGATTGTCGCGGGTATGGGCGAAGTAGGCGGTTCCCGTGCCGAGCGCGAAACCAGCCAATACATCGGATTGCCAGTGGGCGTGGACCTTCACCCTGGCGATCCCGTCGTAAAGCGGGAGAAGTTCCAGCGCGTAGACAGCCGGGTAATCGTGCGCATATTCGAAGACGAACGGCGTGACAATCGCCGTGACAGCGGTCACTTCGCCGCTCGGAAAGCTGTAATGGCTCGATCCCTTGAACCACAAATTTGGGTCGGAGGATTGGTCGGGGCGCGATCGGGTGAAAATGTGCTTCAGCGCTTCGGAAGAGATCGCGCCAATGGCCGAGGAATCGATCGATTGCCAGAATGTTTTGCCGAGACGGGTCTCGCCGCCTTCCCACAGCGCGCCGGCGATTTCGCCTCCGATCATAAGATCCATCAGCGCAGTCTGGTTGCTGCGCTTCCAGATGCCGGAGTTCTGGTAGTTGACGAGGTGATCGATGCCGATCGGCCCGCCCCCCGCGACCGCTCGGCCGGCGCAAAGCAACAACGTCAGGCACACACTGCCGCTATAGGCGCGCCATCGGTCGAACTGGTTTGCCGAGTGCGCCAACGGACCCTCCACAAATCTGCCGCGGTGGAATACGCGCACAACAGCCGCCAGCCTGAGCGGCGACGTGGGCGCTCGTTGCTCCTTACGGGAAATCCTACGCCGTGAAGCTTGCGTTATGCTGACGCGCTGGTTTTCAGCCTTGCTCCGGTCGGATCATAATCGGCAATATTAGTTCGAACCACACGCGAAACGTTCATGCGTTACTGGCTGATGAAATCCGAACCGGACGAGGTGTCGATCGAGGACCTCGCCGCGATGCCGAAGGGCACGGTCGCCTGGTACGGCGTGCGCAACTACCAGGCGCGCAATTTCATGCGCGACCAGATGGAGGTCGGCGATCTCGCGTTTTTCTACCATTCGAGCTGCCCCGAGCCGGGCATTGCCGGCATCGTCAGGGTGAGCAAGGCCGCTTATCCCGACGCGTCGCAGTTCGACAGGAAGAGCCCCTACTACGATGCGAAGGCGACGCGCGCGGCGCCGCGCTGGTTCAACGTCGAAGTCACGCTGGTAAAAAAAACGCGGCTAGTTTCGCTCGCCGAGCTGCGGGCCCGACCCGATCTCGCGACGATGCGTACGCTGCAGGCGGGCAACCGCCTGTCGATCACGCCGGTCGATCCGCGCGAATGGACGATCATCACCAACGATCTGATGAAAGCGTAGCGTGGATTGGGCGCTGGTCCCGATCTTTCTGGCGATCGGCGGAGTCGTCGGCTTCATCGCCGGTTTGCTGGGCATCGGCGGCGGGATGACGATGATCCCGCTGCTGACGCTGATCTTCAGCTACCAGCATTTTCCGCCCGAGCACATCCTGCACATCGCGGTGGCGACTTCGCTGGCCACGATCGTATTTACCTCGATCTCCAGCGTCCGTGCGCACCATGCGCACGCTGCGGTGGTGTGGCCCATCTTCTGGAAACTCGGACCGGGCATCCTGGTCGGATCGCTGCTGGGGCCTCAGCTCGTCAGCGGCCTCTCGACGGCAGCCTTGTCAGGCGTATTTGCGGCGTTTACGGCCTTCACCGCGACGCGCCTCCTGATCAATCTCAAGCCCAAGCGCATGCGAAGCCTTCCGGGACCGCTGGGCATGTTCGCCGTCGGCGGTGCGCTGGGCGCGCTGTCGAGCATCGTCGGGGCCGGCGGCGCGTTCATCTCGGTGCCATTCATGACCGCCTGCAATGTGCGCATCCATAACGCGGTAGCAACCTCGGCGGCGCTCGGCCTGCCGATCGCCGCGGCGGGCACCGTCGGCTATCTGATCGCCGGATTGCGGCAGACCGATCTGCCGCCGTATACCGTCGGCTACCTCAACCTGCCGGCGTTCTTTGCCATCTCCGCCGCCAGCATGCTGGCCGCCCCCGCCGGCGCGCGGATGGCGCACCGCTGGCCGGTCGCCCGACTTCGCCGCGCCTTCGCCGCGCTGCTCTACGTCGTAGCCGCTTTTTTCCTCTGGAAAGTCTTTGCCCGCTGATTCCCTCGTTGGCGCCACGGAAACCTTCGGACCGTGGCACCCGGGCATCGAGTCGCAGGTTCCGCCGCACCTGCGCCACCTTTGCACGATCTTTCGTCCGGAGAATGTCGCTACCGATGTGGCGCAAGCGGCGGAGCTGCAAGATCTCACCGGACTGGAACTGAGCGAGCTGGTGGCGTTTCGGCCAGCGCGCCTGGCGCTGCACGAGGTGCTGATTCGGGTGACTGCCGATCTCTCAGTGCCCGACGGTACGAAGATCGAGGATCTCGGCATCAACTTCCGCCGCATCACGCGCACGATCCTCGCCGGCCACATCGAGCCGCAGCGCGATGCGATCGAGGCGGTCTACAAGGCGCTGCGCAATCGGCTCCGGGCGCTGATTGAGTCCGAGCTGTCGTCGTTGTTTTCACCGGCGATGGCGGAACAAACGGCGGTGTCGCCCACGCACGAGCCTGGCCTGCGCGCGGTATTCAGATCGCGCCGCAAAAAGCCGGAACCTTCGGTTTCCGCCGAAGCGGCGGCACGAGGCGTGCTCGCGGGTTGGGAGCGCAACGCGCATTCGGCGCACGATGGGCTGCACAAGGCCGCATACCGCGCGCTCTGCAGGGTCGTATCGGCGCTGCTGGTCCGGCACGGCGGCCTCTGGGGGAGCCGCGAGCTCGTCGCCGGCATCGCGACCGATATCGCCTGCAACGATTTCGGGGCCGACGAGATCGGGCGGCTGATCGGGCCCTGGCTGATCGCCGCCGCCGACAGCGAAGGCTATACGCAGCTGCCGCGCCAGGAACGGCCCTTTGTCATGAACACCAAGGGGCCATCGGCATCGGGCAAGAGTACGCTGCGCCCGTTGCAGAAGAAGCTCGCCGGCGACATAGGTGTCAACTGGGGCGACTTCGCACTGATCAGTCCCGACATATGGCGGAAGCAATTGCTCGACTACGGCACGCTGGGCGACGCTTACCGGTATGGCGGCTCGTTCACCGCGGAGGAATTGCAGATCGTCGATCAGAAGCTCGATCGCTACATGGCACGCAAGGCCGAGCTGGGCGGCATGTCGCATTTGTTGATCGATCGGTTTCGTTTCGACAGCTTCGCCCCCGACTCCGACGAGGCGGGCAGCAACTTGCTGACCCGCTTCGGACGGGTGGTCTATCTGTTTTTCATGATTACGCCGCCGGAATCACTGGTCGAGCGCGCGTGGAAGCGCGGCCTCGATGTCGGGAGATACAAAGCGGTCGACGACACGCTCGCCCATGCGGTCGAGGCGTACTCGGGCATGCCACAGCTTTTCTTCACCTGGATCCAGCGCGCCGACAAGGAAGTGCACTTCGAATTTCTCGACAACAGCGTTCAGCTTGGTGAGCGCCCGCGCACAATCGCTTTCGGTTCGAACGACACGCTGAACGTGCTCGACGTCAAGTGCTTGCTCGACGTCGAACGGTACCGGCGGGTGGACATCAACGCTCGCGGCCCGGAGTTTCTCTACAGCGACCCGGTCCTTCTCGCGCCGGAACGCAACACCGGGTTTCTACGGCAGTGCGTCGAACGGTTTCGCGAGATTCATTGCGCCGAGCAGTCGACGGGTCGCGTCTATGCGCGCCTGGTCGACGGAAAGCCGGTATGGGCCGACCGGGAGATGCTGACGCAGGCCGCCGCGGATCCGGACACGCGCGCCGGATTGCTCGCGATTGCGCCGTCGCTGTTCGACGCAGCACTCCCCGGTCCGGACGCGCCGGGACACCTGCAGCAGATGACCGGCGACGGCGGTATCCATACGCTGGGCCGCTGGGGCGGCGCGGACGCGAGCGGCCTCGCCGCCAAATGAAACGGGCGCGCGTCCTCTGGAGGAGCGGACACGCGCCCGGGCCGAGCTTGAGCCTCGGCCGCTAACCTAGAACTTGGAATCGTCAGAAATCGTAGGTCAGCCCAACCGAAACTCCCTGAGCAGTGTTCCCGCCAAATGGGGGGCCGCAAACGCCTCCCTCTTGGCACCCGCCGATAAACTTGTCACCCACGTAATTTCTGGTGGGAAGCCCGTGACCACCCGCGCCAAGTGAATAGTGCGCCCAGTAGCCATTTACCAGTCGAGAATACGTCAGGTAGG
Organism: uncultured beta proteobacterium; assembly: GCA_963828665.1. Taxonomy (GTDB): domain Bacteria; phylum Pseudomonadota; class Gammaproteobacteria; order Burkholderiales; family Casimicrobiaceae; genus PALSA-1003. The sequence goes on from CAWHFL010000013.1 coordinate 19,690, forward strand.
TGGTGGTTCGCCTGTCGAGGAAGCGATGCTTGAGGCCGATAGAGTACAAGTTCGCCTTGTTATCCGACGGGCCAGGCCCGTTCATGTTACCGACCTTGTCTTGTATTGATTGATCAGGCTGTCCCGGTGTCCTGCCGGCGTGCGCCCAACCGAAGTTCAAATCGTCGTCCGGAGTCAGGTTTTGAGTCAACGCGAGCCACGTGGAGGTATGGGTGCGCTCGTCTAGGTCGGGAGTTATTGCATCCCGCTTCAGTCTTTCAACGATGAAGCTGACGGTCGTGTGCGTTGGGAAGGCATATTGCACACCCACCTTGTAGGCGCTTTCGTCCCGAACACCGATCGTCCCGGGGTCTATCTCGTCACCCGTGCGATTGACATCGTGGTGGCGCTCGAAGCCTGCTGTGACATAGAGCGGCCCAGCTTGATAGGAACCTGCAACACTATAAGCACCATTGAAGGAACCGTCGGTACAAGAAGTAGGTTGACCATTGTTACCGTTTAGGCCTGCAGTCGAATTACCGCCCGCGCAATCCGGTTCACCTTCAGCGTAAAGCCCAGTATCTGTGCTGCGGTTTTGACCGGGTGAAACCAGGAACGCGAAATTAAAGCCGTTCCACTTCGGCGACTCGTACCAGATCGAGTGAGGCAAGCGCCCATCAAATTCGGCGCGGTTATCGCCACCGCTATTCCCCATGATGGCGTTGTAGTCGCCGGGCGTGCTGGCAAAGGGATCCATGCGGCCGGTAGACGTTTTGTATGGAGTATCGCTTTTGCCCAGCTTGATCGCACCATAGGTTGCGCTTTGCAGACCCACAAAGCTATTGCGCGAGCCGAGGCTGAATTTTTGCGCTGTCCCATCAGGCGCCTGGTCCGAGGCACCCGGTGTCGACGCATACGCGACTTCGGTTTCAAATTGGAAAACGCCCTTCAAGTCTTTGCTAAGCGGACGTTCGCCGCGAATCCCGAAGTACGACAGGTTGCTGGAAATGTCAGGAACCCAGCCATTCTTACCCGTAACCGTCTGGCCATCATGCATAAAGCCGCTCAGGCCACTGGTTTGGTCATCGAGAGAAACATCGGCGTGGCCGTAAATTGTGACTTCACCTCCGCCGACCAGAAAGGTCAGGCCATTGCCCGGCTTTGTGCGTATGAAGGGGCCGCCGGCGGGGGCTTCTTTCGCTTCTCTCTTTTTTTCCTCCTGCATGTTGTAGAGCTGCGTCTTCACCTGGTCCAATTGCTTTTGCAGCACATCCATTTGTGCCTTGAGATCGCTGATGACGTCGGCACGCGCGCTTCCTGCGCCTGCAAGTGCCAGCAAACAGGCGACAGTCAACGTTTTTTTCTGGAAAGTCATGCTTGTCCTCCTCGTGAGGTTTCGGGCCGTTGCTATCTATGCTCTGCTAACGAGAAACATGAAGCGAAGCGACTGCGAATTACTCCCTCTGTTCCAACCTTCTACTTTTGACAGTCAAGCGGCGCGAGCAAAGTCGCATCGGATCGCGCTGCGGCTGGCACACGCGTATGCTTTGAGTGGTATACGGCATAACGTATGCACAATATGAGGACGGGTCAATCACGGGAGTGCGAAACGCCAGCGTTTGTCAGCTTATCGTCAGAAAGTGTGTCGTTCTTGAAGCATGCCCAGGGGCTGCTGAAAGCTATGTACCCTTGCGAACGTGCGTACTGAATGCAGTTTGTCCGCGGCGTCGAGTGCATCGTTTCGCAAAAGCAGCGCGTACGTGTTTTACTGACATTTTGCTGACGGGCCCAGCCGCGGCTTTGTCGTTAAGATTGGATGGCGCGACAACGTCGCAGCCAGCCGGGAGCCAAGAATGCGCATACTTGTCGCCGAGGACGATGCCCTGCTGGCAGAAGGCCTCACGCGGTTGCTGACAAGAGCTGGGCACGGCGTCGATCGCGCGAAAAACGGCGTCGGCGCAGACAGCGCTCTCCGAATGACGCCATACGAGCTTCTGGTGCTCGACATCGGCTTGCCCGACATCGACGGTTTCGAGGTGCTGCGCAGACTGCGGCAGCGACGCTCGCAAACTAACGTTCTGATCCTGACCGCGCGGGATGCGGTCGAGGACCGTGTGCACGGACTCGATCTCGGTGCCGACGATTATCTGACCAAGCCTTTTTCTCTGACCGAATTCGAAGCACGCGTCAGGGCGTTGCTAAGGCGGACTTCGCTTCCTTCGGGGCCGATCGTGATCGGCGCATTGTCCGTTGACATCGAAGCCAAGGGGGTGACCGTCAATGGTGTCGCGGTCGATCTCACCCTGCGCGAGTGGGCGCTGCTCGAGCTGTTCCTGACCCGTCCCGGGCGGGTGCTGAGCAAGGACTTCATCGGTCAGCAGCTTTTCAACTACGACGAGCAGGTGCCGCCCAATACGATCGAGGTCTATGTTTCGCGCCTGCGCGCCAAGATCGAAGCAGCGGAAATGCGCATACGCACGGTCCGCGGCTTCGGCTACCTGTGGGAGCAGCCGGATGTCTGATGCCGGGATGCGCGTGCATAGCATTCGGCACCGCCTGCTGCTGTTCCTGATCCCTTCGCTCCTGGTGCTGGTGCTCTGCGCCGGCGTGCTGACCTATGGCGTCGCACTGAGCGTAGCAACGTCCGCCTACGATCGCTCGCTGCTGGATCCCGCGCTCGACATGGCGGAGAACATCCGCATCGCCCCCGATGGGCCACATCTCGATATGCTGATGCAAGCGCAGGAAGCGCTGATGTACGATCACGTCGACTCGATGGTGTTCCAGATTCGCGCCGCCGATGGACGGGTCATCGCCGGTACCGAAGACCTGCCCGCAGCCCGCCTCGCCGACGGCGAACGCAAGTTCTTCGATGGAAGCTATCGCAATGAGCCAGTGCGAATCGCCGCAGTGCGCACTCCCACCGGTTTCAACGTCCAAGTCGGTGAGACGTTTTCCAAGCGGAACCGCTTGATCTGGGAAATCCTCGCGGCCGAGCTGGTGCCCACCTTGCTCATCGCGGTCGCCGCGGTGGTCCTCGCTTGGACCGGCGTCAAGCACGGCGTCGCGCCGCTGTCACGCATCCGCGGCGAGCTCCTGGGTCGCGGGCCGAACGATTTGCGCCCGCTCACGGAAAGCGGCACTCCGCTGGAGATCGCGCCCGCCGTCAAGGCTTTCAACAAGCTGCTTGGCCGGATGCGCGACGCCAGCGCGGTCCAGCAACGTTTCCTCGCCAATGCCGCTCACCAGCTGCGTACACCGTTGGCGGGCCTGCAGATGCACCTGGAGCTGCTGCTGCGCCGCGAACTGGGGCAGGATGTCAGGAGCGAGATCGAGGGCATGCATGTGGCAACGATGCGGGCAAGCCACCTTGCCAAGCAATTGCTCGCCCTTGCCAGAGCCGAAGCGGGCGGCGCCAATGAGCGTGATGCCCGGAATTTCGACTTGCGCCGGATCGCCGATGCCGCGGCACAGGAATGGGTGCCGCGCGCGATCGCGCGCAATATCGACCTCGGCTTCGTCCTTGAGAAAGGGATTGTTTCCGGCAGTCCGCTGCTGATGACCGAGCTGCTGAACAACCTGGTCGACAACGCCATACGCTATACGCTCGCCGGCGGCGCAGTGACAGTCCGCTGCGGGACGGATGCCGGCCGCCCCTACTTGAGTGTCGAGGATAATGGCATCGGCATTCCCGAAGACGCGCGCAGCAAGGTGTTAGAGCGCTTTTACCGGATCGAAGGAACGCCCGGAGAGGGTTCGGGGCTGGGACTTGCGATCGTGAAGGAAGTGGTCGATCGCCACAGCGGCACCCTGAGTGTCCAATCGGGTGCCGCCTCGGGGACAAAGATCATCGCTAAGTTCGCTGCTGCGTCGACCACATCTGCGTGGCACCCCTCGACCCAAAATGATTCGGCGGCCAGTGACATCGGCGGCGACGCCGCGCCATTGCGCCCCTAGGCTGCGGGCCGGCCGATCAAGTTGCCGCGTAGCGGTCGCGCAGGACGCTCTTCTCGACCTTGCCCATCGCGTTGCGCGGTAGCTCGTCGACCAGGTACACGCGCTTGGGGATCTTGAAACCCGCGATTTCCTGCTTGAGGGCGGCAATGATGTCCAACTCGCGCAGCTCGTGGCCGGGCTTCGCCACGACGACGGCGGTGACCGCCTCGCCGAAGTCCGGGTCGGCGACGCCGATCACCGCCGACTCCGCGACACCCGGCAGCCCGTCGATTCTTTCCTCGATTTCCTTCGGATAGACGTTGAGGCCGCCAGTGATGATCAGGTCCTTGGCGCGACCGATGATGCGCAAGTAGCGATCGGCCGCCATTTCGCCGATGTCGCCGGTCCGAAAATAGCCGTCGGCAGTGAATTCTTCCCTTGTCCGGTCCGGCATGCGCCAGTAGCCGGAAAAAACGTTCGGTCCCTTGACCTGGATGTCGCCGGCCGCACCGGGCCCGCAGGCGGCGCCCGCTGCGTCCACGACGCGCACGCTGATGCCCGGCAACGCCATGCCCACGCTGCCGCAGCGACGTTCGCCGTCGAGCGGATTGGACGTATTCATGCCGGTCTCGGTCATGCCGTAGCGCTCGACGATCGTGTGCCCGGTACGCGCCGCAAAAGCATTGAATGTTTCCGGCAACAAAGGCGCGGAGCCGGAGATGAACACGCGTATCGTGCGGCAGGCATCGGCGCCGAACGCGGGCTCCTCAAGCAGGCGCGAGTAATACGTCGGCACGCCCATCATCACCGTCGCGTGGGGCAAAAGCCGCACGACCTCCGCGGCGTCGAACCTCGGCAGCCACAGAATCCGACTGGCCGACAGCAGGGCGCAGTGGCACGCGACGAACAGGCCATGCACGTGAAACAGCGGCAGCGCATGCAGGAGCACGTCGCCGCGCGTGAACCGCCACTGGTCTACCAGAGCCAGCGCGTTGGTAGCCAGGTTACGATGCGTCAGCATCGCGCCCTTCGACCGGCCTGTCGTTCCGGACGTGTAGAGCAGCGCGGCGAGATCGCCGGGAGCCGACACCACCGTGTCGAATTGCGCAGCGTGGTCGCGTGCGGCCTCGAGAAGGCTGCCTTCGTCACCGGCGAGCGTCAGCACCTTCGCTTCGGGACGAAGCGCGGCGATGTTGGTGGCATCATCGGGGGCGCAGACGATCACCCGCGGCTCGGCATCACCGAAGAAATAAGCGAGCTCAGCCTTGCAATAAGCGGTGTTCAGCGGTAGGTATACCAGCCCCGCCCTCAGACAGGCCAGGTACAACGCCAGCGCCTGCCAGCATTTGCCCGTCTGCACGGCGACGCGATCACCGGCGACGCAGCCTGCGGCGGTCAGGGCGTGGGCGATGCGCGACGAAGCGGCGTCGAGCTCATCGTAGTGGATGACCGGTCCGCCCGGGATCAGCACGCACGGTTGGTCGAGATGCCCCTCGAAATGGCTGCGCAACAGCGCGTATAGATTGGCGTTCATCACCCTGCGTGTTCCTGCCGCATCGCGCCGCGAGAAGGACGCGGCGCTACGGCGAAGCGGGGCAAGGATAGGCCGTGGCGGGCGCGCGATCAAGTCGGGCCGAATGCGCGGCTTCCCGCCTGCTGGCGAAATACGCCGCCGCGCGTGTCGACCGCGACCGCCCCGACTCGTGCGATCCGTCAGTGACGCCCGGGGCGCTCCCCAGCGCGCGGCGCAGCCGGGAGGCGCGCAGGCGGCCGGCTATTCGACCGGTCGCTGTTCTGAGAGCTTGTCCGGCTTGGCTGGAATAATGCTCTTGAGGATCCTGGATATCAGGGGCCAGAACAGCATGACCACCGCGAGCGTGGTGATGCTGCCGACCAGCCAGTTCGACCACATGATCGTCATGTCGCCCTGCGACATAAGCATGGCCTGGCGAAACGCATTTTCGGCGTTGTTGCCGAGCACCAGCGCCAGCACCATCGGCGCCAGCGGATAGCTGAGCTTCTTGAACAGATAGCCGATGACGCCGAAGCCGAGCATGAACCAGATGTCCTGCATCGCATTGTTGACCGTAAAGGCGCCGATCGCGCAGATCGCGACGATCACCGGGGCGATGATCGAGAACGGAATGCGAAGGATGCCGGCGAACAGCGGCACCAGGCTCAGAACGACGATCAGCCCGGCGACGTTGCCCAGGTACATGCTCGCGATCAGCCCCCACACGAAATCAGGCTTCTCGGCGAACAGCAGCGGCCCCGGTTGCAGGCCCCAGATCAACAGGCCGCCGAGCAGCACCGCCGCGGTGGGCGAACCCGGTATGCCGAGAGTGATCATCGGCAGCAGCGCGCTGGTTCCGGCCGCATGCGCGGCGGTCTCGGGCGCCACCACGCCCTCAAGCACGCCGGTGCCGAACTGGTCGCCGTCCTTCGACATCTTCTTGGCCACGCCGTAGCTCATGAACGACGCCGGCGTCGCGCCTCCCGGGGTGATGCCCATCCAGCAGCCGATCGCGGTGCTGCGTACGAATGTCATCCAGAATCTCGGCAGCTTGCGCCAGGTCTCGAACACGACCTTGGGATTGATCTTGGCGTTGACGCCATGAAATGCAAGTCCCTCCTCCATCGAAAGGAGGATTTCGCCGATGCCGAAAAGCCCGATGACCGCGATCAGGAAGTCGAATCCCTTCATGAGGCTCGGAAAGCCGAACGTAAGGCGCAGCTGACCGGTGACGATGTCGATGCCGACCGCCGAGAGCGCAAATCCCAGCATCATCGAGACGATGATCTTCCAGGCGGACCCTTTTCCCATGCCGACGAAGCTGCAGAACGTCAGCAGATAGACCGAAAAGAATTCCGGCGGCCCGAACTGGAGCGCGAAGCGCGCGATCAGCGGCGCGAGGAAAGTGATCATCAGCACCGCGACGAACGCACCGATGAACGACGAGGTGAACGACGCCGTCAGCGCCTCGCCGGCGCGCCCTTTCTGGGCCAGCGGATAGCCGTCGAAGGTAGTCGCGACCGACCAGGGCTCGCCGGGAATGTTGAACAGGATCGAGGCGATCGCGCCGCCGAATAGCGCGCCCCAGTAGATGCACGACAGCATGATGATCGCCGAGGTCGGCGGCATCGTGAAGGTCAGTGGCAGCAGGATCGCGATGCCGTTGGCGGCGCCCAGGCCCGGCAGCACGCCGATGATCACGCCCAGAACGATGCCCAGGAACATCAGGCCGACGTTGAACGGCGTTAGCACTACGGCGAAGCCGTGAAAGAGGAGATTCAGGTCAGACACCCAGCGCCCCCGAGTTGATCATTGCCACCTGTCGCGCCGATGGTCGACGGCGGCGCGATGCTTAGATGCGAGCACGAATCCGCCTCAGTAACCGGTCCAATCGGTCAGATTCCAGTATCCTTTGAACAACGGGACCTGGAACCATATCTCGAACATGAAAAAGAAGAGCACGCTGATCGCGACAGCCAGCGGCACGCTCTTTTTCCAGGGGTAGTCGCCGAGCATGTTCATGAACAGCGCGATATAAATCGCCGACGCAACGTAAATGCCTATCAGCTGGATGGCCAGCACGAACAGACCCGCAGGGATGAGGACCTTCAGGACCTGCTTCAATTGGCCGCGCTCGACGAAGCTCGCTTGCCCCTTGGCGTCCTTGCTGAGGATCGCCTGCAGCAGCGTCGCGCCGCTCGCGACGCAGATGAACAGACTCACGTAGAACGGGAAAAAGCCCGATTGCGGTCCGTCGCTGCCCCAGCGGAACCCGAGCTTGTAGCTGCTGTACAGGAACGTCGCGCCGAAGGCGAAAATGATCGCCGCGACGGCGATTTCCATCGTCCGCATCGAGACGATCGAGCGGCCGTCGTCGTGGCCGGTAGTACCGTGCTTCGCCATCGTCAGTGCCCCGCGGCAGTGGATAAGACGTACGCGGTAGGTTGCGGAAGATGAGCTGACCGGAGGCGGCAGGATGTCGCCTGCCGCTCCGTTGTCACCTCAAGGCGTCCGAAGCCTTGGTCGCGCCAAGCTATTTCTTAGCCATGAAGCCGGCTTTTTCCATCAGGCCCTTGTGCATGGTTTCGGCCTGCTCCACCCACTTGACGTATTCCGCGCCGCTCATGAAGGTCTGGTTGAATGCGGCCTGCTCGCTGAAGGATTTCCAGTCCGGCGTGGCGCGAACCTTCTTGAACAGGTCGACGTAGAAGTCGACTTGCTCCTTGGTCACGCCGGCGGGCATGAAAATGCCGCGCAGCATCGTGTACTCGACCGGAAGGCCGGACTCCTTGCAGGTCGGGATGTCATTCCACGACATGTCGGCGGTGACCTTTTCCTTGTAAGGCATGCGCTGGGAATCGAACACGCACAGCGGGCGGAGCTTGCCTGCGCGCCATTGGGCGACTGCCTCGATCGGATTGTTGACCGATGAGTCGATGTGCCCTCCGACCAGCTGCACTGCGACGGCGCCGCCGCCCTTGAACGGAACATAGGTGAACTTGACCCCGGGATTGTTCTGCTCGATCTGCGCGGTGACGATCTGATCTTCCTGCTTCGATCCGGTGCCGCCCATCTTGAACTTGTTCGGCCCCGCCGCCTTGACCGCGTCAATGTATTCCTTGGCGGTCTTGTACGGCGTATCGGCGTTGACCCAAAGGACGAATTCGTCGAGCGCGAGCATCGCTACCGGTGTCAGGTCTCGCCAGCTGAACGGCACGCCGGTCGCCATCGGCGTGGTAAACAGATTGGACAGCGTGATGACGAGCTTTTCCGGGTCGCCCTTGTCATCCTTGACGTCGAGGAAGCCCTGTGCGCCGGCCCCGCCAGACTCGTTGACCACGATTAACGGCTGCTTCATCAATTGGTGCTTGCTTGCCACGCCCTGGATAAAGCGGGCCATCTGGTCAGCCCCGCCCCCGGTGCCCGCGGGGACGATGAACTGGACAGGCTTGGTGGGCTCCCACGCGGCCGCCGAGAACGGAACTGCTACGGCAACGGCACCAGCGGTCAGCGCGCACAGCGCCGCCCGCAACGTCGACAAAGGATGAGTCTTCATGTCACCTCCTAAAGTGGCTATCGATCCCTGACAACCTGCCCGCTTTGGGCGGGTTTCTCGTTTTCCTCATGCCAGACCTGTGCAGAAAATCGATTTGCGCGATTCTCGCGACGCGGACGTTTTCCTCCAGCTATTTCACCAGCACGATCGGAACTTCCACGGCTTGCACTACTTTCATCGCTACCGACCCCAGCAGCATACCCGCGACCGGACCGAGCCCGCGGGTTCCCATCGCGATCTGCTGAGGCACCAGCTCGTTGACATACTTTGCCACGGTTTCGGCGATGTCGCCCAAACCGATATGAAACGTGTGCTTGACGCCGGCTCGGTCAAGCAGCTTGAGCGCTGGCGCCAGCGCGCGCATGCCTTCGTCATGATAGTAGTCGTCGAGATCGCCGCGGCTTACGTGGCGCCCGATGTTACCCGGAGTGACCGGCACTTGTACGTTCAGGACGTGAATTTCCGGCGCTTCCTTGCAGGCGGCCGACATGTCGATGACATAGCGCAACGCGCGGCCCGCGGGTTCCGAACCATCGACGAGTGCGAGAATCTTCAGCATCGGTCAATGCTCATGGGGCGGCGATCGTCGGGTGTCAGCGGACGTGTCGCGGACCTGCGGCCAGGTCGATCGGCTTGGTCTCGGCCCGAGCCGCGCGGGTCGCCAGGAGTTTTCCGACCGTAACGACCAGCACCGCACCGAAGATCTGGCTCCAGCTGATGTCGCCGATCATCGGCACAGTGAACCGCAGCCAGGGAATGTGCGCTGCGATCCAGCCGACGAGGACAGGATCGCTGTCCAGCATGTCCCCGGCGACCCAGCCCAGCAGCGCTGCGCCGGCGGTGATAATGACCGGAAACCGGCCGATCAGCTTCATGACGATCGTGCTGCCGAAAACGACGACCGGAACGCTGACCCCCAGTCCGAGCATCAGCAGCACCAGGTCGCCCTTGGCCGTGGCGGCGACGCCAATGACGTTGTCGGTGCTCATGATCAAGTCGGCGATCAGGATCGTGCGCATCGCCGACCAAGCGCTTTTGTGGCTATCGACGTTGCCCTCGCCTTCGTCTCCCGGAATCAGCAATTGCACGGCGATCCAGAACAGCAGCAGACTGCCGACGAGCCTCAGGTAGGGCAGCTCGAAAATTTCGGCCGCGATGATGGTCAGCGTCACCAGGATGACGGTCGCGGCGACGCTGCCCCAGATGATCGCCTGCTTTTGCTGCCGCGGTGGCAGCGAGCGCGCGGCCAGCGCGATCACGACCGCATTGTCGCCGGATAGGACGATGTTGACGACGATGATCTCGCCGAGTGCGACCCAGAAAGCCGGGCTGGCCAGATGATGGATCATGCGGGCATTGGCGGAGAAGGCGGCGGCGAAATACGAGCGGGCAAGCCGGTGCTCAGATCAGACCGGCACCGCGCGCCCATTGGTACTTGGCGCCGAGGACCGCGACTGGCGTTTCGGTCGTATACGGATACGCGGGAATCCCGTGCGCGAACAGATGCTCCGCCGCCTCTTCCACCTGAACGTCGCCGGCAAGCGATACGACGACGGGCTTCTCGATTCCCTTCGCTCTCATCTCGTCGATCACTTCGACCATTTTCTGTGCGAACACCATCGGCGGCGTGACGATCGTGTGCCAGTAGCCGAGTATGAGCGCGTGGATGCGTGGGTCTTCGAGGCCCAGCCGAACCGTGTTCTGATAGGTCTTCGGCGGCTCGCCGCCGGTGATGTCGACCGGATTGCCGGCCGCGCCGAACGGAGGAATGAACTTGCGGAACGCCGCGTCGAGGTCAGGCGGCATCGCCATCAGCGACAGCTTGTTGTCGACGCAGGCGTCGGACAGCAGCACGCCCGAGCCGCCGGCGCCGGTGATGATCAGCACGTTCTCGCCCTTGGGGGTGGGCAGGATCGGAATTGCTCTCGCAAACTCGAGCAGGTCGCGCAACGAGCGGGCGCGGATCACGCCCGATTGCTTGAGCACGTCCTCGTAGATCTTGTCGTTGCCGGCGAGCGCGCCGGTATGCGAGCTCGCCGCGCGCGCGCCCATGCTGGTCCGCCCGGCCTTGAGCATGACGATAGGCTTCTTTCTGGACACGCGCTTCGCAACCTCGGCAAAGGCACGTCCGTCCTTCAGGTCTTCGCAATGCTGCGCGATGATGGTGGTGTTGTCGTCCTGCTCGAAGAACGTCAGCAGATCGTCCTCGTCGATGTCGGACTTGTTGCCGAGGCCCACGATCGCGGAAACGCCCATCTTGGCCGAGCGGGAGAAGCCGATGATCGCCATGCCGATGCCGCCCGATTGCGACGACAGGGCGGCATGGCCCTTGACGTCGTATGCAGTGCAGAAGGTCGCGCAGAGGTTCTTCCACGTGTAGTAAAACCCGTAGATGTTCGGGCCCATCAGCCGCACGCCGTACTTGCGGCCGATGTCCTGGATTTCCTTCTGGCCTTCGACGTTGCCGGTCTCGGCGAAGCCCGACGGGATCAGCACCGCTCCGGGGATTTTCTTCTCCCCGACCTCGATCAGCGCCTGCGCAACGAACTTCGCGGGTATCGCAAACACGGCGACGTCGATCTTGCCCGGAACGTCCTTGACGCTCTTGTATGCCTTGCGACCCATGATCTCGCCGGCGGACGGGTTGATCGGATAGATCTGACCCTGGTAGCCGCCGTTGATCAGGTTCTTCATGACCGAGTTGCCGATCTTGCCTTCCTCGGCGGACGCGCCGATCACCGCGACGGCGTCGGGCTTCATGATGCGGTTCATGTCGCGCACGATGTCGTCGTGGCTCGGTCGGAAGCGCGCCGGCGGAGGACTGAAATCGACGACGATGCGCACGTCGGCAGCGATGGCGCCGCCCTTGCTCGCGAACACCGGATTCAGGTCCATTTCGGTGATCTCTGGGAAGTCGGCGACCAGCTGCGAGACATTCTGGATCAGTGTGGCGAGCGCATCGCGGTTCACCGGATCCGAGCCTCGCACACCCTTGAGGATTTCGGCGGCGGCGATGCCGTCGAGCATCGACAGCGCGTCCTCGCGCGTCGCAGGCGCCAGGCGAAACGTGATGTCCTTGAGCACTTCGACCAGGATGCCGCCGAGGCCGAACGCGACCAGCTTGCCGAACGAGGGATCGGTCACCGCGCCGATGATGACTTCCTGGCCGCCGTGCAGCATCTGCTGGATCTGGACGCCGAGCAGGTGGGCCTTCGCGTCGTACTTTTTCGCGTTGGCCATGATCGTCGCGAAGCCCTTGTCGACCTCATCGGCACTTTTGACGCCGACCAGAACGCCACCGGCCTCGGTCTTGTGCAGGATTTCGGGCGAGACGATTTTCATCACCACCGGAAAGCCAATCTCCGAAGCGAGCTTGGCCGCTTCGGCGGCCGACGTCGCCACGCCTTCCTTCGGCACCGCGATGCCGTAGGCGTCGCACACGAGCTTGCCTTCCGGTGCCGTCAGCGAGGTGCGGCCCTCCGCCTTCACCTTGTCCAGGATCTGCCGGACTGCCGTCTTGTTGTTCGCCATCGCTTGCTCCTCCATCGTACGTTGTTGTCGCATCGGCGCTACCCGATGCGAGTCAGATCACTTTCTCGGCGCGCAGCGCCGCGACCTGATCCTTGTCGTAACCAAGCTCGGCCAGCACTTCGTCGGTATGCTCGCCCAGCAGCGGCGAACGCTTCACTTCGGTCGGGCTGTCGGACATCTTGATCGGGTTGCCGACGCTCAAGTACTTGCCGCGCGTCGGGTGGTCTACCTCGACGACGGTGCCGGTCTTGCGCAACGATGGCTCCTCGGCGATTTCCTTCATCGACAGGATCGGGCCGCAGGGAATGTCATGCTTGTTGAGGATGTCCATCGCCTCGAACTTGGTCTTGGTCTTGGTCCACTCCTCGATCTGGCCGAAAATCTCCATCAGGTGCGGCAGCCGCGCCTTGGGCGTCGCGTAGCGCGGATCGGTCAGCCATTCGGCGCGGCCGATGACTTCGCAGATGTCTTTCCACACCGGCGCCTGCGTGATGAAGTAGATGTACGCGTTGGGGTCGGTCTCCCAGCCCTTGCATTTCAGGATCCAGCCGGGCTGGCCGCCGCCGGAGGCGTTACCGGCACGGGGAACCGCGTCGCCGAACTTGCCGTTCGGATACTGCGGGTATTCCTCCATCACGTGCGTTCGGTCGAGGCGCTGCTGATCGCGCAGCTTCACGCGGCACAAGTTGAGCACGCCGTCCTGCATCGCCGCGAGGACACGCTGGCCCCTGCCGGTGGTCTTGCGCTGATAGAGCGCAGCGACGATGCCCAGTGCCAGATGCAGGCCGGTGCCCGAGTCGCCAATCTGGGCGCCGGTCACCAGCGGCGGGCCGTCGTCGAAACCGGTCGTCGAGGCCGATCCGCCGGCGCATTGCGCGACGTTCTCGTAGACCTTGCAGTCCTCGTAGGGCCCGGGGCCGAAGCCCTTGACCGAAGCGACGACCATTGCCGGATTGAGTTCCTGGATCCGCTCCCATGTGAAGCCCATGCGGTCCAGCGCGCCCGGCGCGAAATTCTCGACCAGCACGTCGCATTTGCGGACCAGCGCCTCGATCAGTTCCTTGCCCTTCGGATGCTTGGCATCGATGGTGACCGAGCGCTTGTTGTGGTTCAGCATCGTGAAATAAAGGCTGTCGACGCCGGGGATGTCGCGCAGCTGCCCGCGAGTGATGTCACCCTCGCCGGCCCGCTCGACCTTGATGACGTCGGCGCCCATCCAGGCGAGAAGCTGCGTGCAGGTCGGACCCGATTGCACGTGCGTGAAATCGAGAATGCGAATTCCGTCGAGCGCCTTGCTCATGGTCGTTGCCTGCTCCGGATACGATGAGTCAATTCATGGCCGCGCTGAGCGTCGGCGCGTCGCAGCGCCCGAAGCCAAAATGCGGTTCCGACGACGCTCGAACGCGGCTGTATCGTTGAACGTCAGCGCGTCGCGTGGCAATTTGAGCTCCAGCGCTCATCGCTGAAGATCGAACGCGGCCCGCCGTCATTGTTTCTTTTTCGCGGTCGGATTGAGACTGGTGATGCGGCCACTTTCCGTGCCCGCCTTTTCGTCGATGACCGCGTTGATCAGCGTAGGCTTGCGCGAACGGATCGCTTGTTCCATCGCGGTACGAAGCTCGGCCGGCGTGGTCACCATGACACCGACGCCGCCGAATGCTTCCATCAGTTTTTCGTAGCGCGCACCCTTGACGAACACCAGGGGCGACGGATCGCGTCCTCCGGTCGTATTCACTTCGTCGCCGCGGTAGACGCCGTTGTTGTTCAGGATCACGACGCAGACCGGCAGGTTGTAACGGCAGATCGTTTCGCATTCCATGCCGGAGAAACCGAAGGCGCTGTCGCCTTCGATTGCAATCACCTGCTCGCCGCTGACCACGGCCGCCGCGACCGAAAAGCCCATGCCGATGCCCATCACGCCCCACGTACCGACGTCCAAGCGCTTCCGCGGCTTGTACATGTCCACGATGCTGCGCGTGAAGTCGAGCGCGTTCGCGCCCTCGTTGACGAGCATCGCGTCCGGATTGGCCTTGACGATGTCGCGTACCACGTTGAGCGCGCTGTGGAAGTTCATCGGCGTCGGGTTCTTCGCCAGCGCTTCCCCCATCTTCGCCACGTTCCTGGTCTTGCGCTCGCGAATCGCGTCGAGCCATTCGGCGGGCGGCTTCGGCCAGTTCGATCCGATCGCGGAGAGCATGGCCGAGACGCACGAGCCGATGTCGCCGACAACGGGTGCATCGATGCGGACGTTGCTGTCCGCTTCCTGCGGCGAGATGTCGATCTGAATGAACTTCTGGCCGCCCCATTCCTTGGCACTATTGCCGCCCCACGTCTTGCCCTTGCCGTGCGAAAGCAGCCAGTTCAAGCGCGCACCGATAACCATCACGACGTCGGCTTCCGGCAGTACGTATGAGCGCGCGGCGGATGCGGATTGCTCGTGCGTGTCGGGCAAAAGGCCCTTGGCCATCGCCATCGGCAGGTAGGGGATGCCGGTCTTTTCCACCAGCGCGCGAATGTCCGCATCGGCCTGGGCGTACGCCGCGCCCTTGCCGAGAATGATCAGCGGACGCTTCGCGCTCCTGAGCAGATCGCACGCGCGCTGCACGGCGTCCGCCGCCGGAATCTGGCGCGGTGCCGGATCGACCACCTTGATCAGCGACTTTCGTCCTGACTCCGCGTCGAGCGTCTGCGGGAACAGCTTGGCCGGCAAGTCGAGATAGACGCCGCCCGGACGCCCGGAGACGGCAGCGCGGATCGCCCGCGCTATGCCCACGCCGATGTCCTCGGCGTGCAAGACTCGAAACGCGGCCTTGGCGTGCGGCCTGGCAATGGCGAGTTGGTCCATCTCCTCGTAGTCGCCCTGCTGCAAGTCGACGATCTCGCGCTCGCTCGAGCCGCTGACGAGGATCATTGGGAAGCAGTTGGTGGTGGCGTTGGCGAGCGCTGTCACTCCGTTGAGAAAGCCGGGGGCGGACACCGTGAGGCAGATGCCCGGCCTGCCCGTCATGAACCCCGCGATCGAAGCGGCGTACCCGGCGTTCTGCTCATGGCGGAAGGAGATCACGCGCAACCCCGAAGCCTGCAGCCTGCGCGTGAGATCGGTAATCGGTATGCCGGGGAGACCAAAGATCGTATCGATGCCGTTGAGCTTGAGGGCATCGATGACCAGCTGAAAGCCGTCGATCTCTTGTGCTTGGGTGTCGGTCTCGCCGCCGCTGGCGATTTTCGGCTTGGTCGCGGTTTCTAGCATGGCGGGCTCCGTGTGCGGTATGGACTGGCTTTTTTTAGGTATTCGGCATAACGTATGTTGTATATCAGCGAAAGTCAACCGGAAATGCATCACGCGGTTGACTCAGGGCGAAACCGGGAATCAGCATGGCAGCAGGCATCGAGTTACCCGCCAAGGCAGCGCAGCCGCGGCGCCGGACCGCAGCACATCCTCAGCCGGCGGCCCGTACGCTGAGCTTGCAGCCGATCAACACCAACGTCAGCTTTCGCGACCAGGCCTATTCGGCGCTCAAGCAGGCGATCATGGACGCCGACATCTACGCCCATCGCGAAGAGCTGCGCCTGGACGAGCGCCAACTCTCCCAGGCGCTGGGGGTCAGTCGCACGCCGATCCGCGAGGCGATGACGCTGCTCGAGCGGGAAGGCTTCTTGCGCACCGTCCCCCGGCGCGGCGTGTTCATTGTTCGCAAGACCAAGAAGCAGATCATCGAGATGATCGAGATGTGGGCGGCGCTGGAAAGCATGGCCGCACGTCTGGCGACGCTGAACGCCTCGGACGAGGATATCGGCGCGCTGCGGCACATGTTTGACGAATTCCGGAACTCGACGCCGGCCGAGCATATCAACGAGTATTCGGACGCCAACATCGCGTTCCACCAGGCGATCATCCGCCTGTCCGGATCGCATCTGATGGGCAAGACGATCGATGACCTGTTTCTGCACGTTCGGGCGATTCGCCGCATGACGATATCGCAGAGGGATCGCGCCTCGCGGTCTATCGTCGACCACATGCGAATTATCGAAGCGCTGGAAAAACGCGATACCGAGCTCGCCGAGCGCCTGGTACGCCAGCACTCTCTCGACCTCGCTGCCTACGTCGAAAAGCATTGCGATTTCCTCGACTGACGCCATGACCATCGCTTCAACTCCGGGAGGCGAAGGCCGATGAGCGAATCGGTCGTCGACGTTTCCGGGCTGGATCGCAAGCGGCGCGCGCGCGCGCATCCGAAGGGCCGTCCGGTCGAGCCGCAGGCGCTGGCCGAGATTCGCGCGCTGCTCGGCGAGGCGCCGCGCCGGCGCGACCTCCTGATCGAGTTTCTGCACCGTATCCAGGACCTCTACGGCCATATTTCCGGAGCGCACGTCGTCGCGCTGGCCGAGGAAATGAAGCTCGCGCGGACCGAGGTCTACGAGGTGGCGACCTTCTACCACCACTTCGACGTCGTCGCCGACGGCGAGACGCCGCCACCGCCGCTGACCGTGCGCGTCTGCGAAACGCTGTCCTGCCAGATGGCGGGCGCCGACGCGCTGTTCACGGCGCTTCGTGAGGCTCCGGAGTCCGGCCTGCGCGTCGTCGGGGCGCCCTGCATCGGGCGTTGCGAGCATGCGCCGGCCGCGCTCGTCGGCCGCCATCCGGTCGACGAAGCGACGCCGGCCAAAATCGCCGCCGCGATTGCCGGTAAGCGGACCGAGGCCGAGCCTCCGCCGTATATCGGCCTTGCCGCCTACCGTGCCGACGGCGGCTATCGGACGGCCGCCGCCTGCGTTCGCGGCGAGCGCACGGTCGAAGCGGTGACCGCGGCGCTGGAGGAGTCCGGCCTGCGCGGGCTTGGGGGCGCGGGCTTTCCGGCCGGGCGGAAATGGAAAATCGTTCGCGCCGAAGCCGCCCCGCGGCTGATGGCCGTCAACATCGACGAGGGCGAGCCCGGCACGTTCAAGGATCGCTACTATCTCGAGCGCGATCCGCATCGCTTCCTCGAAGGCGTGCTGATCGCCGCGTGGGCGGTCGACATCGCCGACGTCTACATCTATCTGCGCGACGAATACGCCGGCTGCCGCGCGGTGCTCGAGCGCGAGATCGCGGCGCTTCGAGCCGACCCGCCGTATCCGCTGCCGATGCTGCACCTTCGCCGCGGCGCCGGCGCCTACATCTGCGGCGAAGAGTCGGCGATGATCGAATCGATCGAAGGCAAGCGCGGCATGCCGCGCCTGCGCCCGCCGTATGTGGCGCAGGTCGGGCTGTTCCGACGGCCGACGCTCGAGCACAACATGGAAACGCTGTACTGGATTCGCGACATACTCGAAAAGGGCGGCGCGTGGTTCGCGGGGCAGGGGCGCAACGGCCGCAAAGGCATGCGCTCGTTTTCGGTTTCGGGCCGGGTGGCCAAACCGGGGGTGCACCTGGCGCCGGCCGGCATTACGGTGCGCGAGCTGATCGCCGAGTATTGCGGCGGCATGCTTGCCGGGCATGAATTCTATGGCTATCTGCCCGGCGGCGCCTCGGGCGGCATCCTGCCGGCGTCGCTGGCCGACGTTCCACTGGATTTCGACACCTTGCAGCCATACGGCTGCTTTATCGGCTCGGCGGCCGTGATCGTGCTGTCGCAATATGACCGCGCGCGCGATGCCGCGCTCAACCTGATGCGCTTTTTTGCCGACGAGTCCTGCGGACAGTGCACGCCTTGCCGCGTCGGCACCGAAAAAGCGGTCGGGCTGCTGTCCAAGCCGAAATGGGATACTGCGCTGCTGGCCGAGCTTTCGCAGGCGATGGCCGACGCATCGATCTGCGGGCTCGGGCAGGCGGCGCCGAATCCTATCGCCTGCGTGGTCAAATACTTTCCGAACGAGCTCGCATGAATGCACCGGTAGAAGCCGCCCTGTCGGAAGAACTGATCGAGTTCCGCCTGAACGGCGAAGCCGTATTAGCGCGCGCGGACGAAACCATCATCGAAGCGGCAAAACGGCACGGCGTCGAGATCCCGCACCTTTGCTACAAGCCGGGCATGCGTGCGGACGGCAACTGCCGCGCCTGCATGGTCGAGATCAAGGGTGAGCGCGTACTAGCGCCGTCCTGCTGCCGCAAGCCGGCGCCAGGGATGGAAGTGACCAGCGACAGCCGGCGCGCCGTTCACTCGCAGAAAATCGTCGTCGAAATGCTGGCTGCCGACGTGCCGGCGCGGGTCTACAAGCGGGATTCCGAGCTCGAGCAATGGAAGCGATGGCTCGGCATACGGACGCCGCGGTTCGCGGCGCGTGCGCAGCCGAAGGCCGACTTGTCGCACCCGGCGATCGCGGTCAATCTCGATGCCTGCATCCAGTGCACGCGCTGCGTGCGCGCCTGCCGCGAAGAACAGGTCAACGATGTCATCGGCTATGCGTTCCGTGGCGCGCACTCGGCGATCGTGTTCGACCTGGGCGATCCGATGGGCGTGTCGACCTGTGTGGCCTGCGGTGAATGCGTGCAGGCTTGTCCGACCGGCGCGCTGGCGCCGGCGAACGACGCCTATCTGGTCGTCGCCGACAAGGTCGTGCCTTCGGTGTGTCCGTATTGCGGCGTCGGATGTCAGCTCGATTATCACGTCAAGGACAACCAAATCGTCCGGGTCGAAGGACGCGACGGCCCGGCGAACCACGAGCGCCTGTGCGTCAAAGGGCGCTACGGCTACGATTACGTGCATCACCGGCAGCGACTGACCAAGCCGCTGATCCGCAAGGAAGGGGTTCCGAAGACGGCGGACTTCGTCATGGACCCTGCGAATCCGCTCGCGGTGTTCCGCGAGGCGAGCTGGGAAGAGGCGCTGCAGGTGGCAGGTGGCGCGTTGAAGCGCATCCGCGACGAGCATGGCGGCCACGCGCTCGCCGGCTTCGGCTCCGCCAAGGGCTCGAACGAGGAAGCGTATCTGTTCCAGAAGCTGGTGCGCACCGGCTTCGGCTCGAACAACGTCGACCATTGCACGCGCCTGTGCCACGCTTCCAGCGTTGCGGCGCTGCTCGAAGGCATCGGCTCGGGCGCAGTGTCGAATCCGGTGATGGATGTGATGAAGGCCGAGGTCGTGTTGCTGATCGGCGCCAATCCGGTGGTCAATCATCCGGTCGCCGCGACGTGGATCAAGAACGCGGTCAGGAACGGAACCAAGCTGATCCTGGCCGATCCGCGCCGTTCCGAGCTCGCGCGGCATGCGACGCATTACCTTCAATTCAAGCCGGACACCGACGTCGCGCTGCTGAACGCGATGATGCACGTCATCGTCGAAGAAGGCCTGGTCGCGCAGAGCTTCGTCGCCGACCGCACCAGCGGCTTCGAAGAGATCCGCAAGAATGTCGCCGGCTACAGCCCCGAGGCGATGGCGCCGGTGTGCGGAGTGCCAGCGGCGACGATACGCGAGGTCGCAAGGATGTACGCGAATTCGCGCGGCTCGATGATCCTCTGGGGCATGGGCATATCGCAGCACGTGCACGGCACCGATAACGCCCGCTGCCTGATCGCGCTATCGATGATGACCGGACAGGTCGGCCGTCCCGGCACCGGGCTGCACCCATTGCGCGGCCAGAACAACGTGCAGGGCGCGAGCGACGTCGGCTTGATCCCGATGATGTATCCGGATTACCAGCGCGTCGACAACGCCGGAACCCGTATCAGGTTCGAAGAAGTCTGGGGCACGGCCCTCGATCCGAAGCCCGGCCTGACCGTGGTCGAGATCATGGACGCGGTGCACGCCGGCCAGATCCGCGGCATGTACATCATGGGGGAGAATCCGGCGATGTCCGACCCCGACGTCAGCCATGCGCGGCAAGCACTCGCCGAGCTCGAGATGCTGGTGGTGCAGGACATCTTCCTGACCGAGACCGGTTATCTGGCCGACGTGATCCTGCCGGCGTCGGCATTTCCGGAGAAGACCGGCACGTTCACCAATACCGACCGCAGCGTGCAGCTCGGCCGGCAGGCGTTGCAGCCCCCGGGCGAGGCGCGCCAGGACCTGGCGATCATAGTCGCGATGGCTCGGACGCTCGGGCTCGACTGGCATTACGATCACCCGAGCCAGGTGTTCGAGGAGATGCGACGGACGATGCCGTCAATCGCCGGCATCACCTGGGACCGTCTCGAACGCGAACACGCCGTCACCTACCCTTGCGAGCATGAAGGCGATCCGGGGCAGCGGGTTGTGTTCACCGACGATTTTCCAACGGAAAACGGCAAGGGCCGCTTCGTGCCGGCCGCGATCATTCCCGCGGCTGAAAAGCCCGACGCCAACTATCCATTCGTTTTGATCACCGGTCGCCAACTCGAGCACTGGCACACCGGCAGCATGACCCGGCGCGCGCGGGTGCTGGACACGATCGAGCCTTCACCGGTCGCGTCGGTCAACCCGGACGACCTCGAGAAGCTCGGCGTCGACGCCGGCAATGCGATTACGGTTGCATCCCGCCGTGGCAGCATCACCTTGTCCGCTCGTGCGGATGAAGGGACGCCGCGCGGTGCCGTATTCATACCGTTCTGCTATTACGAGGCCGCCGCGAACCTGCTGACCAATCCGGTGCTCGATCCATTTGGCAAGATCCCCGAGTTCAAGTACTGTGCAGTTCGGGTAAGCGCGGGAGGGGCGTCCAGCGAGACCGTCGGCTACGACGGCTGACGGCCCCGCCCAACGGCGCGCACAACGCGTGTTGCGCCGGGCACGTGCAAGCAAGGCAATGGGATTTGCGAAAGGCCAGAGAGCCACGCCGGCTGCGCGCGTAATTCGACGAACAGGTTAGGAGGAATTCAGGATGATCAAGCTCAGGCATTTCGGCATGCTGGCTGCGCTGGCAACGGCGCTGGCAGCCGGTTCGGCGGCGGCAGTCACGTTGCGCGCGTCGCACCAGTTCCCCGGCGGAAAAGGCGATGTGCGCGACGACATGGTCCTGATGATCGCGCGTGACGCCAAGGCCGCGGGCGTCGATCTCGACATTCAGGTTTACCCGGGAGCCTCGCTGTTCAAGGCGGAGCAGCAGTGGAACGCGATGGTCAACGGCCAGCTCGACATCACCCTGTTTCCGCTCGATTACGCGAGCGGGCAGGTGCGCGCGTTCAGCGCGACCCTGATGCCCGGACTGGTGCGCAATTATGACCGTGCCAAGCGGCTGAACGCATCGCCGTTCATGAAGGACATCCGTGCGCACATCGAACAGGCCGGAGTCATCGTCCTGTCGGACGCATGGTTCGGCGGCGGAATGGTCTCCAAGCGCGGATGCATCCTGGTGCCGGACGACGTCAAGGGCCTGAAGTTCCGGGCCGCCGGCCCGACGTTCGGGCAGATGTGGGAGTCGGCAGGCGCCTCGATCGTGTCGATTCCGTCGAACGAGATCTACAACGCCTTCCAGACCGGCGTCGCCGAAGCCACCGATACCAGCATGGGAAGCTTCCTGTCGTTCCGTCTGTACGAGCAGGCCAAATGCATGACGGCGCCCGGCCAAAATGCGCTGTGGTTCATGTACGAGCCGGTGCTGATGTCGAAAAAGAGCTTCGACAAGCTCGACAAGAAGCAGCAGGACGTGCTGATCGCGGCCGGCAAGAAGGCGCAGAAGTATTACGAGGACAAGGCGGAATCGGTCGACGCGGCGACGATCAAGGCGTACAAGGATCACGGCGTCGAAGTCACGACCCTGACCGCGGCGCAGTACAATGAATGGCTGGATCTCGCGAAAAAGAGCTCGTACGTCGAGTTTTCAAAGGACGTGCCGGACGGCAAGAAGCTCATCGACGAAGCGCTCAGCGTCAAATAGCGTCTGATCGCTCCCTCGACAGGGGGAAATTCGCGTGCGATGCGGCGACTCCCCTTGGGTTCGGTAGACGCCGGCGCGCGGCGGCGCGATGGATAGGTTCGTCCGCGTCGTCAGGCGGTTGTCGCGGGCATCCGGTTACGTCGCAGCCGCGCTTATCGCGTTCGGCGTCGTCAT
This sequence comes from uncultured beta proteobacterium, assembly GCA_963828665.1. Taxonomy (GTDB): domain Bacteria; phylum Pseudomonadota; class Gammaproteobacteria; order Burkholderiales; family Casimicrobiaceae; genus PALSA-1003. The sequence continues at coordinate 42,150 of CAWHFL010000013.1, forward strand.
TGTTTGCCAGATGGTGTTTGTGCGCTTCGTGCTCAACACCAACACGATCTGGCAGACCGACTTCGTCACCTACAGTCTGGTCGCGGCGACATTCATCGGCAGCCCGTTCGTGCTGATGACTCGCGGACACGTCAACGTCGACGTGCTGCCGCTCCACCTGAATGGACGTCCGCGCTATTTTCTCGCGCTGGCTTCGACGCTGCTGGCGGTCTCGTTCTGCGCGGTCATGCTGGTTCTCACCGCGCAATACTGGCTGGAGGCATGGGACCAGCGATGGCTGTCGAACACGATGTGGCGGGTTCGGCTCTGGATTCCCTATGCTTCGATGCCGATCGGCCTGGGGATTCTGACGCTGCAATATGTCGCCGACCTCGCTTGCCTGGTCACCGGACGGGAGCCGCCGTTCGGCATTGACAACGGCCGTCACGCATGACCCCGGGCACCGAAGGTGCGCTCGTTCTTGTCGTCACGCTGGTGGTCCTGCTCTCCGGGGCACCGGTCGCCTTCGGCCTGGGCGCTCTCTCGGTCGCTTTCATCGCCGCTTTCCAGGGCTTCAGCTCGCTGCACGTCGTTGCCGAGACATTTTTCGCCGGCCTCAACGATTTCACGCTGGTGTCGATTCCGATGTTCGTGATGATGGGCGCTGCCATCGGGTCGTCGCCGGCGGGCAAGGACCTCTACATGGCGCTCGACCGCTGGCTGTATCGCCTGCCCGGCGGACTGGTGATCTCCAACATCGGCGCGTGCGCGCTGTTCGCCGCGCTCACCGGCTCGTCGCCCGCGTGCTGCGCGGCGATCGGAAAGATGGGGATACCCGAAATGCGCAGCCGCGGGTATCCCGATGATGTCGCCACGGGCTCGATCTGCGCCGGCGGCACGCTCGGCATCCTCATACCGCCGTCGATCACGTTCATTCTGTACGGCATCGCCACCGAGACGTCGATCGGCCGTCTGTTTCTCGCCGGCGTGCTGCCGGGGGTGATGCTGACGGGGCTATTCATCCTGTGGACGCTGTTCATCATCTGGAAGCGGGGATTCCGCTCCCACGCTGCCGATTTCCGCTACAGCTGGAAGGAGAAGTTCGGCGCGATGCCGAAAGTCGTGCCGTTCCTGCTGATCATCGTCGGCGTGATGTACGTGCTCTACGGCGGCGTCGCGACGCCGTCCGAAGCGGCCGGCGTGGGCGCGGCACTATGCGTGATCATGGCCGTCACCATCTACCGCATGTGGCGGCCCCGGCAATGGTGGAAGATCCTGCGCGACACGACGCGCGAGTCGGTGATGATCCTGATGATCATCGCCGCTGCGGCGCTGTTCGGCTACATGCTGACCTCGCTGTACCTGACGCAGACGCTGGCGCAGGGCATCGCAGACATGCACGTCAACCGCTGGGTCCTGATGGGGATGATCAACGTCTTCCTGCTGGTCTGCGGATTTTTCATTCCGCCTGCGGCGATCATCCTGATGACTGCGCCGATCCTCTACCCGATCATCAAGGCGGCCGGCTTCGACCCGGTCTGGTTCGGTGTCATCCTGACGATCAACATGGAGATCGGGTTGATTCATCCGCCGGTCGGGCTCAACATCTACATCGTCAGCTCGATCGCGCCCGACATCCCGGTGACGCGCATCATGTGGGGCACGATTCCGTACGTTCTGTGCATGATGCTGGCGATCGTCCTGCTGTGCATTTTTCCCGAAATTGCCACCTGGCTGCCCGATCACCTGATGGGTGTGGCGCACTGACGTGCCGCCCTCGCGCTAGCCGCGCGCGGCTTCGAACAGGCGCGCGGTCTGCTCGGCGCGATCGGCAAGGAGACCGGCGGCGCCGGCGAGGCATTGTCCGAGGCTTGCCGGTCCGAACGGCAGCGAAAAGCAGCCGGCGAAATGTCGGCCCAACTCGGGCAGCGCCGCGCGGTCGACGCTGCCCGAGATCAACGTCGCGGCGATACGCCGCGCGGCCGCGCGCCGAGCGACGATCAGCGGTGTCTTGCCCAGCGCCGTCTGCGCGTCGCTTCGGCCTTCGCCGGTGATCACCCAGTCGGCGCCGTCGAGCGCCGCGTCGAGTCCGATCAGGTCGGCGACGACCTCCGCGCCCGATCGCATCTGGCCGCCGATCAACTGCAGCGCAAAACCCAGCCCGCCAGCGGCGCCGGCTCCCGGGTTGCCCTCCGCATGCCGGTCGAGCGCGCGCTCGGTCAGCCCCGCGAAGCTCGCGATGCGGCGGTCGAATTCGGCGATGCGCCCGCCCGTCACCCCTTTCTGCGGCCCGAAGATCGCCGTCGCGCCGCGCGCGCCGGTAAGCGGATTGTTGACGTCCGACATCACGATGATCTCGGCCTCGCCGAGCCGCGCATCGAGCCCCTTGGCGTCGACCGCCGCGAGCGCGGCGAGGCCGGCGGGCGTCGGTTCGATCGCATGGCCTCGCGCATCGGTAAGCGAAAGACCCAGCGCCGCAAGCAAGCCGGCGCCGCCATCGTTGGTGCTGCTGCCGCCCAGGCCGATCATGAAGCGCCGCACACCCGTGTCGAGGCGGTTGCGGATCAGTTCGCCGACGCCCAGCGTCGTGCGATGTTCGACGTCGACGGTGGCGACCGCGGCGTCGGTCAGCCCGACGATACGCGCGACTTCCACCACGGCGGTCACCGGTTCGCCGACCAATCCGTAGACGACGTCGAGTGGCGCGCCGGACGCGCCGCTGACGCGGTCGGTAGATCGCGTTCCTCCGCACGAGAGCACGGCGTCGAGCGTGCCTTCGCCGCCGTCAGCCATCGGACAAAGGCGAAGCTCGGCGTCGGGCCAGACGCGGCGCAAGCCCTCGGCGATCGCTGCGGCGACGGCCGGCGCCGACAGCGATCCCTTGAACGAATCCGGGGCGAGGACGATGGCAGGCGAACGTCGCGGCATGGTTGTGGGTATGATCGATCGCACCTAATCGCGGTGTGTCGCCCGCCTCAGGCGGTCGCCGATGGCGACCCATTCGGGTCCATCAGGCGGCGCTTCGATCCAGATTTCGTCCGCCTCGCGTGCGTCCAGGGCGCGCAGATTCGCGTAGAGCTGCTGCGCATAGCCCGCGCTCTCGGCGGGGGCATCGAACCACGCTCCTTCGAACTCGGGAGGTTGCCCGACCGAATGCGCGAGCACCGAAATATGCGCGTTCGCTCCACCAAGGCCGGCGATTGCCGCCAGCAGCTCGCGGCGCGGCAGCAGCTTCGCGCGCGTGCGCGGCGCGTAGTGCGACGCGAGCGTTCCCGAGACGCGAGTCGCACCGGCCCCGGCTGAACGCGGCGCGGCACCGAGAACGCGGGCGAGCTCGTCGACAGTGATCGACCCGGGACGGAGCACGACCGGATCCCCGCGGCTGAAATCGACGATCGTCGATTCGATTCCATGATGCGACGGGCCGCCGTCGAGAATCAGCGCGATCGCGTCGCCGAATTCCTCTGCGACGTGCCCGGCGGTGGTGGCGCTGATCTGTCCGAAGCGGTTCGCCGAGGGTGCCGCGATGCCGTCGCAGCCGAGCGCGGCAAGCGCCTCAAGCAGTGCATGCGCGACCGGCTGCGACGGCACGCGCAAGCCCACGCTGGCCTGTCCGCCGGTCACCTCGTCGAGGACGCCATCGGCACGCGGCAGAACCAAGGTCAGCGGTCCGGGCCAGAATGCGCGGGCCAGCGCGCGGGCCCCCGGAGGCACCGTCTTCGCCCAGCGTGGCAACGCGGCCGCGTCGGCCAGATGAACGATGACCGGATGCTCGGTCGGCCTGCCCTTCGTCGCGAACAGGCGCCCGAGCGCGGCCGCGTCGCGCGCGTTCGCTCCCAGCCCGTAGACGGTCTCGGTCGGAAACGCGACGAGCTCGCCCGCTGCGAGCGCCTGCGCGGCGCGCACGACGTTTTCGGCGGTGGCAGGCACGATCATCGAAGCCTCTCTTTAGGTGGATGCTGCGGCGGACGGGGCAAATTTGCTAGAATTCGACTCTTTGCGCCGCGCGCGGAAGCCGCCGCGCAGCGCAAGCGTCCACCCAGCAGGGAGCGGCAATGAACGAGTTTCTGTTTACATCGGAGTCGGTGTCCGAGGGTCACCCGGACAAGGTGGCCGACCAGATTTCCGATGCCGTCCTCGACGCAATTCTAACGCTGGACCCGCACGGGCGGGTAGCGGCGGAAACGCTGGTATCCACCGGCCTGGTCGTGATGACCGGCGAAATCACGACGGCGCACAAGCACGACTACGCCAGGATCGCGCGCGACACCATTCATAAGATCGGCTATACCGATCCCGCACTGCGCTTCGACGCAGAAGGTTGCGCGGTGATGGTCTGCTACGGACGGCAGTCGCCCGACATCGCGCGCGGCGTCGACCGGACCTCCGACGAATACATGAACCAGGGCGCCGGCGATCAGGGCTTGATGTTCGGTTACGCCTGTGACGAGACGCCGGCGCTGATGCCGCTCCCGATCTATTACGCGCATCGTCTGGTGCAGCGGCAGAGCGAGATTCGCCGCGACGGCCGGCTGCCATGGCTCCGGCCCGACGCAAAATCGCAGGTGACGGTGCGCTATGTCGGCGGCAAGCCGACCAGCATCGACACGGTCGTATTGTCGACTCAGCATCATCCCGAGATGAATCACAAGCAGGCCGAGCTCGCCGAGGCCGTCGTCGAGGAGATCATCAAGCCGGTTCTGCCGACGGACATGCTGGTCAACACCCGCTATCTGGTCAATCCGACCGGCCGCTTCGAGATCGGCGGTCCGCATGGCGACGCCGGCCTGACCGGTCGCAAGATCATCGTCGACACCTACGGCGGGGCGGCGCCGCACGGCGGCGGCGCGTTCTCGGGCAAGGACCCATCGAAGGTCGACCGCTCGGCCGCGTATGCGGCGCGTTATGTCGCCAAGAACATCGTTGCGGCCGGCATCGCCCGCCAATGCCAGGTGCAGCTATCGTATGCGATCGGCGTCGCGAAGCCGATCAACGTGACCGTCTACACCGAAGGCACCGGCAAAATCCCGGATGAGAAGATCGCTGACCTGGTGACGGCCAATTTCGATCTGCGGCCCAAGGGTATCATCCAGATGCTCGATCTGTTGCGGCCGATTTACCTGAAGACCGCGGCTTACGGCCACTTTGGCCGCGACGAGCCGGAATTCACCTGGGAGAATGTCGACCGCGCGGACGCATTGCGCGCGGCGGCTGGCTTGTAACCAGCTCAGGGCAGCGGGATGAAGTCCGTTTCGGACGGCACCGGCGGATAGCCCCGATCACGCCAGCGCGCACTCGCGCGGTCGATCAGCTCCTTGGAGCTGGCGACGAAGTTCCACCAGATGAGTCGCGCGCCGTCCATTTTCGCGCCGCCGAGCACGATCAGCCGTGCCGCTGACCGCGCCTCGACGCGCACCGTCAGCGACGGCGTGAGCACGGCGATGTGTCCGACCGGCGCCGGTTCGCCGCCGGCCCGCACGTTGCCCTCGACCACGTAGATACCGCGCTCCTCATGCTCGGGGGGCAACTCGACGGCCGCGCCGGCCGCCATGTCGATCGCCAGATAGATCGTCGGCGACAACGTCGGCGTCGGCGCGCGCCGGCCGAATGCCGTGCCGGCGAGCAGGCGCATCGTCACGCCGGGATGCGCGATGGTCGGCAGCGATGCCTCTGGATGATGGCTGAACGAAGGTTCGCTCTCTTCGTGCGATTGCGGGAGCGCGACCCAGGTCTGCAAGCCGTGCAGCAGGTGTCCAGCCGCGCGGTCTTCCGGCCCGCTGCGCTCCGAGTGCACGATGCCGCGCCCCGCCGTCATCCAGTTGACGTCGCCCGGGACGATCGCCTGCACATTGCCCAGACTGTCGCGATGGACCTGTCCGCCTTCGAAAAGATAGGTTACGGTGGCCAGACCGATGTGCGGATGCGGCCGCACGTCGATGCCGCGCCCGGGCGGGAATTGCACCGGCCCGAAATGATCGAAAAAAATAAACGGACCGACCATCTGGATCGGATGCGACGGAAGGAGGCGCTGCACCAGCAGGCCGCCGATGTCGCGCGTGTTCGGTTTGACCAACGTGGTGATCGCAGTGGGCATTTTTTGTCCGCAGCGAGTATGGTATCGCGCTTCGTCGGTCGCGTTACAGCGCGCCGCGCCGCAGCGCTTTGAGCACGAAGCGGCCCGGATCGATCGCGTCGAGCAGCGAGCGCGAAAGCGGCGCGGGCTCGGCGTCGAGCTCGCTCGCAAGCGCCTCCGCTGACAGGGCCGACCACGACAGGCCGCGAGAGGCGAAGGCGAACGCGCCGTACAGACCGCGGATGCGCGGCAGATCGGCAAAATGCGCGCCGGTCAGCGCGGCGTTCTCGGCGCGTGCGCGATCGACGTCGACCATCGCACCGACCATCGGCAGGCGGTCTGCGGCGACGCAGCGGAAGCCCACACCGCCGTCCAACGTTGTCGCATCGACGCCTGCCGCACTGCCGGGCAGCATCCGCTCGGCGCGAGCAAGGTTGACAGCGTGGCTGACGGCGTTGGGGCACCGATCGTCGCTGTCGAGATCGTACGTCGCGCCGGCCACGGCAATGCCGTCGACGGCCGGCAATACATAGCCATCACCGCCGACGACAACGCGCGGTGCGGCGAACTGCGGCGTGCGCAGGTAGCTTTGCTGGCCGCGTATGCGTCGCAGATCGGCGCCCGGGTCGACCAGCCGGGCGGCGTCGCCAGCGTTGGCTAGAACGACTACCGGCGCGGTGGCGATCTCGGCGCCTGCGGCGTCGCGAGCGGACCAGAGATCGCCATCGCGCTGCAAGCTCGCGACGTCGCGATCGACGTGCAGCACCGGCGTCGGTCCGCAGCCCGCGTGTCGTGCAGCGTGGCCGAGCTGCGCCCGCACGATCGCCGCGGGGCGCACGAATCCCGCCACCGGAAACCACCAGCCGCCGATAGCGACGTCCCGGCCCGCCAGCGCGGAAGCGTCGGCGCGCGTGGCATGCAACGCATACTCGACCGGATGCGCCAGTGCAACCGCGGTTTCGGCGACCCGCGCCTCGTTCTCGGCGCCATCGGCCAATTGCAACACGCCGCAACGCTGCCACGGCGGTGCCGCGACATCGTCTAGCGCACTGCTCCACGTCCGCATCGCGTAGAGGAATCCGGCACGGGTGAAACGCGAGAGCAGGTTGTCGTCGCGCGAAACGTGCGGCTGGAATACGCCCGCGCGCAAGCCGGATGCCGCACCGAAAGTTGCGGTGCCGCGCTCGATGAGATCGACCCGCCAGCCGCGCGCCGCGAGGCGCGAAACGACGGCGGCGCCTGCGAGCCCCGCACCGATCACGATCGCGTGGCGCTCTCGCCACGCGCCCAGGGGCCGGGGGCGCGCCGCCGCCCAGCGTGGCGCATAGTGCCCGCAGAGCATGTCGCGCTTGCGCCCGAAGCCGGGTCGCTTTTCGATCTCGAATCCGACCGCGGTCAAGCCGTCGCGCACCGCGGCTGCCGCACTGTAGGTCGCAACCGTCGCGCCGGGTGCGGCAAGCCGCCCCAGCCCTTTGAACAATGGCGCCGACCACATCGCAGGATTGCGGTCCGGCGCGAAACCGTCCAGGTAGAAAGCATCGGCGACGAGTGCGAAGCCGCGCACCGCCTCGAGAGCCTCCTCGAACGCGAGCGTCAAGGTGATGCGTTCATCATCGAAGTGCAGCCGGTGGAGACCGGGCAACAACGGCGGCCAGGCCGCGCGCAACTGCGACGAAAGCGGGGCGAATTCGGCATAGCGCGCGTGCAGCGTCGAAAGATCGGCTCGGGCAAACGGCCAGCGTTCGATCGAGACGAAATGCAGGCGCGCGCAGCGCTGCGGATCGTCGCGCCAGGCCTGCCAGGTCGCCAGGAAATTGAGGCCGAGGCCGAATCCGGTCTCGACGACGGTGAACACGCGCTTCCCCGCCCAGCGCGCCGGCAGATCGTTGCCGTGCAGGAACACATGGTGGGCCTGTCCGATTGCCGAGTCGGCGCTGTGGTAGACGTCGCCGAATTGCGGCGAGAACGGCGTGCCCGATGCATCGAAGGCAAGCGTCGCGGGCACGATGCGCCGCGCCGGCCGCTCGCCTCTCATCGCGCGCGCGCTGTCAAAATCCGCCTCAGCGCTTGCGCCGAGCGATGAGTTCGGTAGACTGAACGGCGATGCGCTTTGCCTATTTCGATCGTCTTTCCCGCGGCCGCCAACGAATCTACCTGAAGAGCGATGCGATCGAATCGCTGGGCCTGCCCGCGGATCTGGTACTCGGCGGCACGGTGGCGCGCATCGCAGCGGGACTCCGCGCCGGCCAGCGCTCTGCGGTGCAAGCGGCCTGCCAGGCCTTGATCAGCGCATTGGCCCGCGGCTATCACGTGCCGCCGGTTCGCGTGCGCGTCCTGGCGCGCCGCCCAGCCGACGACTACGGTGAGCTTCATGGCCTGTACGAGCCCGAGGATGAAGGCGAGACCGCGCGCATCACCGTGTGGATGCGCACCGCGCAGAAAAAGCAGGTCGTGGCGTTCAAGACGTTTCTGCGCACCTTGATTCACGAGCTCTGCCATCACCTTGACTACGAATTGTTCGCGTTCGAAGAGACTTTCCACACCGAGGGATTCTACAAGCGCGAGTCGAGTCTCGCCGGCGCGCTGCTGGAGCAGTTCGCCGCCGAAGCGAAACCGAGCGACCCGTAGCCTGCCGTCAAGCTATCCGGGCGGCAGCTGCGCTGCGCTCCAGCCTCCACCCAGCGCCTTGATCAGGGTGACGCCAGCCGTCTGCCGGCGGCCGAGTGTCGTCAGCGCCTCGCGTTCGTTCGACAACGCGGTCGCCTGCGCGATGACGACCGAGAGATAGTTCACCGTGCCGGCGCGATACTGGTTGAGCGTGATCGTCAGCGATTCGCGTGCCGACTTGACCGCCTCGTCCTGGACGGCCGCTTCCTGCTCGAGGATGCGCAACGCCGCCAGGTTGTCTTCGACTTCCTGAAACCCCGCGAGGGCCGTCTGCCGGAAGTTGGCGACGTCCTCGTCGTAGGTCGCGATCGCCTGAGCCGACTGCGCCCGGCGCAGGCCCGCATCGAATAGCGTCTGCGCCAGCGCGGGGCCGAGCGACCAGTAGCGGCTGGGCGCCGAAAAGAGCTGCGAGAGCACCGAGCTCTGGAACCCGCCGGTTGCGGACAGCGTCAGCGACGGGAAGAATGCGGCTTCAGCGACGCCGATCTGTGCGTTCGCCGCGGCCGAACGGCGCTCCGCCGCCGCGATGTCGGGACGCCGCTCGAGCAGCGCCGAAGGTAGCTCGAGCGGAATCTGCGGAAACGTCGTCGCAACGACCTCGGGAGCGATAGAGAAATCCGCCGGCGCCTTGCCCAGCAGCACCGCGATCGCATGCTCGAGTTGCGCGCGCTGCACGCCGGCATCGAGCGCCTGCGCCTGCGTCGACTTGAGCTGGGTCTCGGCCTGCGCGACATCGGCGCGTGCGGCCACGCCGACCGCATACTGGTTGCGCGTCAGCTGCAGCGACTTCTGATAGGCGTCGACCGTATCGGTCAGCAGGCGGATCTGCGCGTCTTGCGCGCGCAGGAGGAAATAATCTTCGGCGAGCTGCGCCTGCGCCGACAGCTTCGCCGCTTCCAGGTCGGCCACACTTGCCTGCGCAGTCGCTTCGCCGGCCTCGACAGTTCTGCGTACGCGCCCCCACAGGTCGAGCTCCCAGTTGACGTCGAGCGCGATATTGAAATTGTTGCGGGGGCCGCCGCTGCTCTGGCTTCCAGCGATACCGGAGTTGTTGCCTGCGCCTCCGCGGCCGCCGCTGCGGGTCGCGCTGGCATTACCGGTCACGATCGGAAAATAGGCAGCCCGTGCCTGCTGCGTCAGCGCGCGCGCCTCGCGCACGCGCGCTTCGGCGGCCTTGATCGTCTGGTTGCTTACCTCGACCTGGCCTATCAGCGCATCGAGTTGCGGGTCGTTGAACACCCCCCACCAGTTGCCGCGCGGTTCGTTGTCGCGGGGCTGCGCCGTTTTCCAGCCTTGCGCCTCCTTGTACGCCGCCGGTGTCTCGATGCCGGGCCGCGCGTAGTTCGGTCCGAGCGCGCAACTGGCGAGCAGCGTCGCGAGGCCTGCGATCATCGCGGTGATGAGACTCAACCAGGATCGGAAGTGTTTGCGCATGGCTTGCCTCGTCCTGATCAGGTCCCGGTTGCGGCGGCCGGGCTTGCCATCGGATGCCGCCGCTGCCTCAGCCCGCGTGTCCACAGGCTGAAACGGTCGAGATACAGATAGACGACCGGCGTGGTGTACAGCGTCAGCATCTGGCTTACGATCAGCCCGCCGACGATCGAGATCCCGAGCGGTCGCCGCAGCTCGGCGCCATTGCCGGCGCCCAGTGCCAGAGGCACGGCGGCGAGCAGCGCGGCCATCGTCGTCATCATGATCGGGCGGAAGCGCAAGAGGCAGGCCTCGAATATCGCGTCGCGCGAATTCATGCCCTGGTGACGCTCGGCGTCGAGCGCGAAGTCGATCATCATGATCGCGTTCTTCTTGACGATGCCGATCAGCAGTATGACGCCGATCAGCGCGATGACGCTGAACTCGGTCTGGAACAAGCGCAACGCGAGCAGCGCGCCGACGCCGGCCGACGGCAGCGTCGACAGAATCGTGATCGGGTGCACGTAGCTTTCGTAAAGGACGCCCAGCACGATGTAAACGGTCAGCAGGGCTGCAAGGATAAGCCATGGCTGGCTGTTGAGGGAGGCCTGGAACGCCTGCGCGGTCCCCTGGAAGCTGCCGCGTATCGTCGCCGGAACGCCGAGCTGTGCGAGCGCGCCATCGATGGCGACCGTCGCCTGGCCGAGCGAGGTCCCTTCCGGAAGATTGAACGAGATCGTCGAGGCGACAAACTGCGACTGGTGATTGACTCCCAGCGCCGTGTTGGTCGGCGCGTAATGCGCGATCGCGGACAGCGGAACCTGGGCGCCCTTGCCTGCGCTCACATAAACGTCGTCGAGCGCGCCCGGCGACTGCCAGTACTCAGGCGCCACTTCCATCACGACGTGATACTGGTTAAGCGCCGAGTAGATCGTCGACACCTGTCGCTGGCCGAACGCATCGTTCAAGGTCGTATCGATCAGTTTCGGCGAAACCCCAAGTCGCGCCGCGGCGTCGCGATCGATCACCAGCGAAGTCTGCAGTCCCTTGTCCTGCTGGTCGGTGTTGACGTCGACCAATTGCGGCAGGCGCGACAGCGCTGCGCGTATCCGCGGCTCCCAGAGGCGCAGCTCGTCCAGGTCGTCCGCCTGCAGCGTGTACTGATAGGTTGCGTTGGCCTGCCTGCCACCGACACGGATGTCCTGCACCGGGTTGAGAAACAGGTTCGCGCCAGGTTCCTTGGCGAGCTTGATCCGCAACCGCGCGATGATCTTGTCGGCGGATTCCTTGCGCTCGGAAAGCGGTTTCAGCGCGACGAACATCCGGCCCGTATTGCGCTGCGCGCCGCCGGTGAACGCAACCACGTTGTCGACCGCGGGATCGGCGCGAACGATGTCGATGAAGCTGGCAAGCTTAGGCTGCATCGCCTGGAACGAGATGCTCTGATCGGCCTGGATGAAGCCGATCAGCCGGCCTGTATCCTGGGTCGGAAAGAAGCCCTTCGGGATGATCACGTACAGGTAAACGTTGAGACAGACAACCGCGAGCAGTATCAGCATCGTCAGGAGCCCATGCGTCAGCACCCAGCCGAGGCTTCGTTCGTAGCCGCTGCGAAGCCGCTCGAATCCGCGCTCGCTCCACGCGTACACCCGTCCATGCCGCTGCTCGCTCTGCGGACGCAGCAGCCGCGAGCACATCATCGGCGTCATCGTCAGCGACAGCATCAGCGAGATCAGGATCGCCACCGACAGGGTCACCGCGAACTCGCGAAAATAACGGCCGACGATGCCGCCCATCAGCAGAATCGGAATGAACACCGCGATCAGCGACAGGCTCATCGACAGGACGGTGAAACCGACCTCGCGCGCGCCGATCAGCGCCGCCCGGAACGGGGCGACGCCGCGCTCGATGTGCCGCGATACGTTTTCCAGAACAACAATTGCGTCGTCGACCACGAAGCCGGTGGCGATCGTCAGCGCCATCAGCGAAAGATTGTTCAGGCTGAATCCGAACAGGTACATCGCCCCGAAGGTCGCGATCAGCGACACCGGAACGGCGACGCTGGGAATCAGCGTCGCTCGCCAGTTGCGCAAGAAGATGAACACGACCAGGACGACCAGGCAGACGGCGACGATCAGCGTGCGCTCGACGTCGCGCAGCGACGCGCGTATCGTCGTCGTCCGCTCCATCACGACGTCGACCTTGATGGCGCTCGGGATCGAGGCGCGGATCTGCGGTAGCATTTCGGTGACGCTGTCGACGGTCTCGATGATGTTGGCGTTCGGCTGGCGGCTGATGATGATCAGCACTGAAGGCTTGCCGTTCGACGAGCCCGCGTTGCGCAGGTCCTGCACCGAGTCGACGACCTGGCCGAGATCGGTGAGCCTGACTGCCGCGCCGTTGCGGTAGGCGACGATCAGCGGCAGATAGTCGACGGCCTTTTTCGCCTGATCGTTGGCCTGGATCTGCCAGTGGCGGTCGCCGTCCTCGACCGACCCCTTCGGGCGGTTGGCGTTGGTCGCGGCAAGCACCGTGCGTACGACCTCGAATCCGATGCCGTACTTGTTGAGCTTCTGCGGGTCGAGCTCGACGCGCACGGCCGGCAGCGAGCTGCCGCCGACCGTTACGTCGCCGACGCCGGACAGTTGGGAGAGCTTCTGCGCGATGACCGTCGAGCCGGCGTCGTACATCTGTCCTTGCGTCATCGTGTCGGATGTGAGCGCCAGGATCATGACCGGCGCGTCGGCGGGATTGACTTTGCGATAGGTCGGATTGCCGGGCAGTCCCGTCGGCAAAAGGCTGCGCGCCGCGTTGAGTGCGGCCTGGACGTCGCGCGCGGCGCCGTCGATGTCGCGCGAAAGCTCGAATTGCAGGGTGACGCGAGATGAGCCCAGCGAGCTGCTCGATGTCATCTCGGTGACGCCCGCAATGCGGCCCAGCGAGCGTTCGAGCGGTGTGGCGACCGTCGCGGCCATCGTCTCCGGGCTCGCCCCCGGCAGCGACGCAGAGACCGAGATCGTCGGAAAGTCGACTTGCGGGAGCGGCGACACAGGCAGCAGGCGGAACGCGGCGGCACCGGCGAGCGCCAGCCCGATCGTAAGCAGCGTCGTCGCAACCGGGCGCGCAATGAACGGCGCCGACAGGTTGACTTCGCCGGAATGCACGGGGGGTTCTTCGTCGGCTGCCATGTCAATCGCCCGCCCGCGGCGCGGGCTCGGATCTGGCCTTCCGGCCGCGCCGCCCTTCGACCCGGCGGGCGAGGCCGTCGAACGCGAGGTAGATCACCGGCGTCGTGAACAAGGTCAGCATCTGGCTGACGATCAGTCCGCCGACCATCGTGATGCCGAGCGGATGGCGCAGTTCCGAGCCGACCCCCCAGCCAAGCATCAGCGGCAGCGCCGCGAGCAGCGCCGCCATCGTCGTCATCATGATGGGGCGAAAGCGCAGCAGACACGCCTGGGTGATCGCCTCGCGCGGCGGCTTGCCTTCCTTGCGCTCGGCGTCGAGCGCGAAATCGATCATCATGATCGCGTTCTTCTTGACGATGCCGATCAGGAGCACGATGCCGATGATCGCGATGACGTCGAGATCTTTGCCGAAGATCATCAGTCCGAGCAGTGCGCCGACGCCGGCGGAAGGCAACGTGGACAGGATCGTGATCGGATGGATGTAGCTCTCGTAGAGCACGCCCAGGACGATGTACATCGTGACGATCGCAGCGAGGATCAGCCATAGCTCGTTGGCGAGCGAGCCGCGGAACGCGGCCGCCGCCCCCTGGAAGCGGATCTGCGCGCTCGCCGGAAGCCCGATCTCCTGCTGCACCTTCTGGATCTCGTCCACCGCGTTGCCGAGCGACGCGCCGGGCGCCAAGTTGAACGAAATCGTCGCCGCTGGAAACTGCCCGATATGCGTGACCACCAGCGGCGTCGCGTGCTCGCTGATCCGCGCGATCGACGTCAGCGGCACCTGCTGGTTCTGCTGCGTCGAGCTGCCGCTTGCGGTCGTGCTGCCGGCGCCGGGCGCTGCCAGCGCTGCGGACGCATTGGCGCCGATCGAGGCCGGCGACGACGCGACGTTGCCGACCGGCACATAGACCTGCGCGAGCGCATCCGGTCCCAGCTGGAATTCCGGTTTTACTTCGAGCACTACGCGGTACTGGTTGGTCTGCGTGAATATCGTCGATACCAGCCGCTGCCCGAACGCGTTGTACAGCGCGTTGTCGATCGCCGCCGGGGTGATGCCGTAGCGGCTCGCCGTCGCGCGGTCGATGTCCACATAGGCCTGCAGGCCGCCGTCCTGCAGATCGCTCGCGACGTCGGCCAGCTGCGGAAGCCGGCGCAGGCGCTCGACGACCCGCGGAACCCAGACGCTCAGTTCGCCCGGATCGGTGTCCTCGACGGTGAACTGGTATTGCGTGCGGCTGACGCGGTCCTCGATCGTCAGGTCCTGCACCGGCTGCATGTACAGCGCGATGCCTTCGACCCCGGCAGCCCGTGACTGCAGATCGCGGATGACGTCGGTCACGCGGCCGTGGCGGTCTCCCAGCGGCTTCAGGTTGATCAGCATCCGGCCGCTGTTCAGGGTCACATTGGTGCCATCGACGCCGATGAACGATGACAGGCTCTCGACCGCGGGATCCTGCAGGATGACGGCGGCGAGCGCCTGCTGCCGCTCCGCCATCGCGGCGAACGACACCGTTTGCGGCGCCTCGGTGATCCCCTGGATCGCTCCGGTGTCCTGGATCGGAAAGAATCCCTTCGGAATGAATATGTACAACACGACGGTCAGCACCAGCGTGATCGCGGCGACGACCAGCGTCGCTCCCTGGCGGTCGAGCACCCAGTTGAGCATCCGGCCATAGCGCTCGATCAGGCGCTCGAAGATCTCGCCGCTTCGGCGATAGAGTTTCCCCTGTTTTTCCTTCGGGGTGTGCCGCAGGAAGCGTGCCGACATCATCGGCGTCAGCGTCAGCGACACGACCGCCGAAATCAGGATCGATATCGCCAGCGTGATAGCGAACTCGCGAAAAAGCCTGCCGACGACGTCGCCCATGAACAGCAGCGGGATCAGCACGGCGATCAGCGAGACCGTCAGCGAGATGATCGTGAATCCGATCTGCTCGGCCCCTTTGAGCGCGGCCGCCAGCGGCTTTTCGCCGGCCTCGATGTAGCGGGCGATGTTTTCGATCATCACGATCGCGTCGTCGACGACGAAGCCGGTCGCGATCGTCAGCGCCATCAAGGTCAAATTGTTGATCGAGAACCCGGCCAGGTACATGACGCCGAACGTGCCGATCAGCGACAGCGGGACCGCGACGCTGGGGATCACCGTCGCGGAGAGGCTGCGCAGGAACAGGAAAATGACCATCACCACCAGCGCGACCGCGAGGAACAGCTCGAACTGCACGTCGTGCACCGACGCCCGTATGGTGATCGTGCGGTCGGTCAGCAGCGTGACGTCGACCGCGGCAGGCAGCGACGCCTGCAGCTGGGGCAGCAGCTGCTTGATCCGGTCGACGACCTCGATCACGTTGGCCCCGGGCTGGCGCTGGATGTTGACGATGATCGCCGGCTGCTGATTCGCCCAGGCGGCAAGGCGCGTGTTCTCGGCGCCGTCGACGACGTCGGCTACGTCGGTGAGCCGCACCGGGGAACCGTTGCGGTACGCGATGATCATGCTCCTGTATTCGTCGGCGCTCTTGAGCTGGTCATTGGCGTCGATCGTCGAGGCGCGCGTCGGTCCGTCGAAGCTGCCCTTGGCCTGATTGGTGTTGGCATTGCTGATCGCCGTGCGCACGTCGTCCAGCGACAGGCCGTACGCCGCCAGTGCGGTAGGGTTGGCCTGGATGCGCACCGCCGGCCGCTGACCCCCGCTCAAAGAAACCAGCCCCACGCCGGGCAGCTGCGACAGCTTGGTCGCTAGCCGGGTGTCGGCCAGGTCCTCGATCTTCGGCAACGGCAGCGTCTTCGAAGTCAACGCGAGCGTCATGATCGGCGTGTCCGCCGGATTGACCTTGTTGTAGATCGGAGGCGTCGGAAGGTCGGCCGGAAGAAAGCTGCCGGAGGCATTGATCGCCGCTTGTACCTCCTGCTCGGCGATGTCCAGCGACAGGTTCAGGTCGAACTGCAGCGTGATCACCGACGAGCCGCCGGAGCTGGTCGACGACATCTGCTTCAAACCCGGCATCTGCCCGAACTGCCGCTCGAGCGGCGCCGTGATCGACGACGTGGTGACGTCGGGACTGGCACCCGGGTAGAGCGTCACCACCTGTATCGTTGGATAGTCGACCTGCGGCAACGCCGAGATCGGCAACACGCGGTAGGCGATGACGCCGGCGAGAAGTATCGCGAGCATCAAAAGCGATGTCGCCACCGGCCGCAGGATGAACGGGCGAGACGGATTCATCGCGAGTTGTCGTCGATCGCTGGATGCGCGCCGCCGCCGCGCGTCAGCCGCCGCCCTTGTTGCGCCCGCCCTTGCCGCCTTTGCCGGCCCCCGACCCATTCTGGCGAGCCGGCGCGGTCTGCTGCGCGGCGCGCGCCGCGGCGTCGATGAGCTCGACGTTCGCGCCGTCGCGAAGCTTGTCCGCGCCATCGACGACGACGAGATTGCCAGGGGCGAGCCCCTTGAGCACCTCGGTCGTCTCGCCGGAAACCGCGCCCAGCTGCACCGGCGTCACGGCGACGGTCCTGTCCTCCTTTACGAGGAAGACGAACGTGCCGGGCGCCCCGCGCTGGATTGCCGCCGACGGCACCAGCGTCGCATCTTCATGCGTTTCCACCACCATGCGCACGTTGACGAACTGGTTCGGAAAAAGCGCGTTGTCGGTGTTGGGAAACTCGGCCTTGACCTTGACCGTGCCGGTGGTCGTGTCGATCTGATTGTCGATCGTCAGCAGCTTGCCCGTTGCGAGCCGGGTCTTGCCGCCGCGGTCGAATGCATCGACGGCGACGGCCGCCGTGCCCTGCATGCGCTTGACGATGCGCGGTACGTTATCCTCCGGCACCGGATAGATGACGGTGACCGGCTGCACCTGCGTGATCGTCACCAGCCCATTGCTGTCGGAGGCGTGCACGATGTTGCCCGGATCGACCTGGCGCAACCCGACGCGGCCGCTGATCGGCGCGGTGACGCGGGCAAAGGTGATCTGCAGCTTGGCGTTGTCGATCGCGCCCTTGTCGGACTCGACCGCGCCCTGATATTGGCGAACCAGCGCCGCCTGAGTGTCGACCTGCTGGCTGGCGATCGAGTCCTGCGCGAGCAGCGTCCGGTAGCGCTCGAGATCGACCTGCGCGTTTTTCAGCTGCGCCTGGTCGCGCGCCATCTGTCCGTTCGCCTGCGTCAACATCACTTCGAATGGCCGCGGATCGATCTGTGCGAGCAGGTCGCCCGCCTTGACATTCTGGCCTTCGCGGAAGGCGACGCTCATCAGCTGTCCGTCGACGCGAGGGTGGACGACGACGTTGTTGCGGGGCGTAACCGTGCCGAGCGCGTCGATGTAGACGTCGATGTTGCCTTTGCGCGCCGGGGCGGCCACGACCGGGAGCGGGCGCACGGCGGCATTTCCCTTGCCTGCCTTGGCCGTATCGCTCGCGCCATGCCCGAACCAGTACCATGCAGCGAGCGCCGCCGCAGCCAACGCGATCGCCGCGAAGATCCACGGCCAGCGGCGCGCTCGCCGAGCCTGCCGGGTGAGCGCCGGCTGCTCGTCGCCGGCTTCTGCTGCCAGCCGGCGGCCGCCAGCGGCAGGTTGCTCCGGTTTTCCCGGGTCGTGCGTTTGGTCGTTCATCGCTTATTGGCACCAGGCCCGAAGGAGACAATCGTTGGATTGTCCCGGTTTTGCCGGGTTCGTTGGCTTGGAGTTGTAACCAGGTATTTGGCCGCCGGCGAAGGGTTTCGCAACACAGCTGGATTCCTGGCCGTAACGCGCCCCCCGGCGGGAATTCCACAACAGGCTGATGTTACGATAAAATCCCTATCCCCGAGGAGCGTTGCAACGGCCGCCTGGTTCCTTCAGGCGCGCTGCCAGGCTCGGGGCATTCCCATGGCAACGGCGCTCGTTGAACCGCGGCTCGCACGCGGGGAACGAGCGAGAAGTCCTCCCTTCCCTTCGGCAGTCGCTCGCTATGGAGTGACGCATGAACGCACCAACCGACATTCAGCAATTCACGGACTTCCGTGTCGCCAACCTGGACCTCGCCCCCTGGGGTCGCAAGGAAATCGCGATCGCCGAGACCGAAATGCCCGGGCTGATGGCGATTCGCGAGGAGTTCGCGCCCGAGCAGCCGCTGCGCGGCGCGCGCATCGCCGGCAGCCTGCACATGACCATCCAGACGGCGGTGCTGATCGAGACCTTGAAGGCGCTCGGCGCCGAGGTGCGGTGGGCATCTTGTAATATTTACTCGACACAGGATCATGCGGCGGCCGCGATCGCCGCGGGCGGGACGCCGGTGTTCGCCTACAAGGGCGAAACGCTCGACGAGTACTGGGAGTTCACCCATCGCATCTTCGAGTGGGGCGGACCGGGATCGGCCGATGGCGCGCCGAACATGATCCTGGACGATGGCGGCGACGCGACCCTGCTCGTGCACCTGGGCGCGCAAGCCGAGTCCGATCGATCGTTGATCGGGCATCCGTCTAACGAGGAGGAGTTCGCGCTGTTCGCGGCGATCGCGCGGCGGCTGGCGCAGGATCCTAATTTCTATTCGCGCATCAAATCGGCGATCAAGGGTGTGACCGAAGAGACGACGACCGGCGTCAAGCGCCTGTACACGATGCACAAGGAGGGCCGGCTCGCCTTTCCGGCGATCAACGTCAACGATTCGGTGACCAAGAGCAAGTTCGACAACCTGTACGGTTGCCGCGAATCGCTGGTCGACGGCATCAAGCGCGCGACCGATGTGATGATCGCCGGCAAAATTGCGCTGGTCGCGGGATACGGCGACGTCGGCAAGGGCTCGGCGCAGGCGCTGCGTGCGCTGTCGGCGCAGGTCTGGGTGACCGAAATCGATCCGATTTGCGCGCTGCAGGCATCGATGGAAGGCTACCGCGTCGTGACGATGGACTACGCCGCCGACAAGGCCGATATCTTCGTCAGCGCGACCGGCAACATCGACGTCATCACGCTCGCCCACATGAAGCGCATGAAGCACAATGCGATCGTGTGCAACATCGGCCACTTCGATAACGAAATCGATGTCGCCGGACTCAAGCAATATACGTGGGACAACATCAAGCCGCAGGTCGACCACGTCATCTTTCCCGACGGCAAGCGCATCATCCTGCTCGCTGAAGGGAGGCTGGTGAACCTGGGTTGCGGGACCGGGCATCCAAGCTACGTGATGTCGAGCTCGTTTGCCAATCAGGTGATGGCGCAGATCGAATTGTGGACCGACGCCAGAAGCAGGGGCGGCAAATATCCGGTCGGCGTTTATGTGCTCCCCAAGCATCTGGACGAAAAAGTGGCGCGACTGCAGCTCAAGAAGCTGGGCGCGATGCTGACCGAGTTGTCGGACAAGCAGGCGCGTTATATCGGCGTCGATGTCCAAGGTCCCTACAAGCCGGAGACTTATCGATATTGAGCACATCGCCGCGGGCGGCATCGACCGTCGCGCTCTCGCGCAACGGCCATGCCGTGCCGGCGTGTTGGACCGTAAGCTTCGCTCGCGGTCAACACGCCGGGGATCGCGTCCGATAAACCGACCTCCTGGAGAACCAAGCATGCGCCTTCTTCTCGTCTGGCTGATCAACGCTGCCGCGCTCTTCGCGCTGCCGTACCTGATGTCGTCGATCAAGGTCGACTCCATTGTCTCGGCGCTGATCGCAGCGCTGGTGCTGGGTCTGATCAACACCTTCATCCGTCCGGTGCTGGTCCTCCTTACATTGCCGGCGACGCTGCTGACACTGGGCCTGTTCATTTTCGTCATCAACGGCCTCCTGTTCTGGTTCGTCGGCTCGTTCATCGAAGGCTTCCACGTCGCGGGCTTCTGGTCGGCGGTCGCCGGCGCGATCCTGTACAGCATCATCTCCTGGGCGCTGTCGGCGCTGCTGCTGCCGAAAAAAGCGTAGCGGACGCTGCGTAATGAGCGGAGGCAGTGATCGCATTTTCAGCTTCGAATTCTTTCCGCCGGCAACGCCGGAAGGCGCGGCGAAGCTTTCCGCGACTCGGGCGCAGCTCGCGCAGCTCGGACCGAAATTCTTTTCGGTAACCTACGGAGCCGGCGGCTCGACGCGCGACCGGACGCTGGCGGCCGTACTCGACATCCAGGCCAGCGGCCAGCGCGCGGCGCCGCACATTTCATGCATCGGGTCGACCCGCGACACCGTCCGCGCGACGCTGGCGACCTATCGCGATCACGGCATCGGGCATCTGGTCGCGCTGCGCGGGGACCTGCCGTCCGGCAGCGCCGACGTCGGTGAATTCCGTTATGCGAACGAGCTGGTCGCGTTCATCCGCCAGACGACCGGGGACTGGTTCCACATCGACGTTGCCTGCTATCCGGAGTACCACCCGCAGGCCAGGAGCCCGCGCGAGGACATGGCGAACTTCAAGCGCAAGCTCGATGCCGGCGCCGACTCGGCGATCACCCAGTATTTTTTCAACGCCGACAGCTACTATCATTTTGTCGACGAGGCCGCGGCGCTCGGTATCGACGTCCCGATCGTGCCGGGCGTGATGCCGATCGCGAGCTTCAGCAAGCTGGCGCGTTTTTCGGATGCCTGCGGCGCGGAGATCCCGCGCTGGATTCGCAACAAGCTCGAGAGCTTCGGCGACGACAGCGCGGCGATTCGCGCCTTCGGTCTCGACGTCGTCACCGACCTGTGCGACGGCCTGCTCTCGCACGGCGCGCCCGGCCTGCATTTCTACACGCTGAACCAGGCGAGCCTGACGACGATCATCTGGCAACGGCTCGGCCTCTAGGCCGCGCCGAGTTCGCGCTATGCGCGACCGGGGCGAAACGATACGAGCTCGGTTGTCGTCCGTTCGGTGTAAACCGCCGTCGAATCGTTGTCGCCGTGCTCGAAATACTCGGCGTCGTGGACTTCACGGACGACGCTCCTGACTTCGGGCGCGTACCAGACCTGATCGCGGCGGATCGTCCGCGTGCGCCAGGGCTGCGCGTCGTCGAGCTGTACTACTCGGTAGATCTGCACGGCATCGAAGCTGCCGGCAGGGACGGTCACCGGCGCGCGACCCTGCACGTCGCCGTAGATCAGGATCTCGTCGCGAAGCTCGATGTCGGAGCGGAAAGTCGGCACGGTCTGCCGCCAGACCTTGCCTTGCTCGAGCGGAAACTCGAACAGCTTGGCGGCAGGTGCGAAGCGCCGAAGCGTGGGGCCGCCCAGCATTCCGGCGTGCAAGCCTCCGGCTGCATCGAGCTCATCGGTCCATTCAGAGCGCCGGCCATCATCGAGCTGCACGATGTGTAACGTCGCGACACCGTCGGCCAGCGCCACGACTTCGGCATCGATTTGCGAGATGGCGCCGCGCCGCATGTTGTCGACGACCCGGTATTGCCACCGATCGCCGACCGCGAATCGCGGCGAGGCGACCGGCGCACCGACGGGCGTCGTCGCGCAAGCCGCGACCAGCGCCAGCGTAGTGAGCAGGACAAGGACGCGGGAAGACAGGCGCATCGACATCTCCTGTGCGCCGCCCCGGCGCTGAAGAAGACGCGTTGACGGCCGGCGCGATTCAGCCGGCGCGCACGCTTGCGTTCAGCCCGAACACGCCGACGAGATCGGCACAAGCCTTACGATCTTCAGCGTCGTCAATGGTTCCTCGAACCAACCCGCAACGACCCGAATGAGCGCTAGCCGGCGTCGGTCAGTGCGCCCCGGCTTGCCGTCGACACGAGCTTCATGTATTTGCCCAGAACGCCGCGCGTATAGCGCGGCGGCGGCGGCGACCACCTGGCGCGGCGCGCGGCGATCTCCGCCTCGTCTACGTTGAGCTGGATCAGCCGCCGGTGCGCATCGATCGTGATCGAGTCCCCCTCCTCGACCAGCGCGATCGTGCCGCCGACATACGCTTCGGGCGCGACATGGCCGACGACCATGCCCCAGGTGCCTCCCGAAAAGCGGCCATCGGTGATCAGGCCGACGCTCTCCCCCAAGCCCTGGCCGATCAGCGCCGACGTCGGCGCCAGCATTTCCTGCATGCCGGGGCCGCCCTTCGGGCCTTCGTAGCGGATCACCATCACGTCGCCCGGCTTGATTCGCTTGGCGATGATCGCGTCCAGCGCCGCGGGCTCCGAATCGAAAACACGCGCGGGTCCGGTGATCGCCGGGCTTTTCAAGCCGGTGATCTTGGCCACGCAGCCCTCGGGCGCCAGATTGCCCTTGAGGATCGCCAGATGGCCCTGCGCGTACATCGGCCGGTCCCACGGGCGAATGACTTCCTGATCGGGACGCGGCGTGTCGGCGACGCCGGCGAGCTCCTCGCCGATCGTCTTCCCGGTGATCGTCACGCAGTCGGCGTGCAGAAGGCCATGAGCGAGCAGCATCTTGAGCACCTGCGGCACGCCGCCTGCCGCATGGAAATCGGTGGCGACAAAGCGTCCGGAAGGTTTGAGCTCGCAAAGCACGGGTACGCGCTGGCGGATGCGCTCGAAGTCGTCGATTGTCCACTCGACTTCTGCCGCCGCCGCGATCGCCAGATAGTGCAGCACCGCGTTGGTCGAGCCGCCGGTCGCCATCACCAGCGCCACCGCGTTTTCGATTGAGCGCCGCGTGATGATGTCGCGCGGTTTCAGGTCCTGCTCGATGGCACGAACAAGCGCGCTTGCCGAGGCCGCCGCGCTGTCGGCCTTTTCCGGGTCGGGCGAGGCCATCTGCGAGCTGCCCAAGAGGCTCATCCCCAGCGCCTCGAACGACGAGGACATCGTGTTGGCCGTGTATTGCCCGCCGCAGGCGCCGACGGTCGGGCAGGCGTTTTTCTCGATGCCGTCCAGGTCCTCCTTCGACATCTTGCCGGCGGTGTACGCGCCGACCGCCTCGAACGGACTGACAATGGTCAGCTTCTCGCCTTTCCAGAAACCGGGCTTGATCGTACCGGCATAGACGAATATGCCCGGCACGTTCATCCGCGCCATCGCCATCATCGAGCCCGGCATGTTCTTGTCGCAGCCGCCGACGCAGACGATGCCGTCCATGCACTGTCCCATCACCGCGACTTCGATCGCATCGGCGATGACCTCGCGCGACACCAGCGAATATTTCATCCCCTCGGTGCCCATGCCGATGCCATCGGTCACCGTCGGAAAACCGAAGACCTGCGGCTTGGCACCCGCGCTGGTCAGCGCCGCCATCGCGCGGTCGACCAGCGGCTGGATGCCGGCGTTGCATGGGTTCATCGTGCTGTGACCGTTGGCCACACCTACGATCGGCTTGTCGAAGTCGCCATCGCCAAAGCCGACGGCGCGCAGCATTGCGCGATTCGGCGAGCGGGCGATACCCTGGGTGATGATTCTGCTGCGTCGGTTGTTGGGCATGGTGTGTCGAAGCTCGTCAATGGGTGGTCGATGATACGGCGTCACGGTCGCGGCGCGCGCCGCGCGCGAGGTTTTAGCGCCCCGGCACGACGAACGCGGCGCGGCGCGCCAGCAGGATCCCGGACAGTATCAGCGCGATGCCCAGGAGGTGCTGCCAGCCGGGACGCTCGTCGAGAAAGGCGATCGCGAGGAGGCTGCCGAACAGCGGTACCAGATGAATGAATAGGCTGGCATGGACGGGGCCGATCCGGTCGATGGCGTTGTTGTAGCAAAGCGTCGCGGCGAGGCTGGAAAAAAGCGCGAAGTAGCCGATTGCCGTCAGCGCTTGCCACGACAGGTCGGGCGCCGCAGACAAGGCGCGATCGAGAAAGAAAAACGGCGTCGCAATCAACGTGCCGATCAAGCCGGTGACGAACACGTAGCCGAGCGGCGAGAGCTCCGCCGGGCGATAGCGGAGCAGCACCGCGTAGAAGCCCCAGAGGAACAGGGCGATCAGCATGATCAGGTCGCCGACGTTCGGCGCCAGCGTGAACAGCGCGCCCGGATGGCCGCGTGCGACGATGAACAGCACACCGACCAGCGAAATCAGGAAGCCCAGCAATGCCCGCGTCGGCGGCAAGTGCCTGAGCAGAATCCACGACGCGACCATCACCCAGAGCGGGATCGTCGAGTTCAGCAGCGTCGTGTTGGTCGCCGTCGTGTAGTGCAGTGCCCAATAGGTCAGCGCGTTGTAAAGTCCGGTACTCATTACACTGAGCAGCAGCACGATCCGCCAGGAACGGAGCAGCAGCGCACGTCGGGCGACGACCTCGCGCCAGCAGAACGGCGCCAGCATCGCGATCACGATCACCCATCGCCAGTACGCCAGAGCTATTGGGGACATCGCGCCGGCGACCGCGCGGCCGATGACCATGTTGCCTGCCCAGAATAGCGAGGTCAGCGTCAGCAGGGTTGCCGGAGAGGTGCGGTCGAGGATCGAAGGGCGCATCGGGTCGAGGGGGAAGGTGGCAAGAGTTTTATAACGGAGCCGTCTGATACTGTCCAATACACTTTATCGCTATAATTCATGCAATAGAGGTATTGATGATCGATCTTCGCCGCCTGCGCTATTTCGTGGCCGTTGCCGAGCTGCTGCATTTCGGGCGCGCGGCCGCGCGACTGCACATGTCGCAGCCGCCCTTATCGCGCCAGATCCAGCAGCTCGAGCGTGAGATCGGCGCGATGCTCTTTCGCCGCAGCAAGCGCCGCGTCGAGTTGACCGACGCCGGCGCCTACCTGCTCGATGAGGCGCGCCGGATGCTGGCCGACGCTGAGACGCTGGCGGTGCGGACGCGGCGGGTGGAGTCCGGCGAAACCGGACGGCTGACGCTCGGTTTCATCAGCGCCGTCGACTACAGCATCCTGCCGGGACTGCTCAGCGCCTATCGCGCCGCGCACCCGGGCGTGACCCTCGAGTTGCGCGAGCTGACCAGCGACATCCAGTTGCGTGAGCTGCACGAGGGACGCATCGATGCCGGCATGCTGCTCTCGCCGGTCGACGATATCGCGCTGGCGACGCTGCCGCTGCTGTGTGAACCACTGGTCGCCGCCTTGCCGGAGGACGACGCTCTGGCGCGCTCGCGCGCGGCGTTGCCGCTTTCGTCGCTGGCGGGACGTCCGTTCGTCATTTTCCCCCGCTCGGCCGCCGCCGGTCTGTACGACGCGATTATCGAATTCTGCCGGACCGGCGGCTTTGCGCCGCGCATAGCGCAGGAGGCGATCCAGATGCAGACGATCGTGAGCCTCGTCTCGGCGGGACTGGGCGTCGCCCTGGTACCGGCGTCGCTGCGCGACATGCGTCGCCGCGGCGTCGTCTACCGGAGCCTGCGCGAAAATTCGCCGCTGCTGACGGTGCTGCTCGTCTGGCGCGCGGCGAACCGCAGCGCTTGTCTCGCCCAGTTCGTGGCCACGGCGCGCTCATCGGTTCGCAGGACCGCGGCAGGCCGCCGGGCCGCGGCAGCGGCGGCAATGTCATAATCGTCCGATGCTGGTCCATCCGCAGTTCGATCCGGTCGCCGTCCATTTAGGACCCCTTGCCGTGCGCTGGTACGGCCTGATGTATCTGGTCGGCTTCGTGCTGTTCGTCGTCCTGGGCAAGGTACGCGCGCGGCAAAACCTCCTCACCGGCTGGCATCCGCGCGACGTCGACGACATGCTCTTCTACGGTGTCTTCGGCGTGATCCTCGGCGGCCGCCTCGGCTACATCCTGTTCTACAAGCCGATGTACTACCTGGCGCATCCGGCGGAGACGCTCGCGCTCTGGCAGGGGGGGATGAGCTTTCACGGCGGCTTCCTGGGCGTATTGATCGCGCTCCTGGTCTACGCCCGGATCCGCAACAAGCGCTGGCTCGACGTCACCGACTTTGTCGCGCCGCTGATTCCGCTGGGGCTCGCGTTCGGGCGGCTGGGCAACTTCATCAACGGCGAGCTCTGGGGACGAGTCACCGATGCGGCGGCGCCGTGGGCGGTGTTGTTCCCACAGGCGGCAGATGAGGACAAGGCATGGATGGCCTCACATGCGCAGCAAGCGCTCACACCTAGTCTGGCCGACGTGTACGAGCGCACCGGCATGCTGCCACGCCATCCGTCCCAGCTCTACGAGGTCGGCCTCGAAGGAGTCGCGCTTTTCGTGCTGCTCTGGATTTTCGCCCGGCGCAGACGGCCGATGGGCGCGGTGTCGGGTCTTTTCCTGATCGGCTACGGCGCGTTCCGTTTTATCGTCGAGTTTGCGCGTGAGCCTGACAACTTCCTGGGTCTGTTGGCGCTCGGCTTGTCGATGGGACAGTGGCTGTCGCTGCCGATGATCGTCACCGGCATTGCGCTGATGGTCTGGGCTTATGCTCGCGCCCGTCGCGTGGAGCAGACGATCATCGGTTAGACGGGCGCCGCCATGCGCCGCCTAGTCGATGCGGCGGTAGTCGCCGTCCAGGGAGTCGCCGAAACCGCCGGCGGCGGCCTGCGCGGCGAGCTGGCGGCCGAGATTGATCGGCAGCAACAGCAGCGCGATGGCCAGCAAGTCGGACAGGATTCCCGGAAGAATGAACAGCATCGCCGCGAGCACCTTGCGTCCGCTATCGACCAACCCGCGCATCAGCGGCTGATCGCCGCGGAGCGCTCCGAGTGTGCGTGCACGAAAGCCGCCGCGCTCGTGGCGCAGCAGCAGCGTTCCGACGGCCGCCGACACCAGGATCCAGACCAAGGCCGGGATCTCCGTCCAGCGCGCGAAGCGCAACGTGACCATCAGGTCGATGACCGGGAAAGACAGTAAAATGAACAGCACGACAAAACGCATGGAGACTCCTTGTCGCCGGCCGCGGCTCCGGAGAGCCCCGCACTGGGGCCCGGGGCGTTGATCCTGGTGCTGACCACGCTGCCGGAACGATTCGCGGCGGAAGCACTGGCACGCGAACTGCTTGAAGCGCGGTTGGCGGCCTGCATTCACGTCGGCGCGACGTTGCGCTCACTTTACCACTGGCGCGGGGAAATCGAAACGGCCGAGGAAACGCCACTGATGATCAAAACGCGCGCGACGCTTTATGCGCCGCTCGAGGCCGCGATTCTGGCGCACCATCCGTACGAACTTCCGGAGATCATCGTTGTCCCGATCAGCCATGGATTGCCCGCCTATCTGCAGTGGATCGCCGCCGAAACCGAAACTGCGGATGACTGAGCGTCTGGCCCGACTTCTGATCTTCGCTGCGGCGCTGACGTTTGCGTTGCCCGCGCTTGGCCAAACTCGGCCGCTGTCGCCGGATAAGGCCTTTCTTTTTTCGGCCCGGGCGGTCGATGCCCAGACGGTCGAAGCGCGCTTCACCATCGCCGACGGCTACTACCTGTATCGCGACAAGATCCATTTTGCGCTCGATCCCGCGAGCGGCGCGCTGGTGACGCCGGCCCTTCCGGCCGGCAAGGTCAAACAGGATGAAGTCTTCGGCCGGGTCGAGACCTACCGCGGCAGCGTCACGGTCAATCTCGCCGTCCGGAATTTCACCCCAGGCAAGCCGCTGCTCATCCGCGCCGAATCCCAAGGATGTGCCGATATCGGCATCTGCTATCCGCCGACCACGCAGACCGCGACGGTCGCGCTCCCGGCGGGGAGCATTGTGCCACGCGCGCCCGAAGCGCCCAAAAAGACGTGGTTCAATTAGTCAGCGAGCGCTGACTTTCCTTGGATATGCCGCCCCGCCTTCGCAACTATTTCGCCTTCGGCGTTGCTGCGGCCCTCGCCTTGGCGGCGGGCATCGGCTTGGCTATGTTCGAGCGGACGCCGGCCGATACCACGTCGCTCTTGGCCCTTTCGCTGCCCGACCCAGCGGGCAAGCTTCAACCGATGGCCCAGTGGCGCGGCAAGGTGCTGGTCGTCAATTTCTGGGCGACCTGGTGCGGCCCCTGCCGCGAGGAGATGCCGGATTTTGTCCGAGTCCAACAAGAATATGGCGCTAAAGGGCTGCAAATAGTCGGTATCGCCGCCGATAATGCCGATAAAGTCAAGCAATTCGCCGACGAGATCAAGCTTAATTATCCGGCGCTGATCGGCGGGTATGGCGCGATGGATATCTCCAAGGAATTGGGCAACACCCTCGTTGCGCTGCCTTTTACGCTAGTCCTCGACCGGCAGGGCAAGGTTGCCTACACCCATCTGGGTCCCGTGAAACCCGACAAGTTTCGAGAAGTGATCACGAAGCTGCTCTGAGGACGTCCTGCCCCGGCGTTTGGCCCCATCGAGCCCCGGCGCGAGCGGCTCGCACTGCCCCGCCATGCGCTGCCACGCTCGCATGAGGGCCGTCCAAAACCGGCGAAACACTGGACAACATGGGCCTATCTCCTGCAAACTCGCCGTCAAGAGGGGCCAGGGGCGCAACATTTATGGCTGGAGGAAAGCGCGCAAGCGCGGCGGGGCCCGGTATCGCCCGCCGCCTCGGCGGTAACGTCGCGGTGCTGGTGCTGCACGGGCCCAACCTGAATCTTCTGGGCACCCGCGAGCCGGCAGTTTACGGTCACGAAACCCTTCGCGCCATCGATGCACGGCTCGACGCGCAAGCGCGCGCCGCAGGTGTGCGCCTGCTCACTTTCCAGAGCAATCACGAGGGGGCGCTGGTCGATCGCATTCAGGCCGCCCGTGACGAGAGTGTGCGCTACATGTTGATCAATCCGGCGGCGTTTACCCATACCAGCGTGGCGCTGCGCGATGCCTTGGCCGCCGTGGCGATTCCCTACATCGAGGTCCACTTGTCCAACATTCACGCCCGCGAACCCTTCCGTCATCACTCGTATTTCTCGGACAAGGCGGTCGGCACGATCGTCGGCCTGGGTCCGTCGGGGTACGAGCTGGCACTGCAGTTCGCACTTTGGCAGATCAAGCCAGGCAAACCCTAAAGCCCGCGGGACCCATACGCGATGGATCTGCGAAAACTCAAGACACTGATCGAGTTGGTCGAAAGCTCAGGCATCGCCGAGCTCGAAATCGCCGAAGGCGAGGAACGGGTCCGGATCACCCGCGCGCTGGCGCCGGCGCATCAGCATGCGGCGGCGCCGATGCACGCCGGGCCGACCCCGGTCGCCCATGCGCCGCCCGTCGCGGCGCCGGAACCCGAAGGCCATACGATCAAGTCCCCGATGGTCGGCACTTTTTACCGCTCGGCCTCGCCGGGCGCCAAGGCCTTTGTCGAAATCGGTCACACCGTGCAGGTCGGCGATCCGCTTTGCATTATCGAGGCGATGAAGCTGATGAACGAAATCGAGGCCGATCGGGCCGGCGTGGTCAAGGCGATCCTGGCCGAGAACGGGCAGGCCGTGGAATACGGCCAGCCTTTGGTGATCATCGGCTGACATCGATACGCCCGGCGCCCGATTTCGCTCCTCTGCGAATCGTGCGGCCCGCGGCGTGCCTGCCCATTCCCGCCCGTGGCAACCAAATCCGCCGGACAGCTGTTCGACAAGGTGTTGATCGCCAACCGCGGCGAAATCGCCTTGCGCATCCAGCGCGCGTGCCGCGAGCTGGCCATCAAGACGGTCGTCGTGCACTCGGAAGCCGACGCAGACGCCAAATACGTGCGGCTGGCCGACGAGTCGGTATGCATCGGGCCGCCGCCATCGGCGCAGAGCTACCTCAATATCCCCGCCATCATCAGTGCGGCCGAGGTCACCGACGCGCAGGCAATCCATCCCGGCTATGGCTTCCTTTCGGAGAACGCCGACTTTGCCGAGAAGGTGGAAAAGAGCGGCTTCGTGTTCATCGGCCCGCGGCCCGACACCATCCGCCTGATGGGCGACAAGGTCAATGCCAAGATCGCCATGGGCAAGGCCGGCATCCCCTGTGTCCCCGGCTCCGAAGGCGCGCTACCCGACGATCCGAAAGAAGTCGTCAAGATCGCCCGCGTGGTTAAGTACCCGGTGATCATCAAGGCCGCCGGCGGCGGCGGCGGGCGCGGCATGCGGGTCGTGCACACCGAGGCGGCGCTGCTGCCCGCGGTCAGCCTTACCCGATCGGAAGCGGGTGCGGCGTTCGGCAACCCGACCGTGTATCTGGAAAAGTACCTCGACAAGCCGCGCCATATCGAGATCCAGATGCTGGCCGACGCACACAAGAACACCGTCTATCTGTTCGAGCGCGATTGCTCGATGCAGCGCCGGCATCAGAAGATCATCGAGGAGGCGCCGGCGCCCGGGATTGCGCTGCGCTTGCTGACGCGCATCGGCGAGCGCTGCGTCGAGGCCTGCCGCAAGATCGGCTATCGCGGCGCAGGCACGTTCGAGTTCCTGTATCAGGACGATGAATTCTTTTTCATCGAAATGAATACGCGCATCCAGGTCGAACACCCGGTAACGGAGATGATCACGGGCATCGACATCGTCCAGCAGCAGATCCGTGTCGCCGCGGGCCAGCGGCTTACGATCCGGCAACGCGACATCGTTCGGCGCGGCCATGCGATCGAATGCCGCATCAACGCCGAGGATCCGGACACGTTCGCACCTTCGCCGGGCAGGATTACGTCGTATCACGCGCCGGGGGGGCCGGGCATACGCGTCGATTCGCACGTCTACCACAACTATTTCGTGCCGCCGAACTACGACTCGATGATAGGCAAGGTGATCGCCTATGGTGACACGCGCGAGCAGGCGATTGCCCGCATGCGCGTCGCGCTGTCGGAAATGGTTGTCGAGGGCATCAAGACCAACATTCCGCTCCACCAGGAGTTGCTCCTCGACGATTCGTTCCTACGCGGCGGCACGACGATTCACTATCTCGAGCAGCGGATGGCCAAGCGCAAGCAGACTGCGTAGCCGATCCACCGATGCCGTTCGTCGCATTGCGCTTCGATGCGCCGGCCGCAACGGCCGAGGCCTGGTCCGACGCGCTGCTCGCCGCCGGTGCCGCATCGGTCGACACCGCCGATGCGAACGCGGGCACCGACCGGGAGACGCCACGCTACGGCGAGCCCGATCATCCCGGCGGCGACATCTGGGCGCTCTGCCGCCTGACGGTTCTCTTCGCGGTGGACGCCGACGTCGAACGCAGCGTCCGGGACGCGGCTGCAGCGCTGGGCCTCGCGCCGCCCGGCTACACACTGGAAGCGGTGGCCGAGCAGGATTGGGTGCGTCTGACGCGGGCGCAATTCAGCCCGATGCGAATTACCGACGGGCTGTGGGTCGTGCCCTCGTGGTGCGAGCCGGTCGATCCCCGGGCGATCAATCTCGAGCTCGATCCCGGCTTGGCGTTCGGCACCGGCAGCCATCCGACGACGAGGCTTTGCCTGCGCTGGCTCGCCGCACACTTGGCGCCGGGCCAGTCGGTGCTCGACTACGGCTGCGGCTCGGGCATCCTCGCCATCGCCGCCGCCAGGCTCGGGGCAGGCAGGGTGACCGGGACCGACGTCGATCCACAGGCGATCGAAGCGAGTCGCGCCAACGCCGCGCGTAACGGCGTCATCGGTGAGTTCGCGCTTCCCGATGCGCTTGCGCCCGGCCAGGTCGACGTCGTCGTCGCCAACATCCTGGCGAACCCCTTGCGGTTGCTCGCACCGGCGCTCGCCGCGCGTGTCAGGCAAGGCGGGGCGATCGTGCTGTCGGGCATACTCGAGGCGCAGGCCGCTTCGGTCCGCGGTGCCTATCGCCGATGGTTTAAACTCGACCCATGGGGGACGGAGGACGGATGGGTGGCGTTAGCCGGTTGGCGCAGGCCTGATCGTGGCTGAAGAAAAATATACGCGCTGCCCCGGCTGCAAGACCGTTTTCCGGGTGAGCTCGCAGCAGCTCGCGATGCGCGAAGGGCAGGTGCGCTGCGGGCACTGCCGCACGGTGTTCGACGGCGAGCTCGCGCTGGTGTCGCTGGCGCCGCGCCCGCGCGGGCCGGACGACGAGCCGCGGCTCTCCGAAGCCGAGCTCGGTCCGCCGACGGTGACCTTGCGCGAAGCGCAAGCGCTCGCACCGGTGGACGAGGACACCGACGATCGCCGCGAGCCCGGCGTGGGCCCCGGCGATGACCTGGACTCCTCGCCCTCGATCGATCCGGAGCTAGCCTACGCCGCGCGCTTTTCTGCTTCGGACGAAAAGAAGCGCTTCCGCCTGCCGGGGTGGGCCTATGGCCTGCTGATTCCGGTGCTGGTGATCGTCCTCGGCGTGCAGGCGCTGTTCCATTTTCGCGATGCGATCGCGGCCCACTGGCCGCAGACCAAGCCCGCGCTGATCCGTCTTTGCGCGCTCGCCGACTGCCAGCTGAAGCCGATGCAGGACATCGGCGGGCTGTCGATCGAGGCCTCGGACCTCCAGGCCGATCCCGCGCACAAGGGGCTATTGATTCTGTCGGCCACGATACGCAATCGCGCCGCGCATGCGCTCGGCTATCCGTATCTGGAGCTCACCCTGTCCAACGCGCAGGACCAGATCGTCGTTCGTCGCGCGTTTGCGCCCGGCGAATACCTGAGCGGCGCCGCCGACCTCGACAGCGGCATCGCCGGCAATGCCGAGCTGGCGGTCAAGCTGTTCATCGACGCGAGTACGACTTCGCAGGCCGGCTATCAGCTCTACCTGTTCTATCCCTGAACCCACGGCAACCCGGCCTTGCGCCAGCCGCCCAGGTTCCCCCGGTGCCCCGCGGCGTCCTTGTCGCCCTCGAACCCTTCCAGCACGTTGAACGCGCGCGTGTATCCGGCCGCGGTCGCCGCGCGCGCCGCGCTGTCCGAACGATGACCGCTGCGGCAAAGGAACAGCACCGGTGCATCGTTTGCAACGTGCGCGCGTCGCAGTTCGTCGAGAAATCCGGGATTACGCGTCCCGTCGGGATAGGTGTTCCATTCGATCAGCACGCTGCCGGGCACACGGCCGACGTAATCCCATTCGGCGCGCGTGCGCACGTCGATCAGCCGCGCGGCGGGGTCGGCCTTGAGCAGGGCTAATGCTTCGGCCGGTGTCACGGCGCCGAAATAGGGCAGCGAGGCGTCTGCCGCACGGCGTCGCGCGGCGGCCAGCGCCGATCCGACCTCGCTCATGGCGAACGCTCGCCGGGTGCGGCCGCGCGCGTCCGCGGGCAGCCGCATGGCTTGGCCCGGGCTCGATCTGGAAGGATCTGGACCACGGCAAAAGTATAGCGCGCGGCGAAGGGCCGATGGCTTCCCTCGGCCGGGGTCGCACCATATCGTGGCGGGGGAGGCCGGCGCGGAATCAATTTGGTGCAATCCGCCCTGCCGATTATGTGGGCAGCGCCGCAAACCCTTGTTCCGCCCGGTGCGAGTCGCGCCGGCTTATGGCATAGTTTCTGCTTTTTGACGCACTGCGAAACACCACCCTTCAGCACAGCAAATTCAACCGCTTCGCCCCATTCCAACAGGAGAAATCATGGCTGCATCATCCGCCGACGTACTGAAAATGATCAAGGACAAGGACGTCAAGTTCGTTGATCTCCGCTTCACCGACACGCGCGGCAAGGAGCAGCATGTTCAGGTCCCGTCCAAGCAGTTCACGCAGGACAAGTTCGACAGCGGCCACGCCTTCGACGGCTCTTCGATCGCAGGCTGGAAAGGGATCGAAGCATCCGACATGCTGTTGATGCCCGATGCCGACACGGCGCGCGTCGATCCGTTCACCGAGGAGGTCACCCTCAATGTCACCTGCGACGTCGTCGAGCCTTCAGACGGCAAGGGCTACGATCGCGACCCGCGCTCGCTGGCCAAGCGCGCCGAGGCCTATCTGAAGTCGACCGGTCTCGGCGACACCGCCTACTTCGGTCCCGAGCCCGAGTTCTTCATTTTCGATTCGGTCACTTGGCACGTCGACATGTCGGGGTGCGCGGTCAAGATCGAATCGGAGGAGGCGCCGTGGTCGACGGGCAGGACCGATTTCGAAGGCGGCAACTCGGCGCACCGTGCGCCGGTCAAGGGCGGCTATTTTCCGGTGCCGCCGGTCGACTCGCTGCAGGACATCCGCAACGCGATCTCGCTGTCGCTCGAGGAACAGGGCGTCGAGGTCGAGGTGTTCCACCACGAAGTCGCCGCCGCGGGCCAGTGCGAGATCGGGACCAAGTTCAACAGCTTGGTGAAACGCGCCGACTGGATGCAGATCCTCAAGTACACGGTGCACATGGTCGCGCACACCTACGGCAAGACGGCGACGTTCATGCCGAAGCCGATCGTCGGCGACAACGGCTCGGGCATGCACGTGCACCAGTCGGTGTGGAAAGGCGGCCAGAACCTGTTTGCCGGCAACGGCTACGCCGGACTGTCCGAGTTCGCGCTGTTCTACATTGGCGGCGTGATCAAGCATGCGAAGTCGCTCAACGCGATCACCAATCCGGGCACCAATTCGTACAAGCGGCTGGTGCCGGGGTTCGAGGCGCCGATCAATCTCGCGTATTCGGCGCGCAACCGCTCGGCCGCCTGCCGGATTCCTTACGTCAGCAATCCCAAAGGACGGCGGGTCGAGGTGCGCTTTCCCGATCCGACGGCGAATCCGTACCTTTGCTTCGCCGCGCTGTTGATGGCGGGGCTCGACGGCGTGCAGAACAAGATCCATCCGGGCGACCCGATCGACAAGAATCTTTACGATCTGCCGCCCGAAGTCGCCGCCAAGGTCCCGCATCCGTGCGCGTCGCTAGATGAGGCGCTCGACAATCTCGACCGGGACCGCGATTACCTGACGCGCGGGGGCGTGTTTTCCAATGACATGATCGACGCTTATATCTCGCTCAAGATGGAAGAGGTCACGCGCTTCCGCATGACCACCCATCCGATCGAGTTCGACATGTACTACAGCTCCTAAAGCCCGGGGCGAGGGCGGGTGGGCGGCGGCCCGCCCCCTGATTTTTGCTACACTGCCGCCGATGACTCAGTGTCCGCTCCGTTCTGCGCTCGTGCGCCTCGCTGGCATCGGCTGCTGGTGTGCGTTTGCGTGCATTGCATCGACCGCCCGGGCGGCGCTTTCCGATCGCGCGAGCGACGCCGGTTGTTCGTCCAAGCCGACGCAGGTCGAGGGCAGCATGTACAAGTGCACGACCCGCTCGGGCAACACCGCTTATTTCAACGTTCCGGGCGCGGTCGCCTCGACGGCAAGAACGCCCACGCCGGCAGGATTCCCCAAGGTCGACGCCGGAACGCAGAAGGGGCGCGACACTCTGCGCAACAAGGTCCTGACCGACGAGCTCGCCACCGAGGAAAAGCTGCTGGCTGAAGCGCGCACCGCGTATGGCGATGGCACGCCGCCGCCGCTGCCCGATGAAAAGGCCAATGCGCAAAAGTATGCCGACCGGCTTGCGCGCCTGCGCCAGGCGGTCGCGCTCCACGAAAAGAACATCGAGGCGTTGAAAAGGGAGTTGGCCGCGTCCCGATGACGCGCGCTTTGTCGCAAGCGCAAACGACTTGATCGGCGCGGGCGCGGAACTTGCTACTATCGCGTACCAGTTGCACAGGTTTGCGATGTCCGGGCCGTTGCCATTCTTCACTGCTGACGAAACGCCGCCCTTCTGCTCCGGGCTGGAGCTGCTGGCCACCGCGGTCGTGCTGCTCGCGGGCGATCTTGGCATCCGCTACGCCAATCCCGCAGCGGAGAATCTGTTCGAGTTGTCGAAGCGGCAGCTGGTCGGCCACGCGGCGAGGTCGGTCTTCGGCGACGCGCCGGCGCTGTTCCAGGCGATCGACAAGGCGTTGGCCAGCGGCGCGTCGTACACCGAGCAGGAGCTCGAGGTCGGCATCGGCGGCAAGGCGCGCCTGCACCTTTCGTGCACCGTGTCGATGGTCGATGTTCCGGGCGCGATACTGCTGCTGGAATTTCGCCATATCGATCAGCAGCTCAAGATCGCCCGTGAAGAACGCCTGCTGGAGCAGCAGCAGGCCAACCGCGACCTGATCCGCAGTCTGGCGCACGAGATCAAGAATCCGCTTGGCGGCATCCGCGGCGCGGCGCAATTGCTGGAGCGCGAGCTCGACCGCCGGCCGCTGCGCGAATACACCCAGGTGATCATCGGCGAGGCCGACCGTCTTCAGGCTCTGGTCGACCGGTTGCTGACGCCGCATCGGATGCCGAAGTACCAGCGCGTCAACATCCACGAGATTCTGGCGCGCGTGGGCACGGTGGTGCAGGCAGAGTTCCCGCGGGTCGCGATTCTTTCCGATTTCGACATCAGCCTGCCGGAATTCGAAGGCGATCCCGAGCAGCTGACGCAGGCGATATTCAACGTGGTGCGCAATGCAGCGCAGGCGCTGGAGGGCGTGCTCGGCGTGCCGCAGATCCGGCTCAAGACGCGCGTTGCGCGCGGCGTAACGCTTGCCAAGCGGCGCTACCGCCTGGCGCTGGCGCTGCTGGTGGAGGACAACGGTCCGGGCGTGCCCGAATCGATCCGCGATCGCATTTTCTTTCCGCTGGTATCCGGCCGCGAGGGCGGCAGCGGCTTGGGGCTCACGATCGCGCAAACCTTCGTCACGCAGCACAACGGCGCAATCGAATGCGAAAGCGTTCCCGGACACACGGTCTTCACGATATTGCTGCCGCTGGAGTTCAGCCGCGGTAGCGCGTAGATTGCGAGAGATGCAATGCTTGCTTATGAACATGCGATGACACGCAGCGAGCCGGCGGCGGTATGGATCGTCGATGACGATCGCTCGATTCGCTGGGTACTCGAGAAGGCGCTTGCGCGCGAGGGAATTCCATTCAGGTCCTTCGCCTCGGCGCAGGAAGCGGCACTGGCGCTCCAGCATGACCAGCCGCAGGTGCTGGTGTCCGATATCCGGATGCCCGGCGAAACCGGCTTGGAGCTGCTCGCGAATATCAAGGAGCGGCATCCCGGGCTTCCGGTGATCATCATGACCGCGTATTCGGATCTCGACAGCGCGGTCTCGGCGTTTCGCGGCGGTGCGTTCGAATATCTGCCCAAGCCGTTCGACGTCGATCACGCGGTCGCGCTGATCCGTCGCGCGAGCGCGGACGTCCCGGCGGCGTCGGCCCCGGCGAGCGCGGTGGCCGACGCCGCCGAGATGCTTGGACGGGCCCCGGCAATGCAGGAAGTCTTCCGCGCGATCGGGCGTTTGTCGCATTCGCATGCGACGGTGCTGGTTACCGGAGAATCGGGCACCGGCAAGGAGCTGGTGGCGCGCGCGCTGCACCGGCACAGTCCGCGCGCCTCAGCGCCGTTCGTCGCGATCAACACGGCAGCGATCCCGAAGGACCTGCTGGAATCCGAATTGTTCGGTCACGAACGCGGCGCCTTTACCGGCGCGCAAAGCGCCCGCCGGGGCCGCTTCGAGCAGGCCGAAGGCGGTACGCTCTTCCTCGACGAGATCGGCGACATGCCGCCTGACCTGCAGGTGCGCTTGTTGCGCGTCCTGTCCGACAGCGAATATTACCGGGTCGGCGGCCACGCGCCGCTGAAGGCCAATGTGCGCATCATCGCGGCCACCCATCAAAATCTGGACGAGCGAGTGCGGCAGGGCCTGTTTCGCGAGGACCTGATGCACCGGCTCAACGTCGTGCGCCTGCGCCTGCCGCCATTGCGCGAGCGCGGCGAGGATATCGCGCCGCTGGCGCGCCATTTCCTCCGCAAGAGCGCTCGCGAGCTCGCCGTCGAGCCGAAGCAGCTCACCGATGCGGCGGTGAAGCTTCTGGCCTCCTTCGAATTCCCCGGCAACGTTCGCCAGCTTGAGAATATCTGCCACTGGCTGACGGTGATGGCGCCCGGGCAACGCGTCGATGCCGGTGATCTGCCGCCGGACGTGCGCATCGTGTCGGGTGCAGCCGCGCGCGAGAGCGGAGGCAATTGGCAGCAGGCGCTGGATCGCGAGCTCGCGCAGGCGCTCGCGCGCGGCGAACGTGCGGTCGCCGACAAGCTGGAAAAGGAATTCGAGCGCACCCTGATCGTGCGCGCGCTCGCCCATACCGGCGGGCGCCGCTCAGAGGCGGCGCAGTGGCTGGGGTGGGGACGCAATACGCTGACGCGGAAGATTCAGGAGCTGAAGCTCGACTCCGAAAAATCCTGAAAGCTCGGTCGACGAGGGCGGGAGTGCTGGCGACCGATCTTACCGCGCCGTCGCCGCGCTTGCAGC
Organism: uncultured beta proteobacterium; assembly: GCA_963828665.1. Classification (GTDB taxonomy): domain Bacteria; phylum Pseudomonadota; class Gammaproteobacteria; order Burkholderiales; family Casimicrobiaceae; genus PALSA-1003. The sequence goes on from CAWHFL010000013.1 coordinate 80,336, forward strand.
GCGGCCGAGGGGCGGCATCGCATTGCCGCAACAATCATCGAACGCGAACCAGCCCGGCGCGAGTACGCGGAATCCGTCGACCGTTCCGATCGCATCGTCCGTTCCGGCGCGAAAGGGCACTGGCGGAGCGGGCAGCACGTACAGCGAGGCGGGATCGAGTTGCCCGGCGGCGAGGGCCCCTTCGCGCCCGATCGTTGCTGCGGCGACGCGCCGGGTATCGAAGCGGGCGAACGAGCCGACATTGATCTTCATGCTGTGGTCGATGGCGAACAGGCCGATCGCCGCGAAATCCGGCGGCACCGGCAGCGAAGGCACGAACAGAATCGCACGGTAGTGGCGCGCTGCGCCGCTCCAGAAAGGCGAAGGCAGGCGAGCGATGGCACGCGCCGGCTCGACGATGAAGTGCTGACGGAAATAGCCGTGGAGCGCGACATACCGGGGCGACAGATCGGCGATCTGCAACCCCAGGCCGAGCAGCAGCACCACAGTCGCTGCCGGCGCGGAAAAATTTCGGACGATCATCGCTGGCACCACCAGCAGCAGCGCGTAGTAGCCGACCCAGAGGAGCCTGCCCGACGCGCGGACCATGGCGATCAAATCGAGCAGGAAGTGAGGCAGCGGAACGGTGAATAGAACGCGGTCGCCCCACGCGACTTGGTTCGACAGCGCGATGGCCCACAGAAGCACCGCCGCGACGGCGAGTGGCAGGCAGCGGCGCACTTCGGGTCCGGAACCGTCGCGCCACCATGCGAACAGGGCCAGCGGCACCATCGCGAGCAGGCCGAGGCCCAGATAGTTGTAGCCTTCGAGCTCCGACCCCTCGATAACGGGAAGCCCCGGCAGAAAACGCGAGCCCCACAGCGGGTTCCACAGCGAATTCAGATTGGCGGAGTAGCGGCCGTAATACTCGATGCCGCCGGAAAACGCCTTGGTTGGAATCGCGAAATAACCGGCGCCCCACATCGTTGCCAGCAGCGCCGCGGTAATGATGAGAGTCGAGCGCAGGGTGTCGAGCGTCGTGGCAGTGTGATCGACCCAGCGCCGACGCGCAGCATCCGCGAACGCCACCGCGAGCACCATGTACAGCAGGTAGGCGTGGATCAGCGCCGCGCCGCAGAGCAAAAGGCACCACGACGTCGTCGCGAGGCCCTGCGGCGCGCGCAGGTACAGGTAGAGCGCTGCCAGCACCAGCCAGTGCGCCATCAGCGCGTAATGGCCGATCGCGCGGTCCGGCAACAGCGGGCTAAGAACGAATAGCGTGGTAATGATGAGCCGCGGCGCGACGAGGCGCGTCGCCAGACCCGAAAGCAGCCACGCAAAGACCGCCTGCAAGGTGTAGCAGGCAAGCATCCACAGGCCGAAATACTGGAAATGCTCGGACAGCGCGCCTCGCCATAGCTTGAATAGCAGCGCGAGCAACGGAATCGAATCGGTGAACACGATCGAGCTGCCCATGTCCATGCCGTAGTTCGTCGCCGCGCCCGGAGGCAGATGCCAGGGCTCCAGGCGGAAGGAATGCCAGCCGAGGAATTGAGTCGCCGGATCGGGCAGCCAGAAGAGCCAGCGAAAATAGGACGGATCGAGCAGGTGCGCGTCGTACAGCAGGAAAAACAGCAACGGGCCCAGCAGCGCTGCGACCACCGCCGGCGCGGCGCGGCTCGTCCCCATGCCTGTCGGCTTTAGGTGAAGCTCAGGTCGGCGACGACCGGCGCATGATCGGACGGCTTCTCGCCTTTGCGCGCCTGTCGGTCGATCCGGCATCCGGTGCAGACCTTGGCCAGCGCCGGCGACAGCAGCACGTGATCGATGCGCAGGCCATGGTTCTTCGGAAACGCGAGCTGGCGATAGTCCCACCAGCTGAAGGTTTTCGGCGGCTGGTCGAACAGCCGAAACGAGTCGACCAGGCCCAGCTCCAGCCAGGCGCTGAATGCTGCACGCTCCGGCCCGGAGCACATGATCTGGTCGCGCCACAAATCAGGATCGTGGACATCGCGGTCGTCGGGCGCGATATTGAAGTCGCCGATCACGGCGAGCTGCGGATGCTGCTCGAACTCACGGCGCAGAAAGCGGGTCGCCCCGGCGAGCCAATCGAGCTTGTAGCGATATTTTTCCGAACCGACCGCCTGTCCGTTCGGCACGTAGAGACAGACAACGCGTACGCCGTCCACCGTCGCCGCCAGCACACGCTTTTGCGCATCGTCGATGTCCGGCATCGCGGCGACCACTTCGGTGCCGGTCGTGCGGGACAAGAGCGCGACGCCGTTGTAGGTGCGCTGGCCGCAGAATTGCAGCGCATAGCCGGCGGCGGCGAGCTCCGCGACCGGAAATTTGCCGTCTTCGAGCTTGGTTTCCTGCAACCCGACGATGTCGGGCGCGTTGGCGGCAAGCCAGTCCAGCAGCCGTGGCAGCCGGACATTAAGCGAATTGACGTTCCAGGTCGCGACCCGCAAGGTCACTGCGGGTACGAGCCCTTCGGCGTCGCGTCCGGCGCGACGACCTGCGTGGTGTTGGTGTCGGGCAGCGGTGCCGACGCGCGTCCGACGGCTACCGTTCTCGGTGGCGGGGTTTTCGGATAGCCGGCATCGGAGAGCATCGCCTGCCACTTGTTCTCGTTGAAGCCGGTCGCGACCTGTTCGCCGACCTGCAGCGCGGGCGCTTCAAGCCCGTTGGTCAGTCGCTTCAGCCGATCGGCGCCGTCGCCCTGCGAGACGTCGACGACGGTGTGCGGCACGCCGCGCTTGTTCAACAGGCCTTGCGCGGTGTCGCAGACCACGCCGCAGGAAAACGTGTACAGGGTGACCGGGAAGCGCTCCTGCGCCTGCTGTGTGGCAAACGACAATTCGCTGGTCTCGATGCTGTTGCGGCCGATGCGCTTGGCCTGCGCATTCCTGGCATCGGCCGGCGGCGGCTTGTCCGAATAGACGACGCGACCGTCGGTGTCGAGATAGCGATAGACCTGCTGCGTCTGCGCGATCGCGCACGCGCTGGCCAGCAGCAGCAAGCCGGCGAGGCTCGCGGCGCAGCGTACCGGCATGGATGTCCTGCTCATCTTGCCTCCCCTTACTCTGACGCTATGACGCTAGCATACCATTATGCCGCAATAATGCACTGATTTCGGGATTGCGGCCCCGAAAGGCCACGAATGAGTCCAGAGCGGGGCGGCTGCCGCCCCGGGCCAGGACCTCGTCGCGGAACCGGGCTCCGGCAGCTTCGGAAAGCACACCCTGCTCCTTGAATAGCTCATAGGCGTCGGCCGACAGCACTTCGGCCCACTTATAGCTGTAATAGCCCGCCGCGTAGCCGCCGGCGAAGACGTGGCTGAAACCATGGGGCAGGCTGCGGTCGTAGTCGGGACGCGGCACGACCGCAACCTCGTGGCGCACCGACCACGCCAGGGCCAGCGGCGAGACCGACCGGTCGGCGTCGTGGTGCAGATGCATGTCGAACAGCGCGAATTCGAGCTGGCGAACCAGCTGCAAGCCGCTTTGGAAATTCCTTGCCGCGAGCAAGCGATCAAACAGGGTCTTCGGCAGCGGTGCGCCGGTCGCGACGTGCTTGCTCATGTGCTCGATGACGTCCCACTCCCAGCAGAAGTTTTCCATGAACTGGCTGGGCAGCTCGACCGCATCCCACTCGACGCCCTCGAGGCCGGACACACCCGGCACGTCGACGCGGGTCAGCAACAGATGCAGCCCGTGGCCGAATTCGTGGAACAAGGTGGTGACTTCGCGGTGCGTGAACAATGCCGGCCTGCCGGCGACGGGTGCGGCAAAATTGCAAACCAGGAACGCGGCCGGATGCTGAACTTCCCCGTTGCTTCGGCGATGCTTGATCGCGACGTCCATCCACGCGCCGCTCCGCTTTCCCGGCCGCGCGTATAGATCGAGATAGAACCGCCCGACCGGGGTCCCGCTTTGGTCGGTAAGCTCGAAAAAGCGCACGGCGGGGTCCCATACCGGCGCGGTCGCAGCGCGAACTTTGACCCCGTACAGCGTCTCGACCACGCGAAACATGCCGGAAAGCACGCGATCCTCGGGAAAATACTGCTTCACCTCATCGTCGGAGTAGCTGTAACGCGCCTGCCGCAGTTTTTCCGACGCATAGGTCAAGTCCCAGGCAGCGAGCTTCGCCAACCGCAGCTTTTCGTGCGCGAAGTCGGCGAGCTCGGCCATATCCCGCTCGGCGTGGGGCCTGGCGCGCGTTGCGAGGTCGCGCAGGAAGTCGATGACCTCTTCCGGGGAGCGCGCCATTTTCGGCACCAGCGAGACTTCGGCGTAGCTTTTGTAGCCGAGAAGCGCCGCAGCCTCGGCGCGCAGCGCCATTATCCTGTCGACCAGCGGGCCGTTGTCCCATGCCGGATTGCCGAATTCGCTCGCTCGCGTCGAATACGCGCGGTACATCGTCTCGCGCAAGCTCCGATCGTCGGCATACTGCATTACCGGCTGGTAGGACGGCATGTGCAGCGTGAGCTTCCAGCCCGTTCTGCCCTCGATTTGCGCCGCGGCGCGTGCCGCGGTGACGACGTCGCCCGGGATGCCGGCCAGGCGCGATGCGTCGTCGACGTACAGCGCGTAGTCGTTGGTCGCATCGAGCAGATTGTCGGCAAAGCGCGAAGAAAGGCTGGCGAGCTCTTCCTCGATCGCCTTGAAGCGCGCCTTCGGCGCGGCCGCGAGCTCGGCACCGGAAAGCCGGAAGTCGCGCAGCGCATTATCGACCACGCGGCGGCGGGCCGGATCGGCGGCGATGAACTCGGGCGACGCGGCAAGCGCACGGTAGCGCGCGAACAGGCGCTCGTCCTGGGCGAGCTCGGTATAGAACGCGGTCACCCTGGGCAGATTTTCGTTGTACGCGGCGCGCAGCTGCGGTGTATTGACGACCGCGTTCAGATGGCCGACCTGCGTCCACGCGCGGTCGAAACGGTCGAGCGTTTCGGACAGCGGCTGCACGAACGAGTCCCAGGTCGGCGCTCCGGAGACGGTTGCGACGCGCACTATGGTCGCGCGGGCCTCGCCGAGCAAGGCATCGATGGCAGGCGCAACGTGCTCGGGGCGGATTTCGGCGAAGCGCGGCAAGCCGGAAAAATCGAGCAGCGGATTGACGTCGGTGATCGGGTCGCGCGTATTCATCGCAGGGCTTTCTCGCTTGGCGGCGTCGTCAGTTGACCATCGAGTTGCTGGAGCTCGCCGGGCGTGCCGACATTGGCCCACCCGCCGTCATAGCGTTCGCCGCTGACCCAGCCGCGGCCGATCCAGTCGCGATACAACGGTAGCATCTTGATCTTTTGCCCGCGCGGCAGCGCTTCGAACAGCGTACTTCGATACAGCGCGATGTTGCCGAACGTCAGTTGCGGACCCGCGGCGAGCGACAGCCGGTCATCGACCAGCGCGAAATCGCCGGCGCGATGATAGTCGGGATTCGGCACCATCACCATGTGCGCGTGCGGCGGCTCCGGCGCCGCCTTCATCGCGGCCAAACGCGGCAGCAGCGACGCGTAGTCGTAGACGGTGTAAATGTCGCCGCTGACGACCAGCGTCACGTCGCGATCGAGCAGTGCGATCGCATTCGCGATGCCGCCGGCGACTTCGAGCGGCTCGTCCTCGCGAGAATAGCGAATTGTCGCGCCGAACGCGCGGCCGTCGTCGCAGGTCGCCTCGATCGCGGCGCCCAGATGGGCGACGTTGATCACCAGATTCGTGAAGCCAGCGGCGACCAGGCGCTCGATCTGCCAGACGATCAGCGGCTTGCCGCCGACCCGCAACAGCGGCTTGGGCATCGCATCGGAAAGCGGTCGCATGCGCTCACCGCGGCCGGCGGCCAGAATCATGGCCGTCGGCGCGGGCGCGCCGCGATGCCGATCGATCGCGGTGTCCATCAGAACGTGTAGCCGATCACCGGCTGCCTGGCTTCGAGTTCGTCGAGCAACTGCAGCAGCGGGCCGAGCGCGCGGTAGCGGTCGCAGGCGCGGCGCAGGTAGCGCATGACGCGCGGCAGGTCGGCTAGGTAAGCATGCTTGCCGTCGCGATGCGCGAGGCGGGCGAAAATCCCCAGGATTTTCAGATGACGTTGCACGCCCATCCACTCGAAGTCGCGCCAGAAGTCGCCAAAATCGTCGGCAACGGGCAGGGCGGCTTCGCGCGCGCGCTCCCAGTAGCGCACGGCCCAGTCGAGCTCCTGCTCCTCGCTCCACTCGATGTACGCATCGCGCAACAGTGAAACCAGGTCGTAGCTGATCGGACCGTACACTGCGCCCTGGAAATCGAGCACACCCGGATTCGGATGCGACACCATCAGATTGCGCGAGTGAAAGTCGCGATGCACGTAGACCTGCGGCTGCGCAAGCGCACTGTCGAGAATCTGGCGGAAGGCGGTGTCGAGCGTCGCCCGCTGGGAGGGCGTCAGCGTGAGGCGGAGATGCTTCGCCACATACCAGTCGGGAAAGAGTGCCAGCTCGCGCGCCAGCATCGCTTCGTCGTAGCGGGGCAGGACCGACTCGCGACTGGCAAGCTGCCAGGCGATCAGTGCGCTGCAGGCATCGCGATAGAGCGCCGGCGCGGTCGCATCCTCGAGCAGATCACGATAGGTCCGCGTGCCCAGATCGGAGAGCAGCAGGAAACCCGCCGACAGGTCCTGCGCGTGGATCGCCGGTGCATGTACGCCCGCGGCGGCAAGCAAGGCAGCGACGGCGACGTACGCCGCGCAATCCTCCTGCGCCGGGGGCGCATCCATTGCGATCAGGGTGCGCACAGGTGTCCGGCCCGGGGACAGCGCGATCTCGGCGCTGAGCGTGATCCGGAAGTACCGGCGAAAGCTCGCGTCGGACGTTGCCGGCGCGATCGCGCTCATCGGGAGAGGCAAGACCCGCTCGAGCCACGCGTTGAGCGCGTCCAGGCGGGCATCGGAACTCATGCGGGAGGAATCCGTCGGAGAGGCGGGTAGAATGCCCCATTTTAGCATCCGAACATTGTCGATTCGAATGCGTCACCGCGTTGCAGTCGCCGGGTTTGCCGTGCTATCGCTTGTGTTGGCGTGCCAGGCGACAGCGCAAACCGCGAGCGGCGCTGCGACCGATCTGCCCGCGCAACTCAAATCGTCGCCGGTGCTCGAGCCACCGCCGCCGAAGGCGCTGCGATTGACACCGGGTGCGAATCCGATGGCGCCCGAGCGCGAGCCGATCTTCCTTCGGGCGGACAAGCTCGAAGGTGATAACCAGCAATGGGTCGAAGCATCGGGGCATGCGGAACTGCGTTCGCGCCGGCAGACGGTGCTGGCCGACTGGCTGCGCTATGACATTCCGTCGGATCAATTCTGGGCCAAGGGCAACGTCGTTCTGCGGCGCGGCATCGACCGGATTGCCGGTCCGGAAGCGAAATTCAAGCGCAGCGACGAAACGGGCTTCTTCACCTCGCCCGAGTTTCACATCGGCGAGAACGTCTCGCGCGGCGATGCCAAGGAACTGACCTTCGTCGGCCCCAATCAGTACGAGCTCAAGGACGTCCGCTATACGACCTGCGTTGCCGGCAACGACGACTGGTATCTGACTTCATCGGCTGTCGACGTCGATCGCACCCGCCTGGTCGGAACCGCGCACAACGCAACGATTCTGTTCAAGAACGTGCCGATCCTATATTCGCCTTTCATCGATTTTCCGTTGTCCAACGAGCGCAAGTCCGGATTCCTGGCGCCGCTGTTCGGTTCCACCAGCAGCCGCGGCCTCGAGATGTCGTTGCCGTATTACCTCAATCTGGCGCCGAACTACGATGCGACGTTTACGCCGCGGTTCATGACGCGACGTGGCCTGCAGCTCAATACCCAGTTCCGCTACCTCTTTCCCGACGTCACGGGTGAGGCCGATGCCGAAATCCTGCCCGATCGCATCACCGGTACCAACCGCTACGGCCTGAACTGGAAGCACAACCAGGTAATCAGCCAGATTCCGGGGCTCGCTACCTACGTCAACGTGCAGAAGGTTTCGGACGACGCGTATTTCACCGATCTGTCCGATCGGCTGATCGTCACGTCGCAGCAGACGCTGCCCCGCGAGGCGGGGCTGTCGTATTCGCACGGCCCGTTCTCGGTGCTGGCGCGCGTGCAGGCATTCCAGACGCTCCAGGACCCGAACAACCCGATCACGCCGCCGTACTTCCGCGAGCCGCAGCTGCTGCTGACGATGAACCCGGTCGAATGGCACGATATCGATTTCGCGGCCAACGCCGAGTACGTGCGCTTCCGCCAGCCTGCGCTGCTAAACGCCGAGCGGTCGGTGCTCTATCCGACGGCGACCTGGACGACGCGCGGCAATGCCTGGTTCGTCACGGCTCGCACCGGGCTGCACTTGAGCCACTACGATTTCGCCGATGACGGCGCGCTCGAGGAGCAGCACCTCGCTCGGTCGGTGCCGATCAGCAGCCTCGACGGCGGACTGGTCTTCGAGCGCGACGCACACTTGTTCGGGCATGATTACACGCAGACGCTCGAGCCGCGTGCGTTCTACGTCTACATACCTTATAGGCGCCAGGATCAGATTCCGCCGTTCGACACGGCGATCGACGACTTCAATTTTTCCCAGCTCTTCACCGAGAACCGGTATCTCGGCAGTGATCGGATCGGCGACGCCAACCAGGTTACTTTTGCGGTGACCTCGCGCCTGCTCGATCCGACCTCCGGCGACGAGCGGGGCCGCTTCGCGATCGGGCAGCGCTATTATTTTCAGAGTCAGCGGGTGACCTTGAACGAGGCGCCGCGCAGCGCCAACACGTCCGACCTGCTGCTGGCGGGCGAGGGAAGAATTTCCGATTACTGGTCGGCGGCCGGCACACTGCAGTACAGCCTCAATCATCCGCAGACGCAGCTGTTTGACATCGGCGTGCGCTGGCAGCCGGCGTCTGGCAAGGTGCTCAATGCAAGCTACCGCTACATCCGTCAGAACATCGATCCGACCGGCGGCGTGTCGCAGTTGAAGCAGGTCGATTTCTCCGGGCAGTGGCCGCTGTCCGACCAATGGTCGTTCATCGGCCGCTGGAACTACTCGCTCGTCGACGGCAAGACGCTGGAGGGCGTTCTGGGCTTCGAGTACAATGGCGACTGCTGGGCTCTGCGCATCGTCGGCCAGCGGCTGACGACGACGACGGAGCAGGCCAGCAAGTCGGTATTCGTGCAATTCGAACTGAACGGTCTTGCGCGACTGGGTACCAATCCGATCGACGTCCTCAAACGCAGCGTGCCAGGCTATGTGACCGGCAATGACCCGTCGATGCGGCTGCCCGGTGGCGCAGGCGCCGATTATTTCCCGGAATTCTGAAGGCTTGACCATGTACGTTCGCTTTCTCATCTGTATCGCGCTGGCGCTTCTGGCCGCGGGCGTCCGGGCGCAACCGAGCAGCGCACCGTCCAAGGTCGTCACCGTCGACCGTGTCGTGGCCGTCGTCAACGACGAGGCGCTGACGCAATACGAGGTCGATGACGCGCGCCGGGTCGTGCAGCAGCAATTGAAGCAGCAGAAGGTCGTGCCCCCCGCGAACGACGTGCTCGACAAGCAGGTGCTCGAGCGTCTGATCACCCAGCGCGCCCTGCTGCAGCAGGCCAAGGAAGAGGGTGTCAAGATCGACGATACCCAGGTCGAGCGTGCGATCCAGCGTATCGCGCAGGAGAACAAGCTTTCGGCCGACGACTTTCGCAAGCTGCTGGTACGGGAGAACATCCCGTATGCCAAGTATCGGGACGATATCCGCAACGAGATGATCGTGCAGCGCCTGCGCGAGCGTGAGGTCGACAGCAAGATCCAGGTCAGCGACGCCGAGGTCGACCAGTACCTCGCGACGCTGAAGGCGCAGAACGCGGGCGAGACCGAGTACCGTCTTGCGCACATTCTTGTGCTGGTGCCGGAGCAGGCAAGCTCGGAGCAGATCGAAAACCGGCGCCAGCGGGCCGAGGAAGCGCTGCGCTCGGTCAAGAGCGGCGCCGATTTTGCCCAGACCGCCGCGGCATTTTCCGACGCCAACGACGCCCTCCAGGGCGGCAGTCTCGGGTGGCGCTCCGGTGCGCGCCTGCCGACGGTATTTGCCGACGTCGTTCGCGACATGAAACCCGGCGCGATTTCCGGCGTGCTGCGCAGCGCCGCGGGGTTTCACATCGTCAAGCTGCTCGAGAAACGCACCCACGGCGAGGCGATGGTCGTCGATCAGACGCACGCGCGCCATATCCTGGTCCGGGTCAACGAGCTGACTTCCGAAGCCGAGGCCAAGGCGAAAATAGAACGCCTGAAGGATCGACTGGACGCCGGCGCCGACTTTGCCGAACTGGCCAAGCTCAATTCGGAGGACGCCTCGGCGGCCAAGGGCGGCGACCTCGGGTGGCTGAGCCCGGGCGACACCGTAGCGGAGTTCGACGAAGCGATGGCCAAGCTTGCGCTGAAACAGGTTTCGCCGCCAGTTCGCACCTCGTTCGGCTGGCACCTGATCCAGGTGCTCGAGCGGCGCAAGCAGGACGTGAGCGTCGATCGTGAGCGCTCGGAAGCGCAGACCGCAATCCGCCAGCGCAAAGCCGACGAAGCGTTTCAGGATTGGGTGCGCCAGATCCGCGACAAGGCGTTTGTCGAGATACGGCTGGACGACAAGTAGCCCACGCGGCAAGCGGCCCTGCGCTGCCCCGGCGCGGGCACCGTCTAGTTGTGAAGCGTCAAGAGGTTGTTGCAGGACGTTTTGAGTCTGGTCATGGGTGCGACGCCTCCGATGCCTTGGTGAGGGCGATGCCAGTTGTAGTGATGGATCCAGGCGTCGAGCTGGTCCGTGCGCTGGATGGAGTTTTGGTAGACGAAACCATAGGCCCACTCGCGCAGTGCCGACTGGATGAAGCGCTCGGCCTTGCCATTGGTTTGGGGGCGGTAGGGCCGGGTAAACCGATGCTTGATTCTGAGTTCGGTGCAGGCGTCGGCGAAGTCCTTGGAGCGAAACGCGGAGCCGTTGTCCGTCAGCAACCCTTTGACTCGTACGCCGAGCGACTGGTAGTAGGCCACGGCGTTGCGCATGAATTGCATAGCGCTGCCCTTCGTTTCATCGGGGTACATGTCGGTGAAGCCAATACGAGCATGATCGTCGATGGCGACAAACAGAAACTCCCAACCAGCCCCGCCGGAGGTGTCGCGCCGATCGCCGGTAACGCGGTGGCTTGGCCGCTGGATCCGTCCCAGCCTCTTGATATCGAGATGCAGCAAGTCGCCGGCGGCCTCGTGTTCGTAGCGCACCACCGGCGCGATCGGCGCCAAGTCCTTCAGCTGCGACAAACCGGCACGCGCGAGCACTCTTCCGACGGTACTCTTGGACACCCCAAGGCTGGCCGCGATACGCGCCTGGGTGAGCCGGTGCCGGCGCACTTCCACAATCGCCAGCGCCGTGGCCGGAGCAATCGACCGTGGACTCAGCCGCGGGCGCGACGAGCGATCGCGCAGCGCCGCTTCGCCGTGCGCCAGATAGCGGCCCAGCCACTTACGTACCGTGGGCGCGCTCACGCCATGCCTCATCGCTGCCACCGCGTGGGATACCCCTCGTTGCGTGATGTCCTGAACCATTTCGAGTCGACGGGCAAAGGTGAGTCGGGCATTCTTATGGGTGTTCATTCGGCTGGATTCCTTGAGGTGACCGGGGGTTTGGCGATTCCCAGTCTCTCAAATCCAGTCCGAATGGACACAAACAACCTATTGGGCCTTCACAACTAGTGGACGGAAGTGCGCACCGGCGACCTGCGCGCATTGTCTCCCGGGTAAAGCGCGATGTGGTCCAGGCGTGCAGTGGCAACGCCGGCGTCAAACGCCATCACGATTTTCAATTCCGCGGCTATCGTTCCATTTCGCCGCCAGGCCGACGGCCACGCCAGCGGTATCCGCACGCCCGCAGGCGTGTAGGCGAATCGTACGGCGGCTACCGGTTCCCCAAGCGAAATCCATGGTGCTCCGGGATCGATCCGAGCAAAGGCCTGAATGGCGGCAAGCGTCGATGGGTTCCGCAATCCCAGAGTGACCGACTCAATCGTTGCGGCCCGGATGACCTGGTCCGGAGGCGACAGGAGTGTCGCGGTGGCCGCGTCGAATTCGAGATCGAGATAACCGCCACGCGCATACACCTTGCCTTGCTCAAGTCGCCAGCCGTCATCGTCGAGATAACCGGGGGCGCCGAAGGCCCACAATCGCGCGCCCAGCGGCAGGTCAGCATGCGTCACCAGAAAATCGCGCATCGCGGCCTCCGCGGGCGTATTGCGCCACGCGGTATAGGGCAGATAACCCGGCTGACCGGCATAAAGCCCGTTTGAACCGTTCCAGGCCATTGCCGATACCTCTCGCGCGTCGAAATTGAACATGTCGCGAAAGGCGTGGTACGAGCGGGCGAAATACGGCTGAACCATAGGCGCCTTGAGGTCCGCCGCATTCATTTCGACGATGGCCCACGCGGGATCCATGCGTGCAATCGTGGCAAAGAGGCTGTGCCCATTGTCAAGCCAATGTGCGTTTTCGGTTGCGGGTCCGTAGACGATCGCGCCCAGATGGCCTGCGCGCGGAATCGAGCCCTCAATCGATACGCCGGCGGAATCGTAGTCGGGACTTGTCCCCTGGATGTGAACCGAGACCGGACGCATGCCCGCGTCCGGCGCAATGAACGCCTGCGAGGAAAAAATACGGTCGCTCGGTATGCCGGCGTCGTGAGTCCACTGCGCGAGCTCGGAATAATGGAGTGCGACGATGTGCTTGCGGAAGGCATCCCATTCGCGATACCAGGGGTCGTCCCAGAAGGCAGTCTCGCCTGCGACAAGCGGTTTCCTGTCGATGCCGGCGAACGTTCGGGGCGGATCGACATCCGCCCAGGATGACCAGCGCTGACCGGCAATCCGGTTGATCTGCGCGAGCGTCAGTGGATTTTTGCGGCGATAAGCCGATAGGTCGGGCGCGCCATCATCGGGCTTGCCCGCGTACGGCCCGGTGCCGGCGAGCCACTCCCTGAACTGCCGTAGCATCCCAGGATTGTAGTCATAGATGTTTCCATTCTTGACGAATGGATTCATATAGGTGTCGGCGTCGAGACTGACACCAACAAAAAGATCGGGATGCGCTCGCGCGAAGATCGCGATTATGCGCGCTGCCGCCTGGAGATTACGACGCTTGTAAGCCCGAACCCTGCTGGCGTACACGTTGTAAGTCAGCGTGCGACCGAGTTCCGGCGAGTTGGTCGAACCCGGAAGATTCTTCAAGTAGTCATCTGGGAAGACCTTGTTGTCCTGGGTCCATTGGCAATTGTTGACGTCTTTTTCCAGGTGATCATTGACATCCCAATCGGGCGTATCGCAGCTGGCGTCGGCCCAGATGCCGCCATTGAGAATGAATTGGACTGGCAAATGCTTGGCGATTACGTACTGAATGACACCGGCAAGGTTGTCCTCAGCGACAGGGCGGGTGCCGCACTTGTGGCCGAGGTCGAAGTCCGGGTCGAACTGCCAGTCGCCGAGGATGCCCTTGGTCGTGCGCAAATAGAGTATCGGCACCGAAGTGCCGACGTCCATAGTGTGCGAAACATAGTTCCGATATGTTGATTCGATCTCGGAAGCGCCACCGACCGCGACGCCTGACGTCATCATCAAAAAACGAAATGGCACCGCCGCCAACGCCGGGTGGTCGTCAAGCAAGCTCTTCCATAGCACCATCGCCCTGGGCGGAATCAGACTTCTGCTACCGAGTATCGTCTCTCGTCCAGCCCGATTGATGGCGACTACCGTGATCGTGTGACGAAGCGGGTCGAGATCCGGGAAATCGCCGTTGAACTCGAAACCAGCTGCGCTGGAATCGGGGAAGCCTCGTCTTGCGGCCGCGACGTCGGGTCGCGCGACGCCGTAGCGTGCGACGTACGGACGCCCATCGATTCTAATTTCGACCGACCGAATGCCGTCAACATCGAGCGCCCAACCAGTGACATGCAGGCTCGTACCGACGATAGCCTCTGCGATAGGCGAATCGATCGCCCCAGAAGTGGCAAGCAACGCAGTCGGCTGCGGACGTGAAGCGGCGAGCGGAACGGACGGGTGCCGGTCCTGCCATGCAAAAGTACCGGCGATGCCGAGAGCCGCGGTGACCAGCAACGCGGCAGCAATGTTGGCAGTACGGCTGGCTACCATCGGTAGTGGGCAGTCATGCGCATAACATGTCGATTCGAAACTGGACCAAGGACGAGCATTTCCATCATTGCGAATGCGGAAGGGCTTTTGGCAGCCGCGATCGGTGCAGAGCCTGCCAGACCGGCCTTTCGACGCATCGATGGACGACATAAGCAGCAAGACCGAGCGCGGTAAGCATCGCGAGGAGCAAAGCGAAACGATTGCCAGCCGCCCAGAACGCGCGTATCGCCGCGGCACCAAGTCGCAGATGAAGCAGGTAGATCGGATAACTCAACGCTCCCGCCAGAACAAAAATCTGTTGCACTCGTCGGGCGATCCGAAGACTAGGACTCGTGAGGAACAGGAATGAAGCGAAGAATGCTGCTACGACCAGCATCGACGCCGTCCTGTCGAAGTTGACGCCGTAAATTGCCGTCACTTGATCGGTTTGGCTGCTAGCCTGCAGCACGCCAAAAACCAGCGAAAGCAGTACGAGCGCGCTCCGAGACAATGTCCATCCTTGTGTCCGGGCGCGAAAAAATGCGGCCCCCGCAATAAAGTAAGCATTCCAAGGTGCGATGAATAGCAATTCAAGCCAGGCGGTCGGATGCAGTTGATACGCAAGGCTCACCGTCATCCAAATCCAAAGGTAACGCTCGACGCGCGCCAGCTGGCGCACTGCGATCAGTATCGCGATGAGCGCGTAGAATTTCCATTCGAGTGCAAGCGTCCAGTAGGATCCGTCGATGTACGTCGGCGCCATTCCGCGGAAGCCGTCGATGACGCCGTTGAGCATCGTCAGGTTGTAAAGAAGCGTCAACGGCGAACGCGGCTCGTTTGGAATGAGCGATATCAGCGCGTAGCTTAGTGTGCAACATGCGATGAACGCCGGGTAGAGACGGACGGCTCGCGCGCGCAAGAATGTTGCGGTGTTCTTAGAATAGGCGCTTTGAAGTACGAGAAATCCGCTGATCATGAAAAACAGCTGGACGCCGAGATGCCCGTATTTGGACCACGTCGAAAATTCCGGCCAGGGGCGATAATGTGTGCTTGCGTCATCGACACCGTAGAGGAAGCACCAGTGGAAGAACACGACGGCAAGCGCAGCCGCGATGCGAGCCAGGTCCAGGAGCGGGAAACGCACTCCCGAGACGACGATCTTCGGCGCTTCGCCCTGGGCCAACAGGAGCCTCGAAAACTGCACGATAGTTACGCTGTCAGGCGGAATGATAGCCGGCAAATAACGAATTCGACATTGACGGCTCTCGACGCTCGCAATACTAATACATCGAAGGGCACGCCGTGACCAATCCAGCATCCTCGCAGACCAGATCGCCTACTACCGCGCACGCGCCGGCGAGTACGACCAGTGGTGGTTTCGCACCGGACGCTACGATCGGGGCGCGGAATTCAATACGCAGTGGCACGCCGAAACAGCGGCCGTCGAGGAGGCACTCGGGTCGTGGCTGGCGGCGAGGCGGTCGATGCATGTGCTCGAGTTCGCCTGCGGCACCGGCCTTTTCACGAGACTCCTCGCGCCGCGCGTTGAGCGTCTTACCGCGGTAGACGCTTCACCCGAGGTCATCGCGATCAATCGGGCGCGAGTCGGCGCCGACAATGTCGAGTACGACGAAGCCGATCTTTTCGCCTGGCGGCCGGCACGACGCTACGACGCGGTGTTCTTCAGCTTCTGGCTATCGCATGTGCCGGATGAGCGTTTCGCCGCATTCTGGGGAGTCGTCGCGTCGGCGCTCGCGCCCGGCGGGGCCGTTTATCTGATCGACTCGGCGTTCGATCCAACGTCGACGGCCAAAGATCACGTCCTTCCTGGACGCGAGGCGGGGATCGTCACGCGCAAGCTCAACGACGGCCGCGAGTTCCGGATCGTCAAAGTATTCTACGGGCCGGCGGCGCTGACCGCGAAGCTGGAACCGCTGGGGTGGAAATCCACGCTTGCGCAGACGCCGCGCTACTTCATCTACGGCGAGGCCGCACCCGCGTAGGCCGGGACAGCATTTCATCGGTCATCCCGGCGAAGGCCGGGATCCAAGGTGCGCGCCGACGCCTTCTTGGCATCGCTGCTTGGGCCCCGGCCTTCGCCGGGGCGACTTCCAGGTCGATGAAGGTTCAGGAATCCGCGTCGTAGACGTAGGGAGACTGAGCGACGCGGCTCGTGTCCATGACCCGCTCTTCGGCCAATTCCCGTGGGCGCTTGTCCCACCAGATCGCGCGGCCCTCGCGTTGCTTTTCGATCAGATCGGGCCGTCGCTGCAGCAGCTCGCGCATGAATTTGGTGTGCTCGGATTCGTAGTGGCGGCTGGGGAGCATCATGGCGATTTCCTGTGTCGCAAGGCATGCGACAGGAAAGTCATTCTATCATCGACTGCTTGGCCTGCGCGGGCGAGCGCATCGAACCGGCAATCAAGCGATATTCGTAAAGCCTGCATTCGATCGCGCCGTTGAACAGCGGCGTGCGGTGGCTCGCCTTGAGTCCGATCAATTTCGGCAGCCGGGTGTCGCCGCTCATCAGATAGGCCGTCCAGCCCGCGTAGCGTTGCTTGAGGACGTCGCCGAGCTGCGGATAGAACGCGGCCAGCGCGCCCGACTCGGCGACGCGCACGCCGTAAGGCGGATTGCTGACGATGATGCCGGCGGGCGCGGGAGACGCTCGCGTCAGCGCATCGGCGCGCTCGACGGTGATCGTGCCATCGACACCGGCTGCAGCCATGTTCTCGCTGCACTGATGAATGGCCGTCGCGTCGTTGTCGCTCGCCCAGATCGCGAGCGGCGCCGGCGGCCTGGCGCGGCGCTGCGCCGCCTGCTTGATGCGCTGCCAAGCCGGACCGTCGTACCAGGCGAGCTTCTGAAAGCCGAACGTCCGCTTGAGTCCGGGCGCCATGTCCAGCGCGATCATCGCGGCTTCGATGGCGATGGTTCCGCTGCCGCACATCGGATCGAGCAGCGGCGTTCCCGGCTGCCACCCGGCCAGGCGCAACAGGCCGGCGGCCAGATTCTCGCGCAGCGGCGCCTCGGCGGTCTCGCGTCGATAGCCGCGCTTGAACAGCGGCTCGCCCGACGTATCGAGGTAAAAGCTCGCGTCGGTCGCGGTCAGATAGGCGTGGACGCGCACGTCGGGGCGGTCCTTGCTGATGCTGGGCCGAACGCCGCCCACGGCGCGGTGCCGGTCGCAGACGGCGTCCTTGATGCGCAGCGTGGCGAATTCAAGACTGGTCAGCGGCGATCGCGACGCGGCAACGTCGACGCGAATGGTCCGGTCGACCCTGAACCAGCGCGGCCAGTCCAGCGCCTTGGCCAGATCGTAGACGTCGTTTTCGTCCCGATAGGCGCCGTGCCCGACACGCCACAGAATGCGACTGGCGAGTCGACTCTCGAGATTCGCCCGGTAGGCGAGCTGGATCGGACCGGTGAATGCGGCACCGCCGTCGGTGGTCGTGATTTCCGCCGCACCCAGCGCGTCCAGCTCGGCCGCGAGCGCGGCCTCGAGTCCGCGCGGACACGGCGCGAAAAAATGCTCGGTCACAAAAGCAATCCGCCGCGGATCAAAACGGCTTCAGCACGACCAGCAGCACGATGCCGATCAGCGCCGGCAATGCGGGAATTTCGTTGATCCAGCGAAAGAAGACATCGCCGTGCCGGTTGCGATCGTGGCGGAAATCCATCATCAGCTTGCCGAGCCAGACGTGGTGCGCGATCAGGATCAGGACCAGCGCGAGCTTGGCGTAAAGCCAGCCCCCACCGATGCCGTAGCCCAGCCACAGGCCCAGCCCCGACGCGATCGTCAGCACCGCGCCGGGCGTCATGATACCGACGTAGAGCTTGCGCTCCATCACCTTGAACCGCTCGCTTCCGATCGCGTCGCGGGTCAACGCGTGGTAGACGAACAGGCGCGGCAGATAGAACAGGCCGGCGAACCAGGTGATCATGGCGATGATATGCAGCGACTTGACCCAGAGCATCGTTGTTACTCGTCTTCGGCTATTGTCGTTCCGGCGTAGGCCGGAACCCAAGTTCCCATCGCAAATTGGGCCCCGGCCTGCGCCGGGGCGACGGCTGACTGCGTCATGTCAACACCCGGCGCCGGGTCAGCACCAGCGCGACGTAGTATGCGGCGAACGCGTAGCCGAGCAGCACCGCGATGTGCAGAGAATGCGGCGCCAGACGGGTATCCAGCGCAGCGAATGCTCGGGCGCACAGATCAGCGAAGCGGAGATCATCGAAACTCGGGCGGGTTGGGCGGCGGCATCGAGTATAGCGCGGGCGCTCGGGATGCCGCGCGCCGGCTCGCATCCTTCACCCCGCGATCACCGCCACATGCCTGCAATGACCCGCGTCAGCTGCGGCAGCCGGCCGTGGAAGAAATGGCCGCAGCCGGGAAAGACGACGATGGGCAGCTGCTGCGGGCGCGCCCAGGAGAACACGTCGGCAAGTGTCACCACGTCGTCCTCCTCACCGTGAATGACGATCGTGTCGCCCGGGACTGCGGTTGCGGCGAACCGCGCGACCGCCGGCGCGATCAGCACGATGCGCTCCGTAGCCACTCGATTCGCGACGCGCGTCTGGACGAAGGTTCCGAACGAAAAGCCGGCGAGAACGACCGGAAGCTCGCCGTACTCGGCGCGGGCGTGCGCCAGCGCCGCCAGCGCGTCGTCGGTTTCTCCGGTGCCGTCGTCGAATGCACCGGCGCTCCCCGCCACGCCGCGAAAATTGAAGCGCACGCTGACGTATCCCAGTCCCGCGAAGGTCTTGGCGAGCGTCTGCGCGACCTTGTTGTCCATCGTCCCGCCCTGCAACGGATGCGGATGGGCGACCAATGCAATGCCGCGAGGCGCCTGCTCGGGTAGATTGAGCGCAAGCTCGAGGGCGCCGGCGGGACCGGCGATCGACATGCGCTGTTCACCGCGCGCCATCGGAAAAGTCAACCAGGCAGGGAGAAGCTAAAAATTATACGCGGCGTCACTGATCGACTGCGTCGGCGTGCGCGCGTCGCGCCGCGACCGACAGCACGTAGATGCTCGCCAGGATGGGCCAGGCGACAAGTACCGCGTGCGTCAGTCCGTTGAAATTGAGCAGTTGCCCGTAGCGCCAGTCGAATAGAGCGAGCGGCGCGCGCGCACGCCACATGTCGGGTGCCAGCAGCGGCGCGACCAGCGAGGCGAGCAGCGCGACCGCGCAGAGCGTCGTCCGCGCCGGCCGCGGCAACCAGACCGCCAGCAGCAGCACCAGCGCCCCTACGGCCACACCCAGCGACACGCCCGGCTTGATCCATGTTTCCAGCACCGATTGCCGCATCAGCACGCTTGCGGCCGCGCCCTTGAGCATCAGCGCGACGCCGATCAGCAGCAGCACCGCGCCGCCGACAAACCGCCGCTGGCGCAGCAGCAGCGCGAGAAAGAGTCCGACGCCGATCACATTGAACGCGCTCTCCGCCGCCTGCAATAGCGTGCCCGCGAGGTCGCGGGTGAGCTCGAGCGAGGGATCGAACGTCGCCGCAAACAGCGGGATGCCGGGGTTCAATTGCGCAAGCAGCCAGATCGCCAGCAGGGCGAGACCGAGGTCGGCGCCGCGCCCGTCGACAAACACGCGGCGGCGCCAGGCGGACACGCTCGCGCGCAGTCCGGGCGTGCGATCGAAGGCGATCGCGGACAGGCCGCCGAGACTCGCGCCCGCGGTATTGCAGACCAGGTCCATCGCGCTGGCGTCGCGGGTCGGAACGAACATCTGCAGCGTCTCCATCGCGAACGAAAGCAACAGGCCGGCTCCGGTCGCTGCCGCCAGACGCACAAGCGCTGCGCGGCGGCCCGAAAGTGCGGCGAAAAATCCGAGTGGCGCATAGGCGATAAGATTGACCACGATGTCGAAGCGGGTGAACCGGGGCGGCCATGGCGCGAACAGAAAAAAGGGCGTGCCCGGTATCGGCGCCATCCAGCCCGAAAACGATTCGAGGCTCGCGTAAACGATCAGCAGCGCGTACAGCGCCGCAAAATAATCGGGCAGCCGGGAGGGACGCGAAGCGGACGGCACTCCAGCCCCGTTCAGCGCAGAAACTTGCGTACGACGGTTACCGAGTCGGTTTCGGCCAGCGGTGCGAAACCGGCGGCAGTAAACGTCGACAGCGCGCCGTGGTAATGGTCGGCGGCGCGCTCGCTGCCACCTGACTTGAACGGGAACGCGTCGACCAGCTTGAGGCCGCGTGCGGCAAGGGAGGACAGGGCCTCGGCCAGCAAGATGCGCGAGACCCCTCGTCGGCGCCACGCTGGCGCAATAATGAAGCAGACGACGACCGCGGCTTCGTACGCCGCGCACGGCAACGGCGTCGCAGGCACGCGCATGCGGTCGAAGCAATGCGGCAGCTTATGGCGCGGCTGGGCGTTCAGCCATCCGATGGGTTCGCTGCCGGCAAAGGCCAGGAAGCCTTCCATTTCCCCGACTTCGATTCGCGCCTGCATTGCGACGCGGTTCTGCGCCGCCGACAACGATGGCCATTCGATCGCGACCGGCACCTCGTAGAAGTGGCAGTAGCATTTCGCCCATTCGGCGTTGTCAGCGAATGCCGGTCCCTTCTCATGATCGAAAAAGCGCAGAAAGTCGCCCGCGAGCGACGGTGCCAGCGCCTTGACGACGACGTCGCTCACGCGCGCAGCGTCCGCTGCAGCGGTTTTTCGAGCACCGCTACCGGCACCTGTCCCGGGTCGGACAGCTTTACTTCGCCGGTTTCGACGTAGCCCATGCGTTGCCAGAAGCCGCGCGCGCGCGAATTGGCCAGCGCGACGCCGATGCGAAGTTGCGCGATCGTGCTCCATCCGGCAATCGCCTGTTCGACCAGCGTCGCGAAGGCGCGGCCCAACCCGCGCCGCTGCCACGGTTCGGCCAGCAGCAGCAATCCGATGACCGCCCTGTCCGGCGTGGGATAACCGCGGATCACGTCGGCGCAACCGATCATTGCCTTGCCCGAATAAAAACCCCAGACGAATTTGTCGTCGTAGCCCTTGCCCGGCGGCAAGGCGGTAAAAAGGCTCTGCGCTTCGGCGGGACCCGGTGGGACGCCGTCGACGATCTGAAAATATACCGGAGCCGCCTCCAATACGTTCTGCAGCGCCGCCATTTCCGCTGCGTGGCCGGTGAGCAGTCGCAGCGTAAGAGCATCGCTGCGCGGGTCGCTCAGCGTCCGGCCTTGATTTCGGTCCACAGCCGGTTTCGCAGGCGTCGCTGGGCCGACGTGAGCTCCTTCAGCTGCTCGAGCTTGGCTTCAACGGCCTTGTCCGGAAAGATCGCAGGATTCTTCAGGATCTCGGGCTTGATGTACTTGACCGCATCGAGATTCGGATTGCCGGAGCCGATCAGGTTGGTCAGCTCGGAGGAATTCTTCCCTTCGAGCATGAAGTTCATGAATTTGAGTGCGAGATCCGGCCGCGGCGCATCCTTGTGGATGACCATGTTATCGACCGCGAGCACCGCGCCTTCCCTCGGCATGCCTTGCAAAATGTGAAACGGCCGCTTGGCCGCCTGCGCATCGAGATTCGCCTGGAAGATGTCGTTCGAGTATCCGTGAACCAGCCAGATATTGCCGACCGTCAGCTCCTTGATGTACGACGAGGCGTTGAACGCCGCCCAGTACGGTTTGGCCTTCTTGATCAGCGCCGCCGCCTCGTCCCAGTGCTTCGGGTCGACGTCGTTGGCCGAGTAGCCAAGATATTTGAACGCCGCGGCGAAGAGCTCGCCGGAGCTGTCGAGCACCGTAACGCGGCCTTTGACCTTCTCCAGGTATTTCGGGTCGAAGATCACCGCCCAGGTATCGGTCGGCAGCCCGAGCTCCTTCATCTTGACGTCGTTGTAGCCGATGATCGTCGTCGACATCGCATACGGCACCGAATACTTGTTGCCGGGATCGAACGGCGTGTTCAGATAAATCGGATTGATGTTCTTAAGGTTCGGCAGCTGCGACTTGTCCAGCGGCTTCAACTGCGCGCCCTTGATCAGCGCCTGCACCGCGTTGCTGGTCGGCACCAGCATGTCGTAGCCTTTGGCGCCGGCGGCGAGCTTGGCCAGCAGTTCCTCGTTGTCTGAATAGTAGGTCTGCACGACTTCGCACTTGCACGAAGCCTCGAAGCGCTTGATCGTCTCCGGAGCGATGTAGTTGTTCCAGTTGTACAGGTGGAACTGATCACCTGCGGCGGCCGCCGGCAGGGCGATCATCGTCGCGGCAAGCATCGATACGAGCTTTTTCATGCGTTCTCCTCTTCCGTGCCGAGCAGGCTCGGCGACAGTTTCGACGCGATGATGATGAGCGCCAACGTCAGCAGCATCAACAGCGTCGACACCGCATTGACTTCGGGTGTGACGGCGATCTTGATCATCGAGTAGATCTGCAAGGGCAAGGTCACGGTTCCGGCGCCGGCAGTGAAAAAAGTGATGACGAAGTCGTCGATCGACAGCGTGAACGCCATCAGCGCTCCGGCGATCACGCCCGGCATGATAAGCGGGAGCGTGACATAGCGAAAGGCGTTCAGCGGCGAGGCGCCGCAGTCGCGCGCGGCCTCGGTCAGGCTCTCGTCCATTCCGGCCAGTCGCGAGCGCACGACGATGGCGACGAAGCCGATGCAGAACGCGATGTGGGCCAGCGCCACCGAGACCAGTCCCAGCGTGAGGTTGAGCAGCACGAAAAAGATCAGCAGCGAGACGCCCATGAGGATCTCGGGAATCGCGATCGGCGCGAGCACCAGGATCGACAACAGGCGGGGCCGGTAGCGGTACATCGCCAGTCCCGCCATCGTCCCGAGAACCGTTGAAACGGCGCTCGCGGTCAATCCGATCAGCAGCGAATTGCCGGCGGCGAGCAGCATGTCCTGGTTGTGAAACAGCTTGTCGTACCAGTCGAAGGTGAAACCTACCCACTCGGCGTTCAGCCGCGAGTCATTGAACGAGTACACGACCACGATGAACAGCGGCACATACAGGAACGCGTAGCCGAGCAGCGCCGCCGCCCACAGGCCGACCGGACGCTTACGCATGCGCGGGCTCCGTGCTGGACGGCGTTCCCAGGCTGCGGCGGCCGACCCACGCCGCGGCGCCGGCGAGCGCGAGCGCGGCGACGGTCAGCACGATAGACAGCACGCTGCCGAAAGGCCAGTCGCGCGTCTCGAGGAACTGCTGCTTGATGACGTTGCCGATCAGGCTGTCTTCGGGACCGCCGAGAATGTCCGGAATCGCGAAGATGCCCAGCGCCGGAATGAACACCAGCGCCGCGCCGGCATAGACGCCCGGCAGCGACAACGGAAAGGTGATGCGCCAGAACCGCTGCCAAGTGTCGGCGCCCAGATCCTGCGCGGCGTCGAGCAGCGCCCGGTCGTGCTTTTCCAGGTTGGCGTACAGCGGCAGCACCATGAACGGCAAATGAACGTAGACCAGGCAGACGAGCACCGCGAACGAGCTGAACAGCAAGGGCACCGGCTCGTGCCCGAACCAGCCCAGCACGCCGTTGACGGTCCTGGCCAGCGCCGCATTGGGGCCCAGGATGATCATCCAGGCGTAGATGCGGATCAGGAAATTGCTCCAGAACGGCAGGATCACCAGCAGCAGCAGCAGGTCGCGGTGTTTTTTTCCGCTGCGGGCGATCAGCGCGGCCAGCGGATAGGCGAGCAGCAGGCAGAACAGCGTCGTCAATAGCGCGTACCAGACCGACTTGACGAAAATCTGTGCGTAGACAGATTCGGTGAAAAACCGGGCGTAGCTCTCCAGGTTGAGATCCAGCTTGCCATCCTCGACCAGCGGCGCGAGGCCGCCGAAATCCCCCGGTGTGCGAAACGAGGCGAGCACCATGATCAGCGCCGGCGCCGCAAAAAAGATCAGCAGATAGAGGACCGGCGGTCCGCTGACCAGCCATCGGCCCAGCCGCGATCGTGCCTGCATCGAAAGGGCGTGTTTGCTCATCGGACCAGGGTCGTCAAGTCGAGCTCACTGCCCGATGAAGTGGCCGGCTTCGACCGGCCAGCTCACTTCGACCGCATCGCCGACCTCGAAGAACTTCGTGCGTCCCGCGCCCGAGTTCGCGAGCAGGGTTTCGAGCTTGCGGCCGCTCGGCGTGGCGACGATGTATACGGTCACATCGCCCAGGTAGAGGTACTCGGTGACGGTGCCGCGAAAGCGATTGTCCAGCCGATCGGCGTCCGTCGTCGCGGCGGCTGCCTGTACGCGGATCTTTTCCGGCCGCAAGGCTATCGTGCCTGCAACGGTTGCGGACGTTGCCGCGGCCGCCGCGCGCACGGTGCCCAGTCCTTCGACCTCGATCGCGACGATGCCGTCCGACCTCGAGGCAATCGATCCCTCGAGCAGGTTGCAGGTCCCGATGAAGTCGGCGACGAAACGCGACGTCGGAAAGCTGTAGATGCGCGAGGGCTCGTCGATCTGCTCGACGCGGCCCTTGTTCATCACGGCGATCCGGTGCGACAGCGCGAGTGCCTCAGTCTGATCGTGCGTCACGTAGACAAAGGTGATGCCGACTTCCTTTTGCAGATTGATCAGCTCGATCTGCATTTCCTCGCGCAATTTGGCGTCGAGCGCGGCGAGCGGCTCGTCGAGTAACAGAACCGTCGGATGGGTGACCAACGCGCGGCCGATGGCGACCCGCTGCTTCTGGCCGCCGGAAAGCTCGTGCGGATAGCGCTTGCCGAAGCCGGTCAGGCGCACATCCTCGAGCGCGTCCTGGATCTTGCCGGGAATCGCCGCCGCCGGCATCTTCGCCATCTGCAGCGGAAACGCGATGTTGCCTTCAACCGTCATGTGCGGAAACAGCGCGTAGCTCTGGAAGACGGTGCGTACCGGGCGCCCCTCGGGCGGCTGGTCGGCCAGGTCCTGGCCGTTGAGCACGATGCGGCCGCCATCGGGCAGGTCGAATCCTGCGATCATGCGCAGCAGCGTCGTCTTGCCGCAGCCGGACGGCCCCAGCAGCGTGAAGAACTCGCCGGCCTGGATGTCGATGCTGACGCCGTCGACCGCCGTGAACTCGCCGAACCGGCGCGTCACGTTCTGGATTTCAAGCAGCGCCATTGCGGACGGAGTCGGCCGGTTCAGAAGATGGAGGATTGTAGCAAAATGAGCCCTTTCGGCCGGAATCGCCGCGCCGAGCGCTTGTCGTCGACGTCAACCGATCGTCGCCGGTGGACGTTGATCGGCGACAATGGAAACGGATGCGAATGGACGCGATGCGATGGCTCGCTTTGCTTGTTGCGGCAGCTGCGGCGATTCCGGAGCCCGTAGTCGCCGACAGCTATCAGCTCGACCCATTCGAGCAGGCAACGGCGGGATTTGCCACGTGCCCGGTCGTGCCGCCGCCGACGCTGACCCTTCAGCAGATGCGGACACAGGCACACGAGCGTGCCGAGCGCGGAACATCCTGCTGTCTGGCCCGAACTTGCGAGTGCGGGGGCGCCTACAAGCGCGACCCGGACATCAACGCGCGGGTCGTGGCCGCGATACGCGATAATGCGCGCTTTCGCGATGCGAGCATCTGGGTAACGACGATGCGAAAGTTCGTCACGCTGCAAGGATGTGTGCGCACGGCGGCGCAAAGGCGAGCGCTGGAGCGTCTGGTTCGGAAGCAGCCGGATGTAGCCCTGGTGTGGAACGAAACTACAGTGGGGCCAGTCAGACAGGTTCCTATTCGGGCAAAATAGCCTTTTACTCCTTTCATGACGATGGTGAGACAACGATGAAATATCTGATAGTTGCTATTGCGGCGCTGTTCGCCGCTGGGAGTGCGCTGGCGCAATCCACGGCCCCCGCTGAGCCTGCCACTAAACCTGCGACAAAGGAGGCGGCTCCGGCGAAGCCCGCAACGGCCAAGGATGTCGGCACCAGGGGCGCGGCGGTCCAGGCCGAGGCCGACCGGGCAGCCAAGAGACGAGCGGCAATGGCCAAGAGGAAGGCGAGTCAATCCGGCACGGGCGATGCCAAGCCGGGCACCAGGTCGCGTAGCAAGTCGCGCTCCGAAAAGCTGCCGGCCCCCGGCAGCTTGATGACCACGGACGAACGCACCGCATATCGCACGAAGTTGAAGAGCTTCAAGACGTTCGACGAATGCGAGTCCTTCAGGAAGACACACGATGCCGAAATGCTGGCCCGCGCGAAGGCACAAGGTAAGGCCGTTCGCGAATCTACCGGTTCAGGCTGCGAGCGGTATAAGGCTGCGGCAGGCAACGTCCCGGAAAAGGCAGCTCCGAAGTAAGCCGCGCGGGGTCGCGGCCCGCTGCTACATCGTTGGGGTCCGGCGCCGGTATTTCCAGCAGGCTGCGTGGGCAATTACTGCCGCTCACCAAACGCGCCAGATCAGCGCCGCCGCGGCCGCGGCGATAAGCAGCGTGATGACCGCCAGCCAGCGATTGCGCACGCGCTGAGCCGCGGCGAATTCGCGGATCGCCGTCTCCGACGCCGCCGGCGCGCTGGCGAGTCGCTGGTAAAGCAATCGCGGCAGCAGCGGCAGGGCCGTCGCGAGGAACGGCGCTTCGTCGCGCAGGCGCCGCTCGACCGCCCGCCAGCCGATCTGGTCGTGCATCCAGCGCTCCAGAAACGGCTTGGCCGTCACCCAGAGATCGAGATCCGGATCGAGCTCCCGGCCCAGGCCCTCGACATTGAGCAGCGTCTTCTGCAGCAGCACGAGCTGAGGCTGGATCTCGACATTGAACCGGCGTGACGCCTTGAATAGCTGCACCAGAATCCGGCCCAGTGAAATCTCCTTCAGCGGGCGGTCGAAGATCGGCTCGCAGACGACCCGGATTTCGCTTTCCAGCTCGTCGACGCGCGTGTCCGGCGGCACCCAGCCCGACTCGATGTGGGCAGTGGCGACACGCCGGTAATCGCGGCGAAAAAACGCCAGGAAATTCTGCGCGAGGTAGCTTTTGTCCTGCTCGGACAGCGTGCCCATGATGCCGAAGTCCAGCGCGATGTACTTGCCCCGGTTCGCCGCGTCGACGGCGACGAAGATGTTGCCCGGATGCATGTCGGCGTGAAAGAAGCCGTCGCGAAAGACCTGGGTAAAGAAAATCTCGACGCCGGCGCGCGCCAGTCGCTTGATGTCGATGCCCTGCTCGACCAGGCGCGCCCTCTGGCTGATCGGCGTTCCCTCCATGCGCTGCATGACCATGACTTCGCTGTTGCACCAGTCCCAGTAGACCTCGGGCACGAGCAGCAGCGGCGAACGCGCGAAATTGCGGCGAAGCTGCGAGCAGTTGGCCGCCTCGCGGGAAAGATCGAGCTCGTCGTGGATCGTGCGTTCGAACTCGGCGACGACCGCGCGCGGCTTGAGCCGCTTGCCGTCCGACCACAGCTTCTCGACCATGGCCGCGCCCATCTGCATCAAGCCGAGATCCTTGTCGATCGTCGTGGCGATATCGGGTCGCAGGATCTTGACTGCGGCCGGCGTCCCATCGGGCAGCTCGGCCAGGTGAACCTGTGCGACCGACGCGCTGGCGACCGGAGCACGTTCGAACGATCTGAACAGTTGATCGACCGGCTTCGCGTAGACGCGCTCGAGGGTCGCCATCACCTGCTCCGAAGGAAACGGCGGCACCTGATCCTGCAGCTTGGCCAGCTCGTCGGCGATGTCGGTCGGCAGCAAATCGCGCCGGGTCGACAGCATCTGCCCGAACTTGACGAAGATCGGACCGAGATCCTGCAGCGCGAGCCGCAACCGCTCGGCGCGCGGTGCCGAGACGTCGCGCCAGAAGGTCACCGCCCGCGCCGTAGGCCGCAGCCAATGAAAGCGCTCGTGCCCGAGCAGGAACTCGTCGAGCCCGTACTTGAGCGCGACGAGCACTATCTTGACGAGCCGGAGCGAGCGCATGGCGCCGATTGTAAGGGATCGTGTCGCCGGCGTGCCGGCGGGCCGGACGCGACTGTCCGGCGCGCGTGCTGCGGCCGCTGCCCTCAGCCCGCTGGACGGAGCGCGCGCAACTTGTGCGGTACGCGGCGCCTGAGCTGCAGGAACATGACGCCGGCGAGCAGCAGCAGCGCAGGCGCGAACAGCCACTCCTTGGCGGGGCGCGCCCGCTCGGTTTCGACGCCCTTGACCGTGAAGCCCTGCTCGAAACCCGCCTTGTCCGCCGCACTATGCAGAGCAACCGCCATGATCTGCACCCCCGTCGGCAATGCCATCGTGCTCAAGCCCGCCTTGGCAATGCGTTGCGCCCCGCTTCCTTCTGTACCGAGTGGCAGCAGGACGGTCTTGTGCACGTCCTTGCCCTCGAGCGTCGTGCCCTCGATCACCACGCGCAAGCCGGCGCCTGGAGGCGCTGCCGTGGCGAGCTCCGTGAGTTTCTGTGACGGTTCTAACTGGTATCGCGCGAAGGCGAGATCGAGCCAGAAGCCCGGGCGCAGCAGCGTGAACGTGACGAGCAGCAGCAGCGCCGACTCGTACCAGCGGCTGCGGGTGAGGAACCAACCCTGCGTTGCGGCGGCGAAGACGAGCATCGCGATGACCGCGCCGGCGACGACCACCACGAGCTGCGGAATCGAGTCGACACCTATCATCAGCAATTGCGGATTGAAGATGAACATGAACGGAAGTATCGCGGTCCGGATGCTGTACCAGAACGCGGTGATGCCGGTACGGATGGGATCGGCGCGCGAGATTGCCGCGGCAGCGAAGGATGCCAGCCCGACCGGTGGCGTGACATCCGCCATCAGGCCGAAATAGAAGACGAACATGTGCACTGCGACCAGCGGTACAACCAGCCCCGATTGCGCACCTAGCTCGACCACCACCGGGGCCATCAGCGTCGACACGACGATGTAACTCGCGGTCGTCGGCATGCCCATGCCGAGCACGAGGCAGATGAACGCGACCAGAAAGAGCATCGCCATGATATTGCCGGCCGAAATAGTCTCGACGATTTCGGTCATCACCAGGCCCAGTCCCGTAAGCGAAACCGTGCCGACGATGATGCCCGCGGCCGCCGTGGCGAGCGCGATGCCGATCATGTTGCGCGCGCCGCGCTCGAGACCATCGACCAGGTCGTCCCACCCCGCGCGATAAACCGCGAACGACAGCGCCTGCCCGCGAAAAAACGCAAGCAGCGGTTTTTGCGTCAGCAGGATCAGCACGAGGAATACCGACGCATAGAACGCCGACAGACCGGGAGAGAGGTTCTCCACCAGCAGCGCCCAGATCAGGAGCACGACCGGAAGCAGATAGTGCAACCCGGCGAGCAGGGTCTCTTTGAGCGGCGGCAACGCGATCACCGGCGAATTGGGATCGTCGATCGTAAGGTCGGGCTCGGCCGCGACCTGGCGCAGTATCAGCAGATAGGCGACCGCGATAAGCGGAAGGATGACCCAGATCGCTGCGTCGCCGGCGATCGTCTTGATCCAGCCCAGCGCGTAGTAAACGACGTTGGCCAGCACGACTGCGCCGGCAAGGGTCAGCAGTACGTGGAGCAATCGCCTCATCGGCGGCACGTCGGCCCCGCGTGCAATGCCCGCGATGCCGGCCTTGCATGCCTCCAGATGCACAATGTAGAACAGGGCGATGTACGAAATTATCGCCGGCAGGAACGCGTTCTTGACGATCTCCGAATAGGGCACGCCGACGTACTCGGCCATCAGGAATGCCGCCGCGCCCATCACCGGCGGCATGATCTGGCCATCAACGCCCGCAGCGACCTCGATCGCGCCTGCCTTTGCCGCGCTGTAGCCGACGCGCTTCATCAGAGGAATCGTGAACGTGCCGCAGGTCACGACATTGGCGACCGACGAGCCGGAAATCATGCCCATCAAGCCCGACGAGACCACCGCAGCCTTCGCTGGTCCGCCCCGCATGTGGCCGAGCAGCGAAAACGCGACCTTGATGAAATAGTTGCCGGCGCCAGCTTTTTCCAGCAGCGAGCCGAACAGCACGAAAAGGAAGATATAGCTTGCCGATACTCCCAGAGCAACGCCGAACACCCCCTCGGTCGTCAGCCAGTAGTGCGAAACGGCCTTGCTCAGCGAAACCCCCTTGTGCGCGATCATCTCGGGCATGTACGGCCCGGCGAATGCGTAACCGAGCATCAGCAGCGCGATGATCGCGAGCGGCGGGCCGACGACGCGCCTTGTCGCTTCCAGCAGAAGCAGCACGCCAAGTACCGCAGCCGCGATGTCGAGCGGGGTCGGCTGGCCGGGTCGCGTCGAGATCTCGGTATAGAACAGGAACAGATAGGCGCCGCAGAACGCGGCCACCCCCGCCAATGCCCAGTCCTGCAGTGGGATGCGATCGCGAGGCGAGCGCTTGGCGAAGGGATACGCGAGATAGGCGAGAAACAGCCCGAGGCCAAGATGCAGCGATCGCATCTCTGTCGAGTTGAGATTGAAAATGTTGAAGACGAATGGCAGCGGCGATGCGTACCAGAGCTGCAGTAGCGACCAGGCAATGCACGTCCAGGCCAGGACGCGCCGAGCCGCCCCGGTGGGCATGCGCCCTCCGAGGTCGGCTTCTTGAACCAGCGTGTGAGGATCGACCTTGCGGCTCACGCAAGCCTCCCGGGCCTACTTGATCCAGCCCTTTTCACGGTAATAGCGAGCCGCGCCCTCATGCAACGGCGCCGACAACCCGTCCTTGATCATGTGCGCCGCGTCGAGATTGGCGAATGCCGGATGCAGCTTCTTGAATTCGTCCAGATTGTCGAACACTGCCTTGGTGATCGCGTAAACGACGTCGGCCGGCACCTTGGCCGACGTAACCATCGTCGCCAGCACGCCATAGGTCTTCGTCGGTTCCGGGTTGTTGGCGTACATGCCGCCGGGAATCGTCGCATACGCGTAGTACGGATGCTTTTTGACCAGATCGTCGACGGCGGGACCGGTGAGCGAGACCAGCTTGGCGCCGCAGGTCGTCGTCGGATCCTGGATGTTGGCCGAAGGGTGCCCAACGCCGTAGAAGAAGCCGTCGATCTTGTTGTCGCACAGCGCCGGCCCGTGCTCGTCGGCCTTGAGCTCCGAAGCGAGTGAGAAATCGGACATCTTCATGTTCATTGCCGCGAGCAGCTCTTCCATCGCCGAGCGCGTCCCGGAGCCCGGATTGCCGACGTTGAAGCGCTTGCCCTTGAAGTCGGCGAAGGTCTTGATGTTGGCTTCCTTGCGCGCCACGACGGTGAACGGCTCGGGATGCACCGAGAACACGGCGCGCAGATCCTTGTCCGCCTCCTTGAACGGCGCGGTTCCGTTGTAATCCTGGTACTGGACGTCGGATTGCGTCATGCCGAAGTCGAGCTCGCCGGCCTTGATCGTGTTGACGTTGTAGACCGATCCCCCGGTCGACTCGACCGAGCAGCGCAGCCCGGTCTTGGCGCGATCCTTGTTGACCAGACGACAGATGGCACCGCCGACGGCGTAATACACGCCGGTAATGCCGCCAGTGCCGATGGTGACGAACTTCTGCTGCGCCGATGCGGCCGGCGAAAGCGTCAGCGATAACCCAAACGCCAGCGCAAGAGCCAGACCCGCACGTATGGAACCGAGTGCGCCGGGTTTGCTTCGATATCGAACTTGCATGGTGTTTCCTCCTCAGGTTGACTTGGAACTAACGACTTGGGAACGGCGATACGAACTGCCGTCCGCGAACGATATGAAATGCGAAGTTCATCGGACCGCTGCGGGCGCGCCCGCTCGCTGCACGGTGGCGATCGCGGCATCGATTGACTCGGCCAGCCGGTCGACGATGATGCCGAGGTCATCATCGCCGACGATGAACGGCGGCGCAAGCAGCACATGGTCACCCAGCCGGCCGTCGATCGTGCCGCCCATCGGATAGGTCATCAATCCCCGGGACATCGCCTCGAGCTTGATTCGCGCATGAAGCCGCAGCGCCGGATCGAACGGACGCTTGGTGGCGCGATCTTCGACCAGCTCGATGCCCAGCAGCAGGCCGCGGCCCCGGATGTCGCCGACATTGGGATGCGCGCCGAGCGCAGCATCGAGCCGGTCGCGCAATTGCGCGCCCTGCCTGCGCACCGCGGCAAGCAGGCCGTCGCGCTGCACGATTGTTTGCACCGCGAGCGCCGCCGCGCAGGCGACCGGGTGGCCGATATAGGTATGGCCGTGTTGGAAAAAACCGCTGCCTCGCGCGATCGCATCGACGATATGGCGTTGCGCGAGCACGGCGCCGATCGGCTGATAGCCGCCGCCCAGTCCCTTGGCTATCGTCATCAGGTCGGGCGCGATGCCCTCCTGCTCGACGGCGTGCAGCGTACCCGTGCGGCCCATGCCGCACATCACTTCGTCGGCGATCAACAGGATGCCGTGGCGATCGCAAAGCTCACGCACGCGCCGGAAGTACCCGGCAACCGGCGGAATCGCGCCGGCGGTCGCGCCGCCGACCGTCTCGACGCAAAAGGCGATCACGGTTTCGGGCCCGAGGCTCGCGATCGTCTGCTCGAGCTCCGAGGCCAGCCGTGCGCCGTACGCATCGTGGGACTCGTCGGGCCGGCGATCGCGATACTCGTAACAGGGTGAGACATGCGCAACCTCGATCAGGAGCGGCGCGAATTGCCGGCGCCGCCATTCGTTGCCGCCCACCGCAAGCGCACCCAGCGTGTTGCCATGGTAGCTCTGTCGGCGCGCGATGAAATGCCTGCGCTGCGGCTGCCCGATCTCGACGAAATACTGCCGCGCCATCTTGAGCGCTGCCTCGATCGCTTCGGATCCGCCGGAAACCAGGTAGACGTGCGACATCCCGGGCGGCGCGTGCGCGATCAGGTGGTCGCCCAGCTCTTCGGCGACGGCCGAGGAGAAAAAGCCGGTATGCGCGTAGGCCAGCGCATCGATCTGTCGGTGCATCGCGGCCAGCACTTCCGGATGGCCATGCCCCAGGCACGATACCGCGGCGCCGCCCGAGGCATCGATGTATTCATGGCCCGCGCTGTCGACGATGCGTACGCCGCGGCCGCCGGCGGCCAGCGGCGGCGCCGCGTTCAGATTGCGATGCATCAGACGGCTCATGCGCCGACCCGCCCCGACTCGGGGCCCCAGTAGGCGCGCTGATCGGCCAGCCGCTGCTCGACCTCGGTCAGCCGCTCGAGCACGGCCTTGCCGCCCTTGGCGGCGAGGCGCGCAAGCAGGAGCTCGACCAGCGCCAGCGGCGCGATCATCGACGGAAAAAAGGACACCGAGTCGGCGCGATAGCGCAGCGCGTGCGTGGCGCGGCGGGCGAGCGGCGAGACGACGCTGTCGGTCAGTGCGATGACGGAAACGCCGCGGTCCGCCGCGGCGCCGACCGCCTCGACCGTCGGCGTCGAATAAGGCGATTGGCTGATCGCGATCAGCACATCGCCCCGATCGAGCGTGTCGACTTGATCATGCACGGTCCCGCCCAGGCCGTCGAACAGGACGCCGTTGCGGGCGATCAGGTTGTAGGCATAGCGGAACTGAAACGCGATGCCGAAGCTGGAGCGCACGCCGAGAAAGCCGACGCGCCGCGCGGCCGCGATGACGCCGACGACGGCGTCGACCAGCGCTGCCGGATTGAGCGCGAGCACCGATTTCACGTCTTCGATCTGCGAGCTCGCGATTTCCCGAGCCAGCCGGTCGATGCGCCGGGCTTCGGGCGCGGCTTGCAGCGCCGATGCGCGGCGGCCGAATTGCAGCGATCGCCCGGCCATCGCTTCCTGGAACGGCCGGCGCAGCCCCGCATAATCGGCAAAGCCCAGCGCTCGCGCGAGCCGCAGCATCGTCGGGGCCGACACGCCCGCGTCGCGGGCTTGCTGGCGCATCGACAGCAGACCGGTTTCGCTCGGGTGATCGGCGATCCAGCGCGCCGCGCGCTGGAGCTCGGGCGTGAGCGCGTCGAAATCGCGTCGGATCCGCTTGAAAACATCGGGTGCGGCGATCGGCGTCGGTACGGCAGGCGTCATGTAACGAACGTTACATCAGGTTCGAAAATGAATACAAGTGTTTTATCGATCCTGCGACGTTGCCCGCTTGTCCGCAGGGCGGGGCAGCGATTGATGGGGCCGGTGCGCCGGCGTAGATTCGCAGTTACGCGTTCGCGGCCGCCAGGGAAGGGCATCGTCTGGAAACGCATCTGACCGACATCACCCACGTTATTCAGCTCGCCGTGGCGCCGGTATTTCTGCTCACCGCGATCGCGACCCTGATCAACGCGCTCAATATCCGGCTCGGTCGCGGCATCGACCGTCGGCGGCTGATCCTCAGTCGCGTCCGCAACCACGCAGGAGTGCGCAGCGACGAGGACCGCGCGGAACTCGCGTTGCTGTCGCGGCGGGTGCGCCTGATCTATTTTTCGCTGCTGGCGGCCGGGCTGGGCGGACTGCTGATCTGCCTGGTCGTCGCCGGCGCCTTCGTCGGCGCGCTGATGGCCGTCGATCTATCGAAGGCCGTGGCGGTGTTGTTCATCCTCGCGATGCTCGCCATTGTCGCGTGTCTCGGCATGTTCCTGCGCGAGGTCTTCCTCGCCGTGACCGGAGGCACGCACCGCATTCCGTGAAACTCGAGCCCTAGTCAGCGTCGCTTCGCCGGTGTCTGCTCGGCCAGACGGTCGACGCGCTCGGCCAGGGCATCGACCCGCGCCGCCAGCGCCGCGACCTCGGCGGCAAAATCGCCGCCGGCACGCGCACCGGTGACCAGCCCCGCTTCGTCGCTGGCATAACTGGCGAAGCTCGAACCGGCCCGCTCGGCCGCATAAACGGGCCATGCGAGCAATCGCCGGCCGGCGTCGGCAACTTGTGCGCCGATGATCGGACCGAGAACGCGCGCGAGCGACCGCTCGACGAACCAGGGCAAGGTCTGCGCCAGTTCGCCGATCGTCGACGCGAGCGCCGCATCCCCTGAGGCGACGATCAGCTCGCTCCAGCGCTCGGGACGCGCCAGCAGCGCCGGCACGCGCCAGGGGAGGATCGTCAGCGTAAGGTCGGTCGCTTCCCCGGTGTCAGCAAACCTTCCGTCGTCGTCGATCGCCAGCTTCAGCGCCGCAGGTCCCACGACGATGGAGAGCTTTCGGCCGGCATGCGCGGCGAGCCGCTCGTGCGCCCAATCCTCGCGCTCGAGCGCGCGATTGGCGAAAGCGGCGGCAGGCATCATGAGCGGCCGTTAGAAAACGTAACCGCGGTGCAGGGCGACCACACCCGCGCTCAAGTTGAACCAGTCGACTCGTTCGAACCCCGCGCTTTCCATCATCGCGCCGAGCTCCTGCTGGTCCGGGTGCACGCGAATCGACTCGGCAAGATAGCGATAGCTGGCCGCGTCGTCCGCGACCAGCTTGCCCAGCCGTGGCAGCACGTTGAAGCTGTACCAGTCGTAGGCGGACTTAAGCGGCGCCCAGATGTGGCTGAACTCGAGGACCAGCGCAACGCCGCCGGGACGCAGCACGCGGCGCATCTCGGCCAGCGCCGCCTCCTTGCGCGTGACGTTGCGCAGGCCGAAGGCGATGCTGACACAGTCGAAGCTTGCCGCGGCGAAGGGCAGCGCCTCGGCGTTGCACTGTACGGCAGGCATCAGCCGGCCCTCGTTCAACATGCGATCGCGCCCCGCGGCGAGCATCGCCCCGTTGATGTCGGTGAGCACGACGCTTCCGGTCGGACCGACTCGCGCGGCGAACAGCCGCGCGAGATCGGCGGTGCCCCCGGCGACATCGAGCACGCGCGCGCCGGTGCGAACGCCCGAGGCCTCGATCGCAAAGCGCTTCCAGCCGCGATGCAGTCCCAGCGACATCAGGTCGTTCATCAGGTCGTATCGGCTCGCAACCGAATCGAACACGCCCTTCACGCGCCGGGTCTTTTCCTCGGGCGTCACTTTTTCGTAGCCGAAGTGCGTCGGGGCGCTCATCGCTGCGTACGCTTCAGTGTTGATGGCCGCAGGAATGCGCGGCGGCTGCCGGCGGCGGCGGGTTGCCGTCCGGCTCGCGGCTGGCGCCTGCCGCCCGCATGCGCTCCAGGTACTGCTGCCACATCGGCTCCTGTCGTTGGCCGAGCTCGTGCAGGTAATCCCACGAATAGATGCCGGTATCGTGACCGTCGGAAAATTTGGGCCGGATCGCATAATGGCCGACCGCTTCGACGTCGGTGATCGTCACCTGGGCCTTGCCGACCTGCAGCGTCTCCTGGCCGGGACCGTGCCCGCGCACGTCGGCCGAAGGCGAATAGACGCGCAGGAACTCGTAGGGCAGGCGATAGCTGCTGCCGTCGGCAAACGTCAGCTCCAGCAGCCGCGACGACTGGTGGAGCTTGATCTCGGTGGGAATAACAGCGCGTGGATCGAGGCCGGCCATGGCGCTATTGTAGGCCGTGTCAGCGCAGATGCGTATGCCGGTCACCGGGCGCAGATCGGCGCCGGTAACCGGGTGAAAAGGCTACTGGACTATATCGAGGTTGCCGATGCCCGCCATGACGTTGCGGTTTTTGGCGTCCTTGCCGTGCAGCTTGATCTCCAGCCGCAGGTCGTTGAGCGAGTCGGCGTTGCGCAACGCGTCTTCGTAGGTGATGAGTCCGCCCTCGTAGAGGTCGAACAGCGCCTGGTCGAAGGTCTGCATGCCCAATTCGCGCGACTTCTTCATGATTTCCTTGATGCCGGAGACGTCGCCCTTGAACACCAGATCGGAAATCAGCGGCGAATTCAGCATGACCTCGACTGCCGGCACGCGCCCGCGGCCGTCCCGGCGCGGTATCAGCCGCTGCGCCACGAAGGCGCGGATGTTCAGCGACAGGTCCATCAGCAACTGGGCGCGACGCTCCTCCGGGAAGAAGTTGATGATCCGGTCGAGAGCCTGGTTGGTGCTGTTGGCGTGCAGCGTGGCGAGGCAAAGATGCCCGGTTTCGGCAAATGCGATCGCGTAATCCATCGTCTCGCGATCCCGCACCTCGCCGATCAGGATGACATCGGGCGCCTGGCGCAGCGAATTCTTCAGCGCGATCTGCCAACCGTCGGTGTCGACCCCGACTTCGCGCTGCGTGATGATGCAGTTCCTGTGCTCGTGCACGAACTCGATCGGATCCTCGATCGTGATGATATGGCCATAGCTGTTTTCGTTGCGGTACCCGAGCAGCGCCGCCATCGACGTCGACTTGCCGGCGCCGGTGGCGCCGATGAACAGCATGATGCCGCGCTTGCTCATCGTCACGTCCTTGAGCACCGGCGGCAGGGACAGCTCGTCGAACGTGGGAATCGTCGTGTTGATCGTGCGCATCGCCATCCCGACGCGGCCCATCTGCACGAAAGCGTTGCAGCGGAAGCGGCCGATGCCCGGCGGACTGATCGCGAAGTTGCATTCCTTGGTCGACTCGAACTCCGCCGCCTGCTTGTCGTTCATCACGCTGCGCGTGATCTCGATCGTGTGCTGCGGCGTCAGCGCGGTCTTCGACACCGGGGCGATCTTGCCGTCGACCTTGATCGCGGGCGGGAAGCCGGCGGTGATGAACAGGTCCGAGCCCTTCTGCTTGACCATCAAGTCGAGGAGTTCGTGAATGAACTTGGTCGCTGTTTCTCGTTCCATGCCGTTCCTTTTGCGTTGCGTCGACCGCGGCTTGGCGGTCAGCCGCCGAACAGGTCCTTGTTGACCGCACGGGCCCGCGCTTCGGACAGGGCGATCTGGTTGCGGCGGACCATCTCTGTCAGGCACTGGTCCAGTGTCTGCATGCCTGCCGACTGACTGGTCTGGATCGACGAATACATCTGCGCGACTTTGTTCTCGCGGATCAGGTTCCGGATCGCCGGGGTGCCGATCATGATCTCGTGCGCGGCAATGCGGCCTTGCTGGTCCTTGGTCTTGAGCAGCGTCTGCGATATCACCGCGACCAGCGACTCCGACAGCATCGAGCGCACCATGTCTTTTTCCGCCGCCGGGAAGACGTCGATGATGCGGTCGATCGTCTTCGCCGCCGAGCTGGTGTGCAGTGTGGCGAAGACCAGGTGGCCGGTTTCGGCCGCGGTCAGCGCAAGCCGTATCGTCTCCAGATCGCGCATCTCGCCGACCAGGATGTAGTCCGGGTCCTCGCGCAGCGCGGCGCGCAGCGCGTTGGCAAACGACAGCGTGTGCGGCCCGACCTCGCGCTGGTTGATCAGGCATTTCTTGGATTCGTGCAGGAATTCGATCGGGTCCTCGATCGCGAGGATGTGCCCGTATTCGCTTTCGTTGACATGGTTGATCATCGCGGCCAGCGTTGTCGACTTGCCGGAACCGGTCGGACCGGTGACCAGGATCAGCCCGCGCGGCCGCGTGGTCAGATCCGCGAATACCTTGGGCGCGTTCAGCTCCTCGAGCGAAAGCACCTTGGATGGAATCGTCCGGAACGCGACCGCGGCGCCGCGCTCCTGATTGAATGCGTTGACGCGGAAGCGCGCGAGGTTGGGGATGCCGAACGAAAAGTCGCATTCGAGCATCTCTTCGTAGGTCTTCCGCTGCGCGTCGCTCATGATGTCGTACACCATGGCGTGCACGTCCTCATGTTCCATCGGCGGCAGGTTGATCCGCCGGATGTCGCCGTGGACGCGGATCATCGGCGGCAGCCCGGCCGACAGGTGCAGGTCGGAGGCCTTGTTCTTGACCGCGAAAGCGAGAAGTTCGGCAATGTCCATTTATAATCCCTGGTGCCGCGCAAAAGGTACGGTGTGCGCCCCGGTGCGCGCCTGGCCTTTCGGCCAGCTTCGGCCCCCGTCGGTCGTTGGCCCGGACTGGCTATGCCGACGTCATTCGATTATGAGCCTATACGAGAAGGCGTGGCAAGCCGTGCGCCAGCGCATCGCAGAGGCGGCCCGTGCCGCGGGCCGCGATCCGGCGAGCGTCCGGCTCTTGGCGGTCAGCAAGAGCGTGCCGTCCGAGGCCATCCGGGCCCTGTATGCGCTGGGTCAGCGCGCCTTCGGTGAGAACTATGTGCAGGAGGCGGCGGCCAAGATGAGCCAGCTGGCCGATCTCTCGGGCATTGAATGGCACCTGATCGGACCGCTGCAGGGAAACAAGGCGCGCGCCGCATCGGCGCATTTCGCCTGGGTCGAAAGCGTCGATCGCCTGGCCATCGCCGAACGATTGTCGGCTACACGTGACGCACAACAAGGTCCGCTCGCCGTTTGCGTGCAGGTCAACATCAGCGCCGAGACGACCAAAAGCGGCGTCCCGCCCCCGGATGCGCTTGCGCTCGCCCGCGACGTCGCCTCGCTGCCGCGGCTCAAGTTGCGCGGCTTCATGGGCATCGCCGCGCCCACGACCGAGATGTCGTGCCAGCGCGCGCAGTTCCGGCTGTTGCGCGAAATCCTCGCCGCCGCGCGAGCCGAAGGGCTTATGCTCGACACCTTGTCGATGGGCATGTCGGCCGATCTCGAGGCGGCGATCGCCGAAGGCGCGACGCTGATCCGCGTCGGCAGCGCGCTGTTCGGACCGCGCGCGTGAGGCGCGGCCACGGCGACACTGATCGCAGCGGTTGACGGGACGCTGCGGCGAAGTTGCGAGGATGACGACTTGAATATCACATTCATCGGCGGCGGCAACATGGCGCGCGCGCTGATCGGCGGGCTGGTCGCCCGCGGTCAGGCGTCGAACGCGCTGTCGGTCGTCGAGATCAGTCCCGACGCGCGCGCGACCATCGCGGCACGCTTCGGAGTCGCGACCTTTGCCTTCGTCGAAGCCGCGGCGGTCAGCCATGCCGACCTGATCGTGATCGCGGTCAAGCCCCAGCACGTGCGCAGCGTTGCACGCGAGCTGGCGACGTTGCTCAAGCGGCAGGTCGTCGTGACGATCGCCGCGGGCATTCGTCTGGCCGATCTGTCGCGCTGGCTGCTGGGCTACCGGCGCCTGGTGCGGGCGATGCCCAATACGCCTGCGCTCATCGGCGCCGGCATCGCCGGTCTGTACGCGCTGTCCGGCGTCGATGCCGAGGGCCGGACGCGCGCGGCATCCATCCTCGAGGCGGTCGGGACGACGCTGTGGTGCGAGCGCGAGGACGAGCTCGATGCCGTTACGGCCGTGTCGGGAAGCGGCCCGGCCTACGTCTTCTATTTTCTCGAAGCGCTCGAGCAGGCGGCACGCGAGCTCGGGTTTGCGCCGGCCGATGCCCGCCGTCTGGCTTACGCGACGTTCAGCGGATCGATGCGGCTGGCCGAGCAGAGCGAATCCGAGCCGGCGCTTTTGCGCGCGCAGGTCACCTCCAAGGGTGGCACGACCGAGCGCGCGATCGGCGCGATGGAGGAAGCCGGCGTGATGGCCGCCATCGTTGCGGCGGTCGAGTCTGCGGCGGAGCGCGCCCGGGAGATGGGCGAGCGTTTCGGATCCGAACCCTGATGTTCAGCGCGGAACGGATGCACCTGACTGGGGTGCCATTGCACGCCATCGGTACCAGACATCACCTCGACGTCGACCTCGCCTCCTGATCATGCTCACCGACGCACTGCGCTTCCTGCTCAACACGGCGTTCGCGCTGATCGTGTATTCGGCCCTGCTGCGTTTTTTCATGCAGTGGCTGCGCGCGCCCTTTCGCAACCCGCTGGGGCAAGCGGTCGCCGCACTCACCGACTGGGCGGTCAAGCCGCTGCGAAAGGTGTTGCCCGGCTTCGGAGGGTTCGACTGGGCGTCGCTGGTCTTCGCCTGGCTCGCGCAACTGTTGTGGCTTGGCGCACTGGCGGCGCTCGGCGGCGCCGCGCTTTCGGGCCCGCTTGCCGGCGCGCTGGCCGTGCTGGCCATGGTCGAGTTGCTCAAGGCCGCGCTGTGGATATTGATCGTGGCGGTGTTCCTGCAGGCGCTGTTGTCCTGGGTCGCACCCGACGGCCCGCTCGGCGGCGTGCTGAACGCGCTGACGTTTCGTTTCCTCGCACCGATACGTCGCGTCGTGCCGCCGCTCGGCGGAACGCTCGACCTTTCGCCGCTGATCGTCATTGTGCTCGCGCAACTCGTGCTGATGCTGCCGCTGGCATGGCTGGAGCAAACGGTTGGCCAGCTCTTCCGCTGAGGATCCGCCGTGGTGGCGCGTCGACGCCGACGGCTCGGTCATGCTGACGATTCACGCCCAGCCGGGCTCGAAACGGACCGAGGTGGCGGGCTTGCACGGCGGAGCGCTCAAGATCCGTGTCGCGTCGCCGGCGGTCGAAGGCAAAGCCAACGAGGAGCTGCGGCGCTTTCTCGCCGAGGCGTTCGGCGTTCCGCTGCGAAATGTCGCGCTCGCGCGCGGCGAGACTTCGCGCCGGAAGACGCTTCGGATCGCATCGCCTACGCAGCGGCCGGATCGCCTCTGGGGCCGTTAGCGCAATCCGCCATTCCTCAGGCGAGCATGTTGGCGAGCCGCACGAAATCGGCGACCGCCAGCGTCTCGCCGCGCGCGCCCGGCGCGATGCGGGCGCTCGCCAGCGCGGCTTCGTCGGCGAACGGCTTCAGCGCGTTGCGCAGGGTCTTGCGCCGCTGGCCGAATGCCGCGGCGACCAGCTGCGCGAATAGCGCCGCGTCGGACAGCGCCGGCCGCGCCGAGCCGAGCGGGGTCAGCCGAGCTACCGCCGACTCGACTTTGGGCGGCGGCCGAAACGCGCCGGCCGGGACGACGAACAACCGCTCGACCCTGAACTGGACCTGGAGCATCACCGACAGACGCCCATAGTCGGGTGTCCCCGGCGCGGCGGCCATGCGCTGCACGACCTCCTTTTGCAGCATCACGGTGATGTCGCGCAGATTGGCATCGAATTGGGCGAGATGAAACAGCAGCGGCGACGATATGTTGTACGGCAGGTTGCCGATGACGCGAACATCGCGGCCGAGCGCGGCGAAGTCGAAGCTCAGCGCGTCGGCAACGTGCACCACCAGCCGCTCCGGAGGAAATTCGGCAGCGAGCGCGGCGGCAAGATCGCGATCGATTTCGATGACAGTCAGGCGACCGACTTTCGCCAGCAGCGGCCGGGTCAGGGCGCCCAGACCTGGGCCGATCTCGACGATGCGATCGCCCGGCCGCGGTGCGATCGCCTCGACGATGCGCGCGATGTAATGCGGATCGGCCAGGAAATGCTGGCCGAATCTCTTGCGCGGGCGATGCGCGCCTATTGCCGGCGTCCCGCCGCGCGAGCCCGCGCCGCGAGGTCGATCGCCAGGTCCACGGCCGCGAACAGCGAGCCCGGATCGGCGGCGCGGGCCAGCGCGCCGTCGGCGGCCAGGTCGAGGGCGGTGCCGTGGTCGACCGACGTGCGCACGATCGGCAAACCCAGCGTCACGTTGACGCCGTGGCCGAAGCTCGCGTGCTTGAGCACCGGCAGTCCCTGATCGTGGTACATCGCGACGATGCAATCGAAATCGCGCGCCTTCGCCGGAACGAAGATCGTGTCTGCCGGCAGCGGTCCGGCGACATCGAGACCTTCGGCGCGCAGCGCCGCAAGGACCGGAGCGATGACGTCGATTTCCTCGCGGCCGAGGTAGCCGCCTTCGCCGGCATGCGGGTTGAGGCCGCACACGCCGAGGCGCGGCTTGACGATGCCGAACTTGTGCTCGAGGTCGGCGGCCACGATGCGCAGCGTCTGCGTCAGCGTATCGCGCGTGATCGCCGCCGGAACCGCGGCGAGCGGCAGATGCGTGGTCGCGAGCGCGACGCGCAGCGAACCCCACGGTGCGGCGCCCACCAGCAGCATGACGACCGCGGCTGCGCCGGTGCGCTGCGCGAGGAATTCGGTGTGGCCGGTGAAGTGGATGCCGGCGTCGTTGATGACGCTTTTCTGCACCGGCGCCGTGACCATCGCGTCGAATTCGGCGGACAGGCACCCGATGATCGCGGCATCGAGCAAGGCGATCACCGTTCGGGCGTTGGCCGGATCGAGCCGTCCTGCCTGCACCGGCACCGCAACGGGAAAATGCGCGACTTCGAGCGCCCCGGGCGTGGCGGCGCCGCCGCGCAGGTACGGCACCAGGCGCACGCCGGCGCCGAGCCTTCGCGCCCGCTCGCGCAGGAGTTCGCAATCGCCGGCGAGCACCAGCCGCGCCGGCCACGCCCGTTCGGCCAGGCGCACGGTGAGATCGGGACCGATTCCGGCGGGTTCGCCGATGGTGACGACGATCGTCGGCGCAGTCATCGCTGCGCGCCTTACGCCGGAACGTCGATGCGAACGCCGGTCGCGTCGCCGAAGATTTCGACCTGCACGCTCGAAGCTCCCGTGACGGTCGCGCCGTCGGCGGATAGCGCAATGCTCGCCTGCCCGAATCCGTCCAGCGCATGGGCAGGCTTGCCGAACACCCAGAGCGCATTCAGGGG
The DNA here is from genome assembly GCA_963828665.1 of uncultured beta proteobacterium. Taxonomy (GTDB): domain Bacteria; phylum Pseudomonadota; class Gammaproteobacteria; order Burkholderiales; family Casimicrobiaceae; genus PALSA-1003. Next base: position 123,667 of record CAWHFL010000013.1, read on the forward strand.
CTGCTCACGGTCGACCTCTCCAGTGTGCTGCACTGCAGGGCCGAGCGGCAGCGCATACCCTTCGCGCCCGAACACCGGAAATCGATCGAGCGTCGCGCGGTAGCGGATCACCTGCCGGCCCGCCACGCGCTGGCGGGTCGCGAGGTCGTACCATGCGCCCGGTGGCAGCGCGACGTCGACTTCACCGCCCGCTCCTATAATCGGCGCGACCAGCAAAGCGTCGCCGCACAGGAATTGCGTGTCGTAGGCGCGGGTCAGCGCGTTGCCGGGGAACGCGAGCGGCATCGCGCGCATCACCGGCATGCCGGTCCTGGCCGCCTGCGCGACGACCGTCCCGAGGTAGGGCAACAGCCGGTAGCGAAATTCCAGCCACTGCAACGCGATTTTTTCCTGCTCCGGGTCGAGGTCCCACGGCGCGCGCTCGCCACCGGTGCGAAGCTTCAAGTGCGAAGCGAAAACGCCGGCCTGCAGCCAGCGCAGATAGAGCTCCGCCGATGCAGGCGCCGCGCCATAGCCGCCCCCGACTTCGCCGCCGTGATACGGCACACCGCTCATGCCATTCGACAGCGCGGCGCGGATGCTCGCCGCCAGACCTTCCCAGTCGCTTTGCATTTCGCCGCCGCCCTGCACCGGATAGCGTTGGCTGCCGCTCCAGCCGGCGCCGCTCCAGATCAGCGGTGGCGCCTGGTCCCGCGGCGCGAACTTGTCGGCAGCGTCGAATACGCAGCGGCTGTACAGCAACGGATAGACGTTGGAGAGCCGCTCGCCCGCGTCGCCATTGAATGCGATCGCGTCGGCCGGGACGCCGTCGCCGCCATCGGTCTCGATCACGTCGACGCCGGCCTTGAACAGTGCTTCGTGCGCGTTGCGCCACCACGCGTACGCGGCCGGGTTGGAAAAATCGATGAGGCCCGATGGCGGTGCCGGCTGCGCGCCGGCGGGCGCGTCGGCCGGCACCGCGTCGGCAGCGCGCTCGTACGGCCGGCCGTGGCCGTCGGTCAGCAAGTACTGCCTGGCGGCCAGCTCATGAAACAGCGGCGAGTGAATCGATATCGACGGCTGCTCACAGACGCCTACCTTGAGCGCATGCTGCTTGATCCTGGCGAGTGCGGCAGCCGGGTGCGGGTACCGTCGCGGGTCCCATCGAAAGTCGAACCAGGTCCACGGATCCCACGGTGAGGCGCCATCGAGCATCAGAACATCGCAAGGCACGCGGCGCGCGCGCAAATCGGTGGCGGCTGCGACCGTGTCGTCGGCGCTGCGGTCATCCGCGCGCGCGATCCAGACGCCCAGACTCCATCGCGGCACATCCGGCGCGCGGCCGGTGAGCGCGGTGTAACGTTCGAGCACCTGCGCCGGATCGCGCCCGGCGATCAGGAACAAGTCGAGCGCTTCGTCGTCGACGACCAGACCATACGAACGCTGCGACCAGTCGGGATAACCGATGCCGTGCATGACGCGCGAAGGCGTGTGCACGTAGACGCCCCAGGCGCCGCCGCCGGGCCCCGGGCTCCAGCAGAACGGCGCACTCGCGCCCGAGTGAGACGGCGAAGTGTCGGCTCGCTCGACCTGCGATCGCACCAGTTGCCCGCGCTTGCTCAAGGTCCCCGTCTGTGCGCCCAGGCCATAGACCGGTTCGCCCGAAGCGAGAGCATACGCGGCCAGCCACGACTGCCCCTGCCGCGCGCGGCCGATCGCCGGCAGGCGCGTTCGCCCGTCGCGTGTCCGGTCGGTGATCGACGTAAGCACCGGCTTGCCGGCATGCAGCAGCCGGAGCGACAGCGGCGTTCCGACGACCTCGAGCGATCCATCACCCGCCGCGAACGTCCACATGCCGCGCGATGGCTGCGCGACGTCGCAGCGCTGCGCGCGGGCGGCGATCAGGCCATAGTCGGGTCGCGTGTTGGGGCCGACGCGAAGACGGAATATTCCCGGACCGAAGCTGCCGATCTCGAGCATGTCGCCGGTCGAGGTCGCGAACGAGGCACCCGACGCCGATGCGCCGAGACTGCTGGAGGCATCGATGCGAAGGTAGTCGCTGCTGTCGAGTCGCATGGTGTTCCGGCCAGGGGTCTCAAAGCGTCGGGATCGGCAGCTTTCCGCGTCAAGCGGAAGAAGCCATCAGCCGGCGAATTTCGGCTCCGGCAAACCCGGCGTATCGACCTGCATCGCAAACAGACCGCCCGACTGCGGCAGTCGCGCGAGCTCGTCCGGCTCCCGCCGCTGGCGAGCGGTCGTCACGTAGAGCGTGCGCAGGTCCGGTCCACCGAAGGCGCACATTGTCGGGCACATCGCCGGTAGCGCGTATTCGTCGAGGCGTTCGCCGCGCGGCGACAGGCGCACAATCTTCCCGCCCCGATAGAACGCGCTCCAGTAGCAGCCGTCGCGGTCGACGGCCGCGCCATCGGGCCGTTCGGTTTCACCGTCGAAGTGCGCGAATTCCCGCTTGCCGCTGATGCCTCCGGTAGCGGTGTCGAAAGCATAGGCGCTGATAGTGCGGACCGGCGTGTCGGCGTGATAGAGCGTTCTCCCATCGGGGCTCCAGGCGAGGCCGTTGGATATCATGATGTCGTCGAGAACCTGGGTCAGCGTGAAATAGCCATCTAGGCAGTACAGCGCGCCGCTGGCTGCGTCACGTCGCTCGTTCATCGATCCGACCCAGAAGCGCCCCGCCGCGTCGGCGCGGCCATCGTTGAAGCGGTGGTGCGCCGGATCGTAGGGCGCTTCCGCCATGCGGTCGCCCAGGCTCCCGGCGCGATCGATGAGCCAGATGCCGTCACGGAGCGCCGCGACGAATCCGCCCTGTGCGCGCAGTGCAAAGGAGCCGATGGCCGAAGGCATCGGCCAGGCGAGATTGACACGGCTTTCGGGATGGAAGCGATTGAGTGACGGCGCATTGATGTCGACCCAGTACAGTACCTGCTCGTCGATCGACCAGACCGGGCATTCACCGAGACTGGCCTTGGCGTCGAGCACGCACTCGAACGGCGATTCCATCACGGATCCCGCTGGCTTCGGAACGTGCATCGTACAAGAAAACCATCGCGCAGGCGCGGGTGTCTCAGCGAGGGACCGGGGGCTTGTCCGACGCCGCGCTTGGCTGGCGAAACCTGGACAGATACTCCTGTGCGCGCCCGACCATGAACCCCATGTCGGAGCCGATGGCAATCCACGAGTAGCCGTAGTCGATGAAGCGCGCCACCATCTCCGGCGTCGGTCCGATGATACCGGACGGCTTGCCCGCGCGCCGGCAGGCTTTGGCGGCAGCCGCCAGATGCTCCTGCACTGCCGGATGGGTGACGTCGCCCAGATGACCCATCGACGCCGACAGATCGCTCGGTCCGACGAAAATCGAATCGATGCCGGGGACGACGGCGATCTCGGGGAGCTTGCCGAGCGCAGGCAGCGTCTCGATCTGCACGATCACGCAGAGCTCTTCGCTGGCGCGCTTGTGGTAATTGGCCACGGTGCCGTAACGGCTGCCGCGATGGGAGCCGGCGACGCCGCGCACGCCCTCCGGCGGATAGCGCGTGTACGCGACGGCTCGCCGCGCCTCGTCGGCGTTCTGCACGAACGGCAGCAGCAGGGATTGCGCGCCGGCATCGAGCGCGCGCTTGATCATCACCATGTCGTTCCACGGCGGGCGCACGATCGCCTGCGCCTGCGTTCCGGCGATCGCGCGCAGGATGTCGATCATCTGCGGAGTGTCGATCGGCGTGTGCTCCATGTCGACGACCAGGAAATCGAATCCGGCGCAGCCGAGCGCCTCGGCAGTCGACGGTGCGCCGCTTCCGAGCCACGCGCCGAGCGGCGTCCGGCCGGATGCGATTGCGCGCTTGAAATGATTGATCGGCAGATCCATCTGGTCGTCCCTCGTTCGGGTTTGCGTGCGGCTATTATCGCGCGGCTGCGCTATAATCGGCGCGATGCTCTGAAGGGCTTGCGGCCGGGAGCGCGATCGTCGGCCGCAGGCCCTTCGCTTTTCGGAGTGCCTGACACCAGCCCGATGCGCACTCACTTTTCCCGTTCGGCGTTCATTGATGGTGCGCGCGACATGCTGCCGATGACCGTCGGCCTGATCCCGTTCGGCATCGTCTGCGGCGTCGGTGCGATCAGCGTGGGCGCTTCTCCCGTGTCCGCACTTGCGATGTCGATGATCATTTTCAGCGGCGCCGCACAGATTATTGCCACCCAGCTGCTCGCCGCAGGCGCGCCGTTCGCCGTGGTCGTCCTGTCGTGCTTTGTCGTCAGCCTGCGCTTTCTGATGTACAGCGCGGCGCTCGCACCCTATCTCAAGCCAGTCAATCACCGCTGGCGCAACCTGGTCGCGTTCCTGCTGACCGATCAGGCGTTCGCGTCGAGCATACAGAGGTTCCGCGAGTCGCCGGACCTGCGCGGCAGCGTGTCGTATTTCGTGGGGGGCGGTGTCGTGCTATGGGCCGCATGGCAGATCGCCACGATCGCCGGCATTGTGGCGGGTGCCGTCATTCCGGCGTCGTGGCAGCTCGAGTTCGTCGTGCCGCTGTGTTTTCTCGCGCTGCTCGCGCCGCTGCTGCACGGGCGTGCCGCGTTGATTGTGTTCGTGACGTCGGCCGTCGCGGCGATCGCGCTGGACGCGATGCCGATGCGGCTGTCGATGATTTGCGCCGGCCTGGCCGGCATCGCCGCCGGTGTCATCGCCGACCGGATGTCGGGCCGTGGCGCGACTGCGGAGCGCGATCCTGGGAACTAGCCAACTTCTGATCTGGGCGCTGATCTTCGTCGTCGGCGCGATCAACTTCGCCGCGCGCCTGTCGTTCATCGCCCTGTTCGCGCGCCGCGAGATGCCGCCGCTGCTGGCGCGCGCGTTGCGTCATGTTCCGGCAGCCATGCTGACCGCGATCGTCGTTCCCGCCATCGTGTTCGCCGCACCGGGTGTGCTGCGCCTCGACATCGGCAACATCAAGCTGATCGCTGCGCTCATCGCCGGCATCGTCGCGTGGCGCTGGCGCAACACGATGCTGACCATCGCCGTCGGCATGGTCTCGCTCTGGCTGCTGCAGCGCTTTGTGAGCTAATATCGGATCGGAGGATGACCATGCAGCCGATCGCGCCCGACGAAGGAATAAGCCTGCGTTTCGAAGGTACCGACACCTACGTCGCGACGCCCGACCTGATGCTCGCGGTCAATGCCGCGGTGACGCTGGCGCGGCCGCTGCTGATCAAGGGAGAGCCCGGCACGGGAAAGACGATGCTCGCCGAGGAGGTCGCGCGCGCGCTCGGCCGCCCGTTGCTGCAGTGGCACGTCAAGTCGACGACCAAGGCACAGCAGGGCCTTTACGAATACGATGCGGTGTCGCGGCTGCGCGACTCGCAGATCGGCAACGAGCGCGTCGCCGACATCGGCAACTACATCAAGCGGGGCGTTCTCTGGCAGGCGTTCGATTCGGAGGCACCGGCGGTCGTGCTGATCGACGAAGTCGACAAGGCCGACATCGAGTTTCCGAACGATCTCTTGCGCGAGCTCGACCGGATGGAGTTTCATGTCTACGAGACGCAGGCGACGATACGTGCCCGTCATCGCCCGACGGTCATCATCACCAGCAACAACGAAAAAGAGCTGCCGGACGCGTTCCTCCGGCGCTGTTTTTTTCATTACATCCGCTTTCCCAACAAGTCGACGATGGCGCGCATCGTCGACGTCCATTTTCCGGGGCTGAAGAAGGCCTTGCTGCAGGAGGCACTGGAAGTCTTCTTCGATCTGCGCGACATCCCGGGGCTGAAGAAAAAACCGTCGACCTCCGAATTGCTCGACTGGCTCAAGCTCCTGCTCGCCGAGGACATTCCGCCCGAGGCGCTGCGCAGCAGCGACAAGAAGATCATCGTGCCGCCGTTGTACGGCGCGCTGCTGAAGAACGAGCAGGACGTCCAGCTGTTCGAGCGCGTTGCGTTCATGGCGCGGACGGGCCGCTAGGGGCGGAGCGCTGCGATGGCGTTCATCGAGCCGGTAACGCTCAAAGGCGAGCACGCGACACTCGAGCCGCTCGCGGCAGGCCACGAGGCCGGCCTCGCGCGTGCGGCAGCCGACGGCGAACTCTGGCGGCTGTGGTACACGACGGTGTCGCCGCCGGACAAGATGGGCGATTACATTGCTCGCGCGCTCGACATGCGCGAGCGGCTCGGAGCGATGCCGTTTGCCGTGCGCCAGAACGCGACCGGCGACATCGTCGGCTGCACGCGCTATTTCAACGTCGACGCGGCCAACCGGCGTCTCGAGATCGGGCACACCTGGTATGCGAAGCGCGCCCAGCGCACGGCGATCAACACCGAATGCAAGCTCCTGCTGTTGACGCACGCCTTCGAAACGCTGCGTTGCATCGCGGTGGAGTTTCGCACGCACTGGTTCAATCAGGCCTCGCGCGCAGCCATCGCGCGCCTGGGTGCCAAGCAGGACGCGGTGCTGCGCAACCATCAGCTGCTCCCCGACGGCTCGAAGCGGGACACCGTTGTCTTCAGCATCATCGACGGCGAATGGCCGGCAGTGCGGCGACATCTGGGTTTTCTGCTCGACCGGCCGCGGTAGCAGGTCGGCCCGAACCGGCGCCGGTACGATCCGCATGTTCCGAGTCGCGTATCGGTGCGCCATGCCGCTGAGGCGGTGATACGATGCTGATCGACTTTTTCCTGCATCTAAAGTCGGCGAAGCTGCCGGTCAGCACGCGCGAGTTCCTCACGCTGCTCGATGCGCTGAAGCACGACGTCGTGTCGACCAGCATCGACGACTTCTATTTCCTGGCGCGGACCTGCCTGGTCAAGGACGAGGCCCTCTACGACCGCTTCAATCTCGCGTTCGGCGCATATTTTAAGGGCATCGACGGGGTGCTCGACATTCACGCGGACGTTCCGGAATCATGGCTGCGCAAGATGATCGAAGGCAATTTGACCGACGAGCAGAAGGCGATGGTTGCAGCGCTCGGCGGCTGGGACAAGCTGATGCAGACGCTGCGCCAGCGGCTTGCCGAGCAGCGGGGCCGGCACCAGGGCGGATCGAAATGGATCGGCACCGCGGGCACGAGCCCGTTCGGCGCGTACGGCTACAACCCCGAGGGCATACGCATCGGACAGCAGGGCGGTCGAAGCCGCAGCGCGATCAAGGTCTGGGATGAGCGCACGTTCCGCAACCTGGACGACTCGGTCGAGATCAATACGCGCAACATCAAGGTCGCGTTGCGCCGGCTGCGGCGATTCGCTCGCCAGGGCGTTCCCGACGAGTTCGATCTCGACACGACGATCGAGCGCACCGCGCGCAACGCCGGCTGGCTGGATGTTCAAATGCGTCCGGAACGCCGCAACCGGGTCAAGGTGCTGCTGTTCCTCGACGTCGGGGGCTCGATGGATCCGCATGTCCGGGTCTGCGAGGAGCTCTTTTCCGCCGCGAAATCCGAGTTCAGGCACCTCGAGTATTTCTATTTCCACAACTGCGTCTACGATCACGTCTGGCGCGACAACCATCGGCGCCGCAACGAGCGCATCGCGACCTTCGACCTCTTGCATAAGTACGGCCGCGACTGGAAGCTGATCTTCGTCGGCGATGCGGCGATGAGCCCTTACGAGCTGGTGCAGCCTGGAGGCAGCGTCGAGTATGCCAACGACGAGCCTGGCGCCGCCTGGCTCGCGCGGCTGATCGCCGCATACCGCGATGCGATCTGGCTCAACCCGGAGCCCGAGCGCACCTGGCAATACACGCGATCGACGCAGATCGTGCAGGAGCTCCTTGGCCCGCGCATGTTTCCACTGACGCTGGACGGCCTGCAGCGCGGCATCGCGACGCTGCGTAAATAGTGGCGGCGGCGTTCCTGTTTCGTCACGATCGATATTTGCCCGAAAACTCAGTCCCGCAACCGCGCGGCAGGTGTCTCAACCAAACGCCACGCGCAACCACATTAGCGAATGCCGATCTCCCGCGAAACGTTGCACACTGAAATCGCCGGCGCCGCTTTCTACCCGGCGACACGAACTGCAATGAATATGCACGCCGCCCCCAAGCAAGTAAGCCCGATGAGTCCAAGAGCGTCGCCAGGTCGAGCCTGCGAATGGGCTTCGGGCAAAATGTCGGACGCGCCGATATACAGCAAAAACCCCGCGAAGAATCCCAAATAAAGCACCAAGACAAAGGCAGGAACGTGAAAGGCCAACGTCGAGGCCGCACCCAGGACCGGAGCGAGCGAGTCCAACACGAGCATTGTGAATGAACGCCGCGGCGTATTGTTATGGACCAGCATCAAGCTGACCGTATTCAACCCATCGCAAAAATCATGCGCAATCACCGCGATAGCCACGATGACGCCGACCGCGGATGAGACTTGAAACGCTATGCCGATCGCGACGCCGTCCATGAAACTGTGTCCAATCAGGGCCAGTGACGACAGGATGCCGACCTGCGGGTGGTAGTGCGCAGAATAGCTTCCCTCCTGCGCGTGATGAATCAGCATGAACTTCTCGAGGCCGTGAAAGAGAAGAAACCCGATTACGAGCGCGATCATCGCTCCGGCTGGGTCAATGCCGCTTTCATGGGCGACGCTAAATATCTCGGGAAGAATGTCGAAACTCACTACTCCCAAGAGCACACCGGCGGTAAAACTGAGGATGAAGTGCAACCGGCTGCGAAATTTGAGAGCGAAGAGGCCCCCGACCAAGGTAGAAACGAACGTCCCTAGCGATAGCAAGACTGCGCTCATCCTAATTGCTCACTGGGTTATTAGCGGTTTGGTGAATGTGGCGCGGGCGCCTAGCTGTCCCGCAACGAGTGGCATCTGAGGCGCTGCGCTGCGGCGCACCGTTATTATCCCGCTGCTCGCGACCAGGCATGCCAGCCAAGACCCAGCACCACCAGCATCCAGACGATGACTGGACCGCTGGGCAGATCGAGTGCGGTCGACAACACGAGACCCACGGCGTAGCCCGCCGCGCCGATCGCCCACGAGCTCGCCAGACGCCGCCGCTGCATCGCTCGCGTCGCCAGCGGCGGCACGATCAGGGTCGCGAAAACCAGATACAGGCCGACCAGCTGCACCGAGACGGTGACAGCAAGGGCGAACAGCACATAAAACCCGGTGCGGCCCAGCCGCTCGCGCCAGCCGAACCACAGCACCAGGATCGCCGCATACACCAGCGCGGCCCATAAGAGGCGCGACGGCTGCGCCCACAGGATCTGGCCGACCAGCAAGTCTCGCAGATGCTCGCTGCCGTGCACGTTGCTCGCTAGCAGCAGAACGCTGCCGGTCGCACCGAGAACGAACACGACGCCGATCACCGCTTCCTGCACCTCGGGCCACACGCGCTCGGTCCACGTCAGCAGCAGCGCGCCACCCAGCGCCGCGGTCAGCGCCGCGACCTGCACGGCGATGCCTTCGGCCTCGAAGCCGAAGCGGTCGGCGAGCAGCACGCCGCAGCCGGCGATCTGCGCGATCGCAAGATCGATGAACACGATGCCGCGTGCGAGAACCTGCATGCCGAGTGGCACATGCGTTGCGGTCACCAGCAGGCCGGCGGCGAGCGCCGGCAGCAGGATCGACAGCTCGATGGCTCCGAGATTCACCGTGCCCCCTTGAGCAGGCGCTGGATCGTATCGTCGAACAGCCCGAACAGATCCTTGGCAGCATCGTCGCCGCCGACGGTGAACGGCAGCGCGACTGCGCGGATCTTGGCGCGCTCGGCGATCCACTGTGACGCGCGGTCGCTTTGATACGCGGCGTGCAAGACCATCCTGACCGGCTGCTGCCGCGTGAGCGCCAGCACTTCGGACAGATGCGCGGTCGTCGGCTCGATCCCCGGCTTGGGCTCGAGTGCTGCGACTTCCTTAAGGCCCAGCCATGCGATCAGGTAGGTAAAGGCCTTGTGCTGGACCAGAACAGCGACGCCTCTTAGCGGCGCCGCCTCCTTTTCCCAGCGCGCGGTCGCGGCGTTCCAGCGCTCCGCGAACGCTTTGTATCGGGCCTGGTAATAAGCGGCGTTGGCCGGATCGACCTCTGCCAGCTTCGCCGCCAGCGGCCCCGCGACGCGCGCGATGTTGCGCGGGTCGGTCTGGATGTGCGGATCGCCTGCCGCGTGCACGTCGCCCTCCGCGCGGTCGAGGCGCGCCGGCTTGTCGAGCAACATCACAAACGGCGCGGCCTCGAAATAGCCGGGCTGGCCCGGTTGGACCTTCGGGTTGCCGGCCTGCTGCAGCACCAGCGGCAGCCAGCCGATCTCGAGCTCGGCGCCGGTCGCGACGATCAGGTCGGCGCTGCGCGCTCGCGCGATCAGGCTGGGCTTGGCTTCAACGTGATGCGGATCCTGCAGCGCGTTGGTGGCCGTATATACGGTGACCTTGTCGCCGCCGAGCTCTGTGGCGAGCGCGCCCCATTCGGGAACGGTGGCGAACACGTTCAGCGCTGCCGCCGGGATGGCCCAAGCGGCAGCCAGGAGCATAACGACCGATTGCATCAAGGATCTCATGGTCATTCCCCTAGAAACGATGGGCACCGTGCGCGCCCAGGGTCAGGATGTACTGCAGGAATAATTCGTTGTCGGTCACGCCGGCGCGTGACCGGTCCTGCGCAAGCTGCAGGCGGATGCGGCTGAATTCCGAGGGCGTGTAGTCGAACATGACCGAGCTCCGCTGCGGATTGAACGACGGTGTGGCCAGGAATGCGGCGTTCGCGCCATAGTCGACGTGCCCGGGATCGAGGTGGTCGTAGCGCAGGCCCACACGCCAGTACGGCATGAACTGGTAGATGCCCTGCAGATACCAGCCGCTCTGCGACGAAGCGTAGTCCGCGGTCCGCATCGACCCGAGCGCGCCATCGCGATCGTAGGTGAGGTCGCCGCGCTCACGTCGCCAGAAGTATTCGCCCTGCAACTTGAAGTTGGTGTCCTGCGCGTTGCCGTTGGGCGCGTATTTCCAGACGAAGTCCGCGATCGCGACGTGGCTCGTGCCGCTGAAGCCGAGTTGCGCGTCGTTGCCGGCGAGGTCGGTCTCTCCGAATTCGCGATCCCGCGCACGGGTTTGCAGGTACGACAGCCCGGCGCGCCAGCTCTGACTCGAGCCGATGTCGCCACCAGTATGCGCATAGACGACAGCGGCGCCGGCGCCATTCTTGTTGCGCGCGGAGCCGGGAAAGCCGGCGCCGTTGCCGGCCTCGGCGCCGAGTTCGAGGAACTGATCGGTCGGTGCGACCCACTTGAGCTGCACGCCGTCGTTGCCGTATTGCCCGCCGAGGAACGCTTGGTACGCGAGCGGCGCGTCGATAAAGTCCCAGACATGTTGGTGCTGCTCGTTCAGATATCCCAAACCTGAGAAAAAGCGGCCGAACTTGGGTGTGAGGCCATTGGGAAGCGCGGTCACGATGCCGTAGGCCTCTTCGACCGACACGGTGTTCTCCGGCGTGAGCGAAACGATCAGGTTGCCCGCGAACTTGTCGTCGACATTGGCGGAGATTGCGAGCTCGGATTCCGCGAGCGAAAAGCCGCGCTTGCCCGGACCGATCTCGCCGCCGGCCGCGAAGCCGCCGATCGCATACTTCTCGGGGTCCTGCGACAGGTTGGCGTAGCCGCCCTGAAGCACGGCCGAGATCGCCGGGTTGAATGCGGCAATACCACTGGACGAAGACGTTGGCGGCGCTGCGGCCTCCGGGGGCGGGGCGCTGGCGACCGGTTTGGCCGATGCAGCCTCGGCTTCCTTCAGCCGCACTTCCAGCGACTGGATGCGCGCTTCGTAATTTTCCTTCAGTTGCCGGATTTCATCGCGAATTTGTGCGAGATCGGCGTCGCTGGCCGCCCATGAGGGCGTAGCGGCGAACAGCGCCAGCGCCAAAGCGCCGGGCGCCAGAGATTTCCTGGACACGGTAATGCTCCTCTAGTCGGATGAACCGGCGCCGCGAACGTTAAGCGGCGCGCCGAATCGATCTAGACGGAGACAGGCGGGGCGCGGCTCTGGTAGTAGGACGGGGCGGCGACGTACCGCGCTGCCGGCTCGAATGCAATGCACTCGGGCGCGACCGCGTTGCAGACCGCCGGCGGTGGCGAGCCGGCCGCAGCGTGCGTTGCGCCCGCCAGCAGGGAACATTCGACGCAGGCAATATCGAGCGCCGGCAGCTTCAGGCTGGAGTGGTGCCTCGCCTTGAGCTCGGGAAGGTGCGTCAGGGGGTGCAACAGCAGTTCCTGCTGCAGGCCCAGCAGCAGGAAAGCGAGCGCGAACGAAAGGAACTTGCGGATCATGGGCCTTGCCGACTTCGACGACTGCGTTGCATGCGACATGTGAGCAGTTTAGCGGAAAACCGCCGGGCGCCGAAACGCCGTAGCATAGGCCAAAGGCATTCGGCCTTCGGGCCGACGGGCGACAGGCACCGGCGCAGCGCCGCCCGGTCGCGCTACATCGCCCGGGCGGCGAACGTCGGCGCCAAGACCTCCAGCGCGTCGAGCTTGCTCGACGGCTCCTTGATCGTGATCCGCCACAGCGTCCGCGGATCATCCGGATCGGTCAGCGTCGCCGAATGCAGCAGCGACGCGTTGTCCCAGATCACGACGTCGCCGACGCGGTAGGCATAGCTCAACACGTATTTCGGCTGCGTCGCGTGTGCCGCGAGCTCGTCGAGCAGCGCGACGGCTTCGTCTTCCGGCATGCCGACGATGCCGTACGAGCTGCCCGATACCGCGTAGAGCGCCTTACGTCCGGTGTCCGGATGCGAGCGTACCAGCGGATGCGTGATCAGCGGCATCTTGGCCTTTTGCTCGTCGGTCAGCGGCGACGCGGCGACGCGGCTCATTTCGTCGGCAACCTTACGGTTGCCGTAGTGATGGACGCCGATCAGCGGCGCGATCCGGCGCCTCATCGCCTCGGGCAGGTCGTCGTATGCGGCGTACTGGTTGGCGAACAGCGTGTTGCCGCCGGCTTTCGGCACTTCGATCGAGTAGAGCATCGTCGCGCGCGCCGGAACCTGCAGGTACGAATAGTCGGTGTGGAAGTACGTTCCCGCATCGGCGAGTCCGATCGGCTGTCCGTTCTTCCTGCGGTTCGAAAGAATCAGGATGTTCGATTCTTCCGGATGATGGAACTGGTCGATGACGTGCGGCTCGGGCGGACCGAATCGGCGCGCAAACGCCAGGTATTGCTGCGGCGTCAGCCGCTGGTCGCGCAGGACCAGCACTTGCGCCGCGAAGAACGTCCGCGCGATCTCGTCGAACGCAGCGTCCGACAGCGCGGTCGACACGTCGACGCCCGATGCTTCGAGGCCGAAACCCGGGCACAGCGGCTTGGTGTTCAGCATGATGACATCGATAGCTATTTCACGTATTGCGGCATCAGCAGGCGCGGCAGCCAGAGGATGACCTCCGGAAACAATATCACGATCAGCAGCACCAGCAACATCGGGATGAACAGGATCGTCGTGTCCCTGACGGCCTGCTTGATCTTGATGCCGCCGATCGAGCAGGCGATCATCAGGCAAAGGCCGTATGGCGGCGTGACCAATCCGTAGGCGATGGAGATGACGCCGATGATCGCGAAATGAATCGGATGCATGTGGACTTTGTCAGCCAGCGGCGCCAGGATCGTCCCGACGATGATGATCGCCGGGATCGCGTCGATGAAGCATCCGATGAATAGAAAAGCCGCCGCGGTGATGAAGCCGACGCTGGTCAGGCCGCCGCCCCAGCTTGCGACCGCGTTGACGACCAGCTGGGGAATGTGGAAGTAGGCCAGGATCCATCCGAAGGCCGAGGCCGTCCCTATGCAGAACAGCGCGATCGCGGCGAACCGCGCCGAATCGTACAACGTGTGCAGCAGCACCTTCGGCGGCAACGCGCGATAGATCAGGCCTCCAAGAAGCATCGCGTACAGGACCGCGATCACCGACGCCTCGGTGGGCGTGAAGAAGCCGAACACGATGCCGCCGACGATGATGCCAGGCGTAAGGATGGGCAATATCGCCTGGCCGCAGGCGGAAACGAATTCCTTGAGAGTCGAGCGCGGATACACCGGGTAGTTGCGGCGCTTGGCATAGACGTACACCGTCGCCATCAGCGACAGGCCCATCAGCACGCCGGGGACGACGCCGGCCAGGAACAGGCCGCCGATCGACACCGAGATCACTCCGCCCCACACGACCATCAGGATCGACGGCGGAATGATCACGCCCATCACCGCGGCGCACGCGACAAGCGAAACCGTGAACGGCGTGTCGTAGCCCTGTTTTTTCATCGCCGGGATCAACACACCGCCGACGCCGGCCGCTTCGGCGGTCGACGAGCCCGAGATGCCGGCGAACAGCATCGACACCAGCACGCTGACGTGGCCGAGCCCGCCCGGAAGATGGCCGACCAGCGCGCGCGAGAGCTTGATCAGCTTTTCGGTGATGCCCGCCGTGTTCATCAGGTTGGCCGCGAGCATGAAAAACGGAATCGCCAAAAGCAGGAACGAGTTGTACGACTTCAGCATCTCGTTCAGCAGCAGGAACGGCGTCAGCCGGTCATCGATGAAAAAGACCGGCACGCAGGCGAGCCCGAGCGCGAACGCCACCGGGACGCGCAGGATGATCAGTGCGGCGAAGACGCCGAACAGGATCAGCGCGACGTCAACCGGGCCCACGACGCGCGGTCCGGTAGAGCTTGACGTCGTCGATGATCTTTTCGACCATGAACAGCAGCCAGCAGATGCCGGCGAATGGCCAAGCGATGTGGATCGACAGCATGTTGATGCCGGTCATCTCCGAGCTCTGCTCGTATCCGAACAGCGCGAAACGCCAACCGAAAGCGACGAAAATCAGGGCGACCAGCAATATCGGAACGTGGACGGTCAGGTGCGCCAGCGCCTTGCCGTGATTGGTCCTCGGCGTCGGCAGAACGTCGACGTCAAAATGCGTGCCGTCACGAACCGCGATCGTCGCGCCGAGCATGATCAGCCACATCAGGCAGAAGCGGGCGACTTCCTCGGTCCAGATGTAGCGCGGAATGAATTCGAAAAAACGCGAGAAGATCTGCAGTGTGACCGGAATGAGCATCACGGCCAACAGCACGGTGATGGCGATCTGCAGAATCCGGTAGATCAACGCGTTGAGCGCACGCATCCTGGTTTCACGGGGAAATTAGAGCGCAACGGCGCGCCGCCTGCCGGCGGCGCGCCGTATCCCGGCGAGCCGCGACCGCCGCGGCTCGGAACGGCTTACTTGATCGCGTTGACCTTGTTGAGGATCGCGGTCGCGTCGATTTCCTTCGCGTAAGCCTGTTTCACCGGCTCGGCCAGCTCGAGCAGCTTGGCGCGGTCGGTGAACACCCAAGTCTTGAGCTTGCCCTCTTTTTCCAGCTTGGCGAGCAGGCCCGAATCGGCACCCGACTCGAGATCGCGTCCGTACTTGCCGGCCTCCTTGCCGGCCTTGAGGATCGCGGCCTGCAGATCCGGCGGCAGCTTGCGGAACGTCTTGCCGGAAAAGCATACGGGCCGGACGGTGATCGCATGCTGCGTCAGCGAAATGTTCGGGCCGACTTCGTAGAACTTCATGGCGTCCAAGCCCGCGGCCTCGTTCTCGGCGCCCTGGATCACGCCGGTCTGGATCGCGTTATAGACCTCGTTGTAGGCGATTACCGACGGCTTGGCGCCGATCGCGCCGAACATCTGGGTCTGGATCGGCGCGCCCATGACGCGCATCGTGAAGCCGCGAAGCTCCGCCATGTTGCGTATCGGCTTGTTGGCGATCAGATTGCGCGTCCCGCCGCCGGCATAGCCGATGATCATCACGTCGGCCTTTTTCGAAACGTCGTCGACGATCGGCTGGAAGGCGTCGGAATCGAGCACCTTGTTCCAATGGTCGATATCGCGGAACAGGAACGGCATGTCGAGCAGCGGAGCGGCTTTGGCAAACGTCGACATGTGCGCCGGAGACACGATGCCGTAATCGACGGAGATGCCCTGGCTCATGTAGGCGAAATAATCCTTCTCCAGCCCCAGCTCGCTGTTGCGGTGCAGGACGAAGTTGACCGGCTTGCCGTAGTACTTCTTGACCAGCTCCTCGAATTTCAGCAATGCCTTGTTGAACGGGTGCGTGTCGTCGAACTGGACGGCGCCATGAAGCGTGATCGGCTGCTGGGCAACGGCGCTGAACGACAGTGCGAGGCCCAAGACGGCCACGCAGCGCGCGAGCGCGCGGATGAATGCTGACATGTGCTCTCCTCCAACGGGTTTGTGGTCTGTCTCTCGCATCGACGCCCCGGTTTGCGGGGTGGCCGGCGCGATGACGACCATCTGGTAAGGTGGCCAGACCGCATTCAACGCTTCGCCCGGGGAAGTGTCAATGGGCGCTCGCGGCGGCCTCGGTCACGCGACGGTTCGGAACAACGCCGGCCTTGAGCCACGGTGTAGAATCGCGGCCATGAAGCGCCGCTGCCTGCTCGCAGTCACGCTCGCCACGCTGGCAATGCATCTGCTCGCGCCCGTCGCCGCTTATGCAGCGGCGCGGCCGGCCGCGTTCTTGAGCGACTATTGCTCGACCGCTGCGCGCTCTGCGATTCAATCGCATGAAGGTGCAGGCGCGAACCCCGGCGTTCCCGCGCCGCGGTCGGGCCACTCGCCGCATTCGCATTGCCCATCGTGTCTCGGCGCCTCTGCCGCTCCTGCGATCCCGCCTTCGGCGACGCCGTTTGTCGTCCGGCCGCGCCCGCTCGAGCGAGCTCCGTCGGGCCCGGTTCGCACCGGTACCGCAGCGCAGCCAGCGCTGTTGCCGCCGCTGCGCGGCCCTCCCTCGTACATCCTCTAAAAGCGTAAGTCGATCGCGCCGGTCAATCGGCCGCGATCGCGGGTCGTCAGCGCGCGTGCGGATTCGGTATCCGCGCGATCGATCGTCTCGAACATTCCCCGAGGACCGCCATGACAAGAATCCTGGCCATCGCTGCCGTTGCTGCAATCGCAGTCGCGGGCGCCGCATGGGCACACGACTATCAATTGCGAACGCTCCACATCGACCATCCGTTCGCACGCGCCACGCCCCCCGGTGCGCGCTCCGGCGGCGTTTTCCTGAGCGTCGAAAACCAAGGCGCCCAGACCGATCGGCTGCTCACCGTGTCGACGCCGGCGGCGGGAACTGCCGAGCTGCATCAAATGGTGCTCGACGCCGGCGTGATGCGCATGCGCGCAGTCGCCGGCCTCGACTTGAAGCCGGGTGGCCGACTGGTGCTGCAGCCCGGCGGCTATCACGTGATGCTTTCGGACCTCAAGCGACCGCTGCATGCGGGCGACCATTTCCCGCTGACGCTGGGATTCGAAAAGGCCGGATCGATCGAGGTCGACGTCGAGGTCGAGAGCATGGCGGCAGGTGCGATGCACCCGCACGCCGGTCATTAAACACATGGCGGCACGACCGATCGCCGGCATGCCGCCGATGAATGGAGTCTCGTGATGAACAAGAGAAGAATTCGCTCGACGGCCGCGCTGTGGGCGCTGGCTGCCGCGTCTATCGCAATGATAGCGGCCAGTTCAGCGGCGGCGCACGGCTTTGCTGGCAAGCGCTTTTTTCCGGCGACGCTGGCGACCGACGATCCGTTCGTCGCCGACGAGCTGTCGCTGCCGACCATCGCCAGTCAGAAGATGCCGGGGAGCGGGGATGTTCCGGCGACGCGCGAGACCGACTTTGCCATCGATGTGTCGAAGCGGGTGACCGAAAACTGCGGTATCGGCTTGGGCGCCACCTACAAGGTGCTGCAGCCCGATGGCGGCGATACGCAGCGCGGCTTTGACAACTTGGCCGCGAGCGTCAAGTACAAGTTCTACCAGAGCGACGAGCACGAGACCATCCTTTCGGCCGGCGTCGACGCGGACATCGGCGGCAGTGGTTCGAAGCGGGTCGGTGCGGAGTCGTTCAGCACGCTGACGCCGTCTCTCTTTTTCGGCAAGGGCTTCGGCGATCTTCCAGAAACAATGAAGTTCATGCGCCCGTTTGCCGTGACCGGGCTCGTAGGTGTCGGGATTCCGACCCGCGCGGCCACGACATCGATCAGTGATGACGGCGAGGCCGATATCGAGCGCCATCCGCATACGCTCGAATGGGGTTTGGCCGTCGAATACAGCCTGCCGTATCTGCAATCGTTCGTGGAGGACGTCGGGCTGCGTGAGCCGTTCAGCCGGATGATCCCGGTTGTCGAATTCGCGATGTCGACCGCGCTCGATCGCGGCGCCAGCGGCACCACCGGCACCGTGAACCCCGGCGTCATCTGGGCGGGCCGGTACGCGCAGCTTGCGGTCGAAGCCGTCATTCCGGTCAACAACCGCAGCGGGAATCGGGTCGGCTGGGTCGCGCAACTGCACTTCTTTCTCGACGACCTGTTCCCTGCCACGATCGGCCGGCCGATCTTCGGGCGCTGACATGAGAACCTCGCTACTTCGGCTCGCCGTCGCATTCGCATCGCTTGTCGCGTTGCCGGCCGATGCGCATGCGTTCCTCGACCACGCGACGCCTGCCGTCGGCAGCACCGTTCACGCTTCGCCGGCACAGGTGAAACTGTGGTTCACGCAAGAGCTCGAGCCCGCGTTCAGCACGGTGCAGGTGTCGGACGCGAACGGCAAGCGCGTCGACAAGGCCGATCCTCAGCTCGACCACGGCGACGCGACAGTGCTGACCGTCTCCGTGCCACCGCTTGTGCCCGGCCGATACCGGGTGCGCTGGCGCGTGCTGTCGGTCGACACGCATGTCACCGAGGGCGATTACACCTTCGATGTCACGCGTTGAGCCACCGCGCAGGCGCGCATCGCGCACACGGCGATGAACGCTCTGCTGGCTTCCGCGCGCGCCGTCCATTTCGCCGCGACGATGTGGCTATTCGGCGAGCTGGTGCTCGCCTGCGCGCTCTGGGCCTGGCGAGGACGCGCTGCGCCGACGGGACCCGGCGCAGCGCTGCACCGGCGCCTTCCGGCGGTCGCACGCTGGAGTATCGCGATCGGCATCGTGTCCGCGTTCGCGTGGCTTGCGGCGGCAGCGGCGACGATGGGCGGCGTGGCCCTGGCGCAGGCGATCGAGCCTGAAACGCTGGGCACGGTGTTCGTCGGTACCTTGTTCGGCAAGGTCTGGATTGCGCGCCTCAGCCTAGCCGTGGTGCTGCTGATTGCCCTATGGCCGCGAAACACCGGGCGCGGCGGGTGGAGGCTCGCGTTCTCGACGATCGTTGCGGGCGTGTATCTGGCCGCGCTCGCCTGGACCGGGCACGCCGCCGCTGCCCAAGGGCCGTGGCGCGACGCGCAGCTCGTCTCCGACGTCGTGCATCTGATCAGCGCCGGCGCATGGCTCGGCGCGCTGCCGCCGCTGGTCTACCTGCTCGGAACGATGCGGCCGATCGAACACGCGACATGGGCGACCCGCCGCTTTTCCACCGTCGCTATCGCGTGCGTGAGTGCGCTAATTTTAAGCGGTCTCGGCAACAGCTGGTTTCTGGTCGGCAGCGTTCCGGCGCTTTTCGGTACGACCTATGGCGCTCTGCTGATTGCGAAGCTCGCCCTGCTCGCCGTGATGCTTTCGTTCGCCGCGCTCAATCGGCTGGTGCTGACGCCACGGCTCGGCGGCGGCGATCGGCACGCCGTGCGTGCGCTGCGCCGCAACGCGCTGCTCGAAATCGCGACCGGGCTGCTCATCGTGACGATCGTGGGCGTGCTCGGGATCACGATTCCGGCCGCGCATCAGTCGGTGCTTTGGCCATTCGCACACACGCTTTCCTGGGCGCCGGCGCAGCAATCGGCGACGCGCTGGCTGCTGGCCGCCGCGGCGCTCGTTGCCGCCGCGGGCGTGACGGCTCTCGTCATGGGTGCGCGCCGGCGCGCATGGCGATTGGCAACTGCCGGCCTGGTCGGGCTCGGGGCGTCGGCAATGGCGAGCGCATGGCTGCTTGCCGTCCGCGCTTATCCGACCACGTATGCAAGCTCGCCGGTGCGCTACACGACCACGGCGATCGTCGATGGCGAGCAGCTGTTCGCCACACGTTGCGTCGCATGTCACGGGAGCGACGGCACGGGCGGCGGGCGCGTGGCCGCTGAATTGACGGCCCGGCCGCCCAACCTCGTCGAGCATGCCGGCCAGCACCGTCCGGGCGAGCTCTATTGGTGGATCGCGCACGGCCGCCCGGGAACGCCGATGCCGGGGTTTTCGCCGCCGCTTGGCAGTGACGAAATCTGGAGCATCGTGCAGTTCCTACAGTCGCTGTCCGACGCCGCCAGCGCCGTCGGTCCGGGCGGCGAGCTCGTCGCCGGGCCAACCGCACCCGACTTCAGCTTCGAGCTGGCCGGACGCGGCCAGCAGACGCTGCTGCCGGGAGACGAATCGCGCGACACGCTGCTGGTCGTCTATTCGCTGCCGGATTCGCTCTCTCGCCTGCGCTCGCTCGCGTCGCAGCGGCGCGCGTTCGACGACGAGCGCATTCGGGTTCTGGCGGTGACGTCGAGCGCGGCCGATGCCGAAGCGGCCGGCGCGCAAACGCCAGGCGGGGAGTCGATGCTGGCGATCGCCGCGCCCGACGTCGCCAAGGTCTACGCGGTATTCGCTGCGCGCGATGGCGCCGTCGGCACGAACTTGCGCCACAGCGAGTTCCTGATTCGGGATGGGCGGTTGCGCGCGCGCTGGCTCGGCGTGCCCGCGGCGGACGTCGAGCGCAACCAGGACATTTGGAAGATGGCGGAAAAGGTCGATCGCGAGCCGCCGCGGTCGCCGCCATCGCACCAGCATGCGCTCTGATCGCGCGTGCGGCGAAGTCGGCATCGGCGCGCGCCGGTACAATCGCGGCATGAACGCGACATCGTCGACAGCCTCCGCCGGTTCCGCAGCTCTGCGTGTGCCGGACCGGCGCGCGCCGCGAGCGGTGGCGATCTGGCTTCTGGCGTGTTGCATGCTGGTGTTCGCGATGGTCATCGTCGGCGGCGTGACGCGCCTTACCCATTCGGGACTGTCGATCACCGAATGGCAGCCGATCGTCGGAGCATTGCCGCCGCTGTCGCCGGCACAATGGAACGAGGCCTTTGCCAAATACCAGGCTACGCCCGAATACCGCCAGTTGAACCAGGGAATGAGCCTCGGCGCATTCAAGTCGATATTCTGGTGGGAATACGCGCATCGGTTGCTCGGGCGTGTCGTCGGCGCGGCGTTCGCCTTGCCGCTGGCGTGGTTTATCGCGCGGCGGAAGCTGCCGGCAGGGCTTGCCCCCGCACTGGTCGCGATCTTCGTGCTCGGCGGTTTGCAGGGTGCGCTGGGCTGGTACATGGTGCAAAGCGGGCTCGTCGACGACCCGCGTGTGTCGCAGCTGCGGCTGGCGGCGCATCTGGGGCTCGCGCTGCTGCTTTTCGCGGCGATGTTCTGGCTTGCCCTATCGCTGTTGCGCGTGCCGGCGGGCCAGTCCCCCGCGGGCCCCCGCTTGATTCGCGATTCCATCGAAGACGAGAATCAGATGTCGTACGCGCAAAAGAGCCGGGCCTCCGCGTTCGCGCGGACGACAGCCCTGTTTCGTTTTGCGCTCTTCATCGTTGCGCTGGTGTTCGTACAGGCGCTCGCGGGAAGCCTGGTCGCCGGAATCCACGCCGGGCTCGCCTATAACACGTTTCCGCTGATGAACGGGCGATTCGTGCCACATGAGATCCTGTCGCTCACACCGTGGTACCGCAATTTCGCCGACAACATGGCGACCGTGCAGTTCGATCACCGCATGATCGCCTGGCTCCTCGCTTTGCTGACCCCGGTTTTCTGGTTTCGCGCGCGTTCTGGCGCGCCGCCGCTGCGCGTCAAGCGGGCAGCGTGGCTGTTGCTGGCGGCCCTGCTGTTGCAGATCGCGCTCGGCATCGCGACCTTGCTGCTGGTCGTGCCGGTGCCGCTCGCTGCTGCGCATCAGGCCGGCGCCGTGCTGCTCTTCGCCGCTGCGCTCAATGCCGCGCATGCGCTCTCGTTTTCGCGGTCGCGGTGATCGGCAAGCGCGTGAGCGCATTTGCATTCCGGCTGCGCAGGGAGGATCATGACGGCCCGATGCGCAAACGAAGCCACCCATGACTGAGCCCGCCAAGCTCGACGAACCGCTGGCCGACGCCGATTACGACGAGCTCGAGGCTTTCCTCGCGTCGAACGGCGTACCGCAGGACTGCATGGACCTGGAAATGCTCGACGGCTTTCTGACGGCGATCGTCAGCGGCCCCGAGATGATCCAGCCGTCCGAATGGCTGCCTGTCGTCTGGAGCGACAGTCAGCGCAGCGTGTCGCCGGTTTTTGCCGACAACGAACAGGCGAGCCGGATTCTGTCGCTGGTACTGCGCGTGCAGAACAGCATCGCGAGAACGCTGCGCGAATCGCCGACCCGCTTCAAGCCGCTGCTGTATCACAGCGAGGACAACGACAAGGGCGACAAGGCGCCGCCCGAAGCGAGCGCCTGGTGCGAAGGCTACATGACCGGCGTGCTGTTGCGCGAAGCGGAGTGGGAGCCGATGTACTCGCAGGAAGATGCCCGCGACTGGATGCTGCCGATTGAGGCACTGGCGTACGGCGATCACGACCCCGAGTACCTGGACTGGGTCGACAGCGATGAAAAGCGGCAGGGAATGATCGACGAGCTGCCGATCGCCGCCGTGCTTATTTATCGTTTCTGGCAGGATCGCAACCGGCCGGAGTCCGCCAATCGTGCCGAGCGCCGGGCGCAGCGGCGCGAAACCTCACGCAAGGGCCGCCAGCGCTTGCACTAGCCACCTGCGGCGGCGCGGGCCGGCTCCCCCGCGCTCGCCGCATCGATTCTCTACTGGTGCAACGGCACGTCGATCATCTCGACGCGATTCGCTTCGCGCAGGTCGACGCTTTCCTCCGCATCGTTTCGTCGGGCGGGCCGCGTGCCCAGCGCCCTGAGCATCAACGCAATGGCCAGCAGGACCACCGATCCGATCAGCAGGTAGGGTTGCCATTCGGCAGGAATATCGGACGTCGCCGCGAATACCGGCGTGACGATCGATGTGCCTATCAAAACGCCCGCGGCGAACGACGCCGTCTCTTGCAGTCTGCTCGCTTGATGGTTCATCAGTGGCTCCGCTTCGTTTTATTGAACACGGCTCCACTTTAGGGCCAGGGCTTTCGCACCGTAATCGGCGCACATCCGATTTGGGCGTAAGACACGCTCCGACGCGGCGGTACACCGTCGCCGATGCACGACAGAATCAGCACTAGCCGAAGCGGTAGGAATCCATTGCCAGAGCGCCGGCTTCGAAGCCGTCGACAAAGCGCTCGACGCGGGCGCTGTCGGCCGCTGCCCCGAATGCGATAAACAACGGAAGAAAATGCTCCTCGCTCGGATGCGCCCGCGCCGCCTCGGGCGCCAGCTCGCGCCAGGCGATGAGCGCATCGACGTCATGCGCCATCAGTCGATCGTATAGCCATGCCGCGAACGCCTGCGCGTAACGCAGTGGCTCCTGCCGGCGCGGATTCGACATCCAGTCGCGCAGGTTATGCGTCGTGTGCCCGGAGCCGATGATCAGGACGGCGTCGTCGGTCAGCGGTGCCAGCGCGCGGCCGACGCGCAGATGATGGGCGGCGCCGAACGCGGGCTGGATTGCGAGTTGCACGACGGGCACGTCGGCCTCGGGATACATCCAGCGCAGCGGCACCCATGCGCCGTGGTCCCGCCCGCGGCAACCGTCGATGCCCGCGGTCACGCCGGCGGTCTTCAGCAGGGCGACCGCCTTCGCAGCGAGCTCAGGCTCGCCGGGCGCTGCGTATTGCAGGCGAAAGAGCTCATCGGGAAAGCCGCCGAAGTCGTGAATCGTTTGCGGCGCCGGATTACCGGTGAGCATAGGCACCGACGTTTCCCAGTGCGCCGATGCGATCAGCACCGCGCGCGGACGCGGCAGCGCATGCGCCATCGCAGCCCACGCACGTCCCGCGTCGCCGGGCTCGACCGCGTGCATCGGCGAGCCGTGCGACAGGAACAGCGTTGGAAGGCGGGCGCTCATCGGTCAATGCGTGAAGCGAGGGGCGGGCAGCAACATCGAGGTCGACGCTCGTCGCTTCAGGCCGCGGCGACCGCCGGTTCCTTGATCAGGCCTTCGGCGAGCAAGGCCTCGCGCACATGCGGTCGCGCTTCGACCCGCGCCTTGTAGGCCGCGACCACCGGCCATTTGGCGAGATCGATCCCGACGAACGGCGACCAGCGCAGGATCGTGTACAGATACGCATCGGCGACAGTGAACTGATTGCCCATCAGGTAATCCCTGCCGTCGAGCTGGCCGGCCAGCCAGTCGAGCCGCAGCGAGAGCTTCTCGCGCAGAATCGGCTTGTACTCGACCGGCGTCGTCGCGGCGAAGAACGGACCGAACTGCTTGTGCAATTCGGAGGTGATGAAGTTCAGCCATTCCTGCAACCGATAGCGATCGAAGCTATCGGCGGCCGGTGCCAGCCGCGAAGCCGGATTGCGATCGGCCAGATACTGGACGATCGCCGGTCCCTCGGTCAGCCGCCGCCCGTCGTCGAGCTCCAGCACCGGCACGTAACCCTTGGCGTTGATCGCGTAGAAATCCTCGCCGCTGGCGAGCTTGTGCGTCTTGGTGTCGACCTTGACCAGCGTCGCCGGCAATCCGGCTTCGAGCAGAGTGATATGTGGAGAGAGCGAGCATGCGCCCGGCGAGTAATAAAGTTTCATGGCGGTGTCCTGGCTGTTTGGTTGCAAAAGGGAATGCGTATCGGCATTCGGTCGGCGGGCCCGTTTTCGTCTCCGATATCGAATCCTTCGCTGCCTGCTTGGCGAAAAGGCAAATCCTACACATTGCAAGAAATGAGATAAACTGGCTTAAAGGCAAAAGATTATTGCCTAATATGCAATAATCAGGCATGGACCGCTTTCAAGGCATCAGCGCCTTCGCAAGGGTCGTCGAAAGCGGCAGTTTCGTGCGGGCCGCCGAGCGCCTTGCGATCTCGGTCTCCGCGGTCTCCCGCCACGTCGCCGAGCTCGAAGCGCACCTCAACGTTCGCCTGCTCAATCGCACGACGCGGCGGCTGTCTCTGACCGAGAGCGGTCGCGTGTTCTACGAGCACTGCGTGCAGCTCCTGGCCGATCTCGACGAAGCCGAGCAGTCGGCCAGCGCGTCCGCGGTGACGCCGCGCGGAACGCTGCGCTTGTCGGCTCCGGTGACCTTCGGCGAGCGGCACGTCGCCCCGGCGATCGCCGCCTTCATCGAGCGCTATCCCGAGATGCGCTTCGACGTCGAACTTTCCGATCGCGCTGTCGACCTGGTCGATGAGCGCTTCGACGCCGCGGTGCGGATCGGCGCCATCGGCAGTCAGAGCCTGGTCGGACGCATGCTCGGCGAGACGCGGCTGGTATGCTGCGCGGCCCCGGCCTATCTCGCGCGTCGCGGCGAGCCCAGGCGTCCCGAGGATCTCGCCGGACACGAATGCCTGATCTACGACTACACGTCGCAGCGCAATACCTGGCTGTTCCGCGAGCGTGACGGTGCGCTGCGCCAACTGAAGGTGTCGGGCTCGGTGCACGCGAACAGCGGTCGATTTCTCGAGGTGCTGGCGCTCGAAGGCCGGGGCATCGCCTACGAACCCGACTTCATCGTCGGACCCGAAATTCGCGCCGGGCGCCTCGTGCCGATCCTTCGCGCGTTCCAACCGGCGCCATCACCGGTCCAGCTCGTCTACCCGAGCCGGCGGCATCTGTCGGCCAAGGTGCGCGTGTTCGCCGATTTCCTGCGCGAGCGCTTTGCGATGGCCGAATGGACGCTCGAGCCGGTTGGCGCCGCACGCTCGCGACGTCCGCGCCGCTAGGCTCCCGCGCTTTCCCCGCGATCAGGGGAGCTTGAGCTTGCCGGCTCCCGGCGGCAGGCCGCCGCCCAGGCCCGCGCCCGCGCCTGCGCCCGGCACCAGGATCGACGAAGACGCCTGGCGGCGCATTTCCTGCAGCTCGCGCATCGCGCGCTCGACGCCTTCCTTGGCGGCGTCTCCGTATTTCTGCACCGCTTCCCCCAGCGTCGCCGCGGGGATGTCGAAGCTGATCGGCAGCGGTCCGACATTGGTCAGGATCTGCGCTTCGCCCGTATAGATCGTCGCGCGGGTCTGGTCGGGACCACCGTCGCGGGTCACCGGCGTGAGGACGCGGATCGTGCCGGCAGCGCGGTCGGTATAGATCTCTTCGCGGTAGAGCGATGCCGCGTCCATTTTCATGTCCGCGGTACGCAAGCCGGGGTCGCTAGCCATGGGAACGTCCTTGTCGTTGAATCGAACCAATAAGGATACTAAAAACCGCGGGTCTTGTGCCGCCGCTTAGGGACCCAATGTAGTTGTCGGGAGCCGTCGTGGAATGCGTGAGGGTTACAGACTGTTACATTGATTACGGGTGAATTTGCAAGAGAATAGCTGTCAATGGGTCAGCAGAACTTCGCCTGATGCGTTTAAGTCTAAGGTGCAGTATCGAAATGGAGGTTGTATGAAAAAATTCGTTATCGCGGCAGCAGCCGCATTGGCATTGGGAATGGTCCCGATCGCAGCGTCGGCGCAGTCGCACAGTCATGGCTCGAGTGGCGGCGGCTCGCGTGGCGGCAACAGTTGGCATGGCGGTGACTCGCATGGCGGCAATAGCTGGCATGGTGGCGGCGACTGGCACGGCGGTGGCTGGCACGGTGTGCACGGCGGTCCGCGCTTCGGCCTGTCGTTTGGCTTTCCGGCGTTCTATTACTGGGGGCCCGATTACTATCCGTACGCTTACGGCTATCCGTACCCGTACACGTACTATGACGGGGGCGCGTACGACGATGGCGCGCCGCAAACCTATATTCAGCGCGACTCGGGCGACGCGATTGCGCCGGCTGCGCCGCAGCAGCGCAGCCAGTATTCGTACTATTGCACTGACCCGGCCGGCTACTATCCGCAGATCGCCAATTGCCCGAGCGGGTGGCTGACAGTCGTTCCGAACGGCTCGCCGCGCGCCGCGCCGGCGCCGCGTTGACAGGTGAGGAACCGATGAATGCCATCAAGCGTTATCTTCCGTTGGCGGGGGCTCTGCTGCTGGGAGCCTGCGTTACGGTGCCGACCGCGCCCAGCGTCGTCGCGCTGCCGGGCAGGAACAAGACTTTCGACCAGTTCCAGGCCGATACCTTCGTCTGCCAGGAGTTTGCGCGGCAGTCGGTCGGCGGCTCCGCAGAGCAGGTGAACAACAACGCCGCGGGCAGCGCAGTCGCCGGCACGGCGATCGGCGCCGCTGCGGGCGCGATCATAGGATCGGCGTCCGGCAACGCGGGGCCGGGCGCGGCGATCGGCGCCGGAACCGGACTCTTGTTCGGCAGCGCGGCCGGCAGCAACGCCTACGGTGCGGGCTACTATCAGATGCAGCGCCGATACGACGGCGCCTATATGCAATGCATGTATGCGAAGGGCAATCAGATCCCGGTCCGCGGCGCCGCGCGCTATCGCGCGCCGCCGCCTGTGTATTACGGGCCGCCGGCGGGCTGAGCACCCAGGCGATCGCAGTAATCACGGGCCCGATGCGTCGGGCCCGTTTCTTTTTCCCGGCGCGATGCTCAAAGCCCCGACCCGCTCGAATCCATCCGGCGCAGCTGACGACTGATGCATAATCCTCTGCCGGCGATGGCGGTCGGAAGCGTAGGGAGGATGTGTGAAGGCTCGCGCTGCAATGCGACTGCGGTGGACGCTCGCGCTGATCGCGATGGCGTTCGGAAGCGCCGCCTTCGCCGCAGACCCGAACAAGGTGCTTCGCGTCGCGTTGCCGGATGTCGACGCGCTCGATCCGCAGCAGGCAACCAATATTCCGGCGCAGCGCGTGATCCTCGCGATTTTCGAGGGACTTTATAACTGGGATTACCTGCACACCCCGGCCGGACTGATGCCGGTCACGGCGAGCGCGCCGCCGGATATCTCTGACGACGGCAAGACATGGCTGGTGAAACTCACCCCGGGAATCCGCTTTACCGACGATCCGGCGTTCCACGGCAAGCCGCGCGAGCTCGTCGCCGACGACTACGTTTACTCGATGAAGCGGCGGCTGGACCCCAATTTGAGCCGCGGCGGCGACACCGTCATGGCCGACCTCATCATCGGCGCTCGCGCGGTGGTCGATGCGGCCAAGCGTCCGGGCGCGAAATTCGACTACGACCGTCCGATCGAGGGGCTGCGCGCGCTGGGCCGCTACGCGCTGCAGATCAGGCTCAACGCGATCAACTATCCCTCGGTGCAGCAGTTCCTCGTGGTGACAGCGGTTGCGCGCGAGGTGGTCGAGGCAGCGGGCGGTGACATTCGCACGCACCCGGTCGGCACCGGTCCATATCGCCTGCGCGAATGGAAGCGTGGATCGAAAATCGTACTGGAGGCCAATCCGAATTATCGGACATTGCGATTTCCGGGCAGCGGCAATCCGGCCGATGCGGAGATGGAGCGCAGCATGCGGGGCAGGACGTTCCCTCAGATCGGCGTCATCGACATCAGCATCATCGAGGAGGACACGACGCTGCTGCTCGAATTCGAGCGCGGCGCGCTCGATTATGTCGAGCTCCGCGCCGAAGTGGGCAATCGGCTTTTGGCCAACGACAAGCTCAAGCCCGAATACGCGGCGCGCGGCATCGTGCGCCATGCCTACATCGAGCCGTTCCTGTTTTTCGTCGACTTCAACATGGACGATTCCGTAGTCGGCGGCACGAGCAACGACCGGATCGCGCTGCGGCGCGCGATCGCGCTTGGGCTCGACACGCAGAACCTGGTCGACGTCGTCTACGCCGGGCAAGGGCAGCCTGCCACGCAGCTGGTCCCTCCTGGCGTCACCGGCCACGACCCTGGGGCGTCGCCCCGCGCGCTATACGACCCCGCGGCGGCGCGCGCCTTGCTCGACCGCTTCGGTTACGGCAACCGCGACGCCGACGGATACCGAAAAGGGCCGGACGGCAAGCCGTTGACCGTTGTCCTGTCGCTGCGCGCGGCGGCAATCTCACGCGAAATGCAGACGTTGTGGAAACGGGACATGGACGCCATCGGCATCCGCATCGATTTCCACCTGACGCCGTTCCAGGACTTCGTCAGGGAAATCGTCGGCGGCAAATTCCAGCTCGCCGCGGCCGGCTTCGGCGGCATACCGACCGGCGATGGCGTCCTGGAATTGCTCGATAGCAGGCAGCCCCCGTTCGCCAACCAGTCGCGCTTCAAGTTGGCGGAATACGACCAGTGGGTCGATCGCTTCCTGCGCAGTCCGACGACGCCGGAACAGATCGCGGCCGCGGGCCGAGCAACCGAGCTGGCGCTTGCCTACATGCCGCTGCTGCCGACCATATTCCGGCGCGAGAACGATTTCGTCCAGCCGTGGCTCCAGGGCTTCAGGCCGCAGGTGTTCAGTACTTATTGGCAATTCATGGACATCGACCTCGAGCGACGCAAGCGCGCGGGTTAGCTACGGCGCGAGGCGAACGATCGAACTTCCATTGCGCCCCGGGCGCCGAAGGGACCGACATGGATGACACGCCGCGCCTCGCTGCGCCCGCCGGAGCATGCGACTGTCACATGCACGTCTACGATCGCCGCTACAAGCCCGCGCCGACGGCGCTTTTTCCGCCGCCTGATGCGCCGGCGGATGCTTACCGCGCGGTACAGCGGCAATTGGGACTGTCGCGCCTGGTCGTCGTACAGCCGAGCGCGTATGCGTTCGACAATGCCTGCACCGAGGATGCGATCGTCCGGTTCGGCCCGAACGCGCGCGGCGTGGCGACGGTCCGGCCCGATATCGCCGACGCCGAGATCGAGCGGCTGACGCGGGCCGGCTTTCGCGGCGCGCGTTGCTTCATGCTCAAGGGCGGACTTTTGTCCTGGGACGACGTCGATACGATCGCGGCGCGGGTCACGCCGTTCGGCTGGCATCTGCAGCTTCAGTTCGACGGCCGCGACACCCCGCTTCACGCGGCGAGGATCGCCCGCCTGCCGGCGGAGGTAGTCATCGACCACAACGGCAAGTTCCTCGAGCCGGTCATGCCTTCGCATCCGGCGTTCCGCGCGCTGCTCGCCTTGCTCGACGGCGGGCGCTGCTGGGTCAAGCTCTCGGCCCCATACGAAACGTCGAAATCCGGTCCGCCCGGCTATGATGATGTCAGTGCGCTTGCCCGCGCACTGGCCGCGGCGCATCCCGAGCGCTGTGTCTGGGCGACCAACTGGCCGCATCCAAACATCAATCCGCCGCCGTCGAATGCGGCGATGCTCGACCTGTTGCTCGATTGGGTGCCCGACGAGGCCGCGCGCCGCCGGGTCCTCGTCGACAATCCGGCGCGCCTGTATGGATTCTAGAGCGCCGCGCGCGACGGCTGGCGGCGGAAGATGAGTTCCGGTAGATTGCGCTGGCGTCGATCCGGATAACCGAGGAGCACGAGCGATGCGCACTTTGGCCAGACTGCTCGCCAGTACGTTGCTGCTGCTTTGCATTGCCGCGATGGCGACGGCAGAAGACTATCCGACCAAGCCGGTCAGGATCATCGTGCCATTCGCGGCCGGAGGGCCCGCCGACATCTACGCGCGCTTCCTCGGCCAGCGGTTGGAAGCGGCGCTCGGTCAGCCGTTCATCATCGACGATCGCCCCGGCGCCGGCTCGGTGATCGGGACCGATGCCGCAGCCAAGAGCGCGCCGGACGGCTATACGCTGCTGATGATGTCGAACACGCAGACCGTCAACGAGTCGCTGTTGCCGAGCAAGCCTTACGCGCTGATGCGCGATTTCGTGCCGGTCGCGCCGGTGAACTATTCCGATCTGGTGCTGGTCGTGCACCCGTCGGTGCCGGCGAAGACGCTCGCCGAATTTATCGCACTCGCGAAGTCGAAGCCTGGGAAGCTGAACTACGCGTCTTCCGGCCCCGGCACGCCTTACCACATGGCCGGCGAGCTGTTCAAGGCGATGGCCGGCGTCGATATCGTTCACATCCCGTACAAGGGAAGCTCGCAGGCCCGCACCGATACGCTCGGCGGGCAGGTCGACATGATGTTCGACGCGGTCACCACGATGAGCGAGTTCGCACGCGCGGGCAAGGTGCGGGCGCTGGCGACCAGCGGCAAGGTGCGCTCGTCGGTGCTGCCCGATGTGCCGACGCTTTCTGAAGCGGGCGTCCCTGGCTATGAAGCCGTGCTCTGGCTCGGCATCATCGCGCCGAAAAACACGCCACCCGACATCGTGCGGCGCCTCAATGTCGAGATCACCAAAATCGCATCCAATCCCGGCGTTCGCGAAGAATGGGCGAAGCAGGGCGCCGTCGCGATGACGATGACCCCGGATGAATTCGGCCGCTATCTGACCGACGACATCACCAAATGGGAGCGGATCGTCAAGATTTCCGGCGCAAGGCCCGACAAGTAGCGTTCTAAAGTTCGGTCGAGCCTGTCTTGCCGCCGAAGAAAGCAAACCGATGTCGAATCTGCACGTCCTGAGCGCGGGGGCCGCGCAAAGTCTCATTGAAGCGCTGCAGCATGAATTTGCCGCCGGGGACGGCATCTCGATTCGGGCGAGCTTCCATCCGGTCGGCGCGACGATGGAAAAGCTTCTGGTCGGCGAACCCTGCGACGTCGTCGTGTTGAGCACGGCGCTGCTGGACGATCTGGCGCGAGGCGGCGATGTCCGGCCGGAATCGATCGCGGCGCTCGGGCGCGTGCACACGGCGATCGCCGTGCGCGATGGCGATGCCGTGCCCGACGTATCGACCGAGGCGGCGCTGCGCCGCCTCTTGCTCGCGGCGGACGCGATCTATCTGCCCGACGTCGAACGCTCGACTGCCGGAGCGCACTGCATGGCGACGCTGCGCCGGATGGGCATCGAGCACGAGACGGCGCCGAAGTTGAGACCTTGTGCGAACGGCGTCAGCGCGATGCGCGCGCTCGCGCAAAGCGACTCCGCGCATCCGATCGGCTGGACGCAAGTCACCGAGATCGCGTTCACGCCCGGGGTGGCGCTGGTCGGCCCGTTGCCCGGAGCGTGCGAGCTCGTCACGCCGTACGGCGTCGCCGTCGCAACGCGCGCGCAGCAGCCGGAATTGGCGGCGCGCTTTGCCGCACTGCTCGCGGCGCCGGGTTCAGACGAGCTTCGTCGGCGCTGCGGCTTCGAAACCTGAAGCGACGCGCGAGACTAACCCGCGCATCGCTTACACTGTCGTCGCTTTGCGTCACCGCGTCACATCGATGTCCGCCGCACCGCCTCGCCTGATCGCCCATCTCGACATGGACGCGTTCTATGCGTCGGTCGAATTGCTGCGCTACCCGGAGCTCCGCGGCCGGCCGGTCGTCATCGGTGGCGGGCGGCGCCATCAGCCGGAAGAGATTCTCGATCCCGACACCGGGCGAATAGAGCGACGCTTCGCCACGTTGCGCGGCTATGTCGGTCGTGGCGTGATCACGACCGCGACCTATGAGGCGCGCGCGTTCGGCCTGCACTCTGCGCTGGGGCTGATGAAAGCGGCGCAGCTCGCTCCGGACACTATCCTGCTGCCGATCGACTTCGACGCCTATCGGCGGTATTCGCGAATGTTCAAGTCGGCGGCACTCGACATCGCGCCCGAAGTCGAGGACCGTGGCATCGACGAGATTTTCATCGACTTGACCGGCATCGTCGTCCCGGCGACCAAGACCGCCGGTGAAGCATGGCTGCGCGCACGCGAAGCCGGCCTTGCGCTGAAGAAGGCAGTGCGCAGCGCCACCGGCCTCTCGTGCTCGATCGGCATCGCCCCGAACAAGCTGCTGGCCAAGATTGCCTCCGAGCTCGACAAGCCCGATGGCATGACCCTGCTCCCGGCCGCCGAGATCCCACTGCGCGTCTGGCCGCTGCCTGCGCGCAAGATCAACGGCATCGGCCCGAAATCCAGTGCCCGACTCGAAGCGCTTGGCATACGCACGATAGGCGAGCTCGCGGCTGCGGATCCCGGCCTCCTGGTCGAGCATTTCGGCGCGCACTATGGCGCCTGGATGCACGAGGCTGCGCACGGTCGCGACCAGCGCCCCGTCGTAACCTACAGCGAGCCGCAATCGATCAGCCGCGAGACGACATTCGATCGCGACCTGCATCCGACGCGCGACCGCGACGAGCTTTCCGCTATATTCAGTGAGCTTTGCGCCGGCGTCAGCGAGGATCTCAAGCGCAAAGGCTACGCCGGCAAGACGATTGGCCTCAAGCTGCGCTACGATAATTTCAAGACACTCACGCGCGACCGGACGATAGCCGCGCCGACCCAGGACGCGCGCACGATCCGGCGCGCCGCCGGCGAATGCCTGAAGCGCGTGCCGCTCGATCGCCGCATTCGCCTGCTCGGCGTCAGGGTCGGCGCGCTCCGCCATGCCGACGAGGCGGCGCGCTCGGTGGCGATTAGCGCCGAAGAACCGACGCGCAGCCTCTTCGAATAACCGTCAGCCGCGCGGCGCAGGGTTACGCTCGATCCACTTGTCGAAGAGCTGAAGGAATTTGTTCAGGAATTCGCGGGTATCGTCATTGATCAGCGCACCCTTGTCGTCAAAAAGCTTGGCGGCATTGCCGATGTAGGCCTCGTGCGGCAGCGCGGGCACATTGAGGAACACCAGCGATTGGCGCAGCTGGTGGTTGGCGCCGAACCCGCCGATCGCCCCCGGCGAGACGCTGACTACCGCGCCGGGTTTGCCGTTCCACGCGCTCTTGCCGTAGGGACGCGAGGCGACGTCGATCGCGTTCTTGAGCACGCCGGGCAGGCCGCGGTTATATTCGGGGGTCACGAACAGGACGGCGTCGGCGCGGGCGACCCTCTCCTTGAAGGCGGCGATCTCGGGCGCGGGACTCGCCTCGAAATCCTGGTTGAACATCGGCAACTGGCCGATCTCGACGATTTCGAGTTTCAGCGTGGCAGGCGCGAGCGCGGCGATCGCCTTGGCCATTTTCCGATTGAACGATTCCTTGCGCAGGCTGCCGACGAACACGGCGACGTCGCGGGGAGAGGTCATGGCGCTTCCTTTCGTGGATTCGACGGCGAGCAACGTGCCCGCTCGCCTGATTATTTCATGCGCTGCGGCGGAACGACCACGTCGGTGGCGCTGTCGATATCGCTCAACGCCGTATTCAACATCGAAAGCGCCCGCTCGACCTGTCCCGCCGCCAGTGCGTCCCTGGCTTCGACGATCAGCTGGCGAAGCTTCTGTTCGTAGGCTTCCGCCTGCTCGAGCTCGGTAACCAGCCGCTCGATCTCGGCGGACGCGGGAGGGAGTCGCTCGTTTTTTTCGGTGCTCATGGCTTGGCGAAGTAGCGAAGTGTGTTGGCGCCGGCCTTCATCGTCCGGTTTGTCGACTAGTAAACGCGGCTGTAGCCGCGCCGTCAACGCGCTTCGCGTGCGGCGCGTTTTTATTGACTGCTTACCGAACCGATTCTAAAGCCGTCCCGTGCCGACGATGGACTTCTCCTCGTGCAAACCGTTCCTCCGACGCCTGGCGATCGGTTTGGGCTTCGCCGGGGTATTGACGGCCTGCGGGACCGTAGCCTTCCAGCATGAGGAGTCCCGCCTCACCTTTCGGGTCGTACGCGACACGCCCGGCTGGTACACCGGCATGCCGGACGGCGTCCAGGAATTCGATCTTCCGGTGGCGAGCGGCGAAGGCGTCCAGCATATCCATGCGTGGTGGTGGCCGGCCGCGAACGGCAGGTCCGATGCGCCAGCCATCCTGTATCTGCACGGCGCCCGCTGGTCCTTGACCGGTCAGCTTTTCCGCATCGAGGAGCTGCGCGATTTCGGGTTTTCGGTGCTGGCGATCGACTATCGCGGCTTCGGCAAGAGCGATGGCGACGTACCGACCGAAAAGTCGGTCTACGAGGATGCGCACGCCGCGTGGAGATGGCTGGCGATGCGCGAGCCCGACCCCGCGCGACGCTTCATCTACGGGCATTCACTGGGCGGCGCGGTCGCCATCGATCTGGCCGCGTCGCTGAGGCCGGTCGAAGGCGCGGCGACGCCGATGCCGGCGGCAGCCGGCCTGATCGTCGAGTCCTCGTTTACGACGCTGGAGGATATGGGGAAGTCGCTGACCTATCCGTGGCTGCCGATCGGGCTCCTCCTGTCGCAGAAGTTCGACTCGATGAGCAAGATGGCGAAGGTGAAGATGCCCGTGCTGATCGTCCATGGGGCAGCCGATCATCTGGTCCCGTCGCGCTTCAGCGAAGCGCTCTTCCGGGCCGCGCCCGGCCCGAAAAAGCTGCTGCTGATCGATGGGGCGACCCACAACAACAGCATGCGCACCGGCGCCGTCGAATACCGGCAGGCGATGGCCGCGCTGTTCGGGCTGGGAGTCGCCGCGCCGGTGCGGGCTCACGCCCCCCTGCGCCTCGGCGTGACACAATAACGGCAGCGGCGGTGACAGCCTCGGCTTTTGCTAGTAGTGCGCCTTGGTAAAAACCTTGAGCAGCGCCGCGTCGAATTCGACTTGCACTTCCGGGCCGCCCGCCTGGCGCGCATCGAGGCGCCAGGCCCCGGCAACGCGCTGGCCTGTGTCGGTCGACAGCTGCAATGACGAAGGCTCGGCAGTTCCCGAATACTGGACGCGCTGTTCATTAGCGACGAACCAGTAGTGGATGCGCGCGCCGGCGTCCAGATCGATCGTCAGGCCCTCGCCCATGTCGCCATCGCCGCACATCATCGTCGTGCAGCTCTTCAGCGTCGGCGCGAGGTCGATCGCAGATAGCACGATCCGCCGGACGACATTGCCGGTGACGGTGTCGGGACCCTTGACCAGATACGCGAACTTCGGCCGAACAATGATGGTGCCGGCTTTGCCCCGATAGCTGATCGAGCCGGTGGCCATGCCCGGGTCGGCGTAGGCCGCCGGTGCCGGCAACCCGGCCAGGGCGAGGACGACGACGGCGAGCCGGATTCCGCCGGAGCGCGCGCGGCGCACTACGCGCTCTCGCCTTTCGCTGGCCGCATCACGCCATCGCAGGTCGACCGTGCCGGATCGGTCGACGGCAGCTTGGCGCAGACGGCGTCCATTTGCGCGTGGATGCGCGCGAGCGCTGCATCGTGCCGGTGCCGGCCGTTCCATGCGTCGAGCTTGCCTCCCATGCGCTCGAGCGCGCGGCGATTCCGCTCGTAGAACGTGTCCGGCGTCGGATCGAGCTCGCCGATTACGCTTTTGGCCGCGTGCTCGATGCGTGCGTCGTCCTGCGGTGCGAGCTCGATCAGCGCATTGACGTAATGCACGCCCCATTGCAGGCGGGTCGCGGGCCCGTCGGCGGCCGTGTAAGCCTTTTGCTCCCAATCGAGCGCCGCTGCCTTGTCGCCGCGCTTTTTGGCATTCGCGGCCAGACCGAGCATGAAATAGTACGGTGAATGCGAGCGCTTGAGCTCCGCCTCGAGCAGCGCATCCGAGGCGCTCATCAGGTCGGCATCGCTCAGCGTATCGGCCGCCGCGCTGATGACCGATTGGCGCGCGTACGGATCGGTGGTCTCCCGATCGGCGCGGGCGACCTGGTCGCGCACGTTTTGCAGCAGCGCCTCGGGCAGCGCAGCTTTCGGTGCATCGAGCTTGGCCAGCGCGACGCGTCCGTCGAGCGCCGAAAGCCGGTCGGCAGTCGATACGCCGGGATCGGCGATGAATCGCTCGAGTGCCTTGTCCCACCGTGCTGCGAGCTCGGTACGGGCCGCGCTCCTTGGCAGCGTGACATGACCGACGACCTTGTCGCCGTAGTAGGTCAGAAGGTCGAAGTTCTCGCGCGCGAGTCTTTCGTCGGTCAGCACGCGGTTGATTTCGGCTGCGGCGGCCTTGTGGTCGCGAGATTTGGCATCCTTGGCCGTCGCCGCCGCGACCCAGGCGCGCAGGCGCAGGCGCGTCGCGGTGTCCGGCTGGCTGCCCGGGCAGGCCGTCGCGAGCCGTTGCAGTGTCGGCGCGAGCTCCTTGGCCGCAACGAGCCGATTCTCATCGGTGTCCCAGGAATAGTAGGCGAGCATGCGCCAGTCGTCGGCGGACAAGGCCGGCGCACTTGCGCCCGGGGACAGCGCGGCGGCGAGCGTTTCTTTGACCGGCCGGGCGCCGTTCATTCCCATCGCCAGCACGCGCATGTACTGGTCGACCTCGACTTCCCCCGGCAGGCGGGTGATCTCCCTGCCGTCGGGCTTGAACAGGATCATCGTCGGGTAGCCGCTGACCTTGAAACGGTCACCGAGCCTTTGCGCGCTGGCGCTGTCGCCGTCGATGTACACCGGCACGAAAAAGCGCGAGCGTTCGATGAAATCCTGGCGGTTGAATATCGTTGCCTTGACCTGATTGCAGGGCGGGCACCAGACCGCTCCCCAATAGAGGAACACCGGCTTGTTCTGCGCCAACGCCGACGCGAACGCGGCATCGACATCGCCCTTTTGCCAGGCGATGCCGTCGACGGGGTGCAGCCCCGCGGCGTTTGCCGGCGCGGCGGCGGGGCTGTTCGGCGCCGCGACCACCGCGTCGGTCTTGGGCTTGGGCGCCGCGGTCGGATCCGGCGTCTTCGAGCAGGCGCCGAGCATGGCGAGCGCCGTCGCGATGGCAGCGAATTGTCTGGCGCTTATCGGTGCGGTCGTTTTTGCGGTCATTTCGTCATCTTCGACAGTCGGGGTGGTTAGATATTACGCCAGCCCGCGCAAGCCGGCGCGAACAGCGGCTGCCGATCCGTCCTACAAACGATTCAGACTGCCGCTGATTCCCGCCAGTGCCTCGAATGGCCAAAAATCATCAGCGTGGCGCCTGGGCAACGGGATTGCGCTCGTGGCCGACGCCAAGTCGAAGGAGCAATCGATGGCGCGCAAAGCGGTCCTATGGCTTGATCCCCCTCGCACGGAGGATCGAACCATGAACACCTGGGCGAGAGTGCGGCACGAGCTCATAACGATCATCGTGCTGACCTTGTTGCTGCTGGCGATGGCAACGCTGTCGGCGCCCGTCGCGAGTGCGGCCGACGAGCCGAGAGTGCAGAGCAACGGCGCGGTCGACTACCTGTCGGGCGGCATTGGCAAGGATGAGGCGGACGCGCTGAAGCAGCAGTCGGGCGACTATGCGTTGACGCTGGAATTCGCCTCGGCGCGCAGCGCGGAAGGCGATGCGAGCCCCGGAGCCTACCTGGCCGATGTCAAGGTCGACATCCGCGACGCGCAGGGGCGGCAGATGCTCGACACGACCGCGGAAGGGCCGCTGCTGCTGGTGCGGTTGCCACCGGGCGACTACACGGTCGTCGCCGACTGGAACGGTGTGCGCAAAGAGCATCGCGTCGACCTCCCCGAAGGTGCGCGCAGGCATGTCGTATTCATGTGGTAACGCGGCCTGATGGGCCGGCTGCAGCGCACGCCGCAGCTCGCCGCCGCGCCGCGAGCTATTCGGGCGCCGAACGCTTTCTCGCCTGACGAAGGCGGCCAAACCCAGCTCTTCGAGCTGCCGCCGCGCCTGCCGCACGGCCTCGTCTACCGACCTCAATTCATCACACGCGCCGAAGAGGTGGCCCTGCTGAGCGCCATCGCGCCGTTGCCGTTTCGCCAGGCGCGGTTTCAGCAATACGTGGCGCGGCGGCGCGTCGCGCATTTCCATGCCGACGGTGACACCGACACCGAGGATGCCTACGACGACGGCGAGTCCTTTTCGTTGGGGCCGGCGCCGCCTTTCCTGGTCGCATTGCAGCAGCGCGTCGCCCTCGCCTTCGGCATCGAGCGCTCCGCGTTCGTGCACACGCTGGTCACCGAATACAGCCCCGGCGCACCGATCGGGTGGCATCGCGACAAGCCGACCTACGGCGTGGTTTTCGGCCTCTCGTTGAAAGGGCGCGGCACGATGCGTTTCCGTCCGTTCGATGCGCGTGTCGAGCCCAGGCAGACGGTCGTCCTCGAGCTTGAGCCTCGCTCCCTCTACGTGATGCAGGGGCCGATCCGCTGGCTATGGCAGCACAGCATGCTGCCCGCCAGGGAGCTGCGCTATTCGATTACGTTTCGCACTCACGCGAGCGACCAGCCGGCGCTCGCCGAATAACGATCTCCAGGACAAGGGATAAAATCACGTCGGCGTGGCGCTCCACACCGTCTGCATTTCGTCGATCGCCGTGACACTCGCGCCGTCGAAATGGAATGCATAGTGCTTCGACTGCCGGCATAGCGACAGCAGCCGGGGGCGAAAGACCGCGGCGCACAATCCGCCGTCGTGTCTTACGCTGCGATAGAGCACGCCGTCGCGCCCTTGGGCGCGCAGTGACACGCCCAGCCGGCGGCTGGGCGCATAATCCTGGTCGCGATGGCAGTCTGGAAACTTGCGTACGTCGACAAGCCGTGCGTCCAGATCGGCGAGATAGAGCCGGATTTCGAGCCGCAACGGGCCTTCGCGCGTGCGGCGCAGGAAACGCTCCTGGTGGTAGCGCACTTCGGCCAGCGCAGTCGCGAGCTCGCGCGCAGTAGCAGACGCCGAAGGAGCCGTCCGAAAACCGGACTCCCTCGGGATTGAGGTGAGTGAACGCCGCCATGATCGGCGTCGTTCCGGGACCGGCGATGCGATCCGCAACCGGCACGCGCGAGAGCTCGCCTGCTTCCTCGCGCAGGCGATCGTTGGTCAGCGCCTCGAGCGCGAAGACGGCATCCAGGTCGGCGGCGGCGGCGACGCGGTCGAACAAGCCGTTCGGGGACTAATGTCGGAGCACTCCGCCGGGCCGGCCGGTCAATTGCGCCGGCGCTGTTTCGGTCGCAGAATATGCGAACCACGGCGCCAGCGACCGCAAGCGGCCGCGCCGTGCGCGGAGCGGGAATCATGCGAGCATTCGTCGTGCTGTTCGTGTTGCCGGTGCTGATCGGAATTGCATCCGAGCGCCTGTTTCGCGACACGACACGGTCGACGCTCGCCGCGACGTTGGCGGCGCCGTCGGTGATGTATCTGTGCCTGCATGTCTTCGACCCCACCGGAACCTGGAATTGGCTGGCGACGCTGCTGGTGTCGCCGCTCGTCATCGCGCTCGCGTTGGCGAGTGTGCTGTTCTGCTTCGGACGTCCACCCAAGCGCCGGCGCGGACACCCGGGCTGAGCGTGGCCAGGTCGGCTGCAGTCCTACACAACAATCAGACCCGTGCCGATATTTCCCGGCGCGAATTTGGAGGAGGATAGAAACCGTGTAGGGAACGACAACTGGCAACTTCGACTTCGGAATGTTCAATCGCGTCGCCGGCAGTCTCGTCCCTACATCTATCGACTGGCAGCGACTCTTCCAAAAAGCATGATGTGAATTCCCCGGGCCCGCCACCCAAACAGGCGGACACGGGAGTGAGCGGGCCGGGCAACCGGCCCGTTTTGCTTTTCGCACGGTGGTGTCGGGAGGCTGAAGATGCAGGCGGCGAAAGCTGGCCACGCCGATGAGGAGGGTACTAACTGACAACCAACTTTTGCAGGAGATAGCAGATGGCTAATGACAAGCAAGCAACTGGACGCGAGCAGGGCCGACAGCAGTCTGCCGAGGCAGGAGCCGCGCGCGGCCAACAGGGTTCGTGGCAAGGACAACGAGGGACCGCACAGGAGTACGGCGCGCAGCGCGCTGGCGGTCAATTTGGCGGCGCGTTGCAACCGCGCGGCGGCGCACAGGCGACGGCGTGGCCGAATTACGGGGGCTATGGTGGCGGACCGTTCTCGGTGATGCGCCGCATCAGCGACGAAATGGATCGTCTGTTCGAAGGCTTCGGCTTTGGCCGCAGCATGTCCGGCGAGCCGGGATGGCAGGGCGGCGCGCTGACTCCGGCGTCCGAGCAGGGATCAGCGCTCTGGTCGCCGCACCTCGAAATGTACGAGCGCGATGGCAAGCTGGTTGTGACGGCCGATTTGCCCGGCGTCAAGAAAGAAGACGTCAATGTCGAGGTAGATCAGGACGCGATAACGATACAGGGCCAGCGCCGACATGAGGAAGCCAGCCAGGAGCGTGGCTACTATCGAAGCGAGCGCAGCTACGGCAGCTTCTACCGCATGGTGCCGCTGCCGGAAGGCGCGGATCCCTCGACGGCGAGCGCAACTTTCCGCGATGGCGTCCTGGAGATCTCGCTGCAGTCACCGCAACGACGGACGCCCAGCCGTTCGCTGGAAATCAAGGACCAGCGCGGGACCGGTGGCACGCATTGAGCGCCGGGGTATCGCCGCAAGAAGGCGGGCAGCGGCGGTCAAGGAGCGCGGAAAGCGCCGTTTGTCTTACAGCAAATTCAGACAAACGCCGATTCTATGCCTCGACCGTCGTCGGCAGAATGAAGTCATGTAGGGACAACAAGTCGGAACATCGAGGCCGGATTCGGATTAGATGCGACGGCAGCACTTGTCCCTACTCTCGAGCACCTCAGGAACGAGCAGCGGAAAAATAACAACGACGATGATTCGTCCGCCCGACTCCGAAAGGATACGGCGGAGGAAGTGGGCGGGCCGGGAGACTGGCCCGTTCTTATTTTGAGCGGCCGGAAACGGCAGGAGGCAGTAATGAAACCGTTCCTCACTTCAAGTCTTGCGGCGCTGGCCGGGGCATTGATGCTCGCCGGCTGTGCGGTGGCCCCGGTCGAAGGTCCGTATTCGCACGGGTATGGCCGGACTTATTACTATGACCAGGGCCCCGTCTATTACGACCCGTGGCCGGGTTATTACTACGGTGCGCCAACGATCACCGGGCGATTCCGCTTTGGCGGCGGCGATCGCGACCGCCACTGGGGCGGGGGCTCCTGGCATCACGAGTCGCTGACATTCCCTCGCGACCGGACGATGTCTCGCGGATCCGGGGCGGCGCGCACGCCTGCCTCGATGACTCATGCCAGCACCAACAGCCGCGCGCGCACACACCATATCGCCGTGGCACGGCGCGATTCAGGCAAGTCGTAGCGGACCACGTGCGCCGACCGGCGCGCGTGCTGCCCGGGGCGCGGGGCCCCGGTTTTTTTCGCCCGGATCGACCGACGCCGTTCGCGGAGCCCCGGAAGCCTGTACTCGTGGCAGAATCACGGGCAATGAACGCCACGGCCATCACATTGCGATTCGCACGCCGGAGCGAAGCGCCGGCGCTTGCGCTGATGTCGCGTGATCTGGTGGAAGCTGGACTGGGCTGGCACTATCGCGCCGAACGAATCCGGCAACTGATCGACGACGTCAACAGCGTGGCGCTCGCGGCTTGCGACGGCCAACGCGTGGCCGGCTTCGCGATCATGAGCTTCGGCGACGAGCATGCACATCTGGTCCTGCTCGCCGTGCGCGCGACGCACCAGCGCCGCGGCATCGCGCGCCGCATGACCGAATGGCTGCTGGAATCGGCGGCCGTCGCCGGCATCGCGTCGATCAAGGTCGAATTGCGTACCGACAACGTCGCCGCTTACGCGCTGTATCGCGGGCTGGGTTTTGTCGAAATGCTGCGCGCGCCCGGCTACTACCGCGGCCGCGAAGCGGCGATTTTCATGATGCGCATGTTGCGGCCCGCGGGTCTCAAGCCGCAAAGCTGGCGTCCGCCGACCCTCGACCCGCGCTGAACGCGAGCTCCGCGAAAGGCGAGGCAGTCCGTTGGGCGAGTGTTGCGGCTTGCAATGCCGCTGCTCGCCCCCATGTCGGCGTCAGGGAGGCCGGCTTAAGCGCTTGCGCGAAAGCGGTTCGCATGTCGGAGATCGTCGTACTCATCGTCGTTGCGCTCGGCGGCTGGATCGCGTTCGACGCCCTGCGGGCGCGCGAAGCCGCCACGGTCGCAGCGCGCGAAGCCTGCCGCGCTCAGGGCCTGCAATTCCTCGATGACACCGTACAGGGTGCGCGCACGCGTTTTGCGCGCGATGCGGAAGGCTTGCTGCGGCTGCGACGAACTTTTTCGTTCGAGTTTTCCGAGGATGGCATCAGCCGGCGCGGCGGCCATGTGATTCTGCTCGGCGCCAAGCTCGAGTCGCTCGAGCTCGATCCCTACCGCATCGCCTAGCGACGCTGCGGCGCCCTAGACTTGCAAGCCGATGTCGAACACGGCGGCGTAACCTTCGCTTTGCGGCGTGACGTCCAGCAGCAGCTGCCTGCCGCCGTCGCGAAACAGGAAGTCGTCCGCATTGGCGAGCTCCGGCCGCCCGCGGGTCGCATACGGCGGCGCCCCGTAGACGCGCTCGCTCAGCGCGTCGTCGAAATAGAGCTGCGAGCTGAACTCGGCGGCGCGCGCCGCCGTGGCGGTGCGGATCTTGAAATGCAGATGGACAGCGCGTCCCGGGTACCAGCCCGGATAGATAGTCACAAAACGCGC
Source organism: uncultured beta proteobacterium (assembly GCA_963828665.1). Classification (GTDB taxonomy): domain Bacteria; phylum Pseudomonadota; class Gammaproteobacteria; order Burkholderiales; family Casimicrobiaceae; genus PALSA-1003. Next base: position 166,854 of record CAWHFL010000013.1, read on the forward strand.
GGTGCCGTCGGCGTCGGTCCTCTGGAAGCCACGTAGAAACGCCTGGCCGGCGTTGGGCGTCCGCTGATCGCGCACCGATGAATAATGGCCGTCCGCATCGCAATGCCAGACGTGCACCTCGGCGCCCGCGAGCGGCGCGCAAGCCGACACGCCGACCCGGGAGACGCGGAAAGCGAGGCGTAACGGTGTCCCCGCCTTGACTGCGCCGGTGCGGAGGTCGATGCGCAGATCGGTTCGCTCGAGGTCGCCGTCGACGAAGAACGGGCCTTCGGTCTGGCGCGGACGGACGACGCACGCCGGGAGGCTGCCGTTCGCCGCGTGGGCGCGTCGGGCAGACAGCAGCGCGGCGCCGGACGCGCCGAGCAGCGCGAGCGCCTGCCGGCGCGTAAGCGGGCGCCTGATCGTCATGGCTATCGTCGGCGGCTATGGACCTCTGCAGCCGGTCGCTATTTCTTCTTGAGCTCCGCCGCGGGAATCCCGGTCAGCTGGGCGCGTATTTCGCGCAGCTTGGCCTTGATCCTGGCCGCATTCTCGCTGCCCATGCGCATCATGATTTTCTGTCCGGCGGAACGCGATTCGAGCTCCGGGTCGGCGTACTGATACAAGACTTTCGGCTGGACCAGCGTCGGCGGCGCTGCCAGGTCGGGCGCCGCGAGCAGATCGTCGATCGTTTGTACCAGACGATCGTTGAAGTATCCGTTGGGATAACCGAGCGCGCGGTAGTCCTGCTGCAGCAACGGGTAAAAGTGCACGTAGATGCCGACCAGCGTCTTGGCGTCCACCGCATCGGCAATGCGCACATACGGCGCGTAGCGCTCGGCGTTGTCGGCGCCGATCGCAAGTCCGTCGTCGCTGCCTGAGGTGACGAACGCGCCGCCGAGGGGCTTGACCGGTAAATATCGCATCGGAAGCGTCTTGCGCGGCAGGTTGTCGACCGTCGTGACAAAGCGGTGAACGATCGTATCCTCGTAGAATATCTTGCCCAAGGTCGCCGAGCCGAACAGATCGGCCAGGGCATTCTGCATCGTGGTGTCGCTGACCATCAGCGCAGGCAGCGGCTTCTGCTCGACCGACGGCGGCGCCGTCCCTTTCGCCTGCTCGATCGGGTGATCGACCGCCGGCGGAGCTTCGGCGATCGGCGGCGCCGCTTGCGCCGGTGCGTTGGGGATCGGCGCAGTCGTCTGGCTCGACTGGTTTTTCTGCCAGAGGAAATAGCCGAGCGCACCCAGCGCAACGAGTACCAGCGCGATCCCGACGGGTCGCGTCCAGCTATTTCGCCGCGCCGCGCGGACCGGCCGCGCGTCGGCGTCGGCGGCGAGCATCGGTTCGCCGGCGGCAGAGCCGTCGGATGGATCGAGCCGATGTGGTTCTTCGGCCGTCGATGGATACGCCATGATCGATCTCCCGTGGCTATAAAACGTGCGACGCCGATACCCATGCCGACCTGTCGGCGCCAATGCCTTGGTCCGCGCGAACCGAACGAAGTTCGTTTTGCGTCCGGTTTGTGTGTCGCGCGCGCCCTACGAAGGCCAAGGTCCCGTCCGCTACTTTGCTGGCGCAAGCTTCTGCGAAAAGACCACCGCCGCGAGAAGCACGAGTCCGATCGCGTCGCTGATGTAGCCCGGTTTGATCAGCAACAGCGCCGCGACGACAAGTACGGCGCGTTCCCACGAGCGCGCTTCGCGCAACAGGTAGCCCTGGAGCCCGGCAGCAAGGCACATGACGCCGACCACGGCCGAAGCCGAGGAAGTGAGGCTGTCGACCCAGTCACCGATCAACATCAGCGACGGCTCATAGATGAACATGAATGGCACGATGTACGTCGCGGCGGCGATACGAACCGCCTGCCAGCCCGTCGCCCAGAGATCGCTTTTGGCAAGGCCCGCTGCCGCGAAAACGGCGAGTGCGACCGGCGGTGTGATCGCCGACAATGTGGCGAAATAGAAGGCGAACATGTGGGCAGCGGGCGCGATCGCCCCGAGCTTGATGATCGCCGGCACCAGAAGCGAGACCATGACGATATACGAGGGTGTCGTTGGCATGCCCATGCCGAGCACGACGCCGGCGACCGCGGTCAGCACCAATGCGGCGATCAGCGAGCTTTGCGCGAGCACGATGACGAATTCGGTAAACGTGATCCCGAGTCCGGTGATCGTCACGCACCCGATGACGATGCCCGCGCATGCACACGCCATCGCCACCGAAAGCGTGTTCCGCGCGCCGTCGACCAGCGCGTCGAACACATTGCGCCAGCCGATGCTGCCGCGGGTGCTGGCGCGGAGCAGCGCCATCGGGATGCAGGCCAGCGCGCCGGCCAGCGCGCACAGCGGCGCCGAGTAGCCCAGGATCAAGCCGAAGAGAACGACGAAGATGGGCACGAACAAGTGTCCGCGCACCGCCATCACCTTGAAGAATCGCGGCAACTCGGACTTCGGCACGCCGGCCAGCTTGTAGCGCTTGGCGTCGAAATGCACGGCGAAGAACAGCGAAACGTAGTACAGCAACGCCGGAATCGCGGCCCACAGCGCGATCTGGGCGTAGGGAACCGCGAGGAATTCGGCCATCACGAACGCGGCAGCGCCCATGACCGGGGGCATGATCTGGCCGCCGGTCGACGCTACCGCCTCGACCGCAGCGGCGAACGGCGGACGAAAGCCCGTACGCTTCATCAGCGGTATGGTGATCGGGCCGTCGACCATGACGTTGGCCACCGCGCTGCCGGACACGGTGCCGAACAGCGCCGACGAGACGATCGCGACCTTGCCGGGGCCGCCGGCGTATCGGCCGGTGATCGACATCGAGAAATCCATGAACAGCTGGCCGGTGCCGCTTCGCTCCATGAACGAGCCGAACAGGACGAACAGCATCACATAGCTCGCCGAGACGCCGAGGGTCGAGCCGAAAATGCCTTCGGTGGAGAAGTAGAGCTGCTCCATCAGCACCTGCGGCGTGATTCGCGTGAAGCCGATCGCGTAGACCAGGAACGCCGCCGCCGTCAGCGGCAGCGCGAGGCCGATGACGCGCCGCGTCGCCTCGAGCACGATCGCCACCGCGACCACCGCGTAGAACTTGTCGGCCGTCGTCAGATCGTCGATGTAGATGATCCGATTCGTGAAGTACTCGTAATTGGTGAAGATGTGCAGCACGAAGCCGTAGCCGAGCGCCAGCAGCAGCAGGTCTGCGGCCCGCCAGCCGGCCGCGCCGCGCGGCCTGAGCGGATAGAGCAGGAACACCAGGGTCAGCGCGAACAGCAGGTGCGTGCCGCGGAAGATGATCGCTTCCGGCGGCCCGAATGCGGCGACATACATGTGGTACAGCGACATCGCTATGGCGACCGCGTTGATCAGCCAGCGCAGTGCGACGCTGCCGGGCGTCGTTGCCAGTTTTTCGTCGGAGACCACTACCGCGGGAGTCGCTTCGGACATCGTGTCTGGACTCCCAGGGTTCCGCGCGCCGGGCGAAGCGGCGTTGCGCCGCCCACCAACGCTTTACGGGTGCGACACGGTTCTACATCGCGCCCACTTCTTTATAGTACTTGGCCGCGCCCTTGTGGAACGGCACGCAGATATCTGCGGCCATGTCTTTTGCCGTGAGTCCTGTGATCGGCTTCACGACTGCGGCCATGTCGCTGACGTGCGTCGCCATCGCCTTGGTCATCTTGTAGACGACGTCCTCGGGAAGATCGCAGGCGGCGACGACATGCGTCGAGTAGCCGATCGCGGGCACGTCCTTGTCCTGCTTCGGATACGTGCCCGCCTTGATCGTGAGCTTCTGGTAGCCGCAATTGCCGGTGCGCAGTTCGTGCATTGTCTTGTCGTCGGCGGGCACGAGGTTGATATCGCGTGCGCTGGCGAGGTCCATGACGGCGGAAGCCGGGGCGGTGGTCCCGAGCGTGAACACCTGGGCGTGGCCGTCCTTCATCATGTCGACCGCGTCGGTATACGAGGCCTGGAAGTTCACCTTGTTGAGCGATTGATAGCTCATGCCATTGATCTTCAACACTTCGGCCGTCACGCCTTCCGCGGTGTTGCCTTTCGGCTGCGTGACCAGCGTCTTGCCTTTGAAGTCGGCGAACGAGTGCACATTGGCGTTCGATAAAGCGACGACTTGGAAGTACTGCGGGTAAAGGTTTGCCACCTGGCAGACCTTGGTGACCTTCTTCGGGTACGGCGCGCGGCCCTCTATGCCGTCGACGGTGGTCGACGAATTCGCGAAGCCGATCTGGGCCTTGCCCTCGTCGACGCCGCGAACGTTGGCGATGCCGGCGCCGGGCTGCTGCTGGATCTCTAGTCCCGGGACGGCCGCTTCCCACATATGCTTCAACGCGCCGCCCAGCGGAATCCACGATCCGCCCTGGGGGCCGGTCATCATCGTGACCTGCTGTGCGGCAACGGGAAACGCGATGGCCGCGGCAATCGCCGCGAGGCCTGGTGCAACGATACGTGCGATTTTCATTCTTCCTCCAGGGGACGCACGGCGCCCAACGGACGCACGCTTGTTATGTCTTCGGATTGTGTCGCCAGCCGCTCCGGGGGTCAAGCGTGGTCCGGACTGCGCACTAAAGGGGCCCGGCGCGTTACCATTTCGCCTTTGGCGGACGTTCGCTGCTGCCAATCTCGAGGCTTTCAACGTGACCGCAGAATCGCAATACGCGCGTTTCGGCAGCGGTAAATCGGTGCCCCGCGTCGAGGACCAAGCGCTGTTGACCGGGGCCGGCCGCTTCGCCGACGATTTTTCCGTTCCCGGCCAGGCCTATGTCTGCTTCCTGCGATCGCCGCATGCGCACGCGCGCATCGAGGCAATCGACAGCCGCGCCGCCGCCGGAATGCCCGGCGTGATCGCGATCGTGACCGGCGAGGACCTGGTGCGCGATAAGGTCGCGCCATTGCCGCTGTCGGCGGACTTCAAGCGCGCGGATGGATCGCCGACGGCGTCGCCGCCGCGGCATGCGCTGGCGGTCGGGTCTGGGCGCTTCGTCGGCGAAGCCGTGGCCGCCGTGATCGCGCAAACTCCGCAGCAGGCACGCGATGCGGCGGAGGCGATCGACGTCCACTACGAACCGCTGTCGGCGGTGGTCGACGCCACGGCCGCGGTGATCGCCGGCTCGCCGCAGGTCTGGCCGGCTGCGCCGGGCAACATCGCCTGCGAGGCAAGGCACGGCGACGCGGCGGCGACGACCGCCGCATTTGCCCGGGCCGCGCACCGTGTGTCGCTGGATCTGGTCAATCAGCGGGTTGCGCCTTGCCCGATCGAGCCGCGCGCGGTGCTCGCAAGTTACGACGCGACCGCCGGCCGGATTACGCTGCGTGTCAGTTGCCAGACGCCGACCGGATTGCGCGACGATCTCTGCGAAGCGGTCCTCGGCATCCCGACCGATAAGGTGCGGGTGCTGGTCGGCGACGTCGGCGGCGGCTTCGGGATGAAGACCGGCCTCTATCCCGAAGACGTGGTGCTCGCCTGGGCTGCGCGCAAATACGGGATGCCGCTCAAATGGCGGGCCGAGCGCATCGAGGAATTCCTGGCGGCGACGCACGGCCGCGATGTGACCAGCAGGGCCGAGCTCGCGCTCGACAGCGAAGGGCGCGTGCTCGCGTTGCGCGTCGATTCGCTGGCCAATGTCGGCGCCTGCGGGACGCCGGCCGGGGTGGTCATCCAGCTTTTGATCGGCCCATGGGTCTCGACCAGCATCTACGACATCGGCACGATCGACATCCGCATCCGGGCGGTCCTGACCAACACCGCGCCGACCGGCGCCTATCGCGGTGCGGGACGTCCCGAGGCGATCTACATTATCGAGCGCCTGATGGAAGCCGCGGCGCGTCAGACGGGCATCGATCCGGTAGAGCTTCGCCGGCGCAATATGATCCGCCCGGGACAGATGCCGTACCGCAACGCGATGGACAAGACTTACGACAGCGGGCAATTCGAGCTGGTGCTCGACAAGGCGACAGCACTCGCGCGCTGGCAGGACTTCGACGCCCGCGCAGCCGACTCGCACCGCCGCAGCCGGCTGCGCGGACGCGGCATGGCGGCGTTTCTCGAATGGACGGGCGCCGACGTGTTCGAAGAACGGGTGACGGTCACCGTCGAAGGCTCGGGCGGCGACCGGGGCACGATCGAGATCTTTTCGGCGACGCAGGCGATGGGTCAGGGACTCGCGACGACTTACGCCCAGCTCGCGGTCGACGTTTTCGGCGTCCCGATCGATGCGATTCGCATCGTGCAGGGTGACACCGACCGCGGTACCGGATTCGGCAGCGCGGGCTCGCGCTCGCTATTCGTCGGCGGTTCGGCGGTGAAAGTCGGCGCCGAGCGAACGGTCGTCGCCGCGCAGGCGCTGGCTGCCAACGCGCTCGAAGCGGCGACCGACGATATCGAATATCGCGACGGCGTGTTCAGCATTGCCGGCACCGACCGGAGGATCGGGCTCTTCGAGCTCGCGCGCCGCCAACCGCGGCAAAAGATCGTCCTCGACTCGGTGAGCTCGGTGGCGGACGCGACCTGGCCCAACGGCTGTCACATCTGCGAAGTCGAGGTCGATCCGGAAACGGGCGCCGTCGCCGTCGTGGGCTACTGGTCGGTCAACGACGTCGGCCGCGTCGTCAATCCGATGATCGTCGTCGGTCAGCTCGAGGGTGGCGCGGCGCAGGGCATCGGCCAGGCGCTGTGCGAGGAATTCGTCTACGACCGCGAGTCGGGGCAGGCGCTTTCGGCGACCTTGCTCGACTATGCGCTGCCGCGCGCGGCGATGATCGAGCACTTTGCGATGACGATGGACGAATCCACGCCGTGCCTCAACAACGCGATGGGCGTCAAGGGTGTCGGCGAGCTCGGCACGATAGGCGCGACGCCGGCCGTCGTCAACGCCGTGATCGACGCGCTGGCGCGGGCAGGAAAAGGCGCGCGGGCGGAACTGATGCAGATGCCGCTCACATCCGAACGCGTCTGGCGCGCGCTGGGCAACTAAAGCGCTGACCGCGCGGCAACACAGGACGGCAAGACGGTCGCTCATCGGCCGCTGCAGGCTGCCGGTCGCATGCGCGACCTTGAGGTTGAGATCGCGGCCGTCCCTGCAATGAATGCGGCATCGGCGCGCGCCGTGGCGAGCGATCCGACGTGTGATGCGGGGTATTGCCGGGTCGAGATACCGGCGCCGAAAGCCGCTACAATTGCGCGACCCGAAAAGCCTTGCCGAACCCCATGTCCCCTACGTTCGTCGCGATCCGCCTGCGAAATATGGCTGCCTGTGCCCGCACCGGCGCCGATCGCGCGCCGGCGCCGGCATGCGCGGCGGGGCTCCCGTATGTCCGCTGAAGCGATGGAGCGCGTCGCCAGGCCGATACCTCCGCGCGAGGTGCTTACCCACCTGCGCCGCGGTATCGAAAAGGAGAGCCTGCGCGTACGGCCCGACGGCATGCTGGCGACGACGCCGCACCCGGCCAGGCTGGGCTCCGCGCTGACACATCCGTTCGTCACTACCGATTTCAGCGAGTCGCAGGTCGAGCTGATCACCGGCGTGCACACCAGTGCGCAATCATGCCTCGACGAGCTGACCGAGATTCATCAGATCGTCTATCGGGCCATCAGCGACGAGCTGCTCTGGGCCTCGAGCATGCCGTGCCGCCTGCCCTCGGACGACGAGATTCCGCTCGGCCGCTACGGCACGTCGAACGTCGGCCGCGCCAAGACCGTCTACCGCATGGGTCTGTCGCATCGCTACGGGCGGCGCATGCAGACGATCTCCGGCATTCACTACAATTTTTCGCTGCCCGACAAGCGCAGCAATGACGACTATTTCGCGCTGATCCGCAATTTCCGCCGCAACGCCTGGCTGCTGCTCTATCTGTTCGGCGCCTCGCCCGCCGTGTGCTCGACCTTCGTCGCGGGCCGCGCGCACGAGCTGCAGCGCCTCTCCGTTGATACGCTCTACCTGCCGCACGCGACGTCGCTGCGCATGGGGCGACTGGGCTACCAGAGCGATGCGCAGGGCTCGCTGGCCGTCAGCTACAACAACCTGAACAGCTACGCCGCCTCGCTGCAGGAAGCGCTGACCAAACCCTACCCGCCCTACGAGGCGATAGGCGTACGCGACGGCGACCAATACCGGCAGCTCGGGACGACGCTGCTGCAGATCGAAAACGAGTTCTACGGGACCATCCGCCCGAAACGGGTGATCAATCCCGGCGAGCGGCCGCTGCATGCGCTGCGCGACCGGGGGGTCGAGTACGTCGAAGTCCGGCTGATGGATCTCGACCCCTTTTATGCGATCGGCATCACGGCGGCCACCGTGCGCATGCTCGACGTGTTCTTGCTGCATTGTGCGCTCACGCCGAGTCCGCCCGACACGGCACAGGAGCTCACGACCATCGTCGGCAACAAGCAGCGCGTCGCATCGCGCGGCCGGGAGCCCGGACTGCGGCTCGTCCGCGGCACGGCCGAAGTGCGGATGTCCGATTGGGGCGCCGAGATCCTGGCCGAGTGCGCACCGTTTGCTGCGGCGCTCGATCAGGCGAACGGAGGCGATGCCCATCGCGATGCGCTGGCTTCGGCTGTCGCGGCGCTGAACGACCCTGCTGCGACTCCGTCGGCGCGCGTCCTGGAAGCAGTGGCGCGCGACCACGCCAATTCGTACGTCCATTTCGTGCTCGAGCAGTCGCGCGCGCACCGCGAAGCGATCCTCAAGCTGCCACTCTCCGACGAGGTCGCCGCGCGCTACGCGCGGCTTGCCGACGAGTCGCTCGCCGAGCAGCGGCAGATCGAAGCCTCGGAAACGATCCCGTTCGAAGCCTACCGGCAGCTCTACCTGGCGCCGTTGCGCCTCAACGAATGACGCCGCTCGCGCCGCCCGCCGTCGTTGCCGACCTCGCGCCTTCGGGCAAGCTTCGCGCCGCATTCAACTACGGCAACCCGGTGCTTGCGGCGTGGGACTCGGCGACCGGCGAGGCAAGCGGTATTTCGGCCGATCTCGCGCGCGAGCTGGCGCGATGCCTGGGCGTGCCGATCGACTTCGTGCCCTACGACGCCGCCGGCAAGGTCGTCGCCGCGCTTGCATCCGGAGCTTGGGACATCTGCTTTCTCGCGATCGATCCGCTGCGCGCGGCCGACATCCGCTTCACCGCCGCCTACGTCATCATCGAGGGCGTTTATCTCGTGGCGGATCGTTCCCCGATCGGCGACAACCCCGAGATCGACCGGCCCGGCACGCGCGTCGGCGTCATCGTCGGCAGCGCTTATGACCTGTTCCTGTCGCGCGAGCTCAAAGAGGCGACGCTCGTTCGTGAGAGCTCGTTCGAAGCCGTGCTCGAGCGGTGGACGAAAGGCGAGCTCGACTGCATCGCCGGGGTCAAGCCGCAGCTCGAAGGCGCTGCGCGCCGGATACCGGGCTCGCGCCTGCTGCCGCGTCGATTCATGGCGATCAATCAGGCGATGGGCACGCCGCGCGGGCGCGATGCCGGCGCGAAATATCTGCACGACTTCGTCGAGGAGATGAAGCGCTCGGGATTCATCGCCCGGGCGTTCGCGCGGCATCGGATCGAAGGCGCGTCGATGGCGCCCCTGGCCGCGACCTAACGAAGTGGCGTCCCGGCCCGATCCGCCCGCTAGACGCGGAAATGCAGCCGGCGATCGACCGCGAGCAGAATCCCGTTGACGCCCGCCGCAAAGACGACCAGCAGAAACGTCACCGACATGATCACGTCGACGTTGTAGAGGCCGATCGCGTTCATCAGCAGATAGCCGAGGCCGTGTTGCGCCGCGAACATCTCGCCCAGCACTGTCCCGATCAGGGTCAATGAAAAGCCGACGCGCAGTCCGGTGAAAATCTCGGGCACCGCCGCCGGAAACAGGATCGAGCGCACCATGGCCGGCGGGCTCAGTTTGAGCACGCGCCCGGTCTTGATCAGGATCGGCCTTGTGCTGCGCACCGCGTTGAGCGTGAACAGAGCGACCGGAATAATGCCGTGGATCGCGCCGAACGCAATCTTGGCCGACATGCCGAGTCCGAACGCGAGCAGGATGATCGGACAGAGCGTGATCTTCGGAATCGAATAGAGGGCGACCAGCATAGGCTCCATCGCGTCCGCCGACCGATGGTGGAGGCCCAGCGCGAAGCCGATCAGAAGACCGAGAACTACCGAGATCGCACCATCTTCGCCGAACATTTCGGCGATTCCGTACGCCGCCTTTTTTTCGGATCGACATCGGGTGATGTCGTGTATGGAGGCGGCGCGTGTTGATCTTTCTGACGGATCGTCTTGCGCGCGCTAGGTCTGATCGCGCTGGCCCAGCCAGTTGCCGAAGGCGATCAGGCAGTAGATCGCAAACCCGAAGGCAACCCAGAGGAGGACCCAGATCGAATAGCTGTTGATCATCGAGCCCGACGCTTTCCACGCGGCGACCACGACCGCGACCTCGCCGGCCAGAGGAAAGACGAATGCGGCGATGGCGGCGACGTATCGCTTCAGGCCTCCGCCGGCAAGGTCGAAGGCTACGATCGCGGTGAAAAAATGAAGAATGGTCCCGCTGACCCATACCAGCGTCAGGGCGGACCAGCCCGTGGACGCCATGACGGCGCCGATGCGTTGTCCTGCGCTCATCGATCTTCAGCGTCTGCCTGCCGGCGGGTGAGCGCTGTGGGCAACCGCGGCGGCTTAGAATCCTACCCGCGCCTTCCGGCCGCAGAGCTTTTTCGCGTCGATATCTTCGGGCACCAGGTAGTCGCGATTGGCGAGCCTGGCGGTCCCGAACGCGTCGAGCAAGAGCTTCCGCATGTCCCGCGCCGGCACCGCCGCCAGCCGCTCGAGCACCGATTCTGCCGGCTCGGGCGGGAACGGCCAGCGATGCGCGTCGAGGATCTCGTGATAGACGGCCAGCGCGATCGTGCGTGCGCCTGCCGCATCCGGGCGGTCGATCACGTAGACGTTCATGCGGTTGAGGATCGGCTCCGGGATCGCATTTTCATCGTTCGCGGTGGCGATCCAGAGGATGTGCGAGGCGTCGATGTCGACGTCGATGAATTCGTCCTTGAAATGCGCCGCGGTGTCGCGCTCGAGCAGCGTGTACAGCGCGCCCATCGGGTCGTAGCGCGCATCGCCGCCGGCCTTGTCGATCTCGTCGAGCACGACGACCGGATTGGCGAATTCGCCGTCGATCAGCGTCTGCGCCACCTTGCCCGGTCGCGCGTTGTTCCATTGCGCCGCCGCGCCGGTGAGGATCCATCCGGCCGTGAGCGAGCTCATCGAGACGAACTCGAAGCCGGTGCCCAGCGCCTGGGCGAGCTTTTTCGCGAAATAGGTCTTGCCGAGGCCCGGCTCGCCCAGCAGCAGGAGCGGCGTGAATTGCACCGCCTCGTTGCCGGCGATGGCCAGCGCCAGGTATTTGCGCAGATCGTCGACGACATTGCCGAAATTCGGCGATGTCTCGTGCAGCTCGTCGACGGCTGCCGCCGTCGATGGCTTGATGATGTAGCGCGAGCCGCCGAGCTCGCGCATGCGGTCGTACCAGCTCTTCAGTCCTTCATTGCGCCGGGCCGCGCCGTCCTCGAGTGCCCGGTCGACTTCGGCGACCGAGTAGATCGATTGCAGGTCCGCAAGCGCGATGACGGAATCCATGCTGATGTCTACCTCCGTGAACAGTCACATGCACTAACCGTGCCACCCGACAAACGCGCCAGCTCGATTCCTGCACCAATGCCGAATGGCTCCGAAGGACTGATCGGACTCTACTCTGAAGCGACGGCCGGGATCAACCGTCAGGTACGGCTTTAGACATCGCGGTTCGAACGCGAGGCACACGCGACGGCGACCTCGCGGCGATCGACGAAGCGCACGTCAATGAAGCAGGCGGCCCCGCGACGGGGCATGCGACGGCGTCGGTTCAATGCCGTTCGCCACTGCAGCGGCCGACGTCTATGCGCGCTTCTGATAGGTGCCGAGCAAAACCGCCTGCGCGAGGACGTGTCCCTGCATCGCTTTTTCCAGCGCCGACTTGTCAGGGTGCTTCAAATCGGGCAGGACGGTATCGAGCGCGTAGAGCTTGTGGAAGTAGCGGTGGCGGCCGATTGGCGGACACGGTCCGCCGTAGCCAGTGCGCTTCCAGTCATTGACGCCTTCGTGCGTGCCAGCCGGCAATGCCGACGATTTGACCGCTTCCGGCAGGGCGGCCGCCGAAGGCGGGATGCCGTAGAGGATCCAGTGCACCCAGGTCATCTTGGGGGCGGCCGGATCGGGGGCGTCCGGGTCGTCGACGATCAGCGCGAAGCTTTTCGTCCCCGCGGGCGCGCCGCTCCAGGCGAGCGGCGGTGAGACGTCCTTGCCTTCGCAGGTGTACAGCGACGGGATCGAGGCGTTGTGCGCGAATGCGGTCGAACTGATCGTCAGGCTCATCGGTGTCTCCTCTTTCCAGTATCTGATCGCACGCTGGGCGATAGAGTTCTGGCTTGAATCCAGGCGCTCAGTTTATGGGAGGCTCCGGGCGGGCGCAGCCGTCTTTTCGCAGCGAGCCGGCCGCACGATCGATCGCCTTGCCCAAGAGTCGCCGTGCGCTACAAACTGCGCAGTGGCGCACTTTCTTACAATCGGCGCGCGGCGAATCGACAATGGGGCACTAAGCCCATGATTCGCAAGCCGTGGCTCGGACGTTGCTAATTTGCAGCATCCGCGTGGGGCAAGGTGCGCCAGCCTCGGCGGGGGCGCGAAGGCCGCGGGAGGAGAACGAAATCAAAGCACTAATGGATCCGGTCGCACCTGGGGCAAGGGGGCAGCTGCGGCCGACGATATACCCGGGCGGGAACCACTACCTGGGCCTCGAAGATCAGCGCGCTTTCACGACGGCCGTCGCGCGCCAGGGCTATTGGCCCGACGAATTCCTGCTCGACGTCAAGCGCCTCCCGGGCAAGCGACCGGCGCACGCGCCGACCGCGACGCTGTCGGTTACAGTCTGGCACCTTCCGACCGGACGTGGCGCCACCTACCTGGGCGGCCCGGGCCGGGTCTGGGTCGCGGAATTTCTGGTCGATCTGATGGGCGGAACGTTCGGCTAGTTCATCTTCGTCGCCGGAGCGCGGCTGGCGTTTCTCCCGGTTACCGAGTCACTGTTTTTCCGCGACGACGCGGCCCTGGGCGTTGATGAATATGTGATAGCGGCTGCCATCCTGGCATGAAGCGATGTGATCGTTATCGCCCAGAGTCCGCACATCGATGACCTGCCCACAGGGCAGACCATGCAATGCAATCACCGCCGTGAGATCCTTCTTGACCGACGCGTCGTCTGCGAAGGCAACGCCGGCGCCCGCGAAGAGTGTCGCGATCGTCAGCAGCATAGCTGGGGCTCTTCCTTTGTCCATGGGTATTTTATCCATCGAGAGTTGCGAACTTGGCCGGGTCGGACAGGATGCCCCAGATCGCCTCGCGTGAGGCCAGTATCGCGGCGGCCAGCGACGGATCGCTGTCCTGCAGCAGCGAAAGCAACTTGAGCACCAACAAGTCGAATGGGCGCCGTAGCTCGGCCAGCGTGGTTTTGAGCTTGCCCTGGTAGAACGCGCGGAACTGGTCCAACAAGTCGTCGACGTCGTTTTTGAGCGAAAGCTTGGTCATCACGCCGATGGCATTGGTTTCCTTGAGGTGCGTTTCCAGGGCTTTGAGATCCAGCGGCGGGGCTGCGGGCTTCGCGGCTTGGGCCGCCGGAGCCGGCTTGGCGGATGGGACTGCCGGTGCCGCAGGCTTCGTTGGCGCCTTGGCTACCGGCGCGGCGGGCTTGGCTGCGGCCGGATGGGATGCCGCGGGCGCACCAGGGACTTGCGATGCCGGTGCAGCGGCGGCGGGCGCCGACGGTGCGCCGGCGGCAGGACTCCCGCTGGCCGCAGCGGGCGCAAGCGGAGCGGCCGCCGGCAATGAAGGCGGAGCCGACTCCTTCAACCCGGCGCATCCGGCGTCCAGCAGCACGGCGCAGAGCGCCGCAGCCATGGCACGATGGACGTCGGTCAAACGCATGGTGGATCAGCCGAAAGGCCGCACACCGATCCAGTGCTCGTGCAGATAGAAGGCAAAGATCGCCCAGGCGGTGGCGCCGATTGCGACCGCGACGGCGTCGCGGGCGGCCGTGCCCGCAGGATAGAGGGTGCCGGCGGCGCGGTCCCGGCGCCGCGAGACCGCGAAGTCGGCGATCGCCCAGGCGAGAAAGCTGCCGAATAGCACGACATCGGCCAGCGTGCCGTTGGCCAGCAGGTGCCCGAACGCCCAGGATTTGACGCCGAGGATCATCGGATGATTAAGGGCGCTTTTGATACGCGTGCCGCGAACGTACGCCGCGACGACGAGAACGAAGGCGATCAGCGTGAATATCGCGGCCAGATAATGGGTCCACGGCGGGGGCTGCCAGAGCACGATCGTGGCCGCCCGCGCCCGTCCATAGCCCCAGATGAGCAATACGAATCCTGCAATCGACACCAACGAGTACAGGCCCTTCCACGGACCTTCGCCGATGCGGGCAACCAGCGCCTTGCGCCAGGAATCGGCGAAGATGCGCACTGAATGTCCGCCGAGAAAAACGATCAGGCCGAGGATCAGCAAGCTCACGAGGAAGCCTCGAAGGTAGGAAGCAAGCGGGGATTATCCATCGTTGACCGAGCATTTGTCGCGGTTCCCCGGAGGCCGGTACGGCGAGGCACAATTGCCGGAACGCCAGCTGGGGCATCGGCATCCAATGTACAAGGACCGACTGCAACCGTGAAAACGACGACCCTTGCCCCAGCCGCAGCCGATGCGCTGAACGACGTCGAACTCGCCCGCCGCATCGGTCAGCGCGACGAGCGCGCGTTCGAGCTGATGATGCGGCGTCACAACCAGCTGCTCTACCGCATCGCCCGCTCGATCCTGCGCGACGACGCGGAGGCCGAAGACGCGGTCCAGGACGCTTATCTGGCCGCGTTTCGCAACATCGCGAGCTTCCGCGGCGGCGCGCGCCTGTCGACCTGGCTCGCCCGAATCGTCATCAACGAATCGTATGGGCTTTTGCGCAAGCGCAAGCGTACCGGTGTCGTTCTGCCGTTCAGTCCGCAGTCCGACCCGTGGAGCGCCGGCGAGCGCAACGCCGAGGAGGGCGCCATGACCGAAGCCAGTTCCGAGCAGCCCGATGCCGCGGCGAGCCGCAGCGAAGTGCGACGCCTGCTCGAGCGCAACATCGACGCGCTGCCGGATCAATTCCGGACGGCGTTCATTTTGCGCGAGGTCGAGGAGATGTCGGTCGACGAGGCAGCCGCATGCCTCGACATACCTGCCGCGACCGTGCGCAGCAGAGCTTTCCGCGCGCGGGCATTGCTGCGTGAAGCGATGGCGCGCGAAGTCGATGTCGCCACCGTGCACGCCTTCGGCTTTGCCGGGGAGCGCTGCGACCGCATCGTCGCCGGCGTGCTCGCGCGCTGGCGCGGGCAGGGTTGATCAATATGCGCCGGTGCATCCAGCCGGGTCCGACGCACGTATAGGCACTCGCAGGACAACGTTTCAATCTCAGGAGGTCGTCATGAAGAACTTCGGTATCGTAGTCGCAAGCGCTCTATTCCTCGTCGCGGGCGGTGTCGCGGCGCAAGCCCCGAACGATGCGCAGATCGCGCACATCGTCGTCACCGCCAACCAGGTCGACATCGACGCCGGCAAGCTGGCCGAAAAGAAGGGCAGCACCAAGGACGTCAAGGCCTTCGGCAAGCAGATGGTCACCGACCACGGCGGCGTCAACAAGCAGGCGGTCGCGCTGGTGACCAAGCTCAAGGTCAAGCCGGAAGACAATCCGACCAGCCAAAGCCTCAAGTCCGGCGGCGAAGAGAATCTGAAGAACCTGAAGTCGCTCAAGGGCAAGGCGTTCGACAAGGCCTACATCGATCACGAAGTCGCCTACCACGAGCAGGTGCTGGACGCTATTGACAAGACCCTGCTGCCGAGCGCCAAGAACGAGGAGCTCAAGGCGCTGATCACCAAGGTCCGCCCGGCGTTCGTCGCACACCTCGAGCACGCCAAGATGCTGCAGTCCAAGATGTGAGAACCCGCACTCAGCGGCTCGCGCTCGCGCTTATCTGCGCGGGCGCGCTGTTCCCGGGCGGCGCGACCTATGCGGCCGGGATGGCTGCCGGCGCGAGCTCTGCCAAGCCGGCGACGCATCGCGTCGTCATCGACGGCCTGAAATACGAACCCGAGACGCTGACGGTCAAGCGCGGCGACGAGGTGATCTGGACCAACAAGGATCCTTTTCCGCATACGGTCACGGCGCCGGGCAAGTTCGATTCGCACGAAATCGCGGCCAGCGGGTCGTGGAAGTACGTCGCCCGCACCTCCGGCGAATACGGCTACATTTGCACGCTGCACCCGAACATGAAAGGCGTGTTGCGGGTCGAGTAGGCCGGCCTGACGGCGCTAGCCGCCACGCCGTTCCTGCGCCCCCTGCCGACTGAGCCGCAGCCCGGCCGGCGCGAGCCACCGCTCGCCGAGGCGAAAAGCGCCTTCGATCAGCAGCGCGAGCGTTGCCGCCGGAATCGCGCCGGCGAGCAGCATCGCATGGTCGTTCAGCGCCAGGCCGGTGACGATGCGCTCGCCATAGCCGCCGGCGCCGATGAACGCGGCGATCGTCGCCGTCCCGACGTTGATCACTGCCGAAGTCTTGATGCCGGCCAGTATCGTCGGCGCGCCGAGCGGCAGCTCGATGTAGCGCAGGATCGTTCCGCTTTCCAAGCCCAGCGACTGTGCTGCCTGTTTTACCCCTCGTCCGATCTGGGTCATCGCTGCGTGCGTATTCCGCACGATCGGAAGCAGGGCATAGAGCGCGAGCGCGATGAATGCGGGAATCGCGCCGATACGCCCGGTGATCGGGATCAGGAACGCCAGCAGCGCCAGCGCCGGGATGGTTTGCACGACACCGGTCGCACCCAGGATCAGGCCTTCGCTGGCCGGCCGGCGGGCGGCGAGGATGCCCAGCGGAATGCCCAATGCGATGCTCGCCGCGAGTGAGACGAACACCAGCAGCAGGTGCTCGAGCGTCAGCCGCGCGAAGTCCGGCCCGAAGAGCTTCTGCCAGAATGCACCGGCCGACGCCTTTTGCGCCTCGCGCGAAGGCGCCGCCGCCTTCGCGGACGGCGCGACCGAGGTCGGCGGCGCCGCGCCGCCGGCGGTTTTTAGCGCGAGGAACTCGCGCGCAACGGCGACGAAGCTTTTGCCCTCGAGCTCGGCTTCCGCATTCATTCGTCGCATCGAGGCGTCGTCGATCCGGCCTTCGAGACTCTTAAGCGCAGTCCAGGTCCGCGGCAGGCGCTGCGGCAGGTCGGCGCGGAAAAGCAGCACCGCGTCGTAGCGCGGGAAATAGTTGCGATCGTCGGCGAGCACCGTAAGCCCGTACTTGTCGATCTTGGCGTCGGTCGAATAGATGTCGATCGCGTCGACCTGACGCCCGGCGATGGCCTCGTAGGCGAGGCCGTGGTCGAGCCCGCGCGGAGTTTCGTACGGAAGCTCATAGGCCCGCTTCAATCCCGGCCAGCCGTCGGCTCGCCCGATGAATTCCTGCGAGAGTCCCAACTTGAGCTCCGGATGCGATTTGAGATCGGATAGCCTGGCGATCCCCTTGGCGCGGGCATCGGCGGCGCGCATCGCCAGCGCGTAGGTGTTGTTGAACCCAAGCGGCACCGCGACGCCAAGCCCCATCGCCGCGAGTTTGGCGTTGAGCTCGGGCAGCGGCGGCACCGCATCGAGCTTCAGTATCTCCTTGGCTATCGTGCCGGTGTATTCGGGATAGATGTCGATGCTGCCCTGGGTCAGGGCGCCGAGCACGATCGCGGTGTTGCCCAGCCCCTGCCGGTGCACAGCCGACGCTTCGCCGGCCGACTGCGCGGCCTGCGTGAGGATCTCGCCCAGGATGTACGACTCGGTAAAGCGCTTCGAGCCGACGTTGAGCGTCGGCGCTTCCGCGGCCGCGGCCGCGCCAAGGCCGAGCACAGCGGCGGCAACGATGGCGAACGCGATTCGAGTCGCGTCGATGGCGATCATGCGAGCGCCGGCGTGCGGCGCGGCGTGGTTCAGGGCACCCATCAGCGGAAGTATCCACTGCGGGAGCCCACGCTGTCTGCCCCTAGACGAGCGCCTTCCGTCGCTTCGCAGCCGGTTCCGGCGTCGCCACACGCGGCATCGCGGTGCTCGCCGTTTGACCCAACACCTTTCGGCGGAAACGAACTTATCGCTTCGGCGGGAATTTCAAGCTAGCGGAGGAGCTCGCCAACGGCACGATGCGCCTCGGCGATCGCGGCATGCGCATACGGGTCCCAGGCCGCATCCGAATTGGCGATGGCCACATGCCCGACACGCCTTCGCGCGACCTCGCTTGACTCGGAGCCATCGCCGGCCGGGTCGAAGAGCGAGTTTTCTGTGTACGAATAGCCGTGGCCCCAGCGATTGACGGTAATCGCGGCAATGTCGGTGTCAGCTTTGAATCCACCGGGGCCGAGCATGCGCGTCAACTCGTCGCGGGCGTGTTGCTCGAACGTCTCGAACGACGTCGTATAGAGGATCGCCCGCGCCGTGCGCAGGCGCGTGCGCAGATCGAGACCGGCTCCGCGCGCGACGGGCACATGCACTAGATGCAATACCATCGGCTCGTCGGGCGAACGCGGGCATCGGTAGTTGCCAAGGCTCACGGGGTAGTCGAGCTTCACCCGGGAGAAGAATCCCATCGGGTTGGAGATTTCGTGCACTCCCCGCTCGATCCACGGCCTCCAGTTGCGTACCGCAACTTTCACATAGACGAGCGGCGCCTTGACGTTGAGCGCGAGCGCGTCGGACTGTGCGGGTACGAGCTCTTTCATGATGTAGGGAATCATCATGTTGTAGCAGGCGAGCACGCAGTGACGAGCCCGCGCGCGCCGAAGCACCCCACCGCGCATGTAACCGACGTCGACGCCCCCGGCGCGATTGCGCACGGACACCGCCGTGCTCGACAGACGCAATCGCGTGAGCGCGCCCGGGCGGTCGAGCTTGGCGTAGTCGAACCTCGCGGTCACGATATCGTCCATCGTTCGGCCGGGCGCGACGCCCGGGATCAGGCGGCGCACGAGCAGGCGCGCAAGCGACGCATTGCCGTCCGGGAAGTGATAGATGTAGGGCTCGTCCATCTCCATCGCCGCTTCCTCGTCGCGCACCAGTCCGAGGCCGGCAAAGCCGGGATAGCCGGTGTCGAAGGCGTCACTTGCAGATATCGCGTCGATGCCGACGGCAAAAAAATCGAGCGACCGCCCCTGCAACGTGTCTGCCGCGCGTTCGTCGAGTCGCCAGTGGCGCGTCAACCAATCGCGATAGCTTGTCTTGTCGAGGAGCGCGACCTTTTCTTCGCCGCTCAGGCCCGGTAGCACGTCACGGTCCGACGTATACAGCTCGACGAGCTGCGTGCGCAGCTCGGTGGGCAACGGAAAATCTGCGATGAACGCTTCGGGCGAGCGGGCGTTCATCCGTTCCGGAGGAATGTCATCCGCGACCATGCGCATCGGATCGCCGGTCACCAGCCGGTCTTCGCCGAAGGCCTCGCGCGTAAAGAACACCCCGCGGGAAAGGCCAAGCGATGGGTACAGCGTCTGGTCGAATGCGGTGTCGAAGCGTGCGATATTCACGCCCAGCGCGGCGAGCAGCGCCTTTGCCTGGTCGCCCCACAGGCCTTTGGGCGACTGCAGCGACTCGCTCCCGCCGTAGCTGATCAAAGTCCTGCGGCCGACCCTGAACTCGTTGCGTGTCGCATGCCCACCGAAGTCCGAATGATTGTCGAGGATCAGAATGTGCGCGCGCGGTTGTCGCTGCCGCCAGTACCACGCGGCCGCAAGCCCGCTCAAGCCGGCGCCGACGATTACGACATCGTGCGTCTCGGACAGCGGGACTCGGGTCAGATCGAAATGGGCGCCGTCGCGCAGCGCGTGGGCGACCTCGAACGAGCCGGGGTGACTGCCTCGCAAACCCGCTTGGCCCGGCGGGTAAGGTCCGACGGGCGCCGTTCGCGCAAGCAGTTGCGCAGGCGCCGCACCGGCGACAATCGCCAGTGCGACGCCGTTGAGGAAGTCGCGGCGGGTGATCCGGGGCACGGCGCGAATCTTACCGCGGCGGGCCGGGCAGCGGATGCGCGGCGCGCTTTATCAGTCGCTCGCGTCAGCCCGGGCATCGGCCGTCCTGCGGCTTGCCCTGATGAGAAAACGGGATGGCACCGGGCGCCGCTGTTGTTGTAGGTGCATGGCTGACGCCATGCCGAGTTTGCGAACTTATGGCTTCGACGGGACTTCAAAGCCCTAGGGCTGGGCACGCAGCACGTCATGCAAATACCAAAAAAAGTCTGGGTTTTCGCCGCCATCGCCGCCATTGTCGCGATCACGCTGGCCTTGTTCGAGTGGAACTGGCTGCGCGGCCCGCTGGCGAGCTACCTCTCCGCAAAAGTCGGGCGGCCGGTCAGGATCGAGGGAAATTTTCATGTATCGCTATCGACCAGGCCGCTGTTGACCGCCGATTACGTGACGATAGGCAATGCGCCGTGGAGCAACGAGCCGACGATGGCGAGCGCGCAGCGGGTCGGCGTCCGGTTGAGCCTGCGCTCGCTCTTGTTCGGGCCTCTGGTACTGCATGAAGGCAGCCTGGTGCGGCCGCGGTTGCTGCTCGAAAAGAGCGCGGACGGAAGGGAGAACTGGGAAGTCGGCGGCGCGGGCCCGCCTGCCTTGCCATTGCCGGGCCGTCTCAACATCGAGGATGGTGTTCTGCGCTATCGCGATCCGGGCGCGGGAACCGACGTCAGCGTCAACATCGCGTCGTCGGCACCTTCGGCGAGCGGAGCGACGCCGGTGCATTTTGTGGGCTCCGGGCGCTTGCGCAACAGCGCGTTCACGATCGAAGGCAACGCCGAATCCCTGCTCGCCCTCGAGGATAGCCATCAGCCCTATCGGCTGGACGTCAAGGCGCGCGCCGGCGACACCAGCGCGCACTACGATGGTACCGTCATGCCGGCCAGGCTCGACAGCGTCGACGGCACGCTGATGTTGCAGGGGCGCGATCTTTCGCAGCTCTACCCGATCATTCCCGTGCCTTTTCCATGGACGCCTCGTTATCGCCTGAACGGCCGATTGAAACACGGCAGCGCGTTATGGTCGTTCGATCAATTCACCGGCAAGGTCGGCGACAGCGATCTTGCGGGGAGGTTCGACGTCGAACGGAGCGGACAAAGATTGCTGGTCGACGCCGACCTCGTGTCCCAATCGCTCAACTACAAGGATCTGGGCGGCCTCATCGGTCTGCCGCCGGCCGCGGAGACGACGAGCGCTAAAAGCGCTGCCCAAAAAAAGGAAACGGCCAAACGCGCGCAAACCGGACGCGCGCTTCCGACCAAACCCTACGACCCGAACCACTTGCGGGCGATCGATGCGAAAGTCCATCTGAAAGGCAAGCGGTTCATGGCTACGGGTCTGCCGCTGGACAACCTGAACGCGGTGCTCGATTTGCACGGAGGTATACTCACCTTGCAACCGCTCGATTTCGGGGTTGCCGGCGGACATGTCGTCTCGACCCTGGTGATGGACGCCCGCGAAAAATTATTCCGGACCAAAGGCGAGATGACAGTCCGCAATGTCGAGCTTGGCAAGATCCTGCCCAAGCTCAAGCCGCCGCAAGGAAGCGCCGGCAAGGTCGGTGGTCAGGCCCATTTCGTCGCCACCGGCAATTCGATTGCCGACATGCTGGCCACGAGCAACGGCGAAGCGGCACTGATCAGCTGGGGTGGCGAAGCGAGCGAGCTGTCTATCGTGCTGACCAACCTGGACCTCGCGCGCGCCGCGCAGCTGCTGCTCAAGGGCGACGAGAAATCGCCGATCCGCTGTGTCGTCGCCGACTTCGTCGCCGAGGACGGACGCATGACCGCCAAGACGCTGGTCATCGATACCGACGCCGAGAAGATTCTGGGCCAGGGCAGCATCGATTTTGCAAAAGAGCGCTACGACCTGACGCTGAACGCGCAGTCGAAGCGCCCGAGCCTGCTGGCCTTGCGCGGACCGATCGTCGTCGACGGCAGCTTCAGCTCGCCACAGGTCCATCCCGCGGTCGGCCCGATTGCAGCACGCGTGGCGAGCTCGGTCGCCTTGGGTGCGCTGAACCCGCTGGCGGCCTTGCTGCCTCTGATCGACACCGGGGGCAGCAACGACGCCGATTGCCGCGGACTGATGCACGAAGCCAAGGAAAGCGTGCAAGCGCGCAAGGCGCCGGCAATACGTACTTCGCCGACGATCTCGTCGAAGCGATAAAGCCCGCCGCTGACGACGTTACCCTTGCCGCATCCGCGCGCTTCGCCGTTGCAGGGCGCCGACCGCGATCATCAGCGCCAGCGAGATCGCGATCAGCATCGTCGCCGCGGCGGCGATGGTCAGGCTGATGTTGTCGTTGATGCCGGCGAACATCTGTCGCGGCAGCGTGCGCTGTGCAGGACCGGCCATCAGCAGGACGACGACGACTTCGTCGAATGACGCCGCGAAGGCGAAAACCGCACCCGACGCCACGCCCGGGAGGATCAGCGGCAGCATGACACGGCGAAACGTCGTGATCTGCGATGCGCCGAGGCTTTCCGAGGCGCGGAGCAGCGTACGATCGAATGCCGACAGTGTCGCGAGCACGGTAATGACCACGAACGGCACGCCCAGCGTCGCATGCGTCAGGATTAGCCCGAGATAGCCGTCGGTCAGTCCCATCGGCGCGAAGGCGAAATAGACCCCGACCGCGACGATGACTACAGGCACGACCATCGGCGAGATCAGCATCGCCAGCACCAGCGCCTGCGCCGGGAAGCGCGCGCGCCAGATGCCAATGGCCGCCATCGTGCCCAGCACCGTCGCCAGCACCGTCGCCGATATGCCGATGATCAGGCTGTTGTTCAGCGACGACAGCCAGAACGACGACGTGAAGAAGTCCTGGTACCAGCGCAGGCTCAATCCAGGCAGCGGATAGTAGAAGAACGCCCCCGACGAGAACGACAAGGGCACGATGGTCAGGATCGGCGCGACCAGAAATAGCAGCACCGCGCCGGTCAGCCCGATCAGGCCGATGCGCGTGAGCCGTTCGCCCAACGTGGCGGTGGGATTGCGCATGCTAGTTAGCCCAGTCGCATTCGCTCGACGCCGACCATGCGGTTGTACACCGCGTAGAGCAGGAGCGTGGCGGTCAGCAACATGATCGACAGCGCCGCGGCCATGCCCCAGTTGACCGTCTTGCTCGCATAGAAGGCGATGAAATAGCTGATCATCTGGTCTTCTGCGCCGCCGACCAGCGCCGGCGTGATGTAGTACCCCAGCGCCTGGATGAACACCATCAGGCAGCCCGCGCCGATGCCGGCCAGTGTCTGCGGCGCGAATACGCGCCGGAACGCGGTAAAAGGCTTGGCGCCGAGCGACGACGCGGCGCGAACGTACGAAGGCGGAATGCCACGCATCACGCTGTACAGCGGCAACACCATGAACGGCAGCAACACGTGCACCATCGCCACATAGACGGCGAAGCGGTTGTAGATCATCTTGAGCGGCTCGTGCACCAGCCCCAGCGACATGAACAGGCTGTTCAGCACGCCTTCCTTCTGCAGCAAGACGACCCAGGCGACGGTGCGCACGAGGAGCGAAGTCCAGAACGGCAGCAGGACCAGGAACAGCAGCACGCCAGCACGCCCCGGCGGCTGCGCGGCGATGACGTAAGCGACCGGGTAGCCGAGCAGCAGGCAGATCAAGGTCACCATTGCCGAGATCCACAGCGTGCGGCCCAGGACGTCGCGAAACACGCGCTGCTCCGGCGGCGCGCCGGTGATCGAGTTGTCGGCGTCGCGCTGCAGATCGAGCGCCGCGAGCAGGTAGAAGTCGGTGACCGGCCCCCCGGCGCGGCGTATCGCCGCCCAGGTGTCGCGCTCGCCCCACTTCGGATCGATGCCGATCAGAGTGTCGCGCGCCGAGGCCGAAAGCTCATCGGGAAGTTGCCTGCCGGTGGTGAACAGCAGCGTACGGAAGCCGGGCTCATCGTAATTAAGACGTGTGGCCGCGCTCGCCAGCGTCTCCGCGCTGCGCGCCGCGCGGACGTCGGCGACCAGCGCTGCGTAAGCGGAGTCCGGCGGCAGTCCGCGCCCGTCCCAGCGTTTAAGCGCCGCCGTGACCGTCGGCAGGATGCGCGCTACATCGGTATCGACGACGCCGCGCGCGAGCATCGCGCCGATCGGTACGACGAAGCATGCGGCGAGAAAGACGAACAGCGGCAGCACCAGCGCCGCCGCGCGCCATTGCTCGCGACGGCGGCTCTTGCGCAGCGCCCGGCGCAGCTTTAGTGCGTCGTCGTCGATGCTCGCCAGCGCAGCGTGCCCTGCCGCCGCCGCGCCCGTCAGCATCGCGCTTTTCGCCCGCCTATACCGGTTACTTGGCGACCCAGGCGTTGAACCGCTGCGAAAGCTTGTCCAGATTCTCCAGCCAGAACTTGTCGTTGATCGGCAGCGCGGACGCGATGTTTTGCGGCGCGGTTGCCAGCTCAGGCAGCACCTTCTTGTCGATCATCGCGGTCGAGGCCTTGGTCGTCGGACCGTAGGTGATCTTTTCCGGCAGGTTCTTCTGGTACTGCGGATCGCTGACGAACTGCAGGAAAGTTTCCGCCTGCGCCTTGTTCGGCGACCCCTTCATGATCACCCACGAATCGATCGTGTACAGGTTGTTGTGCCAGACGATCTTGAAATTCTTCTTGTCCTTGTCGTTGGCCGCGGCGATCCGGCCGTTGTAGGCGTCGGTCATCGCCACTTCGCCCGAGGCGAGCAGTTGCGGCGGCTGCGAGCCCTTTTCCCACCAGATCATGTCGGACTTGAGCTGATCGAGCTTCTTGAACGCGCGGTCGACGCCTGCCGGGGTGCCGAGCACCTTGTACACATCCTTCGGCGCAACGCCATCTGCCATCAGCGCGATTTCGAGCGTCGTTTTCGCGCCCTTGCGCAGCGCGCGCTTGCCCGGCCACTTCTTCACGTTCCAGAAGTCGGCCCACGATTTCGGGGCGTCACCTTTGATCTTGTCGCCGTCGTAGGCCAGGATGAAGCTGTAGACGATCGCCCCGACGCCGCAATCGTTGACCGCACCGGGGAGGAACTTGTCCTTGCCGCCCAGCTTCGCCCAGTCGATCTTTTCGTACAAGCCCTCCTCGCAGCCGAGCAGCAGCTCCTCGGACTCGACCTGGACGACGTCCCAGTTGTTGTTGCCGCCCTGGATCTTGGCGCGCAACGTGCCGACGCCGCCATCCCAGTTTTCCTCGGTCATCTTGATCTTGGTCTTTTCCATGAACGGCTTGAAATACACCTCGCGCTGCGCATCCTGATAGGCGCCGCCCCACGACACGACCGCGAGGTCGCGCGCCAGCGCCGTTGCCGACAGCATCGACGCCACCGCGGCCAACGCGACCGCGGCAAATTTGTTGTTCAACATGGTGATCTCCTGGACCTAGTTTTCCTGCGCAAAGACTCGGCAGTGTTCGGGTTCCCACAGCATTTCCACCGCCGCGCCGACGTCGGGTATCGCATGCGCCTCGCTGATCGGGCGCTTCACCGTGAAGTCCTCGCTGCCGTCGAGCGCCACGCGTGCCCGGACGTGATCGCCGAGGTAGACGATCTCCCGCAGCGTGCCGGCGAGACTGCAGCCGCGACGTGCGTCGATTGTATGCCCGGCCACGTGTATTTGCACCCGCTCCGGCCGCAGCGAAACGGTGACGGCGCCGCCGTCCTGCACCGGGTCCACCAGCGTGCCCTCGATCCGGGTTTCGCTGTTCCTGATCCGGATCGTGCAGCGCCCGTCGGCGATCGACTCGGTGCTGCCTTCGAGACGGTTATTCTCGCCGATGAAGCGGGCGACAAACGCGCTTTTCGGGTATTCGTACATCTCTCTGGGCGTATCGAGCTGCTGGATCCGGCCGCGGTGGAACACCGCGATGCGGTCCGACATCGTCAGCGCTTCCGACTGGTCGTGGGTGACGTAGACCATCGTGACGGCAAGACGCTGGTGAAGGCGCCGGAGCTCGAGTTGCATCTGCTCGCGCAGCTGCTTGTCGAGCGCGCCCAGCGGCTCGTCCATCAGGATCAGCTTCGGCTCGAAGACCAACGCACGGGCGACCGCGACGCGCTGCTGCTGGCCCCCGGAGAGCTGCGCCGGGCGCCTGTCGCCGAAACTGGCGAGCTGCACCATGTCGAGTGCGCGCTCGACCCGCGCGGCGAGGTCTGCCGCAGCCACTCCGCGCACCGACAGCGGAAAGCCGATGTTTTCGGCGACGCTCATATGCGGGAACAGCGCGTAGTTCTGGAACACCATGCCGATATTTCGTTGGTGCGGCGGCATGCGGGACAGCGACTTGCCTTCGAGCAGGATCTGCCCGCCGGTCGGTGCCTCAAAGCCCGCGAGCATCATCAACGTCGTCGTCTTGCCCGAACCGGACGGGCCCAGCAAGGTCAGGAACTCACCGCGCTCGATATCCAGGTCGAGATCGTCGACGACGCGGGTGATGCCATCGTAGCTTTTTTCGACACCGACGAAACGGACGATGGGTTCGGACGGTTTCATGTTGCGGAGCCTTCGCGGATGGAGCCAATCATCGTTCCTCTACGGGCATCCGGTCAACGCGCGCGCCGCGCCGGTGCCTCAAGGTTGGCCACCGGGCTTTTTAAGCGAGTCCCCTTTCCTTCACCATCGCCCAGGTTTCGTCGAGTGCCTTGCCGAAGCATTCCATCATGTCGTCGATCTCCGCCTCGCTGATGACGAGCGGCGGGCTGAATGCGATGATATCGCCGGGCATGTTGCGAAAAATCGCGCCGTGGTGCTGGGCGCGACGGACCAGGTGCGCGGCCACGCCGGCCTTGGGCGCGAAGCTCTCCTTCGTCGCCTTGTCGCGAACGAGCTCGACGGCGCCGATCAGCCCTATGCCGCGCGCCTCGCCGATCAGCGGATGCGCGGCGTGGCTCCGGATCGCCGCCTGCAGGCACGGAGCGACGCGCCCGACGGTGGCGACGATATCGCGCTCTTCGTAGATCTTCAGCGTCTCGAGCGCGACGGCGGCCGGCACCGGATGCGACGAATAGGTGTAACCGTGGCCGAAGATGCCGAGCTTGTCGCTTTGCGCGAGCAGGATGTCGTAGAGCGCATTCGAAACCATCGTGGCCGAGATCGGCAGGTAACCCGCCGAAAGCGCCTTGGCAACGGTGATCATGTCCGGCTCGAGGTTGAAGGTCTGTGAGCCGAACATCTTGCCGGTGCGGCCGAAGCCGCAGATGACCTCGTCGACGACGAACAGGATGTCGTATTTCTTCAGGATCGGCTGGATGCGATCGAAGTAGGTCGCCGGAGGCACGATGACGCCGCCCGCGCCCATTACAGGCTCGGCAAAAAAGGCCGCGACCGTGTCGGGACCCTCGCGCAGGATCAATGCTTCGAGATTGGCGGCAAGGCGGGCGGCGAATGCTTCCTCGCTTTCACCCGCGTGCGCGCCGCGGTAGTGGTGCGGCGCATCGGTGTGCAGGATACGCGCGATCGGCAGATCGAAGTCGTCGTGGGCGAAGGCAAGGCCGGTCAGACTTCCGGTGGCGATCGTCACGCCGTGGTAGGCGCGCTGCCGCGAGATGATCTTCTTCTTGCGCGGCCGGCCGAGCGCATTGTTGACGTACCACGCGAGCTTTATCGCCGTGTCGTTCGCCTCGGATCCCGAATTGGCGAACAGGACCTTGCCCATGCCGGCCGGAGCGATGCCTATCAGCCGCTCGGCGAGCTCGGTACTGATGGCCGGAACCTTGCCGCCGAAGCTGTGGTAGAACGGCAGCTCGCACATCTGCCGATAGGCGGCGTCGGCCAGCCGTCGCTCGGAGAATCCGAGCGACGCGCACCAGAGGCCGGCCATGCCTTCGAGATAGCGCTTCCCCTGGTCGTCGTAGACATACACGCCTTCGCCGCGCGTAATGACCAGCGGCCCCTCGTTCAGGACCGTGCGCAGGTTGGTCGATGGGTGCAGATGGAACGACTGATCGCGGCGGGCGGCCGCTGAGGTCGGCGACATCGGGAAGTTCCTTGAGGTGGGAAACCGGCGCTAAGGGGCCGGAACCGCGATTGTTTCGCTTGACGCGTACAGCGTCAACGCCGGTGTTTTCGGCCGCGCGGCATAGAGCGGTCAGCGCTTGCTTGGGGTGCGTTCCCTGATCAGCGCTGCGCAGCCGCTCATCATGGCGTAGGCGAACGCGGTCCAGTACCAATGCGCGACGAACATGACGGCCAGGACACCGAGATCGAACACCATCGCCTGCAGCGGCGGAGCGGTCGGCAGGTTGGCCGGCCGCGAGCCCGGGCCGCCGATCAGCGCGGTCGCGCAGTTGGCCAGCGTCCACCAGGCGAACGCCGTGATCGCGTACTGCGCCCAACCGACCTGCGCAACGATCGCAAGATACAAGCCTGCGGCGAGCAGTCCGTTCGAAGCGATCCAATCCAGCCGGCGGTCCATCGTCAGTCTTTCGCGTTACGGCATTTCATCGGGGCGCGAGTTTGGTGGCTTGGCGCAGACATGTCAATAGTGCCCGCTGTGCTCGCCGACGGGCGACCGGCGCACGCGCAATTCCGGCTTGAGCTTCAACGCCCATTCGATGTCGACCCGCCGCTTGGCGGAAAGATCGACCGTTCTTTTGGTCGTGGCTTCGGAGCCTTCGAGTTGCGGATGCCATACCCGCACGACGTAATTCCTGGCCGGCAGGTCGGCAATCACTGCCTTCCCGTCGGCGCGGGTCTTGGCGAAATACGGAGACTCGGATACGTAAATGTAACCGACCATCCAGTCGTGGATGTTGCAGCCGAGGACGACTACGCCCGGCGTGTCGAACACGACCGGCTGCGCAGGCACACCGGCGTAAAGCGGCAGCTCGAAGCGCTTGGCCGGCGAGAACGAATAGACGTGGTGCCGGACGTTGTCGTGGTTGGGGAAGATCACCGGCGTGCCGACCAGGATAGCGTTGACCTTCGGCGTGAATTCCTTGTCAACCTGGTCGACGACCGCATCGCGCCGGCTCGGCAGGCGTACGCTTCCCTCGGCCGGGACGGCGACGACGACGGCATCGACCACCGGCGTGCCATGGTCGTCGAGGACGGTGGCGACGATTTCGCTCTGCGCCAGCGCCGTCTGCGCGGTCAGCGCGATCAGGGTGAGGCCAAAGAGGATGCGCATGCGGAAGGTCTCCCTCGTCGATAGTCGGATCAGTAGCGGAAGGCGAGCAGAACCGAGCCGATCCGGCTCAAGTAGTTGAGTTCGTCGTAGGCGGCGGTGCTGGCCACCGCGTAGCCGAAGTTGATCGAGGAGCGATGCGACAGGGCCCAGCTCGCGTTCAGGTTGACCGTCCTGGTCGTGCCGCGCAGCCGGTATGCGTAGAAATCGCTGCCGAACGTGGGGTCCGCCGCGATAGCGTCGGACGCCAGGAAAATGTCGAGATTCTGCCGGGTCGTCGACTCGACATCGCCGCGGCGCACCGACAGGCGTCCGCCGATCTGCAGCCGCTCGCTGACGTCATACGCAGCGCGCGCAAATGCGCTTTGTCCGCGCAAATCGAATACCTTGCCGGAAATCCCGGGCACGACGGGGCTATCGTTGCGAGCCCGCCGCCGCTCGCTCGCGACGCCAAACGAGGCGTCGAAATCCGCGCTGAGGCGCCCTCCGAACTCGACGCCGGCTTCGAAGCGGTCGCTGTCGCGAATGTCGCCGCGATAATCGTCGTGCGCCGCCTTGACCGCGACCGATACCCAGGGCGCCGCAGAGCCCAGCCCGAACTTGTGGCGATAGCCTGCGCCGGCGCCGACCGAGATCAGATTCAGTCCATGAAAGCGTCCATACGCCTCGCTGTTCGCCTCGAACGACAGCGTGACGCCGTCGGCGCCGGTCGGCGCGATGAACCATCCTGCGGCTGCGGCCAGCGTTGCCGCGCCATCGCCTCGGACATCGGCCGCCTGCTGAGCCCGGGTCAGGTTGTCGTCGTACAGGCCGCCGCCCCGCACGTCGTAGAAACCTTCGGCGCGCGCCGGCGCGGCGGCGCAAAGCAGCATCATCCCGGACAGCCACCAAGGCGCCGCGACGCGGCGACGGCGCGCGGTGCGTCGCACGCGGCGGTCGGGATGCAAGCTTGGCATGGCATTCATCGTTATCGGCGGCTTGGAACTTGCTTAGTCGTGGGCTCGCAACACGTGGTGCACAAGCACTTTTGATGCGAGCCGGAAAGCCGGGGGGCTAAACGAAGCGGGTGTTGTCTGTAAGATATTGAATAATATGATTTTAATTAATCAAATGCTACGGCGGGCCGGATCGAAGGATCCGGTGCCGGCCGTTTCTCGCCGACCAGCAGCGTCGGACATGGTCGCCGAAGTGCCGGCGCGCGGCAGTCATCGTGGCGGCGTCGCACCGACGCTGGCCGGCGGGCCGGATACCAAGCCGAGATCCGGCGCTCGACCCGGCGCGCGATGACGGCGATGCTCAAACGGCTACGGGCGCTGCCGATGCGCAATCTGCAGACGCGCATCCTGGCCCTTTTCCTGCTGCTGATCTTTGTCGTCCAGGTCGGCGGCTTCGTGCTGATCAACACGGTCGGCGGCAATTCCGCCCGAAGCACCGTGGGCGCCCAAGTCGTCGCCGGTACCCGCGTGTTCGACCGCTTGCTCGAGCAGGACGCGCAGCGGCTCGTCCAGGGCGCGCGCCTGATGGCTGCCGACTATGCGTTCCGCGAGGTGATCGCCACCGGCGATCACGACACCATCGGCTCAGTGCTCGTCAACTACGGCAAGCGCATCGAAGCGCCGCTGGTGATGATCGTCAGTCTCGACCAGAAAGTCGTAGGCGACACGCTCGACATCGGCACGGGCAAGCCCTTTGCGCTGCCCCGGCTGCTCGATCAAGCCGAAGTTCATGGAACAGGCGTCCGCGATGGTCGTCCTGCGCGGAGAGCTCTACCAGCTGGTCGTCGTGCCGGTGCTGGCTCCGGTGCCCATCGCATGGGCAGTCGTCGGCCAGCGAGTCAACGACCCGCTGACCCATGAATTACAACGACTGACGGGGCTCGACGTGACTTTTTTCAGCCGGCGCGCCAACGATGGCTGGAAGCTTCAGGCGAGCACGCTGGCGCCGGCCGATCGCACCGAATTGCGCGCCGACATGGCGTCCGAGCGCTTTGCCGAAACCGATGCCGACGGCAATGCGGCCTACGGCGACGCGGCGATCACCCGTGTCCTGCAACTGCCGACGCAGGCGGACGCGAGCGTCGTCGCCGTGCTGCAGGAACCCTTGTACCCGGCCCTCGAGCCGTTCCGTCGCCTGCAACGGCAGATGGCGCTGATCTCGCTGCTGGGCGTCGATCATTTCGGTGTTCGCCAGTATTTTCATCGCCCGGGGCATTGCGCGCCCGGTGCACGACCTCGCCGGCATCGCGCTGCGCATCGCCGCCGGCGACTACTCGACCGCGCCGCCGGCGTCGCGCACTGACGAGATCGGCGACCTCGCCAGCGCCTTTCGCATCATGCAGGAGGACATCGCGAGCCGCGAATCGCGGATCATGGATCTCGCATATCGGGACGGACTCACGCAGTTGCCGAACCGGGCGCTGTACAACGACCGCCTCGACGAGGCGCTGCTCACTGCCGCCGCCCTGGGGACGCCGGTCGCGGTGCTGCTGATGGACCTCGATCACTTCAAGGATGTCAATGACTCGCTCGGCCATCCGATCGGC
Source organism: uncultured beta proteobacterium (assembly GCA_963828665.1). Lineage (GTDB taxonomy): Bacteria > Pseudomonadota > Gammaproteobacteria > Burkholderiales > Casimicrobiaceae > PALSA-1003. The sequence goes on from CAWHFL010000013.1 coordinate 198,621, forward strand.
GATCTGATCCTGCGGGCCGTCTCGTCCCGGCTCGAGCTCGTGCTCAAGCGGCCGACCGCTACCGTCGCGCGCCTCGGCGGCGACGAGTTCGCGATACTGCTGCCGGGCGACGACGCGGCTCAGGCGGAGCGGGTGGCCAAGTCGCTGCTGCACGCGCTGGACATGCCGATGACGCCCGAAGGCCACGTCGTCGATGTGCGCGCCAGCATCGGCATCGCGATCTATCCCGAGCATGGCAGCGAGCGCTCGACCTTGCTCCGCCACGCCGACGCCGCAATGTACGCGGCCAAGCGCAAGAACCTCGGCATCGCGCTCTGGGACGAGCGCTACGACCACCACAGCAAGGAACGCCTGTCGCTGATGAGCGGCTTGCGCAAGGCCGTCGACGAAGACGAGCTCGTGCTCTTCTATCAGCCCAAGGTCGCGTTGCGCGGAGGCAGCGAGATGCACGCCGAGGCGCTGGTGCGCTGGCGGCATCCGACGCGCGGTCTCGTCTCCCCGGTCGAATTCATCGCTTTCGCCGAACAGACCGGATACATCCGCGCGATCACGCAGTGGGTGATGGCTCGCGCGATCGCGCAATGCGCCGCCTGGCGCAGCGACGACCTGCCGATGAACGTGTCGATCAACATCTCGGCGCGCGACCTGGTCGACCTCGAGCTGCCCAACCGGGTCGAGGCGCTGCTTCACGAGCACGGCTGCGCCGCGCAGTGGATTACGCTGGAAATCACCGAGAGCGCGATTCTCGACGATCCGGATCATGCGATCGACAATCTGCGGCGCCTGCATGCGTTGGGCTGCCGGCTGGCGATCGACGACTATGGCACCGGCTATTCTTCGCTTGCCTACCTGCGCCGGCTGCCGGTGCACGAGCTCAAGATCGACAAGACGTTCATCCTGGGGATGGCACGCGACACCAGCGATGCGGTGATCGTGCGCTCGACGATCGACCTCGCGCACCACATGGGCCTGATGGTCGTCGCCGAAGGCGTCGAGGACGAAGCGACAGTCGAGCGCCTGCGGGGCTTGAGCTGCGACATGGTCCAGGGCTACCTGCTGAGCCGTCCGCTGGCGGCGGACGACATCGTCGCGTGGATGCGCTCCTCGGTCTGGACACGCGCCGCGCGCGATCCGGGCCTGCTGCGCCGCGTCGTCTGACGTCGAGATCCGGCGGAAGGCCCTCTGCGATCGTTGTCGCAAGGCCCGGTTAATCGATTACGCTGTCGGCCTTGACGGCCCGCACGGCGCGTTCAAGACCGGCACCCATGGCTTCCTACCCGCATCTACTGGCTCCGCTGCCGCTCGGTTTCATCACGCTCAAGAATCGTGTCCTGATGGGCTCGATGCACACCGGCCTCGAGGAGGCGCCGAACGGCTTTGCCAGGCTCGCCGCTTTTTACGCCGCGCGCGCCAAGGGCGGCGCCGGGCTGATCGTCACCGGCGGCATTGCGCCGAATTTCAGCGGACGGATCGACCCGCGCGCTTCGCAGCTCTCGTTTGCATGGCAGGTGGCCAAGCACCGCAAGGTGACCGACGCAGTGCACGCCGCCGGCGGCCGGATCGCGATGCAGATCCTGCATGGCGGCCGCTACGCCTACCATCCGCTTGCCGTCGCGCCGTCGGCGCTGAAGTCGCCAATCACGCCGTTTCGTCCGAGAGCCCTATCCGGCTGGGGCGTGCGCCGGACGATCGCCGCGTACGTGCGCTGCGCGACGCTCGCGCAGCGCGCCGGCTACGACGGCGTCGAGATCATGGGGTCGGAAGGGTATCTGATCAACCAGTTCGTCGCGCCGCAGACGAATCTGCGCGACGACGACTGGGGCGGCTCGTTTCTCAACCGCATCCGCTTTCCGGTCGCAATCGTGCGTCGCACGCGCGAAGCGGTCGGCCCGAACTTCATCATCATCTACCGCTTGTCGATGCTGGATCTGGTCGAGGGCGGCAGCACGTGGGACGAGGTCGTCGCGCTGGCGCAGGCGGTCGAAGCTGCTGGAGCGACGATCATCAACACCGGCATAGGCTGGCACGAGGCGCGGATCCCGACGATCGCGACGATGGTGCCGCGCGCTGCGTTTACTTGGGTGACGCGGCGGTTGAAGGGCGCGGTGAAAATCCCGCTGATCACGACTAACCGCATCAACGATCCTGCCACCGCCGAAGCGGTGCTCGCGCGCGGTGACGCGGACATGGTATCGATGGCGCGCCCCTTCCTTGCCGACGCCGACTTCGTCGCCAAGGCAGCGCAGGATCGCGCCGATGAAATCAATACCTGCATCGGCTGCAACCAGGCCTGTCTCGATCAGATATTCGAGCGGCAGACGGCGACCTGCCTCGTCAATCCGTATGCATGTCGCGAGACCGAGCTCGTCTTCACTCCGGCCGCGGCAAAACGCAAGGTCGCCGTCGTCGGCGCGGGTCCGGCGGGGATGGCCTGCGCGTTGACTGCCGCGGAGCGCGGCCACGATGTCTGCCTGTTCGACGCCGCGTTCGAGATCGGCGGCCAGTTCAATCTTGCGCGCCGCATTCCGGGCAAGGAGGAATTCGCCGAGACCTTGCGCTATTTCCGCGTCCGGCTCGCGCAACTGGGCGTAACGATGAAGCTCGGCCATCGCGCCGGGGTGCAGAACCTCGAAGGCTACGACGAGGTGATCCTCGCCTGCGGCGTCGTGCCGAGAACGCCGGCGATCCCGGGCATCGCGCACGCCAAGGTCGCGAGCTACGTCGACGTCGTCGAAGGGCGCCGACAGGCTGGACGCCGCGTCGCGATCATCGGGGCCGGCGGCATCGGCTTCGACGTCGCGGAGCTTCTCACCGCAGGAGCGCCGGCTGATGGTCATCTGAGCGATGGGCGCGCCGACGATCCCGCGATCGCGGCATTTCGCGACGAGTGGGGAATCGATTTGGGCTATGCCGCGCGCGGCGGCCTCAAGCCTGCACCGGCGCACGAGCGGCTGCATCCGCGACAGGTGTGGCTGCTGCAACGCAAGGAGAGCAAGGTCGGTGCCGGCCTCGCCAAGACGACCGGCTGGATCCGCCGCACGCTGCTCAAGCGCCGCGGTGTGACGATGATTCCCGGTGTCGAATACGACTCGATCGACGACGTGGGGCTGCACATCCGTGTCGATGGCGCACCCCGGACGCTCGACGTCGACACAGTTGTCGTTTGCGCCGGGCAGGAGCCGCGCCGCGATCTGGTTGCGGAGCTCCAGGCGGCGGGCATCCGGCCCAGGCTGATCGGCGGTGCAGATGTCGCGGTGGAGCTCGATGCCAGGCGCGCGATCGAGCAGGGCACGCGAGTGGCGCTGGCGCTCTAAAGTCGCTTCGGGTCGGCCATTAACCGACCAATACCCAGCTCATCGGTGCGGCGAGGCCGGCCGGATCAGCGACGCTCACCCGTGCGGTGCGCTCTCCCACGCCGTCAGATCGGGTCGCTGCAGGTGCCAGTCGGTTGCCTGCTGAAACGCGCGGCCCGCGCGGACCAGCGTCGCTTCGGCGAACGGCGCGCCCAGCAGCTGCACGGCGACCGGCAGCCCATCCGCCGACATGCCTGCTGGCAGCGACAGCGCGCAGATGCCCAGGTAATTGGCGACACGGGTGAACGTCGCCAGCGGTGTGGCCACCTCGTCGACTTCCTCGACCGCCGTCGCGGTGATCGGCAAGGTCGGCGTCAGCAGCGCGTCGCGGCCGCGCATCCACGCGGCGAAATCCGCGGCGGCGCGCTTGCGCCGGGTCAACTCCTCGATATAGTCGGCCGCGCTGATCGCCTTGCCGCCGATCGTTCGCTTGCGCACCCAGGCATCGATCGGCAGCTTCGGGTCCTCGATATACCCGCGGTGCAGCGCCCACGCCTCGGCGGCGATGATCCTGCCGTTGCGCACCATCAGGTCCTCGAAATCGATCGGCACGCGGACCTCATCGACCTGGGCGCCCTGCTCGCGCAGCACGGCGATCGCCTGCTGCAACGCGCGCGCGACGTCGGGCAGCGTATCGGCCGGCAGCTGCTCGGCAGGGAGCGCGGTGATGCGCAGCCGCCGCACGTCGGGGGTGCCGGAGAGCACCGGATCGAAATCGAGTCGGGGCACTGTCAGCGTGGCGGCGTCGCGTGGATCCGGGCCGGCCATCGCGGCGGTCAGCAGCGCCGCGTCCTCGACCGTGCGCGCCAGCGGCCCGAGCGAATCGAGCGTCGTCGCCAGCGGTACGACGCCGGCGAGGCTGATCGTGCCGTAGGTCGGCTTCAACCCGGTCAATCCGCACAGCGCCGCCGGGATGCGTATCGATCCGCCGGTGTCGGAGCCGATCGCCGCGGGTGCCAGGCCCGCGGCGACCGCCACCGCGGATCCGCTGCTCGATCCGCCGGCGACGCGGTGCCTGCGCGCGTCCCACGGGTTCCAGGGAGTCCCCATCGGCTCGTTGCGGCCCCAGCCGCCGAAAGCAAATTCCACCATGTGCGTTTTGCCGAGCGGAATCATGCCCGCCGCGAGCAGCCTCTCGACGGCCGTCGCGGTTTCGGTGGCCACTCTGCCGTGCCAGCTCTTCGAGCCCGCCGTCGTCACCCGGTCCTTGATGTGCAGCAGATCCTTGAGCGCGATCGGCAGGCCGTGCAGCGGGCCGCGGACCAGCCCCGCCTTGCGCTCGAGATCGGCCGCGGCTGCGCAATCGAGCGCGGCCTCGCGATAGACGTCGATGAAAGCGTGCGCGCGGCCATCGTAGGCGGCGATGCGATCGAGGCAGGTGCTGACGATGTCGTGCGACGAAGTCTCGCCGGCAGCCAGACGGCGCGAGAGTTCGGTTAGCGGAAGGTAGGCTATGTCTCTCGCGGTCATGCGGTCGCGCCTTTCGGTGGAGATTGCTTCGACACCCGGCATCATAGCCTGAGCATCGCACGGCACCATCAAGACATTGGAGGCCAGGCGGCCACTAGCGTTCCTGGCTGCGCTTGATGGCGAAGCCGAAGCTCGCGACCGACAGCACCGCCATCGCCAGCAGCGCCAGCAAGCCGGCAACCATCGCCGATTCCGCCACCGCCAGTGGAGCGAAAGCGAACGGCGCGATGGCACGCGCGAACAGCGCCGGCGCGGCGAGATTGCCGAGCGTGCCGCCGTACCCGGCCCGGCCGAACAATTCGGCCGGCACGGTGCCGCGCACGATCGTGACTACGCCGTTGCTGCCGCCGAAGAGGACCGCGAACAGCAGCGCCAGCGCAACCTGGCCGTTGAGTGCAAGCAGCACCAGAAGCGCGACGACCAGCAACGATAGCGCGGCGATGCCGACCGAGCGTGACGCGAAGCGCCGGCCGATCGCGAATTCGATCAGACGTCCGGTCACCTGCATCGGGCCGAAGAACGTGCCGACCCATACCGCCGTGGCGAGGCTCAATCCCTTGCCTTGTAGAACGCTGATCAGATGCACGGTCAGGACCGAGACGATAAAGCCGTTGAACGCGAACGCGATCGCCAGCCACACGAACGCCGAACGGCGCTTGGACGGCAGCAGGCTGCCGCGTCCTTCTGCCGCACCAACGGTACCAGGCTCGGTCGCGCCGGCGCCCGGCGGAATGAACGTCAGATGCAGCGGCAGGCAAAGAACAAGCTCCAGCGCCGCGAAAATCACCAGCGTATCGCGCCACCCGAACCACTCGAGGCCCTTGAGCGACGCCGGCCAGAATGCGGTGCTTGCAAGGCCCCCCATCAGCGTCAGCGCAGTCAGCGCCTTGCGATAGCTGGTGCCCGAGTGCTGCGACAAGGTGGCGAACGCGGCGTCGTACATCGTCATCGCCATCGCGACACCCGCAACCGACCAGGCGAGATAGAGCGAAACCGTCGAATGCACGTGCGCGATCAGGAACAGCGCGATGGCGGCCGCGACCGATCCGGCGCTCATGACCGCACGGCCGCCGTGGCGATCGATCGCGCGGCCCACGAAAGGCGCTGTCAGTGCCGAGATCAGCAGCGCCAGCGAGTAGGCGCCGAAGAGGATGGCGGCCGAGATGCCCAAGTCGGCGCGCATGCTGGCGCCGAGAACGGCGATCGAGTAGTAGAGCGTCCCCCACGAGACGATCTGCGTCACGCCGAGCGCCGGTACCAGCCGCCACGCGGTCGACCGAGTCATCGCCTAATGGTACCGTGAACCGGTTCGCGCCCGCCCCTTGACGTCGCCGCTGTTGCCCCCATATCCGCTGTTCAGGAGACCACGACCATGCCTACACGCACCCTGCAGCGCGTCATCGCCGCCATTCCCACCTCGGACGGCGCCGGCGTCAAGCTTCAGCGCAGCCTCGGCCAATCGAACTGGGCCCGTCTCGATCCGTTCCTGATGCTCGATCATTTTTCGACCGACAATCCGGACGACTACATCGCGGGTTTCCCCGCGCATCCGCATCGCGGCTTCGAGACGGTGACCTACATGCTCGACGGGCACATGCGCCACCAGGATCACCTGGGCAACACGGGCGATCTCAAAGCCGGCGGCGTGCAGTGGATGAGCGCGGGTCGCGGCATCATTCATTCCGAGATGCCGCAGCAGGAAGCCGGGCGCATGCGCGGTTTTCAGCTCTGGATCAATCTCCCGGCGAAGGAAAAGATGAAGGCTGCCGGTTATCGCGATATCCAGGCGACCGAGATCCCCGTGGTCGAGCTGGCCGGCGGTGGACGGGTAAAAGTCATTGCCGGAACGCTGGATGGCGACGGCAAGCGCACGCCGGGCCCGATCCAGGGGCTTTCGACCGACCCGCTTTATTTCGATGTCGAGCTTCCCGCCGGGGCGACGTTCCGCCATGCGCTGCCCGCCGGCTATCACGCTTTCATCTATCCGTTCGAGGGCTCGGTCGCCGTCGGCGCGGCAGATGCGCAGAAGATCCTTGCAACCCACCACGCGGGCATCCTGTCGGATGGCGACGAGGTGGAATTCTCCGGCGGACCCGACGGCGGCAGGGTCATCCTGCTCGCCGGCCGGCCGCTGCTGGAGCCGATCGTGCAATACGGGCCATTCGTGATGAATACGCGCGAAGAAATCGAGCAGGCGGTGCGCGATTACCAGAGCGGCACGCTGACCGGCACGGAGACAGCCCGCGCTTGACGCGCCTCCGCTCGCGCAGGCAAAAAAAACCCCGCTTCGGCGGGGTTTTTTTGTTGCGAGGACTCAATGTCAGCTGTTCGGCTGGTGCTGTCCGATCGCATTGTCGATGCATGCGTCGCGTTGCGACTCGTCGCGCTCCTGCACGCATTGCCGCAACACTTGCCGGTAGCTTTGTTCGTTGGGCGAGACGGCCTCGCTTTGCTGCCTCGCTGACTTGTGCGCATGGCGCGCCATATTTTTAGGCGCTGCTGTGCCCTGTGTCCCTGCGTTCGGGTCGCCCGACATCTTGTCGGTCGGCTGTTCGGCCGGTTGTGCCGGCATGGTGGTCATGGTGCCCTTTTCGGTCGGCATGCGCGACGTGCTGTCGGGAGCGGTTTGCGCGCCGGCGGCGCCGACGAACAATGCCAGGCTCGCGCCCAGCACGATTCGATAAATGTGATTGATCATCAAGAGTGCCTCCTTCGAAGTTCCGCGGGTCCGCACCTGTCGGGCGCGGTTCCTGTGCATTACTCGATCAACTATCCGCTCGTATCGCAGCGGACAGTATCGGACGGCTTCTGATTCGAACGTAGGAGGCGCGGAATATACCGCGCGTAGGACCCGCGCCTAGGCGCGCCGCTTCGAAGTCAGCGGACTGAAACAGACCCGGGACGATGGCGGTGGCTGTGCTTTGAGCCGACGATAAACCTCGTAGAAGCCGGGACAGCCCGGCCAAAGGAGGTCATATGCATCACGCATTGATTCGTAGCCTCATGCTGATAGCGGCGCCCATGCTCGCGGTCGCTGTCCACGCCGCCCCAGCTGGCCCTCCGCCCGCAGGCGAGGACGAGCCCCGGCAGGGATTCATCGTCTCGGTTCCGCCGATTAGCAGCGCCACCGCGGCCAACAAGGTCGCCGATGAGCCGCAGGCCGTGCCATCGACCCAAGTGCAAGTGCGAGCTTACCGCGACGACTTGGCCCCTTGTGATCGCCGCCAGGGCACCGGACAGGAGGCGTGCCGTGCCCAGCTCGCCGCCAAATATGCGGAAATGGACAAGCTGTGCCGTGCCGTTTCGGCGGCCGAATTTCCGACCTGCATCAAAAGTGCTTACGCCGCCGACTGAAACAACGCAGCAGGTCTTTCGACGCAACGTCCTGACCTCCGTGCACATTCGGACGCGGTCGGTGTCGCGCACGTATTCCTGGCCTGAATGCTGGGTGTGCGCCGAGGCGGCGTCACCGGAGTGGCAAGCGCGTTGCAGTGCCGGCACCTGATCAGCTATCGCCACGGCATCATGACAGTGCTCGGCCGGCGCGGCGTGCACCTGCTATCAGATCAACAAGAACGTCTACGACAGGATGCTGGGCTAGCGGACGATCACGCAGTTGGCGCCGGTCCACAGGGCGTTCGGCATAGGCGGGTCGACCGTGACCCGCAGTTCCCTGATCTTGATGCCGTTACGCTGTTCCACTTCCCTGATGACGTCGGCGAGCAACGGCCCGACAATGTCGCAAAGTTCTTTTTCGGCATGGGCGTACGGGGCGAAGTTTTCGCTTACGGTCGACATGGCGTGGGTTCAGTCAGGTTACTCGGATCGATGACTGCGCCAACTTATGGGCGGTGCTGCCGACTGTCAAGTGTGTATGGCACCGAACAATCACGGCCGCCGCCGGCGCAGAGCCACGGCCGACCCTTGCGCGCCCGGCGTCGAGTCTGCGAAGGCTTGTCAGAAGGCCGAAATCCGCCGATGATTTACCCCGGTCGCTGCGTCTCGCGCCTGAACTCCCCCGCAGCTGCCCGTTATCGATTCGCAGTGGGCGGCGCAAGTGACGCGCTACACGGTAAGCAAGATCAACCGGCGCCTGCCGCCGGTTCCGGCGAGCAAGGACTGATCGGTGGCCATCGCGGAGAAAAATATTGCGGTCCGATGGGCATCGTGTGAAGGAGGGATAGAGCGGCAGGCGTCGCCTTGACCTCCATGTTGCAGCGCCGGAGCCTTCTCGCCTTCGAGCACGCCCACACGCTGCGCCGCATGTGGCGGCACGCGCACGCCGATCCGGACACCTTGCGGCAATTCCAGCTGCGCAAGCTGCGCGTGCTGCTGGCGCACTGCCGCACGCATGTCGCCGTTTACCGCGAGCACTGGCGCTCATCGGAGCTGCAGTCGGCCGACGTCGTCACGACGCAGCACATCGAAGCGTTGCCGACGATCGGCAAAAACGATCTGCGCAGCCGCCCGGTGGTTGAGACGCTCGTCGACGGCACCGATGTGCGAGCACTGGTGCAGCACACGACCAGCGGATCGTCGGGAAGGCCATTCACCATCTACCGCGTGCCTCGCGAAGAGCACCTGCTGAACCTCTTTCGCTTGCGGGCATCCGCACAAGCCGGGCAGCGAACCTTCGACCGTATCGCGCACTTCAGCCAGCTTCCGCTCGACCCCATACGGCGCGGTTGGCCCGGGCGGCTCCGGCACGCGATCGGCATCCATCGGGAGCAACAGTTCGACGGTCTTGCGTCCGCAAACGAGCTCGTCGAGAACCTGCTACGACACCGGCCCGATGTCATACGCGGCTATCCATCGACGCTGCGCCATGTCGCGGCCCGGCTCCAGGGAGAGCAGCATCGGATCCGGCCGCGCCTGATTGTCTGCGGCGGTGAAGTCCTGGATGCGGCGGCGCGGCGCACGATCGAGGATGCCTTCTCGGCGCCGCTGGTCGATTTTTACGGTGCGCACGAATTCAACCTGCTTGCGTCACAGTGCCCGCGGGGAGACGCCTATCACGTCTGCGACGACAACGTGCTGGTCGAGATCGTCGGGGAAGACGGGCGCGCGGTTCGAACGGGCGAGGTCGGCGAGGTCGTGGCGACAGCGCTGCATTCGTACACGATGCCGTTCGTTCGCTATCGCACCGGTGACCTCGCGGTCCGCGGCCCGGACTCCTGCGGCTGCGGCCAGCCGTTTTCCACCTTGCGCGCGATCCGGGGACGCGCGGTCGACTATCTGCGCCTTCCGGATGGACGACGCGTCCATCCGTACGCGATCACCGTCTACCTTGCCGAGAGGGAAGCAGCCTGGGTTTCGCAGCACCAGATCGTTCAGCCCGATCCTTCGCATGTCCGTCTCAAAATCCAGCCCGCGCGCACGCCGACTGCGCAGGAGATCGAGCGCGTAAGCAAGCTCGGCGCTTCGATTCTCGGCGCCGACGTTCAATTCGAGCTGGCGCTCGTCGAGCGATTTCCGCCTCATCCGAGCGGCAAGTTCCCTCCCTACGTTTGCCTGGTCCGGGATTCGGTCGAGGCGCCAGCCGCCGCCAATATCGGGACTTGATGAACCGGCCGCGGGCGCGCTTAAGCGGCCCGTCAGGCTTTCAGGTTTTCCTTGAAGAACGCAATCGTGCGCGACCACGCCAGCTTCGCCGCCGCCTCGTCATACCGCGGTGTCGTGTCGTTGTGAAAGCCATGGTTCGTGCCCGGATACATGAACATCTGATATCTGACGCCGTGCGTCTTCAGTACCGCCTCGAAGGCCGGCCAGCCGGCGTCGATGCCTTTGTCGAGCGCCGCATAGTGGAGCAGCATCGGTGCCTTGATCCTCGCGGCATCGGCCGCCGCCGGCTGGGGCCCGTAAAAAGGCACCGCGGCGGCGAGATCCGGCATGCGCGTTGCCAGGATATTGACGACGCCGCCGCCGTAGCAAAAGCCGACCGCGCCGATCTTGCCCGTGCATTCCGGCCGCGACTTCAGAAACCCGGCCGCGGCAACCAGGTCTTCGGTGCGTTTTTTCGGATCGAGCTGGCTGAACAGCTGCGTCGCCTTTTCCTCGTCGCCAGGATATCCGCCGACGGGTGTCAGCGCATCGGGTGCGAACGCCACGAAATTCTCGACGGCAAGCCGCCGCGCGACATCCTCGATGTAGGGATTGAGCCCACGATTCTCGTGGTAGACCACCACGCCGGGCCGCTTGCCCCCGGAGCTCGCCGGCCGCACGAAATAGCCGCGCATCGTCCCGGACCCTTCCGGAGAAGCGTAGCTTAGTGTACTCGGCCTTGATACGCGCATCGTCCTTGGGCACCTGCTGCGCCAGCGCGTAATTGGGCGTGAGGCTTTCCAGCATCGCCGCAGCGGTAAAGCCACCGACCGCATATTTGGTCGCCCGGTCCAAGAACTCGCGGCGGCTGATCATGCCGTGTATGTAGCCGTCGAAGAGCTGCAGAACGGCTGGAGGGAAATCGCTCGCCTTCTTGCGATCCATCGGAGTCTCCGTCGGGCAGAGGCGCCCGCTGTCGGTAGTCTAATGCGTCCCGCGTCGACCAGCCAGCCTGCGCTCGACCTCGTTCTCGGCCTCCAACCAATCGTCGAGCTCGAGACCATCGACGTATCCGCGCTCCGCGTACAGCTGATACGCCGCTTCGCTGATCATCCGATGACGCAGCTCGTCGCCGATCTCGCCCTGCGCGTCCTCATCGATAGGGGTGTCCAGGTCCTCCCCGGTATCACTGCCGGAAGGTGCGATCGAGGGATCCAGCGGATCCGCGGTCGGCGGATTCGGCAAGCCTGACACGTCAGATTCATTGCGGGCGCGAGGTGCCATGATCGATCTCCTTCTTGAGCTGGCATCGAGTCGAGCAATGCGCGTGCCAATGCCAGCCCGCATGCGCGCCAACGGGTTAGCAGCAGCGCACGACGGCAGCCGCAGCTGCGCTGTAATTCGTTCCCGACGGGCTTTGTAATTCGTGCCGCTGGCGGGCGGGGACCCGATAGCGTCCGGTATGATGCTCGCTTCGCCAATCTGCAAACGCGGGCCTGATGTCCGACGTCTTGCCGCAATGCATCGCTAGCCGTCCCGTCGGCTTTTCGCGTCGATGAGGCCCTCTCGTGACGCGACGAATTGAGCGCATCCTTTGCCTGGACGATTTCGAGCCGGCCGCGCGAAAGCACCTGCCCCGACCGATATTCGGCTATGTCTCCGCAGCCGCCGAAACCAACGCGTCGTTGGCCGACAATCGCCGTGCGTTTCGCGAGCTCGCGTTCATTCCGCGGGTGCTGATCGATATCTCCAAAGGCACACAGCAGACGTCGCTTTTCGACCAGGCCTACGCCGCACCGTTCGGCATCGCGCCGCTCGGCATCAGCGCGCTGTATGCGTACCGTGGCGACCTGGTGCTGGCGAAGGCGGCGGCAGCGGCGGGAATTCCGATGATCATGAGCGGCTCGTCACTCATCCGCCTCGAGGACGTCGCGCGCGAGTGCAAGAGCACCTGGTTCCAGGCCTATCTTCCGGGCGACGTGCGAGAGATCACGGCGCTGATCGAGCGCGTGGCGCTGGCCGGCTTCGGGACGCTGGTGGTGACCGTCGATTCACAGGTCGCGCCCAACCGCGAGAACTATTTGCGGGCCGGCTTCTCTGCGCCGCTGCGCCCGACGCTGCGTCTTGCCTGGGACGGCATCACGCGTCCCCGGTGGCTGTGGGGAACGTTTTTGCGCACGCTGATTCGTCACGGCATGCCGCATTTCGAGAACAACTTTGCGACGCGAGGCGCGCCGATCCTGTCGCCCAGCGTGGTTCGCGAGTGGTCGGAGCGGGGCCAGCTCGATTGGACACACCTTGCGTTGGTACGCCGATTGTGGAAGGGAACGCTGGTCGTCAAGGGCATTCTCGATCCGGACGATGCGCGGATGGCGCGCGACGCCGGCGCGGACGGCATCATCGTGTCCAATCACGGTGGCCGCCAGCTCGACGGCGCGGTGTCGCCGCTGCGCGCGCTGTCCGGCATCGTCGCGGCGTGCCCCGACATTCCGGTGATGATCGACGGCGGCGTGCGCCGGGGCACCGACGTGCTCAAGGCGCTCGCGCTCGGAGCGAAGTTCGTCTTTGTCGGGCGGCCGTTCGGCTACGCGGCGGCTGTCGGTGGTGCCGCCGGCGTGAATCGCGCCATAACGCTGCTCTCCGACGAGATTCGGCGCGATATGGCGATGCTGGGAATTTCGCGGCTTTCCGAGCTCGGTCCGCAGCGGCTGCTGCGCCTCGACGATCGGCCTCGCGCGGGCTAACGGAGCTTGCGCCAGAAGTAGGTAAATTCGCGCGCGGTCATCGCCGCTTTTTCCGCCAGCGTCGCACCCGAGCCGTGTCCCCCCTCGACGACTTCGTAGAACAGGTAGGGCGCACCCATCGCTGCCAGCTTCGCTGCGAATTTGCGCGCGTGCTGCGGGCCCACGCGATCGTCCTTCGTCGTCGTCCAGATCAGCGCTTCGGGATACCGAACGCCGGGCTTCAGGTTGTCGTAAGGAGAAATCGAGGCCAGGAACGCCTTTTCGTCCGGGTTCGACACGCTGCCGTACTCGCCGACCCACGAGCTGCCAGCCGCGATGTGCTCATAACCCAGCATGTCGAGCAGCGGAACCTGCATGTCGACGGCGCCCCATAGCTCGGGGTGCTGAGTGAACTGCACCCCCATCAACAGCCCCCCGTTGGAGCCTCCCTTGATGCCGAGATGGACGGGGCTCGTGATGCCCTTCGCGATCAGGTCGCGCGCGACGGCGGTAAAGTCGTCGAAGATGCGCTGCCGATGGGTCTTGAGGCCGGCCTCGTGCCATGCCGGTCCGAATTCGCCTCCGCCGCGAATATTGGCGAGGACGAACGCGCCACCACGCTCGAGCCAGAGCTTGCCGGTTTCCGGGGAGTAGTACGGCGTCTCGGAGGCGAGGAATCCGCCATAGGCATTGAGGATCGTGGACGTGCTGCCGTCGTACTTCATGTCGATGCGGGCGGACCACGAAGTAAGGCACGCGCGTTCCGTCGGTCGACGTGGCCTCGAACTGCTCGACGACGTGATGCGAAGCGTCGAAGCGCGGCGGCAGAGTCTTGACGGTTGCAAGCGTGCCGGTCGCCAGATCGGCCAGCCACAGGCTGGTCGGCGTCAGGAACCCCGTGACGCTCACGAATGCCCAGTCGCTGTGGAGGTCCGCATTGACGATCTGAATCGACGCGTTGTCCGGCAGCGCGAGCTTGCGTCGCGACCATTGGCCACCCGGCTTGGGCGCGTAGACATACAAACGTCCCTTGACGTTGTCGAGCACGCTGACCAACAGGTGGCCGCGGGTTGCAGCTGCGTGCTCGAAGGCTTCACGTGGCCCGGGAGCGTAGATCAAGGTCGGGCGCAGGTGTTCGGGCGAAGCGGTTGCCGCAGCGAGATCGATCGACACCAGCGATCCTTGCCGGAACGTCGCTCCGGCAGTTTTCCAGTCTTCACGAAGGCTTACGACGAAGCGGCCTTCGACGAGCGCAACGATGCTGGCCTTCGACGGCAGCGCCAGCTTCCTCGTTCCGGTCGCTCCGACGAGGTAGTGTTCGGCTTCGAAAAACGAAAGCGCGCGCCGGATAACGAGGGCGCGGTGACCGGCGCCGTCGTTGAAGGACGAAGGACTGACGGCGACATCGCTGGACGTTCCGCGAAACACTTCGACGGCCGCCGACAACGGCTGTCCCCGCTTGACGCGTTTGACGACATAGGGATAGCCGGAGCGAGTAAGCTCGCCCGGCGACCATTCCCGGGAGACCAGCAGCGTATTGCGGTCCTGCCACGCCGAGTCCTGCTTGCCGCGGGGGAGCGAGAAGCCGCCGTCGACAAATCGAGCCGCGCGCAAGTCGAATTCGCGCAGCGTGACAGCATCCTCGCCACCGTCGGACAAGTTGATCATGCAGCGACGCTCCGCCGGCTCCGCACAATCCGCACCGCTCCAGAACCAATTGGCCTTCTCTTCCTCCGCCAAGGCATCCAGGTCCAGGACGGTCGTCCACGCGGGTTCGGACTTTCGATAGTCGGCGAGACTTGTCCGCCTCCAGATTCCGCGCACGTGGTCGGCGTCCTGCCAGCGGTTGAGAACCTGACCACCGAAGAGGTGCGGCTGGGGGATCCTGTCCTTGGCTTGGGCGATTTTCAACGCTTCGGCGAACAGAACGGGATATCGGGCATCCTGCTCCAGCACAGCCGCAGTCTTGGCATCCTCGGCCCTGACCCACGCCATCGCCCGCTCGCCGTCGACGTCTTCGAGCCAGACGAACGGATCTTCGCGCGCAGCGCCGGTGTCGGCGGCGCCTGCCGCTGCAGCACTGACGATAACCATGGCGCTCGCGATGGCAATTAGGGGAGGACTCGCACGCATTCTATTGGGTCCGCATTAAGAAGTTTGCAGTGGCAAAGGCAAGCATAGACTGGTCCGCGATGAGAAGCCGGAGGCGCCCGCAGTCGCCAGCGTCGAAACATCGGCAACCGCGGTGTCAGGCATACGGTGCCGGCGGCGGCCTGCCCCCGATTGACGCGGCGCGGGCGCTGCGGTCGTCACTTCTTCTTGGCGAGAATGACCTCGATCTCGTCCATGATCGAGTTCATTCGAGCGGCCAGCGCCTGATACGGCGCCGGCGTGGCGAGATCGACGCCCGCTTTTTTAACCAGCTCGTACGGATAGCCGGAGCCGCCGGCCTTGAGCAGGTCGAGATAGCGCGGAAGCGCGCCGGGCTCGTTCGCCAAGACGCGCTGCGCGAATAGCGCGCTGGCCGCGATCGACGTCGCGTACTGGTACACGTAGAAGCTGTTGTAGAAGTGCGGTATGTACGCCCATTCGACGCAATAGGCGTCATCGATGTCGACCACGCCTTCCTTGGCGCCGTGGTAGCGCTTCAGGATCTCGCAGTACGTCTTGGTCAGCGCTTCGCCGGTCAGCGGCTCGCCCTTGTCGACTCGCGCGTGGATGTTGCGCTCGAACTCGGCGAACATCGCCTGGCGAAAGAACGTTCCTCGCAACTGCTCGAGCGCGTAGCCCAGGTAGTAGAGGCGCTCATCGTCGCTTTTCGCCGTCTTGAGCACGCGCTGCAGCAGAAGTTCTTCGTTGAATGTCGACGCAATTTCGGCGACGAATATCGCATAGTGCGAAGTCACGAATGGCTGCGACTTGTTGGCGAGATAGGAGTGCATCGCGTGCCCCCACTCGTGCGCCACCGTGGTGACCGATTCGTAGTCGTCGTTGTAGTTCATCAGCACGTAAGGATGCACATCGTACGCATACGCGTCCATGTGGGCGCCGGACAGCTTGTGGGGGCGCGGGTAGGTATCCATCCACCGGTGGTCGAATCCGTAGCTCAGCGCATCGACGTAGTCCTTGCCGAGCGGAGCCACCGCTTCCAGCACCAGCTTGCGGCCGACCTCGAACGGCAGCTTGACGTCGCTCACCACGAGCGGCGGATAGATGTCGTAGTAATGGAGCTGCGGCACGCCGAGCATCTTCGCGCGCAGGCGAAAGTAGCGATACAGCGTCGGCAGGTTCGCGTTGGTCTGCGCGATCAGCGTATCGAAGACGCCGACCGGAATATTGTTGCGGTCGAGCGAGCGCGTGATCGAATCCGGATATTTGCGCACCTTTGCGTACACCGCGTCTTGCTTGAGCTGCGAATACAGGTCGACGCCGAGCGTGCGCTCGTAGGTTTTGAACGTGCCGAAGAAGGCGTCCATGACCTTCTTGCGGTCGTCGCGGTTCGGCAGCTCGCGGTACTTGGTGTACGCCGATGCGTCGAGCGTGATCTCTTCGCCGGTGGAGAGCTTTAGCTTCGGCCACGGTATGTCGGCGTTGGTGAGGATTGTGTAAGCTGATCGGCCTGCGTTGTCCATCAGTCCGAATTTCGCGATCAAGGCCTCGCCCTGGTCGTTCAGCGTGTGCGGCGCCTTGCGCAGCGTTTGCGCGAGCGGGAACCGGTAGATCGAGAGCGATGGATCCTTGCTGAGAAATTCGGCAACCCGGTTCTTGCCGATGTGCAGAATTTCCGGATCGACGAAGGCGGTCACTTCGGTCACCCGGTTGCCGAGAAGATCGGCCTTCTGATCGAGCTCCTGATAGGCGGCATTGCCCGTGTCCTCGGACGCCTGCTCGCTCGAATAGGCAGCGAGCCGGTAGTACCGCTTGGTCAGGTCGGCCTGGAGGTCGAGGCACTGCTTGAAGCGAAGAGCGCTTTTGCTCAGCTGACCCTTGCAGGCGGCAAGATCCTTGAGTTGTGCGTCGACCTTGCCCGCGTCGGCGTTCCAGGCCGCCACCGACGGATAGATCTCGCCGAGATTCCAGCGATCGGCGATCGTTTCAGCGTGCAGCGGTGCCAGAAAGGCGGCCGCGCCGCTCAACAGCAGATGACGAATTTTCATGGGGTCAGCCCCGGGACGAGAACGCACGGAAACGCGGATTCTACGCGCAGTAAACGGAAATTAGACGGCGTTCCGGCGTGCAGATTCGTCCCGCCATCCCAGCCGGTCGCGCATTGTCGCGCCCGAGCGCGCCTTATCGCATCTTAAGGCCCGCTTAAGTGTCCGCCCGTACAATACGGCCCATTGCGCAGCCGCCCGGCGAAGCGCCACCCGGAGGGTTCCTCGTGCCAGCCAGACTGTTCATCCTGTTCCTCGCATTTCTGCTTGCCGGCGGCGCCGCGGCCCAGGCCAAGAAGCGCATCGACAAGGCGGCGGATCTCCCGCGTTTCAGTTACAAGCTCGACGGCAAGATCGAGGACATGGTGCGTGACGATGCCAAGTTCAAGACGTTCGCCGGCGAGTTGCGCCGCGACCTCGAGAGCGTCCTGGCGCAGTACGACATCGAAGACAAGGCCACCTCGCGGCAGATCCTGAGCGAGCTCGCGCAACTCGACATGCTCGATGGGAACTACGACGCCGCGCTGGCGCGCGTCGCGCAAGTCAAGGCGCTCGAGGACAAGCCGGCCGAGAAGCTGCTCTCCGGCGTCACCGCGCGGGCGATTGTCGCCGGCGTGCGGGCCAGTCCGGACCGGACTTCGGCTACGTACCGGAGCGCAGTCAGGCAGTCGATCCAGGGCGAGCTTACCGACATGCCCTATGACGTGGTCGCCAACCAGGTGAAGGAGGCCAAGGCCGGCGCCGAACTCCTCGGCGAGGGGCGGCTGATCGGCAACGTTCGCGAGGTGCTCCAGCCCTCCGTCGACAAGAACGGCTCGCTCTCCTCCGACCTCGCACCGGCGCTGCTGCGGATCAAGTACACGTACAGCTACATCCTGCCGCTGAAGCCGGTGCTGGTCGATGCCGCGACCACATACCTCGCCGCACACAAGGTCGACAAGCCCGACATCTGGACAGCGCGCGCGGTGACGTTGCCCGCGAACGCCCACTACGTGCCCGTCAAGATCGCGGTATGGGACAGCGGCGTGGACACCCGACTCTTCCCCCACAAGCTCGCGACGGCGAACGGCAGCGTGCCGATTATCGCGTTCGATCGCTTCTCGGAGCCCGCGAAAGGCGAGCTTCAGGAGATCCCCGACGCGCTGAAGAGCAAAGTGCCGCAGCTCAAGTCATACCTCAAGGGCTTCTCCGACCTGCAGTCGAATATCGACAGCCCGGAGGCGAGCCAGATCAAGAGCTACATGTCGACGCTCAAGCCGGACCAGTACAAGTCGTTCGTCGAGGAGATCAGTCTCGCCGCGAACTGGATGCACGGAACGCACGTTGCCGGCATAGCAGTCGCCGGCAATCCGTATGCGCGCCTGGTCGTCGGCCGCATCGAGTTCGACTGGCACCTGATCCCGGATCCGTGCCCGACGCGGGAGCTCGCATTGCTCGACGCGAAGAACTCGCAGTCGTATGTCGACTTCTTCAAGCGCCAGGGTGTGCGCGTGGTGAACATGAGCTGGGGCGGCAGCGTGAAAGGCATCGAGGACCAGCTCGAGCTCTGCAATATCGGCAAGACACCCGACGAGCGCAAGGCGATCGCTCGCGATTACTTTGATATCCAGAAAAATGCGCTGACCAAGGCCTTCGCAAGCGCACCCGGCATCCTGTTCGTCACCGCCGCGGGCAACAGCAACGAGGATGCCTCCTTTATCGAGGACATCCCGGCGGGTATCGTGCTGCCCAACCTGCTTACCGTCGGCGCGGTCGACAAGGCCGGAGACGAAGCGTCGTTTACCAGTTACGGCTCGACCGTCAAGGTGCACGCCAACGGGTATCAGGTCGAAAGCGTCATCCCGGGCGGAGAGAAGCTGGCCGAGTCCGGCACGTCGATGGCCTCACCGCAGGTGGTCAACCTCGCGGCGAAAATCATCGCGGTCAATCCGAAACTGACGCCGGTGCAGGTTATCGCGCTGATCCGCGATAATGCGGACAAAACTCCTGACGGCCGGCGCACGCTGATCAACCCGAAGAAGACGCTCGCTGCCGCGACGGCGGGGAAGGTGGCAGTTTCGCATTGGCAGGCACAGGCTTTCGCAATCAGCATGGGCGAAAACGATTGAACGACCCAGGAGCTCGAGGCGGCCCTGCTCGCTGCGCGGCGGTGCGCACGTGCAAAGCCGGCACGGTCCACGGAGCTGCGACCGCCCGCGTAGAATTCCAATATGGACGAATTTTCCGCCGTGAGCGTGATCGCGTTGCGGGCCGTCGAGACCTCGGAGCAAGCACGCGCGCTTTGGAGTGATGAAGACCGCGCATGGGCGAGCCGTGCCGCCGCCGAGGTTGTCGGCGCCGAAAGCACGCCGGAGGCGTTTGTCGCGCGGCGGGCGATGCTTGCCATCGAGAAACTCGGCACGCGCCACCCGGCGCTCCCGCGGGCGGTGCGCGCGCTGCGCTGGCGTCCTTGGGTCGGTACCGTCATCGTCGCCCTGGCGTTTGCGCTCGGCGTCTTTGTCGATCAGGTCGATGCGGCGCGCCGGGTCAATGTGCTCGCCCCGCCGGTGCTTGGCCTTCTGCTTTGGAATCTCTTCGTTTATCTCGCCGTCGCGATCGGCTACGTGCTTCGGTACGGCGACGAGGGGACGGCCGGACCGCTGCGCCGCGCAGTGAAGCGCGTTGCCGGCGGACTCTCGCTGCCGCGCCGAGCAGGGCCGCTTCGCGGCGCAATCCTCGCCTTCATCGACGAATGGGCACGCCGGTCGGCCGCACTCTACGGTATGCGATCGGCGCGCATCCTGCACCTCGCGGCGGCGGCGCTCGCCTTGGGCGTGATCGCGGGCATTTACGTTCGCGGCCTCGCGTTCGAGTACCGTGCGAGCTGGGAGAGCACGTTTCTCGATCCGCCGGCGGTGCGCGCTATCCTGGCTATCGCTTATGCACCCGGCGCGTTCATCACCGGCATCAGCGTGCCGGATGTCGCCGCAGTCAGCGCGATCCGCTCGCCGGGTGGTGAAAACGCCGCACGCTGGCTGCATTTGATGGTCGCGACGCTCGTGGCGGTCGTGATTATTCCCCGGCTGCTGCTCGCTCTTGCCGCCGGCATCGTCGAACGCCATCGCGCCGCGAATCTGCCGCTGCCGCTGGAGGAGCCGTATTTCCAGCGCCTGCTTCGCGGCTATCGAGGCCGAGCGGCGCGAGTGCGCGTGATCCCGTACAGCTACGCGCCCGGGCCTCAGGCGCTGGCCGGACTCGAAGCCGTCGTGGCGCGCGCGTTCGGCGGCAGCGCGGCGATAGTGGTGGCGCAGCCGGTCGCCTATGGGGCCGAGGATGCGTCGGCCTCCTTATCCAGGCCTGAGGCAGGCACGACGTTCATCGCACTGTTCAACGCCAGCGCGACTCCCGAGCGCGAAGTGCACGGGGCGTTCCTGGCGGCGCTTGCCCGGCACAATGCCGGCGCTGAAGCCGTTCTGGCCCTGATCGACGAAAGCGCTCTGGCGGCGCGCTGGCACGGCGAGTCCACGCGCGTGTCCGATCGTCGAGCGGCGTGGACGCGCATGAGCGAAGAGGCTGGTGTGCCCGCGGTCTGTATCGATCTCGTGGCACCCGACCTCGCTGCCGCCGAAAACGCCATTGACCGAGCCATCACCGGTGCAGGTGGCAGATGAGCACCATCGCACTGTCGCTGATCTCGCATACCAACACGGGCAAGACGACGCTCGCGCGTACGCTTCTCGGACGCGACGTAGGCTCGGTGCGCGACGCCCAGCACGTCACGCAGGAAGCCTCGTGCCATCCGCTGATCGCCGCCGATACCGGCGAGACGATGGTTCTGTGGGACACGCCGGGATTCGGCGACAGCGCGCGGCTCGCGCGGCGGTTGCGGCAGCAGAGCAATCCGGTCGGCTGGTTTCTCTCCCAGGTTTGGGACCGCTTCCAGGACCGCGCGTTTTTCCTCTCGCAGCAGGTGGTGCGCAACGTTCGCGACCAGGCCGACGTCGTTCTCTATCTCGTCAACGCGTCGGAGGCGCCCGGCGACGCGGGATACCTCGCACCCGAGCTCGACATCCTCGAGTGGATCGGGAAACCCGTCGTCGTGTTGATCAACCAGACCGGCCGGCCGCGTCCGCGCGATCAGGAGCAGGCGGAGGAGGCGAGTTGGCGGGCTGCGCTCGGTCCGCGGCCGATCATCCGTGCGGTGATGACGCTCGATGCGTTCGCGCGTTGCTGGGTGCAGGAAATCGGCCTGCTCGATATCGTTGGCGATGTGCTCCCCGAAGCACGCCGAGCGTCGTATCGCCGTGTTGTCGAGGCGTGGCGCGAACGGCGGTCGACACAGTTCGATCAGGCGATGGGGGCGCTCGCGGCACCGATCGCCGCCGCGTCCTGTGATCGCGAAGTTCTTCCCGAGGCCGATGGTGGCGCGCTGCGCGCCATCGGCCGCAGCTTGGGCCTCGGCGCCGAGGAGATCGAGAAGGCCAAGACGCGCGCGTCGGCTGCGATGGTGACACGGCTCGACCAGGCGATTAACGGGAGCACCGACCGCCTGATCGCGCTGTACGAACTCGATGGTCGCGCGAAAGGCGACGTGCTCGCGCGGCTTGCCGCCGGACTCGCGCTGGATGCGCCAATGAGCGAAGGCAAGGCCGCGATGATGGGCGGGGTCGTGTCCGGCGCTTTAAGCGGGCTCGCCGCCGACCTCGCCGCCGGTGGACTGACGTTCGGCGCCGGCATGCTCACCGGCGCCGTGCTCGGCGCCCTGGGCGGCGCGGGCATCGCCCGCGGCATGAACCTGGCGCGCGGCAAATCCGGCAGCACGCTGCGCTGGGAAGATGCGTTCCTCACCGGGCTGGTCGTATCGGCCCTGCTGCGCTATCTCGCGGTCGCGCACTACGGGCGCGGTCGTGGCGACTGGTCCGAGACCGAGTACCCGCCCTTCTGGCCGCCGCTGGTCGCGCAGATCATCGAGGAACGTCGTGATCGGCTCAGCCAACTCTGGGCGAAACGTCAGCCGGTATGCGATACCGAGCGCATGGGGAGCGCATTGCACGAATTTCTTGCCGATGCGACCAGAGAGGCACTCGACCGCCTTTATCCGGGCGCGCTGGCGGATCGGTGGGAACATTGAAAGGTTCCGGATGAAAGAGCAGATGGAGCCAGTGCGCGCGCATGACGCCCCATCCTCAGTGCGCGACCGAGGCGTTGCGCGCTCGCGGATCTGGTCCCGGATACTCGAGATCAGCCGCGATGGCGCCAAGGACACGGTAGCCGGGTTGGTGGCCTCGGTAGTCCTGATCGCCAACATCGTGTCTTTCGGAGCGCTCATGTTTCCGGGCGACCTCAGCGCCGGCATTCCCACGGCGATCTGGGCGATGCTGATCGGCAGCTGTTTGGGCGGTGTTTGGATCGCATCGACGACGTCGCTGCCGCCCCTCTCGACGGGCATCGATTCACCCACGGGCGCCGTTCTGGTGCTGTTGAGCGCGTCGGCCGGGTCGGCGGTTATCGCATCAGGTGGCAGTGCACAGTCCGCGATTCAGACTGTGATGCTGATTTTCACGGCGGCGACCGTCCTTTCGGGCGCTCTGTTCTACGGGCTCGGTGTCTGCCGCTGGGGCTCGTACTTCCGGTTCGTGCCCTATTTCGTCGTAGGCGGGTTCCTGGCCGCTACCGGGTGGTTCTTGATCGCCGGCGGTGTGCGGATGACGACAGGTCGTACGCTGGCGCTGAGCAGCCTCGGCATGCCGTGGACGATGAACTCAAGCGCGAAGCTTGCCGCTGCCCTGGTCGCGCTGTCGGTGCTGCTGGCCGTGCGCCGCTGGAGCAAGTGGGCGTTCGGCATGCCTGCGGCACTCGTTGCGATGTGGTTGATGGGCGGCATCGTTCTTCGAAGCCTGGGTCTCGCCGGTCCTGCCGATGGTTGGTACCTGCCCTCGCTCGGGGGGCTGACCGCATGGTCGCCGTTCGAGGCCGCTCGCACGACGCGGCTTACTTGGCCGACGATGGTCGGGCTGATCCCCGAGATGCTGACCGTGACCATCGTCGCGCTGATTTCGCTAGTGACCAAGGTCTCCAGTATCGAGGTCGCGCGGCAAACCGCCGGAAATCTCGACCGCGAGTTTCGCGGCCACGGTATCGCGAACCTGATTGCCGCGCCGTTAGGCGGCATCATGTCCAGTCTGCAGACCGGCACCAGCCGCTTGTTGGAACACGCGGGGGGCGCGACACGGATGAGCGGTGTCGTTTGCTCCTTGCTGTTCGGCGCTGTCGCCATCGCGAAATTCAATTTGCCGGGCCTGATACCTGTCCCGATTGTGGCCGGCCTGCTGTTCTATCTGGGCTATACGTTCATCATCGACGCTTTGGGGCGGCCGTACGTTCAGCGCGCCTGGTTGGATCTCCTTCTGGCTGCCGGCATCATGATCGTGTGCATCGCGTACGGGTATCTGATCGGCGTGCTGGCCGGTCTGATCGGTGCCTGCGTGATGTTCGCCCTTAATTCCGCGCGTCTGGGGGTCGTGCACCGGCACATGACGCGAGCCCTGTTTGCAAGCCATGTCGACCGATCGGCACCCGCGGCCAAGTACTTGCGTGAGACAGGCGACGCCATCCAGCTGTACTGGCTCTCTGGCTACATTTTCTTTGGCTCCTCAGAGAGCGTTTTCGAGCGCATCCGCGATGACATCGAGGCGCTGGCACCGCGTGGCGTGGCCTATGTGATCCTCGACTTCGGGATGGTGTCGGGCACCGACTCGTCCGCGGTCGCCAGCCTGGCCAAGTTGCGCAACTTTTGCGACCGGCATGGCACGACGCTCGTTTATTGCGCGCTATCGCCGGTCAATCGCGCTGCCCTCGAGCGTGGCGGCTTCTTCGGCGGCAAGAGCCGGCATCAGGCTTTCTCCGACCTCAACGCCGCGCTCGCTTGGTGTGAGGACCGCCTTCTCGCGCAGGCAACCCTCGATGCGGTAGCAGGGGTCGCTGGCTTCGTGCCGTGGCTCCAGGATCAGCTCGGTGTGGGTGCCAGCGCCCCCGATCTCATTGCGTATTTCGAGCGCAAGGATGTCGATGGCCCGCAAATCCTCTATCGTCAGGGTGAGTCTGCCGACACGGTCGATCTCGTCGCAGCCGGCAACCTTGCGATCGACATTGCAAAGCGCGATGGCGAATCTCTGCGCGTGAGGCGCATCACGACGCACACGGTTTTGGGCGAGATGGGCTTCTTCCGGCGCACCGTTCGCTCCGCCACCGTATCGTCAGACGGCCCGGCCATTGTCTACACCCTGACCCGCACGAATTTCGAGCGGATGCGACGCGAGCGCCCCGATCTGGCGAGCGCTTTCGACGATTTCATCATGCGAGTTCTCGCCGACCGTATCGATTTCGCAAATCGCACGGTGGCGGCCTTGAGCGGCTAGTTTGCGCGCCGCAGTCACTGCCACGGCTGCGCCTGCTAATCCGCGCGCGCACCGTCGGCTTCGTCGACCATATGGGG
This sequence comes from uncultured beta proteobacterium, assembly GCA_963828665.1. Classification (GTDB taxonomy): domain Bacteria; phylum Pseudomonadota; class Gammaproteobacteria; order Burkholderiales; family Casimicrobiaceae; genus PALSA-1003. The sequence continues at coordinate 223,336 of CAWHFL010000013.1, forward strand.
ATCGAATCAAGACAGCCACGCTGCCAGATCCATCTTGAGCTGCGTCAGGTCCTCCTCCCGCGTATACATCATGTGACCGGCGTCATAGTAGTGATGCTCGACGCGCGCCAGGACGTCGGCCGGTACGTCGAGTTGCGCCAGCGACCAGTCGGTCGCGCTGTACGGTGTTCCGAGGTCGTAACGGCCGCTGCCGACGAAGACCTTCAGATGCGGGTTGCGGCGCAACGCACGCGAGAGGTCACGACTGGTGGTCGCGTAACTGTTGCCCTTGGCTTCGCCACGGTTCCAGTTCCAGCCTTTGTGCGCGTCCATCGACAGCACTTCGTAGCGTGTCTCGGTGCTCATGCCGAGCTGCTCGCCGAAATACGCCATCGCCGCCATCGTGTACGGCGATGCGATGGCCTCGATGCCCGGATCGAACTCCCAGTCGCGCGTGCGGCTCGCGGCCATCGGACCCGAGGCCCGCGCATCGAGGCGGCCGACGATACGGCCCTGCGGACGCAGCGCCTCGAAGAAATAGGTCAGCTCGCTGATGCGCAGGTTCTTTTCTTCGACCAGCGTCTGCGGAAGTCCCGTCAGCTCGGCGATGCGGCGAGCGACGCGGTTGCGGCGCTTGCCGTCCAGGCGCGCGCCGGCCTGCAGCGCGGCGACATATTCCTCGTCGACGAAGGCTTCCGCGGCCGCGCGTGCCGCGGCGGGCGACTTCGCGATCGCGCCTTTGAGCAGCCCGTGATATTGCGAGACGTTGGCAAACGCGGGCAGAAAAAGCGAATACGGAAGATCGTTGGCAGGGCAGAACACGATGCTTTGCAAGTCCATCGCGCACGAGATCAGGATGAGTCCGGACAGCGCGACTCCGGCGCTCAAGAGCTTGTCGGCGAGAGCCGCGCCGCGCGTCGTGCCATAGCTTTCGCCAGCCAGGTAAACGGGCGAGCTCCAACGCTTGTGGCGCGTCAGCCACAGTCGAACGACTTCGGTCAGCGCGGCGACGTCACCGTCGACCGACAGCAATTTCTTGCGTGCGTCGACGCTGGCGGTAGTGGACCAGCCGGTATGCGGCGGATCGACGAAGACGAGGTCGAAATGTTCGAACCAGCTGTGGGGATTGTCGGTCGCCGCGTAGGGCGCCGTCGGCATGCTGCCGTCGGCGGGTATCACGACACGCTTGGGGCCCAGGGCACCCAGATGCAGCCATATCGACGCCGACCCCGGGCCGCCGTTGAAGGCGAAGCACACGGCGCGCTTGCGTGGATCGGCACTCTTCAACGCATAGCTGGTCGTCATGACGGCGGCTTCTGGTTCGCCGAGCGCGCCGTCGAAGCCGTCGGCGACGACCGGCAGAAATTCCGCGCTGACGGTGTAGTCGAGCGACTTGCCGTCGAGGGTTATCGAGCCGCTGCTCTGGCTGGCCGATTGCGCGACGAGCTTGTCGACGCGCTCGCGCATTTTCTTGTCGGATTCCTTGGTGTCGCTGGCGGGTTGAGGCACGTCGGCCATGAGGGCTCCGGTAAAAGTAAAAGCCGCATTATCCCTCGGGGCCGCTCATCCCGACGGTCGGCTTGTGTCCGGCGCCGGCTTGCACTGCGCGGCCGGCAACACGCGGCGCGACCCTTCAGAGAGAGGTCGGAGCGACCTCTGCCCGATGCGGTTCCGGATGCGCGCGGCGCGCTTGCTGCCCGGCCCGCTGCTGGTGCCGATGCAACGCCGCCCTGACGAGCTGGCGCGTGAATCCGACATGCCCCTCCGGATCATGCGCCAGACAAAGGTCGGCGCTACCCGCGTCTTTGGGAAGGTAGTAGACGCCGCAGTTGGGATTGATTTCCAGCATGAAGACCCTGCCGCTACGGTCGACACGCAGATCGCAGCGACCGAAGCTCGCGCCCTTGAGAGCGAGAAAAAAGCGGGCAGAAACATCGCGCAGCCGGGCATCGAGCATTGGATCGGCAATCGGGAAGGCCGCCATCTTGCCGTAATCGACCCATTTCATGGCCGCATGCTTGAAGGTTTCGCCTTCGGGAAATCGGTATTGGATCGGCGTGTAGGTCTTCGGCCGCGCGGGATCCTCCGGATTCTCGGCCACGAGGACGGTGCACTCGGTGCCCTCGATGAATTCCTCGATTAGCGCCGCGCCGTGGCGACGGACGATCTTGCGCGTCTGCTGTCGCAGACCGGCCGGCGAACAAACGCGGGAGCGGCGCGAAAGATCGACGCTGGAATAGCTGCTGTAGTGCTTCACGAACAGAGGAAAGCGCAGCACCTCGGCGGCTCGTTCCATGTCGGCCTCGCAGCGTGCCAGGACATAGGCGGGCGTGTCGATGTCCTCGGCCCGGCACGCCAGTTTCATTTCCTCCCGCGAAGGCTCGTAGAATTCCGACGTGGCTCCGGTGAAGGCGACGCCATGGTCTTCCAGGGTCTTCACCACCTCGATGCCGGGCACGCTCTGCTGGTCGGCGGCCCCATCGCAAAGGTTGAAGTAGAGATCGAATCCTTCCCGGATGCGGCGAGCGACCTGTTCGACCGAAGTCGACTTCTCGAGGAACTCCACTTCCCAATGCGCGTCGGGATAAAACGGCCTGGGATCGCACGGCCAGTCACCGGCGGGAAAGGGATCGGCAAGAAGATCCTGGTTCGTAAGCAGGCAGATGCGCATGCACGTTGGCCGTTAACTCAGCGGATTTCCACCGACCCGTTCACGGAGACGTGAAGCTCTTCGTTCTGCACGCTTAAGCCGCTCAACCCCAGTGCGCGCACCCGGACTGCGTAAGGGGCTGTTTTATTCCCGACGATCAGCGATCGGACGCTTTCGAGAAGGTCGATGTGAAGACGCGAGAGGAAATTGGCGCCGATCAGGTTTTGCAATGCTGCCGCTACGATTGGCTTGTCCGCGCCTTCGAGGCGCACATCCTCCAGCGCGGCTTCCTGCGAGCGCACGACGGGCCGAGCCGAGATCATGATCGAGCTGGGTTCCGTCGCTGATTGGCAGACTCCCGCGATCAGGGCGCCGATCCGTCCGGCAAAATGCGCTCCGACAAAAATGCGGCCCTGCTTGAACGATACGGTCGGATTCTCCAGGTACGGATCACTGCAACGGTCAGGGCGCTGCAGATAGTAGCGACCATGGTCCTTGAATATTTGCGTCTTGAGGGCTTTCACGATCACTGACGGGTGCACCACGACGTCGACGGCGTGGGCGCTTGCCATGGCCAGTGCGCACGCCGACGCGAGCAGGAGGGTCAAAGCGGTTGATTGTGAGCGCAGTCCCTTCATAAGTCGTTCCTTCACCGGTCAGTCGCGCGCCATTTTGACACAACGCCCGCGGCAAATTCTTCAGGCGCCACTCGAGATGTGTTCGGAGAGAAGCGCGGCAAGCGAAGCGATTGTCGGGGCATCAAAGATGGCGCGCACCGAGAGAGCGACGCCGAAACCATGGTTGACACGGATGACGGCTTGGGTGGCGGACAGGGAATCGCCACCGATGTGGAGGAAATCATCGTCGATGCCGACGCGGTCCAGGTGGAGGACCTGTTTCCAGATCTGCGCGAGGGCCTCTTCGACCTCGTTTCGGGGGGCGACGAACGGCGGCTTCGAGCGCGCACGCCCGAAATCAGGAAGGGGCAGGGCGGCAACGTCGAGTTTCCCGCGAGTGGTGCGGGGCAGTTTGTCCAGAAGCACGAACGAGCCGGGCACCATGAAGCGAGGGAGCGTCCTCTCGAGATGCGTGCGAAGACGCTGGGTGAGGGGAGGCTGGTGGGCGTCGGCACCTTCCGGCGAGGTGGCCACGTAGGCGACGAGGTGCTTCTCTCCGTCGGGATCCTCGACGCCGCGGACGAGGCTCTCGGCAACATCGGGGTGTCTGTTGAGCGCGGCTTCGACACCCTGGGGCTCGATGCGCACCCCGCGAACTTTGATCTGGTGGTCCATTCTGCCCACGAAGACGATGTTGCCATCGGACAGGTAGTGGGCGAGATCGCCAGTCCTGTACAGGCGCGCGGCCCCGTTGTCACTGAAGGAATCGGGGACGAACTTTCTTGCCGTGAGCGCGGGGTCATTCAGATAGCCGCGAGCGACGGGGGTGCCGCCGATACAGAGTTCGCCGACAACGCCGATGGGAACGGGGCGCAGGTGCGCGTCGAGAATGTGACACCCGGCGTTCCAGATAGGTTTGCCGATCACGTTAGGTGCGGCCACCCTAGACAACACGGTAGCGCCGGAGGCGTCGGGCGGCGTTTGCCGTTTCATCAGGACGGAAAAGGCGCAGTAAATGGTCGCCTCCGTGGGGCCGTAGAGGTTCATGACACGGTCGACTTGCGGATACGCGGCCAACTGCGCAAGGAGGCCTTCGCCGGCAAGCTCCGCGCCGACGCTGACGACCCTGACCGATTCGGGCAGCGGGAAGTCGCGCAGGAGGGTACTGAGGACGGAAGGGGCGGCGCCAAGCGCGGTCACCAAGGGGGCCCAGCGGGAGTAAGGCAGCGACAGAATCGAATCGAGGATGACGATGCTGCCACCGCAAGAGAGCGCGGAGAAGATCCGGTACACGCTGGCATCGAAGCAGATCGAGTCCGCGAACGGTATGACTGCCAGTTCGGCGGGACTGAAGACGACGCCTGTGGTGTGGGCAATGGCGTTCACGGCACCCCGGTGTTCGACGCCGACGAGTTTCTGGGGGCCGGTGGAACCGGACGTGTACATGGCGTAGGCGAGGTTGTCGGGTGAGGCGAATGCGCGCAGGTTGTCAGCGCTGCAGCGGGCGATCTCTCTGGCGCACCTGTCCACGCTGACGGCCGCGAGACCTTGAGACGAGACGAGGTGCAGGTGCCGGCTCTCGGTGAGCACCACCGAGGCGTGCGAGTCCTCGAGCATCGACGAGATCTGTTCCCCTGGGTAATCGGGGTCGACGGGGAGATAGGCGCCGCCGCTCTTCAAAACGCCCAGAATGGCGACGATCAGGGCGGGCGAGCGGCCCATGCAGATCGCCACGAGGGTCTCCGGCCCTACGCCGATGCCCTGGAGATAGCGGGCCAGCCTGTTGGCGCGGGCGTTCAGCTCCTCGTAGGCAACGGTTTCTGCTTCGAAACGAAGGGCCGCGGCGGCGGGCGTCCTCGCCGCCTGGGTCTCGAACAACTCATGGAGGCACGAAGGCGCGGAGAGTTGTCTCTGCGTGTTATTCCAACGGACGTGCATCAGCATCTGCTCGGCGTCTGTCAGAAGCGGCAGGTCGACTACGCGCCCCTCCGCGTGCGTCGTCAGTCCGATGAGGACGGCGCGCCAATGGCCGAGCATTCGCGCCGCCGCCTCGTCGTCGAGGGTTCTATGCCCGTAGGCCAGGCGCAAGGAGAGGCGTGAGCCGGCGTAGGCACGACCGATGAGAGGGTAGTCGCTCCGCTCGAACAGCTCGAATTCCCTGCGCTGCCACTCGCCGCCCAGGGACTGCAGTTTTTCGCCGGGGATGTGATCCTCGATGGCAAGGATGTTCTCGAACAGAGGTCTTTCGGGGCCGAAGCCGCTCCATGCTTGTATGTCGCGCAGCGGCGTGTGTTCATAGGCGCGCATGGCCAGCCAGTCGGCGCGGACGTTCTTGAGGCACTGAAGGACGGGCAGATCCGGGGGCAGTTGGACGCGCATCGGGACGGTGTTGATCAGAAGGCCGACGGTGGACTCCGCGCCGTCGATCGAAGAATGGCGGCAGGCGCGAGTGGCACCGAACAGCACGTCGTCCTGGCCGCTGTACCTGGAGAGGAGCACGGACCAGGACACCTGGATGAGGGTGCCCAGCGTCACGTCGTGGCGGGCCGCGAAGGCGCGCAGAGTCCCGGTGTCTTCGCTGGAAAGAAGGCGGTCGGTGTGGCCCCGGCCCGAGGAGTCTTCGCTGGCGTGCGAGCGCGGCGGAAAAAGATCGAGCCGGGTGGGGTTCTCGAAGCCTTTGAGGAACTCCAGCCAGAAGTCTTTTGCGAGGGGAAACGCCTGCCCGGTCAACCATTCCACGAAGGCGCGGAAGGAGGGCGGGTCGGCAGGCCGGTAGTCCTCGCCGCGGCGCAGAGCGTCGTAGAACCCGAAGAGTTCCCCGAGGACACGCGAGCGCGACGGGGCGTCCAGGATCGCATGGTGATAGGTCCAGACGAAGTGGAAGTCGTCGTCGGCCAGTCGGAAGAGCGCAAGACGCAGGAGGGGAAATCCGGAGAAGTCAAAAGCGCGACGGCGGTCGTTGTCGAGGAAGCGCTGGAAGCGAGCCTCGCGCTCTTCGGCAGAGAGCCTTGACCAGTCTTCTTCGGTCCATTCCGGCGGCGCATCGGGTTCAACTTCCTGACAAAGGTCCGGCTCGTCCGCGAGATGCATGCGCGTGCGCAGGACAGCGTGGCGCGCCATCAGGCGTGACCACACGCTCTTGAACAACGGAACGTCGAGGGATTCGCGAAGGCGGCCGGCAAGCTGCTGAACGTAGAGCCCGGATTGCGGAGAGCGCAGGCTCTGGTACACCATACCCTTCTGCAGAGCGGTCAACGGATAGCGACGTTCGGGCATCTGGCGTTCCTTGCACGCACGCCCTGGAGAGAATCGGTGTGCCGGCGGAGCTGTCGCGAAAAAATCGATATCTAAAGCCGTGGCAAACTTTTCCGCGGACGCTCGGAGCCGAGAGGCTAGCGCAACCCGTGTGGTCTCGCAACGCGCAAATGCGCGAGCACGGGTGCGCGTGCGCTTGCCGGGATCTCCGACGCGCATTAGCATCGCGCGCGTTGACCTGCATCCGCGCGGATGAGGGAAGGCAATCTGGAGGGGAGAGTGCCTTGGTAAGGAAGCCGAGCGAGCAACCCGGCACAGGGCGGAGCCCTGACCGGGCCGGTCAGTGGGCGAAGGTCGCGCGGAATTGGAAACTCCACGGGCCGCCCCTTCGGCCTTCGCTGGAAGATGTGCGCTTCAGCGAGGAGGCGGTCGGCGCGTGGCGCGGACAGGGGACGCCACCCCGGGTGTTGCTCCTCGGGGTGACGCCGGAGCTCTATCGGTTGCCATGGCGGGAGGGGACGGACTTTCTGGCCGTCGACCGGACGATGGAGGTAATCGAAGCGGTGTGGCCGGGCCCCCGAGAGGCGGTCCGGTGCGAGGACTGGCTCGCGATGAAACTCCCGGCCGCTTCGCGCGACATCGTCCTCTGCGACGGTGGGCTCAACCTCCTTGCATATCCGGAAGAGCAGCAGCAGCTCGCGTCGATTCTCAGGGAAGTCCTCGCCGAAGACGGCTTGTGCATTCTGCGGCTATTCGTCCGTCCGGCCGAGAGCGAAACGCGCGATGCGGTCCTTGCCGATCTCATCGGGGGACGAATCCCGAACATGAATGTGCTGAAACTGAGACTCTGGGCGGCTCTTCAGGACAGCCCATCGCAGGGCGTGGAACTGGACACGGTCTGGCGCACCGTACAGGGCGCGGCAGGGAGCCTGGAGGAACTGGCGTCGAGACTGGGATGGCCGCTCGACGAAACTCTGTTCATCAACGCCTACCGGGGCTCGACGACCCGATACTGGCTCGGGACAGTGGACGAGATCGCGAAGCTCTTCTGCCAGGAGGTGGGAGGATTCGAACTCGTAAGCATGCATGTGCCGTCCTACGAGTGCGGGCGGCAATGTCCGACGGTTGTGCTGAGGCGCACTTGAGCGCGGACGGTGCCGGGCGGAGCCCAGCGGACCTTCTCAACGGCTACCAGGATACCGCCCTCCTGTACGCGGCCGCGAAGCTCGGTTTGGCGGACCTTCTGGCCGAAGGGCCGAAGACGAGCCAGGAGGTGGCGGCGATGACGGGGGCGCATGCGTCGTCGCTCCATCGAATTCTGCGCGGCCTGGTGGTCGTCGGAATGTGTTTTGAGGAGGAGGAGCGGTTCGGGTTGACCTGTCTCGGGCAGATGTTGCGGGCCGGAGTCGAAGGCTCGCTCGGGAATCAGGCCCTCGTCTGCGGGGACCCGTACATGGTGGCGTGGAGCGGCCTTGCCCATAGCGCGATGACGGGGGAGACGGCGTTCGCGCATATCTTTGGAGTGGATGCGTGGGAGCACCGACAGCGGAATAGGGCGCTCAGCGAACGGTTCCACGCGGATCTCAACACGGAGACGGCGCGCTCGGCAACGGCGATCGTCGAGGCTTACGACTTCTCCGCGTCCCGGGTCCTTTGCGACGTGGGTGGCGGGTATGGCGCGCTTCTGTGCGCGATACTTTCGGCGTGTCCGGCGCTCAAGGGGATACTGCTCGAGCAGCCCCACGTCGCAACCGGGGCCAGGTCGTATGTGGAATCGCAAGGTCTGGACGAACGCTGCGCCGTCGTCGAAGGGGACTTCTTCGAAGCTGTCCCTGAAGGCGCGGACGCATACGTCCTGAAGAGCATCGTGCACGACTGGCCCGACGCGCGCGGCGTGGCCCTACTCAAGAACTGCCGCAGAGCGCTGAAGGCCGACGGCCGGGTGATCCTCATCGAGAGACTGATGCCGGGGCTCGCGAAGGACGCGCCGGACACAGTCCGCGTGGATTTGCATATGCTGGCGGTGACCGGCGGGCGAGAGCGAAGCGAGGCGGAGTATCAAGGGCTTCTTGAGGCGGCGGGCCTCGGCCTTGCGAGAGTCGTGGCGACCCGGTCGCCGTTCTGCGTGATCGAGGGCGTGCCGCGTTGAGGTCGGCTTTCGACGGCGGATTCAACTGGTCGATGCAACACACTAGACGCCATTGCGGCGGAAGGAGTGTTGCAAATGAAGAGAAGACCGCGCATTTACTACTCGGCCAGCCAACGGGCACTCATGTGGGAGCATTGGCGGAAGGGTCAGACGCTCCATCAGATTGCCCGACTGTTTGATCGGTATCACTCGTCGGTGCACCGCATTCTGGCTGAGTCCGGCGGGATACGCCCAACCGAGCGGCGCCGATCGCGATTGGCATTGACCCTGATCGAGCGAGAAGAGATCTCTCGCGGCGCTGTGGCAGGCAAGTCGATCCGGGTGATCGCGGCGACGCTGGGCCGGGCGCCGTCTACTATCAGTCGCGAGATCCGACGCAATGATGGCCCGCACGGCTATCGGGCCAGCCAGGCGGATCAGGCGGCGTGGGATCGAGGCCAGCGCCCGCAGGTCTGTAAACTTGTGCAGAATCGAGCGCTGGCCCAGCTCGTGGCACATAAGCTTCGCCTCGAGTGGTCGCCTGAGCAAATTGCCGGCTGGTTGAAGCGTGCCCACCCTGATGACAAAGCCTTTCAGGTGTCCCACGAGACGATCTATCGTAGCCTATTCATCCAGGCGCGCGGCGCTCTGAAGAAGGAGCTGATGGCCCACCTGCGGCGCACCCGAGGTACGCGTCGCTCGCGACACCATACGCAGAAGACCAGCATCCACGGCCAAATCACTGATGCGATATCGATTAGCGAGCGTCCCCCTGCGGTCGAAGATCGCGCGCTTCCTGGACACTGGGAAGGTGATCTGTTGTTCGGCAGCAAGAACAGCCAGATCGCGACCCTCGTTGAACGTCAATCGCGCTACGTGATGCTCGCGAAGGTCGGCAAGAAGGATACTGAGACAGTCGTGAATGCGCTTATCAAGCACGCCCACAAGCTGCCGGACGAGCTGTACCGATCGCTGACTTGGGACCGCGGCAAGGAGATGGGAGACCACCGACGCTTTACGCTGGCCCTGACATCAAGGTCTACTTCTGTGATCCCCGAAGCCCTTGGCAACGTGGGTCGAATGAGAATGCGAATGGGCTATTGCGGCAGTATCTGCCCAAGGGAATCGACCTCTCCGCGTATTCGCAAGCGAAGCTCAACGCGATCGCTAGGCGCCTCAACGAACGACCGAGAAAGACGCTGGACTACGAAACGCCAGCACAGCGATTTCATGAAGCTGTTGCGTCGACGGGTTGAATCCACCACCCTAAGACGACATACGTGCCGTCTGAAAGCAGACAAGTTTAGCGGCAACGTCGAGAGGATGGTGCGTTGTCGCACAGACTGTCGGATGCGTGGTTCGCAGAGTGCAGGGTCATCTCACTGGCGACCGCGCCACCGCGAATCGGGCACGTTTTGACATGGCGCAATGCGGAACGTGCGATCCGGCGTAAAGTCACTTCAATATTCGATGGGGCATGCGTTCGTCGCTTCAGGTCGAAACGATGAACGCAAACGTGACTGTGGTGAGGCGTTCCCGCATCGTTTGAAAGTGAGTTGTTAGTGAATTCGAGCATGAAGTCATGGAGATGGAAATCAAAGTTCTGGGATCGGGCTGCAGTAAGTGTCGCACCACTGTCGGGATTATCGAAAGGGCTGCCCGGGCATTGAATGTTGAGATTGAAGTCATCAAGATCGAGGACCGTGATGAGATTAAACGGCTGGGCGTTAGCTCCACCCCTGCCGTCATGATCGACAGCAAAATCGTGCATAGCGGCGGTCTTCCTTCGCACTACAAAGTGCAAGGATGGCTGAACCCCAACCCCATGGGGTTTCTGAGCCAACCGACGCGACATCTGTTCTTCACCGGTAAAGGCGGCGTCGGGAAAACATCTCTTTCCGCTGCCGCAGCCCTGACGCTGGCGGACGCCGGCAAGAAAGTTCTGCTGGTCAGCACTGACGCGGCGTCGAACCTGGATGAGATGCTGGGGATCGAACTTCGCAACACACCCGTGCCCGTACCCGGTGTGCCTGGGCTATCGGTTCTGAACATCGACCCCGACAACGCGGCCGAGTCTTATCGGCAACGTGTCCTGGCGCAAATAGGCGCCAGCGCCAGCCAAACCGAACTCTCGACCGTGCGCGAACAGTTGTCAGGGGCTTGCACCACGGAGATTGCATCCTTTGACGAATTTGCATCCCTCTTGTCTGACGACGCCGGCCACTTTGATCACATCGTCTTTGACACAGCGCCGACGGGGCACACGTTGCGCCTGCTCAGCCTGCCTAAGGCGTGGAGCGGATTTCTCGAGGGCAATGATCGCGGGGCATCCTGCCTCGGGCCGCACTCGGGACTGAAGATGCAGGAGGTGCGTTTCAAGGCCGCGCTTGACGCCTTGAGCGATCCGAACCAGACAACTGTGATTCTGGTGACCCAGCCAGACAAAGGCGCGATCGCCGAGGCGGCTCGCACGTCGGAAGAGTTGCGCGCGCTGGGCTTGAACAACCAGCGCCTGGTGACCAACGGCGTGTTTCACGCCGGTGAGCGCACCGACGCGGTGGCCTGCGCCATCGAGACCCTGGGGCAGCAAGCTCTGGCTGAGATGCCCCCATCTTTGAGCGCCTTGCCGCAGGATCGGGTGCCGCTGCGGGCATTCGACATGGTTGGCTTGCCTGCCTTGCGTGCGCTGCTTGCAGCGAGGGCGAACCCCGTCGACTCGAGCAAGGCCGTGGCCGTCGAACAAATCGAGCACCTTCAGGGCCTCGACGCGTTGGCCGACGAGCTGGCCGCCGCTGGGCATGGGCTGATCATGGTGATGGGCAAAGGCGGCGTTGGAAAAACGACGGTCGCCGCCGCCTTGGCCGTCGGACTGATCCAGCGCGGCAAGACTGTGCATCTGAGCACCACCGATCCGGCAGCGCACCTTGCGGGCACGCTCAATGGTGAGGTGCCCGGTCTGCGTGTCGACCGCATCGACCCGAAGATCGAGACGCAGCGCTATGTTGACAAGATCATGGCGGCCAAGTCACCTGGTCTTGACGCCCAGGCACAAGCCCTGATGTTGGAAGACCTGCGTTCGCCGTGTACCGAGGAAGTCGCTGTCTTCCATGCCTTCTCACAAATTGTCAGTGAAGGGCGCAGCGCCTTTGTGGTGCTGGACACCGCACCCACCGGGCATTCGCTGCTGTTGATGGATGCCACAGGCGCCTACCACCGTCAAATAATGCGGGAGTTCGAAAGACACGGCGCCGGGCGCGTCGTCACGCCTTTGATGCGGCTGCAGGACGCTGCGTACACGAAGGTCATTGTGGTGACCTTGCCTGAGGTAACCCCGGTTTCGCAAGCCGCTGCCCTGCAGGATGACCTTCGGCGCGCCAGTATCGAGCCATACGCTTGGGTGCTCAACAAGAGCGTTCTGGCCGCTGGGACACACGATCCCTTGCTGAAGGCGCGGCTTGCCGGTGAACGCAAGCAGATGGACCGCATGTCTGCAGGGCTGGCCAAGCGCACTTTCATTGTGCCGTGGTTGATCCGTCCGCCGATTGGATTCGTTGAGCTGTCCAAACTAGTGAGCGAAAGACAGCGCGCTGCGGCAGTTTAGTGGGTGTTGCACCACTACGCCCGGCCGAGTTCGTCATCTTCCGGATCTTCCAGCACGCGGCCAAGACGCAGCGCTAATACACGATAAGATCGGTTGACCGCAATGAGGAAAACCCGCACCGTCCGTCTGCAGTTGGCCGCACTGAGACGTTGGCGTTCGGCCGAAACCGCAAGTCACTCGGTCACCGGCTAATCAGCGCAAAATGGGTGCCCCACGTCCTTCCAACTTCCGAGGCCCACCATGACACTCTGCCCCATCGCGATTGCCGTCGGTTGCAAGAAGTGCCCGATCTTCGCTGTCTGTCCCGTGAAGGGCATTATTGGTGATTGCAAACCCGGGGTAGCGGAGGATAAGAAGCCGCAGACCCGGCCAACGAAGAGCGGTGGCAAGAAGTCGCGATAGGCCGCCGCGACCGGGTGCGACGGAGGCACCTAGCGCGAGGGAGTCGGACGCAGGCGCCGGGCCAAGTGCTCAGAACTGAGTGCGCCGTCCGGTGGCCGAGTTCGACCCGAAGCCGTCGGCTACCGCGCTCCAATCCGGTCATAGAAATCGATTGAAGCCGCCATTGAAGTTGCGGCAACGAGCGCGGCCCTACCTTCTCAGATTGGATGCCCAAAACAGACTGAGGGCAGGCATCGCGCCTGCCCACGGCCCACCGCTGTGGGACCTGCCCCATGCCGGAACGGGTGACGGCGACCCCCAAGCCCAGCCGGCACCCGAGTACGCGTTCGATCAACGCATCGCTTCGTGACCCCGAACGTCGACCGCCAGCCGCGTGCGACCCCGGGCAGGCGCGTGCCGGCGCTTGCGGGCACGCGACGCGCGTTCGCTGGCGCTCGCAACCGCCCCCCCGGGCAACGTCCATCCCGCGGCGACGCCCGACCGCCCCGTCTTTGCGTCGGCTTGGTCAAGTCAAGCCGTGCAACGCTGCTTCCAATCGCGCCTTCTGGCGTTGGATCTTCTATCCCTTATCGAGATGATGACGATACTAGAGCCGCGCGGCCCCTGAACCTCAACTCGCAGTATACTCATCTCGGTTCTCAGCTCAGCACCCCGAGCGGACAACTTCCCTGATAGGTCCCGACGCGAACAGCGAGTGTCCAGAAATATTCCGAGACTGAGGCTGAGCGATTGGCGTGAGTACGGGCATCACTGGCTCGCGCCGCTGCTGGGTACCGAGGACATCCGGCGTACGAAGCGTCTCTGCCTGCCGAGGGAGGGTTACTCGGTTCACATGGTTACCTGCCATCGCAATGTGGACATGGCCTTGTGGTGCCTGAAGTCACTCTGCTTCTTCGCCGAGGAGTCTCCGTCCATCACCATTCATGACGACGGCACACTCACGGCAGCGGATAAGGCGCTGCTCGGTGCGCATCTCGAACGTTGTCGGATCATCGATAAGGCCGTGGCGGACGAACGGATGGCGCAGGTCCTGGCGCCATTCCCGTTGTGTCAGCAGATGCGGACACGGGCGGATTTCTATTGCGCCTTGAAATTGTTCGATCCCGCCGTCTTTGCCGTTGCGGACACACTTCTGCTGCTGGACAGCGACGTACTGTTCTTTCAGCAGCCCACCGAATTGCTGGCGTGCGTGCGGCACCAGCAGCCGTGTTTCAGCTCCGACTATCAGGACGCTTACGCCGCGCCATCGGACGCGCTGCAGCATCATCTTGGCAATGCGGTGCTTCCCAAGGTCAACATGGGAATAGCGGTCATGCGACGGGCAGACTATGACTTTGCCGCGATGGAGCGCTACTTCTCGCGCTTTCCCTCAAAGATCCGCGATGTGAATCGGCACGAGCAGACGTTGTACGCGCTGCTGATGTCGGTCCATGGGGCACACCGCCTTGGCAGTCCCTACCAGTTGTCACGGCAGCCGATCACGGACGCGACCGTCAGTCACCACTTTGTCAACGACGGATCACGCATGCAGTTCAGTACGCTGGGCATCAGCGCACTCAGGCGTCGCGGCATGATCGATACCATCAGTGGGGCTGGGGTGTGGGGTGGGGCGTCAGCTGAAGATGGTGGATGAATTGAGCGACACGACCAGAGGTGTTGCCAACGGCTCCGCGGTGCCGGGAGATCCGGTGGTGTTGTTCGTGGCTGATGATCAGGTCGCGATGCCACTGGCCGTCGCCATTGCCTCGGTGATTGCCAACCTCGCGCCGGGACACCGGGCGCAAATCTTCGTGGTCGACGCCGGGGTCTCTGCGGCGAATCAAGAGAAGGTCATGCGGTCAAGCGAGGGGGGCTGGGGCCGTGTGGAGTGGCTGCGGCCCAATGACGAGCAGCGCGCGTTGCTGCAGTCGCTGCCGGGTGGATTCCTGGGAACGGCCCCGTACTACAAGCTGCTCATACCGGAGCTCCTTGGGCCTCAATACTCGCGGGTAATCTATCTGGATTGCGATGTCATTGTGGAACGGGATCTCACCGATCTCTGGCGCGCCGACCCGGGAGCGCATCACGTTCTGGCGGCACAGGATCTGATCAATCCCTATGTCAGTTCGCCCTTGGGGCTCAGGAACTGGCAGGCTCTGGGAAGAAAGCAAGACGATGGGCTGTTCAATAGCGGTGTCCTGGTGTTGAACGCCGCACAGTGGCGACAGGATGACGTGACGAAGCGTCTGGTGCAATATCTCCAGGATCATGATCGGGATATTCAGCTGTGTGATCAGGATGCCATGAATGGGGTGTTCGTCAACAGTTGGGGACCGCTGGACCGCCGTTGGAACGTGCTGCCTTACATCCATCTGGCGCGGAAGTACAGCGCGTTGCGGAAGACCGAGCACGAAGCGCTGTTGCAGCAGGCCTACATCCTGCACTTCTGCGGACCGGACAAGCCGTGGAGCGCCCGATGCAGTCATCCGTGGAAGGACCGCTTCTTTCATTACCTCGACATGACCGCTTGGTCCGGATGGAGACCGCGCTGGTGGGCGCCAGATACCGGCGTCCTCACGTACTACGCACGAAGAGTGCTGGCCAAGGTCAGGACGTCGTAACCGCGTGCGCTCTTTCGCAGCGAGCCGGTGGCAGCGAGTATCCCGCACCGGGTGAATGCCGCCGGACGCGAGCGGCTGCGCTACTGCGCCCGCCTGCCGTTCGCTCTCATCGAGCGGCTACGCGAACTCGATCCCGAACGCTTGCTTTATACGGGTGCCAAGCTCGGTCCGGGCGGGAACGGCCCGCTTCTTCTGACGCCGCTGGAGCCGCTCGACCGCCTCACCGCGCTGGTACCGCCGCCGCGCACCCACCGCAGTCGCTACTTCGCCGTGCTGGCGTCAACGGCCGCTCACTGGAAATTTCCGCGGCGACGGCGAACGACCGGAGCTGGCCGGTCAGCGACCGTCGAGTCGGGGCGCTGGGGTTACCCAGACATAAGCGTTAGGGGCGAGGTCGAAGCGATTCAATCGTCGCTTGGAAGTCATCGGGTGGTTCGCTCTGGAACAAAATACATTCGGCGGTTCGAGGATGCACGAATCCGAGCGTCCGCGCATGGAGCATCGGACGCATCGCTTCGATCTTCAGGCCGGCGTAATCGCGGATGTACACGCGTTCGCCGACCAACGGATGGCCGAGTTCGGATAGGTGGATTCGAATCTGATGCTGGCGTCCGGTTTCAAGGTGGCATTCCAGCAGCGTGGCACCCACAAGGCCGGCAATCGGCCTGATGTGCGTAACCGAACGTTTCGCCTCGATCGGAGCGTCGCCCTTCGGACGTCGAAAGTGTCCGTACGAGCCGCGCATTCCGTCGCCACGATCCAAGACGAGATGGGTCTCGACACGCGTTGCGGTAACGGCGCCGTGCGCGATGGCATGATAGACGCGATCGATCGTGTGCTCGCGGAACTGTGCTGCCAGCATGCGCTTCGCGTGGACCGTCCGCGCAAACACCATCAGGCCGCTCGTGTCCTTGTCGAGGCGGTGAACCACGCCGAGCTTGGCGTCAACGCCAGGCCCGCCCATCCGTCGCAGCAACGTTTGAGTGTAGTTGACGAGCGTGTCCTTATTCCCGGGCTCGTCGGCGACGCTGAGCATCCCGACCGGCTTGTCGACGACCACGACGTCGTGGTCGTAAAACACGATCGCGCTCTCGGCAAGCGGACCGGTGCGAAGCTTGGGTGCCCGTTGGTCAACGGCAACCACCGTACCCGGCGAGACACGCGAAGCGGGGTCGAGACAGCGCTGGCCATTTACCGTGACGCGCCCCTCAGCGCACAGGCCACGTGCACGCGACCATGCGACTCCCGTCTGTTGGCGAACGACCGCCGCGACGGTGGGCTCGGGTGATTTCATTTCGACCTCATGTTGCGCGACTCGTACTTGGGGCGTTCGTGTTCCCGCGACGGCCGCGCGGAAAGTGTCCAGTTGGTCCGCCGACAGTGCACGTCGATAGCGTAACGCATATCAGCGCAGGTCTTGATAACTGACCGCAAGCACGACCGAGTCAAGTTCTCGCTTTGCCCACGTTGAGACCATCGCGAAAGTCGCAAGTCGACCCTTCTCGGTCATACGCCGGACGACGCTGACCGTCCGCTTCGCCGCGATCACCGCCAACGGGCGGTTCACGACGCGAAGCGGCCCTGCGCGCACCATCAGGCGGGGACGCTCCAGATGCCGAGATGGAGTAGCATTTCTCCCCGGTCCGGGTAGCAGATGGACCGTGCAATGAATGTACCCTGTAGGTTCCGCGATTCCAATGAGGAGGGACCATGGCAAGTTCGATGACCAATCAATATCTAGACAATAACAAGCAGTACGCGGCCGGTCAGGCGTTGCACAAGGCTGTTTATCCAGGCAAGCAGCCGATTCAACCTTCGAAACGCGTTGCGGTCGTTGCTTGCATGGACGCGCGCCTCGACGTGGAGGACCTGCTCGGCCTGCAGACCGGTGATGCGCATATCATCCGCAACGCAGGGGGCGTCGTAAGCGACGATGCGATCCGCTGCCTGATCATCTCGCACCACCTCCTCAATACCAACGAGATCATCCTGATCCACCATACCCGCTGCGGCATGCTGGCCTTCAGCGACGACCTGCTCAAGGCCGGGCTCGAAGGCGACCCGGCGGCGGAAAAGTTGCTGGGCCAAGCGACGAGCCGCGCGTTCACGAGCTGCAAGAAATGTGCGTCCACGCCATCGACGTTCCACGCTTTCCGCGGTCAACTCGAGCCGCTCGACGCGCCGCGCGATGCGAAACAGATGGAACGTCTTTCGTGGGATGTGCGGCGGGGGATGTCTTCGGTTCTCAACCACCCATGGCTCCCGACCAGCGGTCCGGACGCAGTCACAGTCCGCGGATTCATTTATGACGTGGACACCGGGAAACTCGAAGAAGTGGGCTATCCGGGTCCGATGGGATCGATCGGTTGACGCACGCAAACTGAACGTAGAGGCCGAGTACGGCGTTCCACGGCGCAGGTACTCGGCATCACGACCCACGTTTAGCGTTTTGCCGCGCCGACTGGTCGGTCAAATCGCAGGGCTGCGACTGGTGCATTCGGCCCGGTCTGCGAACTTCGCCCGACCGTCGCAAACCGACTCGAAGCAGTCCTCCCACTCTCGCGACAGCGGAAGTTCCTGAAGGCGCTGGGCGGGGGCACCACGGCGCGAAAACTAACGCATTCGTTTCGGCGCCGCGAGCACCCACTGCACGGGCAGCGGTGGCAAGACATGATCAGTGAGATACGCCACCGTCGCTACCATGCGCCGGGTGCAACACGAGGGGCACACGCCGCGCCCTTTGCACGAGAACGCAATCAGCAAGTCGTTCCCGCACTGTCCGCACCGCACGCGAGCAAAGCCGTGGGCGACGATTGCCGTTGGCAGATGAATCTACTCCTGTCTGGCCACTGCCATCTAACTGTCGGCAGATTGCCAAAATCACTGCACATTCACCCCCTGTCCGCCGCGAACACACCAGGTCGCAAGTTGGCTACTCTTATCCGAGACTTCAAGGTCGCCAGAGCCGAAGAAGCCCATGTCCCACGCCTCGGTGGGGTTAGCGGAAGTAGCCGACCAATAATACGTCAGAGCCAGCACGAAAGGATGTCCGGTAGGAAGAGGAGGGTCAGCCACTGAGGCGTCCACCAGGCTCAACAACTCCGGGAGGGAGGGAACTCGCCACCCCATGCGATTTCCCACGTTCAAGAAGCTGCAATGATTGAATGCGTTGAACCAGTCAGTAGTCAATGAGCTCGGCGACCTCTCCCACACCAGCCCCGTCTCCCGGTCCAGCACGGCTGCGCTGCCCATGTTGGTCAGAACGATGAACCGGGTGGCGGCCGGCAGCGTCTGGTCCCACGACGGCGTCGCGTAGTACGGGCCGACGGCAGTTGTGACTGCGAGCGCGGGCGCGCTCATGGCGAGCCCCATGCCGATCGCCCACAGCACCAACACGCTCTTCCATAGCTTTGTCATCACTGCCTCCTGTGTGATTGAAGATTTCCCTTGAATTCTACTGCCCCACGCCTACTCGCAATGGCAGAGCAGGGTTGGGGACGACCTTCGCGGTTCATGAAAGTGATGGCGCGGCATAGTATGGTCCCACTGCGACCGTTTCAGCCATGGCTGGACTCGCTGCGATTGCGATCCCGAACAACCCCGCTGCGACAAATCTCATTGCGGATAACCCATGTTTCACGATGAATTCGTCGGTGTTTGTTGATGCACGTTGTTACGTCTCGCACTCGAGGATTTCAGATTGGACTTCACCCCGCGTGCACTCGGTCGCGAACCCTCCTCAGTTTCCGAGTCTGCCTGCTGTAATCGTTGCAGCGATGCGGGCGCGCACCTGCCGATAACACCGGCAGCAAAGAAGTCTCATCAGACGGCAGTTTGGGGATTGTGCCGCAAGCGCCGAGCCGCAAGGAGCAACAGACCCGCAGCCAGTAGCGCGAGCGTTGTCGGCTCTGGAACAGTCGACGAAGTGACGGATGGATCGGTCACTTCAATCTTCGAATTGCCATTCCCATCTGGAGTCTTTACGAATTCCACGTACGCCAGTACCCCATCGCCCAACGGATACGGAGGCGTTCCTCCGAACAATCCCTCGACACCGGAGAGGACGCCGATCTGGTCAAATGTCGAAGAATCCAGTTCGATGACGCCGCAGCACAGAACGTTAAACGGCGCACCACTCGAGAAGAAAGCTCCTTCGGTTATCGGGCCATTGTCGAGGCCGCAATATATATCCGTGCCAAACGGGTCGCAGCTCGTGTTGATCGTCCAATAGCTTGGATTGTAGCTAAGGCCAAAACTCCAACCGGTCACATCAACGCCGTCGGTAATTTCGATTGGAACGGCGAAGGTATCCAGAGAGATTGTGATAAAGGGGGTTCCGACCGAAATAACCGCGTTTGCCTCAACCGGCTGCGGTTGCAGCAGCATAAGCAAGGCGGCTAGGCAAGCGGACAAGAGTGCGCGTTTCAGCATGACTTACTCCGGACGTTCGTTGCGACTCCCGCATCGGGCCGCATCCGCCAGCCGTGCGCAAGATGCATACCTGCCGAAAAGTCCTACCAATATTCAATGATGTAGGGGCTATGGCGCGGCGTTCTGCATGGCGCCGTGTAAAGATTCCCGACGTATACGATGCAAGGTGCGGCCCAATCAAAGACGCTTCGCGCATTGCGCAAACACCAACGGCCCGCGAAATAGGCGACACGAGGGGCTCAACTGCCGGACCCCGGTGACGCGATCGACATCGAGGTGAGTTCGCGCTTTCACGTCGTGGAGAACGATGAAATCCACCTGCACTCAAACTTCCTGCTCGACCGGGAGGGAGAATCGCGCAGCGTGCAGGTGGCGTTCATTCTGCACGACGGGATTCTCTTCTCGGTGCGCAATGCCGAACTTCCGGTATTCCGCCTCCAGAAACGCCGAGTCTTGACCCAACCTGGCTACGTTTCGGACTGCAATGATCTGCTACTCGACGTATATGGCGCAGACGTTGAGTACTCCGCGGACTCCCTAGAGGACATCTACGTGACCCTCGGAGACGTAGGACGTAAGGTTTTGAGCGAGAAGATGAGCGACGAGGAAGCGGCCGCCATCCTCGCGGACATCGCCAAGGAGGAGGACGTCAATGGCCGGATACGCAGCAACATTCTCGATACTCAACGTGCCCTATCGTTCCTGATTCGATGCAAGATTCTTCGCCCGGCCAGTTCGACGATTCAAAGCAGATCTTGCGAGACATCGAATCGCTCAACAGCCATACATCGTTCCTGTTTGACAAGATCAACTTCCTGATGGATGCCACCATCGGCTTCATCAACATCAATCAGAACAGGCGCGTTTCTCAGCTGACCTTCTTCGGCGTCGTCTTCATGTCGCTCAAAATTCTGGCGGGCGTTGGCGGGATGTCCGAATGTTCGATGATGACGCAAGGAATGGCCGATCGCATACGGTGCATTCATCGTCGGCATGGCCCTGTTGGGATGGACCAGTTCGTCGTCCTGAAGCACTTCGAGAACCGGAGGGTCAGGGGCGTCCGCAAGGACGCACCGGTTGCCCGGCCGTAGATCAACCTTATGTGTGTCGAATGCGATTTGACGGACGAGCCCGGCCGCCCAAACTGCGTCGACAGCACCGCCCAACGTCCGCTTTCGATGCCTTCGCTGTATGTCTGGAGTTGGCCGATAAGAGACAGCCGTCTTTGCGGCGTACGGCCGCGCCTTCCGCACAAGTCCGCAGATGTACGCGACCTCCTGCAAACGACAACGCCGACGGAGCGGCGTCGGCGTCGGGCATCTGGTGGAGACGAAGGGGATCGAACCCTCGACCTCCGCATTGCGAACGCGGCGCTCTCCCAGCTGAGCTACGTCCCCACAGGGGCGAAATTATAGCCGCAGACCCCCGGTGAGTAAACCGAAGTGCATTAGCTTATAGCCTGGCAACCCTCGGAGCTTTGTGGGCACGTTGACACCTAAACGCGGAGCGACCCGCGGAGCAGCATCTTGCCGCTTGATCCTTGAGCCAGGCGCCACCATGTAAGCTATCCAGACGCCGTGGCGACAAGCCTTCAAACCGGCGAGGTACCAATGAGCCATGTCATTTCGATGATCCAGCAGTACGGTTTGGGCTTCGTGTTCCTGAACGTGCTCGCGCTGCAGGCCGGATTGCCGATCCCGGCCTATCCGACCTTGATCGTCGCTGGCGCCTATGCGGCGAGCGGCGGCAACCCGCTATGGGCGCTGATCGTCGTCGGCATCGCCGCTGCGTTGATCGCCGACACCGCCTGGTACGCGGCGGGCCGCACGTACGGAATGCGCATTCTCAGGACGCTATGCCGCGTATCGCTGTCGCAGGATTCCTGCGTTCGTCAGACGGAAACGATTTTCCAGCGCTTCGGACCCGCGTCGATGTTGTTTGCCAAGTTCGTGCCGGGCTTCGCCTCGGTCGCGACCGCGCTGGCCGGCGCGTTGCGCCTGCGCTACTGGGTTTTCGTGCTGTTCGACGCCGTGGGCGCGGGGCTGTGGGTCAGCCTGGGTCTCGCGCTGGGTTACGTCTTCCGCGATGCGATCGGCGAGGTGATGGACAAGCTCGCTTCGCTGGGCAGATACGGCTCGATGCTGGTCGTGCTCGCCTTCGTCGCATGGATCCTGCTCAAATGGTGGCGCCGCCGGCTGTTCATCAAGCAGCTGCGCATGGATCGCGTTTCGGTCGACGAGCTCCGCGACCTGATCGACGCGAACAAGGTCAGCGCGATCGTCGACGTGCGCTCGCCGCTGACGCAGGCTGCCACGGGACGCATTCCCGGCGCGCTGTCGATCGACATCAAGAACATCGCCAAAGGCTTCGACGGCGTCGCGAAGAACGACGAAGTCATCGTTTACTGCGCCTGTCCGAACGAGGCGACGGCGGTCAAGGTCGCCCAGCAGTTGCGCAAGATCGGCTTCAAGCGGATTCGGCCGCTGCACGGCGGAATCGACGCCTGGATAAGCGCCGGCAACGCGGTAGAGCGCTAGCTCCTCGCGCGTGCTAGATTTGCGCTTCCGCGAGCGGGAGCGAGGGGCCGGACAATGAGCAAGGATGCGATCCATACCAGCAAGGCGCCGACCGCGCTGGGTCCCTATTCGCAGGCGGTTCGCGCCGGCTATACCGTCTACCTCTCCGGCCAGCTCGGCATCGACCCGCCTAGCGGCAATCTGGTCGAAGGCATCGAAGCGCAGACGCGGCAGGTCTTCGCCAATCTGCGCTCGGTAGCCGAAGCTGCCGGCGGCTCGCTCGACGATATGGTCAAGCTCACGATCCTGCTGATCGATCTTGCCGACTTTGCGATCGTGAACGACATCATGGTGTCCTGCTTCAACGCTCCGTATCCGGCGCGAGCGACCTATCAGGTCGTGGCATTGCCCAAAGCAGCACGGATCGAGGTCGAGGGCGTGCTGGAGCTGGGACGGATCGCCGAGCCGACATGGCCGGGAGGTCGCTCGGCGATCCCCGATAAAGTCTAGACGTCGAGTGGCCAGAAAAAAGGCGGCAGCGAAAGAGCCCAAGCCGGCAAACACGCTGCAAGACAAGCTTTTGCGTCTCGGCATCGCGCGCGAGCAGGACCTGGTGCTGCACCTGCCGCTGCGCTACGAAGATCAGACTCACCTGTGCCCGCTGTCGGCGCTCAAGCCCGGACAGGCATGGCAGGTCGAGGGAGTCGTCGCCAATACCGAAATTCAATATCGCGGCCGCCGCCAGCTCGTCTGTCTGCTCGAGGACGGGGCGACGCGCGGCGCGCAGCTCGTGCTGCGTTTTTTTCATTTCTATCCGAGCCAGCAGAAGGCGCTTGCACAAGGCAAGCGCGTGCGCGCGTTCGGCGAGGTGCGCGACGGACACTTCGGCCTGGAGATGGTCCACCCGAGCTTTCAGGTCGTCGCGCCCGGAACGCCGTTGCCCGACAGGCTGACGCCGGTCTACCCGACGACGGCGGGACTTTCGCAGGACGCTTTGCGCAAGCTCGTGCGTCGCGCGCTGCTCGCCGATCCCGCCTATCTGGGCGAGACGCTGCCGCCATGGACGCGCGAGCCTCGCCGTCTCTGGGGCTTTGCCGAAGCGGTGCATTTTCTGCACGAGCCGCCGCCGGAAGCGGCCAACGCAACTGCGCAGGCGAGCCTCGATCAGCGCACGCACCCGGCCTGGACCCGCCTCAAGTTCGACGAACTGCTGGCACAGCAGTTGTCGCTCAAGATGCATCGCCGCGCCCGGGCCAGGCGCAAGGCACCGCGATTGCCCGGCGATGGCTCGCTGTCTCGGGCGCTGCTGGCACGCCTGCCGTTCGCATTGACGCGGGCGCAACAGCGTGTCTCCGCCGAGATCCGCCGCGATCTCGCGCGCGGTGAGCCGATGCAGCGTCTGCTGCAGGGCGACGTCGGCAGTGGCAAGACGGTCGTCGCGGCGCTGGCCGCGCTGCAGGCGATCGAATCCGGCTATCAGGTCGCATTCATGGCGCCGACCGAAATCCTGGCCGAGCAGCATTACCGCAAGCTCGCGGCCTGGCTCGAGGACCTGCCGCTGCAGATAGCCTGGTTGTCCGGCGGGCTGCCGGCCAAGGACCGCAAAAAATCGCTCGCGGCCATCGTCAGCGGCGAGGCTCAACTCGCGATAGGTACGCATGCGCTGTTCCAGGAAGAAGTCGTGCTGCCTAAGCTGGGGCTCGCCATCGTCGACGAGCAGCATCGCTTCGGGGTCGCACAAAGGCTGGCGCTGCGGCAGAAAGGCATCGGCGACGCACACCAGCTGATGATGAGCGCAACGCCGATCCCGCGCACCTTGGCGATGAGCTTCTACGCCGATCTCGATGTGTCGGTGATCGACGAGATGCCGCCGGGCCGCACCCCGGTCGCGACCAAGCTGGTGAGCCAGCGCCGCCGCGCCGAGATCGTCGAGCGCGTGCGCAGGATCGCTGCCGCGGGCCAGCAGGTGTACTGGGTCTGCCCGCTGATCGAGGAATCCGAAAAGCTCGAGCTGCAGACCGCGGTCGCGCTGCACGCCGAGCTGACCGGAGCGCTCTCCGAATTCAAGGTCGGCCTGCTGCACGGACGGATGAAGCCGGCGGAAAAGGCGGCCACGATGGGTGGCTTCGTGCGCGGCGAAGTCGACGTGCTGGTCGCGACGACGGTGATCGAGGTCGGCGTCGACGTGCCCAACGCTTCGCTGATGGTGATCGAGCACGCCGAGCGCTTCGGGCTCGCGCAGCTCCACCAGCTTCGCGGGCGCATTGGCCGTGGCGCCGACGAAAGCGTTTGCGTGCTCCTGTTCGAGGAGCCGATGTCGCTCCTTGCGAAAGCACGACTCAAGGTCATCTACGAAAACCACGACGGTTTCGAGATCGCGCGTCAGGACTTGTCGATTCGCGGTCCCGGCGAGTTTCTCGGCGCGCGTCAGTCCGGCGTGCCGCTGCTGCGCTTTGCCGATCTGGAGCGCGACGTCGCGCTGATCGAGCGCGCCCGCGATGCCGCCGACGAGCTCCTGCGACGCGAACCGGCAGCCGCGCAGGCGCACCTCGAGCGCTGGCTGGGCGGCAAGCAGGAGTTTTTCAGGGCATGAGCGGCGGCATAGCGAACGGATTGCGGGCCACGCTCGCCGGCGTCCAGGCCGCACTGCGTGCGGGCGACCTCGCCGACGCCCGGCGCTTGGTCGACGCTGCGTTGCTGGCTTACCCAGCGGATGCCGATGCGCGATACCTCGCTGCGATCGTCGCGTCGCGCGAAAACCGGCACGCCGAGGCGCGCGCGGACCTTCTTGCGGTCCTTGCGGTGCGGCCGAAGTTTTCGCCCGCTTGGCTCGCGCTCGGCAATGCCCAACTTGCGCTCGATGAGGGCCGGGCGGCGGTGACGGCATTCGAGCAGGCCATAGCGATATCGCCCGATCTCGCCGAAGCGCACTACAACCTCGGTCTCGCGAGCAAACACAAAAATGACTGGCGGGGCGCCGCGCAGTCGTTCCTGCGGGCATTTGCCGCACAACCGCTGTTGTTCGATGCCGGACAGCAGGTTGTCAATACGGTCGCCCAATGGGTATTGGCCGAGCCCGCGCCGGAAAACGAGGCGGTCGAAAAACCCGTAACGCTCGACAAAGCGCCGTCGATCAGCGTCGTGATCTGCTCGGTAGACGCTGACAAGTTCCGGCGCGTTTCTACGCTTTATCGTCGCCTTCTGGCAGGCGTGACGCACCAGATAGTCGGAATTCACGATGCCCGATCGCTGTGCGAAGCATATAACCGCGCGTTGCGCGACGCTCGTGGCGAGGTAGTGATCTTTTCCCACGACGATGTCGACATTCTTGCGCCCGACTTCGCCGCGCTGCTCGTCGCTGCACTTGTGCGGTTCGACCTCATTGGCGTCGCTGGTGCCACGCGCGCCAACGGGCCGGCCTGGTCCTGGGCCGGACATCCGTATGTTCATGGCTGGATCACGCACCGCTCGGCCGCGACTGGCGGCTGGCTGGTATCAATATCCAGCCCTTGGCCGATCGTAGGCGGCGCGCAGGTGCTGGACGGGGTCCTGCTCGCGGGTTGGCGTCGGACGTTCGAGGCGGTGGCGTTCGACGCCGCGACGTTCGACGGCTTTCACTTCTACGATGTCGACTTCACGCTGCGCGCCGCGCGCGCCGGATGGCGCGTGGGTATTTGCGCAGAGCTGCTGCTGGTACACGAGTCCGAAGGACGCTACGACGCTGACTGGGGCCGCTACGCCGACCGTTTCCGGGCCAAGTACCCCGAATTTCAGGCGCCGGCCGGCGTGTCGCACCGGTACGAAGCGCGGATGCCGGGAACGCGCGAGGCAGCGACCTTTTACCGGCGGCTCGCACACCTCGTGCGGACGATGGACATCAAACCCACGACGCCGGTGGGAAGCTGATGCGTCATGGCTGACTCGAACGGCAGAGGCCAGCAAGCAAGCAGCGACGCCGAGCGGACGCGGTCGGATCAGCTCGCGCGCGTCGAGGGATTGCTGCGTCAAGGAGCGTTGGACGAAGCCGACCGAATCGTCAGCGACGTGCTGGCAGCAGCTCCGCGCGACGCCGATGCGTTGTGCCTGCGAGGCCTCGTCGCCAGCCGGCGCCGCGATCACACTGCGGCAATCGAGGCGCTGCGTGCGTCGATCGCGGTACAGCCCGATGGAGCGCGCGCCTGGCTCGCTCTCGGCACTGCGTATGCCCGCGACGGGCAGTCGGCCGCGGCGGCCGAGGCCTATCGCGAAGTCCTGCAGCGCGAGCCCGGCTGGAACGATGCGCGCTTCAATCTCGGCTTGATGCAAAAGCGGCTCGGCGATCGCGATGCCGCGATCCGCGCCTTTCACGCTGCATGGGTGGGCGATCCGCTGCTGTTCGCGGCCGCCCGCCAATGCGTGTCAACGATTGCCGAGTCGGTGCGAGCCGGTGATAACCGCAGCCTGTTGCCGGCGGCTGTCACTCCGCACGCGGCGGATCTCGCCGTCAGCATCGTCATCTGCTCGATCGACGATGTCCGGTACGAGCGCGCGGTCGCGCTATACCGGCGGCTGTTCGCTGGCGTGCGCCACGAAATCATCTCGATCCGCAACGCGGAGTCGCTCGCCGAGGCATATAACTGGGCGCTTCGCCGCAGCGTCGCCGACGTCGTCGTCTTTTCGCACGACGACGTCGACATTCTGGCGCCCGATTTTGCCGCGCGTCTGTTCGAGCGCCTCGCTGCATTCGACGTCGTCGGCGTCGCGGGCAGCACCCGCATGGACGGTCCGGCGATCGGTTGGAGCGGCCATCCGCATCTGCGCGGCTGGGTCACGCACCGCGCGCCCGACGGCGTCGCGTGGCAGGCCGACGTGCTCGATCCGCGTCCGGTCGCCGCCGACATCGCACTCCTCGATGGCGTCCTGCTCGCCGGCCGGCGCGAAGCGTTTCGCGCGGTGCCGTTCGACGCGGCCACGTTCGACGGCTTCCATCTGTCCGACCTCGACTGGTCGTATCGCGCCGCGCAGGCCGGATTCAAGCTCGGCGTGGCCGGCGACTTGCTGCTCGTCCACGCCTCGCGCGGCAATTACGACGCGACATGGCAGCATTACGCCGACCGATTTTCCCGGAAGCACGGCGTCGGCGGCTCGCCACCGGCGCCGTCGTCGTTCTTCGGCGCCTCGCTGGATAGCCCCGAACAGGTCCGTGCGTTTTTTGCGATTCTTGGCGGGCTGTCGGCGTAAGAATCGCATCCGGCCGGCACGAGTTGTCGTATTGCGATAAAATATCAGGCACTTGCGATCGATCACGATGCCTCTATACACCCTCGGTTTAAACCACGCGACCGCGCCGGTCAAGGTGCGCGAGCAGGTGGCATTCCAGCCCGACACGCTGGGTGCGGCGTTGCGCGACCTGATCGCGCAGCCGAGCGTCAAGGAGGCGGCGATCCTGTCGACCTGCAACCGGACCGAGGTCTACTTCAGCGCCGCCGAGGCCACGCCGGTCGAACGCTGGCTGGAAAGCTTCCACCGCGTGCCCTCGGACTCGCTGCATCCGTATGTCTACACGTTGCCGCAGGATCGCGCGGTCTCGCACGCCTTTCGCGTCGCCAGCGGGCTCGACTCGATGGTGCTCGGCGAGCCGCAGATCCTCGGCCAGATGAAGCAGGCAGTGCGCAGCGCCGAAGCGGCGGGCGCGCTGGGCCTGATCCTCAATCGACTTTTCCAGCGCACGTTCGCCGTGGCGAAGGACGTGCGCACCAACACCGACATCGGCAGCGCGTCGATTTCGATGGCGGCGGCCGCGGTCAAGCTCGCCGAGCGCATCTATCCGTCGCTGGCCGAACAGCACCTGCTGCTTATCGGCGCCGGCGAGATGATCGATCTCGCCGCCAAGCATTTCGCGGCCAAGACCCCGAAGTCGATCACGGTCGCCAACCGTACGCTCGAGCGCGGCGAGCAGCTTGCCGCGCGCTTCGGAGCAAGCGCCATCACGCTGAACGAGCTGCCGGAGCGCCTGGCCCAATTCGACATGATCGTGACCTCGACGGCCAGCTCGCTGCCTATCCTCGGCAAGGGCCTGCTCGAGCGGGCGATCAAGTCGCGCCGCCACAGGCCGATGTTCATCGTCGACCTCGCGGTGCCGCGCGACGTCGAGCCCGAAGTCGCCGAACTCGACGATATTTTTCTCTACAGCGTTGACGATCTGGCCAACATCGTCAAGGACAATCTGCAGATCCGTGTGGACTCGCTGGCGCAGGCCGAGGCGTTGATCGCCGAGCAGGCGCAAAGCTTTTTGCGCTGGCTGGACGGGCGCAGCGTCATTCCGACACTGACCGCCCTGCAGGGCCACCACGAAAGCCTGCGCGCGGCCGAAGTCGAGCGCGCAAGAAAGCTCCTTGCCGGAGGCGCCGCCCCCGAGCAGGTGATCGAGCAACTCGCCCGCGGGCTGACCAACAAGTTCCTGCATGCGCCCGCGCAAGCGTTGACGCGCGCCGGCGAGGCCGAGCGCACGCAGCTCCTCGCGATGCTGCACCACATCTATCAGCTGCCGGACGACGATTAGCTTCGGATACGGTCAGTCGCCCCCGCGCACGCCGGCGACGAAGTTCAAGACCTGCGTCCGCCCGAACGGCAAAGCGGTGTTCGAATCGCCGCGCAAGACCACGACTCGCACGCCATGAAACCATCGTTGTCCACCAAGCTCACCCAGCTCACCTCACGGCTGGAGGAATTGAACGGCCTGCTCGGTGCGCAGGACGTTACGCGCGACCTCGACCGCTATCGCGCGTTGTCGCGCGAGCATGCGGAAATCGCGCCCATCGTCGCGCTGTACCGCGACTGGCTGCAGGGCGAGCGCGACTTCGCGGCTGCGCAGGACATGCTCTCCGATCCGGAGATGAGATCTTTCGCCGACGACGAGGCGAAGGCGGCGCGCGCGCGCATGGCCGCGCTCGAGGATGAGCTGCAGCGCGCGCTGCTGCCGCGCGATGTCAACGACGAGCGCAACGTGTTCCTGGAAATTCGCGCCGGTACCGGCGGGGACGAGTCGGCCCTGTTCGCCGGCCAGCTTTTCCGCATGTATGCGCGCTTTGCCGAGCGCAACAAATGGCAGGTCGAGCTGATTTCCGAGAGTCCCGGCGACATGGGCGGCTACAAGGAGGTGATCGCGCGCGTCGTCGGGCAGGGCGTCTACGCCAAGCTCAAGTTCGAGTCCGGCGGACACCGCGTGCAGCGCGTGCCGGAGACCGAGGCGCAGGGACGCATCCATACCTCGGCGTGCACGGTGGCCGTTCTGCCCGAAGCCGACCCGGTCGCCGACATCACGATCAATCCGTCCGAGATCCGCATCGATACGTTCCGTGCGTCCGGCGCCGGCGGCCAGCACGTGAACAAGACCGACTCGGCGGTGCGCATCACGCATCTGCCGACCGGGATCGTCGTCGAATGCCAGGACGATCGCTCGCAGCATCGCAACCGCGCGCAGGCGATGTCGGTGCTGGCCTCGCGCCTGGTCGACCGCGAGCGGCAGGAGCGCCAGCAGAAGGAGGCGGCGACGCGCAAGAGCCTGATCGGCAGCGGCGATCGCTCCGAGCGGATCCGCACCTACAACTTTCCGCAGGGACGCGTCACCGACCACCGGATCAACCTGACGCTGTACAAGATCGACCAGATCATGGACGGCGACCTGTTCGAGCTGACGCAGGCGCTGGCGCAGGAATTCCAGGCCGAGCAGCTCGCCGCCCTCGGCGGCGACGAGAGCGAGGCTGTGCGATGAAGCGCACGCCGCCGGCGTGGCTGGAAACCCTGCGGCTGGAGCTGCGCGAATTCACGCCGGACGACATCGGCGACCTGATGCGGCTCGACAGCGATCCCCGCGTGCTGAAATACATCAACGGCGGCAAGCCGGTGTCGAAGCGAGAGACCGACGCGGCGATGCGACGCGTCACCGGCTACTACGCGCTCTATCCGGGACTGGGTGTGTGGCGGGCGTCGCTGCGCGACGGCGGCAAGTTCGTCGGCTGGTACTGCCTCAAATACTGTCCGCCGACGACCGACGTCGAGGTCGGCTACCGCCTACTGCATGCCCACTGGGGACGCGGCTATGCGACCGAAGGCGCGCGCGCACTGGTCGACTACGGATTCGACGATCTCGGCCTCGGGCGCATCATCGGCGTCACGCATCCGGGCAACAAGGCGTCGCAGCACGTGCTGCAGAAAGCGGGATTGAGCGACCTGGGCTGGGGCCGCTACTACGACCGGCGGTTGCGTCTTTTCGCGTGCGAGCGCGCGGCGGAAAGCAGGGGCTAGCAGGTCTCGTCGATGCGCGGTTCGGCGTGAACTCCTCGGAGAAATTCGAGAGCGGCGTTTCGTAATTCGGCGGGCGTCAGCTCCGCTTGATCAGCGGCAGCTTGCCTGCAATCGCTTCGAGATCGCCCGAGGCGACTGGGCCTGCCGGCAATGGGGCAAGCCCGGGTGGATTGGGGACCGCGGCGTGGGCGTGGCTCGCAAGCCACGAGCCGCCGGTCGCAAGGACCAGGCCACCGATCGCCTTCAGAATATCGCGTCTTGACGGCATGGCTCCTCCAGCGGGATGTTCGCGTAGCGCCCGTTCGTTGACGGCCTGGCGGCCTGCCGACATTATGCGCATCCGCGCTGGCTGTCGCAAGACGCACCGCGGCGATCCCGCGATCACCCGATGAGCACCTCTTTGACCGTTTCCCGCGCGCTGTCCGCGAGCGGCCTCGTCCCTTTCGAGGCCAGGCTGCTGCTCGCGCACGTGCTGAGGCGCGACCGCGCCTGGCTCGCGGCGCACGCCGACGAGACGGTGACGGCCGAGCAGGCGAAGATCTTCGATGCACTCGCGCGTCGCCGCCGCGACGGCGAGCCGGTCGCCTATCTGCTCGGGCGACGGGAATTCTACGGACTCGATCTGGAGATCACGCCCGACGTGCTGATCCCGCGCCCCGAGACCGAGTTGCTGGTCGATCTCGCGTTGGCGCGCCTGCCCGCCGATCGCGAGGCGCGCATTCTCGATCTGGGCACCGGTTCGGGCGCGGTGGCGCTCGCGATCGCGGCCGAGCGGCGCAAGGCGCGCGTCATCGGTATCGACGTGTCGAGTCCGGCGCTCGCGCTGGCGGCGCGCAATGCGGTGCGGCTTGGCATCGGCAACGTTGCCTTCGTTGCTTCCGACTGGTTCGATGCATTGCCGAACGAGCGCTTCGATCTCATCGCCGGCAACCCGCCTTATGTCGCCGCGGGCGATGCGCATCTGACCGAAGGCGACCTGCGCCACGAGCCGCAGGAAGCGCTGACGCCCGGCGGCGACGGCCTGGGCGCGATTCGCGCAATCGTCGCGGCGGCGCCGGCGCATCTCGCGCGCGGCGGATGGCTGCTGCTCGAGCACGGCCACGACCAGGTGGACGCGGTCGGCGTGCTGTTCGGCGACGCCGGCTTTGTCGACATCGGCGCGGCGCGCGATCTCGCCGGCATATGGCGGGTCAGCTACGGACGGATTTGATGCCGCTAGCTCGATGGCAGCGGCACTGCGACGCCGTATTTGTCCGCCCAGGGCTGCAGTAGCGGCAGGATCGCCGGATAGAGGGCAACGCCTGCGGCGATCGCCTCGCGATAACGCTGCAAGCCGCGTTCGCCAGGCAGCCGGACCTGCTCGCCTCCGGCACGCGGGCGACTCGCGTGCGCCGCATCGGCCAAGTGATCCATTTGCCGCTTGAAGGCGGCAAGACCGCCGAAAGCTTCCGGATCCAGCACTTGGATGAACACCGATGCGCCCCAGCCTTCGGCGGGCTCCGCGCGCCCATGTCCGGCGAGTCCACCGGTCATCGCCTCGATCAGGAGGCCGAGCCCGAATCCCTTGTGACCTGCATCGAGGCCGCCGAGCGGCAACAGCGCGCCCGGAAGCTCGGCAAACAGCGCAGCGGGGTCGGACGTGGCCTGGCCCTGGTGATCGATCAGCCAGGGCCCGGGCAAAATCTTGCCGGCTTCCTTTTGCTGCTTGGCGTAACCCATGCTGGTGATCGACATCGAGACGTCGATCAGTATCGGATCGCCCGACGTCGGCAATCCGGCAGCGAGCGGATTCGGCGTGATGAAAGGCGTCGTCCCGCCGTGCGGCACGACGGCGGCCACCGTCGGGTCCGAGCATTCGATGATCACCGCCAGGCCCTGGTCGGTCGTGCGCTTCAGATACGCGGCGAGACAGGCGATGTGATGCGAGCGCCGGATGACGACGGTGCCGGTCCCGGCCTCGCGCGCCATCGCCGACGCGCGCCCGATTCCGCGCAGCGTGAGCCACGGCCCCGGCAGACGCGCTCCGTCCCAGGTTTCCGCCGCCGCGCGTTGGCTGAGCACCTTCGGCTCGCCGGATTTCGCCATCGCGCCCTTGTCGATCTCGGCAAGATAAGGTCCGAGCAGCGCGAGCCCATGCGTCGTGTGTCCGAGCAGATCGGCGTCGAGAAGAATGTCGGCGACGTCACGCCCGATGTCGGCGCGCACGCCGGCGCGATCGAGCAGCGCGCGCGCGAAAGCGCGCAAGTCGTCGGCGCGGAAGCGTCTGGCTTGTTGTGCGGTGGTATCCATGCGAGGAATAGTCGAAAGGCGAGGTTGACGGCACGGGGGCAATCGACGACGATTCTAACCCATCGTTTCAATCCCTCCCCCGACGTGGCTGCCTCGACGCTGACGATCAGCATCGTCACGTATCGCCCCGACCTCGCGCTGCTCGACCGGACGCTGCACAAGCTCGCAGCCTCGCTCGTCGCGGCACGCGAGCAGGGCCTGCTGCGCGTGGCCAATGTCGCGCTGATCGACAACAGCGAGGAGCGCGGCATCGCCGCGATGGTGATCAAGCTCGCGCAGGAGAATTTTCGCGATTCCGATTTCACGATGAGCTATCTGCATGGCCACGCCAACATCGGTTATGGCGCCGCGCATAACCTCGTCATGCACGGCGGCAACACCCACTTCCATCTGGTGCTGAACCCCGACGTCGAGCTTGACGTCGACGCCCTGCCCGAGGCGCTGCGCTATTTCGAAGCGCATCCCGACGTCGGCGTCATCGCGCCCGCCGTGACCAACGCGGCCGGCAAGGGTGAATATCTCTGCAAGCGCTACCCGAGTGTTGCCGACCTCGCGTTGCGCGGGCTGGCGCCGCGGTGGCTGCGGCCGCTGTTTCGCCGGCGACTCGACCGCTACGAGATGCGCGACGTGATGAAGAAGACCCGCACCGAGATCGTTTCGCCGGTCCCGGTAATGAGCGGTTCGTGCATGCTGCTTCGGCGCAAGGCGATCGACGCCACCGGCGGCTTCGACCCCGGCTACTTTCTCTACTTCGAAGACTTCGACTGGAGCGTGCGGCTCAATCGCGTCACGCGAAGCGTGTACCTGCCCAGCGTTCGCGTCGTCCATCACGGCGGCGGCGCGGCGCGCAAAGGCTGGCGCCATATCGCGTACTTCGTTCGCAGTGCCGTGCGATTTTTCAACAAGAATGGCTGGCGCTGGTGGTGAGCGAGACGCCGTCCCCCTGGCCAGGCCCGGTGCTCGTCACCGGGGCCGGCGGTTTTATCGGGCACGCGCTGTGCGCACGATTGGCCGCCGCGAAGGTGCCATACGTCGGTGCGGTGCGCGCGCTTGCGCCGGGCGCGACGCCGACGTCCGGCATCGTCGCGCTGGGCGATTTCGCCGCCGCCGACTGGACGTCGGTGCTCGCCGGCATCGATACCATCGTCCACCTGGCCGCGCGCGCGCACGTCGGCGCCGCCCGCGATGCGAGTGACCCGACGCCGTTCGTCGTCGCCAACGTGCACGTGACGCGCCGCCTGCTCGACGCCTCGGTGCAAGCCCGTGTGCGGCGCGTGGTGCTCGCGAGCACGATCAAGGTTTACGGCGAAGCCACGCTTCCGGGCAAGCCGTTTCGCGCCGGCGATCCCACGGCGCCGCAGGACGCGTATGCGCACAGCAAGGCAGGCGCCGAGCACGTGCTCTGGCACGCCTGCCGTGGCGGAAAAATCGAGGGTGTCGCGCTGCGCCTGCCGCTGACTTACGGTCCCGGCGTCAAGGGCAACTTCGCGCGACTGCTCGAAGCGATCGCCGCCGAGCGCCGGCTGCCGCTCGGCGGTATCGACAACCGCCGCACGCTGCTCTACGTCGGCAACGCCGTGAGCGCGATCGAGGCGGCGGTCGCGACGCCGGCGCTTGCAGGCCAGACGCTGCCGATCGCCGATGCCGACAGCGTATCGACCAGCGAGCTGGTCGAACGCCTGGCGCGCGGGCTCGATGTCGGGCCGCGCCTCTTCCACGTCCCGGCGCCGTTGATGAGCGCGGCCGCGATGCTGATGGGCAGGCGCACGGCGGTGACGCGCCTGCTCGGCACGCTGGAAGTCGATGCCGGTCGCTTTCGCGAACTTGCGCGCTGGTCGCCGCCGTTCACCGTCGGCGAAGGTCTCGCTGCGACCGCAGCCTGGTGGAAGCTGCAGCACCGACTCTAGCGTGGGTGGCGCGCGCACGCGGCTATAATCGACTCCTTTGAAGTCGTGAGATCGCTTGTGACCCTTCGTTTCGCAGGCCGCCGCGCCGAGGAGCTTCGCCCCTTGTCGATCGTGCGTCACTACAGTCGGCACGCCGAAGGATCCGCGTTGATCGAATGCGGCGAGACGCGCGTGCTGTGCACGGCGTCGGTCGAGGAGTCGGTGCCGCCATTCCTCAAGGGCAAAGGCCAGGGCTGGCTTACGGCCGAATACGGCATGCTGCCGCGAGCGACCAATACGCGCACGCGGCGCGAAGCCGCCGAAGGCAAGCAATCGGGGCGAACGCAGGAAATCCAGCGGCTGATCGGCCGCAGCCTTCGCGCGATCGCCGACCTGTCGCAGCTCGGCGAGCGCACGATACGCATCGATTGCGATGTCCTGCAGGCCGACGGCGGAACGCGCTGCGCGTCGATCACCGGTGCCTGCGTCGCGCTGTACGACGCCGTATCGTGGTGCAAGGCGCAGGGGCTGTTGACCGGATCGCCGCTGAAGGATTTCGTCGCCGCGGTGTCGGTCGGCATCGTCGCCGGCGTGCCGATGCTCGATCTCGATTATGCCGAGGATTCCGGCTGCGACACCGACATGAACATCGTGATGACCGGCGCCGGCGGCTTTGTCGAAATCCAGGGGACGGCGGAAGGCGCGCCGTTTTCGCGCGCGGAAATGGCGGCGCTGGTGGCGTTGGGCGAGGGGGGCGTCGCCAAGCTGGTCGATGCGCAAAGGCTCTGCCTCGGCACCGGCTGAAAGCGTGCCGCGATGAACATCGGCGATCCGACGTGAGCGACTTCTCGCGCCTGGTCATTGCGTCCAACAACCCGGGCAAGCTCGTCGAATTCAAGCGACTGTTGACGCCGCTGGGCATCGAGACGGTTCCGCAGGCCGAGCTCGGCATCGCCGAGGCCGATGAGCCGCACGAGAGCTTCGTCGAAAACGCGCTGGCCAAGGCGCGTCACGCAAGCCGCCTCGCCGGACTGCCTGCGCTGGCCGACGATTCGGGCATCTGCGTCGACGCGCTGCGCGGAGCACCCGGCGTGCAGTCGGCACGCTATGCCGGCGACCCGCGCTCCGATCGGCGCAACAATGCGAAGCTGATCGCCGACCTGGCCGGCGTTGCCGATCGCAGCGCCCATTACTACTGCATGCTCGCGCTGATGCGTCATGGTGACGATCCCGAACCGGTGCTGGTCGAGGGCCGCTGGGACGGCACGATCGTCGATACGCCGCGCGGCGAGGGCGGTTTCGGCTACGACCCGCACTTTCTCGACCCCGTCACTGGCATGACCGGTGCCGAGCTTCCGCTGGCGCGCAAGAACGAGCTGTCGCATCGGGGCAAGGCGATGCGTTCGCTGCTCGACCGGCTGCGCAGTTACGTTTGAGATGCCGGGGCGCATCGTGAATCCGGCCACGGGCTCATCGCCCCAGGCGCCGCATTTCGCGGCGCTGCCGCCGCTCGCCTTGTACATCCACATCCCCTGGTGCCTGAAGAAGTGTCCGTACTGCGATTTCAATTCGCACGAGAGGCGCGGTGAAATTCCCGAAGCGCGCTACGTCGATGCGCTGCTGGCCGATCTGGAGTTCGCGCTGCCGTCGATCTGGGGTCGCCGCGTCCACACGGTTTTTTTCGGGGGCGGCACGCCGAGCCTGTTCGCGCCGGAATCGATCGATCGGATACTGGCCGGCGTGCGTGCGCGCGTTCCGTTGGCACCCGACGCGGAAATCACGCTCGAGGCCAATCCCGGAACTTTCGAGCGCGCACGCTTTGCCGGATTCAAAGCCGCGGGCGTCAACCGGCTTTCGCTCGGCGTGCAGAGCTTCGAGCCGCGATTCCTGAAGGGGCTCGGCCGCGTCCACGATTCCGACGAGGCGTGTGCCGCCGCGGCAGCGGCGATCGAGATTTTCGGCAACGTCAATCTCGACCTCATGTACGCGCTTCCCGGACAGACGCCGGACGACGCCAAAAGCGATCTCGCCCAGGCGTTGCGTTTTTCGCCGCCGCACCTGTCGTTCTACCATTTGACGATCGAGCCGAACACGCTGTTCCACCGCTACCCGCCGACCTTGCCGGACGACGAAACGGCCGCCGATATCGAGGATGCGATCGCGGCGACGCTCGGCGCCGCCGGCTACGTCCACTACGAGACCTCGGCCTACGCCAGGCCCGGCCACGAATGCCGGCACAACGTCAATTACTGGCGCTTCGGCGATTACCTGGGCATCGGTGCCGGTGCCCATTCCAAGCTCTCGTTCGGCGAGCGGGTCGTACGCCTGGTCCGGCACAAGCAGCCGCAGCACTACATCGAGGAAGTCGAGCACGGGTCGCCTCTGGCCGAGGATCGACCGGTCGCCCGCAATGAGATCGGCTTCGAGTTCATGCTCAATGCGCTGCGGCTGACCGAGGGGTTTTCGACCGCACTGTTCGCCGAGCGTACCGGGTTCCCGTTGACGATCGCGCAGAAGCCGCTGGACGAGGCCGAGCAACGCGGCTTGATCGCGCGCGATCACCAGCGCATCCGACCGACACCGTTGGGCCAGCGCTTTCTCAATGACCTGCAGGCCATTTTCCTGCCGGCTGACGCGATCGCCACCGCCGACGTCGCGTCGCGGCCGGTCAAGCTGGTGCGCGCGAGAACATGACGCCCGAGCCTTACGCGCTGACGCTGGCCGCAGCGATCGACGCGCTCTCACGCGGCGCGCTTTCCTGCACGGTGCTCACCCGGTCGCTGCTCGACCGCATCGACGCCACCGACGCCAACGTCCAGGCGTGGGCCTGGCTCGATCGCGATCGCGCGCTTGCTTCGGCGCGCGCACTCGATGCGCGGCGCGCGTCGGGCGGCACCTCGATGCTCGAAGGCGTTCCGATCGGCGTCAAGGACATCATCGCCACCGCCGGTATGGCGACGCAAATGGGCTCGCCGATTTACGCCGGCGCAATACCTTCCGACGATGCCGAATGCGTCGCGCGGCTGCTGCGCGCGGGCGGCATGGTCCTGGGCAAGACGGTGACGACCGAATTCGCCTTCATGCAGCCGGGCAAGACGCGCAATCCGTGGCACGCCGCATGCACGCCTGGAGGCTCTTCCTCGGGCTCGGCGGCGGCCGTCGCGCTCGGCCAGGTGCCTGCGGCGATAGGTACGCAGACCAATGGCTCGGTCATCCGGCCGGCGGCGTACTGCGGCATCGTCGGCTTCAAGCCGGGCAGGAATCGGTTGCCATACGACGGCGTCTATCGCTTCAGCCCGACGATCGATACGCTGGGCGTTTTCGCGCGAACCGTTGCCGATTGCGCGTTGCTCGCCGCCGTCCTGGCCGGCGAGCACGCGATCGCGCCGCCCGCGGAAGCGTCCGAGCGAGCGCCTGCGCTGGCCTTTGTCCCGGAGTTTCCATGGGTCGCGACAAGCAACGAGGAGCGCGACGCGCTCGGTGCCGCGGCCAACTCGCTGCGCGCGGCCGGCGCGCGCGTCACCGTGCTCGCACTGCCGGCGAGCTGCGGCGACGCGCCGGTGCAGCACCGCCGCATCACACTGTACGAGGCGGCGCGAGAGCTCGGCGCTTTGCAGGATCGCGAGCGCGGCAGAATATCGGCGAAGCTCAATGCGGCCCTCGACGAGGGCCGCACGATCGGTGACGCTGTCTATGCCGATGCGCTGGTGCGGCGCGACGAGATCGTCGCCGCGCTCACCGACCGGCTCGCAGGATTCGACGCGATACTGACGCCACCGGCGCCCGGCCCCGCGCCGGAAGACCTGACGCAGACCGGCGATCCTGCCTGCTGCACGCTCTGGTCGCTCGCGGGGTTTCCGGCGTTGACCTTGCCGATTGCGCTGGCGCCGAACGGCCTGCCGTTGGGCATGCAGCTCGCGGCTCCGGCGTTGCGTGAGAAGAGCCTTCTTGCGGCCGCAGCATGGTGCGAGCGGCGGCTGCCATTTCGCGGCCTGGTCTGAGCGGGACGCGCGGGCATCGATGACGCTTTCGCGCCGCGATCTCGAGGAAGGCCGCATGCGTGCGGTCTATGTGGAAGCGCTCGATGCACATCGCGCGCTGTCCGACGACGCGCTCGCCGCGTCGCTGGCGGCGGCGCTGGCGCGGCGACCGGCGCACGCCGATTGGTGGGTGTTCGCCTACGGCTCGCTGTTGTGGAATCCGCTGTTCCCGTTCATCGAAGCGCGGCCCGCGACCTTGCGCGGCAAGCATCGCCGGTTCTGCCTCTGGTCGCTGGCATCGCGCGGCACGACCAAAATTCCGGGCCTTGTGCTGGGGCTCGACCAGGGCGGGACATGCCACGGCGTCGTCTACCGCCTCCGCGCAGAATGCGCGTGCGCGGAGCTCGCGCTGTTGTGGCGGCGCGAGATGGTCGTCGGCGCCTACCATCCGCGCTGGCTGCGCGTGCGCGCCGGCACGCACGCGCTGACCGCGCTGGCTTTCGTCGTCGATCGCAGACATCCGCAGTACGCGGGCAAGCTGGCGCTGGCGAGACAGGCCGACGTGCTATCGCGCGCGGCAGGCGCGTTCGGCTCGTCGGCAGATTATCTGGAGCGCGCGCGTGTGTCGCTGATCACGCACGGCATCATCGACCCTTATCTGGAAGCGCTCGCGCTGCGAGTCGCCGCGCGGCGAAAACAACCGGTGCCAGCAGTGCCGCCTATAACGCCACCTCGTCGGCGACGTACGCGAGGCGGATAGCTCGCGCTCGGTGGCTGGCGCCGATTCGCGGGCGCTCGCACCCCACTCGCTGCGCGAGCGGGACCTGGCTCGCTGCTCACAGCGCCACGTGCCTCCCGCCGTCGACGTTGATCGTCTCGCCGGTGACGTAAGTCGCCTCGAACAACAGGAAGTGCACGGCCTTGGCAATATCGTCTGGCGTGCCCTCTCGCCTGAGCGGCGTGTTCGAAATGATCCGCTGCCGCGACAGCTCGTCGAACGACTCGTCGTCGGGCCACAGGATCGGGCCCGGGGCGACGGCGTTGACGCGCACCTCGGGTGCCAGCTCGCGCGCCAGCGACCGGGTCAGCCCGACCAGCCCGGCCTTGGCGACGCTGTAGACGACGTAATTCTTCAGCGGGCGCTCGGCGTGGATGTCGGTGATGTTCACGATGGAGCCCTGCGTCTTTTTCAGCGCCGGCGCCGCAGCCTGCGAGATGAAAAGCGGCGCCCGCAGATTGGTGCCGATCAGATCGTCCCAATTTTCGCCGGTGATCTCGCCGACCGGCGTCGGGAAAAACGACGATGCGTTATTGATCAGCGCATCGAGCTTGCCGAAAGTCTGCACGGTCTGGTCGATCAGCGAATGCAGCTTGCCCAGGTCGAGCAGGTCGGCCTGGATCAGCGCGACCGAATCCTTGCGCTGGTGGTTGAGCTCGGCCTGAAGCAGTCTCGCTTCACCGGCCGATTCGCGGTAATGCAGCATCAGCTTGGCGCCTGCGGCGTGCAAGCGCCGGCAAGTCGCAGCGCCGACGCGTTTGGCACCTCCCGTGATCAAGACTACTTTGCCCTGCACGCGGCGCTCCGGCTACACTGCCTCGAATCGTCCAATCTATCACATCGATGTCCCCCGCTCCATACGGCGATGACGCCGCCGGATTGCCGCCGCCTTCGCTCGAAGCGCGCGCGCACGGCGAGCAGGTCGTCGCGTTCGTTGCCGCAGCCATCGGCGAGGCCGGCGGCTGGATTTCGTTCGCCGATTACATGGGTGCGGTGCTGTATGCGCCGGGACTCGGTTATTACTCGGCCGGCGCACGCAAGTTCGGCGCCGCCGGCGATTTCGTCACCGCGCCCGAACTGACGCCGTTGTTCGGTGCGGCGCTGGCCGCGGCGGCCGCCGAGGTCATCGAGCGGTTGTCCGACTCCCAGCTGATCGAGCTCGGCCCGGGCACCGGTCGGCTCGCCGCCGATCTGCTCAACGCGCTGGCGGCCAAGGATCGACTGCCGCAGCATTATCGTCTGCTCGAGGTCAGCGCCGATCTCGCGGCACGACAGCGTGCGTGCCTGCAGGAGAAGGCGCCGGCGATGTTGCCGCGGGTCGACTGGATCGAGACGCTGCCCTTGCGCTGGCGCGGACTGATGATCGCCAACGAGGTGCTCGACGCGGTGCCACCTCACCTTATCGCGCGACAGAGCGGTGCGTGGCTCGAGCGCGGCGTCTGTCTTGCCGGCGATCGTCTTTCGCTCGCCGACCGGCCGCTGCCGCCGGGCGCGTTGCGCGATGCCGCCATTGCCGTGTTCCCGCCCGACGGCGACTACGTCAGCGAGATCAACCCCGCTGCGCAAGCGTTGATCCGGAGCCTGGCGGAGCGCTGCGATGCCGGCATGCTGCTCGTCATCGACTACGGCTTCCCCGCGGCCGAGTACTATCATCCGCAGCGCGCCGGCGGAACGGTGGTCGCGCATTACCGTCACCGCGTCGTGCATGACCCGCTGTTCCTTCCGGGCTTGAGCGACCTTTCTTCGCACGTCGACTTCAGCGCCATTGCGCGCGCCGGCGTCGCCGGCGGCATGAGCGTCGGCGGCTATGCGACGCAGGCGCGCTTCCTGATCAACTGCGGCATACTCGATTCGCTGGCCGCGTGCGGCGATCCGCAGTCGGCCGCGTATTTGCGCCAGGCTGCCGCAGTGCAGAAGCTCCTCTCGCCGGCCGAGATGGGCGAGCTGTTCAAGGTGCTTGCCCTGATCCGCGGACTCGACGAAGAGCTCGTCGGCTTTCGCGACGGCGACCAGGGATACCGGCTGTAGGTGAAGTGCCTGCCCTTCAGGCGGCGCGGCGCTGGGCCTGCGCCGTCGCCAGCTTGGCGCGCGCGTCGCGCAACGCCGTGCGCACGCCTTCCTCGATGACCGGGTGATAGAACGGCATGTCGAGCATCTGCTGCACGGTGAGCTTCATCTGCAGCGCCCAGGCCAGAAGGTGGCCGATATGCTCGGCGTCAGGCCCGAGCATTTCCGCACCGAGGAAAGCGCCGTCCTCGATCGCGACATAGACGTGCAGCAACCCCTTGTTGCGCAGCATGACGCGCGAGCGGCCCTGGTTGTGGAACGAAACTTCACCCGCAACGTGCGGCACCGGTTGCGCATCGCGCCAGCCGCCGCCGACGATGGCGATCTGCGGGTCGGTGAAGACGACGGCGATGCCGGCGCGGCGCAGGCCGGGCCGGACGTCGGGATAACGCGCCGCATTCTCGCCGGCGATGCGGCCTTCGTCGGCGGCCTCGTGCAGCAGCGGAAGCTCGTTGTTGACGTCGCCGGCAATGAAAATCGACGACTTTCCGCATTGCAGCGTCCGGCGATTGAACAGCGGCACGCCTTGGGCATCGAGCGCGAGCGAGGTCCGCTCGAGTCCCAATCCGGACAGGTTAGGACGCCTCCCGATGGCGGCCAACAGATAGTCGAAGCTCTCCGTGGCAGTGCTGCCGTCGAGCGCGCGGTACGTGACCTCGATCAGATCACCACGGCGCGCCACTTCGGCGTGCGCGTTCGTGTCGAGGTAGAGCTCGGCGCCGAAGATCCGTCGCGCCGAGTCGAGCAGCGCCGGATCGGACAGGGGTCCGATGCCGCCGCCGCGGCCGAAGACCTTCACGCGTACGCCCAGTCGGTGCAGCGCCTGGCCGATTTCGAGTCCGATCACACCGGGCCCGAA
The DNA here is from genome assembly GCA_963828665.1 of uncultured beta proteobacterium. Classification (GTDB taxonomy): domain Bacteria; phylum Pseudomonadota; class Gammaproteobacteria; order Burkholderiales; family Casimicrobiaceae; genus PALSA-1003. The sequence continues at coordinate 265,660 of CAWHFL010000013.1, forward strand.
GACGGCGACGCTTTGCGGCAGCGCCGCCCACTGGAACACGTCGTCGTTGACGATCATCCGGTCACCCAGCGCATCCCAGGCCACAGGATGCGCGGGCGAGGACCCGGTGGCGATGACGACGCGCGGCGCACGGATGGTCAGCGCATCGCCGACCTGCAGCGTATGGTCATCGATGAACCGCGCATGGCCGCGAATCTTGTCGGCCGCCGGAAAAGCTTCGACGTCTTCGACGACGAAGCCGGCAAAGCGGTCGCGCTCGCCCTTGACGCGGTCCATCACCGCCTTGCCGTCGACGGCGATCGGTCCGCCCGGCTGGATGCCGAACGCCGGCAGCCGCGAGAACGAATGCGCAGCCTCGGCCGCCGCGATCAGCAGCTTGCTCGGCATGCAACCGACGCGGGCACAGGTCGTGCCGTACGGCCCGCTCTCGATCAGCAGCGCGCGCTGTCCAGCCGCCTTGACCGTGCGGTAGGCCGCGAGCCCTGCGGTGCCGGCGCCGATGATCGCGACGTCGGTATCCTGGATCTGCATGTGCACGATGCCCTCCCGACGAAAGTCGGCTAAAGCGCCTTCCCGCTTACGCGGCGCGCTTCAAATGGCGCTCGAGGTCCTCGGCGTTGCCGATCAGCCGGCCGTTGATAAAGACCTGCGGCACCGTTTGCGCGCCGGTGATGGCACCGACGACCCTGCTGCGGACCGCATGGTTCAGCGGAACTTCGGCGTATGCGATGCCGGCTTCGGTCAACAGCCGCTTGGCCTTGGCGCAGAACGAGCAGCCTTCACGGGTAAGGATGGCGACCTGATCGGGCTTTTTCGCCTTCGGGTTGAGATAGGCCAGCATCGTGTCGGCATCCGAGACGACGAACGGATCGCCCGGCTGGTCCGGCTCGATGAACATTTTCTCGACGACGCCGTCGCGTACCAGCATCGAGTATCGCCACGAGCGCTGACCGAAGTTGAGATCGCTCTTGTCGACCAGGAGGCCCATCTTGCGCGTGAACTCGCCATTGCCGTCGGGCAGCAGGATGACGTTCTCCGCCTCCTGCTCCTTGGCCCATGCTTCCATGACGAACGGATCGTTGACCGAGACGCAAACGATAGCATCGATGCCGGCGTCCTTGAACGCGGGCGCGAGCTCGTTGTAACGCGGCAGGTGGGTCGACGAGCAGGTCGGCGTAAAGGCGCCCGGCAGCGAAAAGACGACGACGTTCTTGTGGGCGAACAGGTCGGCGGTGGTCAGCGTCGCCCACTCGCCGTTACGGCGGACGCGCAATGAGACCTCGGGCACCCGCTGGCCGGTATGGTCGGGGAATCGATGGGATTGGTCGGACATGGCTTGGCTCTCCGTTGGTTGGTCGATAGACAAGACTATGATCGTCCGACGCTGACGATAGTTCAAATTTATTTATATGATTATATCAATAGCTGTAGACTATCGACTTGGCGCCGTGGCCTGCGGGCGGGCGCTCGCGCCGGTACTGCCGGAAAGCGGTCGCTAGTCGGCGCTGCGGCGCAGCCACACGATGTTGTCGGACGCGGCGCCGTGTCGCGTCGAATGCAGCGACGCCAGCAATTCGCTAATGACGGCCGGTTCGATCGGCTTGACCAGATGGTGGTCGCAGCCAGCCTGGGCCGAACGGGCGCGATGCTCTTCCTGCCCGTAACCGGAAACGGCGACGATGACGATGGCGCTGTTATCGGCCTCGACGCGTACGTGCTGCGCGACCTGGAAGCCGTCCATGCCGGGCAAGCCGATGTCGAGCAGGATGACGTCCGGCCGAGAGGCCCGCACCGCGTCCAGCGCCTGCGGACCGTCGTAGGCGACCCGGACGTTATAACCTTCCAAGCCGAGCAGCATTGCCATGGTGTCGGTCGCGTCGCGGTTGTCGTCGACGATCAGTATCGCGAATTCGCCGGGGTTCGATGCCGCATAGCGTTCCGCCGCAAGCCGTCCGGCCGGCACTCGCTGATCGACCGGGAGCGCCGGCAGGCGCACGGTGAATTCGCTGCCCAGATTCGTTCCGGCGCTGAACGCCGACACGCTTCCGCCCTGCATCTCGACCAGCCGCTTCACGAGCGTCAGACCGATGCCGAGCCCGCCCTGCGAGCGATCGAGCGTATGCGCGACCTGCGTGAACAGATCGAAGATCGTCGACGCGGCCGACGCCGGGATGCCGATGCCCGAATCGCGGACGCGGAAGACGACCTCCGCCTCTTCCTGCTCGGCGGTCAGCGAGATCCGTCCCTTGCGATCGGTGTACTTGGCCGCGTTGTTCAAGAGGTTTGCCAGCACCTGCGCCAGACGCGCGAAATCGCCGCGGACGCGCATCGGCTGCTCGGGCAGCAGCACGCTCAACGCATGCTCCTGCGCGTCGATCAGCGGCCGCACGGTCTCGACGGCGACCGCGACGACTTCAGCCACGTCGACCGCTTCGATCTTGAGCTCGATCTTGTTCTGCGTGATCCGCGACACGTCGAGCAGGTCGTCGACGAGCCGTGAAAGCTGTTTCACCTGGCGGCCGATCACCTCGCGTGCCCAGTCGTTCCTTTTAGCGTCGCCCCCGTTGGTCTGCAGAACGTGAACGGCGTTGGTGATCGGCGCCAGCGGATTGCGGAGCTCGTGCGAAAGCATTGCCAGAAATTCGTTCTTTCGCCGGTCCTGCTCGTGGATCTTGCGGTACAACAGCGCGTTATCGAGTGCGATGGCGGCGCGGCTGGCCACGTCAGAGGCGACGGCCACGAGGTCGGCGTCGATCGCGCGCCCGGCCGATGACGTTCCCAGCGAGATCACGCCAATCGTGCGCCCGCGCGCCAGCAGCGGAATGATCACCAGCGAATGGAGCGGCGAGCCGCGCGGAATCTCCGGTTGCGTGTTCGGTCCGCCCCAGCCGCCGGTGGGCTGCGGACTGGTGATGTCGGGAAAGGATTCGCAAACACCGCTCACAAGCACGCGGGCGATCGCGTCGCGCCACCAGCCGCACTCGACCGCCGGAACCGATTCGCTGCACAGCGGCTCTGCGCTCAACGCGCCGCTCCATGCGAGCTCGGTGCGCGCCTCGATGCCTTCCTCGCCCGGAAACGTCAGCGCGGCGGCGTCGGCCAGGAACGGAACCGCGAGTCGCAGCAATTCGCGCGCCGTGGCGTCGAATTCAAGCGAACGTGACAACGCCGCACTCGCCTGCGCCAGGAAAGCGAAGCGCGCGTTCGCGCGCTCGGCCACCGAGCGCGCCGCGCGCTCCTCGGCCAGCGCGAGATGCTCCTCGGCACGTCGCTTCGCCTGCTCGGCGAGCAGATACAGGTCGACGAACACCCTGACCTTGGAGCGCAGGATCTCGGCAACGACCGGCGAGCTCAGGTAGTCGACCGCGCCTAGCGAATAGCCTTTGCTGATGCGCACCTCGTCGGTGTAGTCGGCGGTGACGAATATGATCGGAATGTGCGCCGATTTGGTCCGGCTGCGGATCAACGCTGCCGTCTCGAGGCCGTCCAGGCCAGGCATGTTGACGTCGAGCAGAATGACGGCGAAGTCTCGCTGCAACACCTGCCGCAGCGCCTCCTCGCCGGAGGTCGCGCTGTAGATGTTCTGGTCGAGCTCCTCGAGAATCGCCCGGAAGACGACGTGCTTGTCCGGCCGGTCGTCGACGACGAGGATATTCGCTTTGCCGGATTCGCTCACGCGATGCATCTCCTTCGACTGGCCGCGCGGATTTCCATCACTGCCGCCGATGGCGGGAAGTGCCGGTCAGCGCGACAGCCAGGCGCGCAGCACGCCGACCATCAGCTCCGTATCCACCGGCTTCGACAGGTAATCCCATGCTCCGGCTTCCATGCATTTTTCGCGGTCGCCCTTCATCGCCTTCGCGGTCACCGCGATGATCGGCAGGTCCCGGCAGGCTGGAATCTTGCGGATCTCCCGGATCGTATCGACCCCATCGAGCTCCGGCATCATGATGTCCATCAGCAAGACATCGATATCGGGTTGCGCCTGCAGGTAACGGATGGCATCGCGCCCGTTGTCGTGCGATACGACGGTCATGCCCTGGTCCTCGAGCAGCGACGACAACGCGAAGATGTTGCGAATGTCATCGTCGACGATCATCACGCGTTTGTCTTTAAGCACATGGTTCGAGTCGTGCAGCCGGCGCAGCACTGTCCGGTGAGCTTCGGGGATTCGCGCCGGGTCGCGATGCAGGAACAGGCTTGCCTGATCGAGCAGGCCCTCGAGCGACTGCACGTCACGCACGACGACGTTGCGGGCAAGGCTGCGCCAGCCGTCGAGCGCCATCGCTCCCTTTTCGCCGCCGTAGAGCAGGATCGGCAGGCTGTCGAGCAGAGGCTCACTGTCATCGGTCGACGGGGCGCTATGTCCCACCGACAGCCTGGCGTCGAGCACCAGGCAGTCGATGCCTTCGCGGTCGACAATGTCCGCTGCGGCCCGGCGGTCGCCGACCGACGTGATTCGCACGTCGTCGGCATTCAGATAGGCGACGACCCGGTCGCGCATTTCCGGGTCCGCCGACGCGATCAGCAGGCGTTTCTCGGGACGCTCCGCGAATTGGTTGAGGCTCGCCAGCAGCGAGTCGAGTACGTCCTTGCTCTGGATCGGCTTGGCGACGAACGAATAGGCGCCGGCGTTGAGCGCCTGCTCACGCGACTCGTCGGTCGAGATGATGGCAACCGGAATGTGCCGCGTCGCAGCGTCGTTCTTGATCCGGTGCAGCACCCGCCAGCCGTTGATGTCCGGCAGGAACAGATCGAGGCTGATCGCCGAAGGATGGAACTGGCTGGCGAGCGCAAGCGCCGCCACGCCCTGCGAGGTCACGATGCCCTTGAAACCCTGCTCGCGCGCCGCATCGAGGAGGAAGCGCGCAAACCCCAGATCGTTTTCGACGATCAGCAGCGTCTTGTCGCCGAGACTGATCGAATCGCGGTCGTCGCCGACTTCATTGATCAGATGTGCGGGTAATTGCGCGGCATCCTCCGCGTCGGCGTGCATTCGAGCCTCGCCGTTCCCTCGGTACTCGACGGCCGGTCGTTCTTCCGCGCGTTCGGTCGAAACCGCGGGCGCGCCGGGCGCGGTCTTGCCGTAAAGCGAGGCATCGGCACTCGGACGCGGCGCCGCCGGCTTGCGCGGACGCGGCGACGTGTAGATCTGCGGCAGGTACAGCGTGAACGTGCTGCCGACGCGCGGCGCGCTGACCAGCCGGATCTCGCCGCCGAGCAGGCGCGAAAGCTCGCGGCTGATCGCCAATCCCAGTCCGGTCCCGCCGTACTTGCGGTTGGTGCTGCCGTCGGCCTGCTGGAATGCCTCGAAGATGATCTGCTGCTTCTCTGGGGAGATGCCGATGCCGGTGTCGCTGACCGAGAACGAGATGACGTCGGGCGCGCGGTTGAGGTTCTCGTTGTCCCCATTCCAGCCGCTCTTGACCGACTCGATGCTCAAGGTCACATGGCCTTCGTGCGTGAACTTGAAGGCGTTCGACAGCAGATTCTTCAGCACCTGCTGCAGGCGCTTGCTGTCGGCGAACATCGACTTCGGCAACTTCGGATCGAGACGGATGAAGAAATCGACGTTCTTCGCCTCGGCGACGTGGCGGAACGTGCGCTCGACGTAGCGGCGCAGCTCCTCGAGCATCAGGTCGGTCGGATCGACCAGCACGGTGCCGGACTCGATCTTCGACAGGTCGAGGATGTCGTTGATCAGCGTCAGCAGGTCGTTGCCCGAGGCGTGGATGGTCTTCGCGAACTCGACCTGCTTCGACGAAAGATTGCTCTCGGTATTGCGCGACAACTGGTCGGACAGGATCAGCAGGCTGTTGAGCGGCGTGCGCAGCTCATGCGACATGTTGGCCAGGAACTCCGACTTGTACTTCGAGGTGAGCGCCAGCTGCTCCGCCTTCTCTTCCAGCGCCTTCCGCGCCTGCTCGACTTCCTGGTTCTTGCGTTCGACTTCCTGGTTCTGGTGCGCCAGCAGGCCGGCCTTGTCCTCGAGCTCCTGGTTGGTCTGCTGCAGTTCCTCCTGCCGACTCTGGAGCTCGTGCGCCAGCGACTGCGACTGCGTCAGCAGGTCCTCGGTCCGTGTGTTCGCCTCGATCGTGTTGATCACAATGCCGATGCTTTCCGCGAGCTGGTCGAGGAAGGCCTCGTGCGTCGGACTGAAGCGCTCGAACGAGGCGAGCTCGAGCACACCCTTGACCTGGCCTTCGAAAATAACCGGTATCACCAGGATATTCTGCGGCGACGCGCCGCCGAGACCGGAGAAGATCGTGAGGTAGTCACGCGGCACGTCGGCCAGGAGGATCTTCTCCTTTTCGATCGCGCACTGGCCGACCAGCCCTTCGCCGAGCTCGAGCTGGCTGCCGATCGCGCTCTGGCCTTTGGATCCATAGCTCGCCAGCAGCGTGAGGCGCGGCGTGTCGCCCTTGGAGTCGAGCACGTAGAACACCGCGTGCTGTGCGCTGACGACCGGCGCGAGCTCGGACAGAATCAGTCGCCCGACGGTGTTCAGGTCCTTCTGTCCCTGCAGCATGCGGCTGAACTTGGCGAGATTGGTCTTCAGCCAGTCCTGCTCGGTATTTTTCTGCGTCGTGTCGCGCAGATTGCGGATCATTTCATTGGTCGTGTCCTTGAGCGCCGCCACTTCGCCGCGCGCCTCCACCGTGATCGAGCGTGTCAGGTCGCCCTGCGTGACGGCGGTCGCCACCTCGGCGATGGCGCGTACCTGTGTGGTCAGGTTCGCGGCAAGCTGGTTGACGTTCTCGGTCAGCCCCTTCCACGTTCCGGAAGCGCCGGGGACCTTCGCCTGCCCGCCGAGTTTGCCCTCGACGCCGACTTCGCGCGCCACGGTCGTCACCTGGTCGGCGAATGTCGCCAGCGTGTCGATCATGCTGTTGATCGTGTCGCTGAGCGCGGCGATCTCGCCCTTGGCTGCCACGGTGAGCTTCTGTTGCAGGGCGCCGTTGGCAACCGCGGTCACCACCTTTGCGATGCCGCGCACCTGGCTGGTCAGGTTGCCGGCCATGAAGTTGACGCTGTCGGTCAGATCCTTCCAGGTGCCGGCGACGCCTTTGACGTCGGCCTGGCCGCCGAGAATGCCCTCGGTGCCGACCTCGCGCGCGACGCGCGTGACTTCGGACGCGAACGAGGAGAGCTGGTCGACCATCGTGTTGATCGTGTTCTTGAGCTCGAGGATTTCGCCCTTGACGTCGACGGTGATCTTCTTTGACAGGTCGCCGCTCGCCACCGCCTTGGTCACGTCGGCGATGTTGCGCACCTGGCCGGTCAGGTTGCTGGCCATGAAGTTCACGCTGTCGGTCAGGTCCTTCCAGGTTCCCGCCACGCCCTGGACATCGGCTTGGCCGCCCAGACGCCCTTCGGTGCCGACCTCGCGCGCGACCCGCGTCACTTCCGAGGCGAAAGATCGCAGTTGATCGACCATCGTGTTGATCGTGTTCTTGAGCTCGAGGATCTCGCCCTTGACGTCGACCGTGATCTTTTTCGACAGGTCGCCGCTCGCCACCGCCTTGGTCACGTCGGCGATGTTACGCACCTGGCCGGTCAGGTTGCTGGCCATCGAGTTGACGCTTTCGGTCAGATCCTTCCACGTTCCCGCGACACCCTGCACGTCGGCCTGGCCGCCGAGTGCGCCCTCGGTGCCGACCTCGCGCGCGACGCGCGTGACTTCCGAGGCGAACGAACGCAGCTGATCGACCATCGTGTTGATCGTGTTCTTGAGCTCGAGGATCTCGCCCTTGACGTCGACGGTGATCTTTTTCGACAGGTCGCCGCTCGCCACCGCCTTCGTCACGTCGGCGATGTTACGCACCTGGCCGGTCAGGTTGCTCGCCATCGAGTTCACACTCTCGGTCAGGTCCTTCCACGTGCCGGCCACACCCTGCACGTCGGCCTGGCCGCCCAGCGCACCCTCGGTCCCGACCTCGCGCGCGACGCGCGTGACTTCCGAGGCGAACGACGAGAGCTGGTCGACCATCGTGTTGATCGTGTTCTTGAGCTCGAGGATTTCGCCCTTGACGTCGACGGTGATCTTTTTCGACAGGTCGCCGGTGGCGACGGCAGTCGTGACGTCGGCAATATTGCGCACCTGCCCGGTCAGGTTGCTGGCCATGAAATTCACGCTGTCGGTCAGATCCTTCCACGTTCCCGCCACACCCTGCACGTCGGCCTGGCCGCCGAGCTTGCCCTCGGTGCCGACTTCGCGCGCGACCCGCGTCACTTCGGCCGCGAACGAGCGCAGCTGATCGACCATCGTGTTGATCGTGTTCTTGAGCTCGAGGATTTCGCCCTTGACGTCAACGGTGATCTTTTTCGACAGGTCGCCGGTGGCGACCGCAGTCGTGACGTCCGCGATGTTGCGCACCTGCGCGGTCAGGTTGCTGGCCATCGAGTTGACACTCTCGGTCAGATCCTTCCACGTGCCGGCCACACCCTGCACGTCGGCCTGGCCGCCCAGGCGTCCGTCGGTGCCAACTTCGCGCGCGACGCGCGTGACTTCCGAGGCGAACGACGAAAGCTGGTCGACCATCGTGTTGATCGTGTTCTTGAGCTCGAGGATTTCGCCCTTGACGTCGACGGTGATTTTTTTCGACAGGTCGCCACCCGCCACCGCCTTGGTCACATCGGCGATGTTGCGCACCTGACCGGTCAGGTTGCTCGCCATCGAGTTCACACTCTCGGTCAGATCCTTCCAGGTGCCGGCCACGCCCTTGACGTCGGCCTGGCCGCCGAGCTTGCCCTCGGTGCCAACTTCGCGCGCGACACGCGTCACTTCGGCCGCGAACGAGCGCAGCTGGTCGACCATCGTGTTGATCGTATTCTTGAGCTCGAGGATTTCGCCCTTGACGTCGACGGTGATCTTTTTCGACAGGTCGCCTGTGGCGACCGCGGTCGTGACGTCGGCGATGTTGCGCACCTGCGCGGTCAGGTTGCTGGCCATCGAGTTGACACTCTCGGTCAGGTCCTTCCATGTTCCCGCCACGCCCTTGACCTTGGCTTGTCCGCCGAGCTTGCCCTCGGTGCCGACCTCGCGGGCCACGCGCGTGACTTCAGCGGCGAACGATCCCAGCTGGTCGACCATCTTGTTCACCGTCTTCGCCGTGCGCAGAAACTCTCCCTGCAGCGGCTCGCCGTCGACCTCGAGCGCCATCGTCTGCGACAGGTCGCCCTGCGCGACGGCGCCGATCACCCGCGCTGTCTCGCTGGTCGGATGCACCAGATCGTCGATCAGCATATTCACCGCGCCGATCGAATCGCGCCAGAAACCGGTGACATCGCCCAGCGACCCGCGCTTGCCGAGTTTGCCCTCCTTGCCCACGACGCGCGAAAGCCGCTCGAGTTCGCTCGCCATCCGTTCGTTGCGCTCGACCACTTCGTTGAACACGTCGGCGACGCGCCCCGAAACGCCGAGCCAGTTGGCCGGCAGCCGGATCCCGGCGTCGCCTCGGCGCAGCGCATTCAACGCGCCGAGGATGACCGTCATCTCGCTGGCCGGGGTTATCGAGCGTTCAATGACTTTCATGGCAAGTCTCCGACGGCGTGGTCGCCGCGTCGTGATCCGTGTCGCATTGGGCGCAACAAACGATCGACAAATTATGCACAGGTTTTCGCCGTGGGGCGATCGTCGGCGAGAGGAACATCATTCGCCTTTTCGATCCGGTCCACATCGGAACGCGCAGGTTTTTTTTCCGCATGTAATTTTTACAAATGGCGGCCCCTCGCCCAAAAGCTAAACCGTTGATTTTTTCTGACTTCGCCCGATGCGCGTCGGCGCTCGGCGATTCGATCAACGCCGCTCGGGATCAGCGCGCTTTGACGCTCCGGCGGCGCGGCGCGGGTGCAGGCAGAGCCAAGGGCACCGGGGCGCGGCCGGGCGCGGGTGCCCGGCCCTCGAGCCACGCCCGAAGTGCGGCGAGCGCGCCTTCGGCGAAGCCCCAGCTGATCACGGCCGGCGCCGCCACGTCC
>CAWHFL010000014.1:0-237861 GCA_963828665.1 uncultured beta proteobacterium
GTCGGCCCGGGTGACCGGCCGCTTGGCTGCGTGTCCGGACAGGGTTGCCGGAATGCCCAGGTCGCGCTTGAGGGTCGCGAGCCAGTCGATGAACGCTTCCGCGCTGGCCTCGGGCAGCGCGCCGGCGACGCCGGCGCCCACGACATGCGCGAGCTCGGCCATTTTCGCCGTGGCGCTCTTGAGATTGAAGCGCATGACGTGATCGATCATGATGCCGTTGGCGAGTCCGTGGTGAAGGTCGGCGACCGTCGATAGTGCGTGCGCGCAGGAGTGGACGGCGCCCAGGTCTTTCTGGAACGCGATCGCGCCCATCATCGAGCTCATCAGCATGTCCGAGCGCGCCTGCAGGTTGTGTGGCTCGTGCACCGCAGTGCGCAGCGAGCGTGCGGCGATCCGCGCTCCTTCGAGCGCGATGCCGTCGCACATCGGGTGATAGGCCGGAGACAGGTACGATTCGACGTTGTGGGTCAGCGCGTCCATGCCGGTCGCGGCGGTGATCGCCGGCGGCAGGTCGAGCGTGAGCTCGGGGTCGGCGAACACCGCCTTCGCGAGCAGCCGTGGCGAAAAGATGATCTTCTTGATGTGCGTCGCGTCATCCGATATGACGCTCGATCGGCCGACCTCGGAGCCCGTGCCCGCGGTCGTCGGCAGCGCGACGAAATAGGGCAGCTCGTGCTCGATCGGTCGCACATGCGGATGGTCCCACGCATACTGGAGCACGTCGCCCTCGTGGACCGCCATCAGCGCAATCGCCTTGGCGACGTCAAGCGCAGCGCCCCCGCCCAGGCCGATGATCGAGTCGGCGCGATGCTTGCGGAACGCGGCGACGCCGTGACTGACCTGGCTCTTCACTGGGTTGCCCCAGATCTCGGAATAGACGGCGACATCGAGCCGATGCAGGTCGCCCACGAACTTCTCAAGCAATGGCAGCGGCGCGATGCCTCGGTCGGTGACGATCAGCGGCCGCTCGAGACTCTGCGCCGCCAGATGCTCAGCAACGAGCTTGCGCGCGCCGGCGCCGAAGTAAATAGCCGTCGGAAAGGCAAATCGCTCGATGCTCATCGGGCCGTCGAGCCCACTTGCTGTGCGTCGCCGATTCGAACGAAGCGAAGTTCGAGAATATCGCTTGGCCATTGCGCGACGCTGATGTCGGGCCGCATGACCCAAGTCAGCGTCCGGCGATAAAGCGGGAGCAGCGGCAGGTCGGCACGCATCAGCCGCAGCGCGTCGCCGACAAGCTGGCGCCGGCGCGCGATATCGGGCTCGACGCGGATCGAATCGATCAGTTGATCGAGGCGGGGATTCGAATACCTCCCGCCGTTGAACGTGCCGGGGCCGTCGGCGCCGTAGCTGTGCACGATCGCATTCAGCATCGGCCAGGGGTCGGTCTGCGGCGACCAGCCGAATTCGAAAAAGCTGGTCGTCGCCTGCGTCAGCTTGGGAAAGAACGTCGCCGTCGGCCAGGGCTGGAACGTCGTCCGGATGTCCACTTGCGCCAGCATGCCCGTAATCGCCTGGCACACGGCCGCGCGATAGGCGACGTTGACGCAGTCGAGCGTCACCTGGAAACCATTCGGATATCCGGCCTCTCTGAGCAGCGCCCGCGCGGCGGCGGGATCATACTTCGGCCGGGTTTCGAGATCCGGGACGTAGCCGTCGAGCAGCTTAGAGACATACGAGCCGGTCGCTGTCGCCTGGCCGCGCAGCACCTTGGAGACGATCGCATCGATGTCGATCGCCTGGTAGACGGCGCGCCGCACGCGGACGTCCTTGAACGGATTCCGCCCCTTGACGTCGCCGAATTGGAGCTCGTCGCGGCTCTGGTCGAAGCCGAGATATTGAGTCCCGATGTCGCTGATCTGGGCGAGCTTGAAGCGAGCTTCCTTTTGCAGGCGGGGCACGTCCTGGAATGGCGGATCGATGACGAAATCAACCTGACCGGAAACGAGCGCGGCTAAGCGCGTGGCGTCGGATTGGATGACGACGTAAGTCGCCTCATCGACGTTGCCGCGCTGGCCCCACCACTGCGGATTGGCGACCAGCACGCAACGGACATCGGACTCATAGGTCTTGAGGACGTACGGACCGGTGCCGTTGGCGTTGCGGACCGCATAGGTCTCCTGCCTGGCGTTGTAGTTCTGCGGTGCGACGACATCGTGCGCGGCGGACCATGCCTTGCTCATGATGCCGACGTAGATCAATTTCTCAGGCAGGAGAGCATCGGGCGACTCGAGAATGATGTCGACCGTCAGGTCGTCGACCCTGCGCGCTTCAAGTACACCCCGCAACTGGAAAGCGCGTTGCGAATTCTTGGCCAGCGCGCGCTGGATCGAGAACACGACATCGTCCGCAGTAAACGGCGTCCCGTCGTGAAATTTGACGTTGGGCCTGAGCTTGAAACGCCAGCGCTTCGGGTCGACCTGTTGCCAGGACACTGCGAGCGCCGGCTCGACTGCGAAGTTGCGGTCGCGCGCCACCAGCGACTCGTAGATCTGGCTGACGACGCGGGTCTGGTAGAGCAGCGCCAGCGCGTGCGGATCGAGCGATTGCGGGTCGAAAGCGCTGGCGAAGCGCAGCGTCTTCGCCGCGAGCGGACCGGCAGCCAGGCATATCGTCAGCAGCACGGCGGCCGCCGCCGTCGATGCCGGGCGACGGCTGTGCGGCGAACGTGCCAGCGGAGGCGGGCGACTCATATGATCTCGAAATAGCGCTTCAATTCCCAGTCGGTGACCGCATCGAGCCACTGGCGCCATTCCCATTCGCGGGTCGCCGCGAAATGGTCGACGAAATCGTCGCCGAACCAGTCCCGTGCCAGGTCGGAATCGCGAAACACCCGCGTCGTCTCGATCAACGTGCGCGGCGCGCGCGGGATGTTCTCCGCGCCTTCGTTGGTGCCGTGGATGGGTTTCGCCGTCAGCTTCAGTTTCTTTTCGATGCCGGACAGGCCGGCGGCGAGCACCGCCGCGGCGGCGAGATAGGGATTCATGTCGGCGCCGGGGCAACGTGTCTCCAGCCGCGTCGACTTGGGCGAGCCGGCGATCACGCGAAAGCTCGCCGTGCGATTGTCGATCCCCCACGTCGGCTTGACCGGCGCCCAGAAGCCGTCGACCAGGCGCTTGTAGCTGTTGATTGTCGGCCAGTACATCGGCGCGAACTCCATCAGGCCCGCCACCTGGCCGGCGAGATAGCTCTCGAACAGCTTGCTCATGCTGTTCCGGCCCGTGGCGTCAAAAAAAAGGTTCTTTCGACCGTCCGACAGGCTCTGATGGATATGGCCGGAACATCCCGGATACATGGCATTCCACTTGGCCATGAAGCTCGGCATGATGCCGAAGCGCGCGCCGATTTCCTTGGCGCCGGTCTTGAACAACACGGCGCGATCCGCGGCTTCGAGCGCCTCGGAAAAGAGAATCGCCACTTCGTAGACGCCGGGGCCGGTCTCGGTGTGCAGTCCTTCGATGGGGATATCGAAGGCACCCATCTCGACCATCAACGCCTTGAAGTAGTCGCGGTTCTGGTTGGCGCGCAGCAGCGAATAGCCGAACATGCCCGGCGTGATCGTCTGCGGCCGCACGTAGCCCTTGTCGGCCCACGACTGCGGCGTCTCGGTGAAGTTGAACCATTCGAATTCCATGCCGCACATCGGAACCACACCCAGCTTCTCGGCGCGCTTGAGCACGCGTTTGAGCAGCTGCCGCGGGCACGCCGGATGCGGGACCTCTTTGCCCTTTCTCTGCGCGACAAAGTCGGCCAGGAAGAACGGCACGTCGTCGTCCCAGGGCACGTGACGCAGCGTTCCGAGGTCGATGCGGGCCAGCGCGTCGGGAAAGCCCTTGTGCCAACCGGTCAGCGTCGTGTTGTCGTAGCACTGATCGGCCATGTCCCAGCCGAAAACGACGTCGCAGAAGCCGAAGCCGCCTTCGACCGCGGCAAAGAACTTGTCCTTGTGCAGATATTTTCCGCGCAGCACGCCGTCGATGTCGGACACGGCGACCTTGACGCGATTGCCCGGGCTTGCGCGTACGGCGTCCAGGACCTGATTCGGAGCGATGTTCTGCGGCATCGTATTCCTCGCGTATTGCTCGTCATCGCAGCGGGCACGGCGGGCGGGACCGGTGTCGAATTGTAACCTGCCGCGACTTGGCACGCCTGCGCGAGCACCGGTTGGGCGCGTCGCGGCATCGGCGGCTGCTACAGTGATGCCCATCAGCCGACTTGATCGCATCCGATGCTTGACGACCGCGCCAGACTCGACGCCAGCGCCGGACGCGTTCCGGCGCTGGCGTCGCTGCACGTTGCCGTGCTGCTGTTCGGCCTCGCCGGCCTGTTCGGCAAGTGGATCGACCTGCCGGCGGTGACGATCGTCTTTGGCCGGACGGCAATCGCCGCCGCTGCGCTCGCGATACTGCTTTGGCTGGCGCCGCGCGGGCGGGGCGCTTTCGACTGGCGCATGGGCGTCAACGGCGCGATCCTTGCGCTGCACTGGTTCGCGTTCTTCAAGGCGATACAAATCGCCAATGTCGCGACCGGCCTCTTGGGCCACGCGAGTTTTCCGCTGTTCGTGCTGCTGCTCGAGTTCGTGCTGTTGCGTGCGCGGGCGCGCAGCGTCGACTGGGGGATCGCCGCCTTGGTCGTCGCCGGATTGCTGGTGCTGGTGCCGGAGCCCAGGCTCGACAATCGCGTCGTGCAGGGCCTGGCGTGGGGTCTGCTGTCGGGCTTCTCATTCGCGCTGCTCGCCGTCAGTAACCGCGCGCTCGCGGCACGACGCGCGCCCGAGGTGATCGCCTTCTGGCAAAATGTCTGTGCGGCGGCGTGCCTTGCGCCCGCTCTCGCGCTGGCTCCGGTGCGCCCCGATGCGCGCGAGCTCGCGCTGCTGCTGGTGCTGGGCGTCGTCTGCACCGCGCTAGCGCACACGCTGTTCATCCGCAGCATGCGCGCGCTGAGCGCGCACACGGCAAGCGTGGTCGCGGCGCTGGAGCCGGTCTACGGCATCGCGCTGGCCGCGGCGCTGCTCGACGAAGTGCCCGACGCGCGCACGGTCGTCGGCGCGCTCCTTATCGTCGGCGCCGTGCTGGCGGCCAGCGCGAGCGCCGCTTTGCGGCCGCCGCGATAGCGCGCATCGACGCGCTTGGGTATGGTGAGTCAATAGGGCGCTGTGGGCGCCGGGGAACCGCGACATGTCTTTGCATATCGGAATGGTCGGACTGGGGCGGATGGGCGCCAACATGGCGCGCCGGCTCGCGGCAGCCGGCGTCGCGGTGACCGGATTCGACCCCGCACCGGATGCGCAGGCGGCGTTCGCGGCGATCGAGCACTGCAATGCGGTCGACAGTCTCGAAGAGATGGTGCACGCGCTGCCGACGCCGCGCGTCGTCTGGCTGATGGTGCCGGCCGGCAAAGGCACCGAGGCTGTGCTGGCCGAGCTCGCGCCGCGGCTCCATTCGGAAGATATCATCGTCGACGGCGGCAATGCGTTCTACAAGGATTCGGTGCGGCGCGCCGTCGAGCTCGCGAGCTATGGCATCCGTTTTATCGACTGTGGCGTCTCCGGCGGCGTGTGGGGGCTCGAGAACGGATACGCGCTGATGTTCGGCGGCTCGCCGGCCGCGGCGCGCGAGATCGAGCCGCTGGCCAGAATCCTCGCGCCCGCGCCCGATCGGGGCTGGCTGCATTGCGGGCCGAGCGGGTCCGGCCACTTCGTCAAGATGATCCACAACGGCATCGAGTACGGCATGATGCAGGCGTTCGCCGAAGGGTTCGCGCTTTTGAAGGGCAAGCCCGAATTCGAGCTCGATGTCGCGGCGATCGCCGAAATGTGGCGCCACGGCAGCGTCGTGCGCTCCTGGTTGCTCGATCTCACCGCAGAGTTCCTGCAGGATGATGCCGAGCTCGAGTCGGTGGCGCCCGTCGTCGCCGATTCGGGCGAAGGACGCTGGACGGCGCAGGAGGCGATCGAGCAGGGTGTCCCCGCGCCGGTGCTCTCGCTCGCGCTGATGATGCGGCTTTCGAGCCAGGGCAAGAGCGATTATTCCGACAAGCTGCTGGCGATGATGCGCAAGGGCTTCGGTGGCCACAAGATCACCTCCAACGACTGACGGCGGAGCGAGACAGCGATGATGGTGATCGTCATGGGAGTGTGCGGCTGCGGCAAGACGACCGTCGGCCGCGCGCTGGCGCGCGAGCTGGGTTGTGAATTTCTCGATGCCGACGATTTTCATCCGCCAGCGAACGTCAGCAAGATGGCCAACGGCACCGCGCTCACCGACGATGATCGCTGGCCGTGGCTCGACGCCATCGTCGCGGCGATGCACGAGCATGCGGGACATGGACGCGGGGCGGTGATCGCCTGCTCCGCGCTCAAGGAGGCTTACCGCGAACGCCTGCGCCGCGGCGGCAGCGCGCTCGACGAGGTCCGGATTGTCTATCTGAAGGGTGAGGCGGAGGCGATCGCACCGAGGCTCGCTTCGCGCAGCGGCCATTTCATGCCGGCGGCGCTGCTGGCGAGCCAGTTTGCCGCGCTCGAGGAGCCCCGGGATGCGATCGTCGTCGACATCCGGCAACCGGCGGACGAACAGGTGAGGCAAATCGTCGGCGCGCTGCAATCGACGTCCACTTCCGCCGCATGAGCGATCAGCCCAAGCCGAAACGAAAGCCCGGCCCTGCGACCGAGGTCGCGCATCTCGGGCGGGACCCAGGGCGCCATCTGGGCGCTATCAATACGCCGGTCTACCGCGCGTCGACGATCCTGTTCGACTCGGTCGCCGACTACGAAGCGTCTCAGCGCGGCGAGTCGACGAGCCTCGTGTATGGGTTGCGTGGACTTCCGACCGTAACCGACCTGCAGGCGGCGGTCGCGGCGCTCGAAGGCGGCTACGGCGCGCTCGCCGTGCCTTCGGGGCTGGCGGCGACGACGTTGCCTTTGCTCGCTCTGACCAGCGCTGGCGATCACGTGCTGGTCACCGATTCGGTCTACGGCCCGACGCGGCGCTTTTGCGACAAGCAGCTGTCGCGCTTCGGGGTCGAGGTCAGCTACTACGATCCGCTGATCGGCAGCGGCATCGCGGGCGCGATGCGGCCCAACACGCGCGCGGTGTTCCTCGAGTCGCCCGGTTCGCTGAGCTTCGAGGTGCAGGACGTGGCGGCGATTGCCGCGGTCGCCCACGCGCACGACGCGCTGGTGGTGCTGGACAACACCTGGGCGACACCGCTTCACTTTCGCGCGTTCGACCACGGCGTCGACGTCTCGGTGCATGCGGGCACCAAATACCTTGGCGGCCACTCCGATCTGTTGATCGGCCTCATTGTGGGCAACGAAGCCACGTTTCCAAGCTTGCATCGCCTCTGGACCGACATCGGTGTGGCGGCGAGCAGCGACGATTGCTTTCTGGCGCTGCGCGGGCTGCGGACGCTGGCGGTGCGCCTGGCTCGGCACCAGGCAAGCGCACTGCGGATCGCCGGGTGGCTGCGCGAGCGGCAGGAAGTCGCCGAGGTCGTCTATCCGGCGCTGCCAGGCGCGCGCGGCCATGCCCTGTGGAAGCGCGATTTCGCCGGCGCCTGCGGACTGTTCGGCGTGATCCTGCGGCCGGCACCGAAAGCGAAAGTCGCGGCGATGCTCGACGGCTTGCGCTGGTTCAAGCTGGGCGTGAGCTGGGGCGGCTTCGAGAGCCTGATCCTCCCGATCAACGATGCGGTGCGCAGCGTGACCCGCTGGTCGCCCGAAGGTCCGTATCTGCGACTGCATGTCGGCCTCGAGGATCCTGACGATCTGATCGACGATCTGGCCGGTGGCTTTGCGCGTCTGGCTGGCTGATAGCTGCCATTCGCCGTGTGCCGCCTGGATTCGTCGCGACGGGCGTTTGACCCTTCTTTCGGAATCGTGGACACTTCACCGGCCCGGTTTTGTTTGGCGAACCGCCCTTAAAGCATGAGCAACCTGCTACCTATGCATCCCGCCCTGGCCACGTTCGATGACGATGCGTGGGACGACCTGCTGAACTTCATCGAGGAGCGACGCGTCATCCCGATCATCGGCCCGGAGCTGCTCAAGGTCGAAACCGAGACCGGATCGCGCCTGCTCTACGAGTGGATCGCCGAAAAGCTCGCCGGGAAGCTCAACGTCGACATCTCGCAGCTGCCGCAACCTTATACACTCAACGATGTCGTCTGCTGGTTCCTGTCGTCTCACGGCCGGCGCGAAGAGGCCTACACGCGCGTGCGCAGCATCCTTCGCGATGCGAACTTCGCGCCGCCGCTTGCGCTGCGCCAGCTGGCCCAGATCACCGACTTCGATCTTTTCGTTACGACGACGTTCGATCCGCTGCTCGAGCAGGCGATCAACGGCGAGCGATTCCACGGTGCGCAATCGACCGAAGTCATCGCCTACACACCCAACCGCGTCACCGACCTGCCGTCAGAGCGCGAGAAGCTGCAGCGTCCGGTCATCTATCACCTGCTCGGGCGCCTGTCGGCATCGCCGACCTACGTCATTTCCGACGAAGACACACTCGAGTTCGTCTGCGCGCTGCAAAGCGAGCACCTGACGCCGGAAAAGCTGTTCCACGAGCTCGAGCATAACCACCTGCTTTTCATCGGCAGCAACTTCACCAACTGGCTGGCCCGCCTGTTCCTTCGCATGGCCAAGCGGCACCGTCTTTCCGATCCGCGCGATGTCGGCGAGGTGCTGGCCGACAATCATTCGGAAAGCGACGGGCGGCTGATGGCGTTTCTGCAGCAGGTTAGCGTGCGGACTCGCGTCTACAGCGGGGCGGAAAAGTTCGTCGACGAGCTGCACCGTCGCTGGATGACGCGCCACAAGCCCGCCGACGTGCTCGCGTTCGGCGCCGCCCCGCAGCGCTTTCTGCCGCCGGAGCGCGAAATGCCGGACAACGCCGTGTTCATCAGCTATGCGCGCGAGGATCTCGCGGCCGTCCAGAGGCTCAAGGCCGGTCTCGACGCCGCCGGCATCAAGACCTGGTTCGATCTGGAGCGGCTTGAAGGCGGCGACGATTACGACCGCAAGATCGAGCGCAATATCGCTCGCTGCTCATACTTCATCCCGATCGTATCGGCGACGACCGAGCACCGGCTCGAAGGCTACTTCCGCCGCGAATGGAGCTACGCGATCGACCGCGCGCGCAATATCGCCGAAGGGGCGCTTTTTATCATGCCGGTGACGATCGACGACACCCGCGCCGGCGATGCCCGGGTGCCGGAAAAATTCAGGGCCGTGCATTTCACGCATCTGCCCGGGGGCGAAATTACGCCTGAGTTCGCCCGTCGCCTGCAGGATTTCCTTTCCAGCCGGCATTAAACGCCGCTCGCCCCGGGGCCACATTGGGCCGCGGATGACCGCAAGCGCCTGATCCTGAAGATATCGTCTGAATGAGCAACGACGCGTCTCCATCGTCGGATAGCAGTCGATCGGAAGCGTCGGTCGACGAACAGCATCCATGGCTCGGTCTCGCCTCGTTCACCGAGGAGACGCGCGCGTACTTCTATGGGCGCGAGGACGAGATTGCCGAGCTTTCGCGGCGGGTCCAGCGCAAGCTGCTGACGATTCTTTTCGGCCAGTCGGGGCTGGGCAAGACATCGATCCTCCGCGCGGGCATCGTGCCAAGGCTGCGTCCTGAAGGCTACTGCCCGGTCTACGTGCGGCTCGATTATTCGCCGGATGCGCCCGAGCCTTCCGAGCAGATCAAGCAGGCAATTTTCCGGGCGACGCAGTCGCTAGGCCACTGGACGCAGACAGGGGTCGCCGTCAGCGGTGAATCGCTGTGGGAATTCCTGCACCATCGCGACGACGTTCTGCGCGACGAGCAGGGGAAGACGCTGATCCCGCTGCTGATCTTCGACCAGTTCGAGGAAATATTCACGCTTGCGCAGAGCGACGACCTCGGCCGGAAGCGTGCCGCGCAGTTCCTCGAAGATCTCGCCGATCTGGTCGAGAACCGCGCGCCGAGAGCGCTCGAAGCCAGGATCGAGCAGGACGAAGCCGCTGCCGAGCGCTTTGACTTTACCCGCAGCGACTACCGAATCCTCATCGCGCTGCGCGAGGACTATCTGGCCCACCTCGAAGGCGTGAAGGGCATCATGCCCTCGATCACGCAGAACCGGATGCGTCTGGCCCGGATGACCGGTGCGCAGGCGTTGTCCGCAGTGCTGAACCCGGGAGGCAAGCTCGTCTCCGAGGAAGTGGCCGAGTCGATCGTTCGCTTCATTGCCGGCGGCTCCGAGCTGCCCAATGCCGAGGTCGAGCCTTCGCTGTTGAGCCTCATCTGCCGCGAGCTCAACAATGCGCGCCTCGCGCAGGGCCGCAGCGAGATCTCCGCGGACCTTCTCGCCGGCTCGCGCGACACGATCTTGAGCGAATTCTACGAGCGCGCGCTGGCCGACCAGCCGCCGGGCGTCCGCCAGTTCATCGAGGACGAGATGCTCACCGAGTCGGGCTTTCGCGAAAGCCTGGGCGAGGAGCGCGTGCGCAAGGCATTCGCTGCGGTCGGCGCGCCTCCCGATACGCTGGCTACGCTCGTCGATCGTCGGCTTCTGCGCATCGAGGAGCGTCTCGACGTACGCCGGGTCGAGCTTACGCACGACGTGTTGTGCAGCGTCGTTCGCGCCAGCCGCGATCTGCGCTACGAGCGTGAAGCCCGCGACGAGGCCGAGCGGCAGCTCGCGGCGCAGCGCGCGCGCGAGCTCGCCACGCGAAAGGCGCTGGTGCGGGCGCGGCAGATCGCTGCGATCTGCGGCGTATTGGCGATCGCCGCTGCCGGCAGCGCTGTTTTCGGCTATCTGAGCATGAAGCGCGCCCAGGATGCCGAGTTGAAAGCGCAGCAGACGCGCGGGCTCGCCGAGGCCGCGCGGGGAGAAGCCGAAAAGCTCATCGTCTATCTGCTCGACGATTTCTACCTCGAGCTCGAGCCGGTCGGTCGCCTCGACATCGTCGCCGCATTGTCGAAGCGCGCCATCGACTATTACGCCGCGCTCCCGCCGGAACTGCGCACCGACGAGACCGATCGCAACCGAGCGCTCGCGCTCGTCCGCTACGGAGCCGCGTTGCGCACGCAGTCGAAGCTCGACGAAAGCGGCAAGGCACTGGCCGAGGCGGTCGTCGTGCTCGGCAAGCTCCGCCAGCAGGGAGATCAGTCGGAAGCCACGGCGATCGGCCTGGGACTGGGCTTGACATCGGAGGCCCGCGTCGCGAGCAGCCAGAACAAGCGAGCCGACGAGCGCGCCTTCGCGGTCCAGGCCGTCGACGTGCTGAAGCCACTGATGGCGGCGCCCAACCCTTCGATTCCGCTGCGCCGAGCCTATGGCCTCGCGATGACGAATCTCGGCTTCTCCCAGGGCAATACCGAACAGGAAGAGGCGGCAGTCCAAACGCTGGAGGAGGCGCGCAAGGCGTATCGCAGCATCGACGATCTCAAGCTCGACGACCTGCCGTCGGCCGTCGGTTATGCGGAGGCGTCCGCCTGGCAAATGACTGCGCTGCAGATTCTGGGTCGTTTCGACCGAGTCCGAGAAGTCGGCAACGAAGCCTTGAAGCTGACGGGCCAGGTGCTGGAAAAGCGCCCGGGGAACATGTCGGCGCTTCGCGCCCGCGCCCTGATCGGCGAAGGTCTGTCTGCCACCGAAGGATCCGACCTGCACCTTCGCAAGGCCTTTGCGTTCAGTGAGCAGGAAGCGCGCGACTGGGAAGCGATTGTCGCTCTCGACCCGAGCAACCAGATCGCGTGGAACAACCTCGCAAGCGCCCGGATGGGGGCGGGAAGCTGGTTGTTGGGCTTGGGCGATATTCGCGGAGCCAAGGAGCAAGCACGCGCGGCGCTGGCCGTGGAGCGACATGTGAGCAACTCGGCGATGATAGGCAGCTCGCTGTCTTTTGTGACGGGCTACCTGGCGATGCTCGACGCGGATTCGGGCGACACGCAAGCGGCGGCCGCCGCGATGACGGCCAACCGTCGATTTACCGATTTGGCCATCCGCGGTCTGCCGCCGGATTCGTTCGGACGAGCTTTTCTGCCGGAGCTGCTGGGCTACTACGGTTTTCCGAACACCGGTGTGGGTTACGGCGCTTACGCGCTTCCGCTGGCGTCGGGCGACTATGAGACGGTGCGCAGGGAGGCTCGGTCGTCGGCCCGGCGACTCGAGCAGATAAAAAATACGACCCCGGACCAGGAGCTGGGCAAAAAACGCGCGTTGGAGGTCGCGTACCGCACCGCGGCCGAAGCCTCCTATCGGATGAAAGATTACACGGCGGCCGATGCGGATATCCAGAAGGCGTTGGCGATTCGTCGCACCATTCCAATGCGCACCGTGGTGGAGGAACGCGATGCCGACGACCAGTTGATGCTCGCCGCGCTGATCGCTGCCCGGCTGCAAAGGTATGCCGAAGCCCAGCGGATCATCGGGCCCGTGCTCAAATTCCAGCGAGCCCTCTACGAGCGCAAGGACAACGAGGATCAGACCCAGCACCTCCAATATGCCGGCGCGCTTTATGTCGCCGCGGTTGCCGCGCCGGGGCAGAAGCCCGACCAACTGGCGCAGGCTGCCGCCATTTTCGACGGCCTGCCGCAGCAGATGCGGCGCATGACCAGAATCTCATACTGGCGTGCCCGGATCGCGGAGGAACAGAGGGCGCGGCACTAGCGGCTCGTTAGGCCACGCGTTTTCAGGCCCCGCATGGAGAACCCCGCTCCCGGCTTAGCCTCGACGCCGTCCGCCGACGTCGTCGTTCAAGCGTGCGCCCGCATGTGCAGGCACCTCGAACAGGGGGCGCCCTGGGATGCCTGCGATATTTTCCGCGATGAGATCGCGCTGCATCCGGAAGATGCGATGCTGCTCTACTGGGGCGCGCTGGCTCACGCGCGATCGGGTGCGGCGACGCGCGCGCACGCGCTGCTCGATCAGGCCGAGAGGGCGGCCGGCGCGTGCGATCATCTGGCCGATATCCTGAGTTTGCGCGGACGCCTGTGGAAAGACGCCTACCAGCGCGAACCCGACAAGCCCGGCGCCAGGGCGATGGCCGAGCGAGCGCGGCAGCAGTATCTGGCCGCGCACGCGCTGCGGCACGATGTCTATCCCGGTATTAACGCCGCGGCGCTGTCATGGCTCCTCGGCGACCATGCCGAAGCGCAGGTGCTGGCCAGGGACATCGTTGCGCAGCTGACCTCCAAGGCAGGTCCGCTGACGTTCTGGGATCACGCCACGATCGGCGAGGCGGAGTTGCTGCTTGGGCAATTCGATCGCGCTGCGCAGAGTTACGCTTATGCGTACCGACAGGTCGCCGGGGATGCGGGGAGCGTGGCCACGATGCGGCGGCAGCTCCGACTCCTGGCGCGCGTGATCCCGGAGGCGGTCGACGTCCTGCAGCGTTTGCCCGCGCCCGACGTCGTTGCGTTCGCCGGCCACATGATCGACGCACCAGAGCGCGCGGTGCCGCGGTTCCCGGCCACGCTGGTCCCTGCGGTTCGGGCGGCGATGCGCGAGCACGTCGCGGGCCTGAATACGCCGATCGTTTACACGTCGGCGGCTTGCGGCGCCGATCTTGTTTTCATCGAGGTCGCACTCGAGGCCGGCGCCGAAGTGAACGTGGTGCTACCGTTCGATCGCGACGATTTTGCGCGCACCAGCGTGGCGATCGCTGGCGACGAGTGGATCGAGCGGTTCGACGCCGCGCTTTCCGGTGCGACCCGCGTGGTCATGGCCACCGACGAACGTTATCTCGGCGACGACGTCCTGTTCGACCAGGCCGCGATGCTGCTCGAGGGCCTTTCGATGCTCCGGGCCGCGCAGCTGCAGACGGTGCCATCGCTGTATTGCGTGATCGACGAGGCGTTCCCGGGATTAGTGGGCGGGACGAAGGCGTCGTTCGACCGGTGGATGACCCATGTCGGGCCACCCCGGGCGCTCGACTTGAGCCAGCTGCGAGCCCAGTCGGGGCTCGGCGAGGCAGCGGTGATTCACGGCCCGGTACAACCGACCGCGATGCCCGGCACGCCGAGCTTGCCGCAATCGGCAGCGGGGCAAACGGCACCGATGCTGGCGGCCCGTCCGCAGCGTTCGCTCAAGACGCTGTTGTTTGCCGACTTTACCGGCTTCAGCCGCGTGCACGATGCCATGGCGCCGTTCTTCCAGGAAAGCTTCTGGAAGATTGCCGCGGAAGAGATCGAGGCGGCGACGGTCAAGCCGCTTCTGGCCAGCACGTGGGGAGATGCGTTGTACGTGGTATTCGACGCGCCGCGGAACGGGGCGGAGTTCGCGCTGTCCTTTCTGGAGCGCATGCTCGGAGTCGACTGGATGTCGCTGGGCCTGTCTGAAGCGACCCCCATCCGCATCGCGCTACACGCGGGGCCCGTGTTCCGCGGGTTCGATCCGATCATCGGCCGTGACAACTATTTCGGCTCGAGTGTCACCAAAGCCGCGCGTATCGAGCCGGTCACGCCGCCGGGCATGGTGTACACCAGCGAGGCATTCGCGGCCACGCTGGCGGCAACGGGACGCGATCAATTTGCGCTCGAATACATGGGGCGGCTGGCGCTGGCCAAGGGCTACGGCGAATCGCGCATTTATCGGCTCGACCGCCACTGACGAGCGGCACGCCAACGTTCGAGCGCAATTGGCGGCTGTCGCCGCTATCGGACCGCAGTCGCGACAACCTGCCCAATCCCGGCCGCGACGCCACGTCGCTCAGTCGACGCCGAGCCATTCGGCACGCGCTTGCGCGTTGCGCGCGAATTCGCCATAGGGTCCCGCATAGCGAAGCTGCCCGCTTTCGAGCACGCAGGCGCGGTCCGCGATGGCGGCTGCGAGCACCAGGCTCTGCTCGGCGAGCAATATCGCCACGCCGGCTTGCTTGAGCGCGCGCAACGCCTCGGTGAGCTGGGCGATGATCAGCGGCGCAAGCCCTTCGCCAGGCTCGTCGAGCAGCAGCAGCGTCGGGTTGCCCATCAGCGTGCGCGCGATCGCCAGCATCTGCTGCTCGCCGCCTGAAATCTGACCGCCGCGTCGATCGCGGAGCTCGGCGAGGGCGGGAAACAGCGAAAACAACCGTTGCGGCGTCCATGGCACTCCGGCGTGCGCTTCGCGCCGGCCGACCTCCAGGTTTTGTGCGACCGTCAATCCGGTGAAGATGCGTCGTCCCTCGGGAACGAAGCCCAGGCCCGCGCGAGCGATGCGGTAGGAAGGCGCGCCGTCGATGCGCCGGCCATCAAGGCGGATGTCGCCGCGGCGGGGCTTAAGCCACCCGGCGATCGCCTTCAGCGTCGTCGATTTGCCCGCGCCGTTGCGCCCGAGCAGCGCGACGGCTTCGCCAGAGGCGACGTCGAACGAAATATCGAACAGTATCGTCGCCCTGCCATAGGCGGCCTCCAGACCGCGCACTTCAAGCATCGCCGCGCTCCGGGCCGGAGGCACTACCCAGGTAGACGGCACGCACCTCGCGGTCAGCGCGCACCGCCGACGGCACGCCCGCCGCGATCACGCGGCCGCGATTGAGCACCACGATGTGATCGGCATGCGCGAATACCACGTCCATGTCGTGCTCGGTAAATAGCAGCGCCGTGCCGGCGCTGCGCGCGAGATCGGAAACCTGCTGCATCAGGCGCGCGCGCTCGGGCGGCGCGAGGCCCGCGGTCGGCTCATCCATCAGTAGCAGCCGCGGCGCACCCACGAGTGCGACTGCGAGCTCGAGGCGCTTCAAGTCGCCGTAGGCGAGCGTCGACGCGGCGCGCTCACCCAACGCACCAATGCCGACCCGATCGAGCAGGCCCTGTGCTTCGTCCGCGCCAAGCGCCCCAAGGCGCGACACCAGCGCGTAGGCCTGGTCGCGCTGCGCGAGCAACGCGAGCTGGACATTTTCGCGCACGGTCATCGACCCGAACGTCGCGATCACCTGGAACGTGCGGCCGACGCCAAGCCGTGCAATGGCCTGCGACGAGAGACCGATCAATGCCCGCCCGGCCATCACTGCGCTGCCGCCATCGGGTGCGAGCTGGCCGTCGAGGATGTTGAAGAGGGTCGTCTTGCCGGCGCCATTGGGGCCGATCAGCGCAACCCGTTCACCGGCGCCGACGTCGAAGCTCACGCCGGCAAGGGCCTGCACGCCGCCGAATGCCTTGGCGATTCCGCGGATCGCCAGCAGTGGCTGAATCATCGGTTCCCCGACGCCTGCGGCTGACGCCGCGCCTTGAGCTGGTCCGACGGCGCTCATGCCGCCGCCGGACGTTTGCCGATTGCCCGCTGCCGCAGCGTGCGCGCAGCCGCGCCCAGCGCGCCGACGATGCCCTGAGGAAAGAGCAGCACCAGCACCAGGATCGCAGCGCCGAGCATCGCGCGCCAGTATTCGGTGTGCCGCGCCAGCGTGTCCTGCAGCCAGGCCAGCAGCGCCGCGCCGGCGACCGGTCCGAACAAGGTTTGCAGTCCGCCCAGCAGAACCATCACCAGTGCGTCGACCGAGCGCGGTATCGACAGGGAGTCGGGCGAGATGCTGCCTTTGGAAAAGGCGTACAGCGATCCGGCGAGTCCCGCGGCGAGGCCCGCGATACCGAATCCGGCCCAACGGACGGCGCGCACGTCGATCCCGATCGAGGCCGCCCGTTGCGGCGAGTCGCGCACCGCACGAAGCGCATAACCGAACGGCGCGAATACGATCCGCCAGAGCAGAGCGATCGCGCCGCCGGCGATCGCCAGCGTAAGCCAGTAGTAGGCAACGCGCGACGATAGCCACACGGCAGGCCAGACGCCGACCAGTCCGTTGCTGCCGCCGGTCAGGGCGTCCCATTGATAGACGGTTGCCCAGGTAATTTGTGCAAAGGCCAGCGTCAGCATCGCGAGGTACACGCCCGAAAGACGCACGCAGAACCAGCCGAAGACGAGCGCACCGATGCCCGCCGCGAGAGGCGCGGCGATCAGCGCGAGCTCCATCGGCATCGAGCGTGCCGCGAGCGCCGCGGCATAGGCGCCGAGCCCGAAGTACGCGGCGTGGCCAAACGAGGCCATCCCGCCGGGTCCCATGATGAAATGCAGGCTGACGGCGAAGAGCGCGAATATCAGCATATCGGTACCGAGCACCAGCGCGTACTCGTCGGCGAGGAGCGGTGCCGCCGCCAGCGCCGCCATCAGCAATGCCGCGGCAATCGCAAAGCGCCGTCCCGGCGGAACCTGCAGGTCGCGCTGCTCGGCGATCGCCGACGCCGCCAGCGGTCGTCCATACAACCCCCACGGTCGCGCGACCAGCACCACCGCCATGACGACGAACTCGGCGACCAGGGTCAATTTCGCGAGCGATACGACCGAGCCGAACAGCGCGACATCGCCGATGCCGATACATAGCGCCCGGACAATGCCAATGATCAGCGCCGCTACAAAAGCGCCGCGAATGCTGCCGAGGCCACCGACGACGGTCACGACAAAGACATCGGCGATGATCGTCAGGTCCATGTTCAGATTGGCCGGCTCGCGCGGCAGCTGCAACGCGCCGGCGAGTCCCGCCAGCAAGGCGCCGACGAAGAACACGCCGGAAAAAAGCCACGACGGGTTGACGCCCAGTGCCGCGGTCATTTCGCGATCTTCGGTCGCCGCGCGCACCAGGAGGCCCCAGCGCGTGTGCGCGAGCGCCAGCGACAACGCCGCCAGCACGACCGGTGCGAGCACGATCAGCAACAGATCGTATTGCGGCACCGGCTGGCCGAAGATCGCGATCGCACCGTCGAGCCCCGGTGCGCGGGGCCCCAGCAGGTCCTCGGCGCCCCACACGGCGAGCGCTGCATCCTTGATCAGCAGCACGACGCCGAAGGTCGCGATCAGCTGCAGCAATTCGGGCGCGCCATACAAGCGGCGCAGCAGCGTTCGCTCGAGCAGGATGCCAAGCACCCCGACTGAGAGCGCCGCCAGCAGCACGCCACCCCAGTAGCCGAGCGGTCCGGCGCCGAAGCGTCCGACCAGGCTATAAGCGAGATAGGCGCCCAGCATCATCAGCGAGCCGTGCGCAAAGTTGACGATGCGCGTGACGCCGAAGATCAGCGACAGCCCCGCGGCGACCAGGAACAGCGACGACGCGCCGGCCAGGCCGTTGAACAGTTGAACGAGGAGCGCGGAGAGGGTCAGGAACGACGTGCGGCGTCAGTTGGCCGGGCGGTGTGCGCGCACCCAGTCGTCCGAGGGCAGGTAATCAGCGCCGTCGGCGTATTTCGCATCGACCATCACACCCTTGCCGTCCTTGATCGCGAGCCGTCCGACATAGGCACCCATCGTCGACTGATGATCGATCGCACGGTAGCGGATCGTGCCGAAAGGCGTTTCGACGACGAGGCCTGCCATCGCGGCGATCAGCTTGGCGTTGTCGGTCGACCTGGCCTTGCGAATCGCAGCCGCTGCGCTGTTGACGACGCTGTAGCCGACGACCGAACCCTGGCGCGGATAGTCGTTGTATTTGGCGCGGTACGCGTCGAGAAAACGCTTGTGCGCCGGCGTCTCGATCGAATACCACGGATAGCCGGTGACGTACCAGCCGACCGGCGCCTCATCCTTCAGCGGGTCGAGATACTCAGGCTCGCCGCCGAGCAGATCGAATACCGGGCGGTCCCTGAACAGGCCGCGAAGCTCGCCCTCGCGCACAAACTTCGCGAGGTCGGCGGCGAACAGCGACGAAAAGATCGCGTCGGGCTTGGCGTCTATTATTGCCTGCACGACCGGTCCCGCGTCGATCTTGCCCAAGGGGGCGGCGAATTCGACGAACTCGATGCCCGAGGACTGGCGCGCGATCATTTGTTGCTTGAACGCCTCGGTCGCCGACTTGCCATACTCATAGTCGGGATAGATGATCGCCCAGCGACGCTTGCCGAGCTTGGCGGCCTCGGGGACCAGCATCGCCGTCTGCATGTAGGTCGATGGACGCAGCCGGAACGTGTATTTGTTGCCGTTGTCCCAGACGATCTTGTCCGTCAGCGGCTCCGAGGCAAGGAACAGGCGCTGGCGCTGCTTGGCGAAATCGGCGACCGCGAGGCCGACGGCCGACGAGAACGTCCCCATCAGCACGTCGACCTTTTCCCGCGAAACCAGCTCCTCGGCGACGCGCACCGCGTCGCCGGGGCTGCCGGTGTCGTCGCGCACGATCAATTCGACCGGCCGGCCGAGCAGCCCGCCACCCCGGTTGATCTCGTCAACGGCCAACTCCATGCCTCGCTTGTAGGCTTCGAGAAAGGCCGGAAAAGTCTTGTAGCTGTTGAGCTCGCCCAGCTTGATCGGTTGTGCGCCCGCCGACAGCGCGCAAAAGGCGATGGCTATCGGTAAATAACGGATCAGCGATGCCATGCTTTTCATTCGAGCTCCACGAATTCGGCTGGCGGCGACGCATCGGGAGCGTCGAGCGAACCTTGAAAGTATGCATGATAGCGGTCGCGAGCAGGGCAGGGGAAGCCAAGGCGTCGCCGCCCCGCAGACGAGACGGGTTCTATGCATATGCGGGCAGAGCCTGTTGCGCCCACGTCACGCAGGTAAAATATCGAGTTTTCCCGATTCTGCCGGCGACGATGTCGTCGGCAGTGTGTATTGCAAGGTCCCTTTGATGCTGAAGCTCGCTTTTGGCCTGATTTTTCCGGACTTGTACGCGACCGAAGGGCTCGCACGAGTCGACGCGGCGTTTCTGGCGTTCTTGCGCGCGGCCGACGCTGTGCTGGGCGAGCGGCTGGCGGCAGCCCGCGCGAACAAGGCGACGCTCGATCGCGGCCAGGAGTCGGCGCTGCTGATCGCCATCGCGCCGCACCTTGAGGATTTTGTCGCGCTGCTGTTCGGCGTCGAAGCCGAAGTCGCCGCCCTGCAACAGGCGCAGCACGAACTGGCGCCGCTCTATGCCTGCAAGCGCCAGGTGGTGCAGCGCAAGGCGATGAACAAGTACAAGGCCGACGAGGCGGCGGCCTTCGATGGCGATGCGCTGCGCGCGGAGCTCGAGTCCCGACTTGGTGTGCCGCTGCAAGGCTTGCCCGGCGAACTCGCATTCGCGCGCACGGTCGTCGCGTGGGCTGCCGACGAAGCCGCGCACAGCGCCGACATCGACCTTGCGCTTCGCTATGCGGCATGGGCGGCGCACACGCCGGCCGGCAAGGCGCGGCACCGCGCCGGAGTGCTGTTCAAGGCGCCCCGCAAGCTCGATTACCTTCGCCTGATCCCGGTCGAGCACGACCACAAGGACGGCGTCGACAGCTACCGTTTGCCCGACGATCATCTTCGCCGGCGCGACGGTTTTGCGCTCACCGACGCCGGCACCGATCTCGCCGGCGGACTCGGCCAGGCCAACTACTGCATCTGGTGCCACGAGCAGCAGAAGGACTCGTGCTCGTCGGGCCTAAGGGAAAAAAAGACGGCCGACGGCGCTCCGCCGCCGTTCAAGCGCTCGCCATTCGGCGTGCCGCTGGCCGGCTGTCCGCTCGACGAGCGGATTTCCGAATTCCACAAGCTGCGCGCCGAAGGCTGGGCGCTGGGCGCGCTGGCGATGATCTGCATCGACAACCCGATGGTGGCAGGCACCGGCCATCGCATCTGCAACGATTGCATGAAGTCGTGCATCTACCAGAAGCAGGAGCCGGTCGACATTCCGCAATCGGAGACTCGCGTACTCAAAGACGTGCTGGCGCTGCCCTGGGGCTTCGAGATCTACGGCCTGCTGACCCGGTGGAATCCGCTCGATCTCTCGCGTCCGCTGCCGAGAGCCGCCAGCGGCAAGCGGGTGCTCGTCGTCGGCATGGGCCCGGCCGGTTTCACCCTCGCGCACCACCTGCTGAACGACGGGCATACGGTCGTCGGCGTCGATGGCCTCAAGATCGAGCCGCTCCCGCCGTCGGTTTCGGGAGTGACCGCTACCGGCTCGCGCGTGCCGTTCGACCCGATACGCGACATCGACTTGCTGCGCGAACCCTTGGACCAGCGCGTGATGGCGGGATTCGGCGGCGTCGCCGAGTACGGCATTACCGTGCGCTGGGACAAGAATTTCCTCAAAGTGCTGCGCCTTCTGATCGAGCGCCGCGAGCGCTTTGCGCTGTGCGGCGGCGTGCGCTTCGGGGGTACGCTCGACGCCGAGGACGCATTCGCGCTGGGCTTCGACCATATCGCGCTCGCCGCAGGCGCCGGCCGGCCGACGGTGCTCGATCTGCCGAACGCGCTGGCCAAAGGCGTCCGCACCGCTTCGGACTTCCTGATGGCGCTGCAGTTGACCGGCGCCGCGCGCAAGGACTCGGTCGCCAACATGGAGATCCGCCTGCCGGTGGTCGTCATCGGCGGCGGCTTGACGGCGATCGACACCGCCACCGAATCGCTGGCGTATTACCCGGTCCAGGTGGAGAAATTCCTAGCGCGCTATGACGCGCTGGCGGCCGAGCACGGGCGCGAGCGCGTCGAGTCGGAATGGACCGACGATGAACGCGATGTTGCGCTGGAGTACCTGGCGCACGGACGCGCGATTCGCGCCGAGCGCGCTGCGGCCGCGAGCGAGGGACGTAGAGCGCTCGTGCTCGAGCTGCTCCAATCGTGGGGCGGCGTGACGATCGTGTACCGGCGCCGGCTGATCGACAGTCCGTCGTATACGCTCAATCACGAAGAAGTCGAGAAGGCGCTCGAAGAAGGCATCCGTTTTGCCGAAGGTCTGACGCCGTTGTCGATCGATATCGACGCGCACGGTCGTGCCCGCGCGCTGTCGGTGTCGATCCAGCACAACGACGGCGACGGCGTCTGGCACGAATCGGGGCGAACGTCGCTGCCGGCGCGCACGGTCCTGATCGCGGCCGGCACGCAGCCGAACACCGTGCTGGCGCGCGAGGATGCCGCGCATTTCCACCTCGACGGCAAATATTTCCGCGCTGTCGACGAGGCGGGCGATGTCGTCAAGCCGGTGCCGGGACAGCCCAAGCCCGCGCTCGCGCAGGTGTTGACG
This sequence comes from uncultured beta proteobacterium, assembly GCA_963828665.1. Classification (GTDB taxonomy): domain Bacteria; phylum Pseudomonadota; class Gammaproteobacteria; order Burkholderiales; family Casimicrobiaceae; genus PALSA-1003. The sequence goes on from CAWHFL010000014.1 coordinate 21,920, forward strand.
GCGATCGAACCGGACGGCCGCGCGATCAGCTACTTCGGCGACCTCCATCCGTCTTTTTTCGGCAACGTCGTCAAGGCGATGGGCAGCGCCAAGCAGGGTTATCCGATCGTCAGTCGCATGCTCACGCGCGTGGAACCTGCCTCCTCGCTCGACGACGCGAGATTCCTGGCGCTGGTCAACGGCGAGCTGCGGGCGAGCGTCGAGCGCGTCGTGCGTCTGACGCCGACGATCGTCGAGGTCGTCGTTCATGCTCCGGCCGCGGCGCGGAAGTTTGCACCCGGGCAGTTCTACCGCCTGCAGAATTTCGAGTCACTCGCGCAGAAGAGCGCAGGCACGAGGCTGGCTATGGAAGGTCTCGCGCTGACCGGGGCCTGGGTCGATCGCGAGCGCGGACTGGTATCGACGATCGTGCTGGAAATGGGCGGCTCGTCGGATCTTTGTGCGCAGCTCGAGCGCGGCGAGCCGATCGTGCTGATGGGGCCCACCGGCTCGCCGACCGAGATCGAACCGGGGGAGACGGTGATACTCGCCGGCGGAGGACTCGGCAACGCCGTTCTTTTCTCGATCGGCAAGGCGTTTCGCAATGCCGGCTCGAAGGTCCTTTACTTCGCCGGCTATCGAAAGATGATCGACCGCTACAAGGTCGCCGATATCGAGGCGGCCGCCGACGTCGTCGTCTGGTGCTGCGACGAAGCGCCGGGCTTCGTGGCGCACCGGCCGCAGGACAGGAGTTTCGTCGGCAACATCGTGCAGGGGATGCTCGCTTATGCGAAAGGCGAGCTCGGCGAGTCCGCGATCTCGGCCGGCGCCGCGGACCGCATCATCGCCATCGGTTCGGACAAGATGATGGCAGCGGTCGGCGCGGCGCGGCACACGGTGTTGAAGCCGTATCTGAAGCCTTCGCATCGCGGCATCGGATCGATCAACTCGCCAATGCAATGCATGATGAAGGAGATCTGCGCGCAGTGCCTGCAACCGCAGCACGATCCGGCTACGGGCAAGCTGAGCTACGTCTTTTCCTGTTTCAACCAGGATCAGTCGCTTGATAGCGTCGACTTCGCCGGTCTCGATGCGCGCTTGTCGCAGAACGCCGTGCAGGAAAAGCTCACTGCGCAGTGGGTCGAGCATTGCCTGCACACGGCGGCCGCCGACGCGTGATCGAAGCGCGCTAGGCACGAGCAAGCCGAGCTAGGGTATTGCCGATCGGCGACGCCGCGCATTCGTCGCACGTTACTTATCGTTACAACCCCACCTTGTCGGCGCGATAGCCCGGTCGCGCGTTATGGACTGACGGGCGCACAGCGACGCGGATTCAGCCGCTACCCGGCATCGAAATCCGTTCGCAGCGGGCCGACCAAGCGGCATTGCGCTACGAATCCAGCGAAGCCGGCACAGTTTCTGCTCGAGTTCTGTCATCGCGCGACCGGCACGCGTAATAGATGCAAGCGACGAGGTAATTTTTACGCGTCTTAGGGACACACTACCAATCGATGAAACGAGGAGCACGCATGAATAACATTCACTCTAGGCTGCGGCTCTGGGCAGGGGTGCTGGCCGGCGCAGCGACGCTGCTGCTGTCGGGTTTGGCCGTGGCCGATCCGCCGGCGCGCGTTGCGCGTCTCGGTTTTCTCAACGGCCCGGTGAGTTTCTCGCCGGCCGGCGAAGACGAGTGGGTGCAGGCCACGCCCAACCTGCCGCTGGTCACCGGGGACCGGTTGTGGGCCGACGCCGGCGCTCGAGCCGAGCTGCAGGCGGGGAGCATCGCGCTCCGTCTGGGCGCCTCGACCGACGTCAACGTGCTGAACCTCGACGATCGCACGACGCAGGTCGAGCTCGCGCAAGGCTCGCTGTACGTCCGGGTGTGGCGATTTGACCGCGGCGAGACGGTGGAGATCGACACGCCGAATCTCGCCTTCACCCTCAGCAGCGCCGGCCGCTATCGCATCGACGTCGATGCCGACGGCAACGTCACGACGGTCGCCGTGCTGGCGGGGCAAGGCGAAGCGTACGGCGAAGGCGCGGGTTACCGCATCGGCGCCGGCGATCGCTACAGCTTCAGCGGCACCGGGTTGCGCGATTATGAGTACAGCGACATCGGCGCACCTGACGAATTCGACCGCTGGGCCGCCGACCGCGATCGTCGGTACGACGCTTCGCCCTCCGCGCGCTATGTGTCGCGCGACGTGATTGGCTATCAGGACCTGGATCAATACGGCACATGGAGCGTCGTGGCGGAATACGGCAATGTCTGGTATCCGCGCTCGATGCCGGCTGGATGGGCGCCGTACCGCACGGGTCGCTGGGCATGGGTCGATCCCTGGGGATGGACCTGGATCGACGAGGCGCCGTGGGGCTTCGCCCCGTATCACTACGGACGCTGGGCTTTCGTGACCGGTCGCTGGGGATGGATACCGGGCCCCATCAACGTCCGGCCAGTCTATGCGCCGGCACTGGTGGCATTTATCGGCGGCGGCGATCTTCGTCTGTCGCTGTCGGTCGGCGGCGTGGCATCGGGCATCGCCTGGTTCCCTCTCGGTCCCGGCGAGGTCTACCAGCCGGCGTATCGCGTCAGTCGCGACTACTTCACCAGAGTCAATGTCAGCAACACGCGCATCACCAACGTCAACATAACCAACGTGTACAACAATTACACGACCAATACGACGGTGACCAACGTCACGTATCGCAACCGCGAAGCACCGGGCGCAGTCACCGCGGTGCCTACCACGGCGTTCGTGCAATCGCAGCCGGTGGCGCGCGCCGCCGTCCAGGTTCCGCGTGACGTAATAACGCGTCAACCGGTAAGCGCCGTGGCGCGAGTTGCCCCGACCCACGCGAGCCTCGTTACCGCCGCGGCTCCGGGTGCCGCGGGCACCTCGGCGCCGGCGAAGCCGCCGACTCGCGCCATGCAGCGCGAGATCGTCGCGAGGACGAAACCGCCGGCACCGCCGGCTGCTTTCGCCACCAGACAAGCTGCACTGGCAGCGAATCCGGGCCGACCGGCGGAGCCTGCCACGACCACGCGGCAACCCGCTGCGGCGAGCGCGGCACCCGCCAGGAATGTGAAGGTCGTGACACCGACGCAGGCGGCGGCGCAGGCGCCGAAGGACGAAAGCCGGCGCGGCCGGGGACAGCTCGAACGCCGGGTGGGCGGAGCGGGGAGGAGTGCCCAAGGGGCGCCAGCCGGGGCGCAGGCAGCCCCCGCGGGTCAACCAGCCCCGCCGGCAGCCGGTCAGGCATCGAAGGGCAACGCGCCACCGGTCGAACCGCCGAAAGCCGCCGAAGCCGCACGCCGTGCGCGCGAGAGCGCACAACGACCTGTGGAAACAGGCAAGGGTCCGGCGACCGAAAGGCCCGCGCAGAAGGGCGCGGAAGCGCCGCCGGTGCCGCGGCCGCCGGAGCGCGGAGCCGCTCGTCCGCCGCAAACGCCACCGCCCGCGCCTCCGGAAGCGGCGAAAGGCACGCCCCCGCCGAAGGGCGCACCGGCTGCCACGCCGCCCCCACCGCCGCGTCCTCCGGAAGCGGCGAAAGGCACACCGCCACCGAAGGGCGAGGCGGTGCCTCAGCCACCGGGCGGTCAAGGAGGCGATCGCAACGAGCGCCGCGCTCCGCCCGAAGGCGCGCAGGCCGGTAAACGGGGACCGGCTGCCACGCCGCCACCGCCGCCAGCACCGCGGCCACCCGAGCCGCGCCGCGAGGCTCCGCCGCCCCAAGCCGCGCCGCAAGCACAGCAACGTCGACCCGAGCCGGCGCGTGAAGCGCCCCAGCGGCCGCCGGAAGCCCGGCGAGAAGCTCCGTCGCCGCCCGCGCCGCCTGCGGCACAGCCGCTGCGCCCGCAGCCGCCGCGCGTGCCGCCGAAGGCTGAGCCGCCGCACCCACAGCCGCCGCCCCCGCTGTCGAAGGCTGAGGCGCCGCGCCCACGGCCGCCGCAAGCACCACCCGTGGCACAGCCGCCGCGCCCACAGCCGCCGCGCGAGGCGCCGAAGGCTGAGCCGAAAGGCGACCATGGCAAGGACGGGAGCAAGGACAAGGACCAGAAAGACAAGGACAAGAAAGGGCCGGAAGGGTAAGCAACATCTCAACGAGCTCGACCACAAGCCCGGCCGCGCCGTCATCGAGGCGCAGCCGGGTTTTTCAACGGATGCTTGCGTTCGGAACTTCTTTCGCCGCCGGCACGATCGCTGCCCTCATCCGTTCACATCGCGCTGATGCCTGGCGGCACAGTTAATGCTGCACACACCGCATGGCGGGCGCCCCGCGCGCAAGCGCGGGGTAATCGCAGCAATATTTACAAGCGCTTGTAAATAGTTGCGCCCGCGCTTCGCGGCTTGGACGTACCCGCACGCATCCACGCGGCGTGCGTCAGGCGATCGGGCGGCGGCACTCAGGAGATCACATGACACCGATCATTGCCGGGAGATTCGAACAGGAAGCGCAAGCAACGTACGCGGCCGAAGCATTGCGACAACGCGGCTTCGCCGCGGAGGACGTTTCGATCTTTTATCTCAACCCGCCAGGCCAGCACGCGACGTTTCCGGTGGGGGGAGATCGCGACAAATCGCACGGCGCGGCGGGCGCGCACAGCGGCGCGCTCAAGGGCGCGGCGATCGGCGGCGTCGTCGGACTGGGCGTCGGCGCCGCGGCCGCGCCGCTGGTGGGGCCGGCCGCTGCGATCGCCGGCGCGGGCGCCGGCGCCTATGTCGGGTCGCTGGCGGGAGCGCTCGGCGATATGGGCGAAACGGATTCTGCGGCCAAGGAGCGGGGCGAACCGGCGGTCGAGGCGACCGTCGATGGTATTCCGATGGAGCGGCCTGCAGGCTTTATCGTCGCCGCGCGCGCCCCCGAATATGCTCGTCGCGTCGTAGCCGCCAACATCCTCCAATCGGTGGGAGCGAAGGACGTCGAGCGCGCTGACGGCACGTGGCAAATGGGCAAATGGGTAGACTTCGATCCGCTGCAGTCGCCGAAGCTCGTCGATCCGCCGGCATCAGATCGCGGAAGCGGCGCGGCGATAACGAATGCGAATGAACAATACAGTCACAAGGAGGAATCGCGATGAACGTTACGCTGACGCTCGGACCGCTGATCTCGCTGATCGCAGGCATTCTGATTCTGTTGATCCCCCGGCTGCTGAATTACATCGTCGCGATCTACCTGATCGTGATCGGCGTAATCGGCCTGTTCGGCGCCGGCGGCATGCACCTACGCTGACCACATCACCCGGCGTTGTCGAGGGCTGATGTTCTACCGGCCCTTCGGGCTCGCTTTGGTGCGCGGCATGACGCGCGGCACCGAGGGCGCCTGCGGACGCTTGACCTGCGGAATCTGGATCGGCTGTCCGGTCTTCGCGTCGCGTCCGCGGAAACTTCCGCTGCCCTTGCCTTTGCTCATCGTTCGATCCTCGTTTGAGTGTCCGTGTACGATCATCATGCTACCGCGTATCGGCGCCCGCAAGCCTCGCCATCCGGCCACGAGCCGGACTCACGCCTCGGGTGTGAGCAGCGAGACCCCGAGACGCGCCCGACGCGAAAGCCACGGGCTAGGGCGATAGCGCGGATCGCCATAGGCGCGCGAGAGCTCGTTAAGGATCGCGAGCAGACGCGCCGGTCCCAGCGCATCGCCCCATGCCAGCGGTCCCATCGGATAGCCGAGCCCGATGCGGACGGCGAGATCGATGTCGGCCGGCACCGCGATCCGTTGCTGCGCGATATCGCAGGCGATGTTGACTATGTGCGCCAGCACGCGCTGCACGATAAAGCCGGGGCTATCGTGAATGATGGCGACGCTGACGCCGTCACCGGCAAAAAGCGCGTGAACCGCATCGCGCACGTCGGGCCGGGTGATCGATGTGGTCATCAGCGTGCGGTGTTTCGCGAGGTCGGGCAGGACGTCGAGCGCGACGGTGCGCGCGGGGTCGAGGCCTTCGTCGAGCGCAGCGGTCGTCGCATCGCTGCCGCAGGGAAGAACCAGGCAAACCGCATCGATTGCCGGCGGCGCGTCCGGCTCGACATCGGCGCCGAGGCTGACCAGGAGCGAGGCGACACGCTGGCGTGCAACGCCATCGCGCGCGCTCACCCAGACCCGGCGCGCCCGCGCGATAGCCGGCGCAGGCGGCGGCGCAACGGCGGCGCCGCCGCTGGCGTAATCATAAAAGCCGCGCCCGGTTTTGCGTCCGAGCACGCCAGCGGCAAGCCGTTGCGCGCCCAGTGGCGACGGCCGGAACCGCGGCTCCTCGTAGTACTGGCGATAGATCGATTCCATCACCGGCTGCGATACGTCGAGGCCGGTGAGGTCGTACAGCGCGAACGGTCCCATGCGAAATCCGGCGCCTTCGGTCAGCACGCGGTCGATCGTCGCAACGTCGGCGATGCCCTCACCGAGAATGCGCAGCGCTTCGGTGCCGTAGCCGCGACCGGCATGGTTGACGATGAACCCCGGCGTGTCGCGGGCGCGCACCGGCGTGTGACCGAGCGCCGCGCCAAAGGCCAGCAGGCGCTCAACCACTTGCGGCGCCGTCAAAAGGCCGCCGACGACCTCGACCAGCTTCATCAGCGGTACAGGGCTGAAGAAATGCAGGCCCGCGACTCTTTCCGGATTCGCGCACGCAGCAGCGATCGCGGTGACCGACAATGATGAGGTGTTGGTCGCCAGAATGCATTCGGGCCCGACGACGGACTCGAGCAAGGCGAACAGCGCCTGCTTGGCATCCAGCCGCTCGACGATGGCCTCGATCACCAGCTCCGAGCGCGCAAGCGCACCAAGCTCCGTGACCGCCGCGATGCGCGCAGCAGCGCCTGAGGCATCGGCCTCGGTGAGCTTGCCCTTGGCGGCGAGCGTGGCCAAGGTCGCAGCGATCGCGCGCTGGCTTTCGGTCGCGACTTCGGGCTTGACGTCATAAAGCGCGACGTCGAATCCGGCCTGCGCCGCGACCTGCGCGATGCCGCGTCCCATCAGACCGGCACCGATGATGGCAATCTTGCGCGGGGCTTCCGTAGCGGTCGTCGTGTGCGGGCTTGGCGTCATGGGCGGCGGCCATTATCCAATGAACGGCCGCCTCTTGCTAACGAACTATCGTCGCGATCGGACTGTCGACACGGGTATCGGCTTGGGATGCAGTAAACTCCATTCGACCGGCCCACTGGCTGGATCGACGCACACCAAGGCGCAACGTTTGCAATCGGCCAGCATCGACATTCCTGCGCTTGTCCTGACCGCGACGGTCGGCGTCTATTGGTTCGCCGTCGGTGCGATGGTGGTTCGCGCGCGGCGCAAGACCCGGCAGTTTGCGGGCCTGGTGCCCGAGCAGGCGCTGGAGCGCAGGATGTGGCTTGTTCTGGTACCGACGATCGTGCTCTGGATCGTGCTGCCGTGGCTTTCGCTGACCCGCTCGCAGGCGATGCTGGCGGTACCCGAATTCGCTCGCAGCATGGCCGCGTACGCCGTCCTCCGCTGGGTGGCCGCCGTCTGCGCGGTGATGTGTCTCGGACTGACGGTTAAATGCTGGAGACGCATGGGAAGCGACTGGCGGATGGCGGTAAGCGAAACGCAAAAAAGCGCGCTGATCACCGATGGATTGTTCGCCCGCGTCCGACATCCGATCTACGCGCTGCAGATGCTTTTGATGTGGTGCTCTGTGCTGATCGTTCCGACCGCGCCCATGCTCGTGATCGCGGTCGTTCACGGGAGCTTGATGCATCTCAAGGCGCGCAACGAGGAACGGCATCTTTCGAAGGTGCACGGCGCGCAATACGAAGCCTACCTCCAACGTACCGGCCGTTTTTTTCCGCGACCTGCCGCCGCCGACAGCTGATCCGGTCGATACGATTCCCGAACCTTGACGCCGCGTACGACAAGCGCAAACCAGGCAAGCTCATGCCGGTCCGCGGCATTGCGGCGATGGCGCATCGGCATGGCCGTCGCGATGTTGATCGTTTTGCTGCCGGGGACGGAGCGATGCCCGGCTGCGGAACCCGGCGTCTCGGCCGCGAGCGAGGCGCTGCGGCGGCTGCCATCGATCGACCGCGTGATCGAGGACCGCATCCTGGCGCTCGATCCCCGGCATATATCGGCCGCCGAGGTTCGCCAGGTGCTCAAGCGCGCGCCGGCACCGCGCATCATCGGCATCCAGGGAAGCTTTCCGCTGATTACGATGGAGCCCTTCGCCCAATACCTGATCGCGATGGGGTATCCCGAGGACCGGCTGCGCGATCCCCGCACCGGCAGCATGTCGCGCAGCAGCTTCGACGATAGCGAGAAGCTCGCCGGTGAGCTGGCGTGGTATTACGAGTCCGATGGCATGATGCCGATGCTGATCGGACACAGCCAGGGCGGCATGCTGGCGATCAAGGTGCTCTACGAACTCAACGGCTCGTTCCACGCGGCGATCCCGGTGTGGAATCCGCTCACCGGTCAGCCGGAGCAACGCACCCGCATCGTTGATCCACTGACCGGTCTCCAGCGTCCGGTGGTGGGACTCAAGGTTCCTTACGTCGCCGCACTCGCCACCGGCAAGCTGCCGCGTTTTCTGCTCGGCCAGTGGAGCATGATGGGGAAGCTCCGCGCCATCCCCGACACGGTCGAGGATTTCACCGGGTTCTCGATCGAATGGGACATGATCGCCGGTACGCCACCCGGCAGCGAGGCATACCATGCCGACGGCACTGCGCACGTGCGTAACATCGAGCTGCCGGCCACGACCAGCCACATCCGCATGCCGCGTACGCGCTACCTGACCCGCAATCCGGCCACCCGCGCCTGGATCGACAACTACGATCCAGCCGCAACGCAGCCGCCGCTGCCACAAGGACGCGACGTCGATAGCGCCAACATCGTGCATGCAGCGGACATCTGGTACAGCGTCAAGAAGCACTGGTGCATCGAGGCGCAGCGCCTGCTCGAGGCCCGCCGCGCGGCGGACAAATCGGGCAGGGCGCGAGTGAAGGGCCGGCTCAACCTGTTCCAGGCGGCGATGGTGCGCTGGCGCGAAATGCATCCGTACAATGCGGTGCACGTGGTCATGCTGCCGCAAACTCTCGACGCGCCGCGACTCGAAGCGACGATCGGTCGCCAGCTCGAGCGCCTCGGTCTGACCGGCCTCACGCTCGATCGTCGCCGCTTGCAATACGAGTGGACCGGAGGCGCCGCTGCCACTCCGTTGTCGGTGCTTCCGGGCGGCGCCGATCCGCAGGCGCTCCTACGAGCCGAAATCGAGCGTCAGTTGAACCTGGCGTTTCCGGAGGAAGGCAGGATCGAGCCGTTTCGTTTTTTTGCCGTCGAGACCGCGACGGCGTTCCATCTGGGCCTCGCCTACGATCACCTGATCGCCGGCGGCGACTCGATCGTGTGGCTATTGCGGCGATTGGTCGAGGACTACTGCGGCATCGCGCCTGCCGGCACCCCGTTGCCCCGTCCCGATTTGTACCCGCCCCGGTACAAGCGCCTGTTTGCCCGCCAGGCGTTTGCGCTGGCGCGCGGCCTGCCGAGCTGGCATGGTCTGATCGCCAGTTGCCGCCGCTCGGCGCGCCCGCCCTATCCGAAAGACGGGGACGGATACAACGGCGTCGTCTTCGCGCGCCTCGAGCCGGCGGAATCGGCGCGGCTCGCCAGGACGGCGCACGCATGGGGCATGACGCAGAACGACATCTTTCTGGCGATCATGCTGAAGACGTTGTCGCCGCAAGCGCCGGAGCGTCGCAAGGCCAAGCGGCGCCGTGACCTCGCCGTCGGATCGATCGTCAACGTACGACGCGATTTCGGCGCGGGCGCCGCCGCGGCCTTCGTACCGATGCTTGGCTCGTTTCGCGTCGCGCATCCGGTACCCGACAACATGCCGCTGTCCGAGCTGGCCCGATTCGTGTGCAGCGAAACCAGCGGGATCAAGCGCCGCAAGCTGTATCTGCAGACCCTGCTGGCGATCGGCTTGTCCGGCCTGCAATGGCGATTTCTTTCCAACGAAGAGCGGCAAAGCTTCCACGCCAAGAACTATGCCGTGTGGGCGGGGATCACGCCGCTGCAGCTGAACGCCTTGTGGCCGGAGGCGAAATCCTACCCGTTTCGTCTGGGCTATGTGCGGGCGGTATCCACCGGTCCGTTGTCGCCGATTGTCGTCGCACTGACGACGCTGGGCGACATCGTCGAAGTGGCTTTATCATTCCGGAGGGCGGCAATCGATCGCCATCGCGCCGAGGGCCTGCTCGCCGACATCGTCCATTGCATCAGGAACCTTGCGCCGTGATTGCGCCGCGCCGAGTCGTCGGAATCGTTGTCGCAGCCCTGGCGCTGGGCCTGTGCGGGTGCGCGACAACAGTGATCGAGCCACCGGCTGACGATCTCACTGCCGCGACGGCGGGCAGCGTGCTGCGCGCGTTGAAGATCGATCCCGCCATCGAAAACCGCATTCTGGCGCTCGATCCGGAGCACATCAGCGACGACGACGTACGCAATGCGCTCGCCAAGGGGCCGACGCCGCGCATTTTCGAAGTGCACGGCGGCGTCGTCGGTGTCTACCTAGTGATGGAATCGTTTGGGAGATTTCTGGTCGGCATGGGTTATCCGGAACAGAAAATCCGCGATCCCCGCGGCGGCGCCTATTCGCGCAACCCTTACGAAGACAGTGCCCAGCAGGCGGGTGAAATCGCCTGGTACTACGAGCATGACGGCGTGCGGCCGATGCTGATCGGCCACAGTCAGGGCGGCATCCAGGTCGTCACGATCCTGCACGAGCTTGCGGGAACGTTCGGCCGGGAGCGGAAGGTATTCGATCCGCTGACCGGCCATTTCGAGGATCGGACGACGATTGTCGACCCGATAACCGGCAGCCAGCGGCCGGTCGTCGGCGTGTCGGTTGCCTACGCCTCGGTCGTCGGCACCGGAGGCTGGGCGCTGGCGATGCCGGTGAACTGGAAAGTGCTTCCGGTGGTGCGCACGATTCCGGACACCGTCGACGAATTCACCGGGTATCGGATCGGACTGGATCTGTTTGCCTGGGATGCGCCCGGACTGGAAGGCGCCAAGACATTTCACGCCGCAGGCAAGGCGATCGTGCACAACGTGACGCTGCCGGCGGAGTACTCGCACGTTTTCGTTCCCGCAACCGCGCACCTTGTCGAATCTGCCGCGATGCGCGCATGGATCAACGATTTCGACCCCGGCAACAAGGCGGGCAGGGCGCCGCTGCCTGAGGGCGACGCGAGCAACGTGATGTGGGCCGCCGACGTCTGGCACAGCATCAAGAAACACTGGTGCCTTGAAGCGCAGCGCTTGCTGCGCGCGCCGCGCCCGCCGCCGGGCCCCTAGGTGGACCCTGCCTCGCGCAAGGACGCCGCTCGCGCGGACTCGATCGCCTTGCCGCGGCGCGGGCTCCGGGGCAGATTCCTCCGGGCGTCGAGGTTGCTCGGTAGAGCGAAGCAGGCGATAATTATCGATTGTCCGCCGGCGCGTCGCGCGTATGGGCGAGACTCGTCCTTCAAATCCACCACACAAACCACCGCCGATGTCAGGCCCCCTTGTCGGAAAAGTCGCGCTCGTGACGGGCGCCTCGCGCGGTATCGGCCGCGCGATCGCGACCAAGCTTGCCGCGGGCGGCTGCGACGTCGCCGTCAATTACTACAACAGTCACGATGAAGCCGAGGCGCTGTGCGCCGAGCTTCGCACAGCCGGACGTCGGGCGTACGCGTTCCAGGCCAGTGTCGGCATGCCCGAAAGCGTCGACGAGATGTTCGCCGCCATCGCAACCCATTTCGACCGCCTCGACATCGTCGTCAGCAACGCGGCCAGCGGCGTCCTCAAGCCGGCGATGGAAATGTCGCTCAAGCACTGGCGCTGGTGCATGGAGACCAACGCGTTCGCGCTGGCGCTGCTCGCGCAGCATGCGGTGCCACAAATGCGCGACGGCGGCCGCATTATCGCGATGTCGAGCCTCGGCGCGTCGCGTGCGATGCCCGACTACGGCTTTATCGGCGCGTCGAAAGCTGCCCTCGAGTCGCTGGTCCGCACGCTGGCGCAGGAGCTCGGACCGAAGAACATCCGGGTCAACGCTGTCAGCGCCGGCGTCGTCGACACCGAAGCGTTGCAACATTTTCCGAATCGCGACGAGCTTCTGGCCAATTTCGCCAAGCGCACCCCTGCCGGGCCCGTGCTGACGCCGGATGACGTCGCCGGCGCCGTCTACCTGCTCTGTTTGCCCGAAGCGGCGATGATTACCGGGCACACGCTGGTCGTCGACGGCGGATTCTGCATTTCGGGATGAGCGGACGATGAAAGTCGACTCCGGGCTGGCCGGCAAGGTCGCGATCGTCACCGGGGGCAGCCGCGGCATCGGCCGCGCGATCGTCGAGCTCCTCGCCGACGAAGGCGCCGATGTCACGTTCTTCTATCGCGACAACGCGCAGGCCGCGGCGGATGTCGTCGCCGCCGGTTCCGCGGCGGGCCTCTCGATCGAGGCCCTGCAGGTCGACGTCTGCGATGCGAAGGCGTGCGCCGACGCGGTCGAGCGGATTGCCGGGCGCACCGAGCGAATCGATGTGCTGGTCAACAATGCGGGCGTGATCCGGGACAACCAACTGGCGGCGCTCGACGATGACGACATTCGTGTCGTGCTCGACACCAACGTCGGGGGCGTGTTCAATATCACCCGCGCAGTGATCCCGCACATGATCATGCAGAGGTCGGGCAAGATCATCAACCTTTCGTCGGTCAGTGCCGAGAAGGGCGGACGCGGCCAGACCAACTACGCGGCAAGCAAGGGCGCAATCAACGCGTTCACGCGATCGTTGGCCGTCGAGCTAGCCCCGCGGAAGATCACCGTCAACGCCGTTGCACCCGGAGTGATCGAGACCGAAATGTCGCAGGACGTGCGCGATCTCGCCGGTGACCATGTCAAATCGCGCATCCTGCTCAAGCGTTACGGCAAGCCGGAGGAAGTCGCGTACGCGGTGTGGTTTCTCGCATCGCGTTACGCGGACTACATGACCGGACAGGTCGTCGCCGTCGACGGCGGCTTCAAAATGGAGTGAATAGCATGGCGCAAAAAGAGATAAGCAAGGAAGAAATCATGGCGGTTTATCCGAAGGTCGCCGAGACGATGGCCGATGCGCTGGGTTGCGACGTCGACCAGGTGAAGCTCGACGTGTCGCTGATCGAGGGGCTCGATGCCGAGTCGATCGATTTTCTCGACATGGTGTTCCGTCTCGAACGGGCCTTCAAGATCAAGATTCCGCGCGGCAAGATCGTCGAGAACGCCCGCGGCGACCTGCCCGAAGCCGAGTTCGAGCAGAAAGGCATTGTGACCGACAAGGGCCTCGCGCAGCTTAAGTCCTATCTGTCCGAGATTCCGACCGAACGCTTCAAGACACCGATGAAGGTCGCCGACATTCCGCGCCTGTTCACGCCGGAGACGTTCTGCAAGCTGGTGATCAGCGCGCAGCGCGAAGCCAAGGCCGCGGCCTGACGAGAAGCGCGACTTCCGCTGTATGAGCGACCATTTTGCTGCCTTTTCCTTCGTCGACCGGATCACCGAATTCGCGCCCGGGACGCATGCGCGCGGCTGGTACGCGGTGCCGCGCGAGATTTCCGGATTTCCCTCCTGCCTGGTGGCCGAGGCCGTCGGACAGCTCGCAGCTTGGGTCGCGATGGACAAGCTCGGCTACCGCGGGCGGCCGGTCGCGGCACTCGCGACCGAAACCTTGTTCGAGGGCGAGGTCGCGCCGGGCGATCTGCTCGAGCTCGCTGTCGACATCGAGGACTGCGACGACGACGTCATCGCCTATGGCGGATCGGCGAAGGTCAACGGCAGGCGCGTCATCGAGCTCAGACACTGCCTCGGTCCGATGCTGCCGGTCGAAGAGTTCGATTCGCCGGAGGCGTTGCGCGAGCGCTTCGCGCTGTTGCGCGGCCGAGGCGCGACAGCCGGCCGTTTTCGCGGCGTCGCGCCGGTGGGGGTCGGCATCGATGCGATGGTGCCCGGAGAGTCGCTGCACGCCACGCTGAACGTGCCGGAGCAAGCGGCTTTTTTCGCCGATCATTTTCCGCGGCGTCCGGTGTTCCCGGCGACGCTGCTGCTCGACGTCCAGATGCGCCTGGCCGTCCAGCTCGCCAATTCGAACGAACCGCGCCCCGGCGCGGCGGCGATGGCGCCCTCGCGGATGACCAACGTCAAGATGCGCACGTTCATCGCGCCCGGGCAAAGGGTCGGCATCAACGTCGAGATGCTGCCGGCGGCCGATGACGGAGCGACGGCAAGTTTCGCGCTGAGCGCCCACGTCGGCGATCGCGCGGTCGCCACTGCACGGGTCGAGCTGGCGGCGAAGGTGCTCGCATGAACCGGCGGCGCAGGGTCGCCATCACCGGCCTCGGACTCGTCACACCGGTGGGCAACGACGTGGCTACGACGTGGAGCGCGTTACTCGAAGGGCGCAGCGGCGTCGCGCCGATCAGCATTTTCGACGCCAGCGGCTTTTCGACGCGAATCGCGGCCGAGGTCAAGGATTTCGACGCGACGGCGCTCGGAGCGGAGCGCAAGCTCCTCAAGTTCGCCAATCGGTCACATCGCTTCGCGCTCGGCGCGGCCGAACAGGCGATACGAGATGCCGGCATCGCGCCGACGCCGGCAACGGCGACGCGCTGGGGCTGCTCGGTGGGAACCGGCATGATGGGCGTCGCGTACGAAGATCTTTCCGCCGTGCAGCGCCATTCGGCGGCCGACGGCGAGCTGCATGCCGACCGTCTGGTCAGCGATCCGACCGCAGCCGATCCGATCGTGTTCTGCCGCAGTCAGTCGACGGCCGGGCTGGCCTTGCTGACGCGCCGCTTCGGCATCCATGGTTACGCAACCTCGGTGCATACCGCCTGCGCTTCGGGCGGCCAGGCGATCGGCACCGCGCTCAAGCTGATACGTCGAGGCAGTGTCGACTATGCGCTGGCCGGGGGGTTCGATTCGATGATCAGTCCCGTCGGGCTCGGCGGCTTCTGCCTTTTGTCGGCGGTATCGGCCGACAACGACGATCCGCAACACGCCAGTCGGCCGTTCGACGCGACGCGCAACGGCTTCGTGCTCGGCGAGGGAGCGGGCTTTGTCGTGCTCGAGGAATGGGAAGTCCGCGCGGAGGCGCGGCGCGCACATCTACGCCGAGCTTGCCGGCGATGGCAATTCGCTGTCTTCGTACCGCATCACCGATTCGCCCCCCGATGGCGACGGCCCGATCCAGTCGATGCGCGCCGCGCTCGCCGATGCCGGCGCCGCGCCGGAGGACGTCGACTACATCAACGCGCACGGCACGTCGACCTACATGAACGACAAGAGCGAGAGCGCCGCCATTCACACGGTGTTCGGCGACCGGACTGCCGAGGTCGCGGTCAGCTCGACCAAGAGCTCGATGGGCCACCTGATCGCGGCGGCCGGCGCGGTCGAAGTCGCCGTATGCGCGATGGCGATCCGGTACGGCGCGCTGCCGCTCAACGCGAACCTGCGCGAGCGCGACCCCGATTGCGAGCTCAACCTGGTCGTCGCGCCAACCAAGCGGCGCGTGCGGATGACCTTGTCCAACTCGTTCGGATTCGGCGGTTCGAACAGCTGCGTGGCGCTGCGCCATCCGGACGAAGTGTCCGACGACGCTTAACGTCATGCCACGGCCGAAAATCTTGATCACCGGCACCGGCGCGGTCTGCGCGTCGGGCATGGACGCCGATCGCGGTGCTGGCGGCGGTCCGCGACGGACATTCGGCGATAGGGCCGATCGCGCAATGGGACACGACCGGCTGGCCGGTGCGCATCGCCGCCGAAATGCCGGACTTCAATCCGCGGTCGCTGGTCGAGGATCGCAAGCTGCACAAGCTGATCCGGCGCAGCGACATGTTCGGCCTCTACGCCGGCAGCCAGGCGATCGATGCGGCCGGTTTCATGGCGGTGCGCGACGGCGCCGACGGCGAAGCCTCGGCGTTGTTCAACGATCGCAGCGGACTCTATGTCGGGTCGGGCGGCGGCGCGTACATGTCCCAGTACGAATATTTTCCGTTGATGAGCGAATCCGGCGGCGAGCTCCCTGCATTCGGTCGCGATCTCGGCAACGAGGTCAATCCGATGTGGCTGTTGCGCACGCTGCCGAACAACGTTCTCTGCCATGTCGGGATCAAATACGGACTCAAGGGCACCAACGCCTGCATCACCAACCACAGCGCCGGCGGTACGCTGGCGGTGATCGAGGCGGTCGAGGCGCTGCGCCAGGGCGAAGCCGATCGCGCCGTCGCCATCGGACACGACGCGCCGATCGAGCCGCAGATGCTGCTCTACTACCACCAGTGCGGGCTGCTCGCTTCCGACACCGTGCGGCCATTCGACCAGCGGCGAAGCGGCAGCGTCTTCGGCGAGGGCGCCGGCGCGATCGCGCTCGAAACCGAAGCGGCGGCCGAAAAGCGCAACGCCGCCGTGCTGGGCGAGGTGCTCGGCGGCGGCTACGCGGCCGAAGGCGAGGGCCTGCTCGCGATCCGCGAAGACGGCGACGGCCTCTGCCGCGCGATCACGCAAGCGCTCGCCGAAGCAGGACTGGCGCCCGCGGACATCGGGATGGTCGTCGCCCACGGCAACGGCACGCCCTTGTCCGATTCGTCGGAAGCGGCGGCGCTGCTCGGCGTGTTCGGGACCGGCAGCGCGGCGCCGCCGGTCACGGCGTTCAAGTGGGCGACCGGCCATCTGATCGCCGCGGCCGGCATCATGGAGGCGGTGATTGCATTGGCGGCGCTTCGCGAGGGCGTCGTCCCGGGCATCGCCACGCTAAGCGCGCTCGACCCGGACTGCGAGGGCCTGCGCGTTTCCTCCGGCCCGCAGGTGCCGCGGGGCGACACCGCATTGATCCTGTGCCGGGGCTTTGCCGGGACCAATTCCGCGCTGATCATCCGCGCGCTGCCTTGACCCCGGATGGCCGGCGCCGCCGACCCGTTCGCAGTGCAAGGTGGCGACCCGACGCGCTGTGGCATCGATAGCGTCGAAATCGCGCGCATCGAGCGCCTGCTGCGCGACACGCCCGCCGAAGACCTGACCCGCATTTTCTCGCCGCAGGAACTCGCCGACAGCGGTGACGGGCCGGGTCGGGCGGCTAGCCTCGCAGCGCGCTTTGCCGCCAAGGAAGCCTGCGCCAAACTCTTCCCGCGCGAGTTGGCACTCGGGGAGATCGAGCCTGCCGATTTTTCGGTCGAGCGCGATGCTTACGGTGCGCCCAAGGTCGTCTGCAGCGACAGGGCGCAGCGGCTGCTGGGGCTGCAACGCCTGCGGGCGATTGCAGTGTCGCTGACGCACGACCGGGTAAGCGCGTCGGCGGTTGCGCTGGCGCTTCCCGCGCGCTCGGAAGCGCCGCTGGCCGGGCGGCTCCTTTATCGCCTGCTGCCGTTGCGCCGTGGTGTCATCCTGGAAAATCTCCGCCGCGTATTCGGCCCCGGAGTGCCGGAAGCCGAGATCGTCCGACTGGCGCAGGCGCACTATGCGCATCTTGCGCGGCTCGCCGGCGAGTTCATCCGCTTTCGCTGGCTATCGGCCGACCGCAAGTCGGCGCTGATCCGGGTCGACAACGTCGAAGCGCTGGCGCGCGCGCTCGACCGCGGCAAGGGTGCGCTGGTCCTTACCGGGCACTTCGGCAATTTCGAGGTGGCGACGATCGCCGGCCTTCGCCATTTTCCGCACATGCGGGGCCGCTTTCATTTCGTGCGGCGCGCGATCCGGCCGCGCTGGCTCGACGCGCTGGTGACGAGGCGATTTCGTCAGGGCGGGTTCGGCGTTGCTGGGCAAGCGCGGATCGCTCGACGCGATCCTCGCGCGCCTCGAAGCTGGCGACCTGGTCGTGTTTCCATTCGACCAGCACGCAGCACCCCCCGACGGCATCGCTGTCGACTTTTTCGGGCAGCCGGCAGGAACATTCAAGAGCCTCGCGATCATGGCGCTCGCAACCGGCGCGCCGGTCGTGCCGGCGTCGAGCTGGCGCGAGCCCGACGGCTCGCACGTGCTGCGCTTCGAGGAAGCGCTGCCCCTGATCGAATGCGACAACGTCAACGACGAAATCCTGCGCAACACCCGCGCTTACAACGCGATGATAGAGATCCTGGTGCTGCGTCACCCCGAGCAGTGGTACTGGGTGCACCGCCGCTGGAAGCGCGTGGTGTCGGGGCGCCGCAAACGGCCGGAGCACCGGCGCGGGTGCGCGTAGCCCAGGGGCTATAATGGCCGCCGCAAGCGAAGACGAAGACGAAGACCCGATATGATCGAGCACCTCCCCAATCTGCTCGCGCCGAAGCTTTTCATCCTTTACGCGTTCCTCGCGTCGGGAATGTACGTCCATTTTCGCGGCCGCATACGGCACCGCTTCTACCGCCAGCTGACCGACCATTCGACATTCATGGCACCGTACAACGTGCTGATGTACATGTTCTCGGCGGTGCCGAACCGGCCGTACGTCGACGTCAAGCTGTTTCCGGAGCTCAAGCCGCTGTCGGACAACTGGCAGGTGTTGCGTGAAGAAGCCCTGCAGCTTTTCGACGAGGGGCATATCCGTGCCGCGGCGAAATACAACGACCTGGGCTTCAATTCGTTCTTCAAACGCGGCTGGAAGCGCTTCTACGTCAAATGGTACGACGAGCCGCTGGACTCGGCCAAGGCGCTGTGCCCGAAGACGGTCGCGCTGGTGCAGTCGATCCCGTCGGTCAACGCGGCGATGTTCGCGCTGCTGCCTCCCGGCGGCGATCTGGGCAAGCACCGCGATCCGTTCGCCGGATCGCTGCGCTATCACCTGGGCCTGTCGACGCCGAACTCGGACAACTGCCGCATTTTCGTCGATGGCGAGGCCTACAGCTGGCGCGACGGCGAGGCGGTCATTTTCGACGAGACGTTCATGCACTGGGCGGAGAACAAGACCGATACGCTGCGCGTGATCCTGTTCTGCGACGTCGAGCGCCCGCTGACCAGCCGCGTCATGACCAAGATCAATCACTGGTACAAGGCGACCGTCATCCGCGCCAGCCAGACCGAGAACGTGGCAGGTGACCAGGTCGGCGTGCTGAACAGACTGTTCGGCTTCGCCTATTACCTGCGGCTTCCCGGGAGGGCGCTGAAGCGCAAGAGCAGGTTCGCCTATTACGCGGTCAAGTGGCTGTTGCTCGGCGGCTTGGTGTTTTGGCTGCTTGCCTGATGCTTACTCGTACGGGCTTCGTGTCGGGACTGTCGCCGCTGGCGCTGCTCGGGGCCGGCGCGAGTGCGCAGGAAGCCTACCGGCCAAAGCTCATCACGCTGGTCGTTCCGTTTCCGCCGGACGGGCTCGGTGACACCGTCCGTCGCGTCGGCAAGTTCGTTTGACGTATCAGTCGGTAACCGCGCGACGCCGGTCATGAGCGCGCCGGATTTCACCGTTCCGATCGACCAGCGCTATTTCGAGGATTACGCCGTCGGGTCGACGTACGAGTACGGCACGGTTGCGGTCAAGGAAGCCGAAGTCCTCGCATTCGGGCGAATGTATGACCCGCAGCCGTTTCATGTCGATGTGGCGGCGGCGACACGAGGACCCTTCGGCGGCCTGATCGCGAGCGGCTGGCATACGGCGGCGCTGATGATGCGCCTGTTCGTCGACCATTATCTGTCGAGTGTCGCAAGCATGTCCTCTCCCGGCATCGATGAGCTGCGTTGGCTCAAGCCCGTGCGTCCGGGCGACACGCTGCGCATCCGGGTGACCGTCATCGAAGCCAGGCGATCGCGGTCCAAGCCCGATCGTGGCATCGTGCGCACGCTGATCGAGGCACTGAATCAGCGCAGCGAGATCGTCTGCAGCATGAATGCCATGAACCTGCTGCGCTGTCGGCCCGCGGACTGAGCGTCGGTTTCTCCCGTGTAGGCGTCCGTCCTGCACGGCGCAAGTAGGAATCGGACAAGCGAAAGAGCATTCGGCCGATAGGCGATGCCTTTGTCCTTGCGCGAGACTTCTCCAAAAGAAGGGAAGTCGCGATGACCAAAATCAACAATACCGTCAAGATCTTCCAGAGAGCGCTCGGACTTTCCGTCGTCGCCCTGGCCGTGGCCGGCTGTGCGACGACGTCGTATTCTCCTGCTGTCATCGACGGTCGCAACGAACTCGTGGCCGCCCATCTGGCCGCGACCGGGGACACGACGCAGCTCACGCAGGAGTCGCGACGCGCGATCGAGAACCGCATCCTCGCGCTCGATCCCAACCGGATCAGCGACGCCGACGTACGCGATAGTCTCGCGGCCGGCCCGACTCCGCGCATCGTGCTCGTCCACGGCGGCGTCGCCGGCGTCTACCTGGTGATGGAATCGTTCGGGAGATTTCTGGTCGGCATGGGTTATCCGGAAGCGCGGATTCGCGATCCGCGCACCGGCGAGTGGTCGCAGAATCCCTACGGCAGCAGCGAGCGCGTCGCCGGCGAATTGGCGTGGTACTACGAACACGACGGCATGCGTCCAATGTTGATCGGGCACAGCCAGGGCGGCATGCAAACGGTGAAGGTTTTGCACGAGCTGGCGGGCGATTTCGGCGATCGCGTCAGGGTCTGGAATCCGGTCACCGACTCGCCGGAGAATCGCCAGACGATCTATGATCCGATCGCCCGCGCCCAGCGGCCGGTTGTCGGCCTCAAGCTTTCATATGCATCGGTCGTCGGCGCCGGCGGCCTGGAATTCTGGGCGCCGACCGACTGGGGGCTTGCCGGACGACTGCGATCGATTCCCGACACCGTCGAGGAATTCACCGGATACTCGATCGCCGGCGATCCGATTGCACTGACTCCGCCGTCCGGCGCCAGCGAGACGGATCTGTACCGGCAGACCGGCGATGCGCAGGTACGCAACGTCAATCTGCCGATCGGATACAGCCACGTGTTCGTGCCCAGCACCGATTACCTGGTCAACGAGCCTGACAAGCGCGAATGGATCAACGCCTATACCGGTGCCAAGAACGTTGACACGGCGAAGATTCCCGGCGGCGATGACGCGCACGTGCTTTGGGCGGCCGACGTATGGCACAGCATCAAAAAGCACTGGTGCCTGGAGGCCCAGCGCGTGATCCGCGCCGAGCGCGCCAGCGAGGCGCGCGGCACCCAGTCCGCACAGCGCTAGTCCATCGCCGCCCGCAAGCGGCGCTTTGGGCGTCGACCGGCGACGCGCCGAATTCGTGCGGTCGGCCGCGCCGCGCGATTTACCCCTGCACCGCTCTCCCCTACACTGCGCCGAGGTCGATCCGAAGCCCCGGGACGGTTTGGGATCGTGGGGAACCGCGCCAGGAACCAGGGGGTAACGATGATCAGGTTGGCAACCGGATTGCTGCTGGCTGCGCTTGCCGGCGCGTCGTGGTGCGCGCCGTTTCAGAATGGCGGCTTCGAGCAAGGACCACCCAATCCGTGCAACACGTTCAACATTCCGGCGAACGATACGAGAATTACCGGATGGACTGTCTCGGTCGGAAATATCGACTGGGAGAGCGGGCCGCCCTGCGGCTGGAATCCCTCCGCCGGCCACAATAGTCTCGACCTGGTCGGCACCGGAGGCATCGGCGGGATTCGGTAGACCTTCGATACCTCACCGGGCGTCACCTATCGCGTGTCATTCGACCCGGCCTTGTCGGATGGGAGCTCGCCGCGCCGGCGGCCGTCTGGTCGACTGAAGAGTCTGGCCGCAGCGAGTCGATCCGCCTCAGCTACCGGCGGAACGGGCGCGAGATGCAGGTCGCAGTCGTCGAACCCTTGTTGTCGAACGCCAAGCTGGCGGAGGCGGGGCTTGCGCCCGGCGACAGAAAGGTCTGGCGCGAGAAACAAGTCCAGCATGAGACCGCTTGCGCTGTCTCGGGCTGCATCGAGCTGTTGCATTCGACCTGGCAGCGCGACAAAGGTCACCAACTGCGCCACGTCTATTACGCGTACAGCATCGGCAGCTTTACCACGAATTCCAAGTTGGCTTTGCGCGCCATGC
Source organism: uncultured beta proteobacterium (assembly GCA_963828665.1). Lineage (GTDB taxonomy): Bacteria > Pseudomonadota > Gammaproteobacteria > Burkholderiales > Casimicrobiaceae > PALSA-1003. Next base: position 43,869 of record CAWHFL010000014.1, read on the forward strand.
ACGGCTGGCAAAGGTTGAGCGGGGCCCGCGACAATCGACTGTTGATAGGATTTATTTCTGAAGACGCCGCTTCCGACATCAACGAGCTGGGCGCCGCGTTCGAAGTGCTTCAATCCGTAGCCAGGGGGTCAGGCCCAGGGAGAGGTCTCTAGCCCTGGTCGGTGCGTTCCCCTGATTGCCTCGGTCAGGATCTCCATCGCGCTGTCCAGGTGCATGAATGCTCGCTGCGCCGCGGCGCGCGCGTGGTCGCGGGCCGAGGTAGGCCGTCCGCTGACCCCTCGCGCCCTGAGCCAGGGCCGGAGGGCGCATAACCGTGCACCACGGCGGTCGGCTTTGACCTGCATCAACACGGCGTTCACTGGACCCCGTTAAGATATAAACTTAGATGTCGCCGGAAGGGGCTCGGTTCGAGCTCGCCCGACACCCGATAGGTTCGCGCCGGGGAGCGGAAAGCGATGAGCAGCAGACAGAGCATCGTGGTGGTATCGGGCAGTCGAGAAAAGCTGCAGATGGCGGCAATGGTCGCATCAGTGGCGGCGGTCGGCGGCAGTGACGTCAGAGTGTTTCTGTCGATGAATGCGCTGCCGTATTTCGGCAAGAACGCCCCCAAGCACGCAGAACCCGAAGGCGCGGTCGGCCGGCTGCTCGAAAAGAAGAACGTGCCGCCGTTCGACGAGTTGTTCCAGCAGGCGGTGGAACTGGGCGACGCGAAGATTTACGCCTGCTCGATGGCGATGGATATTCTCGGGCTGCAGCAGGAACAGCTCGAGCCTTACGTTGCCGAAACCATGGGCCTCACCAAATTTCTCGACGAAGCCGCCGAAGGTCAGGTGTGGTCCTTCTAGCGGCGAAAGGGGTGGGAGCGGCGTGATGGCCAATCGACGAATCGTGGACGCGCGGGGAAGTTTCTGTCCCGGACCGCTCATGGAGCTGATCGCGGCCATGAAGATGGTCCAGGTCGGCGACGAGCTGGAAGTGCTGTCGACCGACAAGGGCTCGGCAAACGACATCCCCGAGTGGATTCGCAAGGTCAAGCACGACCTCCTCGATACGCGGGAGGAGAACGGCGTCTGGCACGTCATCGTGCGCAAGGCCAAGTAGATAACGAGTCAGCAGGAGGAAAGCAATGAGGATATTGATCGTCGGTGGCGGGATGGGCGGCACCATCCTGGCGAACAATCTGGCTCGCCGGCTGAGCGTCGAGCTCAACAGTGGCAAGGTGCGTATCACGATGCTGTCCGCGTCGGAGCGACATATGTATCAGCCAGGCTTGCTCTATCTGGCAGTCGGGCGGACCACGCCCGACGAGCTTTACCGCGATCAGCGGCGGCTGCTCGAGCCGAGCATTGCCTTCCACGTCGATCCTGTCGAGGAGTTCCGGCTCGACAAGAACGAAGTCAAGACCAAGAGCGGGAAGGTTCACGGCTACGACATTATGGCGATCGCCACGGGCTCCCGGCCGATGCCGGAAGAGACGCCAGGCCTCGCGGAGAACTCCGAATCATTTTATACCGAGGAATCCGCGCTCAAGATGCTGCGCAGGCTGCAACAGTTCCAGGGCGGCAAGGTGGTGATCGCCATGGGCGTACCGCACAAGTGCCCGATGGCGCCGCTGGAAATCGCGTTCATGCTCCACGACTATTTCAAGGACCGCGGCATCCTCGACAAGACCAGGATTCACTACACGTACCCGATCGGGCGGGTGCACACGCTGGAGAACGTCGCCAAGTGGGCCGCGCCGGAGTTCGATCGCCTCGGCATTACCTACGAGACGTTGTTCAATCTCAAGTCGGTCGACGGGGCGAAAAAGATCGTCCACAGCGAAGAAGACTCCGAAACCGACTATGACCTGCTGATCAGCATTCCGGCTCACCGCGGCATGGAGGTCATCGAGAAGAACAAGCTCGGCGAGCGCGGCTGGATTCCAACCAACCGCACCCGCCTGAACATGGAAGGCCGGGACAATGTCTTCGTCCTGGGCGACACGACGAATCTGCCGATCAGCAAGGCCGGCTCGACGGCGCACTTCGAGGCTGACACCTTGGGCGAGAACATCGCCGCCATGGTCAAGATGGGGGCTCCGGTGCGCGACTACGACGGCAAGGTCTTTTGCTTCATCGAAGCGGGCAAGGATCGCGCAACTTACGCGATGTTCAATTACCAGACTCCACCCGATCCGAAAGCGCCGACCCGGGCCGTGCACTGGTTCAAGATGGCCTACAACAAGCTGTACTGGGCGTCGGCACGCGGACTGCTGTGAAGCGGAGGTCCCATGAGCACACCGGCAACCGAAGTTCTTGATACGAGCCAGGACATTCGCCGCGTAACCGAAGCGGCGCGCGACGCATTGACCGATGACATGGTGACCCGCCTGGCGGGAACCGCCGGCGAGGCGATGGAGTTGCTCGACCAGGTCAACCGTGCCGGACTCGCCAAGGCGATCCCCGCGCTCGCGCAGATGGTCAACAATGGCGACCTCGATCGCCTGGTTCAGCTCGCGCGCGTGTACGGTTCCGCGGAAGATGCGTTGACCGACGAGATGGTGGGGCGCATAACCGAAACGGTCAGCGGCGGCTTGAGTCTGCTCGATCAGGTAAACCGCTCCGGGCTTGAAAACGCGCTGCCGGCGCTGTCGCGCATGGTCGCCGACGGTGATCTGAACCGCCTGGTGCAGCTCGCGCGGGTCTACGGCTCGGCGGAGGATGCGCTGACCGACGAGATGGTCGGCCGGCTCGCCGAGACGGTCGGCGAAGGCTTGTCCCTTCTCGATCGCCTGAATCGCGGTGGTGTCGTGCGGCTGATCGAGATGATGGAGCACATGGAAGCCTCTGGCGCGCTGGAGCGCGTGGCGACCCTGCTGCCCAAGCTGCTCGGACGGATGGACATGCTGGAGCAGATGCTGGGCTGCTTGGAGATGGCGGCCGGGGAAACGGCAACGGCGCCCGCGCCGCGGGGCGGCGTAGGCGGTCTGTGGACGCTCATGCGCGACGCCGACAGTCAGCGCACCCTGCAGTTCATGCTCCGCTTCGGGGAGAAGCTCCGCACGCATTGCGTCAAGAGACCAGCATAACGCGATCGATTGTGGGAAGAGTCCGTTCGGGCCGCGCACACGCCAGTTGACCCCGGTTGCGCCGTGGCCGCGCTGGCTGGCGAAGCGCGGAGCGACATCGCTTTCGTCACTTCGTCGCACCGCAATTCACCGGGTTGCCGTGCGCGCACTCGCAGTCGATCATCACGGTCATCACCGGCGCTGATCGGGGCGAGCTTGACCGCCGTCAAGCCGTGGCCAGTCTGCTTCGTTATCATCGATCACGAAGGAGATTGTCCGATGGAATTTCTCGAGTTTGCGCGCGGGCCGGGGCTTGCCGTCTCGCTCACCGTCTTCGTCGTAGGCATCGCTTGGAGGCTGTACGGCATTTTTCGGCGCCCGGTCAAGCCGGACTTCTCCGAGCCGCGCAGCAATGCAGTGATCGTGGGCGCCGCGAGGGCGATCGTTTCTCGCATGTGGCACCACAAGACTTTCCGCGATCAGACGTTAGTCGGTACGGTGAACGCATACGGCTACCATCTCGGGCTTGCCGTGGTCTTCTTCGGGTTCGTCCCGCACATCGCGTTTATCCGACGCCTTACGGGGCTCACATGGCCCGCGGTCCCCGGCTGGCTGTTCGTCGTCGCCGTCGCGTTGGTGTTTGTCGGGCTCATCTACGCACTGATGGCCCGGCTCGCCTCACCGGTATTGCGGTTGCTTTCGAATTTCGACGACTACGCGAGCTGGGTCATCACCATCCTGCCGATGGTGACCGGCATGGCGGTGTTGAGTCTCTCGTTCGATTCCCCGTACCCGCCAAATCCCCTCAACCCGGTTCCGGTCGCGATCCACCTGCTGAGCCTCGAGCTGCTACTTGTCTGGCTGCCGTTTTCCAAGCTCGCTCACACCTTCCTCGTGTTCTTCGCGCGCGGTACCACCGGGGCCGCATTCGCGCGTAAGGGAGCGGCGCTATGAATGGCTCTTCACCCCCGCTGGATCTTGCGAGCCCGCGGCTGACCGTCGAAGACCCCGCGGTGCGTTACGACAAGCAGGGCGAACGCAGCGATGCCGATCGGCTCGCGGCAGCGACGGCGGGCTTCGCGAAGGACTTCGGCCGCACCGCCGCGCTCTACCTCGAGTCGTGCATCCATTGCGGCAACTGCGCCGAGGCGTGTCATTTCTATCTTTCGACGCGCGACCCGAAGTACACCCCGATCTGGAAGCTCGAGCCGTTCAAGCAGGCGTACAAGCGCGAGGCCGGCCCGTTCGCCTGGCTGTATCGGACGTTCAACCTCAAGCCGGCGATCACCGTCGCAGAGCTTGAGGATTGGCAGGAACTGATCTATGACGCCTGCACGATGTGCGGGCGCTGCACGATGGTCTGCCCGATGGGCATCGACATTGCAAGCCTGGTCGGGCTCGCCCGGCACGCGATGTTCGAGGCGGGCCTCGTGCCGCACGAGCTGTGGGCGGTTGCGGAGCGCGCTGCGCACGAAGGCAGCCCGCTGGGCGCCACGCCGAAAGTGCTGAAGGAGCGCCTCGAATGGCTCGCCGACGACTACGACGTCGAAATGCACGTAGACGAGCCCAAAGCAGAAGTGCTCGTCACGTTCTCGTCGATCGAGATCATGAAATACCCGACATCGCTCGTGGCCACCGCCCGCGTGCTGAACAACGCCGGGTACTCGTGGACCGTGTCCAGCGCCGGGTACGAGGCGACCAATTTCGGCATGCTTTCAGGCAACGTCGAGTGGCAGCGTCAGATGACGATGAAGCTGATCGACGCGGCAATAGCGTGCGGCGCGAAAATGGTGTTGCTGCCCGAGTGCGGCCATGCCTACACGGCCTTGCGCTGGCAGGGCGCGAATCTGCTCGGGCGGCCGCTGCCGTTTCGCGTGCTCCACATTTCCGAATTTCTTGCCGAAAACATCGCCAGCGGTCGCATACGCGTCTCCAAGCTCCGGAAGTCGATCGCGTTTCACGACCCGTGCCAGGTGTCGCGGTGCGGTGGCGCGACGGCGGCCCCGCGTGCGGTGCTCAGCGCCCTCGGCGTCGACCTGCGCGAGACCAGTGATTCGGGCGCGCTCAACTTTTGCTGCGGTGGCGGCGGCGGGGTCATCGCCAACCGGCGTGCCGACAACCTCCGCTACAAGGCTTTCGGCATCAAGATGCAGCAAATGGGCGCCACCGGCGCCGAACTTCTGCTGACGAGTTGTTCCAATTGCCGGCAGACGTTCGACGACGGCAGCGCGCATTTCCAGTGGGACAAGCCGATGGGGAGCCTTCTGGAGCTCGTTGCCGACCATCTAGAGGAGGGCCGGCGGGCGTCGACGGCGGTGAGGGCTTGACAGCTCCGCATTAGTATTAGAGATTGCTAATATTTAAAACCGATTCGGGGAAGCTATGGAAGCCATGAATTTCGACAAGGAACTCGACGCCCGCGGCCTCAATTGCCCGCTGCCTATTCTCAAGGCGAAGAAGGCGCTTACCGACATGGCGAGCGGCCAGGTGCTGCGGATCATCTCGACCGACCCGGGGTCGGTCAAGGACTTCGAGGCGTTTTCGAAGCAGACCGGCAACTCGTTGCTGTCGCAGTCGGGGACGGCAAGCGAGTTTACGTTCTTCCTGAAGAAGAAGTGACGCGCCGCGGCCGGCAACTGCGCAATCGAGCGCTTCGACCGCCACGATGATCGCCGCTGGGGCGGCTGGCATGGCGCGTTGCTACTACCCGGCGGCGTTCGTCGGCCACGACATCTATCGACAGGCGGCGTACGGCCGCCTGCATCCGCTGATGATTCCGAGGGTCGAGTCGGTGGTGGACATGATCCGTGCGCTCGGCTGGTTCGAGCCGGGCGAATATGTGACGAGCCCAAGAGCGAGCACGGATGAGCTCGAATGGTTCCATACACCCGACTATGTCGCCGCGCTGCGCACTGCGACCACGGCGGGAGCGGTCGATTTTGCCACGCGCGAGCGCTTCGCGATCGGCACCATGGAAAACCCGCTGTTCGCTGGCGTATTCGAACGCGCGTCGACCGCTGTCGGCGGATCGATGCTCGCCGCCGACATAGCGCTCACCGGACGGGTCGCGTTCCACCCGGCCGGCGGAACGCACCACGGCCGCCGGGACCGCGCGAGCGGCTTTTGCTATTTCAACGACCCTGTGTTCGCGATCCTGCGACTGCTACGCACCGGCGTCGAATCCGTGCTCTATGTCGACCTCGACGCGCATCACGGCGACGGCGTGCAGGACGCGATGGCCAACGATCCGCGCGTGCATACGATCTCGATCCACGAGGCTGGCCGCTGGCCGCATACGGGGGCGGCCGACGACATCGGCGGCGGACGCGCGGTCAATCTGCCGGTGCCGAAGGGATTCCACGACGCCGAGCTCGAACTGCTCGTCGGAGACGTCGTGCTTCCGCTCGTCGATCGGATTGCGCCGGAGGCGCTTGTGTTGACCTGTGGAGCCGACGCGCTTGCCGGCGACCCGCTCGCGTCGATGGCACTCACCAACGTCGCGTTGTGGGACGCGATCGAGCGCATCGTCGCGGTCGCACCGCGTGCCGTCGTACTCGGCGGCGGCGGCTACAACCCCTGGACGCTCGCGCGGTATTGGACCGGAATCTGGGCCCGGCTGTCGAGGCGCGCGATCCCCGAACGGTTGCCCGAACTCGCGAGCGAGTGGCTGCGCGGACTCTCCTGCGACCTGATCGACGACGAGGATGTCGATCCACTCTGGATCACGACGCTGGCGGACGTACGGACGCACGATCGCGTGCGCGACGAAATCTGGACGCTGCGGGACCGGGCGACTGCGCGAGTGTGCGAGCTCGAGCCCGTGTAATGCGCCTCACCGCCGACAGCCGATGAATTGGCTCGAGAGGCTTGCCGCCATAGAGGAGCTCGAGGACGCCCCGCTCGACGCGTCGCTTATTGCCGATTGCGAACGCGCGCAGCCTGAGGTCGCCGGCCGCGAAATCCGCTTTTCGACGCCGACGTTCAAGGCGTATTCGAGCTGCGACATCGAAGGCTGCGGCAATAATGCGTTCCCGGCGTTTTCGGTCACCGCCGGCGGCTGTGCGCTGATGTGCGACCACTGCCAGGCAAAGATCCTCGAACCCATGATTCCGGCCACCTCTCCGGAGATGCTGGAGCGCAAGGTCCGTGACCTGATCGCGGCGCAGGATCTGCGCGGATTCCTGCTCTCCGGTGGATCGACCAAGCGCAACGATATCCGGTACGAGCGCTTCTACCCGGTGATCGAGAGGCTCAAGCGCGACTTTCCGTACTTGAAGGTCGCGATCCATTCAGCGCTCACCGACGAGCGCCGCGCAAAGCTGATGGAGGCGGCGGGCGTGGACACGGCGATGATGGACGTGATCGGATCGGAGGAGACGATTCGCGACGTCTATCATCTCGATCGCCCTGTCGACGATTTCGAGTCGACCCTTGCTGCGCTGTGTGCGACCTCGATGGACGTGGTTCCACACATCGTGATCGGCCTGCACTACGGCCGCATTGTCGGCGAGCCACGCGCGCTCGACATCGTCAGCCGACACGCCATCCGTTCGCTGGTGCTGGTCGTCGTGATGCCGTTCTACGCGAAGCCTGGAACCTTCGAGATGCCACGCGCCGAGGACGTCGGGCGAATTTTTCTCGACGCGCGTGGCCGGATGAGGCAGAACGAAGTGCTGCTCGGTTGCGCGCGGCCGCCGGGAATGCACCGCCGCGTTACCGACGCCTATGCCGTGGCGGCGGGTCTCGACGGCATTGCGTTCCCCGCAGAAGGCACGCTCGCAGTGGCGCAGGCGCTCGGCCGTCCAGCCGTGCAGGAGCATGCGTGCTGCTCGATCAAGACCGGACGAACGATCAAGATCCATCCGCGCATTGCGGTTGGCGCGTCGTGAGCGTCGAGCGCGCCGACGTAGTCGTCGTCGGGCTGGGCCCGGCAGGCGCGTGCGCGGCGGCCGCGGCGGCGCGGCGCGGATCGCGGGTGGTCGCCGTCGACCGTCGCCACGAAGCGGGACGCCCGGTGCAGTGCGCCGAATTCGTGCCGGCGATGATAGGCATCGAAATCGATACGCTGGCGCCGTCGGTGTGCCAGCGGATCGCAGCGATGGTCACTTTCGTCGGCGACGGTCCACCGGACGTGACGAGGCCGTTTCCCGGCCAGATGCTCGATCGCGCCGCGTTCGACGCGGCGCTGGTCGAACAGGCGATCGACGCGGGCGCGCAAAGCCGTTTCGGCGTAAGCGTGCATACGATCGCAGCGGACGGTAGCGTCGTGCTTTCCGACGGAACAGTCATTGCGTCGAGAGTCATTGTCGGCGCCGACGGCCCGCGCTCGGTCGTCGGCCGGACGATCGGTCGGATCAATGCGTCGCTGGTCGAGACGCGTCAGATTACCGTGCCGCTCGTCGCACCGCACGATGCGACCGATGTATTTCTATCGCTGTCGATCCCCGGCGGTTACGGATGGCTGTTTCCGAAAGGCGCGGTCGCGAACGTCGGCGCTGGCGTTGAGCCGGCGTCCAAGGGCCGTTTGAAGGCGATCGTCGAGGAGCTGCATGACATGCTGATCGCCCGCGGTCGCGTGGGGGCGGACGTGCTCGGGATGACCGGCGGCGCGATACCGGTGGGCGGCATGCTGGACCCATGCGGAGCGCTCGCCGGAACGCAGGCGCTGCTCGCCGGCGACGCGGCCGGCCTTGCCAATCCGGTCACCGGCGCCGGCATCGCAGCGGCCGTTTATTCAGGTGGACTTGCCGGCGAAGCGGCAGCCGCCATCGTGGCGGGCGATCGTGACGCCGCGTGCGATTACGAAGACGAATTGCGCTGCGTTCTCGGCGCCTCGCTCGATCGTGGCGTGCGGCGCAGGCGCGAGCTCGCCTCGGCAGCGAACCTTGGCGCGGTCGACGGCGCGGCGTTACGCCGCGGCTGGATCGCGTATCCGGAATACTGGGCGGCGCAACGAGGAGAGTAACGATGAGCTGTCAACGACCGGAAGCCGTGGTGGCGCCGGCCTCACCCGGGCAGCCACACGATTTCAACGCCTTCGATCGTATGCAGCCGCGCGCGCCGGCGACGATCCCGCGTGAAGCGCGCATGGGCGCGCGCGTGGTCGCCGCGAACGTCGCGCCGCGGGGCGTGTACCTGCCCAACTACAACGTGCTGACGCCCCACATGCGCTCGCCCGAGTACGTGCAGATGTCGACGGCGGCCGCCATCACGCTCGGCGTCATGCAGGGCCGGATGCACCGCTGCGAATGCACGCGCTGCCTGAACCTGCTCCTCACCTACCCCGAAGGGTGCCGCGCGAACTGCGCGTACTGCGGGCTCGCTCGCCACCGCGAAGCCGAGCGCGACTATGCGGACCGCAATTTCATCCGCGTCGACTGGCCGGCGGTGCCGCTCGAGCAGACGATCGAGATCGTCGCGCGCGACGGCGACCGAAGCCCTTTTCACCGGATGTGCATCTCGATGATCACGCACCCGCGCTCGGACGACGATACGGTGAGCGTGCTGAAAGCCTGGACGGCGCGCATCGATCCATCGGCGATCCCAGTATCGATCCTGTCCAATCCGACCACCATGGCCCGGGAGGACGTGAAGCGCCTGCGCGATCTCGGTGCCGACATTTTCACCGTCGCGCTCGACGCGGCGACGCCGGAGATCTTCGACCGGACGCGCGGGCGTGGCGTGCAGTCTCCGCACTCGTGGAGAAAGTACTGGGAAATCCTGATGGATGCGCGCGATATCTTCGGCCCGAAGAAGTTCGGCGCGCACATTATCATCGGCATGGGCGAGAGCGAGCAGGAGGCGCTTACGCTCGTCCAGCAGCTCGTCGATCTCGGCGGCCACAGCCATATGTTCTGCTTCTTCCCGGAGAAAGGCTCGCTGATGGATCACCTGCCGCCCACGCCGCGCGACCAGTGGCGCCGAGTGCAGCTCGCCCGCTACCTGATCGATTATCGCGGCGTCCGCGTCGAGCAGATGGCGTTCGACGGCAACGGGCGCGTCACGCAGTTCGGCGTGCCGGCACGGGAGCTCGAGCAAGTGATCGACGCTGGCGTGGCGTTCCGCACCTCGGGCTGTCCGGGCAAGTTCGCCGATGACGTCTCCGCGTGCGACCGGCCCTACGGCGATTCGCCGCCGAGCAACGTCGCGAGCTATCCGTTTCCGCCGAATCGCGGCGACCTCGCCAAGATCCGCCGCCAGCTGCGCATCGTGGAGCGCAAGGCGTGAGGTGAGGTCGAAGCGCTTCCGGGTGATCGACACCGGCTTGCGCGACGGCCGGCGTCAGATCGCCTTCGATCAGGCGCTGATCGACGCGCACCGGGGCGGGCGCATTCCTGATTCAATCCGATTCCTGCGTTTCCCGCCGACGGCACTGGTCGGCCGCCATCAGGCGCTGTCGAGCGAGATCAGACTCGACTACTGCCGCGCGCGTGGCATCGGCATCGCGCGGCGCATCACCGGCGGCGGCGCGATCTATTTCGACGAAGGCCAGCTCGGCTGGGAGCTCGTGTTCCATCGGGCGACCTTGGGCATCGCCTCGCTCGGCGATCTGGCGCGCGAGATCTGCGAGGCGGCGGCCGCGGGGCTCGCCCGACTGGGCGTAGAGGCGAGGTATCGTCCGCGCAACGACATCGAAGTGGACGGTCGAAAGCTCTCGGGCACGGGCGGGTTCTTCGACGGGGACACGCTTTTTTATCAGGGCACGGTGCTCGTCGACATGAATCCCGAGCGAATGGTTGCCGCGCTCAACGTCCCGGAAGCGAAGCTCGCCAAGCGGGCGCTCGACTCCGCCGCAGAGCGCGTGGTCACGCTCAAGGCATTGCTCGGATCGGCGCCGCGCATCGATGTGGTCCAGAACGCGCTGCTGGAAGGCTTTGCCGAGCGCCTCGGCATCGAGCCCGTGCGCGGCGAAATCGGCATCGAGGAGGAAGCGCTGGCGGATCGATACCATGATGAGGAAATCGGAACGGACGCTTTCGTCGGCGAGATCGACGTTCCGGACGCGTCGCCCGACGTGCGCTCCGGGAGCCATACCGGTGCCGGAGGGACCATTACCGCGTACGTGCGTCTCGAGGGACGCCTTCCGAATCGAATTCGCGAGCTGCTCGTCACTGGCGATTTCTTCATCACGCCGCCGCGGACGATCTTCGATCTCGAGGCGGCGCTGCGCAGTGTTGCAGTGAACGATGCCGGCGCGGCGATCGATCGCTTCTTTGCCACCGCCGAAGTCGGCATGTTGAGCGTGTCGCCTGCGGACTTCCGCGCCGCGGTCGAGCGAGCGATTGGAGAAGCAGCGGCGACGCACCCCTCGGAAACGAATCCCCGGTCGGAGGGCGATTCGCGGTCGGGGCGCCCGTGAAGCCCGTCCATGTAGTCCAGCACACCTCCGCCGAGTACCTCGGTCTCATCGAGGATCATCTCGAGGGACGCGGCATCCGCTTCCGCTATGCCCGTCCTCTGCCGACACGCCAGTACTGATACTTCATCGTCACGGCTGATCCGGCGATGATCGCCAGGAACGTGATCATCGAGCCGAGCGCGAGCGTGGAAAAACCGGAAATGCCCTGTCCGATCGTGCAGCCCAGCGCCGTGATCCCGCCGAACCCCATGAGGAGGCCGCCGACGATGTGGTTCGCCGTGTCCTCGGCATCGCGAAAGCCCTCCCAGCGGAACTGCCCGCTCGCGATGGCAAAAGCCCCCGACCCGGCAATCACGCCGGCCACCGAAGCGATCCCATAGGTGATGATCTCGGACTTGTCGGTCCACAGCATGAAATATTCGAGCGTGTAGGCGAGCGGCGCGACGAAGGAGAACGATTCCATTCGGCCGGTATTGGTGGCGACGAAGGCCTCCTGCAGCGTGTTCGGATCTTCGGCGACGTGTCCGATCACGCCGCTCACGAGCCATCCGCCGATCACGACCAGTCCGACGACGACGCCGCCCAAGGTGTAGTCGAAGTTCGCCCGGAAGCTGCGGCTCGAATAGGCGAAGGCAAGCAGCGCGCCGCCCAACAGCGCGCCGACAAGAGCGATCAGCGCCCTCCTGTCCATGCCGCTCGCGCGCGCAAGCAGCGACGGTAGATCCTGACCCGTCGGCAGCGTGATCGACGCCCGCTCAAGAACACCGACGCGAAACGCGCCGAGCAGCCCGCGCAGCGTCATGTAGGCGGCGATGCCCAGGAAAACGAACACGACCAGCGACTTGAGGCTGCCTCCGCCGACCCGGATCAGCGTCTTGGAACCGCAGCCCGACCCCAGCGTCATGCCGACCCCGAAGCAAAACCCGCCGACCAGGTAGGAAAGCCAGGTGAAGTTCGGGCTGGGATAAATCGACTTGGAGAGGTCGACGACGCCGGCGACCTGCAACGCGCTCGAACCGAGCACGGCGACGGCGATGGCGGTGAGCCACATGCGCATGCGTCCGGTATCACCCATGTTGACCCAGTCGGAAACCGCGCCCATGGTGCAGAAATTCGTCTTGTTCGCGACCGCGCCGAAGACAAAGGCGAGCGCAAAGGCGCCGCCGATCACGTAGGGGACGAGTTGCGCGGGGCTCGCTTCACTCACGATGCAACACCGTCGCGTCCGTCGCGCCGCGAGAGGGACCTTCGGCCGCGGTCAACGACGGCTCGCTAACGCCCCAGCGCCTTCCGCGCGATGCCATCGAGCAGCCGTTCTACCTCCCGGAGCGCCGCCTTGGATGCGGCCGATCCGTCGGGGCGCCACGGCCGCCGGTAGGCGACGTGGACCTTCTCCGGCTCCTGCACGGTCGCGTAGACCACCATGCTGTACGGGCACTGGGCGATGTTGGCGGGGTCGGCTTCCATCGTCTTGCGCGACAGCACCGCGCTGCAGAACACGAACGCCTGCGCGTCCGCGTAGACCTTTCGCGTCGAGCCGACGTCCTTACCCGTGCGCTCGAGCATCTTGTTGATGTACGACTCGTAGTCGATCACCAGACCCTTGCCTTCGATAGCGAGCTTGAGCTCGTCGCGTACGTCGTCGAACTTCGCGGTCTTCGAGTAGGTGACAGTCGAATGCGGGTTTGCGGCCACAGGTCCTCCCGGTCGGTCTATACGGGCGCAGGGCGCTTGAGCGCGGGTCCCGTCGCACGAAATACAGGTCGGCGAGGACGCCAGCGCCCAAGGATTCTGGCAGCTGCCTGCACGCCCGCAAATCATTATTCTAATGCCGCCATAAGCAATCAGGAATCTCGATCGTCGGGCATAAGCTAAGATGGCGAGATGAAGGTCTGCATCGTCTCGGACAGTCACGACCGCGCCGATGCGCTCGCCGAGGCGCTCCGCTCGGCGAAGGACCAAGGAGCGGCCGCGGCCATCCACTGCGGCGACCTGATCGGTGCGCAAACCCTTCGGCCCGCGATGGCGCTGGGCCTCACCGTCCATCTCATTCACGGCAACAACGTCGGCGATTCGCTCGCCCTGCACAACATGTCGCGCGGGAGCGGCGGGCTGCTGCATTACCACGGCGCCGACGCGCGCGTCGAGCTGGGCGGGCGCCGCCTGTTCGTTGTGCACTACCCGGAATACGGTCATGCGATGGCCTGCACCGGCGACTGGGATGTGGTTTGCTGCGGGCACTCGCACGTGGCCGCCGTCGACCGGGTCGCCAACGTCAAGGGCGGGACGACATGGTTGGTCAATCCAGGCACGGTCGCCGGTTTGGCGGCGCCCGCGACCTGGATGCTCGGTGACCTCGAACGAATGAGCTTCGAGATCCGCCGGCTCGCGGCTTGAGCCTCGAAGGCCCGGGCCCGGTTCGGGCGTCAGACGCTCCGCCAGTTCGAGCAGGCCCGGCTTCGTCACCTGCATGGCTCGGTACGTCCTCTTCATGGTCGCAGCCCTATGCGTTCCGACTTGCGCTACCCGGCAATGCACGCACCGCCAAGGCTTGCAAGCTCAATAGCGACGAGGAAATAGCCGGAAAACTGTGGAGACCACTCGGTCGCGATGCCTTCATTCGACCACGCCAGACACCGGATTCGGCTGCGGCTTGTTATGGCCGCATAGCAAGATTTTGTATTGGCCCGCCGGACGCTACGTAGAATAGGGCGCCGGAGGAGGACGATTCCATGCTGAGCGTCAATCCGTTCGCTGTCGCGGGCGCGTCGCTGCCTGCCGGCTTCCTGCAGGGGTTCTTGGTCGTGATGGTCCTGGCCGTGGTGGTCGGGACGCTCATCGACATGGTCCACAAGGGCAGCGCGAGGTATTTCTTCGCCAACATGCGCATGTCGAGGGGTAAGGGGCGCAAGATAGGGAGCGGCGAGCTGGTGTCGATCGCCGTGCAGACCGCGGTAGTCGACGTGCTCGCCTCGGGTGAGTTCTGTAACCCGAAACGCCGGGTGGCACATCTGCTCGGCATGTACGGGTTCGTCGTCTACGTGGTGGCTACGGCGGTCATGGTGTTCGGCTACCCCACGGACGCCACAGCCACGCCGGCGATCTGGCCGACGCTCTGGTGGATCGGCGCCATGATGGTGATGGTAGGCGGCTACTGGTTCTGGTTCTTCATCCGCGTGGACGTCGCCGCGGAAGGCCAGTCGCCCTTCCGCCTGGCGAAGGCGGATCTCTTCGTCCTGTCGCTGCTCGCGAGCGTGACGCTTGCGGTCGTCTGGGCGGCCACGGGGGCCGGCGTGGGCTTGCTCTTCTGGCTCTACATCATCGCGACCATCGTGCTCTTCGGCGGGGTGCCTTGGTCGAAGTTCGCCCACATGTTCTTCAAGCCGGCGGCCGCCTTCGAGAAGCGCATCACGCGGGCAAATGGTACGGCCGAGAATCTGCCGACGCAGACGCGTGACGATCCCCAACAACAAAAGCGACACTCGATGGAGCTGCTGCGGGACGCTCCAATGGACATGGGACTCGGCATCAAGCGCGAGGCACCGCGCCACTACTAGAAAACAGGCCGGAAGCTCAATCGGAACAGCTCAAGGAGCCGACTCATGCCTACCTTCGTCTACATGACGAGGTGCGACGGATGCGGACACTGCGTCGACATCTGTCCCTCGGACATCATGCACATCGACCCGACCTATCGCCGGGCCTACAACATCGAGCCGAACATGTGCTGGGAGTGCTACTCCTGCGTGAAGGCTTGCCCCCAGCATGCGATCGACGTGCGCGGATATGCCGATTTCGCCCCGCTGGGTCACAGCGTTCGTGTCGATCGCGACGAACGCAAAGGCACGATCGCGTGGAAGATCAAGTTCCGGGACGGCACGGAGAAGAATTTCCTGTCGCCCATCACCACGAAGCCCTGGGGGACGGCGATCCCCAAGCTCGCCGATGTCCCCGCGCCCAGCAAGGAAATGCGCAACGGCCAGCTCCTGTACAACGAGCCGAAATACATCCGGCTGGATGACGGCGGCCTGCGCACGCTCAAGGACGCCGGCCTCAAGCTGTCGAAAGGCGTGTACTACTGATGGCCTACAACACAATCATCGAAGACGGCATCGATATCCTAGTTGCCGGTGCAGGCCTCGGCGGCACGGGTGCCGCATGGGAAGCGAGATTCTGGGGCCAGGACAAGAAGATCGTCATTGCCGAGAAGGCCAATATCGATCGCTCCGGCGCGGTCGCCCAGGGCCTGTACGCCATCAACTGCTACATGGGCACCCGCTGGGGCGAAAACAATCCCGAGGACCATGTCCGCTACGCTCGCATCGACCTGATGGGGCTGGTGCGCGAAGACCTGCTGTTCGACATGGCCCGTCACGTCGACTCCAGCGTGCATCAGTTCGAGGAGTGGGGCCTGCCCATCATGAAGAACCCGAAAACCGGGCACTACATGCGTGAAGGACGATGGCAGATCATGATCCACGGCGAGTCCTACAAGCCCATCGTGGCCGAGGCCGCCAAGAAATCCGCGGACAAGGTCTTCAACCGCGTCTGCGTCACCCACCTGCTGATGGATGAAAGCAAGCCCAACCGGGTTGCCGGTGCCGTCGGCTTCAACGTCCGCACAGGCAACTACCATGTCTTCAAGTCGAAGACCGTGATCTGCGGCGCGGGCGGCGCCTCCAACATCTTCAAGCCGCGTTCAACGGGCGAAGGGGCGGGCCGCACCTGGTATGCGCCTTGGTCGTCCGCGTCCGCCTACGGGCTCATGATCGACGCCGGCGCCAAGATGACGCAGATGGAAAACCGCATCGTGCTGGCGCGCTTCAAGGACGGTTATGGCCCGGTCGGGGCCTACTTCCTGCACCTCAAGACCTATACGCAAAACGCTCTGGGCGAAGAATACGAATCCAACTGGTTTCCCGCGTTGCAAAAAATGGTCGGCAAGGAGTATCTCGATCCCGAAGCTTCGCACCTGACACATCGGCCCATCCCGACCTGCCTGCGCAACCATTGCATTATCAGCGAGGTAAATGCCGGCCGCGGCCCCATCCACATGGTGACCATGCAAGCCTTCCAGGATCCTCACCTGGAAGAGGTCGGTTGGGAAAACTTCCTCGGCATGACCGTGGGCCAGGCGGTCCTGTGGGCCGCCACGGACGTGGATCCCAAGAACGAGAATCCCGAGTTGACCACGTCCGAGCCCTACGTCATGGGCTCCCACGCGACGTGCTCGGGCGCCTGGTGCTCAGGCCCCGAGGACGTCTCCCCGCCCGAGTATTTCTGGGGCTACAACCGCATGACGACGATCGAAGGCCTGTTCGGCGCCGGTGATGCGGTCGGCGGCACGCCGCACGCGTTCTCGTCCGGCTCGTTCACCGAAGGCCGCCTCGCCGCGAAGGCCGCCTGCCAGTACATCGACGACAGAAAGGCCGAAGGCATCGTCGTATCCGATGCGCAGATCGAGCGCCGCAGGAAAGAGATCTTCAAGCCCCTGGAGCATTACAGGATCTACCGCAATGCCGTCGTGGCGGGCACCGTCAACCCGCACTACATCAATCCCCAGCAGGGCCTGGACCGTCTCCAGAAGCTCATGGACGAGTATTGCGGCGGCTATACCGTCGGGTACATGACCAACGAGAAGCTCCTGAGTATCTGCCTCAAGAAGCTCAAGATCATGGAGGAAGATCTCGAGAGCCTGGCCGCGAAGGACCTTCACGAGTTGCTGCGTGCATGGGAGCTGAAGCACCGTCACCGGGCTGCAGAGTGCGTCACGCAACACACGCTGTTCCGCAAGGAAACGCGCTGGCCGGGCTACTACTACCGCGGCGACGCCATGAAGGTGGACGACGAGAACTGGCACGTGCTGACCGTTTCGCGTCGCGATCCGGGAACCGGCGAATACACCATGGAGAAGGCGCCCTGCTATCACCTGGTTGCTGACAACGAGTAGCCACCGTCGAGGCGGAGCTCGCGTTGACAAACATCATCGAAAGGACCGATGAGGAGATACGGGCCGTGGCTGATCCCCTTTGGCGCGATCTCCTCAAGTACTCCAACGAAGGCAGGTACGGAGAGTTCGTCGGGAAATTCGCCAGATCCCTGGCGCTTGCCATGAATCAAGTCGTGGTGAATCACCAGTTCGCGAACAGCGAGCTGGCCAGAAGCCTGTCTGAAGATGCCGACTATCTCGGCATCATCCGCCGGGGGGAACATGTGACGGTTCTCTACCGCCAACGAAGCACCAAGAAGCCGGGCGAATGGCTCGGCAGACTTGTCGTCGGCTACGAAGATGGCGAGGTCAGGATCTTCGCGGCGTCCATCTTCTGAGCAGCGGGCTCGGATTCGACATGAGTGAAACCATCCAGGACGGCAAGTTTGTCGAACTCACCTACAAGGTGACCGACGGGAAATCGGGGCATGTCCTCACGTGCGTCGAATTTCCATTGGGCTATATTCACGGACAGAATGAAATTCTGGCCCCTTCGGTCCACAAGGAGCTGGAAGGCAAGTCCGCCGGCGATGTCATCGCAGTGCCGATCGATGGCAATCGCATCTTCGGCCCGAGAGACGAGTCGCTGGTCTTTACGGATCACATCGGGAACGTCCCCGAGCAGTACCGGCAGATCGGCAACTCCATCCTAATGGAAAACGACAAGGGCCAGACCCGCAGCTTCATCGTGACGCGGATGGACGACAAGACACTGACCGTCGACGGCAACAATCCGCTTTGCGGCAGAGAAGTCGTCTTCAGGCTCGAGATTCAGACGGTGCGCGACGCTACCGCCGAAGAGATGAAAGTCGGAGGGGCGATCGGCGCGGAGCCCAACATCGACCCGTCGATGATGAGACCGGTCTGAGCCGCGGTGGTGAATGGCATCCGTCGACCCGGATTTGTTGCCTGGGCTTGCAATCCTGACTTCACGAAGAAAGGGGTGACCTATGAGCGAGCAAAAACCAATCACCAAGGTCCCTGACGGCCAGACGCGCTTCTATACGACGGTTCAGAAAGCGCCGAACGCAAAGGGGTTTGTCGGCTACGAAACCGTCTGGAAGCCGTTCCAGAAGGAAGTCGAATACAAGACGCCAAAGACGCCGTAGGGTTATACCGGGTTCAGTCGCGAAGGGGCAGCCGCCGTGCACGGTCAGGGCCGCCCGGCCGCCGCCTCTATGAACGGCACGAGCGCGGCGGTGAGCTCGGCTTCCTTTCCGGTGTAGAAGTGGTCGGCACCGGCGATCACGACCTGGCGCGAGCCTGAAATCGCCTCGACAGTGCGCCGGCGTTCGGCGGCATCGCGCAGCACCGTCGGCAGGTCGTTTTCCCCATAGACGTCGAGTATCGGAATCGCGCGAGCCGGCGGAGCGAGCGTTCCTGAACGGCCCATGCAGATCCAGGCGGCGAAGGGAGCCGCCTTCGCCGAGCGCAGATAGCGCTCGGTCATCCACGCTCCCAGGCTGTGTGACAGGATCACGATGGGGGCACGCTGCCTGGTGCCGAGCCAACCTGCCGCCGCAGCTATCCGCTCCGCGGCGTCGGGAAACAACGGCAGGTAATCCTCGGCACGGGCGTCGGCAGCCAGCACCGGCATCTGGATCGAAAGCGTGGTGAATCCGCGATCGGCGAGTGCGACACGCAGGATACCGATCACGCCGTGATCCGGATGCACGCCGGCGCCGTGCACGAGCAGCACGACAGGCCGACCCGGGCGCCCTTGCGTATACAGGCCCAGGAACGAGCCGCCTGGTGGCAGGCCGATGCGCACCGCATCGCCTACGACAAGGTTCGATAGCACTTCCGCCTTCCAGCGTTGTTCGCGCAGATAGTCCTGACCGCCTGCGGGAAACGCCGCGGCGGCGACGGTCAAGGCAAGGAAAAGGCGTCGTTTCATCGCCAAATCGAAGTCAGCTCGTCATCCGTCCGCAGCGAGTTGCCGATTGCTTGCCGCTCGGTGCGGTGTATGCTTGCATAAGTTTTTTGAATCGGCCGCTGCTTATCGCAGCTGTCGAACACGGGAAGAATCATGGCAGACCGGCGCCTCCGGGTATTTCACGCGGTCGCAAAGCATCTCTCCTTCACCAAGGCCGCGGAGGCGCTATTCATGACGCAGCCCGCGGTGACGTTCCAGATCCGGCAGTTCGAAGAATACTTCAACACGCGCCTCTTCGACCGCGCGCAAGGCCGCATCGCGCTCACTCCCGCGGGAACGATGGCGCTGGAATACGCCGAGCGCATTCTCGCGCTCTCAGACGAGCTCGACACCCGGCTGAAGGAACTCGCCGTCCAGGTGGCCGGACCGCTGCTGATCGGCGCCAGCACGACGATCGCCGAGTTCGTTTTGCCCCAGGTCCTCGGCGAATTCAAGGCACGCTTCCCCGCGGTGATACCTCAGCTCTTCGTCGCCAACTCCGAGGTCATCCAGAATCGCATCGCCGAACGCCATCTGGACCTCGGCTTCATCGAAGGCGACTCCTGCCTGCCGTCGCTCGCGAGCGATACCTGCTGCGGAGATGAGCTGCAAGTCGTATGCGCGCCGTCACACCCTCTCGCGAAACACGCCGCCGTCGTCCCAAGCTCGCTCATGGAGCACGCGTACATCAGCCGCGAGGCCGGATCGGGGACGCGTCAGGTGATCGATCATTATCTGCAGAGGCAGGGCGTGTCGCCGGAGTCGCTGCAGGTCGTGATGGAGGCGGGGAGTCCCGAGGCCCTCAAGGGACTGGTCGCGACGGGCCTGGGCTTCGCCATCATGTCGCGGGCCACCGTGGTGATGGAGACAGGGCTCGGGCGGCTGGTGCAGATTCGCCTGTCGCCTCCGTTGAAGCGGCACTTCTCGGTGGTCTATCCCAAGGAACGGTTTCAATCGAGGCTCGTTTGTACCTTCGTCGACTTCGCCAGGGAACGGCTCGCCGCCATGCAACCGCTGGAAACCGTACGGGTGGCCGCGGTCGGCCGCTGACGCGCTCGCTGGCCGCCTCCGGCGGTCGGTGTGCCGCCCTTGCTCTACTGGCCTAACGCGCGGAATGGCCGGTGAGCTTGATCTCGACTTTCTCGTCCAGTCCGGCGTAATACGCGCGCAGTATTTCGAGCACTTCGGGCCGTGAGAATTCCGGCGGCACCGGGCTGCCCTCGGACAGCCATTTCCGAAGCTTCGTCCCGGAGACGAGCAGCCGGTCGCGGTCTTCGTGCGGGCAGGTGCGGCCGGACGCCATGCCGCCGCAGCGGAAGCACCAGAACGTCCAGTCGAGTTTCAGCGGCTGGATCCGGAGCGCATCGGGCGGGATTTCATCGAAGATGCGGTGCGCGTCGAACGGCCCATAGTAGCTGCCGACGCCCGCATGATCGCGTCCCAAGATCTGGTACGCGCAGCCGTAATTCTGGCGAAACAGCGCGTGGAGGAGCGCCTCGCGCGGCCCCGCGTAGCGCATGTCGAGCGGGTAGCCCGCCTGCACGACGGTGCCCGGCACGAAATATTCTTCAATGAGAACGCTGATGGCGCGCGCACGCACTTCCGCGGGTATGTCACCGGGCTTGAGATTGCCAAGGAGCGAATGCACCAGCACGCCGTCGCAGCACTCGATGGCGATCTTCACCAGATACTCGTGCGAGCGGTGCATCGGATTTCGGGTCTGGAACGCGGCGACCTTCGACCAGCCGAGCCGCGCGAATTCGGCCCGCGTCTCGGCGGGCGTCATGAACAGCGTCCCGTACCTCGCCCGGAAACCACCGTCGGAGAGAACGCGGACTGGACCGGCGAGGTTTACCTCGCCCTGCTGCATCACCATCTGAACCCCGGGATGCTCGAGGTCCGTGGTCCGGAAGACGGCCTGGCACTCCTGAGCTTTGTCGATGCGGTACTGCTCCGTCACCGACATCACCGCCAGGATCCTGCCGTCGTCGGGGTCGGCAAGCGCGATCTCGCTTCCCGCTTCGAGCGACGCGGCCGTCGGCTCGTCGGTCGAAAGCGTGATCGGGATTGGCCAGAACACGCCGGAGGCCGTGCGCATCTCGCCGCACACGCGCTGCCAGTCGGCGCGCGTCATGAAGCCGTCGAGCGGCGTGAAGCCGCCGATGCCCAGCATGATCAGATCGCCCTTTTCCCGCGAGCTGACGCGGATCGCGCGCAGGGTCTGCGCCCGGGCGCGCTCCGCCTCGAGCCGCTCGCCCGAGAGCATCAGCGGCTTGAGAGGGCCTCCTCCGTGCGGTGCGACAAGTTCAGGCAAGGTCATCTCCGGGGACGCTGGGAAGCATTGTCACCAGGCGCCATTGCGGGAGCAATCGCGCCGTACCTATGAGCGGATAAGCAGAATTGATCCTGCCGCCTCGCAATGCACCCGGATCGGCGGGTAATTTTCCATTATTTCTTCGGGGCGGCCTAGTATCGCTGTCGCAAATCTTCCGGTACGCTACCCTGCACGGGTGAGACGTCGACCTAGGAGGACGGTTCCGATGAGACGAGCAGGCTTCCTGGCGGCATGCGCAGCGTTCTCCATAGCGTTCTCCATTGTGACCGCGGGCTGCGCCGCGACCGGCGGCATGCAGCCGGGCGAGGACAAGGTGGTCTACCACTTCAGCGAAGGCCTCGAGCAAGCGTCGGACGGCTTGCGCAACATCGGCAACCACCTCGAAGTCAACCCGAACGCGAAGATCGTCGTCGTGGGGCACGCCAAGGGCGTCAACTTTCTCATGAAGGACATGAAGGACAAGAACGGCAACAAGTACGAGGACCTCGTCGAGCAGCTCAAGATGCGCGGCGTGCAGTTCGACGTGTGCCAGATCACGCTGCGCGACCGCAAGCTCTCGAAGAACCAGTTCATTGAATACGCGACCTTCGTTCCCTCCGGCGTGGCGGAGATCTCGCGCCTCGAGCACGAGGGCTACGCGTATCTGAAGCCGTGAGCGCAGTCCTGCCAATACGCCGATAAGAAGATTCGATGTGCTGCTGGACAGCGAAGATCTAGGATTCATGACTTTCGGAGGAATCGGGATGGATGACCGACGCAGGAGGCTGCTCAAGACGGCGGGCAGCGTGGCGGCCGCTCTCGCGGTCGGGCTGCTCAAGCCCGCGCTGGCGCTCGCCGCGGCCTGGAGCAAGGACGCCTTCGCGGCGAAGAACCCCGCCGACGCGCTCAAGGGTATCGGCATCGTCGAGACCGTGGCGAGCAAGGACCTATTGATCGACGCGCCGCAGATCGCGGAGAACGGCGCGGTCGTGCCGGTCGAGATAACCTCCAACATACCGAATACGACCTCGATCGCGGTGGTAATCGAAAAGAACCCGTTCCCGCTCGCAGGGAAGTTCGATTTCATGGAAGGCGCATTGCCGTTCGTGAAGGTCAATCTCAAGATGGGAGAAACCTCGGACGTGCGCGTGGTGGCGACCGCGGCAGGGCGCAACTATGTCGCGACGAAGGATATCAAGGTAACGATCGGCGGATGCGGAGGCTGACATGGCGGCTGGACCGATGAAGATGCGCGCGACCCTGGGGCCGGCGTATACCGATGTGCGCGTGCTGGTGAGCCACCCGATGGAGACCGGGCAGCGCAAGGGACCGGACGGCAATCTCGTTCCGCCGCATTTTATCCAGAACGTCACCGTCAAGGTGAACGGCAAAACCGTGGTCGACGGCCAGATCAGCCAGGCGGTTTCACGCAATCCGGTGTTCTCCTTCCGCCTCAAGGGCGGCGCTAAAGGCGATAGGATCGAAGTGAGCTGGCTCGACAACAAGGGCGAGACCGACGCGACCGAGACCACGGTCGCCTGACCGACGCCGCGTGACCGGAGGAAGCATGCGCATCATTCTGTGCACCCCCCTGCTCGTCCTGGCGCTATCGCCCGCGCTCGCGCAGGACGCCAAGACGGAGATCCAGAAATACCAGCGGATGATCAACGAGGACAGTCCGGCCGAGCTGTACGCGATCGATGGCGAGACGCTGTGGAAGAAGAAGCAGGGCCCGAGGAACGTCTCGCTCGAGCAATGCGACCTGGGACAGGGACCTGGCGTGCTCAAGGGCGCCTATGCGGCGCTGCCGCGGTATTTTCCGGACGCCGACCGGGTGATGGACCTCGAGACGCGGCTCCTTCATTGCATGACGACGCTGCAGGGGCGTACGCGCGAGGACGCCACCAAGCGCGTGTTCGGAAACGACGACCAGCCCTCCGAGATGGAATACCTGTCGGCGTACGTCGCCACCCAGTCGCGCGGCATGAAGATGGCCCCTGGAACGACGCATCCGAAGGAGAAACAGGCGTTTGAGTTGGGACGGGAGCTGTTCTTCCATCGCGCCGGCACGTGGGATTTCTCCTGCGCCAGCTGCCACGGCGAGGAAGGCAAGCGCATCCGCATGCAGGATCTGCCGGTGCTCTACAAGCCGCAGTACGCGCGCCCCGTAATGGCGACCTGGCCGGCGTACCGTGTCTCGAACAGTCAGTTCAAGACCATGCAGTGGCGCATCAACGACTGCTATCGCCAGATGCGTATGCCGGAGCCAACGTTCGGATCCGACGCGACCAACGCGCTGATCACTTTTCTCGCCGTGACCGGCGAGGGCGAGTCTTATCGCGGTCCGGGAACTAAGCGCTGAGGGGACAGCTCATGAGACGCCACATTGTCGCGGCTGCCGCCGCCTCGCTGGTCGCCTGCGCCTCGACGCTGCCTATAGGCGAGCGGCCGACGGTCGCCGCCGACGAACCCGATCGGATCACCACCGTCCTCAAGCGCGACTTCCACGATCGCGGCCCCGCCAAGCTCGCCCGACTCGAGCTGGATGCGGTGCAGCGGACCTGCAACCTGCACGCCGACCATCCGCCCGCCAGCGTCGCGGAGCCGCTGGAGAAGGCTCAGCTCGAAACCATCAAGTTTCCGAGCGACGGACGCCTGCTCGGCGACTGGAAGAACGGCGAGAAGATCGCTCAGAACGGCCGCGGCTCGATGTGGAGCGACAAGCCCGGCGTGCCGGCCGGCGGCGGCTGCTATAACTGCCATCAGCTCTCACCCAAGGAGGCCTCCTTCGGCACCGTCGGTCCGAGCCTGTACCGGTTCGGCAAGCTCCGAGGCGACGGTGCCGAGGTCCAGAGGTACGTCTACGGCAAGATCTACAACGCGAAGGCCTACAACCTCTGCTCGCAGATGCCGCGCCTGGGCTACGCG
The DNA here is from genome assembly GCA_963828665.1 of uncultured beta proteobacterium. Lineage (GTDB taxonomy): Bacteria > Pseudomonadota > Gammaproteobacteria > Burkholderiales > Casimicrobiaceae > PALSA-1003. Next base: position 68,423 of record CAWHFL010000014.1, read on the forward strand.
GGCACACTCACCGAGGAGCAGATCAAGGACGTGACCGCGCTGCTGCTCGACCCGGCCTCCCCGGTCAACCAGTAGTTGCTCCGACGCGAATTCCTGCGGCTCCTGGCGCTGGCCGCGGCGGCGGGGGCGAGCCTGCGCCCCGGCGCGAGCGAAGCCGAGGCAGCGGCAGAGCTCTACGACGTCCCCGCCTTCGGCAACGTGAGCCTGTTGCACGTCACCGACGTGCACGCCCAGCTCCTGCCCGTGTACTTCCGCGAGCCGAGCGTCAACCTGGGCTCCGGCGAGCCGCCGCACCTCGTGGGGACCGCGTTTCTCAAGCACTACGGGATCGCGCCGGGAAGCGCGCTCGCCCACGCCTTCACGCATCTGGATTTCGAAATCCTCGCGCGACGCTACGGCAAGGTGGGCGGCTACGCTCACCTGGCGACGCTGGTGAAACGCCTGCGCGCCTCGCGCCCGCACGCCCTGCTCCTCGACGGAGGCGACAGCTGGCAGGGCTCGGCCACCGCGCTGTGGAGTGAGGGCGCCGATATGATCGGTGCGCAAAAGCTCCTCGGCGTCGATGCCATGACCGCGCATTGGGAATTCACCTACGGCGCCGAGCGGGTGAAGCGCGCGGTGGACAGCGAGCTCGCACCGATCGAATTCCTGGCGCAGAACGTAAAGACAGTCGACTTCGAGGACCCGGTGTTCAAGCCTTACAGCCTACGCAGCATCAACGGCATACCGCTCGCGTTGATCGGCCAGGCGTTTCCCTACACGCCGATCGCCAATCCACGCCACATGGTGGCCGACTGGAGTTTCGGCATCCAGGAGAGCCGCCTGCAGAAGCTCGTCGACGAGGTGCGCACGAAGGGCGCGAAAGCGGTCGTGCTGCTCTCGCACAACGGCATGGACGTGGACCTTAAGCTCGCGTCCCGCGTGCACGGCATCGATGCGATTCTCGGCGGGCATACGCACGACGGCGTGCCGGTTCCGGTGATCGTGGGCAAAACGCTGGTCACGAACGCCGGCTGCAGCGGGAAGTTCCTGGGCGTGCTCGATCTGCAGGTGTCGGGCCGGGGCGTGACCGACTACCGCTATCGTCTCCTGCCGGTCTTCGCGAACCTTCTCCCGGCCGATCCCGAGATGGCGACGTACATCGCCAAGGCGCGAAGCCCGTATCGGGCGAAGCTCGAGGAAAAGCTTGCCACGACCGAGGCTCTGCTCTACCGGCGGGGCAATTTCAACGGCACGTGGGACCAACTCGTGCTCGACGCGCTCATGACAGTGAAGGGCGCGGAGATCGCCTTTTCCCCGGGTTTCCGCTGGGGCACGACGCTGCTTCCCGGAGAGGCGATCACCTTCGAGCACGTGATGGACCAGACCGCGATCACCTATCCGCAATCGACCTTGAACGAATTCACCGGAGAGGAGATCAAGGCGATTCTCGAGGACATCGCCGATAACCTCTTCAACCCCGACCCCTACCTTCAGCAGGGCGGCGACATGGTCCGCGTCGGCGGCATGAGCTACACGTGCGAGCCACGCGCGCGGATGGGCCGACGCATTTCCGAGATGAGAATCGGCGACAAGCCCGTCGCTGCTCAGAAGACGTACAAGGTCGCCGGCTGGGCGTCGGTGGTCGAGGGCGTGAGCGGCGAGCCGATCTGGGATGTCGTCGTCCGCTATCTTCGGGCGAAGAAGACCGTCCCGGCGGCAAAGCCAAACGTACCGCGCCTCATCGGCGTGGAATCGAATCCGGGGATCGTCGGATAGTCGCCACGCCCGACCGGAGTCGCGAGCACTGAGCTGCCGCGGGAAGAACTACTTGCGCCGCTACCGCGATGCGCTTATATTAGTAATTCCTTATATATCCCGCGGACTGGAAGACGATGGCCAAGAAGCTCGTGATCGTGATGGCCAACACCGATCCGCGGAACGGCGAGGAGCTGGGCGCGCCTATCTTCCAGGCATCGGTCGCGGCAGCGATGGAGTACGACGTCGAAGTGATCTGCACTGCCACCGCCGGCCGGCTTATGAAGAAGGGGGTCGCGGAGAAACTGTTCGTAAAGCCGGGCTCGTCGAAGTCGGTCTACGACTTCATCAAGGATGCGCACGAAGCGGGCGCCAAGTTCTACTGCTGTTCTCCCAACCTGGATCTGTTCGACATGTCGAAAGAGGATTTGATCCCCGAGTGCGAAGGCATCATCGGCGGCGCGCACCTGATCGAGGAAGTGATGGAAGAAGACTGCAAGGTCCTGACGTACTGACCGAGCGTCGACGGCTTACATGGCATCCGCGCGATAAACCGGCTCGGCATCGAATACCTCGACGAGACGAAGCAGACTCGCGGACATAAAGGAATATTGCCATGCCTGATGTGCGAGGGTGCCACCTGCCCGATGACCTGTTGTATGACGTCGAGAACCATATCTGGTTCAAGGAACTCGTCGATGGCAACGTGAAGCTGGGCATGACGACGGTCGCCACGGCGATGGCGGGGCAGCTTGTCGCATTCACGCCCAAGAAAGCGGGGCGCGCGGTCCAGGCAGGGAAGTCGTGCGCCACCGTCGAATCCGGCAAGTGGGTCGGACCGGCGAAGTCGGCGGCGGCGGGCGAGATTGTCGCAGTGAACGATGATCTGGTGGCGAAGCCGGCATTGGCCAACGAAGATGCGTACGGCGCGGGCTGGCTGGTCATCATCAAACCAGAGGACTGGTCTGGCGCGAAATCAATGCTTGTGCCCGGGAGTCAGGTCGCCGCTCCCTATGAGGCTAAGATGAATGCAGATGGCTTCGCCGGGTGTGCCGGTGCTCCCGGAACCTCACCATAATTAGCTTGCGAGATGAAAACGAACCCAACAACAGCCGACATGTCGATGCCACGCGACGTCGGCTCACGGATGAGAGAGCTGCAGGGGAGCGCGCGGCGAGTCGCGAAACTACTCAAGGCGATGTCGAATCCGGCGAGGCTGATCATCCTCTGCGAGATCGCCGAGGGTGAGCGAAGCGTCGGCGAATTGGGGCGCGCCGTGGGATTGGGCCAATCAAGCATCTCGCAGCATTTGGCGGTACTGCGTGGAGAGGCGGTAGTTTCCAGCCGCCGCGTCCGCCAAACCGTCTTCTACTCGCTGGCAAGCAAGGAGGTCGTCGCGCTGATGGCCACGCTTCACGCCGTGTTCTGCCGTGAAGGCGCCGCATCGAAGGCGGTCTCGACCCGAGCCCGAACCGCGTAATTCCGCAGACACCAGCGAGGTTGGAATGCGCGCCTGGCCGCTACGTCGACGGAAACTGAAAGGACGAGCCCCGTCGTCGACGGGGCTCCGAGACGTCAGCAGTGGATCAGAACCTGTGCGCCCACTGCAGCCCGAGCGACCATTCGTACATCTGGATCTTTTCCTGCATGTTCGCTTGCGCCTGCGGCGGGAAGAAGTTGTTGAACAGGCTCGCGCCCTGCACGCTGTTGCTGAACGCGTACATGAAGGCTCCCGTCAGCTCGTTCTTCGCGTCCCACTTCCACGTGGCGCCAGCCGTCGCGTGGTCCTTCATCACGCCGGGCGCGAGGATGTTGAAGGTCACGTCCTGCGGCTGGATCGGGTTGTCGGAATGGTTGTAGCCCGCCCGCAGCGTCCACTGCGGGTCCAGCTCGTATTGCACCCCCACCTTGATCACGTCGACATCCTGCCAACCGAAGCCCGCGCCATTGGAGCCGCCCAGGCACGCGGACGCGTCGCCGCCCGCGCACTGCAGGATCAGGTTACTCGGGTTGTTTACCGATTTCGCATCGCTGTAGTTGATCCTGACGTAGTCGAGCGCGATCATCCATTGCGGCATCGGACGCACAGCTACGCCGATACCCCAGTTCGATGGGATGTCGAAACCGCCGGACTCGGCGAACAGGCCTTTGTACTTGTCGAAGTTGCCCATGCTTATCTTCGACTGGTACGTCGCGCCGACCGCGAACTGCGGCGTGAGCTGGCCGTAGTAGCCGACGCGCACGCCCCATCCGGTCGAGCTGTCGTAGCCGCGATTGGTCACGTCACCGGGGCTCGTCGAGAGCCCCGCGAACGCCTGCACGCCCTCGGCCTTGAAGCGCTGGTAGGCGAACAGCGGCGCGACGCCGATCGAATGCTCGGGGAGGAACCGCCAGGCGACGGTGGGCGCGACCACCAGCTGCGAGAGGTCGACACCGAGACGCCCATTGCCGCACAACAGGTTGTAGGGGCCGGGCGCAGGATTGAAGCCGGTGCCGGGTCCTGTCGCCGGGCCGCAGGCGCCGGGGGAAGGCAGCTGCCCGCCCGGGTAATCGGTGTTCATCCCGCCGTTGCCGTAAACGGTCACGCCGAGCGAAACGTCAGGGCGCAGCATGGTGTTGTACGCGAGCTCGGGAATGCCGAAATAGTTGCTGTCGCTGTCCGCCGAGCCATCGAGCCCGAACGCCGCACCGCCGGTACGCTCGGCCTTGCGATGTGGGCTGAAAAGATCGACGCCGATTGCGAACTGGTCACCGGCGTACGCCATCGTCGCAGGATTGTTGGCGCCGCCGAACGCGTCCTGCGCGACCGCGATCGACGTGCCGGCCATTCCCTTGGCCTTCATTCCATAGCCGTGCGAGAAATAGCCGTCGGTCGCATGTGCGGCCAGCGGCAGCATCCCCGTAATTAGCGCAGCAAGCAGCTTGATTCGCATTATTGCCCCCTGAGTGGTGGGTGAAACGGCCGGCACCCGCAACATTTTGCGAAGACGCGGACGCGATCGAGTCAGATGAACAGGCTCACGTCAGCGTCCTTTGCCATCGGCAGGAACGTTGCCGCACCGACGTAGTCCTTTACCTCCGGAATGAATTCGGTGCGCTTGTAGCCGAAGAGGTCAACGGTCATTTGGCACCCGAGCAGATTGACCCCCGCTTCGATGCAGAGCTTGCGCAGCTCGGCGATCTCGACCACACCCTTGGTCTTGATCGTCTTCCTCATCATCCGTGTGGCGAAAGCCTCGTAGGCCGGTATGAGCGACTGCACGGCATTGGGAATGTTCCAACGGATAGACTTGAACCACGCCGGGCCCATCGGCATCTTCATCGGCATCGCAGGATTGCCGAGCGGGCTCACCTTCAGCTTCCGCAAGTCCTTTTTAAGCAACTCGAGCCCGTAGAAAGTGAAGAAGATCGAAACGTCCCAACCTAGGGCTGCGGCGGTCGAAGCCAAGATGAACGGCGGGTACGCCCAATCGAGCGTCCCCTTCGTGGCGATTATCGTCATCGACGGCGTCTTGGCGGCCTTCAGCTCGGCGAGCTTCGCCTCGAGCTGCTCGGCGAACACTGCCTCGACCCGCTCTTTGATCAGACGATCGAGCGCAATCGTATCGGGCATTTCAGACACAGCATGTTCGGCCATTGGGTCGCTCCTCGTACTCTCCGTTGCCACGCCATCTTATGCGTTGCACCGGAGAAGCATATTGATGCGGGTCAAACCTTCCGCGAGCGCCCGCACGGCGACGAGGCCCGCAAAATGAGCTTATGCTAGTACTCTCGGAGGGTATAGCACAAGCTTCATCAAAGCGTAGTACGCCCAAATAGTATGCTGCGCCGCAGCAATAGCCACGTTTGCCTGGGTACCCTCCAGGGTATAAGCTTCGACGTTTAATGTCATACGGTGAGGACCCGGGCGATGCAAAATCCAGCGTTGCACGATCCAGCCGCGAAGAAGGCGATCAGCGCGCGACTTGCGCGCGCCGAGGGCCAGGTTCGCGCAGTTCGACGCATGATCGTCGAGGACCAGCCTTGTGAGGCCATCGCGCTCCAACTCGCCGCCGCGCGTAAAGCTCTGGACCGCGTCTTTTACGAGATGGTCTCGTGCATGATCCGCATGGAACCGCCCAGTGGCGTCGCGGCGCGCCGCGAGCGTGCGAGCAAGGTTGCGGAGATGCTCGCCCGGTTCGGGTGAAGCGCGATCGCGGGTCGTCAACGCCGCGAAGAGATTCTCTTATTCCCGCCGCAAGCTTGGCGGATGCGTTAGTACTATCAGTACTATCGCGGTGATCCGCATGGGTTGGTGCTGTTGAGTGGAGTCGAACCACCGACCTACTGATTACGAATCAGTTGCTCTACCAGCTGAGCTACAACAGCCCGGGGAATCGCCGGCGGCGCCTGTCTGCTCGGGTCGCGCCGGATCATGCGGTAAACTATTGATTATACCGAAGCTTGCGCCGCGTTGCCACGGCCGCAATCGCCGGTTTCCAGCCGAACCCCTCCGTGATGTCTGACACCCGTCATCTCATCGGCTTCCATGCGGTCACCGCACGATTGCGCCAGCATCCGGCGAGCGTACGCGCGATCTACGTCGTCGCGGCGCGGCAAGATCGGCGTGCACGCGAGCTGATCGAGCGTGCTGAAAGCGCCGGCATCGCCGTGCATCCGGTGGACGACAAGCGGCTCGATGCGATCGCGGGCAGCGACCGCCATCAGGGCGTCGTGGCTGAGGTCGACGCAGCGCTTCCGTACCGCACGCTCGAAGACGTGCTCGAAAGTCTCGACGAACCGCCGTTGCTGCTGGTGCTCGACGGCGTGACCGACCCGCACAATCTGGGCGCATGCCTGCGCAGTGCCGACGCGTTCGGCGCACATGCGGTGATCGTGCCGAAGGATCGCGCGGTCGGCCTCAATGCGACGGTTGCGAAGGCGGCTTCGGGGGCGGCGGACACGGTGCCGGTCATCACGGTCACCAATCTTGCCCGCACGCTGCGCGAGCTCAAGGATCGCGGCGTGTGGCTGGCCGGCGCCGAGGCCGGTGGCACCGAGACGCTGTTCGACGCCGATTTGTCCGGGCCGCTCGCCTGGGTCCTGGGCGCCGAAGGTTCGGGGCTGCGCCGGCTGACGCGCGAGCTCTGCGACCGGATCGTGGCGATTCCGCTGCTTGGGACGGTGGCCTCGCTCAACGTTTCGGTGGCGACCGGCATTTGCCTGTTCGAAACGCGCCGGCAGCGCAGCGTCGCAGGACATCCGCCGAAACGCACCTGATCCCCGGTTGCCATGCCCTTGGCACGCGGCTAGCATTGTCGGTCTGTTCGCTCGCACGCCAGGCGAATCCACGCCTACTCGATCGAGGTCACCATGCGCCCGTTCCCCCTCCAGGCCCGCCGTATTTGCGTCGCGTTGATCGCGGGCATGGTCGCCTTGCCCGCCGCCGCGGCGAACAAGACCCTCGTCTATTGCTCCGAAGGCAGCCCCGAGGGCTTCCAGCCGCAGTTCTTCTCGACCGGGACGACGTTCGATGCCGTGTCCGTTCCGATGTTCAACCGACTGGTCGAGTTCGAGACCGGCACGACGAACATCATTCCGGCGCTGGCCGAGTCGTGGACCGTCTCGCCGGACAGCAAGGTCGTCACGTTCAAGCTGCGGCACGGCGTCAAGTTCCACAGTAACGCCAACTTCAAGCCGACGCGCGATTTCAACGCCGACGACGTGATCTTCTCGTGGAGCCGCATGGCCGACGACAACCATCCGTTTCACAAGATGACGGCCGGACAGACGTTCGCGTATTTCGACGACATGGGCATGAAGAACATCGTCGACAAGGTCGAGGCGCTCGACAAGTACACGGTGCGCTTCACGTTGAAGCGCCCCGAGGCGCCGTTCCTCGCCGACCTGGCGATGGATTTCGCCTCGATCAACTCGGCCGAATACTTCGACACGATGATGAAAAAGGGAACGCCGAACGCCGCCGATGTCTATCCGATCGGCACCGGTCCGTTCGAATTCGTTTCCTACCAGAAGGACGCGACGATACGCTACAAGGCGTTCGACCAGTACTGGAAAGGGCGGCCGAAGATCGACAACCTGATCTTCTCGATCACCCGGGACGCCACGGCGCGTTATGCCAAGCTCAGGACCGGCGAGTGCCAGGTGATGGCGTTTCCGAAACCCGCCGATCTGGCCGAGATGCAGAAGGATCCGCAGTTGAACGTGCTGCGGAAGCAGGGCCTCAACATCGGCTACATCGCATTCAATGTCGAGAAGAAGCCCTTCGACAACAAGCTGGTTCGGCAGGCGTTGAACATCGCGACCAACAAGGAAGCGATCCTGAAGGCCGTCTATCAGGGGCAGGGCCAGGTCGCCAAGAATCCGATTCCGCCGACCTTGTGGAGCTACAACGACGCCGTGCAGGATTACTCGTACGACGTGGCGAAGGCGAAGCAGCTGCTGGCGCAGGCCGGTTATCCGAACGGCTTCGAGACCGATCTGTGGTACTTGCCGGTGACGCGGCCGTACAACCCCGACGGCAAGCGTATGGCCGAGATGATCCAGGCCGACTGGGAGAAGGTCGGGGTCAAGGCCAAGCTCGTCACCTACGAATGGGCCGAATATCGCAAGCGCAGCAAGACCGGCGAGCAGCCGGTGATGATGTTCGGCTGGTCAGGCGACAACGGCGATCCGGACAACTTTTTCGTGCCGCTGCTCGGCTGCGAAGCCGTGAAAGGCGGCGGCAACGTCGCCCGCTGGTGCAACAAGCCGTTCGAAGATCTGGTGATCAAGGCGGCGCAGACGCCGAACAAGGCCGACCGCGCCAAGCTCTACGAGCAGGCCCAGGTGATATTCAAGGACGAAGCGCCATGGATCACCCTTGCGCATTCGGTGCGCTTCGACCCGATCCGCAAGGAGGTCAAGGGTTACAAGATGGATGCGACGGCGCATCACTACTTCACCAGCGTCGATATCACTCGCGATAGCGCGCAGTGACGCTGGGCCGTCGCCCTTCCGCGCTTGTCGTCCCCGCGTAAGCGGGCCCAGTGACGTTCCCTGAAGACGCCGGATTCCCGCCTTCGCGGGGATGATGGCGCGGGGCCGCGTCGCGTGGCGCTGGACGCGTAACGACCGCCGCCGATGTTCACTTTCATTCTCCGTCGCGCCGCGCTGATCGTTCCGACGTTCATCGGCGTGACCTTGCTGGCGTTCGCGCTGATCCACCTGATTCCGGGCGATCCGGTCGAGAATCTTTCCGGCGAGCGCGGCATGGACCCGGCGCGCCGCGCGCGGCTGCTGAACGAGTTCGGCCTCGATCGTCCGCTGCCGGTGCAATACGTCGACTATGTCGGCCAGGTTCTGCGAGGTGATCTGGGCACGTCGCTCACCACGCACGAGCCGGTGCTGCGCGAATTTCTCACCTTGTTTCCGGCGACGGTGGAGCTCGCGTTTTTCGCGATGCTGTTCGCTGTCGTCGTGGGACTTCCGGCCGGAATCATCGCGGCGCTCAAGCGCAACACCGTCGCCGACTACGCGGTGATGGGCGTCTCGCTGACCGGGTACTCGATGCCGATATTCTGGTGGGCGCTGCTGCTGATCCTGTTCTTTTCGGTCCAGCTCGGCTGGACGCCGGTGTCGGGACGGATCGCCGTCGAATTCGACGTGCCGGCGGCGACCGGCTTCATGCTGATCGACGCCCTGCGTGCCGGAGATGCGGGCGCCTTCCGCTCGGTGGTCTCGCACCTCTTGCTCCCGACGATCGTGCTGGGCACGATCCCGCTGGCGGTGATCGCGCGCATGACCCGCTCGTCGATGCTGGAAGTCCTGCGCGAGGACTATGTGCGCACCGCGCGGGCCAAAGGTCTGCCGCGCTGGCAGGTCGTGCTGGTACACGCGCTGCGCAATGCGCTGATCCCGGTGATCACGGTGATCGGGCTGCAGGTGGGGCTGCTGCTCTCGGGCGCGATCCTCACCGAAACGATCTTCTCCTGGCCGGGTGTGGGCAACTGGCTGGTACACGGCGTGCAGTCGCGCGACTATCCGGTCGTGCAAGGAGGCATCCTGCTGATCGCGACGATCGTGATCAGCGTCAACCTGATCGTCGACCTGCTCTATGGCGTCATCAATCCGCGGATACGGCACGCGTAGAGCCGATGAGCGAAGTCACGATCAGCGCCCCCGATGTTCCAGCTGCCGCCCCCGGCACGCTGCGCGAATTCTGGCTGGCATACACCCAAAGCCGCGGCGCGGTGATCGGGCTGGCACTGATCGCGGTGCTGATCGTGCTGGCGATCGGCGCCAACGTGATCGCGCCGTATTCGCCCAACGAGCAGTTCCGCGACTTCACGCTGGCGCCGCCGGCATGGCACGACGGCGGCAGCGCGCGCTTTCTTCTCGGCACCGACCCGGTCGGGCGCGACATCCTCTCCCGGCTGATTCACGGCACGCGGCTTTCGCTGCTGATCGGCCTGATTTCGGTTGCGATCTCGCTGTCGCTCGGCGTCGTCCTGGGACTGGTCGCCGGTTACTTTCGTGGGCTTGTCGAGACGACGATCATGCGCCTGATGGATGTGATGCTGTCGCTGCCGAGCCTGCTGCTGGCGATCGCGGTCGTCGCCATCCTCGGGCCCGGGCTGATCAATGCGATGTATGCGATCGCCATCGTGCTGCTGCCGCATTACGTACGGCTGACCCGGGCCGCGGTGATAGCCGAAGCCGCCAAGGAGTACGTGGCGTCGTCGCGGATCGCCGGGGCCGGACCGCTGCGGCTGATGTTCAGCACGATCCTGCCCAATTGCGCTGCGCCGTTGATCGTGCAGGCCACACTCGGCTTTTCCAACGCCATACTCGATGCCGCCGCGCTAGGCTTTCTCGGCCTGGGCGCGCAACCGCCGACGCCGGAGTGGGGATCGATGCTGGCCGATGCGCTGGAATTCATCCAGCGGGCCTCGTGGGTCGTGACTTTTCCCGGCCTTGCGATCCTGCTCACCGTACTGGCCTTCAATCTGATGGGCGACGGTCTGCGCGATGCGCTCGACCCGAAGCTCAAGCGATAGAGGCGACCGCATGGCCTTGCTCGAAGTTGAAGGTCTGACGGTCGAATTCGGCAGCGTCACCACCCCGTTGATGGCGGTCGACGACGTCGATCTCTCGATCGATGCGGGCGAGGTCGTCGGCTGCGTGGGCGAATCGGGCTCGGGCAAGAGCGTTACCGCGCTGGCGCTGATGGGGTTGGTCGACTTTCCGGGACGCGTCCGCGCGCGGCGCATGGTATTCGACGGCCGCGAGCTGCTGTCGTTGTCCGACGCGGAGCGAAGGGCGCTGACCGGCAAGGACATCGCGATGATCTTCCAGGATCCACTGGCGAGCCTCAATCCCTGCTTCAGCGTCGCCTTCCAGCTGACCGAAACGCTGCGCATGCACGGCACGCCGGAGGAGCGCGGTAGCGCCAGGCTTCGGCGCGCGCGGGCCCTGCAGTTGCTGCAACAGGTGGAGATTCCCGATCCTGCGGCGCGCCTGGCCGCGTTTCCGCACCAGCTCTCCGGCGGCATGGCGCAGCGGGTAATGATCGCGATGGCGATCGCCTGCAATCCTCGCCTGCTGATCGCTGACGAGCCGACGACCGCGCTCGACGTGACGGTCCAGGCTCAGGTGCTCGACCTCTTGCTGCGGCTGCAGCAGGAGCGCGGGATGGCGCTGCTGTTGATCACGCACGACCTGGCGGTCGTCGCCGAGACGGCGCGGCGCGTCATCGTCATGTACGCCGGCGAGCACGTCGAGACGGGGCCGGTGCCCGAGATCTTCGACACGCCGCAGCATCCGTACACCCGGGCGCTGCTCGACGCGCTGCCCGAGCACAACCTCGACCGTGCGCGCCTGAAGGCGATTCCCGGCGTCGTCCCCGGACAGTACGACCGGCCGGCCGGGTGCCTGTTGTCACCGCGCTGCGATTTTGCGCTGGCGCGCTGCCGCATCGACCGACCGCCGCTCGACGGGCCGGCGGCACGCAAGGTCCGCTGTCACTTCGCTCTCGATGCTGCCGGACGGCCGACGCATGGCTGGTCCGAGGAGGCTGCGGCAGATGCCACGGCAGACACTCGATGAGTGCCGCTGCGCCGCTGCTCGAGGTCGATCGCCTGACCCGCCATTACGCGGTGTCGCGGGGCGCATTCCGCGCCAAGGCGGTCGTGCGCGCGCTCGATGGAGTTTCGTTCACCGTGCAGGCCGGGGAAACGCTCGCGGTAGTCGGCGAATCGGGCTGCGGCAAGTCGACATTGGCGCGACAGGTCACGATGATCGAGCGTCCGACCTCGGGCGCGCTGAAGCTCGACGGCGTCGATGTCGTCGACGCCGACAAGGCGACGCTGAAGCGGTTGCGTCCGACGGTGCAGATGGTATTCCAGAATCCGTATGCGTCGCTCAATCCGCGCAAGAAGGTCGGGACCTTGCTCGAGGAGCCGCTGGCGATCAACGGTGCGCTCGGGACGGCCGCGCGGCGCGCGGCGGCGCAGGCGATGATGGCCAAGGTCGGGCTGCGGCCCGAGCACTACCGGCGCTACCCGCACATGTTCTCCGGCGGGCAGCGCCAGCGGATCGCGGTAGCCCGCGCGCTGATGCTCCATCCCAGGCTGGTCGTCGCCGACGAGCCGGTCTCGGCGCTGGACGTCTCGATCCAGGCCCAGGTGCTCAACTTGATGATGGATCTGCAGCAGGAAATGGGGATCGCCTACCTTTTCATTTCGCACAATCTGCAAGTCGTGCGGCACATCGCTGATGCGATTGCGGTGATGTATCTGGGCAAGATCGTCGAATACGGGCCGAAGGCCGCCGTGTTCGCGCGACCGGCGCACCCCTACACACGCTCGCTGCTGGCGAGCACGCCGCGATTGCGCCGCGATGCGCCGCGCACCGGGCCCTCGGTTTCAACCACGGTCGCCACTCCGGGCCGCCCACGCGCGGCGATTCGAGGCGAGCCGCCGTCGCCGCTGTCGCAACCGTCGGGTTGCGCGTTCCACAAGCGCTGCCCGCACGCGATCGAGCGCTGCCGGATCGAGGTGCCCCCGCTCGAGAGGCTGGGCGCGGTGCTGGTCGCCTGTCATCGCGCCGCCGAGATCGATCGCTAGGACCCAGCCACCCGGTTTCTTCGACGATGGCGATTTCCCTGTGCGCGCCGCATTGACGCTGCCCGGGGGTTTAGGCATCATCGGCGGGCGTCGCGCCGCGGTCTTTCACCACTCGGTCGCGAGCGAGGCCGCTTTTCCGTGCTTGCCTTCATCATCCGCCGCATCCTCCAATCGGTCGCCGTCATGGTGGTGGTCGCGTTCATCGCGTTCGGCCTGTTCAATTTTACCGGCGACCCGGTGACTTTCATGGTCGGACAGGACGCGACGCAGGAAGAGCGTGCGCGCCTTCGCAGCGACCTCGGGCTCGATCTGCCTTTCTACGTGCAATTCGGCCGCTTTGTCGGCCGCGCGAGCCATGGCGACTTCGGGCTGTCGCTGCGCCAGGGACGCAAGGTATCGACCTTGCTCAAGGAGCGCCTGCCGGCGACGTTGGAGCTCGCCTTTGTCGCGGCGGTGCTGGCGCTGGTGCTCGGCGTTCCGGCCGGGGTGTACACGGCGCTGAGGCGCGACTCGTGGCTCTCGCAACTGCTGCTGGCTATCTCGCTGATCGGCGTATCGCTGCCGACGTTTCTGATCGGCATCCTGCTGATCCTGGTGTTCGCGGTCGTGCTGGGCTGGCTGCCTTCGTTCGGTCGCGGCGACACCGTGGCGCTGGGGTGGTGGACGACCGGGTTCCTGACACCAAGCGGGCTCAAGGCGCTGATACTGCCGGCGATCACCTTGTCGCTGTTCCAGATGACGCTGATCATGCGACTGGTGCGGGCCGAAATGCTCGAGGTGTTGCGCACCGATTACATCAAATTCGCGCGGGCGCGGGGGCTGACCGACCGCACCGTGCATTTCGGTCACGCCCTGAAGAACACGCTGGTCCCGGTCATCACGATCACCGGGTTGCAGCTGGGTGCGATAATCGCCTTCGCGATCATCACCGAAACGGTATTCCAGTGGCCGGGCATGGGACTGCTGTTCATCCAGGCCGTGAGCTTCGCCGATGTCCCGGTGATGGCGGCCTACCTCTGCTTTATCGCACTGGTGTTCGTGCTGATCAATTTGATCGTCGATCTACTGTATTATGCGGTCGATCCGAGATTGCGCATCGAACGCCTGGCGGCGGCGCAATGAGGCGCTACAAGGCTGCAAACCGAGCTGCAAACCGGGCTGCCAAGGGGGCCGCCGAGCAGGCCGCCGGAGCAAGCGCATGAATCCCGTCGAGCTCATCCGCAACGATCATGCCGCGCTGACCGCGCTGCGGCGCGATCTGCATGCGCATCCGGAGCTCGGCTTCGAAGAACATCGGACCGCCGAAGTGGTTGCACGCGAGCTTACCGCGCTCGGCGTCGAGCATCACGGCGGCATAGGCAAGACCGGCATCGTCGCGGTGATCCCAGGCTCGCGGCAGGACAGCGGCCGCGCGATCGGCCTGCGCGCCGACATGGATGCGCTGCCGATGCACGAGGAAAACGACTTCGCGCACGTCTCGCGCTTCAAGGGACGCATGCACGGCTGCGGACACGACGGACACACGACGATGCTGCTCGGCGCCGCGGCGTATCTGACCCGCGCCCGCAACTTCGACGGCACGGTCTACCTGATCTTCCAGCCCGGCGAAGAGGGCTTTGCCGGCGGCAAGGCGATGATCGACGACGGCTTGTTCGAGCGCTTTCCTGCCGATGAGATCTACGCGCTGCACAACTGGCCGGGACTGCCGCCGGGACAGATCGCCGTGCGTCCGGGGCCGATGATGGCCGCGGCCGACCGCATCGAGATCCATATCGAGGGCCGCGGCGGCCACGGCGCGCATCCGCATCTGACCGTCGACCCGGTGCTCGTGGCCGGGCACATCATCACCGCGGCGCAATCGATCGTCGCGCGCAACGTGAGCCCGATCGATACCGCCGTCGTCAGTCTGTGCGCGATGCAAGCGGGCAATCTCGCGGCGATGAGCGTCGTGCCGCGCGACGCGCGCCTGGTCGGAACGGTGCGCACCTTCAACAGCCGCACGCAGGACCATATCGAGCGCCGGCTCACCGAGCTCGTGCATTCGATCGCCGCCGCGTTCGGCGCTACCGCGACCCTGAAATACGAGCGCGTCTATCCGGCGACCGTCAACACCGCGCGCGAAGCCGAATTCGCCGCGCGGGTGGCCGATGCGCTGGTCGGTCCCGAGAACGTCGTGCGCGACCTCGAGCCGTCGATGGGCTCGGAGGATTTCTCCTTCATGCTGCAAAGGCGCCCCGGGGCGTACGCGCGGCTGGGGCAGGGCGGGGCCGAAGGCGGCTGCTTCCTGCACAACACGCGCTACGACTTCAACGATGAGGTGATACCGGTCGGCGCCGGCTATCTGGCCGCACTGGCCGAGGCTGCGCTGCCGCTGAACGCGGCGGCGTCGTCGCGATGAACCCGGCCGCCTACTTCGCGGCGAGCTACGATGAAGCGCGCGCCAAGTTTCTGGCGGCGGCCAAAGCCTCGGGCGCGACCGTCTCCCACCGGGTGCATCCGACGGAGCGCGGCGCCGAAGGCGAGGAATTATCGATCGACCTCGCAATGCTGGGCGACCCCGCAGCACCAGGCCTGTTGCTGATGATCTCGGGCACGCATGGGGTCGAGGGCTTTTGCGGCTCCGGCTGCCAGACAGCGCTCCTTCGCGATGACGACTTCCGGGCCGACATCGACCGCGCCGGCGTTTGCGTGCTGATGTTGCATGCGCTCAATCCCTACGGCTTTTCGCATCTGCGCCGGGTCAACGAGGACAACGCCGACCTCAACCGCAATTTCGTCGACTTCAGCGCGCCGCTGCCGGTCAATGTGCGGTACGAGGAAATCCATTCGCTGTTGCTGCCGTCCTCCTGGCCACCGCCGAACGACGGCGAGCGCAAGCTCGCCGGATGGGTCGCCTCGCACGGAGCGGCCGCGTACCAGGCGGCCGTCAGCGGCGGCCAGTACCGTTTCGCCGACGGCATGTTCTACGGCGGCGCCGGTCCCGCCTGGAGCAACCGCGTGCTGCGCGCCGTGCTTCGTGAGCACGCCGCGAGTCGCAGCGCGCTGGGCTGGATCGATTTTCACACCGGGCTGGGACCACGCGGGCACGGCGAGATGATCTACGCCGGCGGCAACGTGGCGGCCGACATAGCCCGCACCAAGGCTTGGTGGGGCGACCAAGTGACCTCGTTTTTCGATGGCACGTCGACATCGGCCCCATTGACCGGCATCAACGGCTACGCGGCGTACGATGAGTGTCCGGATGCCGCGTTCGCCGGGATGGCGCTCGAATACGGCACCTGCCCGATCGAGCAGACGCTGCAGGCGCTCCGCGCCGAGCATTGGCTGCACAATCATCCGGAAGCTTCGCCCACGCAGCGCAGCGAAATCAAGCGTGCAATCCGCGACGTCTTCTATATCGATGCCGACGACTGGAAGGGGATGGTCCATGCGCAGGCGGTCGACGCCTGCCGCACGGCGCTCGGACATCTCGCCCGGGCGTCGGTCGAAACCTGACCATGCCAATTTTGCGCTCCTGGAGGAAATGACGATGAGTCCGACTGTCCGCCGTACGCTCCAAACCCTGTTCGCGCTGGTCCTCGCCGGCGGTCTCGCCGTCACAACGCATGCCGCGACGTACAAGTTCGCGGATCAGGGCGACGCAACCTCGATGGATCCGCATTCGCTCAACGAGTCGCTGCAGCTTTCGCTGCTGGGCAACATCTATGAGCCGCTGGTCGGGCGAGGCAAGAAGCTCGAGCTCATTCCGCTGCTGGCGACCTCGTGGAAGCAGACCGAGCCGACCGTGTGGCGCTTCAACCTGCGCCACAACGTCAAGTTCCACGACGGCACGCCGTTCACCGCCGATGACGTCATCTTCTCCTACGAGCGCTCGAAGGTCGACGGCTCCGACATGAAGACCAAGATCGCCACGGTCAAGGAGATGCGCAAGATCGACGACTACACGATCGATTTCGTCACCAACGATCCGTTCCCGATCCTGCCCGACACGATCAACACCTGGTTCATCATGAGCAAGGCGTGGTGCGAAAAGAACAACGCCACCGCGCCGGTCGACGTGCGCAAGGGCAAGGAGAACGCAGCGACGTTGCGCGCCAACGGCACCGGACCTTTCATGCTGAAGTCGCGCGAGCCCGGGGTGCGGACAGTATTCGTCAACAATCCGGCTTACTGGGAAAAGGTCGAGAGCAACGTCACCGAGGCGATATTCACGCCGATCAAGAACGACGCGACCCGCGTCGCCGCGCTGATTTCGGGCGACATCGACATGATGGAGCCGGTGCCCTTGCAGGATATCGAGAAGCTCAAGGCCGCGTCCGCGCTGACCGTGCTGCAGGGTCCCGAGTTGCGCACGATCTTCCTCGGCATGGACCAATCGCGCGACGAGCTCCTGTTCTCGAATGTCAAGGGCAAGAACCCGTTCAAGGACAAGCGCGTGCGCCAGGCGTTCTACCAGGCGATCGACATGGAGGCGATCAAGACCCGCATCATGCGCGGCGCTGCGACGCCGACCAATCTGATGATCGCGCCGGGAATCCGGGGTTTCGATCCGGCGCTGAACAAGCGTCTGCCGCACGACACCGCCGCGGCCAAGAAACTGATGGTCGAGGCGGGGTATCCGGACGGGTTCGAGGTCGGCATGAACTGCCCGAACGACCGCTACGTCAACGACGCGTCGATCTGCCAGGCCATTTCGGCCATGCTGGCGCAGATCGGCGTGAAGGTGAACCTCATGGCCGAGACCAAGGTCACCTATTTTCCAAAGATCCTGTCGCGCAATACGTCGTTCTACATGCTCGGTTGGACACCCGATTCGTACGATGCGCAGAATGCGATCTTCGCGCTGCTGATGACGCCGGCCGCGAACGGGCAGGGGCTGTTCAACCTCGGCAGCTACAGCAACAAGCGTGTCGATGAGCTCGGCAAGGCGATCGCCAGTGAGCTCGACCAGACCAAGCGCAATGCGATGATCTCCGAATTGTTCAAGATCCACGGCGAGGAGTTCGGCACCTTGCCGCTGCATCAGCAGGCGCTTGCCTGGGCGGCAAAGAAGAGCATCCAGCTGGTGCAGCTTGCCGACAACACCAACCAGCTCAAGTGGACGATCGTCAAATAGCGCCGGACCCAGCGGCGTTGCGATGACGATGACCGCGGCGGCAACTGCTCGCGCGTCGCGCTTCGCCCGCTGGCGCGACAGCGACCTCGCGTACAACTTTCGCCGTTCGCCGGTCGCCGTGGTTTCGGCTGCCGTGCTGGCGCTATGCCTGGCCGGCGCGATCTTGGCGCCCTGGATCGCGCCGCACAACCCGTTCGACTTGGCGACGCTCAACCTGCTCGACGCGCTGTCGCCTCCGCAAGGCATGGCAGGCGCCAGGCCCGGCTACCTGCTCGGCACCGATGATCAGGGGCGCGACGTGCTGTCGGCGATCATGTTCGGCGCCCGCATTTCGCTGCTGGTCGGCCTCGCCTCGGTGATTTTCGCGATGATCGTCGGCGTCAGCCTGGGACTCATCGCCGGCTACGTCGGCGGCAAGCTCGACGCCTTTATCATGCGCGTCGCTGACGTCCAGCTTTCGTTTCCGGCGATCCTGATCGCGCTCCTGATCGACGGTGTCGCGCAGGCGGTGCTGCCCAGGGAGACGCGCGGCGGACCGCTGGCGCTGTTCGTCCTCATATTCGCCATCGGCATATCGAACTGGGTGCAGTACGCGCGCACCGTGCGCGGATCGACGCTGGTCGAGAAGAACAAGGAATACATCCAGGCCGCCCGCGTCATCGGCATACGCCCGCTGGGCATCATGCGGCATCATCTGCTGCCGAACGTCCTGGGACCGGTGCTCGTGCTCGCCACGATCAACATCGCGACCGCGATCATCACCGAGGCGACGCTGTCGTTTCTCGGCGTCGGTGTGCCGCCCACGCAGCCGTCGTTAGGCACGCTGATACGCATCGGCAACGACTTCCTGTTTTCCGGTGAATGGTGGATCACCATCTTTCCGGGAGCGGCGCTGGTGATCATGGTGCTCGCGATCAACCTGCTGGGCGACTGGCTGCGCGACGCACTCAATCCGAGACTGCAATAGATGGCGCTGCTCGCGGTCGAGCGCCTTCGCGTCGAGTTCCCGACGCGGCGCGGTCTGCTGGTCGCGGTCGACGACGTGTCATTTTCGATCGAGCCGGGCGAAGTTCTTGGCGTCGTAGGCGAATCCGGCGCGGGCAAATCGCTGACCGGCGCGGCGATCATCGGCCTGATCGACCGGCCGGGCCGCATCGGCGCCGGCCAGGTTCTGCTCGATGGCCGGCGGATCGACAATCTGCCGCCCGAGGCCATGCGCCGCGTTCGCGGCCGTGAGATCGGCGCGGTCTTCCAGGATCCGCTGACCTCGCTCAATCCGCTGTACACGATAGGCCGGCAACTGATCGAGACGATCACCACGCACCTCGAGTTGTCGCAGGCCGAGGCTCGGCGTCGCGCGCTGGACCTGCTCGCGGAGGTCGGCATCGCCGCGCCGCAGCGACGCATCGATCATTATCCGCACCAGTTTTCCGGTGGCATGCGCCAGCGCGTCGTGATCGCGCTGGCACTGGCCGCGAAACCCAAGCTCATCATTGCCGACGAGCCGACGACGGCGCTCGATGTGTCGATCCAGGCGCAGATCATCGCGCTGCTCAAAAGGCTGTGCCGCGACCACGGCACGGCGGTGATGCTGATTACCCACGACATGGGTGTGATCGCCGAAACTGCCGACCGGGTAGCGGTGATGTACGCCGGGCGCATCGTCGAGATCGGGCCGGTAGGCGATGTCATCCACCGGCCGCAACACCCGTACACGCAAGGGCTGATGGGATCGATTCCGTCGATCGTCGACGAGCGCGAAGATCTCGCCCAGATCGACGGCGCGATGCCGCGACTTACGGCGATACCCGCCGGCTGCCCGTTTCATCCGCGCTGCGCGTACGCCTTTGATCGCTGCCGCGCCGAGCGGCCCGACCTGATGCGCGCGGCCACCAGCCTGGCGGCTTGCTGGCTGCATGCGGGTCCGGCGAGGATGGCATGAGCGCCGACGAGCCGCCTCAAGGCGCGCCTTCCGCCGCCTTCGGGGCAGCGGAGGGGCGGCCGCTGCCAAGCCGGCCGCAAGCGTGGGGCGAACGTACGAAAACCCCGCTGCTGGAGTTGATCGACGTCGCCCGCTATTTCGATGTTTCGCTGCCGTGGCTCAACCGCTTGATCGAGCGCAAGCCGCGGCAGATCCTGAAAGCGGTCGACGGCGTCAGCCTCACGATCGCTCAGGGGGAAACCCTGGGGCTCGTCGGCGAATCCGGCTGCGGCAAGTCGACGATCGCGCGTCTGATCGTCGGCCTGTACCGGCCGACGCGGGGCGAAATCCGCTTCGCGGGCCGCCGCATCGATTTCGCCGATGCCGAGCTCGCACTGCGCCGCACGATACAGATGATTTTCCAGGATCCCTACGCCAGCCTCAATCCTCGCTGGCGCGTGGCCGACATCGTCGCCGAGCCGATCCGCGCGCATGGCATCGCGCAAACACCGCGCGAAGTCGATGCGCGGGTGACGGCTCTGCTCGAGCAGGTGGGCCTCGCCGGCGCCGACGGCAGGAAATATCCGCATCAGTTTTCCGGCGGACAACGGCAGCGCGTCTCGATCGCCCGCGCGCTCGCGACCAACCCGGCCTTCCTGGTCTGCGACGAGCCGACGTCGGCGCTGGATGTCTCGGTCCAGGCGCAGGTACTGAACCTGATGCGCAGCCTGCAGCGCGAGCTCGGACTCACCTATCTTTTTATTTCGCACAATCTCGCGGTCGTGCATCACGTCGCCGATCGGGTCGGCGTCATGTACCTGGGCCGCATCGTCGAGCTGGCACCGACCCGCGAGCTGTTCGCTTCGCCGCAGCATCCGTACACGCGCATGCTGCTGGCGGCCGTGCCCGATCTTTCGCTGACCGGCAAGCCGCGCACCGCCGTCGCCGGCGAAGTGCCCAACCCGCTGGATCCTCCGTCCGGTTGCGCATTCCACCCGCGATGTCCCTATGCGAACGAGCGTTGCCGCGTCGAAACGCCGGCGCTGAAGCGCGCACCAACCCCGCCTGGCGCCACCGCAATCGCGGCCTGCCATGCCGTCGAAGAAGGTCGTCTGACGACGGAGCTGGACGCCGTGTAGGACTTTAGTCGTGGGCCTGAGGGCCCGGCGTCGAATCGGCTATAATTCGGCCTTGTTCGCAGTGTCGGGCGTAGCCGCTTCGGACGCCGGTCCTTCGAAAAGCTGATCGGTCTTTCGCTCAACCCGGCGGCACCCCTTGACCCAAGGCCGCGCCGCGCAAGTCCAGAAGAACTCGAATTGCGCCTCACACAAATCAAGCTCGCCGGCTTCAAGTCCTTCGTCGATCCCACCGTCATTGCGACACCCGGCCAGCTGGTCGGGATCGTCGGTCCGAACGGTTGCGGCAAATCGAACGTGATCGACGCGGTGCGCTGGGTGCTCGGCGAATCCAAGGCATCGGCCCTGCGCGGCGAATCGATGCAGGACGTGATATTCAACGGCGCCGGCGAGCGCAAGCCGGTTGGGCGCGCCTCGGTCGAGCTCTTCTTCGACAACAGCCAAGGCCGCATCGGCGGCCAGTGGGGCCAATACAGCGAGCTTTCGATCAAGCGGGTGCTGACGCGCGAAGGGGACTCGACCTATTACATCAACAATATCCCGGTGCGCCGCCGTGACATACACGATCTGTTCCTGGGCACCGGGCTCGGCCCCCGTGCCTACGCGATCATCGAGCAGGGCATGATCTCGCGCGTCATCGAGGCCAAGCCGGAGGAGCTGCGGATTTTTCTCGAGGAAGCCGCCGGCGTTTCCAAGTACAAGGAGCGACGCAAGGAAACCGAAGGGCGGCTGGCCGATACACGCGACAACCTGTCCCGGGTCGAGGACATCCGGGGCGAGCTGGGCGCGCAGATCGCGAGGCTCGACGCGCAGGCGAAGGTCGCGACCGAATACCGCGAGCTCGAAACAGGCCTCAAGCAGTCGCAGCACATGCTCTGGTACGCCAAGCAGCAGGACGCGGTTCGGCTGCGAGAGCGGCATTCGACCGAGATCGCCAACCTGACCGCGGGCTTCGAAGCGCTCCAGGCCGACTTGCGCGCGGCCGAAAACCGGCTGGAGACGCTGCGTGCCGAGCATTTCAAAGCCGGCGACGAGTTGCATGAGCGACAGGGCGCGTTCTACGCAGCCAATGCCGAAGTCACGCGGCTCGAGCAGCAGTTGCAGTTTGCACGCGAAAGCGAAGGGCGCCTGTCGCAGCAGGTCGGGCAGATCACCGAGCAGATTGCCACCTTCACCGCGCAGCTCGGCGCGATCGCATCCGATGCCCAGGAAGGGGAACGCGAGGCCGAAGCCGCGCTGGGGCGGCGGGAGTCCGCCGGCGACGAAGAGCGGGCTGCCGCCGCGGCGCTGCCGGCACTCGAGACTGCGGTCGCGGATGCGTCGCGCGCATTGGCCGAGATCCGGCAACGTGAGACCGACATCGAGCAGTCGATCCAGGTGGCCGCGACGCGGCGCGAGAGTGCCGCGAAGCTTCTGGGCGCGCTTGCGCACCGGCGCGAGCGCCTCGATGCCGAAACCCGCGAGCTCGCGGCTCCGGTCAACGATCAGATCGCACTCGTCGCCGACCAGCTGGAACAGGAAAGCGCCGACCTGGCCGGCCGCGAAGAGAGTCTCGCCGCACTCAATGCTGTCGTGCAGGCGCTGCAGGAGCGGCATCGCGCCGCAGGGGACGAATGGCAGATCACCAGCAGCGGGCTCGCCGAGCGCGAGGCGCGCGCGCAGGCGCTGGCGGCGCTGCAGGCGAAGATCGGCAGCGGCAAGGATGCGTCGGCATGGCTTGCGGCGCACAGCCTCGAGCATGCGCGCCGGTTGTGGCAGCAGATCGACATCGAGCCTGGCTGGGAGGACGCACTCGAGGGCGTCCTGCGCGAAAGGCTCAATGCGCTGGAACTGCCCGCGCTGGATGCCGCCGCCGGATGGACCGCCGCCAGGGTTGCGTTGCCGGGCCGCATCGCGGCATATGCGCCGGCGCGCGCCGGGCGGAGCGGCGCCGCGGGAAGCGACGCGCTGCTCGCCAAGGTCAAGGCAGCCGGACCCGAGCTTGACCGAGTCCTCGCCGACTGGCTGGCCGGCATGCGCTGTCGCGACGACCTCGTCGCCGCGCTGCGCGACCGGGGTTCGCTCGGTGTCGGTGAGGCTTTTGTAACGCCGTCAGGCCACGTGGTGAGCGCGCAGGCCATCGGTTTTTTCGCACCGGACAGCGACCTGCACGGCGTCCTGGCGCGCCAGCGCGAGCTCGCCGAGCTCGCCCACGCGATCGGCGCGGCGCGCGCCGCGACCGCTGCCGCGGCGAGCGCGCGCGAAGCGGCAGAAAGCGAGCTCAAGGCGCGGCAGCAGGAATATCACGCCGAAAGCATGGCCTTGTCGTCGCAACAGCGCCGATGCCACGATCTCGAGCTCGAGCTACTGCAGCTGCGACAGGTGGCGGAAGTGGCGGAGCGCCGTCGGTCGCAAATCAGCGACGAGCTCGCTACGCTCGGGGTCGAGGAGGGCGCGGAGCGCGATGCGATGGCGGCGATCGATGCCGAAGTCGCCGGACTGCGCACCCGGCTCGGCGAACAAACCGCCGGCCGCGACCGGGCGCAGCACGCGCGCAACGATTCCGACGCGGCGCTGGCGCGAGGACGCGAGCGCTCGCGCGCGGCGGAGCGGGCCGCGCAGGAAGCCGGATTCGCCGAGCGCTCGTGCCGCGAGCGCATCGCCGAGCTCGCGCGGCGGCGCGAGGCAATCGCCGCGCAGGTGGCACAGCAGGAAGCGCTGCTCGCGCAACTGGCGACCGAGCGAGCGCAAATCGACTGGACGCCGGTCGAGCAATCGCTGCAGGCGCAGCTGGTCACGCGCGGCGGCGCCGAGCAGGCGCTGGCTGCGGCGCGCGATCGTCTGGAGGCGATCGCCGCCGAGCTCCGCGGCGCCGACGAGCTGCGGATGACCGCCGACCAGAAGCTGGAGCCGGCGCGGAGCCGAATCGAGGAGGTGCGCCTCAAGGAACAGGCTGCCGAGTTGTCGGGCCAGCAATACGCCGAGCAACTCGCCGAAGCGCACGCCGAGCTCGCGGATCTGCCCGAGCGCCTGAAGGCCTGGGGACGCGCGAGCGCATTGCCCGCCGAGATCGAGCGCCTGGCACAGGCGATCGCCGGCCTGGGCGCCGTCAACCTCGCCGCGCTGGACGAGCTCGCCCAGGCGAGTGAGCGGAAGAACTATCTCGATGCGCAGGCGCAGGACCTGACCGAAGCGATGACGACGCTGGAAAGCGCGATCAGGCAGATCGATCGCGAATCGCGTGCGCTGCTGCAGCAGACGTTCGACACCGTCAATGTCAACTTCGGCAAACTCTTTCCGACGCTCTTCGGCGGCGGGCAGGCGCGGCTGCTGCTGACCGGCGAGGAGATCCTGGATTCGGGCGTGCAGGTCGTCGCGCAACCACCCGGCAAGCGCAACGCTTCGATTCACCTGCTTTCCGGGGGTGAGAAGTCGCTGACGGCGATCGCCCTCGTGTTCGCGTTGTTCCAGCTCAATCCTGCGCCGTTCTGCCTGCTGGACGAGGTCGATGCGCCGCTCGACGATCCGAACACCGACCGTTTTTGCGCGCTGGTACGGACGATGGCCGACGTCACGCAATTCGTCTTCATCAGCCATAACAAGATCACGATGGAGATGGCGAATCAGCTGATCGGAATCACGATGGCTGATCCGGGCGTCTCGCGCGTGGTCGCCGTCGACATCGCCGAAGCGCTCGAGATGGCGGAGACGGTGCCGCAGTAGGCACGCGGGCGGTCGGCTTATGAACCCGTTGTTCCTCGGTCTTCTCGCCGCCGGCGTCGCACTGGTCGCCATCGTCATTCTCTACAACTGGACGCAGGAACGGCGGGCGCGCCGGCGCATCGAGTCGGCGTTTCGCCAGCCGGCGGACGTACTGCTGGACCGCGAGCGGCTCGAGCCGCAGTTGCACACCGAGGCGGTGGCAGTGTCGAGCGCGGCGGTCGAGACGGCAGAAGAGCCCGACGATCTGCCGCCGATGCCGTCCGAATCGCTCGACGAGCCCCTGCCCGACGTGCTGCCCGCGACGCGTGCCGAGCGAGCAGGCACGGCCCCCGACGCCGACATCGAGTGCGTCGTGCACCTCGAGCCGCAGCAGCCGGTGGGCGGCGATTCGCTGGCGGACGCGCTTGCCGCCGAATTTGCCAAGCCCACCCGGTGGCTCGGCCGCCGCGGGCGGGATCTGCCCTGGCAGCTGATCGAAGGCGCGCGCGGCGGACCCTGGGAGGAGCTTGCGGCCTGCCTGTTGCTCGCCAACCGTGCAGGCGCCGTTTCGCGGGATGACGTTGAACGCTTCCTGCACGAAGTGGCGCGCACGGGAGCGTCGCTGCCGGCGGCGTTCGCCTTGCCGGACGCGGCAGCCGAAGCTGGACGCGGCGAAGAGCTTGATCGCTTCTGCGCCGACCTCGACGTGCAGATCGGCTTGACGATACTCAGGAGTGAGCACGGCCAGATCGCCGGAACGCGCTTGCGCGGCGTCGCCGAGGCGGCAGGCTTTCGGCTCAACGGTGCCGGAAGCTTCGATTTCCTGCAGGACGACAACAGCGCGATCCTGTACAGCCTGCAAAACTATCGCCAGGAGGCCTTGACGGTCGAAAGCCTCCGGCAGCTGTCGACACCGGGCGTCGTTCTGTTGCTCGACGTGCCGCGCGTCACCGATCCGGTGCGCGTTTTCGACCAGATGCGGCTCGCCGCCAAGCGCCTGGCGCACACGCTCGAAGGCGTTCTGGTCGACGACAATCGGCGGCCGTTGAACGATGCTTCGCTGGCGTCGATTCGGGGCGAAGTGCAGGCCACGGCCACGGCGCTGCGCGAAGCCAACATCGAACCCGGCGGCGCCCGCGCGCTGCGGTTGTTCGGCTAGCGTCCGGCCGACCTCGCCGTGCCGGCGCGCGCCGCCGTCCCCTCGAAAATCGCCGAGCGCGCGGCGACGCTGCGCGCGGCGATCGATGCGTACAACCACGCCTATTACGTGCTCGACGCTCCGACGGTGAGCGACGCCGAGTACGATCGCCTGTTTCGCGAGTTGCAGTCGCTCGAAAGCGAATATCCGATACTCGCGACCCCCGACTCGCCGACGCAACGGGTCGGCGCCGAGCCGGCCGGTGAATTCGCAGCCGTCACCCACCGCCTGCCGATGCTGTCGTTGAACAACGCCTTCAGCGACGGTGAAGTCGAAGCCTTCGACCGGCGCGCGCGCGAGGCGCTCGGCGTCGAGCGGATCGAATATGCGGCCGAGCCCAAGTTCGACGGGCTTGCGATCAGCCTGTCCTACGAGGACGGAAGATTCGCCGTCGGCGCAACGCGGGGCGACGGCTACAGCGGCGAGAACGTCAGCCCCAACCTGCGAACGGTGCGCTCGCTGCCGCTTAAGCTTGGCGGCGACTTTCCACCCTACCTCGAGGTTCGCGGCGAGGTCCTGATGTTGCGACGGGATTTCGCGGCGATGAATGCCGCGCAGACTGCGGCCGGAGAGAAGGTTTTCGTCAATCCGCGCAACGCCGCGGCGGGCAGCCTGCGCCAGCTCGATTCGCGGGTCACGGCCAAACGGCCGCTGGTCTTTTTCGCCTACGGCGTGGGTGCAGCAGACTGGGGGCGGATCGAGCCGCCGCGGACGCACGACGCGCTGATGAAGTGGCTGTCTACACTACGCTTTCCGGTGGCCAGGGACCGCGCAGTCGTGCAGGGTCTGGATGGCATGCTCGACTATTACCGGCGCATCGGCGAGCAGCGTGCCGGAATGCCGTTCGAGATCGATGGAGTCGTCTACAAGGTCAACGATTTCCAGCAGCAGCTGCGGCTCGGATTCGTCTCGCGCGCGCCGCGCTTCGCGCTGGCGCACAAGTTTCCGGCCGAGGAGGTTCCGACCGAAGTCCTCGACATCGAGGTCCAGGTCGGACGCACCGGGGCTTTGACCCCGGTCGCACGGCTCAAACCTGTTTTCGTCGGCGGCGTCACCGTCACTAACGCCACCCTCCACAACGAGGACGAGATCCGCCGCAAGGACGTACGCATCGGCGATACTGTCATCGTGCGCCGGGCCGGCGACGTCATTCCGGAAATCGTGCGCGTCATCAAGGAGCAGCGTCCCGCCAGGACGCGGCAATTCGTGATGCCCCGCCGCTGTCCCGAATGCGGCTCGGCTGTCGTGCGGCTGCCCGACGAGGCCATCGCACGCTGCTCGGGCGGGCTCGTGTGTCCCGCGCAACGCAAGGGGGCGCTGCTGCATTTTGCCGGCCGGCGGGCGATGGACATCGAGGGGCTGGGCGACAAGCTGGTCGACCAGCTGGTCGACGGCGACATCGTGCGCACCCCGGCGGACGTCTACAAGCTGGGCGTCACGGCACTGGCCGCACTGGAGCGCATGGCGGACAAGTCCGCCGCCAACGTCGTCTCTGCGATCGACAAAAGCCGCAACACGACGCTCGCCCGCTTTATTTACGCGCTCGGCATCCGCCATGTCGGTGAAACGACGGCCAAGGATCTGGCGCGCCATTTCGGCAATCTCGATGCATTGGAGAGCGCCGACGACATTGCGCTGCTGGAGGTGCATGACGTCGGTCCGGTGCTGGCCCAAAGCATCCGCCAGTTCTTTGCCGAGGCGCACAACCGCGAAGTCATTGCCCAGTTGCGCGCCGCCGGGGTACATTGGCCGGAAACCTCGCCGCAGCGCGCACCGGCGGGAAAGCTCGCCGGTCAGGTCTTCGTGCTTACGGGTACGCTGCCGAGCCTGTCTCGCGACGAAGCCAAGTCGCTGATCGAGGCCCAGGGCGGCAAGGTGGCCGGCAGCGTGTCGAAGAAGACCAGCTATGTCGTCGCGGGCGCCGAGCCCGGCAGCAAGCTCGATCGCGCCGCCGAGCTGGACGTACCGGTGCTCGACGAGCGGCAGTTCAAGGAACTCATCGAAGGAAAGCGATAAATGGCGTTCGGAAAAATAACCAAGGCCGTATTTCCGGTAGCCGGACTCGGCACACGGTTCCTGCCGGTGACCAAGGCGAGTCCGAAGGAAATGCTGCCGGTGGTCGACAAGCCGCTGATCCAGTACGCGGTCGAAGAAGCCGCCGCCGCCGGCATCACCGACATGATCTTCATCACCGGTCGCAACAAGCGCGCGATCGAGGACCATTTTGACAAGGCCTACGAGCTCGAAACCGAGCTGGCGGCGCGCCACAAGACGGCCCTGCTCGAAACCGTCCAATCGGCCACGCCGAGCGGCATCAACTGCATCTATATCCGTCAGACCGAAGCACTCGGCTTGGGGCACGCCGTGCTGTGCGCCGAGCCGGTGATCGGCGACCAGGCGTTCGCCGTCCTGCTGGCCGACGACCTGATCGACGCGACGGTCCCGGTGATGCGGCAGATGATCGAGATTGCCGAGCGCGAGCAATATTCGGTGATCGGCGTGATGCCGGTGCCGGCCGCTGACATCAGCAGCTACGGCATCGTCGAGACCGAAGGCATGGTCGATCGCGTCGGCCGCATTTCGCGCATCGTGGAAAAACCGGCAGCCGGCACGACCCAGTCCACGCTTGGCGTCGTCGGCCGCTATGTGCTGACACCGCGCATCTTCCATCATCTGCGGACGATGCCGGCCGGTGCCGGAGGCGAGATCCAGCTGACTGACGGCATCGCGCGGCTCCTCGAGGACGAGAAGGTGCTGGCGCACGAATTCGAAGGCCGCCGCTATGACTGCGGCAACAAGCTCGGCTATCTGGAAGCAACGGTCGAGCTGGCGCTCAAGCACCCCGAGATCGGTCCCGCGTTCGCCGGATTCCTCAAACGTACGCGATGACGTTCAACGAGCTTCGCTATATCGTCGCCGTCGCGCAGGAACGCAATTTCGGGCGAGCAGCGCAGCATTGCTTCATCAGCCAGCCGGCGCTGTCGGTGGCTATCCAGAAGCTCGAGGAGGAGCTGGGTACGCAGATCTTCGAGCGCGGCAAGAACGAGGTGACGGTGACCCCGGTCGGCGAGCGCATCGTCGAACAGGCGCAGAAGGTCCTGGAGGAAGCGGCGCGGATCCGGGACATCGCGCAGGCGGGACGCAACCAGCTGGTCGGCATGTTCCGGCTCGGCGTGATCTACACGGTCGCGCCGTACCTGCTGCCAGACCTGATTCCGGCGTTGAACGATCGTGCGCCGGCGATGCCGCTGGAGATCGAGGAAAATCTGACCGAAAACCTCGAGACTTCACTGCGTGCCGGCCGCATCGACGCCGCGATCATCGCCTTGCCGTTCAACCCTCCGGGCATCACCACCGACTTCCTCTATGAGGAGCCATTCCAGGTCGTCGTGCCGGAAAAGCATCCGTGGGCCGGGCGCAAATCGATCGATCCGTCGGAGCTTGCCGGCGAGCATGCGATCCTGCTCAACGTCGGACATTGCTTTCGCGACCAGGTGCTCGATTCGTGTCCGGAGCTCAATCGATCCGGCGCGCCGGTGACGCGCACGAATTCGCTGGAGACGATCCGGAACATGGTCGCCTCGGGCCTGGGCGTGTCGGTGCTGCCGCGCGATGCGCTGATTCCGAAATACCACAGCCGGCTGGTCGTGCCGGTGCCGTTCTCGCGGCCGGTACCCTCGCGGCGCGTGGCGCTCGCACATCGCAAGAGCTTTCCGCGTCCCGCGGCGATCGCGGCGATACGCGACGCGGTCGCGGCGTGCCGCGGCGGCGCAAGCAGCGGGGGCGGCGGCGCAAGCCCGCGGCGAGGAGCTCCGCGCGCCTAGCGAGCCGTCACCCGAGGAAATGATGCGGGATCCAGGAGGCGAGGGCGGGCCATAGGACCACCATCAGCAGGACGGCCACCTCGGCAGTGATGAAAGCCCAGCAATAGCGGATCGTCTCGTTGTATTTGCAGCCAGCGATGCTGGTCGCGACAAACAGAAGAACCGCGACCGGCGGCGTCGTCGAGCCGATCTGCGTTGCCATTACCATCATAAGCCCGAGCTGGAACTCGTCGATGTCCAGTGTCCGGCCCATTACGACGGCCACCGGGATCATGATGATCAGGATGGCCATCGAGTCGACGAACATCGTGAGCAGCAGCATGATCGCCATCAGCAGCATCATGGCCCCCAGCCTCGCGCCGGTGATCTGCGTAATCGCGCCGAGGACCATGTCGTTGAAATTCAGGTACGACAAGCAGCCACCCGAGCGCTCCGGCCACACCGATGATGCCTGACACCATGGCGGTGGTGATTGCCGCACGGATGAAGATTCGTGGAAGATCGCGGAGTCGCAGCTTCCGGTAAATGAAGAAGCCGACGAGAAAGCCGTAGAAGCACGCGACTACGCCGGCTTCGGTCGCGGTGAACGCGCCGCTCAGGATGCCGCCGACGACGATGATCGGGGCGAGCAGCGCTGGCCACACGCTAACCGTCGCACGCGCGACCTTGCGCAGGTTGAACTTGCCGGTAGTCCGGCGCAGCTCCGGAAACGCCGGCGACAACGAATAGATGCGGATCACGATCATCAGCCCGAGGCCGATCAGAACACCGGGAACGATGCCGCCGAGGAACAGGCCGCCGATCGACACGTTGGCCATCGAGCCATAGACGATCATCGTCATGCTCGGCGGAATGATTGCGCCTATCGTGCCCGCGCAAGCCACCAGCGCGGCGGCGAATCCGGGCTTGTAGCCGTGGTCTTTCATCGCCGGAACCAGGATCGAGCCGATCGCCGACGTGTCGGCAACCGACGAGCCGGAAATACCGGCGAAGACCATGCTCGACACGACCGAGGCGTGACCCAGTCCGCCGCGCCAGTGACCCACCACCGTCTCGCCGAACTCGACCAGTTTGCGCGAGATGCCGCCGGCGGAAATGAGCTCGCCGGCGAGAATGAAGTAGGGCAGCGCGAGCAGGCTGAAGTTGTCCAGCATCGCGAACATTTTTTGCGGGAAGAGCGCCGGCACCAGGGTCGGCGTCGCCAGGATTCCGGCCAGCCCGACGATCCCCATCACCAGGAGGATCGGCACGCCAAGGCTGATCAACAACAGCAGCAGGAGAGACAGTACGCTGAGCATCATTCGAGCCCGAGGTTATCGGGCGGAGGCTCGTGCCAGCCGAAATGGCCGGCAAGGCGGCGTAAGGCCACGAAGCCCATGTAGATGCTGCCGAGCACCAAGCCCGAGTAGACCCAGTGCATTGGGAGCCCCAGCCCGGGGCTTTCCTGCGTGCGGGCGACTCCCATGATCACCAGCGTGTAACGGCCGATCGCAAGCGCGAGCACAAGCCACAGCAGCTCGGTCAGCAGCCCGACGCCGCGCTGGATGCGCCCAGGCAGCAGTCGGAGCAGCATATCCATGCCGAGATGGGCGCCGCGACGGTAGGCCACGGGAACGGCGAGCATCACCATCCAGATGTGGCCGAACTTCTGGAACTCCTCGGTCCACGACAACGGAAGGCCGAGGACAAAGCGATTGAAGACCTGCAGCCCCCCGGCGAGCGTGAACACCAAAAAGATCAAAAACAGCGCGAACTCGACCGAGCGGTCCACCATCCGAAAGGCGCGCGCCATCGCTTAGACCTCGAGCGCCATGGGCCGGGGCGTCGCCGCCCCGGCCGCGTGCACCGGTCCGATCACTTGGTTTCGCGGATGATCTTCAGCAGGTCTTCCGCGCCCAGCGTCTTGGCAAGCTGGTCCTGGAGCGGGCCCGCGGCCTTGATGAAAGGCGTCTTGTCGATTGCATTGATGATCATTCCCTTTTCCCGCAGCTTGTCGAGCGACTCCCGGTCGCGTTGTACCGAAAGACTGCGGTTCACGTCCTGGGCGAGTTTCGCCGCGGCGGCCACGATGGCTCTTTCCTTGTCGGTATAACCGTCCCATTCCTTTTTGGAAATCACCGTCACCGTCGGTCCGAACAGGTGTCCGGTCAGCGCCACGTACTTGGTGACCTCGTAATACTTTCCCGTATAGACAACCGCGGAGGCGTGTTCGAAGCCGTCTATCACCCCGGTCTGAAGCGCGGTATACACCTCGCCGAACGCCATCGGCGTTGCGTTGGCGCCCATCGCGTTGAGCGCGGCGACGTACGTGGGCGTCTGGATCGTCCGGATCTTCAATCCTTTGAGATCTTCTGCGGTCTTGACCTCTTTCTTGGTCGTAACGACGTTCCGATAGCCCCAGCTATCCTGCCAGCCAAGCACCTTCAGACCGAGCTTTTCATGCTCGGCAGCCAGCACCTGCCCGACCTTCCCGTCGATCACATGATGGTAGTAGTCATAGTCGCGCCACAGGAACGGCAAATCCAGCACGCCCATGCGCTTGTTGAAGTTGTTGTGGATCGCCGTCCCGCCGATGTGAATCGTCGCGCCGCCGCCGAGCTGCATGCCTTCGATGACCGCTCGCTCTTCTCCGAGCTGGTTGGCCGGATAAATACGCGCCTCGAGCGTGTCGGAATTGTCGTTGATGTAATGGGCGATGATCCACGCCACCATGTGGTTGTCGTTGCCGACGTCGGCCGCGGTGGCATGCGAGATCTTGACTTGTTTCTTGGTCTGGGCGCCTGCATCAGTCAGCGCGGAAAACGCGACGACCGCGGCGGCACAGAGCGCAAGCTTGCGCAGTACGGATTGGGCGTTCATTGCTCCTCCTCCAGTTGGCATATTCGGGGTCGCCCCCGCTTCTCAACCACGGCGCGATGCGGACCGCGTCGTGGCTCCGTCAATCCTTCGCCGGGACGCCGATCGCGGCGAGCGGGCGTACGCTGGTGCCAGGTCGCGCGCCGTGCCGGCCAGCAGATCGCGCATTGCGCGCTCCGCGTCGTCCGGCGCGCGCCTCCTGATCGCGGCCGCGACGGCCCAGTGCTCGGCCAGCGAATTTTCGTACGATTCGCGCGCATTGCTGGACAAGCGGAATGCGGCGAGCAGCGCGGTACGGATGGCGTCGGCGAAGCGTATCAGCAGGCGGTTGCCCGTTGCCGCGATGATCAGTTCGTGAAACGCAAGGTCGTGGCGGCAGCAGCCGTCGACGTCGTCCGGCAGCGCTCCCGCCATCGCGCGGAAGGCGGTCTCTATCGCGAGTATCTGGTCGGCCGAGGCGCGGGACGCGGCGATGCGGGCCGCCGCCGGCTCGAATATCGTCCTGACATCGAGCAGGTCCATGAAAAACGCAGGGTCCGGCGGAGCGGCTGCAAGCCAGCGCAAGACGTCCGGATCAAGTACGTCCCAATGCTCCTTGGAATTGACCGTCGTGCCACGGCGCGTGCGCGCGTTCACGAGGCCCTTGAGCGCTAACGCGCGGAGGCCTTCGCGCAACGACGGGCGGCTCAAGCGCATGCTCTGCGCGAGTTCGGCCTCGGTCGGCAGCATTTCGCCCGCCGCCAGCGTCCCGCAGACGATGCGGTGACCGAGTGCCTCGACGACATGCTCGGACTTGAAACGGCGGATCACCGCTGGCGCCTCCGATGCTGCGGGGCGCCGCGCCGCCTTGGTCTTGCCTGCCTTCCTCCTGGCCACTGGCATGGGTGTCGCCCGGGCTTGGTATTTGTCGGACACAGTGCCATTTCCGTCGGACAAATTCAAGTAGTAGAATCTCGGCGGTCGCGGTCGAATCCGCCCATTCCTTTACCGGTCGCTTCGTGATCGGCCTACGATGGAGCCAACAGATGTCCTCGGATCTTAAGGGCAAGGTCGTTTTGATCACGGGCGCGTCCACCGGCATCGGCGCCGCCGCTGCCCGCGCGTTCGCAGCGCACGGCAGCAAGGTCGTCGTCCACTACAACGCCAGCAAGGAAGCCGCGGACAAAGTCGCGCGAGAGGTCAAGTCGGCAGGCGGTGAAGCGCTGCTGGTCGGCGGCGACGTCACCAAGAGCGCCAACGTCAAGCGCATCGTCGCAGAGACGCTGGCGGGCTTCGGCCGCATCGACGTCCTGGTCAACAATGCCGGCGGACTGGTCCAGCGAACCAGGATCGAAGACTACAGCGAGGATTTTCTGCACCAGGTACTCGATCTCAACGTCATCCAGGTGGCGATGTTCGTGCATGAGGTCGTCCCGGCGATGCGCAAGCAGGGTGGTGGCAACATCATCAACGTCAGCTCGATCGCCGCGCGGCACGGCGGCGGCGGCGGCGCGATCGTCTACGCCGGGGCAAAGGGCTTCATCTCGACGGCGACCAAGGGCTGGGCGAAAGAGCTCGTCGGCGACAAGATCCGGGTCAACGCGGTCTCGCCGGGCGTAATCACCACGCCTTTCCACGAGCGCTACTCGACCGCCGAGCAGTTGAAGGCGATGCAGGCGACGATACCGATGAATCGATTGGGCACGGCCGAAGAATGCGCCGGCACGTTCATCTATCTCGCGTCCGACGCAATGAGCAGCTACGTCACCGGACAGGTGATCGAGGTGAACGGCGGCCAGTACATGCCTTAGCCGGCGGCAGGTCGACGCGGCGGCAAACGACCGCTCTGGCGCACCGGAACCGGCGACGCTACGCGGCGGTGAGTAGCGCGGGCAACTCCGCGAGGGTGCGGATCATGCAATCCGGTCGCGGCCCGTGCCGATCGAGCGGTGCCCCGATGCGATTGATCCAGAACACCGTGAATCCGAATGCCTTGGCGCCGATCGCGTCCCAGGCGTTCGACGAAACAAAGCCGATGCGCAGCGGCGGAAGCTTCAGCGCATCGACGGCCAGCTGATAGGCGCGCGGGCTTGGCTTGTAGACGCCGGCATCGTCGACCGACAGTATGTTGTCGAGATGGCGAGCGAGGCCGGTTGCGGCGGCGAGCGGCTCGAGCATTGCGCGCGTGCCGTTGGACAGGATAAGTCTCCGGCGCGGCGCGAGTGCCGCCAGCGCCGGGTCTGCGTCGGGGAACGGCGACAGATCGAGATAGGCGTCGAGCATGCGATGGCGCGCGTGCGAGGGCAGCGGCAATGCCAGCGCGTCCGCCGCGTAGGCGAGCGCGTGCGCAGTGACGGCGGCAAAGTCCTGGCGCGGATGCGTCGGGCTTTGCATCAGGCTCTGCAGCCAGCTGTACTCGAGTTGCTTGCTGCGCCAAAGCTGGGCAAGGGCTGCGCCGTGGCCGGGGAACAGCGCTTCCGCGGTCGACGCAACCGACTGCACGTCGAACAACGTTCCGTAGGCGTCGAAAACCAGCGCATCGACCGCATGCGGAACGCCGGAATCTTCAATCATCATCGCACCCCGCGTCCGGATTTCGCGACATGCCATGCAAAAATTGGCGCGATGTGGCGTGTCACGAAAAAGCCGACCAAAAAAAGAGGGGTTACACTTGCGTGCAACCCCTTGGTTCCATGGTGGGCGATACTGGGATCGAACCAGTGACCCCTGCCGTGTGAAGGCAATGCTCTACCGCTGAGCTAACCGCCCGCGCGAACCCAGACAGGAGCGAGTATTTAAGCACGCGGCCCGATCGAGGGTCAAACCGGCGCCCAAGTTTGTCCATGCCTGTCCTGAACAAAAAAGGCGTGGGTTCGAGGCAGATTTATGCCCCGAAAGCAAGGCGGCGCCGTCCATCCGGGGTCGAATTTAGGTAAGCTTATAGGCGCAAAAGCAAAATTCCCGCTGGCTCAAGTCTTGCAGAAACAGTCGATATCCGCCGATAAGCCCGTTGTGTCCCGTCTCTGTTATGACGAAATGCATGCGACCGCCGGCACCATCCGCCCTCAGTACCGGGCCTTTTCGGACTGGCTGGACCGCACGCCCGCCGACCGGATCGCCCGCAAGCGCAAGGAAGCGGAGGGTGCCTTCCATCGCCTCGGCATTACCTTTGCTGTTTATGGCGAGGATGCCGGCAACGAACGCCTGATCCCGTTCGACATCGTTCCGCGCATCATTCCGGCGGGCGAATGGTCGACGCTCGAGCAGGGTCTGAAGCAACGAGTCAGGGCCCTCAATCTGTTCCTGCACGACATCTACCACGGTCAGAGCATCCTCAAGGCCGGGGTGATTCCGGCCGAGCGCGTGCTGTCCAACGCGCAATACCGGCGCGAAATGCAGGACATCGACGTTCCGGGCGGGATCTACGCGCATATTGCCGGCGTCGACATCGTTCGGGCGGGTGAAGGCGATTACTACGTACTCGAGGACAATCTGCGCGTGCCATCGGGCGTGTCGTACATGCTCGAGAACCGGAAGATGATGATGCGTCTTTTTCCGGAACTGTTTGCCACGCAGGCGATCAAGCCGGTAGAGCACTATCCGGATCTGCTGCTCGAGACATTGCACGCGGTGGCTCCGGCGAGCGAGGACCAGCCCGCGGTCGCCGTGTTGACGCCCGGGGCCTACAACTCGGCGTATTTCGAGCATGCCTTTCTGGCGCAGCAGATGGGTGTCGAGCTGGTCGAGGGACAGGACCTGTTCGTGCAGAACGATGCGGTGTACATGCGGACGACCCGGGGGGCGCAGCGCGTGCATGTGCTGTACCGGCGCGTCGAGGACGACTACCTCGATCCGCGCGCGTTTCGTGCGGATTCGACGCTCGGCGTTCCCGGGCTCTTCGCGGCTTACCGGGCCGGCAAGGTGACTCTGGCCAACGCCATCGGCACCGGTGTTGCCGACGACAAGTCGATCTACCCGTATGTACCCGACATGATCCGCTTCTACCTGACCGAGGAACCGATACTGAACAACGTTCCGACCTGGCAGCTGCACCGCGACGACGACCTCTCCTACTGCCTCGATCACCTGGCGGAGCTGGTGGTCAAGGAAGTGCACGGCGCCGGCGGATACGGGATGCTGGTCGGTCCGGCCGCGAGCACCGCCGAGCGCGAGTCATTTCGCGCCCGCATCATCGCGAGCCCGTCCAAATACATCGCCCAGCCGACGCTTTCCTTGTCGACTTGTCCGACCTTCGTCGAGTCGGGGCTCGCTCCGCGGCACATCGACCTGCGGCCGTATGTGTTATCGGGCCGCGCTGTGAGCCTCGTGCCGGGCGGGCTGACGCGGGTCGCGCTGCGGGAAGGCTCGCTGGTCGTCAATTCCTCGCAAGGCGGCGGTACCAAGGACACCTGGGTGATGGCGGTCTAGCGCGTCCCGCGAGAACACCTATTCCGACCATACCACCGGAACGATAACTCAGCGATGCTCTGTCGCACCGCCAACGAGCTCTACTGGATGGCACGCCATATCGAGCGCGCCGAGAACACCGCGCGCCTGCTCGACGTGACCTACCGGATGTCGCTGCTGCCCTACGATGCGGTTGAGCCTGGGCTGGCGTGGGCCGAGCCCTGGGCGGTCCCGCTGATCACGTCGGGTCTCGCGACCGCCTTCTACGAGCGCTTTCCGCAGCTTTCGGCCGAAAGCGTGCTGCGCTACATGATCCTGGACGCCGGCAATTCCTCGTCGATCTTCTGCTGCCTGCGCGCCGCGCGCGAATCGGCGCGGGCGGTCCGGGGTGCGATCACCTCGGAGATGTACGAGGACCTCAATTCGGCGTGGCTGGAGATGCGAGGCCAGAACTACGACAACATCCAGGGCAGCGGCGTGTCCGAATTTCTCGGCTGGGTCAAGATGCGCTCGCATCTGTTTCGCGGCGTGACCTTCGGTACGATGCTGCGCGATGAAGGCTATCATTTCATCCGGCTCGGCACGCACATCGAACGCGCTGACAATACCGCGCGCATTCTGGACGTCAAGTACCATACCTTGCTGCCGTCGGCGGCCGAGGTCGGTGGCGCCGTCGACTACTACCAGTGGAGCGCGCTGCTGCGCTCGGTGTCGGGCTTCGAGTCATACCGCAAGATCTACAGCGACGTCATCACGCCGCGTCGCGTGGCTGAGCTTCTGATATTGCGGCAGGACATGCCCCGTTCGCTGCATTCGTGCATGAATTTCATCGACGAGACCCTGGCTACTCTTTGCGACGACAGCTCGACCGAAATCAGGCGAGCCAGCGGCGAACTGCACGCCAAGCTTCGCTTTGCGCGCACCGATGACATCATCCGGTTCGGACTGCACGAATACCTGATGGAATTTCTCGATCGGATTTCCGAGCTGGGCGACGAAATCAGCAGCCACTTCCTGGTCCCGACGTTTTAGACCTGGTCCAGCGGCGGCTTCCGGTAGAATCGCCCCACCCGATTGCAGCAGACCGTCCATGACCTATTGTGTTGCCATGTCGCTCGAAGCCGGGATGATTTTCGCCGCGGACTCGCGCACGAACGCCGGCGTCGACCAGATCGGGCGCTTTTCCAAGATGCGAGTCTTCTCGCGGGAAGGGAATCGCGTCGTCGTTACGCTGTCGTCCGGAAACCTGTCGATGACGCAGAGCGCGCTGAACATACTGGAGCAGCGCGCGCGCTCCGGCGACGGCCAGCTGCAGCTGTGGAATGCGCCCTCGATGTTCGACATCGCGCGGCTGGTCGGCGACGCCTTGCGGGAGGTCAAGACGCGGGACGGTCCGTATCTCCTGCAGAACAACATCGATTCGCACGCGACGTTCATCGTCGGCGGACAGGTGCACGACGAGCCGCCTCGGCTGTTCGAGGTCTACAGCGAGGGCAATTTCATCGAGGCCACCACCGACACCTGCTATTTCCAGATCGGCGAGAGCAAGTATGGCAAGCCGGTGATCGACCGCGTCATCACGCGCGCGACCTCGCTGCAGGAAGCGACCAAATGCACGATCGTGTCGTTCGACTCGACGATGCGGTCGAATATCTCGGTCGGGCTGCCGATCGACCTCGTCGTGTACGAAACCGACACCCTGCGCGTCAAGCTGCAAAAGCGGATCGAGGAGTCCGACCCCTATTTCCAGATGATACACACGCAGTGGGGCGAGGGGCTGCGGCGCGTTTTTGCCCAGTTGCCGAACCCGGAGTGGTCATGAGAGGCGTAGCCGGATGGCGATTCGCGTAGCGCTGCAGCACCGCACGACGTACTCGTTCGACCGGTTCGTCAATTTGTCGCCGCACGAAGTCCGGCTGCGGCCGGCACCGCACTGCCGGACACCGATCATCGGCTACTCGTTGCAGGTCGACCCGGCGCGGCATTTTCTGAACTGGCAGCAGGATCCGTACGGCAACTGGGTTGCCCGGCTGGTCTTCCCCGAGCGGGCGAACCGGCTGGAGATAGTCGTCGATCTCGTCGCCGACATGACGGTGATCAACCCGTTCGATTTTTTCGTCGAACCCTATGCCGAGCGCTTTCCGTTCGCGTATGCGGGCACGCTCGCCAAGGAGCTGATTCCATTCCTTGAGGCGGACCCGCCCGAATCGCGCCTGGAAGCCTGGCTCGCCGCGTTTCGCGCCGGCATCAAGCCGGACGAAGCGACGGTGCCGATGCTGGTCCGGCTCAATCAGCAGCTCAAAGACGAGATCCGCTACTTGGTGCGCATGGAGCCGGGTGTGCAGACGCCCGAGCAGACGCTCGCGGAGGCGAGCGGATCGTGCCGCGACAGCGGATGGCTGCTGGTGCAGATCCTGCGGCGACTGGGGCTCGCTGCGCGCTTCACCTCCGGCTATCTGATACAGCTCGTCGCCGACGTCAAGGCGCTCGACGGGCCGGCCGGCCCCGAGCGCGATTTCACCGACCTGCACGCGTGGGCGGAGGTCTATCTGCCGGGTGCCGGCTGGATCGGTCTCGATCCGACGTCGGGACTCCTGGCCGGCGAAGGGCACATCCCGCTGGCGTCCACCGCCGATCCGGGCAGCGCCGCGCCGGTGGCCGGCTACACCGATCCGTGCCGAAGCGAGCTTCACGTCGCGATGACGGTGACGCGCACGCACGAGGATCCTCGCGTCACGAGGCCCTACAGCGAAGTGCAATGGGCAAAGATCAATGCGCTGGGGGAACAGGTCGATCGCGATCTGGCCGCGCACGACGTGCGACTGACGCAGGGGGGCGAGCCGACGTTCGTCTCGATCGATGACATGGAAGGCGCGGAGTGGAACATTGCGGCGCTGGGCACCAAAAAGCGGGAGCTCGCCGAAGTCCTGCTGCGACGGCTGATGGCGCGCTTCGCCCGCGGCGGATTCGTGCATACGGGCCTGGGCAAATGGTATCCGGGCGAGCCGCTGCCGCGCTGGGCCCTGGCGGTTTACTGGCGCAGCGACGGGACGGCGCTCTGGAGCGATGCGTCGCTGCTTGCGGACACGCGCCATCCGGGTCGCGCCGACCTGTCGGTCGCGCGGGACTTTACCGGCGCGCTCGCGGTCGCGCTGGGACTGCCACCGGAAATGGTGCTGATGGCCTACGAGGACGTGCCGCGGCTGCTCGCCGACGAGGCCGCACTGCCGATCAACGCCGATCCGCTCCAGACGGATCTGTCGAATCCCGCCGAGCGCTCGCGCCTCGCGCGACTGCTGCTCTCCGGCCTCGACCGGCCCGCCGGATTCGTGCTCCCGCTGAAGGCCGTGGCGCCGGACGAGGCCGGCGGCGATGGCGCGGTCTGGGAGACAAGCCCCTGGCCGCTGCGTCGCGAGCGGCTGTATGCGGTCGCGGGCGATTCGCCGCTGGGCCTGCGCCTCCCCTTGTCGTCGCTGCCGAAGGTCCTGCCCGCGGAGGAGGAGATCGAATACGCGGTCGATCCGTTCGCGCCCCGCGCAGTGCTGCCGCCGCGATCGCGGCGGGCGGCGGCGACGGGGCGGGCGCGCGGCGCCAAGCCGCGCGAAGTCATCAAGACCGCGCTGACCGTCCAGATACGCGACGGTCATCTGCACGTATTCATGCCGCCGCTCAAGCGCGTCGAGGATTATCTCGAGCTCCTCTCGCATGTGGAGAGCACCGCGCGCGCGATTCGCGCGCCGGTCGTCATCGAGGGTTACGCGCCGCCGCGCGACCCGCGCCTGCGCGTGCTCGGCGTGACGCCCGATCCCGGCGTGATCGAGGTCAACGTCCATCCGGCGTCGTCGTGGCACGAATTGATTGCAACGACCGAAACGCTTTATGACGAGGCGCGCCAGGCGCGGCTGGCGACCGAGAAATTCATGCTCGACGGCCGCCACACGGGCACCGGCGGCGGCAATCACATCACGCTGGGCGGTGCGACGCCGGCCGACAGCCCGCTGCTGCGACGACCTGACCTGCTGCAAAGCCTGCTCACCTACTGGCAGAACCATCCGGCGCTGTCCTATCTTTTTTCGGGCATGTTCGTCGGGCCGACCAGTCAGGCGCCGCGCGTCGACGAGGCGCGCGACGACCGTCTCTACGAGCTGGAGATTGCGTTTCAGCAGCTCTCGCGCAAGCACGAGTTCAAGAAGGACGAATCGCTCCCCTGGCTGATCGACCGCTCGCTGCGCCATCTGCTGACCGATCTGACCGGGAACACGCACCGCGCCGAGTTCTCGATCGACAAGCTGTACTCGCCCGACACGCCAACCGGCCGTCTGGGATTGCTCGAATTTCGCGCGTTCGAGATGCCGCCGCACGCGCGAATGAGCGCCGTGCAGATGCTGCTGCTGCGGGCGCTGGTGGGGCGCTTCTGGCAGGAGCCTTATCGCGGCGGGCTGATCCGATGGGGAACGGCGCTGCACGACCGCTGGCTGCTGCCGCACTACGTGATGGCCGATATGCGCGACGTCGTCGCCGAGCTCAATGCATCCGGCTACCCGTTTGACGAATCGTGGTTGGCGCCGTTTCTGGAATTTCGCTTTCCCCGTTTCGGCATCGTCGACTACGACGGCGTGTCGATCGAGCTGCGTCAGGCGATCGAGCCCTGGCACGTGCTGGGTGAAGAGATCAGCGGCACCGGCACCGCACGCTATGTCGACTCGTCGGTCGAGCGGCTGCAGATCAAGGCGCTCGGCATCACCGTGGGCCGCCACGCGCTGGCCTGCAATGGACGCCTGTTGCCGCTGACCGCGACCGGTGTGCCGCGGGAATTCGTCGCCGGTGTGCGCTTCAAGGCCTGGAGCCCGCCATCGGCATTGCATCCGACGATCGGCATTCACGCGCCGCTGATCTTCGATCTGGTCGACACCTGGTCGGCACGCGCGATCGGCGGCTGCACCTATCACGTCGCCCATCCGGGCGGGCGGAGCTACGACACCTTTCCGGTCAATGCCAACGAGGCGGAGGCGCGGCGCGTCGCGCGCTTCTGGCCGCACGGGCATACACCCGGGCCGCTCGACATCGCGCCGGAGGCGCCGAACCCGGCCACGCCGACGACGCTCGATTTGCGCTGGCAGCCGGGCAGCTGATGCACGCCGTCCGCACGCGCTTTGCACCCAGCCCGACCGGGTATCTTCACCTGGGCAACATCCGCTCCGCCCTGTACCCGTGGGCCTATGCGCGAAAGCACCACGGCGCATTCATACTGCGCATCGAGGACACGGACACCGAGCGTTCGACGCAGGAAGCGGTGCAGGCGATTCTCGACAGCATGGCGTGGCTCGGCTTCGACTACGACGAGGGTCCGATCTACCAGACGCAGCGGATGGATCGCTATCGCGAAGTGGTCGCCGCGATGCTCGCCGCCGGCACCGCTTATCGCTGCTACGCGACGATTGAAGAGCTCGACCAGTTGCGCGCCGCGCAGCTCGCCTGCGGCGAAAAGCCGCGCTACGACCGGCGCTGGCGCCCGGAGCCCGGCAAGACGCTCCCCACGCCTCCGGCAGGCATCCCGCCGGTCGTCCGATTTCGCAATCCGCTCGGCGGCGTCGTCGCCTGGCAGGACGCGGTGAAGGGCCGCATCGAGATCGGCAACGACGAGCTCGACGATCTGATCATCGCGCGCTCCGACGGCGTGCCGACCTACAATTTCTGCGTCGTCGTCGACGATCTGGACATGCGCATCACCCACGTGATCCGCGGCGACGATCACGTCAACAACACGCCGCGGCAGATCAACATGATTCTCGCCCTTGGCGGCGCCGAGCCTGTGTACGCACACTTGCCGACGGTGCTCACGCCTGAAGGCGACAAGCTGTCGAAACGGCACGGTGCGCGCGGCGTGCTGCAGTACCGCGACGACGGCTATCTGCCCGAGGCCGTCGTCAACTACCTGGCACGCCTGGGCTGGGCGCACGGGGACGCCGAAGTGTTCTCTCGCGATGAGTTCATCGACTGGTTCGACCTGGCGCATCTTTCCTCGGCACCGGGGCGCTTCGACCCGGACAAGCTGAAGTGGGTCAATCACGAGCACATCAAGCGCTTGCCGGCGGACGAGCTCGGGCGGCGCCTCGCGCCCTATCTCGAGGCCGCCGGTCTGGACCCTGGTCGAGGTCCCGATCCTTCGGCGGTCGGCGCGCTGCTGCGCGATCGTGCTCCGACGCTGGCCGAAATGGCCGATGCCGCCCATTATTTCTACGTGGCGGCGCACGCAACCGGAGAGATGGTCGCCGAGTTCGTTCCGCCCGCGACGCGAACGGCGCTGGCCGAGCTCGACGCCGAATTCGCGGCCTTGCCGTGGACTCGCGAGGCGATCGCAGCGGCGATCAAGACGGCTGCGGCGCGCCACGGCCTTAAAACCCCGCAGCTGATGATGGCGCTGCGCGTGCTCGTTGCTGGAACGCCGACGACGCCGGGCATCGACGCGGTCGTCGCCCTGCTGGGACGCGACGCCGTGCGCGCGCGCATCGAAGCGGGCCTTGGTGCATCCTGACGATTTGCCGCTGATTTGTGCGGCGGGGACCGTTCGAGTAAACTACGAAATTCGCAGAACTTGTCGTCCATGACCAAGTTCGTTTTCGTAACCGGCGGCGTCGTTTCCTCCCTGGGGAAGGGCATCGCCGCCGCGTCGCTAGCCGCGATTCTCGCCTCCCGCGGCATCCGCGTCACCAATCTTAAGCTCGACCCCTACATCAACGTCGACCCGGGCACGATGAGCCCGTTCCAGCACGGCGAGGTGTTCGTCACCGAGGACGGCGCCGAAACCGACCTGGACCTCGGCCATTACGAGCGCTTCACCGACGTCAAGATGGGCAAGCGCAACAATTTCACCACCGGCCAGATCTACGAGAGCGTGATCCGCAAGGAGCGCCGCGGCGATTACCTCGGTGGCACCGTGCAGGTGATCCCGCATATCACCGACGAGATCCAGAGCTGGATCGCCACCGGCGCGGGCGACGCGGAGGTCGCGGTGGTCGAGGTCGGCGGCACCGTCGGCGACATCGAGTCGCTGCCTTTCCTGGAGGCGATCCGCCAGCTCGGCATCAACCTGGGCCGCGAGAACGTCTGCTACATCCACCTGACGCTGGTGCCGTTCATTGCGACTGCCGGCGAAATGAAGACCAAGCCGACGCAGCATTCGGTCAAGGAGCTGCGCGAGATCGGGATCCAGCCCGACGTCGTTCTCTGCCGTGCCGACCGGCCGCTGCCCGAAGGCGACCGGCGCAAGATTGCGCTGTTCACCAACGTGCCGCCCGAGGCGGTGATTCCGGCGCTGGACACCGATTCGATCTACAAGATTCCGGCAGCGCTGCACGCCGAGGGCCTGGACGAAATCGTCTGCCGCAAGCTCCATCTGAGCCCGAAGCCGGCCGACTTGTCGGTCTGGACCAAGCTCGTCGATGCGCTGGTCAACCCCGAGCACCGCGTCAACATCGCGATGGTCGGCAAATATGTCGACCTGACCGAGTCGTACAAGTCGCTGTCGGAGGCGTTGATCCACGCCGGCATCCACGCGCGGAGCCGGGTCGACATCCACTATGTCGATTCGGAGGCCGTCGAGCGCGACGGCATCGATAGTCTGAAGGGCATGGACGCGGTGCTTGTTCCCGGCGGCTTCGGCAAGCGCGGCGTCGAAGGCAAGATCGCTGCGATCCGCTACGCGCGCGAAAACAAGATCCCCTATCTCGGCATCTGCCTGGGCATGCAGCTCGCGGTCATCGAGCATGCGCGCCACCGCGCAGGGCTTGCCGACGCCAACAGCACCGAGTTCGACCCGGATACGCCGCACCCGGTCGTGGCGCTGGTGACCGAATGGCAGAATCGCGACGGCACGATCGAGCAGCGCAGCGCGCAGTCCGATCTCGGCGGGACGATGCGGCTCGGTGCACAGCCTTGCGAGGTCGTCCCCGGCAGCCTCGCGCACCG
Organism: uncultured beta proteobacterium; assembly: GCA_963828665.1. Taxonomy (GTDB): domain Bacteria; phylum Pseudomonadota; class Gammaproteobacteria; order Burkholderiales; family Casimicrobiaceae; genus PALSA-1003. Next base: position 113,351 of record CAWHFL010000014.1, read on the forward strand.
CATCTACGGCGCGACGACGGTCGCCGAGCGCCACCGCCACCGCTACGAAGTGAACAATCATTACCTGCCGCGGCTGGAGGCGACGGGCCTCGTCGTCGGCGCGCGCGCCAAGAGCGCGATCGCGGGCGACCTGTGCGAAATGATCGAGCTCGACGACCATCCGTGGTTTTTCGGCTGCCAGTACCATCCGGAATTCACGTCGAATCCGCGGCGCGGCCACCCGCTGTTCATCGCCTTCGTCAAGGCCGCGCTCGAACGGCAGCGGCTGGCGCAGAGCGAAACGCCGCGCACTCGCGCGCAGCTCGTCGCGTAATTCACGATGAATCTGTGCGGCTTCGAGGTCGGGCTCAACCGGCCTCTGTTCCTCATTGCCGGGCCGTGCGTCGTCGAGTCGGAGCAGCTGCAGGTCGACGTCGCCGGACAGCTGAAGGAAATGTGCTCGGGCTTGGGCATTCCGCTGGTTTTCAAATCCTCGTACGACAAGGCCAATCGCAGCTCGTCGAAGTCGTTTCGCGGCGTCGGCATGGAGGAAGGCCTGCGCATCCTCTCCGAGGTCCGGCGGCAGGTCGGCGTACCGGTATTGACCGACGTGCACGCCGAAGACGAGATCGCCGAAGCCGCTGCGGTCGTCGATGTGCTGCAGACGCCGGCGTTCCTGTGCCGCCAGACCGATTTCATCCACGCGGTCGCCGCGGCGGGCAAGCCGGTCAACATCAAGAAGGGCCAGTTTCTCGCCCCCGAGGACATGAAGAACGTCGTCGCCAAGGCACGCGAAGCCAGCGGCGCGCGACAACATCATGGTCTGCGAGCGCGGCGCAAGCTTCGGTTATCACAACCTGGTCTCGGATATGCGATCGCTGGCGATCATGCGTGCGACCGGTTGCCCGATCGTCTTCGACGCGACGCATTCGGTGCAGCTTCCTGGAGGGAAGGGCGCGACTTCGGGCGGCCAGCGCGAGTTCGTGCCGGTGCTGGCGCGCGCTGCGGTCGCCGCCGGTGTTGCCGGTGTATTCATGGAAACGCATCCGGACCCGTCGCGGGCGCCGTCCGATGGACCGAACGCATGGCCGCTCGATCGCATGCGCGAATTGCTGGCGACGCTGGTCGAGCTCGATGCGACCGTAAAGCGCCGCGGCTTCGCCGAAACATCGCTGCTGGTACAGTGACCCACAGCAATCCAACGACAAGCATCGGAACCAAAGCATGAGCGCAATCGTCGACGTCATCGCCCGCGAGATCCTGGACTCGCGCGGCAATCCCACCATCGAGGCCGACGTCGTTCTCGAATCGGGCATCAGCGGACGCGCCGCCGTTCCTTCCGGCGCGTCGACCGGCTCGAAGGAAGCGATCGAGCTGCGCGACGGCGACAAGGCGCGCTACGGCGGCAAAGGCGTACAGAGGGCCGTCGAGAACGTTAACACCGAAATCTGCGAAGCGATCATCGGGCTGGACGCCTCCGAGCAGGCGTTCATCGACCGGACGATGATCGACCTCGACGGCACCGACAACAAGGCCCGCCTCGGCGCCAACGCAATACTCGCGGTCTCCTGTGCGGTTGCCAAGGCGGCGGCCGAGGAATCGACGCTGCCCCTGTACCGATACCTGGGCGGCGCCGGTGAAATGGCGCTGCCCGTGCCGCTGATGAACGTGATCAACGGCGGAGCGCACGCCAACAACAGCATCGACATGCAGGAATTCATGCTGGTCCCGCTCGGTGCGCCGACCTTTCGCGAGGCCTTGCGCTACGGCGCCGAAGTGTTCCACGCGCTCAAGAAGCTGATCGACGCCAAGGGCATGACGACGACAGTCGGCGACGAGGGCGGCTTCGCGCCCAACCTGGCATCGAACGAGGCCGCGCTGCAGCTCTTGCTCGAGGCGATCGACCAGGCGGGCTACACGCCCGGCACCGACATCGCGCTGGCGCTCGATTGCGCCGCGTCCGAATACTACAAGGACGGAATGTACGAGCTCGATTCGGAAGGGGCGAAGCTCACCCGCTCGCAGATGGTCGATTATCTGGCGGCGTGGGTCGACAAGTATCCGATTATCTCCATCGAGGACGGCATGTCCGAGCACGACTGGGACGGCTGGAAGCTGTTGACCGATCGTCTGGGCAAAAAGGTGCAGATCGTCGGCGACGATATATTCGTGACCAGCACCAGAATCCTGAAACAGGGGATCGCGCGGGGTGTGGCCAATTCGATCCTGGTCAAGATCAACCAGATCGGCACGATGACCGAGACCTTCGCGGCGATCAGCATGGCGATGCGCGCCGGCTACACGGCGATCGTCTCGCACCGCTCGGGCGAGACCGAGGACAGCCTGATCGCCGATATCGCCGTCGGCAGCAATGCCGGGCAGATCAAGACCGGATCGTTGTCGCGCTCCGATCGCATCGCCAAGTACAACCAGCTGCTGCGGATTGAGGAGGACCTGGGCGACGTCGCCAGTTATCCCGGTCGCGCGGCGTTTTATCAGCTCAAGTAAAGTGCCCGCTTGCGCCTGCTAGGACTCGTCTTCGCGCTTTTGATCCTGGCCCTCCAGTACCCGCTGTGGCTCGGCAAGGGAGGATGGCTGCGCGTGCGCGAGCTCAATGCGCAGGTCGAGGCGCAGAAGGACGCCAACGCCGGATTGAAGGCGCGCAACGAGGCGCTGGATGCGGACGTTCGCGATTTGAAGCAGGGCACCGAGGCCATTGAAGAGCGCGCGCGCTCCGAGCTCGGCATGATCCGCCAGGACGAGATCTTCTTCCAGCTTCCGACCTCAGCGCCACAGGGAGCCGCCGCATCCGCGCCGCCGTCAGGAGCCACGGTGTCCACGCCGCCCCCGGCACGATAGCGCATGCCTCGCGTCGCCCGGAGTCCCCGGTGGTTGTGCGCGCCCTTCGCTAAAGCGCCTGTCCCGATCACTCGCCGTCGTTGCCTTCGCCCACCATGCCTCGTATCAGCTCGTCCGACAATCCGCGGCTGAAGGAAGCGGCGCGCCTGATCGCTTCATCGCGCGAGCGGCGCAAATCCGGCCGCTGCGTGCTGGAAGGAGAGCACCTGGTCGACGTCTATTGCCGACGCTACGGCCCGCCCGAAACGATGCTGGTCGCCGAATCCGCCGTCGAACGGCCGACGGTGCGCGCCCTGCTCGCGCAGGTGCCGCCCGCGCGTACGTTGATCGTCGCCGAGTCCGTCTGGGCGGAGCTCGCGCAATTGCCGGCCGCGGTCGGCCTGCTGGCAGTAGTCGCCGCCCCGGTACCGCGTGTCGAGCGCGCCGCGGATTTCTGCCTGCTGCTCGACGGCGTACAGGACCCGGGCAACGTGGGCTCGATGCTGCGCAGCGCGGCGGCAGCCGGGGTCGCGCAGGTATTCATGTCGCCGCATTGCGCGTTCGCCTGGTCGCCCAAGGTGCTGCGTGCGGGGCAGGGCGCGCATTTTCACCTGGCGATATTCGAAGGCATCGATCTCGGCGGATGGGCTCGCGCCTATCGCGGCAAGGTCGCGGCCATGGTCGCGGCCGAAGGAAGGTCGCTGTACGAGACCGACCTCACCGGAGCGGTCGCGATTGCGATCGGCAACGAAGGCGCCGGACTGTCGGACGATCTCGTCGCCGCCGCGCGCCTGCGCGTGACCATTCCAATGCCGGGCGGGTTCGAATCGCTCAATGCCGCCGCGGCGGCGGCGATTTCGCTCTACGAGTGCGTCAGGCAGCGATCGCGCCGCAGGTGATGCTGTCCCACGCCGCAATGCGAGCAGCCATCGCGCGCCCTAGCTCGGCGGCAGAAAAACCGCCGAGAAGGTCGCGTCCTCACGGCAACCGCCGCCGACATCGGGCGCACTGAAGCTGCCTTCGATACCAAAGGCAGTCGCCTTGATTTCGGATACCGTCGCCGCCGTTGACAAGCCGTCAACGCAGGCGTAGCTGGCATTCGGAATCTGATAGAGCTGCCCAAACTGTTGCAAGGAACCCGACAGCGTGCAAGTCGTTCCACTTTCGTAGTCGAAGGTGAACGTCAGGGTGGTGCCCGTCACATGTGTCACGCCGAGAGCGAACCGGTCCTGGTAGGAGTAGCTGTCGTTGCAACTCGTGTTTGAGTAGCTTCCGGCCTGCGTGCCGTCGTACGATCCACCGAGCGCGATCGACGTCAGCGCCTGTCGCTCGATCGCCTTGACCACACTGGGGCCGCCGGTGATCGAATACGCGAGGGTGGCCGCGTAGGCGCTGGTCGGCTGGAACGACGCCGTGCCGACCTGCGCGCTGCCGGCTCCGTCGTTCGGATTCCACGGCGCAGCGAAATAGGTGCCGGTCGTCGCGTAAAGCGGGCCGTTGAAATTGCCATTGGCGTCGGCCGTCAAGCCGGCTGCGTACCAGGTCGGCTTGTTGTCGGGGCCGTAGATGAAGAAGGTCACGAACATGAACGATTCGCTCTGCACGACATTGACGCCCCAGCCTCCACCCGCCGTCGACTGCTCCGAAGGCTTGAACCAGATGTCGGTGTAGTCGGCGGCTCGGGCACCGAACGCTGCCGCGAGCAAAAAGACTGCCAGGATCAATCGTCGCACTTGGATCTCCTGAGGCAAACGAGCCACAAGTTTATCAGTGTCGCGACATCCCGCATTTAACCGAAAGTAACGCCGCGTCCACCGCATCGCGCGCCGGAGCGCAGCTGCGCGCCATGCCTCATCCGCATCGCGCCGGAGGTGCGATGTGCCAGCGCGGCCACGCGGCCCATCAGCGAGGTGCGGCCCGATCCCTCAGGGTCGAATCGAGGGCGCGTCGTTGACAAGGAATTCGCACATGTTAGTGTACCCCGCATGCCATCGCAACGAGAGCGACGCCGAGGCGCTCCGTGAACGTGCGGGTCGACGCGCATCACCACGTCTGGCGTCTTGCGCGCGGCGACTATGGCTGGCTCGAGCCCACGCCGGCCTTGCTGCCGATCTATCGCGATTTCGGGCTGCGCGAGTTGAGGCCGCTACTCCGCGGCGCGAACGTCGGCGCGACCGTGCTGGTGCAGGCGGCGCCGACGCTCGCCGAGACGAATTTTCTGCTGGAGATCGCGCAGGCGAGCGGCGGCTTGGTGCGCGGCGTCGTCGGCTGGACCGATCTCGCGGGGCAGGATGCGATTGCGGTGCTCGGTGCGCTCGCCGCGGAGCCGCTGCTCAAAGGCGTCCGACCGATGCTGCAGGACCTGGACGATCCGTCGTGGATCGCGCGCGCCGACGTGCAACCCGCGCTAGCCGTATTGCCCGCACTGGGCCTCACGCTGGACGCGCTGGTGACCTCGCGCGAGCTCAAGCCCTTGCTCGCCACGCTCGAGCGTCATCCGGACCTGGCGGTGGTCATCGATCACTGCGCCAAGCCCGCGATCGCAAGCAGTGCATGGCAGCCCTGGGCCGACGATCTGGCCGCGATCGCGCGGCATACCGGCGCCTATTGCAAGCTCTCGGGGCTCGTCACCGAAGCCGGACGCGGTTGGAGCGTCGGCGCGCTGCGCTGCTACGTTGCGCATGTGCTCGACTGTTTCGGCAGCGAGCGCGTGATCTGGGGCAGCGACTGGCCGGTGCTCACGCTTGCGGCAAGCTATGAGGAGTGGGTCGAGGCAGGCGATGAGCTCCTCGGCGGCTTGACGCAGGCCGAGCGCGGCGCGATCTACGGCGGCAATGCGCGGCGCTTTTACGATCTCGACTAAAAGATATGCCGCTGCAATCCAGCCCGATGCAGGATGGTCGTCGAGATCTCCTCGATCGAGCGCGCGGTCGTATCGAGTGTGGTCACTTTTTCCCGCTGCATCAGGAGTTCGGCCTGGCGGACCTCGTAGCGGCAATTTTCGAGCGAGGCGTACTTGCTCGCCGGACGGCGCGCCTCACGAATCTGCTGCAGCCGTTCGGGGTCGATCGTCAGGCCGAACAGCTTGTCGCGGTAAGGCAGGATCGACGCCGGCAGCTTCTTGTCGACGAAATCGTCGGGTGTCAGCGGAAAATTCGCTGTGAGTATCCCGAATTGCAGCGCGAGATAAAGCGCCGTGGGCGTCTTGCCGCAGCGCGAGACACCGATCAGGATCAGCTGCGCCTTGGCCAGATCGCGCGTCGTCGCGCCGTCGTCGTGCGTCTGCGTGAAATTGATCGCCTCCATGCGCGCGAAATACTCGAGGCTGTTGGCGATGCCGTGCGTGCGTCCGGCCGCATGCGAGGACTTGACGCCGAGCTCGGACTCCAGCGGCGCGATAAAGACCTGGAACAGGTCGAGGACCAGCGCGTTGGCGCGGCCGAGCTGCGCGCTCATCGCATCGTCGACGATCGAGCTGAACACCAGCGGCCGGCGGCCCTCGGTCGCGGCGTTGTCGTCGATCCGGCGCAGGATCTCGTCGATCTTTTCCGGCGTGTCGACGAACGGAATCGTCTGCCGGTGGAAGCTTAAGCCGCCGAACTGCGACAGCAGGCTGTTGCCGAGCATTTCGGCGGTGATGCCGGTCCGGTCGGAGACGAAAAATACCGAACGGCGGTCGGGCATCCCTACCAGTCTTTCCAGACCGGCGAGAGGCCGGCCGGCAGCGGCGGCATGTCGCCCAGATCCGCCCAGCCTTCGCCGGGACCGTGATAGTCGGACCCGCAGGACGCGAGGAGCCCGAAGCTTCGCGCGTGGCGCGCGTATTCGGCGGTTTGCTCTATCGTATGGCTCGGCGACACGACTTCGATCGCATCGCCGCCGGTGTCCCGGAATTCGCCGAGCAACTCGCGCATCGCGTGCGAGTCGACCTTGTAGCGCGCCGGATGAGCGAGCACCGCCTGACCGCCGGCCTCATGAACCCAACCCAGCGCCTCGGTCATCGTCGCCCATTCGTGCTCGACGTGGCCGGGCATGCCGCTGACCAGAAAACGTTTGAAGCATTCCTTAGTCTCGCGCGCGTGGCCCGTCTCGACCAGAAAGCGCGCGAAGTGCGTGCGGCTGATCAGGCGCTCGCTGGTCACGTATTTCATCGCGCCTTCGTAGGCACCCGGAATGCCGGCGGCCGCCAGCGAATCGGCGATGCGGCGGGCGCGATGCGAGCGGCCCTTGCGAATCGATGCCAGTCCGGCCACCAACGATGCGCATTCCGGGTCGATGCCCAGCGCCACGACGTGCAAGGTAACGTCACGCCAGCTGACCGATAGCTCCGCTCCGGCGACGAAGCGCATGCCGTCGCTTTCCGCCGCGCTGCGGGCCTCCGGCAAGCCGCTGAGCTCGTCGTGGTCGGTTAGGGCCCATACGTTGACGCCGCGCAGCGCCGCCCGTTGCGCGACCGCGGAAGGTGTCAGCAGGCCGTCGGAGTGCGTCGAATGGCAGTGCAGATCGTAGCGGAGCATCGGTGTGGGATCGTGCGGCGCGCCGGCAAAACGATGCGCGCCTTGAATGCAAACGCATATTCTAGCAAAATAGCGGGCTTTGCCTGCGCGGCACCAAACCCCGGTGGCGCGCTCTATCACCTTACGGAAACTGCTTTGCTCACCGCGTCCAACGTCACGATGCAATTCGGCGCCAAGCCCTTGTTCGAGAACGTCTCGATCAAGTTCGGCGACGGCAACCGCTATGGGCTGATCGGCGCGAACGGCTGCGGCAAATCGACGTTCATGAAAATCCTCGGCGGCGATCTCGAGCCGACCGCAGGCAATGTCTCGCTCGATGCCGGCGAACGGCTGGGGAAGTTGCGTCAGGACCAATTCGGTTTCGAGGACTTGCGCGTGCTCGACGTCGTGCTGATGGGCCATGAGCTGCTGTGGAACACGATGCGGGAGCGCGACGCGATCTACGCCGACCCGGACGCCACCGAGGCCGACTACCTGCATGCGGCCGAGCTCGAAGCGCGGGTGGCCGAGCTCGACGGCTATACCGCCGAGGCGCGTGCCGGCGAATTGCTGCTCGGCGTCGAGGTCGCCGCGCATCTGCACCAGGGTCCGATGTCGGAGGTGGCACCCGGGTACAAGCTGCGGGTGCTGCTCGCGCAGGCGCTGTTCGCCGATCCCGACATCCTGCTGCTCGACGAGCCGACCAACCACCTCGACATCAACACCATTCGCTGGCTGGAGGGCGTGCTGAACGCGCGCTCGTCGACGATGGTGATCATTTCGCACGACCGGCACTTCCTGAACAGCGTCTGCACGCACATGGCGGACCTCGACTACGGCACGATCCGCGTGTATCCGGGCGGGTACGACGATTACATGATCGCCTCGACTCAGGCGCGCGAGCGGCTGCTGTCGCAGAACGCCAAAGCGAAAGACCGGGTCGCCGAGCTCGAGGAATTCGTCCGCCGGTTCCGCGCCAACAAGTCCAAGGCGCGCCAGGCGACCTCGCGTGCCCGGGCGATTGAAAAGATCAAGATCGAGGACATCAAGCCTTCGAGCCGGCAAAACCCCTATATCCGGTTCGATCTCGACGACAAGGCGCGCCTGCATCGACAGGCGGTCGAAATGAGCGGCGTCGCCAAGTCGTTCGACAAGCCGTTGTTCGAGGACATGAGCATGCTGCTCGAAGCGGGCCAGCGGCTGGCGATCATCGGGCCCAACGGTGCGGGCAAGACTTCGCTGCTGCGAACCCTGGCAGGCGAGCTCGCGCCCGACGACGGGATCGTCAAGTGGGCGGAAAAAGCCGCCCTCGGCTACTACCCGCAGGATCAGACCGACGAATTCGACTCCGACCTGACCGTGCTGGAATGGATGCAGCAATGGGCCGGCGCGGACGACGACGATCAGGCGGTACGCAGCGTCCTGGGCAAGCTGTTGTTTTCCGGGGATGACGCCGGCAAGCCCGTGCGAGTGTTGTCCGGCGGCGAGCGGGGCAGGATGCTGTTCGGCAAGCTGATGCTGCAGCGACCCAATGTGCTGCTGATGGACGAGCCGACCAATCACATGGATATGGAGTCGATCGAGTCGCTGAATCTGGGACTGGAGCGCTATGCCGGGACGTTGATCTTCGTCAGCCACGACCGGCAGTTCGTCTCGTCGCTGGCCACGCAGATCATCGAATTCGCCCCCAGCGGGGTCGTCCACTACCCGGGCAACTACGACGACTACCTGGCGGCCCGGGGTATCGTCTAGGACAATCCTTTTCCGCCCCGCGGCCGGCGGCGTCCGCCGATTGCACTTGCATTGGCGAGCAATCTGGTCAACAATTCCTACAAATATGCCAATGGTATTAGGCGCGAGCGTCGTAGATTTGCGCCGGGCGATTCCTTTGCGACAACAACGTGAACGGGGTCTTTGTGAAACTGTTCGACCGAGTGCTGAATCCGCGGGAAATCCGGCGCCGCCTTGGCCTTAATCAAGAGCAGTTCTGGACACAGATCGGCGTTACGCAAAGTGGCGGATCCCGCTACGAAAGCGGCCGCGACATGCCGAAGCCGGTACGCGAGCTGCTGCGGCTTGTCCACGTCGAGCAGATCGACTTGTCGCAGGTCAAGCGCGTCGATTTCGAGATCATCAGCTATTTGAAAGAGTCGCACGCCGATCTGTACCGCAGCCTTCGCCGCGCGGTGCGCAGCAAGCACCGGCATCCGGATGGCGAGCCGGCGGTGGTGGACGGCGATAGCGTGCTTCGCAGCTATCCCGAGACAGCGGACGAGCCCACCGGCGCCAACTAGCAGCCGGCGGCTGTTTCGTCCCAGCGCGCGGCTGCCTGCTTCCTGCCAAGTTCTTCTGCCCGTCGTTCCGGGCGGCCCGCTGCTGCACATTGCATTGTTTTTTCGTCGATTCGACGGCGCACGCTAAAATCGAGCGGTCTACAGCGCCGGCACCTGCTCGCGCGAGGATCACGGAGAGCGCCGGCATGACAGAGCAAAAACGGGTGATCTGGTTCGATCGCCTGCGCATGAGCGACATCGACCAGGTCGGCGGCAAGAACGCATCGCTCGGCGAAATGATCGCGCAACTCGGCGCCGAGGGCGTACGCGTTCCCGGCGGGTTTGCGACCACCGCATCGGCGTTTCGCGAATTTCTGGCGGAGTCTCGGCTTGCCGAGCGCATCGCCAAAGCGCTGGCCGGGCTCGACGTCGACGACGTGTCCAAACTCGCCCGGGTCGGCGCGGAGATCCGCGGCTGGATCGCTGCAGCGCCGCTGCCGGAGGCGTTGAACGCCGAAATCAAATCCGCTTACGAACGGCTCATCGCCGACAGTCCGGGCGTCTCGGTCGCCGTGCGGTCGTCGGCCACGGCCGAGGACATGCCCGACGCTTCGTTCGCTGGCCAGCAGGAGACATTCCTTAATATCAGTGGCTTGGATAATCTTCTTCATGCGATAAGGGAGGTGTTTTCGTCGCTGTACACCGATCGGGCCATCGCTTACCGGGTCCACCAGGGGTACGCCGAAACCGAGGTCGCGCTGTCGGTCGGCGTCCAGCGCATGGTGCGAAGCGACCAGGGCGCGGCCGGCGTGATGTTCACGATCGACACCGAGTCCGGCTTCGATCAGGTCGTGTTCATCACCGCCTCGTATGGCCTGGGCGAGACGGTCGTGCAGGGCGCGGTGAACCCCGACGAGTTCTACGTCTACAAGCCGAACCTCGCGGCAGGACGGCCGGCGATCCTGCGCAAAAGCGTCGGCGAAAAGGCGATCAAGATGGTGTTCGCCGACAAGGCCGGCGCCGGCGAGTCGGTGGCGACCGTCGACGTGCCCGCGGCCGAACGGCTGCATTTTTCGATTACCGACGCCGAGGTCGAGGAGCTCGCCCGGCACGCGATGGTGATCGAGAAACACTACGGCAAGGCGATGGACATCGAATGGGGCCGTGACGGCGTCGACGGCAAGCTCTACATCCTGCAGGCGCGCCCCGAAACCGTGAAGTCGCAGCAGTCGGGCGCCGACAATCTGCGTCGCTACCGGCTCGAATCGAAATCGAAGGTCCTGGCGAGCGGCCGTGCGATCGGCCAGAAGATCGGGCAGGGGACGGTGCGGCTGGTCAAGTCGGCGGCGGAAATGGACAAGGTCGCCGCCGGCGACGTGCTGGTCACCGACATGACCGACCCGGACTGGGAACCGGTGATGAAGCGCGCCGCGGCGATCATCACCAACCGCGGCGGACGCACCTGCCACGCGGCGATCATCGCGCGCGAGCTCGGCATTCCCGCGGTCGTCGGCTGCGGCGACGCGACGCAGGTGCTGTCCGACGGCCAGCAAGTGACGGTGTCGTGCGCCGAAGGCGACACCGGCCACATCTACGACGGGCTGCTGAAGATCGACGTGGTCGAAGTCGCGCTGGACAAGATGCCGCCGGCGCCGACCAAGATCATGATGAACGTCGGCAATCCCGAGCTTGCGTTCGAATTCAGCCGGCTGCCGAACGAGGGCGTGGGACTCGCGCGCCTCGAGTTCATCATCAACAAGAACGTCGGCGTACATCCGAAGGCGCTGATCGAATTCGACGCGCAGACGCCTGAGCTCAAGGCGCAGATCGCCGAGCGCATCGCGGCATACGAGAGTCCGACCGAGTTCTATGTCGCCAAGATCGTCGAAGGCGTGGCCACGATCGCGGCGGCATTCGCGCCGAAGAAGGTCATCGTCCGGCTATCGGATTTCAAATCCAACGAATACTCGAACCTCATCGGCGGCGCGCGCTACGAGCCGGACGAGGAAAACCCGATGCTGGGCTTCCGCGGCGCGTCGCGCTATATCTCGCCGGAATTCTACGATTGCTTCGAGCTCGAATGCCGCGCGCTGAAGCGCGTGCGCGATGACATGGGGCTGACCAACGTCGAAGTGATGATTCCGTTTGTGCGCACGGTGGGCGAGGCGGAGCAGGTGATCGGGTTGCTGGCGAAGAACGGGCTTGCGCGCGGCGATAACGGATTGCGCGTCATCATGATGTGCGAGGTCCCGTCGAACGCCGTCCTGGCTGACCGTTTTCTCGAGCACTTCGACGGCTTCTCGATCGGCTCCAACGACATGACGCAATTGACGCTGGCGGTCGACCGCGACGCCGGCGGCGCGCTCGCCTCGACCTTCGACGAGCGCGACGACGCCGTCAAGGCGATGCTGGCGATGGCGATCAGCGCCTGTCGCAAGGCGGGGAAGTACGCAGGGATCTGCGGCCAGGGGCCGTCCGACCATCCCGACCTCGCGCAGTGGCTGGTCGAGCAAAAGATCGAAAGCATGTCGCTCAATCCGGACACGGTCGTCGAAACCTGGCTCGCGCTGGCCAAGCAGGCCCGCTGAGGCGGGCCCTGGCGACGAATCAAGGCGGCGCCAGCACAGGTCGCTGCGTCAGGTCAATCGGCCATACGGCCGATTGACCGCATCCGGCATCGCGGGCCCAATCGGGCGATGAAGTCGACGCCCGTCGTGCGCGTGATGCTCCAGCCATCGCGGATTGGCGCGGCGTTGCTCGCCGCGGCGACGATCGCGACCGCAGCGATGCTGGCATTGTTGCCCGGAGAGGCCTGGGTGCGCGCCGCCGCTGTCGTGATGGCAGGCGCCTGCGGCATCGGTGCGCTGCGGCACGCGACGTCGATCGGCATGCGTCGCAAGATCGCGGCGATCGAGCTCGGCGCCGATCGCCGCGCCATCATGACCGATCGATTCGGCGCTCGCATTCAAGGCGTCGTCGAGGCGGAAAGCTACGTCGGTGCGCTGCTGACGACGCTGGTGCTGCGTCCTGATGGCGCGCGGCGTTCGCGTGCGCTCGCGATCTGGCCGGACACGATGCCGGTCGACGAATTCAGGCGCCTGCGCGTGCTGCTGCGGCACGGCGAGGCGCCGCGTGACGAGACGACCACGCGATCCAATTAATCGTCCTGGCGAAGGCCGGGACCCAAGCTGCGATTCACGTCGTCCCGGCGCAGGCCGGGACCCAAGGTGCGATATACCCAGCTACGCCGTTTCCCCGCGCAACCACGCCTGCCCATCGATAACCCTGCCGCTTTCTTCCTTGGCCTGACCGGCCAGCAAATGCAGATAAAGGGGCACGAAGACTTCCGGCGGCGGCAAGCGCGTGATGTCGTCGCCGGGATGCGTCTGCGCCCGAAGCGGCGAACGCATCGGTCCGGGCACGATGCCGTTGACGCGCAGGTTCGGCGTGTTGTCCCATTCGTCGGCAAGGATCGCAAGCAGCGCCGACAAGCCGGCCTTGGCGACCGCGTAGGCGCCCCAGAACGCCTTCGGATCCTCGCCGCGCGTGTCGAGCGTGAAGACGACGCTGCTTTCCGGCGCCGCGCGCAGCAGCGGCAGCAGCGCGCGTGTCAGGCCGAACGGCGCGAGCAGGTCGACGCGCAGCGTCGCAAGCCAGGCATCGAAGGCCTGGTGCTCGATCGGTCCGAGCGAGCCCAGCTGCACGGCGGTATGCACGATCGCATCGATTCGTCCGTGCTGCGCCTGCAGCGCGCTCGCGACGTTGGCGAAATCCTCGCCCCGCGCCGTGGCGAGATCGAGCGGCAGGATCGTCGGCTCCGGATATCCGGAGCCGACGATGTCGTCGTAGAGCGCTTCCAGCTTGCGCACAACGCGTCCGTGCAGAACTACGGTGGCGCCTTGTGCCGCAAACGCGAGCGATAGCGCGCGTCCGAGCCCGCCGGTCGACCCCGTGACGAGCGTCACCCGGCCGTCGAGCAGACGGCTGGGCGCGTAATCGCGGGAAGGTAGGGGCATCGGAGCGGCGCGTGCGGAGCGCGCCGATAATAGCCGAAAAGCCCGCGACGACTGTTGAATGACGACGCCGGCGACAAGCGCCCGCGGGACCCGCGAGTTTGCAAAAGACGATACCGGCCCTTATAATTCGCGGTTCGCTGTGGGGCTATAGCTCAGCTGGGAGAGCGCTTGCATGGCATGCAAGAGGTCAGCGGTTCGATCCCGCTTAGCTCCACCACCAGCCCTGCGCAACATCCGCCTCGTCCCCATCGTCTAGAGGCCTAGGACATCGCCCTTTCACGGCGGTAACGGGGGTTCGAATCCCCCTGGGGACGCCAACTTAAACGATATCGCTCAGCGCGCCACGCGCCGGTCGACGTTGAAAACGGACCCCGATAGATCGAAGCAGATCGTCGTGTTCGTCTGCGGATCGAGCGAGGTTGCCGCGTAATACCAACACTCTTGCAAGCCTGCCAACGTCCTTGAGTCAGGCTCGCCGATGCGTTGCAGGACGTCGCCTGAGCCCATCCCGTCGCGAATGAAACGACGCTCTGTGGCTTTGGCTGCGCGCTCGTTCCCGCTGAGCTCTTCCCTGGGTTGGCTGTGTTGCCATCGGCACGTCGACGCGCGTCGCACCCGATTCTTCCGACCTCACGCTTACGCTTGACACGATGCCACCGCGAAAATCGACGTATGCGGTCCCGTCTTGCCGATCGTAGACCCATTGCTCGGTCCGGCCTGCGGTTCCGATGTCGACATTCTTCGCCTTTGGCCTTCCCCAGGCCATTTCCACCTGCAGCGGTGTTTGACCGACGGCAATCCGTCCCATGTTGGCTTCGTTCTGCGGACTGATGGTGCTGGGTTCCGCACCGCGCGCCGGAACAGGAACCGTGGCGGCACCCTGGCAGCGTTGATCGGAATACACGGTCTTGCCGTTTTCGGTGCATCGGTACATGTCGGCATCAGCGATGGACGACAGGCCGACAACAAGCACGAGGGTCGAGCGGGCGAGTGCGAAAGCGATCACCCAAGCAATGCTACTCGTGAAGCCCCCGGCTGCGGGTTTTGCGGGCCAGGCGGGCGCCGCATGCGTCTAATACGCATACAGCCCCAGAGGCCGATTAGAATTGCTGTCTGGCAAAAGATGGCGTGACACCTATGCAAGCCCAGACCGAAGTACAAATCGAGGTTGCGGTTGACGATCCGGTCTGGGACGACGCGACGACCGATGCCGCCGCTGCGATCGCCGGCACCGCGCGTCGCGATTGCTAAGCCATGGACGCCAAAGCGCACTGGGAAAAGGTCTACCAGACGAAGCGACCGGACGAGGTTAGTTGGTATCGACCTCACCTGGACGTATCGCTTCAACTCATCGAGGAAGGCGCGCCTCAACGCAGTGCGCAAATCATCGATGTGGGTGGCGGCGAATCGACGTTGATCGATGATCTGCTCGTTCGTGGCTATCGTCATCTATCCGTTCTGGATGTCTCGTTGACCGCACTGGAGGTAGCGAAGGCGCGTCTTGGCGATCGCGCGGACAAGGTGAATTGGCTTCACGGTGACGTGACCACGCTTGCCTTTGCCCGGCATCGCTACGATTTGTGGCATGACCGGGCGGTATTCCATTTTCTCACCGACCCCGAGGAGCGTGCGGCCTACGTGCGCCAGGTGGCGCGCGCTGTCAAATCCGGGGGCCACGTCATCGTGGCGACGTTTGGTCCGGAAGGTCCGGTCAAGTGCAGCGGTTTGGATGTCGTGCGTTACGCTCCGCAGGCGCTGCACGACGAATTCGGTTCCAGCTTCCGACTGCTAAAGCACCTGACGGAGCTCCATCGCACGCCAGCGGGAGCGGTCCAGCAATTCACCTACTGCTACTGCAATATTTCCACGGGGCATAGCTGACCGCAAAGTGCGAGTGCAGACAATATGAAAAGGGACGCAACGACCAAGGGCGAAACCCCTTCCCGGCTGATCGACGCGAGAATCAAGCAACTGGACGACTGGAGAGGCAAGACCCTGTCCCAGGTCCGCGCGCTCATCAAACAGGCTGACCCTGAGATTGTCGAGGAGTGGAAGTGGAGCGTTCCGGTTTGGTCTCACGACGGACTGATCTGCACCGGCGAGACGTATAAGAGCGTCGTGAAGCTGACATTCGCGAAGGGCGCCTCGCTCAGGGACCCTTCAGGACTATTCAACTCCAGCCTTGAAGGCAACGTCAGGCGCGCCATCGATTTACGTGAGGGCGATAAAATAGACGATGGTGCCTTCAAGACGCTTGTACGCGCCGCTGCAGCCTTGAACAGATCATCGGCCCGATAGTCGAATCCGGCGCCCCATGAGCTGGCGCCTAATTCAATTGAGACGAACCGCGGGCGAGGCGGTTGCGACGCCTACAGTGGCGCGCACATCGTGACCTGATCGGGCCCGTAGCCCTCGGCAACGTACCCTTGGGCAATCATCGCCGCCTTGATCGTCGCGCTGGTCGTGTAGCGATGATCGAGGTCGGCGCGATGGTTCCACAGCCGATACACGGCTATCGTGCCCGTGGGACAGACGCCTGTGGTGGTATCCGGCGTATCGATGTAGAAGGCACTCGCGGATTCGAGCACAGCCGCGGGCATCGCCGCCTGCACGTACGCGCACTCGGCCGGCGACGCGGAGAAGAAATGCGAATCGCCGTAGACGGGAGGCAGGTAGAACCGGCAGACGGGGCTCGCGCCGGCAACGGCGTCGGCGAATGCGTTGAAGTTGTTTCCGGTACGCACCCAGCCGGCGATCTGGCCGGCATCCAGGGCAGCGATTTCCGAGCTGACCGACGTCAGGAAGTAGTGATCCGCGGCAGCGTTATAGTATTCGACCACCTGGACCAGGCCGGGTGCCGGGGGAAGGCTTGCGCCGTCCGCATTGCCGGCGTTCGCCGTCGCGAGCACTTGCCCGGTCGTGCAATCCCAGCTCAACGCCGACGAAGCAGCCACGGCGCCGCTGGCGTTGGCTCCGGTGAACGTCGTGACCTGCGCCATGATCGTCGTGTGGTCGGCAACGGCGGGCACCATCGTGTACCACTGCGCCGGCGCTCCGATGCTCAAGCTTGCATCGACGGTCACGGTCGGACCGTTGATGGCGGGCGACTGGTAGAGCAAGGCGTAGTACGGATCATCCATACCACCGCCGCCCATCATCATCATCATCATCATGTCCATGTCATCCATGGTCATGCTGGGATCGGGAACGACAAGGAAAGCCACCACGTATCGATACGATGCGCCGGCCGGAAGATCGACATTGGCGAGCACGGTTGACGTGGCTGTTCCGGCAGTGCAGGTATTGGCAAGGCTGGAGGACGCAGAGACGACTTGAACGAACGGACCAGTCGCCGCCCAGGACATCGACGCGAGACATGCGAGCGCAGCGGCAAGACAAGCGAGTGAACGTTTCATCGTTATCTCCAGTGCAAGCGGCGGCCATCAAAGGATGGGGCGGCGTACTACCACGCACCCTACGCCACGTTAAGGTGCCGCGGCCTTGCGTCACCGCCGAAATATTGTCATCCCGGATGCGGACCCTGTCCACCCTCCGGACGGCGGCGAACAGGGCGGGCAGGCGCGCCGAGTTACTGGGTTGGATTGCCGGTCAGCGCGTGTGCAGTCTAAGGCAATTCCAGGCGGGCGTTGTGGGAGCCGAATCTCTGCCTTTGGGGCGATTGGGCGTTTTTGTCGGACAACGTCTGACGTAACGAGGCATTGGCGCAGCGCAGGGATGCTTGGCCAGGGGTTGAATGCACCGGATGCCGCCTTGTCGACGTGGACGCGCGTACGTATAGTTTCCGGGAAGGAATTCATATCAAAAATCACACCTCGCCTTCCCGGCGCTCACCTCGGAGGAATTCGCAATGAAACGGTTGATTCGACCCGCAGCAATCTTCTGTGTTGCTGCTTCGATGGCGACGCTTTTGCACGCGCAGTCCGAAAATCTCAACGCCCTGGTTCCGTCTTTGAAGCAGGGCGTAGAGTGCAAGCCAGCGACTGGGCCAAAGCCGCGGGCGCCAGCTAACGCACCGTCTCCGTTGAATAGGGCCGAGTCCCGGGTTTCAGTGTGCCTTGGCACGTTGCAGCTCCTTCGCCAGCGCGTCGCAAGGATCGGGCCGCTTGGCCGCTTCGGTGATCACGTAGGCATCGAAGTCGGCCGGCGACTCGGACGACGACGTGTCGTCACGCTCCAACAGGCCGATGCTGATCGCTCCCCGCGCCGCATCGGCAGGCAACCAGTAGCGCACGCCGATGTCGCGACGCGCATGACCGTTGCCGGCGAGGAGCACCACGCCCCGATCGACGTAGGGGCGAATGGCCTGGGCCATGATGATGTCGCGCGCCATCTGTGCGTGCGATCGAGCCGGCAGTTCTTCGGCCGCAAGGAGGTCGCAATGGCCGATCGCGATGGCGCGCTCGTGTTTGCGCCGGAAGTCGGCGGGTAGGGCGTCGAGCCCCAGGGCGCTGCGTGTCGCCGGATCGAACAATGCGGGCCAACCGTCGATCGCCACGTGCATCGCGTCGCTGCGCGACAAGTTTGCGGCCACGATCGGCAGATCGTATTCGAGCGCCAGGACCACGAACGGACGGTAAGAGTCCCAGCGCCAGCCGCGGCCTTTGGCTTGCGCGATAAGGTAATCGGCGTCGGCCGGCCGCTCGCGCCGGGCGCGGTCGATGTCGGCCTGCCGTTCCCGGTCGAACTGCTCGAAGGCGATCGCAGGACGCGCCCCTTGCGCGATCCATTGCCGCAACGCCGCGGCACGCAGCGCATGCTGTGCGGCGTTGTCGTGTACTTCGCCAAGCAGCACGACGCGGTGGCCCTGCATTGCCTGCGCCAGGGCGGCGGGAGTCGGGGCGAGCTCGATCGGCGCGGCGCGAGCGGCGCCAGCCGCGGCGAGCCAAAACAGGCAGGCGGCCATTTGCCATCCGGCAATCGTGCGGGTCATGCCCCAAGTGTACGTCGGTGCACGTGCTTGGCCCATCGCCTCCTGGAAATTCGGATCGGGCCCGACGACTCCACGACCATCGATGTAGTACGCTGCCGGTCAAAGCGATGAAGCGAATGGCGCTTAGCGGCGACGGCATGCGAAAGCGCGCGCAACCTCGTGCGCGGATCCGGTGACCAACGTGGGGGCGTTTGCGCGACAGCGCTCTCGCGACGATGAATCGCGCAATTGTGCAATCGTCACCTTTCGAGTGTCGATGCCGGCAGCATTTTGTTCACTTGGTGCATCGCCTGTAGTCTGCAATGCACGCTCCCGCAAACGCGGACGAATATCCGTTGATGGCGGCGGTGAAGTGCACTACCGTATCGCCATTGCGTTTGCTGACTTAAACGAATGGCCGAGTCAAAACGGAGCACCAACGGATTTCGCCTGCTCGCGGCGACGGTGGTCCTTGCGTCCCTGGGCGCGTGGCTGTTTTTGTTTCGGCTATATGAAGAGAATTTCGGCTCCGCGCTGTCCGGCAATCAGGCGATCTGGGGCGCGTTCGGCCAATACATCGGAGGCCTTCTAACTCCGCTTCTCGGGACCTTTACGCTGATCGGCGTGCTCTACATCGCCCGCTTGCAAAAAGATGTCGTCGGTGCTACTCGACGGGCGCAAAGAAGCCAGCGGCGGCACTATCGGCGAAAGAATTTCGAGCGCGTTTTTTTTCGCATGCTGGATACGATCGATGCACGCGTCCGGCAAACCGCGATCAGGGTTCGGACCGGAGAATTACGGCAACCGATGCCCGGCGCCGCAATTCCCCCGCAGCCACCGATGCAGGACGGCGAGGACGAGATAGCGGGGCCCAAGGCGTTTGCGGAGTTCATCAAAATATTTGGTGCACGGGCGCTGCTGCCGGTTCGTCGCGGCGAATATCCGGGGCGTGACGGTAATGTGGTGCTGCGGGCAAAAGCTCGCGAGCTCTTCGCGGAATACGACCACGCTGTCGGCCCGCCGCTGCGGTTGATGTGCGACCTGCTGGTTTTCCTCGACGACTTCGATGCCCGTTTTTGTCGGCCAAAGCTAGCGGACGGCCCGCCGGCAACCGAAGGCAAACTGCAGCGCCCTCAGTTTTATGCCCGGGTCGCGATGAATGCGCGCACGCGTTACGAAATGAAGGTCTTTGCGATGTACACGGGCAGCGACCTCGGACCCGCCGAGGTCGTGCGGATCGCGCGTGCCTACGGGGTCTTCGAGGTCATCGAGCCGACCTGGTGGGGCCGCGAGGCGTTCGTGAACGACTGATCCTCGTTCGAGGCCCGACGGGTCACGCTGGCAGGCACCAAGCTGAACGCCCGGCGTTTGAATGATTCCTCGCCCGAATGTATGCTGGTGTCAGTCGGCTCCGGCGTCGGGCTTGCGGCTCACAACAAGACGCCAGTTGCGCGTGCTGCCCGTTGCCGCGACGGTCGCAATCTCTTACCAAGGACGAGGAGGCTCTGATGCTATACCGTACCCGTGCTACCGCGGCGGCAGTCGCGTTGCTTTCGGTCGGAATTGCGACCGCAGCGCCGCCGAAAGTCGTGTCGTTGCCCAACTCCGATCCGCAGTGCTTTGCGCCCTGGGCCAACAATACCAAGCTGTTCCAGTACCCGGCGAAGAAGGGGCCTTACCGCATCGCGCTCGCCAACGGTTACATCGCCAATACCTGGCGCATCCAGATGATCAAGACGGCCAAGGCATACGCCGCACAGCCCGAAGTGGCGGCGAAGCTCAAGGAGTTCAAGGTCGTCTCCACCGGGGAGGATGTCGCCGCCCAGATCGCGGCGATCAACAACTTCATCGACTCGGGCTACGACGCGATCGTGGTGAACGCCCAGAATCCTGCTGCGTTCAAGCCGGTCATCAAACGCGCCAATGATGCGGGTGTCGTGCTGGTCGCCTTCGACAACATCCTCGACACCGATCAGGCGATCAACGTCAACGTCGATCAGAAAGGGCTCGGCAAATACTGGGCCCAGTGGCTGGTGAAGAACGTGCCGAACGGCGGCAAGGTTCTCGAAGTACGGGGTGTGTCCGGCACATCGGTCGATCGCGATCGACACGAAGGCATCCAGGAAGTGTTCAAGGCCTCGGGCAAGAAGTGGGACACGGTCGAAGTGATCGGCAAATGGGACGATCCGACGGCGCAGAAGGTGACCGCCGACGCGATCGCCGTGCACAAGCACTTCGACGCCATCACCGCACAGGGCGGCGACACGGGCGTCGTGCAGGCGATGATCGATGCCAAGCATCCGTTCGTGCCGTTCGGCGGCGAGACCGAGAACGGGTTCCGCAAGTTCTGCGGCAAGTACGGGGCGCAGGGTCTCAAATGCTCCTCGGCAGGCACAGGCCCGGCCCAGGTGGCGGTGGCGATCAAGACGGCGATCGCGGCGCTCGAAGGCAAGGTCGTCCCGCAGTCGATAAAGCTTCCTCTGGCGCGAGCCGAGTACCCGAACATGAAGGAAGGGACCGACTACTATCCCGCGCAGAGCGACAACTTCTTCGTCGGCAACTCCTTTCCCACCTGCGGCATCAATTTCACCGCGCAGGAAATCATGGGGCAGACCGAAGCGAACGTGAAGTGAGCGCGGACGCGGGGGCCGGGGTCGAAACCCCCGCGCCTCCGCGCTCGGTCATGCCCTTATTCGCGATGCAAGGCGTCTCCAAGCGCTACGGCGGCGTGCGCGCGCTACAGGACGCCCAATTGGCGATCGAAGCCGGGCGCATTCATGCGGTGCTTGGCGAAAACGGTGCCGGCAAGTCGACGCTGATCAAGATCATGGCAGGCGTGGTCGCGCCGGACGAGGGGCGCATGCTGCTCGCCGGCGAGCCCGTCTCTTTCGCGTCGCCAGCCGCGGCGAACGCGGCCGGCATCGCCTGCATCTTCCAGGAATTGTCGCTCATCCCCGATCTGTCGGTGGCCGACAACATCGCGATCAGCAACCCGCCGCGCCGTTTCGGCCTGATCGACCGCCGCGCGCAGCGCCGCATGGCCGAGGAGGCGCTGGCGCGCGCCGGCGCCGACAATATCCACCCGCTGGCGCTGGTCAAGGATCTGCCGCTGTCACGGCGGCAGATGGTCGAGATCGCCAAAGCGCTGGCCCGCGGGCCCCGCATCCTGATCCTTGACGAGGCCACCTCGGCGCTGACCGCCGCCGATGTCACCAGGGTCTATGGTGTGCTGAAACGGCTGCGCGCCGAAGGGCTCGCGCTGGTCTACATTTCGCACCGGATGCACGAGATCGCCGAGCTTGCCGACGAATGCACGGTGTTTTGCAACGGCCGAAGCGTCGCTAGTTTCGCCGCAGGCACCAAGACCGACAACGAGATCGTCGAGCTGATGATCGGGCGTGAATACAACGCGGCATTTCCGCCGCGGATCGCGCGCGCCGCGAGCGACGCCCCACCGCGGCTCGAGGTGCGGCATCTGTCCTGGACCGATCGGCTGAACGACATCTCGCTTCGGTTGGCTGCCGGCGAGGTGATCGGCCTCGGCGGTCTCGACGGGCAGGGGCAGCGCGAGCTGCTGCTGGCGCTGTTCGGCGTGCTGCTGGGCACGACGGGCGAAGTGCTGATCGATGGCCGGCCGGTCACGATCCGCGGTCCCCACGTCGCCAAGTGCAAACAGATTGGCATGGCGCTGATCCCGGAGGACCGCAAGACCGAGGGGCTGATGCTGCCGATGTCGGTGCGCGACAACCTGTCCTTCGCCGCGCTCGACAGCTTGTCGCGCTGGGGCGTCATCAATCGCGCGGCCGAACGCGACGCCGTGGAGCGTATCGTGCGGCTGCTCGCGGTGCGCACCGAGGGCACCGATCTCCCAGCCGGATCGCTTTCCGGAGGCAACCAGCAGAAGCTCGTCATCGGCAAGTGGTTGATGATGGCGCCGCGCATCCTCTTGCTCAACGATCCGACGCGCGGCATCGACGTCGGTACCAAGCAGGAGATGTATCAGCTATTGCGCCGGCTCGCCGACGCCGGCGCGGCGATCCTTTTCTACTCGACCGACTACGACGAGCTCGTCGGCTGCTGCGACCGCGTGCTCGTGATGTATGACGGCGCGATCAAGCGCGAGCTCGTCGGTGCCGGGATCACCGAGCGCGCACTGGTCAGCAGCGCATTGAACATCGGCAGTGAAGGCGGGAATGCCGCGGCGCCCCAGGCGGTTTTGCCGTGAGAGGAGACTGGTCGTACTGGCTGCGCGAAAACAAGGGCACGCTGCTCGCCTTCGCGGGCTTCGTCGCGATGTTCACCATCTACGCGGCCAACCACCCAATGGGCCTCAATGCCAACGTGGCGACGACGGCGGCCAATAAAGGCGTGCTGCTCGCGATCGTCGCCATGGCCCAGACGCTGGTCGTGCTGACATCGGGCATCGATCTATCGGTGGGCATGGTGATGGTGCTGGGCAATTGCCTGGCCTCGAGCATCGTTGTCGGTTCGCCGCTGATGACGGCGCTGGGCGCCATCGGCGTGTTGCTGGTCGGCTGCCTCTGCGGCGCGATCAACGGCCTCATCGTGATCTACGGCCGGCTGCAGCCGATCGTCACGACCATCGCGACCGGCGCCGTGTATTACGGCATCGCGCTGGCGCTAAGACCCGTTCCCGGGGGCGACGTCAACGCCTCGCTGGCCGATGCGCTGACCGGCCAGATGCCCGGCGGCGTACCGGCGAGCCTGGCCGTGCTGCTGGCACTGGTGACGATCGTATGGCTGCCGTTCCGCCGCTCGGTCATCGGTCGCGCCGCCTATGCGCTGGGATCGTCCGAGGTCGCAGCCTACATGTCGGGCGTGCCGATCTGCCGCGCCAAGTTCGTTGCATACACGCTGTCGGGACTGCTCGCGTCGGTGGCGGGATTGTTCCTCACATTCATCACCTATACGGGTGAGGCGTCGGGCGCCAACGGCGGCGCGTATACGCTGTATTCGATCGCCGCGGTCGTGCTGGGCGGGGTGTCGCTGTTCGGTGGTTCGGGCAGCGCGATCGGGGCGATCTTCGGGGCGTTGATGTTCCGCACCATCGGCGACTTGCTATTCGTGTTCAACGTCGAGCCTTTATGGCAGCCGCTGTTTCAGGGCATGGTGCTGCTCGCGGCCGTCTGCCTGGGCTCGCTGCGACTGCTGCGCGTCCGCAACCGGCTCGACTTGTATGGCTGAGGCGCCGGCTCCGGTCCACCGTGCCGGCAGCGTGCGGGGCATCGTCGGCACGATGCGCCGGCACGTCGATCCCGCCATCGCCTGGGCATTCGGCTGCATCGTGGTCGTGCTGCTCGTCGGCAGCGTCTATTCGACCAGCTTCCTGTCGCCGGAATACCTGCTGCAGCAGCTCAAAGTCGCGTCCTTTCTCGGCGTCATCGCGACCGGCATGATGATCGTCGTCCTGCTTGGACAGATCGACCTGTCGGTTCCGTGGGTGGTCGCTGCCGGCGGGATGATGGCGACCGCGGCCACCGGCTGGGGCCCGCTGGGCGCGACGCTCGCGATCCCCGTGGGCATCGCCTGTGGCGTCGCACTCGGGCTCGTCAGCGGCGCCGGGGTGGCCTTCCTTCGCATCCCGTCGATGGTCGTCACTCTGGCGGTGAACGCCGTCGCGCAAGGACTGATGGTCGTGCACACCGGCGGCTTTTCGCCGCAGGATTCGTCGTCGCCGGCGATGCGCTTCATCGCCACGGGCCACAGCGTGTTCGGCATTCCCAATGCGCTGCTGGTGTGGGCGGCGGTCGGCGTCGCAGCCGTTTTTCTGCTCACGCGCACGACGTTCGGTCGCACCGTCTACGCGATCGGCAATCGCGAGCGCGCAGCTTATCTCTCCGGCGCGCGCACGCGCTCGGTCGTGATGGCGGCGTTCGCGATCTCGGGCGGCCTCTCGGCCTTCGGCGGCGTGCTGCTCGCCGGCTACGCCAGCAAAGCGGCGCAGGCGATGGGCGATCCGTACCTGCTGCCGGCGATCGCCGCGGTCGTGCTGGGCGGCACCTCGATCCTCGGCGGGCGCGGCAGTTATCTCGGGACGGTGGCCGGCGTCATCCTCATCACGTTGCTGCAGTCCATCCTGTCGGTGATGCAGATGGAGGAGTTCGGCCGCCACGTCACATACGGCGTCGTCATTATTGCGATGCTTTTGATCTACGGCCGAGGCAAACGGCATTCGGAGTAGTGCGGCCAGCAACCCGTTCGACTGGAGCACGACACCATGGGACTCGAGCTCACATCCAGTTTCGAAGTCATCGACCGGCGCTTTCGCAAGCTGGCGCACGCTTACATCCATGTCGATAAGCTCTACACCGGTTGCCGCTGGGCCGAAGGACCGGCGTGGTTCGCCGCCGGCCGTTACCTCGTCTGGTCCGACATTCCGAACGACCGCATGCTGCGCTGGGACGAAACCGATGGCTCGGTCTCGGTGTTCCGTCAGCCGTCATTCAACAGCAACGGACACACCATCGATCTGCAGGGCCGATTGGTCTCGTGTGAACACTTGAGCCGCTGTGTCTCGTGCACCGGATTCGACGGCAAGCGCACGGTGCTCGCTGACCGCTACGACGGCAGGCGCTTCAATTCGCCCAACGACGTGGTGGTCAAGAGCGACGGCAGCGTCTGGTTCACCGACCCCAGCTACGGCATCGACTCAGACTACGAAGGCGAGGCCGCTTCCAGCGAGATCGGCGCCAACAACGTCTACCGTATCGACCCGTCCAACGGTCGCGTCACGATCGTGGCTTCGGACTTCGTGCAGCCGAACGGGCTCGCGTTCTCGCCCGACGAATCGCTGCTCTACATCGCCGACACGGGTCTCACGCATAGGGCGGACGGACCGCATCATGTGCGACGCTTCCAGGTCTCGGCCGACGGTTCCTCGCTCTCGGGCGGAGAAGTGTTCGCCACCTGCGCGGTAGGCCTCCATGACGGCTTTCGCATCGACGTGCACGGCAACCTGTGGCTGTCGGCCGGCGACGGCGTGCATTGCATCGCCGCCGATGGCTCCCTGCTGGGCAAGATCCTGATTCCCGAAAGCGTGGCCAACGTGTGCTTCGGCGGAGCGAAGCTCAATCGCCTGTTCATCTGCGGCACGACGTCGCTCTATTCGGTATTCCTGAATACGCGGGCGGCGCCGCGTTGCTGACGCTTGCAGCGCTGACGCCGGGCCAAAGCGATGACTGTGCGGAGCCGAAGGGAGCGCATCGGCACGGTGCAACCGGTGAGGCCAACTTCTCGCGGCGCCGCTCCGGCGGCCCATGTCTTTTGCCGACCGGGTCGACGAACGCGTCTGGAGCCGCGGTCCGAGTCAGCGCGAGCCGCGCGCCTGCGTGCGCCGGAGCCGAGACGCGACGACCCTTCCGATCGCCATGAGCAGGTCGCATGCCTGCCGCGGCTGCGCATTTTCATACTGCTGGAAGGCCTCAAAATCGAGGCGGTAAAGCTCGCTGTCGGCGATTGCCCAGACTTTCGCCGAACGAGGTCTGCCATCAAAAAACGACAGTTCCCCGACGACGGATCCGGGATGCACCCTGGCAATCGTTCCCAGGCTTTGGCTGCTCAAGACCGAGGTGACTTCCAGAACGCCGGACGCCACGAAGTAGATCACCCGGTCGGAAGCATCCTCCTGAATCAGAACCTTGCCGCGCGCGACATTCAGACGGCGCGCGTGCGAAAGAAAGTTCTCCCAGTCGCCGCGTTGCCACTGCGGAACGACCAGCAACTCGCTCTCCGGACGCTGCTCCTCGGCGGCGTGAAGAAAAGCTGCGATGCCGGTCGCAGGCTCTGCCATGTTATTGTCCTCCGTCGGCGAATTAGGGTCGCGTCAGCTGCGCGGGTCAGATGATCGAGGGCGCTACAAGATACTCCGGCATCGGTGACAGGACAAGGCGTGCGCGTCGATGCAGCCACGCATGCGCCGTTCGCGTGCCGGCCGCATTCATCGTGCGTTTGCCAACCCTGTCCTGATTCAGGCAAGAAAAGTCGGCATGGATAACTTCATTCTGCTTGTTGCCTGCTTCGTCATCGGTATGCTCCTCCGGCGGAGCGGTCGATTGCCCGACAACGCCCACGCGGCGCTGAACGGTTTCGTGATCCACGTATCGCTGCCGGCTCTGACGCTGCTTTATGTCCACGACCTCAAGCTCGATTCATCGCTGCTGTTCCCGGTGGCGATGGCGTGGGTCATGTTCGGCGTCGGGTTCGTGTTCTTCAAGCTCGTCGGACGGATTTGGGCGCTGCCTGCCGGAACGATCGGCGCGCTGATCCTTACCGGGTCGCTGGCGAATACGTCGTTCATCGGACTACCGATGATCGAAACGTTTTATGGCTCGCAAGACCTCGCCCTGGGGATATTGATCGATCAGATGGGCACGTACATGGTGCTTTCGACGCTGGGCATATTCGTGGCCGCCTTGTACGGACAGGGCGCCGGGCTGAGTGCGCGAGCGGTTGGCAAGAAAATACTGACCTTCGCGCCGTTCATCGCGTTCCTGGTCGCGTTATTGCTGATCCCCGTGCATTACCCGGACTGGTTCACCGGCCTTTTGCGCCGCCTCGGAACGACGCTCGTGCCACTCGCCCTCGTGTCGGTCGGCTACCAGATTCAATGGAGCGCCGTTCGGGGCAAGCTTGGCGAACTCAGCATGGGACTCGGATTCAAGCTCGTCGTGGCGCCGGCGCTTATTGCATTGCTGTTCGCGGGCCTGCTCGGGGCCCGCGGCGAAGCCATTCAGATTACGATCTTCGAAGCCGCGATGGCGCCGCAGATCGGTGCCGCGATCGTCGCGGTCGACCATGACCTCGATCCACCCTTGGTCACGCTGATGGTGGGCATCGGCATCCCACTGTCTTTTCTCACGTTGCCGCTGTGGTGGCAGTTCCTCAAAATCATCGGTGCCTGAGAACGGGAGCGGCGGCGCGCCCCTCGTCACCCGCGTGGGTCACCATTGTCATTGACCGTTAAAGTCGGGCCCGGAGGGGCGCTCATCTGAACGTGATGCTCGATGCCGCGGAAGTTGTAACTGACGTCCCAATAGTCGGGCTGCAAGTCACCCCGGACGTTTTCGCACCGCTGCACGTCCTGGTTGTAAGCCGTCTGACCGCCTCGGCCCACATTGGCGCCGACCGCTGCGCCCGCTACCGCGCCGCCCGCAGTGGCTATGTCCCTCCCATGTCCAGCGCCAATCTGGTGACCGAGTATGCCGCCGATGACCGCGCCGGCGATCGCGCCGGGGACGTTGGCGCCGCGGCGATCTTCGTAGACCTGTTGGCGCTCGACCCAGCAACGCTGCTCAGGCGGTCCGACTACGGCGTGCACCGAATTGACGGGCACCTGATAGAGGCGTTCGCCGGGAGCCGGCTGAAAGCCATACGCCGGCGGAGGAGCGTAATCGGAGGGAGCGCTGTAATCGGGCGGCGGACCGCTGTCGTACCGCGCGAGGCGTTCAACAGGGCGTACCGAAGAGATGCGGTCGTTCAGTCCCGCTGACGCGAGTGAGTCGTAGTTACCCGGCCGCAGAACGACGCATCGGCCTTGGAATCGCGAATCCTCACAGACTTGCCAGCTTCCGCCGTTGACGACGATCGACCGGGCACGGTCGTTGAACCCGTACGGATCGAAGTCCCAGATGGGCTTATCGGCGGTGAAAGCAGGCCCGCGGAAGCCCTCGCCCGCGTAAAGTGTGATCTGCGCCATTGCCTGCGTCGCCAGCGCCATGCCGGCAGCCGCAAGTGCTATTTTCAAGGTTCGCATAAATGCCTCCTGTGCCATGACCCGCATTGCGCTGCAGGACCGCATACTCCGATCGCATTCTAGCGTGCGATGCATGACAAGGCTGTCAGCAGTTCTCCGAAAATCGTGTAGGACACGGACCGGCGCCGCCTCACGTCTGCGCCAGGCGAATATCGCACGCGATCGCCATCCGAACGCTTGGCCCATGTTGTGCTGATGCGTCACCGAGCGGGGACGTGCCTAACATCCTGATTGGCACCGCGTCATGGACCGACAAGAGCTTGATCGGGTCCGGTCGCTTTTACCCGCCACGCTGCAATACGCCGGAGGAGCGGCTGCGCTACTACGCGTCGCAATTTCCGATCGTCGAAGTCGACAGCAGCTACTACGCGTTACCGGACCCTCGAGTCGCGCAGCTCTGGGTCGAGCGCACCCCGGCAGACTTCATATTCAACATCAAGGCGTTTCGGCTGTTCACCGGACATCAGACGGCGCCGTCGGCCTTGCCCAAGGACATTGCGGAAGCGATGGGGCCGATCGGCAAGAGGAATATCTACTACAAGGATATGCCCGTCGAGTTGCTCGCCGAAATGTGGCGTCTCTATCGTGCCGGTATCGAGCCGCTCAAGCACGCACACAAGCTCGGAGCCGTGCATTTTCAATTCGCGCCGTGGGTCGCCTGTCACCCGAAAAATCGCGAGCACATCGAGGAATGCCAGCGCCAGCTGGACGGCTTCCGGTTATCGATCGAGTTTCGCAACCGCACGTGGTTCGAGGACGAGCATGAACGGCAGACGCTCGATTTCGAGCGCGCGCGGGGCCTGGTCAATGTCGTCGTCGACGAGCCGCAAGGCATGACAAACTGCATTCCATCGGTGTGGGAAGTGACCAACCCCGAATTGGCGATCGTTCGGCTGCACGGACGCAATCACGCGACCTGGAATCGAAAGGGACTATCGACATCGGCCGAGCGCTTCAACTACGATTACTCCGATGAAGAGCTGGCCGGTCTTGCCAGGCAGATCGGGTCGATCGCCGCGTCGAGCGTGCACGTGATCTTCAACAATAATTACGAAGATCAGGGTCAGCGCAACGCCCGGTCTCTTGCGTTGATCACCGAGACGCTGTGAGCCGCGGGTCCGTCAGCACACGACGCAGCGCGTTGCGAGCCCTTTGCGGCACGATGCGTGTGCCGTCATTCCCTGCTGAAGGAGGTCGCTGGGGATCGGCATTGCGACATAGTCGCGGTGCCGGTCCTCGTCGTCGCGGACGACGGTCCCGGCCAGGATCGTCGGCGAGGGATCACCATAACCCACCTCGCCAGTGTGGCGGAAGGTGCGGTAGTCGGGCTTCAGCGTTGCGCCGAGCTCGAGCCAGCGCGAGAGATCGGCCAGTACCCGTTCCGTGTCGCTGATCAGCCGCTCGGATTCGAGGAACAGCGCGTTGCCGCCGACCTGCGTGCAATAGCCTTCGAGCCGCTGCAGACGCTTGACGTAGTAGTCCAGGGCTCGCACCGGGTCGTTGAATTTTCCTTTGCTGCCGCGGGCGCGGCTGAGGTTGAGTATGCTTTGGAGCGTGTCCGCGGGGTTGCGCAGCAGGAACAGTACCTTGATGTCCGGGCGATCGAGAATGCCAGGCGCGATTTCGCGATGGTTGTGCAGAATCTTGTCCAGCACGTACCGTCCGAGCACAGGATTGCCGGTAGTCTCGCGAACTTTCCTCGCCAGGCGTTGCAGGTCGAGCCTGCCGAAATACGAAAGATGGGCTTCGGCATAGCCCGAAATTTCCGCGTGACTGCCGAGGATGTGGCAGAGCAGGGTGGAAAAGCTCCGCATGTGGCTGACGACGAATAAATAGCGTCCCGCGTGCCGGGCCGGTTGCTGCAGGCCGTATTCGTACTGGACGCTGGACGACATGCCGTATCCCCCTGCCGACATGACTGCTGCCCGGCGGCCGAGCCGCCGTTGGTGCTATGTAACGCATTGTTACAGATTCTGTCCGCCGCGATAAGTGACCCAGCCGTGGGAAGGAAGCGGCCACGCCGGCCGTCCGCGCCGGCGCTTTGACGGCGCGTGCAGGCAAACCCGTAAGGCCGGCGGCGGTCCAAGCGACTCAGAGGCGCGAGGGTTCCCGTTCGGGCGGGGGCGGGCATAATCCGGCATCCGGCATGAACGGCTGGTTGGCAAAGGCGGGGCGCACCCGCACAGCGGCGTGGACGCAGCCGCGGCAGCACTCACACAAGGAGATAGGCATGTTTTCGGTCCTGCAAAAAAGCGTTGCCGCAGCGGCGCTCGCCGCTTTATGTGCGACGGGCTGTGGCGGCAGCTCGGCCGCGGCGACACTGCCCGATCCGGCAGTCGACGCCGCCAAGGCGCCGGACAAGCACACCGCCACCGCGGTGTTTGCCGGCGGTTGCTTCTGGGGCGTCGAGGCGGTGTTCAAGCACGTCAAGGGCGTTTCGTCGGCCGTATCGGGCTACGCCGGCGGCAGCGCCAAGACCGCGCATTACGAGATCATCGGAACGGGGCTGACGGGTCACGCCGAATCGGTTCAGGTCAGCTATGACCCGTCACAGATTTCCTACGGCCAGCTGCTGCGGGTGTTCTTCTCCGTGGCGCACGATCCGACGCAGCTGAATCGACAGGGCCCGGATACCGGGACACAGTATCGCTCGGCGATCTTTTATGCCGATCCCGAGCAGCAGCGCATCGCGCAGGCTTATATCGATCAGCTTTCGAAGGCAAAAGTGTTCACCCGACCCATCGTGACCCAGCTCGCGCCGCTCAATGCGTTTTATCCGGCAGAGGACTATCACCAGGATTATCTGGCCAAGCATCCGGAGAACATGTACATCGTCATCAACGATCTGCCCAAGCTCGCTAATCTGCGGCAGGAATTTCCGCAGATCTATGTCAGCCGCTGACCGGGCCGGAGCTCTTTCGCGTCAGATCAGGCCCCCGATGATGTTGATGCTCATCGCCAGGATCGTGATGTTGTAGACGAACGACAGCACGCCGTGGATCAGCGTGATTCGCCGCATGTGGCGTGCCATGACGGCGACGTCGGAGACTTGCGAGGTCATGCCGATGACAAAGGCGTAATAGGCGAAGTCGAGGTAGTCGGGCTCGCCCTCGTCGGGAAATTTCAATCCGCGCTGGTGCTCTTTGCCGGCTTCGGGTTGAGCGTAGTAGAGATGGGCGTAGTGGAACGCGAACAGCGTCTGGATGAGCAGCCACGACAACAGCAGTGCTGTGACAGTCAGCGCGAGATATCCGGCCCGGGGCCAGAAAGTCAGCGCCTTGAGATTGCCGGCAAGAAAGCCGATCGCGACAAAGCTCGCGCTCGCGGCGGTCGTGACCAGCAGGAAGATTGCGTATCCGCTCTGATCGTACTGCTGCGCCCGGACACGCGTCATGTCGTCGTCGGAGCGCGCGACAACTACCCACGCGAGAAACAGATAGACCAGCGCGCCGGCGTCCCAGCCGAGCAGCAGGCGCGTACCTGTCCCCAGCCATTCCGGTGTCAGTACGTCGGCTGCCACGGCGATCACGATGACGATCGCCAACCGCATCGGCGGCGTCAGACGCAAAATCCACGGCAGCTTGCTCTTGGCCAATGCATGCTCCTGCGCGGGTCGGTACGGTCGGGCCCTGTTGTGGCAGCGGTTTTGTCGCGCCGTGAGGGTCCCGCCCCGATTATGCGGCCCAGGGCCGCAAGACGTGTCGGTCAGGATAGGCCTGGACGTTTCCCTGGTTGTCGATCACAACTGCGATGTCGCTTCCGGTATCAGCGGCCCTTCCGGCCCAAGCTCAATTACCCCCATCCGCGGCAGACGCCGTGCCAGCACGCGGTAGATATCCAGGTCGAACGCCGCGCGCCGCGGATATTGCAGCATGTCGCCGAACTCGCCTTGGTCGTGCGCGGTGCCCAGCCAGCACCAGTCGCGAAAGAGGTGAACGTCGGTGCGCTCGCTCGTAGGGCTTGCCTCGCGGACCGCGATCGTGCCCGGATACGGCCAGGCCCTCATCGCGTACGGCGCCAGGCGCTCGCGCAGGCGCGCATGATGCGCGATTGTCGTTTCGTCGCCGACGCAAGCTCCGGCGCATTTTCTGAGCTGTCGCGCGAAGCACGGACCGGTGCGCCTCTCCAGTCCGAGCGCGGTCCAGCACAACTGGGCATCGGAGGCGATCCGGCGCAGCGTGTTGCGCGCGGCTTGACGCGTCGAAAACGGTCCATACAAATCCTCGAGCGAGGCCGGATCGATCGCATCGGATCGCACGTAGTCGGGCGGGGCCGGCTCGGCGGTGACGCACAGTGCGAGCATTTCGGCACGCCGCCGAAGCCGCTGGTTGTACACCGGAAAGAGGGCTTTAATCAGTTGCGATTCGCGCAGCAGGGCGCCGAGCTCGCCGGCGGTCTCCTCGAAGTCGATTCGCGTGATCTCGGCCGACAGACGCAGGTCGTTGGCACTACGATAGTCGGAGGAGAAATGCGACGCGATGCGCTCGCGCAGATTGACGCTTTTGCCGACGTACAACGGCAACGGGTTGAGCCCGTAAAACCGGTAGACGCCCGGCCCTTCCGGAATCCCGTCCAGGGCGTCGGCACCCAGCTGCGACGGAAGGCTCGGTGCCTTTAGCATGCGCGCGATCGCGACATCCACGACCTCGACTGTCTGCTCGCGATATATCGTCTGGATGAATGCGAACAGGACCCGCGCGTCGCCGAGCGCGCGGTGGCGATCGCTGACCGGCAGTCGATGGCGCTCGATAAGCGCGTCCAGGCTGTGGTGGTCGCTGTCCGGATAAAGGCGCCGCGACAGCTTGACCGTGCAGACGACCTTGGCATGGAACGGCTTGCCCAGACGACCGAATTCCCGCTTCAAAAAACCGTAGTCGAAGCGCGCGTTGTGCGCGACGAAGACGCAACCGGAAAGCCGCTCGGCGATCTCTCCGGCGATCTGTCCGAAGGTCGGCGCACCGGCGACCATTGCGTTTGTGATCCCGGTCATCGCCTGCACGCCGTTCGGGATGCTGCGCTCGGGATCGACCAGGCTCGACCATTCGCTCACCCGGGCGCCGTCGTCGACGCGCACGATCCCGACCTCGGTCACACGGTCGGCGCCGGCCGACGTTCCGGTGGTTTCGAGATCGACAAAGGCGACCGATGGCGCAAACAAGGCTGGGCGGCGTCGCAGGGCTTGACGAACGAACGTTCGCCGGCTAGTCTAGCACCAATGTCGAACGATCGTTCATATCTTGAAGCCTTGCAGGACTACTACACGCGCCACCACGCGTTCCCGTCGTACTCGTCGATCGGAAGCTTGCTCGGCCTGCGCTCGAAGTCTTCGGTCGCCGCGCTGGTGGCGAGGCTCAAGCTAGGCGGCTACATCGAATCGACACCCGATCGACGGCTGGCGCCGACGCGCCGCTTTTTCGAGCGACCACTGGCCGAGACGCCCGTGCATGCGGGGCTGCCGAATCCGATCGATGATGCGCCGGCCGATGCGCTGACGATCGACGACTACCTGATCGAGCGTCCGTCACAGACGGTGCTGGTCAGAGTGAAGGGGGACTCGATGACCGACGCCGGTATTTTCGAAGGCGACCTGGTCGTCGTCGAAAAGCGCAGCACCGCACGCCGCGGCGATATCGTCATCGCCATCATCGACAACCAGTTCACGCTGAAGCGCCTCGAGCTCGAGCGCGGGAAGTTCATCCTCTGTCCCGAAAACAAGGCATACCCGGTCATCCGGCCGGAAGGCACGCTGGAGATCTTCGGCGTGATGGTGGGGCTGGTTCGCAAGTACAACTGACGGCGCCGTTGCGCCGGCCGCCCGGTCACGCGCCGACGCGCGCGACTTCGACCAGAACGTCGTAGAACGTCGCCGCGCGTCCCATGTCGGTCAGCGCCTGGCCGGTCACCATGTTCGCATTGGTGCCGTCGGGCGAAAGCTTGCGCCACCAGATCGATGGCGCCACCGCGACGCCCGGCCGCGTGCGATCGGTGATGCGCGCAGTGACGACAAACGCGCCGCGGTCGTTGTAGACACGAACCTTGTCGCCGCCGCCGATGCCGCGTGCGGCCGCGTCGTCGGCATGGATGTCGAGCCAGGGCGTCTTCTCGTTCTCGAGAAACACCGGCAGGCCGCCGAAGGTCGAATTGAGCGCATTGCGTGCCGGCGGCGACAACAATGCCAGCGGAAAGCGGCGGGCGAGCGCAGGGTCATTGGCGGCGGATTCGCGTGGCGGCGTGTAGGTCGGCAGCGGATCGAGCCCCTGCCGGCGCAACGATTCCGAATAGAACTCGCACTTGCCCGACGGCGTCGGAAAGTTGCCCTGCGCGAACGGCGCGAACGGCGAGGGCACGTTCAGGCGCTGCCAGCCCTGCGCCTTGAGCGTCGCCCAGTCGATGCCGGCCATCCGCGGATGGCTGGCGATGAAGGCATTCGTGGCCATGCTCTCGTCGGATTCTGCGAAGCAGTCCTCGTCGAATCCCATCCGCGCCGCGAGCAGGCGGAACACCTCGGTGTTCGGCTTGGCTTCGCCCAGCGGCGCGATCGCCGGGTTGTTGGCCAGCGCATACAGATGGCCGTATGACGAGTGCACGTCCAGGTGTTCGAGTTGCGTCGTTGCCGGAAGGACGATGTCGGCGTAGTCGGCGGTGTCGGTGAGGAACACGTCGTGGACGACGCAGAACAGATCCTCGCGCGCGAACCCGGCAACGACCTTGCTCGAATCTGGCGCCACCGCAACCGGATTCGAGTTGTACACGTAGAGCGCGCGAATCGGCGGATCGTTCGCGTCGAGCAGTGCATCGCCGATCGTCGACATGTTGATCGTGCGCGGGCTGTTCCAGCTGAGCTCCGGCCGCTCGAGCGCCGACGTGTTGATGGGGTAGGTGCCGCTCGAGGAGAGAAGGGCGCCGCCGGCAGCGTGTCGCCACGCGCCAACCAGCGCCGGAAGGCATGCCACCGTGCGGATCGCCATGCCGCCGCCGGCGTGTCTTTGCATGCCGTAGTTGAGTCGGATGACGGCGGGCGCGATCGTGCCGTAGTCGCGCGCCAGCGCGACGATCGCTGCCTCTTGCAAGCCGGTGAGCGACGCAACGCGCGACGGCGGATAGTCTCGCACTCGCTCTTGCAGCGCATCGAATCCCAGCGTGTAGCGGTCGATGTAATCGCGATCGAGCAGGTCCTCGGCGATCAGGACATGCATCAGCCCAAGCGCGAGCGCGGCATCGGTTCCCGGCAGCAGCGCCAGGTGCTCGTGGCACTTTTCGGCGGTTTGACTGCGATAGGGGTCGATCGCAATCAGCTTCGCACCGCGGCGCTTGGCTTCCTGCACGCGGCTCCACAGATGCAGGTTCGAGACGATCGGATTCGAGCCCCAGATCACGATCAGCTTTGCATTTTCGAATTGCTCGAGGTCGGTGCCGATCGACGCCCCGACCGTCGCGGCATAGCCCGCCTTGCCGGCCGTCGCGCAGATCGTGCGATCGAGGAGCGACGCCCCGAGTTTGTAAAAAAAGCGCCGGTCCATCGAGCTGCCTTGCAGCAAGCCCATCGTCCCGGCGTAGCTGTAGGGCAGAATCGCCTGCGGTCCGTCGGGCGAGGCGGCGATTTCCTTGAAGCGCGAAGCGATCGTGTCGAGCGCCTCGTCCCAGCCGATGCGCTCGAAGCGGCTTGTCCCCTTGGGTCCGACCCGGCGGAGCGGATGCAGGACGCGCGCCTCGGAATACGTGCGCTCCAGATAGCGTGCGACCTTGGTGCACAGCACACCGCGCGTCGTCGGATGATCGGGATCGCCCTCCACCTTGGTCGCCCGCCCGTTGGCCACAGTGACGTTCAGCGCACAGGTATCGGGGCAATCGTGCGGGCATGCACCCCGGACGACGGAGACTCCGGGGGCTGCATTGGCTGAGCGATCGAGGGGCATGTCGGATCCGATGGGTGTCGGTATTGTAATCCGCTGCGCCCGGGGCTCGCCGGCTACACGCTGATTGCGTTATCGTTCCTGATGGGCGAATCCAGCGGGTGGGCATGAGCACCGCAGTCAATGCGACGATCGCTTTACGCTCGGGCGCGGCCATGCCCGCGTTGGGCTTGGGCACCTGGCGCATGGGCGAGCGCCGCGACCTGCGCGAGCAGGAAATCGCGGCGCTCAAGACCGGCATCGAGCTCGGCGTGAGGCTGATCGATACGGCGGAGATGTACGGGGAAGGCGAGGCCGAGAAAATCGTCGGCGAGGCGATCGCAGGCCAGCGCGAGCGGTTGTTCCTGGTCAGCAAGGTCTATCCGCACAACGCGAGCAGGCGCGGCACCGTCGCCGCGTGCAAGCGCAGCTTGAAGCGCCTGGGTACCGACCACCTCGACCTGTACCTGTTGCACTGGCGCGGCGAGGTGCCTCTGGCCGAAACCGTCGCCGCATTCCAGGCGCTGCAGGCCGACGGCAGCATACGCGCCTGGGGGGTGTCGAATTTCGACCGTGCCGACATCGAGGAGCTGCTTGCGGTCCCGGGCGGCGACGATTGCGCGGCCAATCAGGTGCTCTATAACCTCGGCGCGCGCGGCGTCGAATGGGATCTCATTCCGTTGTGCCGCCGCGCACGCATCGCATTGATGGCGTATTCGCCGCTTGATCAGGGCCGATTGCTTTCGAAGCGCGCGCTGCAGTCGATTGCGTCTCAGATCGGTGCGACGCCGGCGCAAGTGGCTCTTGCATGGCTGCTGCAGCAACGCGACGTTGCGGTAATTCCGAAGGCGGCGGACATCGCGCATGTGCACGACAATCTGTTCGCCGCTAAACTGCGCCTCGATGCGTCGGTTTGTGCCGAGCTCGATCGCGCGTTTCCTCCACCGCGCCGCGCGAGCTCGTTGCGCATGCTGTAGGTCGCCCGTCTTGCCGCAGCGCGGCAGGCTGGGCGATGTTGCGTCAGCGGCGCCACCGCATCGCTCCAGTCCGCGGGCGCGGCGCAGCACGCACCGCCTTCACTCAACCAATCAGGGCGTTGCGGGTCCATAAACGGCTCCGACAGGGCCGATGGCATGGATGTTGCGTAGCCATGGCCATCCGGGCTTCGGCCCAACCGAATCAACTTGTTTCTAGGAGCCACTCGTGCAGTACACCTATTACGATTACCTGGATCTGCCGCCCGGTGCGTCCGCGGCGCGTATCGAAGCCGCCTACCAGACGATCAGGCAGCGGCTGGACTCGAACACCGACGAAACGCTGGTGCGATTGATTCATGAAGCGCACGCGCTCCTGTCCGATCCGGACCAGCGGCATGTGTATGACGAGGAGCTCGAGCGCACCGCGGCGCAGGCCGACGCCGAGCTCAAGGCGATGCTCGACGAAGAAGCCAGGAAGCCCCGGCGTTGGGTGCAGGATGTTCCGACACCGTTACTGGCTGCGATCCGTGCCTGGGCCGCATAGCATCGACCGTCGGCACCCTCCATCCGGCTGAAGCCGGGTGCGCATGGCAGTGACAGGATTGACTGACCGCGGTGCGTGATCGAACCCCTGTCCGCGGCACAGCGACCGAATACGAGCAAACAACAAGCGGAGAGGCGGCACCGTGAAAAAATGTGAGAATTGCCAGTTCTACGATCGCAAGAGCGCGCGATCTACCGACGGCCGCACCACGATGTGGGGGCAGTGCCGGCGCCACTCGCCTCTGCTCAATCCCCAGAATCACCAGAATGGCAAGGCCTACCTCGTCGAAGGCATCTGGCCGGTCGTGCGTGACGACGACTGGTGCGGCGAATGGTTCGCGCCGGCGCCGAGCGCCTTGCCGCGGACCCACGGGATGATCAACGGACAGCAGCTGATGGCCGCAGCCGCCAGCGCTTCGGACAACGGCGCAGCGTCGCGCAGCTCCCCCGAATTCCATTCAATCGCATCGGCGGCCGGCGACGACTAAAGGTCGCGCTACGGCGCTAACGCGTGCCGAGGCACGCGGTAACAGCGGACCCAGGTCTCCCCAACAGCGACCATCGTTTGCGCCGCGCCTCGCGCAGCGCAAAGCATCACCACGGTCGGCCCCCGCGGCTCGGATACCATGACGGGCAATGAACGCCCTCCTGTCCGCGCTTGCCGCCGGCGCGATCGCCGTTACGCCCAATCGCCGTCTCGCCCGCCGGCTGCATGCCGAGTTCGACTCGGCACTTGCTGCGACGGGACAGCACGCGTGGCCGACGCCGACGATCCTGCCGTATTCGGGCTGGCTCGCGGCTCTGTGGGACACGGTCCTCGCACACGAGCAGGTTGCGGAGCCGCGCACGCTGTTGAGTCCATCGCAGGCGATGGCGCTGTGGCAGCGCGTCATCGAAGACTCGGGTGCGACGCTGGCCGATACCCGAGGCGCCGCTACGCTCGCGTCCGAGGCATGGGCGCATGTGCATGCGTGGGGCGCCGGCGGGGAAAGCTGGCGTAGCTGGCGACAAGAGGGAGACGAGCAGGACCCTTCGCTCTTTGCCGCCTGGGCCGGTAGCTATCTGACGCGAACGCGCCGGCTCGGCGCCGTGGACATCGCGCAGGCGGCCGATGCCATCACGACGCATGCCGGAGTCATCGGGGCCGAATCTGCGACGATCCTGATCGTCGGATTCACCGAGCTCACACCGCAGCAGACGCGGCTATTCAAGGCGCTCGAAGCAGCCGGCGCGATGCTGCAACACGTCGACAGCTTGCCCGCGCGAGTCCCGCAGGTCACGCGTACCACCGCGGCTACGCCGCGTGACGAAATCGCCGCCGCGCTTTCGTGGGCGCGCGCGATCGCAATCGAGCGTCCGGGAGCGCGGATAGGCGTCGTAGTCGAGAATCTTGCCGAGCGCCGCGATGCGGTGCTCGCGCTGGCGCAGGACATCCTCGACCCGGCGTCGATCCTGCCCGGTCATTGGCGAAGCGGCGCACCGTTCGAGCTGTCTCTCGGCGTGCGCCTCGCGCAAGTGCCACTGGTCGCTGCGGCGCTCGATCTGATCACGCTGAGCGATGCGCCATTGCCGCTGGGCGACGCGGCGACGCTGCTGCGCTCGCCCTATCTGCCGGACGCCGATGCGTCGTGGCAGCGCCATGCCGGCGCTCGAGCGTCGCTGGCTCGAGCAGGGCATGCGCACCGTATCGCTGGTCGATGCGATCGCGGCGGTCGCACCGTATGCGGCCGCGCTCGCGACCCGGTGGAGCAAAGGCGGCGACGCGATGCGCACCGCGCATGCGGCGACGCCGCGCGAACGAGTCGATGTCTGGCGCGCATGGCTTGGCGCTGCCGGTTGGCCCGGGTCGCGGCCGCTCGATAGCGCTGAGTTCCAGGCGCGCGAGGCTTGGGAGAAGCTGCTCGCGCAGTTCGCGGCGCTCGGTACGGTGGCGCCCCTACTCGGCGCCCGGGCTGCTATCGCCGCGCTGCACGCAATGGCCAGCGAAACGCTGTTTCAGCCGGAGGGCAGCGATGCGCCGATACAGATTCTCGGCGTGCTGGAAGGCGCGGGCCTCGACTTCGACGCGCTGTGGGTCGCCGGGATGTCGGCCGACCGATGGCCGGCGGCGCCGCGACCCAATCCCTTGCTGCCGATCGCCTGGCAGCGCGAGCGCGGCGTTCCGCGGGCCAGCGCGCAGCGCGAGCTCGAATACGCCCGCATGCTCACCGAACGATTCGCGCGGGCCGCAGACCAGGTCGTGTTCAGCTCGGCAACCGGCGTCGACGATCCGCCACTATCGCCGTCGGCGCTGGTGCTTGCCTATCCGCAATCGCCGGAGCTGCCCGTGCCGGAGGCCTGGTCTGCCTTGATGGCGCGGACCGCAACTCTGGAAAGGCTTGCCGACGGACGCGCGCCGCCGATGCTTCCAGGGTCGGCGATTCGCGGTGGTGCGCGGGTCATCCAGACGCAAAGCGACTGCCCTTTCCAGGCGGTTGCGCGGCATCGCCTCGGCGCGCAGGCGTGGCCCAGGGCCGGGCCCGGCCTGGCGGCTTTCGAACGAGGACTGCTCGCGCACGCGACGCTGGCCGCATTCTGGAGCTCGATCGGCGATCGGGCGAGCCTGTTGGCGCTCGACGCCGATCGTCTCGACATCGAGATTGCTGCGGCGGTCGACAAAGGCATTGCCTGTCTGCCCGCCGTGCGGTGGCGCAGCGTGCCCGACGTAGTGCACGCGGCCGAGTCGCGCCGCCTGAACCGCCTGTTACGGGCATGGCTGGACATCGAGCGCGCAAGGCCGCCGTTCGCGGTTGCCGCGGTCGAGGCGCGGCGTGACCTGGTGCTCGCCGGGATCGCGCTTCGGATGCGCGTCGACCGGATCGACGCGCTCGGCGACGGCGGACTTGCGATCATCGACTACAAGACCGGAGCGCTCGACCAGCCCGCGCAATGGTTCGACGATCGACCGCGCGCATCGCAACTGGGCACTTATACGCTGGCGCAACGCGCGGCCGAGCCTGGGCTCGCAGTGCGCGCCGTCGTGCATGCCGAGCTTCGCACCGCGAGCATCGCCGCGTCGGGGCTTGCCGCCGATCGCACGGCGTGGCCCGGCCTGACGCACGTCGCCGCCGCCGGGCCATTTGCCGACTGGCGCTCGCTCGAGTCCTGGTGGGAAGCGCACCTGGGGGCGCTCGCGGCCGAGCTCGCCGCCGGAGTGGCGACGGTAACGCCGCGTCTGAAGCCGTCGCCGTGCCGCAACTGCGGCTTGCAGGCGCTCTGCCGCATCGACTCGGTCCGGTTCGAAGAGCCCGAAGACAATGGCGCAGGCTGAACCTAGCGGGACACCCGACCGCGCGGCGCGAGAGGCCGCGCTCGATGTCGCGCGCTCGTTCATCGTCCAGGCACCGGCCGGGTCGGGCAAGACCGAGCTTCTGATTCAACGCTTCCTGGCGTTGCTCGTGGGCGTTGAGCGGCCCGAGGCAATCGTCGCGATGACGTTCACGCGCAAGGCCGCGGGCGAGATTCGAGAGCGGATCGTCACGGCCCTGCGCGAAGCCACCGGCGGCGTGGCGCCTGGACAAGCGCATCGTGCACTTACCTGGCGTCTCGCCCGCGCCGTGCTCGCGCGAGATGCGTCGCTCGGATGGGAGCTCGTCGCGCACCCGGCGCGCTTGCAGGTCCACACGATCGACGCTCTGTGCGCGACATGGATGCGGCAGGCACCGATGGCGGTGAAGCTGGGCGCGATGCCCAGGCTGATCGAACGCGCAGAGGCGTTGCATGTGAGGGCGGCGCGGGCGGAACTCGATGCCGCGGGGCAAGGCAACGCCGCCTGGCAGCGCCTGCTGGATTATCTGGACAACGACGGCGACCGACTGACCGTGCTCATCGCCGAAATGCTGGCCCGGCGCGACCAATGGCTGCGTCACGTCATCGTCGGCGATCCTGTTGCCCTGCGCGCACGACTCGAGAAGGCACTGGGCGTAGAGATCGCGCACAGGCTCGAGGCCGTCGCCGCGCTGCTGCCGGCAGCCACATCGCGACAGATGCTCGATCTCGCGCGCTACGCCGCGGGACATCTCGCTCAATCTGATCCGGCACATCCATTTATCGCGTGGGCGCAGCGCGGAGCGCTGCCGGATGCGCACGCGGGATCGCTCGACGATTGGCGCTCGATCGCCGACTGGCTGCTGAAAAAGAATGGAGATTTCTACGCCGATATCAACATTGCGCAAGGCTTTCCACCCAAGGGCAGCGCGCGCGATGAAGGAGCGGTCCGGCGCGACGCGCACAAGCAGGCGATGATCGGATTGCTGCGAGAGCCTTGCGGAGGTGCCGGGCCTGGCCGCTGCGCTGCACGGCATCCGCCGACTGCCACCGCCGCGCTACAACGAGACGGCCTGGGGCTTTATCGAAGCGCTGCTCGAAGTGCTGCCGCGCGTCGCCGCGCGCTTGCAGATCGTCTTCGCCGAGGCGCGGGCGATCGACTTCATCGAGGCCAGCCAGATCGCGCTGCGCGCCCTGGGTGAACCCGACGCGCCGTCCGACCTTCTGCTGCGATTGGACATGCGCATCGAACATCTGCTCGTCGACGAATTCCAGGACACTTCGCTCTCGCAGTACGAGCTCATCGAGCGGCTGGTCGCGGGCTGGACTCCGGGTGATGGGCGGACTCTCTTCGTCGTCGGCGATCCGATGCAGTCGGTCTACGGCTTTCGAGAAGCGGAAGTCGGCTTGTATCTGGACGCGCAGCGACAACAGCGGCTGGGCGAAGTCTCGCTGGAGCCGCTGACTCTGCAGTGCAATTTCCGGTCGCAATGCGATCTGGTCGGATGGGTCAATCGCGTCTTCGCGCAAGTGCTCGACGCATCGCCGCGCCCGACCGAACGCATCGTCGCGTTCGGCGCGGCCGCTCCCGTACTTCCGGCAGAGCCTCCTCCCGCCGTTACGGTCGAGGCTTGCGCCACAGACTCCGATGAAGCAGCGAAAGTAGTCTCCCATGTTCGCAGCGCGCTGGCTGAGCGCGCCGAGGTCGCGATCCTCGTGCGCAAGCGCGGCGACCTCGCCGAAATTCTTCCGGCTCTAAGGGTGGCCGGCATTCCTTTCGCTGCCGTCGATCTCGATCGGATGGCAGATCGCCAGACGATCCTCGATCTCGCATCGCTGACGCACGCACTGATCCAGCCCGACGACCGGCTCGCATGGCTTGCGCTGCTGCGCGCGCCATGGTGCGGCCTGACTCTGGATGATGTTTTCTCGCTCGACGGCGTGGCAGGCGCACGCAGCCTGTGCGAAGTGATCGTCGCACACCAGGCGCCAGCTCACGTGGCGCCCGCAGGCATATCGGCGGAGGGGGCGCACCGGTTGCAACGACTGGCTGCGACCATCGCACCGGCCGTCGCAGATCGCGGGCGCGTGCCCCTGTCTGCCGCCGTCCGAGGGGTTTGGCTGGCACTCGGCGGACCAGCGTGCGTCGGGGAGCCGAGTGATCTGGAAGCGGCCGACCGTTTCTTCACACTGCTGGCTGAGCACGCCCCTGGCGCCGATGTCTCCGACTGGAACGCCTTTCTCGATGCGCTGTCCGCCACATTCATCGAGACCGGCGGCGGCGTCGACGCGAAAGTGCGGATTATGACTTTGCATCGCGCGAAGGGCCTTGA
This sequence comes from uncultured beta proteobacterium, assembly GCA_963828665.1. Classification (GTDB taxonomy): domain Bacteria; phylum Pseudomonadota; class Gammaproteobacteria; order Burkholderiales; family Casimicrobiaceae; genus PALSA-1003. The sequence continues at coordinate 156,706 of CAWHFL010000014.1, forward strand.
ATTCGACGTCGTGGTCATGCCGGGTCTGGCAGAGGCGCCTGGCAGCGGGGGACCGCAACTGTTGCGCTGGCGCCGCCGGGCGAGCGGACTGCTGCTGGCGCCGATCGCCGCGAAGCACGTCGATCTCGCCGACCGGGACCCGGTGTACACCTATCTGAGCAAGCTCGCTGCCAGCGAGGAGGCCGCCGAACTCGTTCGGCTGCTCTACGTCGGCTGCACCCGCGCCAGAAAGCGATTGCACTTGACCGCGGTACTCGGCACCGAGCCGGGCGAGAATTCGCGGCTGCGCTGGCGCAAGCCCTCGCGCGGCACCGCGCTTTCGGCGCTTTGGCCCGCCGTCGAGGCCGATTTCTCCCCGCCGTCGCCGTCGGCGGTGCCTAGCGCGGCGTCTTCCGATGCGTCCAGCGGCGTGCCGTTGCTTCGTCTGCCGCTCGACTGGCGGCCGCCCCCACTGCCGCCGTCGCTGCAGCTCGCCGCGCGTGCGTCGGCCGACGAACAGCAACTTGTCGAATTCGATTGGGTGCGCGAGACGGCGCGCCAGATCGGCATCGTCACGCATCGGCTGTTGCGCCAATGCGCGGAAGAGGGCCTCGGGCGCTGGACGTCCGAACGCATTGCCGCGCAACGCGCCCGCGTCGTCAGTGAGCTCGGCGGTTTGGGATTTACCGGCATGGAAGCCGCATCCGCCGCCGACCTGGTGCTTGCTGCATTCACCTCGACGCTGGGCGATGCGCGCGGCCGCTGGCTGTTCGATCCTCGGCACGCGGATGCGCACAGCGAATACGCGTTGACCGGCATTCGCGACGGCGTGCCGGTGCATGTCGTGCTCGATCGAAGCTTCATTGACGACAACGGCATCCGCTGGATCGTCGATTTCAAGCTGTCGCAGCACGAGGGTGCGGGGCGCGATGCTTTTCTCGACAGCGAGCAGACGCGTTACCGCCCGCAGCTCGAAACCTATGCCGAAGTCGTGCGCGGCCTGGGCTCACAACCCCTTCGTCTCGGACTGTATTTTCCGTTGCTCGCCGGGTGGAGGGAATGGGAAGCTCCGCACTGACTCGAAAGGCCGACCCGTCAAGCGCTGGACCGCAGTGGGCTTGACAGGCTAAAATCAAGGTTTTTCAAGGTCTTCCGACCTTTGGACGGGAACTGAAGTGCAGGTATTTCGTGGGCTCCCGGATGTCGCCGCCCGGCATCGCCCCGTCGCGCTGACGATCGGCAACTTCGACGGCGTCCATCGCGGCCACCAGGCGATGCTGGCACGGCTGTCGGAGGCCGCGGAAGATCTGGCGCTGCCCTCGGCCGTACTGACGTTCGATCCGCATCCGCGCGAATTTTTTGCCGCCGGCGCCGCGCCGCCGCGCCTGTCAACCCTGCGCAGCAAGCTCGAGCAATTCGCGGCGCAAGGCATCGCCGAAGTTCACGTCGCGCGCTTCAATGCCGCATTGGCGGCGCTGCCCGCCGCGCGCTTCATCGACGACGTCCTGGTACGCCGCCTCGGGACGCGCTGGGTTCTGGTCGGTGATGACTTTCGTTTCGGGCACGGGCGCGGCGGCGACCTCGCGCTGCTGCGCCGCGCCGCGACGACGTTCAGCGTCGAGGCAATGCCCACCATCGTCATCGACGGCGAGAGGGCGTCGAGCACCGCGCTGCGCGCCGCACTGGCGGCCGGCGAACTCGATCACGCGGCGCGATTGCTGGGACGTCCTTACGCGATCGGCGGCAAGGTCGTGCACGGCGACAAGCTGGGCCGCAGCCTTGGATTTCCGACGGCCAACATTGTGCTGCGCCACCCGCCGCCGCTGACCGGCATTTTTGCGGTGCGTGTGCACGGCCTGGGTGGCGGCGCCAAAGCAGGGGCGGCCAGCCTCGGCGTGCGGCCGACGGTCAAGGCCGGCGCGAAGCCCTTGCTGGAGGTGTTCGTGTTCGACTTCGACGAAGTGGTGTACGGCCGCCGCATCGTCGTCGAGTTTCTCCACAAGTTGCGCGACGAGGAGCGCTACGCCGACCTCGACACGCTGACCCGGCAGATCCACGCCGACGTCGCGCACGCGCGCGAGTATTTCGCGACCGGTGCGAGCACGGCGCGCTAGAAGGTAACGATGTCCGACAAGCCAAAGACCGACTACAAGTCGACGCTCAACCTTCCCGACACGCCATTCCCGATGCGCGGCGATCTGGCGCGCCGCGAGGCCGCCTGGGTCCGCGAATGGCAGGAGCGCAAGATCTACGAGGCGATTCGCGCAGCCAGCCGCGGCCGGCCGCGCTTCGTGCTGCATGACGGGCCGCCGTACGCTAATGCCGACATCCATATCGGGCACGCGGTCAACAAGATCCTCAAGGACATCGTCGTCAAGAGCAAGGAGCTCGCCGGGTTCGATGCGCCGTACGTGCCCGGCTGGGACTGCCATGGCATGCCGATCGAGGTGCAGATCGAAAAGACGCATGGCAAGAACATCCCGGTCGAACAGACGCAACGACTGGCGCGGGCCTACGCCACCGAGCAGATCGCGCGGCAAAAAGCGCAGTTCCAGCGGCTTGGCGTGCTCGGCGACTGGGAGCATCCGTACACGACGATGGCGTTTCGCAACGAAGCCGATGAGATCCGCATGCTCGGCGCACTGCTCGCCAAGGGTTTCATCTATCGTGGCCTGAAGCCGGTGAACTGGTGCTTCGATTGCCAGTCGGCGCTGGCCGAAGCCGAAGTCGAATACGAGGATCGCACCGACATCGCGATCGACGTCGGCTTCGAGGTCGATACTCGCGACCGGGCCAAGCTCGCGAGTGCCTTCGGGCTCGATGACCTGCCCGACGGCCCGGTGCGCGCCGTCATCTGGACGACGACGCCGTGGACGATCCCGGCGAATCAGGCGCTGACGGTGCACCCCGGCCTTGTCTATTCGCTGGTCGAGACGAGTCGCGGCAACCTGATCCTGGCGAGTGCGCTCGTCGACGACTGCCTCAAGCGCTTCGGCGCCGCAAGAAAGGAGCCGGCCAGCCGCTTCGAGCACAAGTCGTCCGGCCGCTCGCTCGAGGGCGTCCGTTTTCGCCATCCGTTCTACGATCGGGATTCGCCGATCCAGCTCGGCGAATTCGTGACGCTGGAACAGGGAACGGGCATCGTGCACAGCTCGCCGGCATACGGCATCGACGATTTCCAGTCGTGCCGGCGCTACGGCCTCACCGACGATCAGATATTGAATCCGGTGCAGGGCGACGGGCGCTATGCGGAGACGCTGCCGTTCTTCGGCGGCATCGACATCTGGAAAGCCAATCCGCTGATCGTCGACAAGCTGCGCGAGGTCGGCGCACTGCTGCACGCCGAAAAGATCACGCACAGCTACATGCATTGCTGGCGGCACAAGACGCCGATCATCTATCGCGCCACCACGCAATGGTTCGCCGGCATGGACGACGTGCCGGGTTGGCGCGGCGTCAAGCCGCAGACGACACTGCGCGAAACCGCGTTGGCCGGTATCGAGGCGACGGAATTCTTCCCGGCATGGGGCAAGGCGCGGCTCGCCGGAATGATCGCCAACCGGCCCGACTGGACGTTGTCGCGGCAGCGACAATGGGGCGTGCCGCTGCCGTTTTTCGTCGACCGCGAGACCGATACGCTCCATCCCGACACGCTGGCGCTGCTCGAGCTCGCCGCGGCCAAGGTCGAGCGCGGCGGCATCGAGGAATGGCAAAAGGCGACTTACGAGGATTTCGGCGTCGACCCGAAAAGGTACCGCAAGCTCTCCGATACGCTCGACGTCTGGTTCGATTCCGGGGCGACGCACCAGACGGTCATGGGCGGCCCGGAGGGCCGCAAAAAACATCTCGGCTCGCACCCGGACGAGACAGGATTTCCGGCCGACCTGTACTTGGAAGGCTCGGACCAGCATCGCGGCTGGTTCCATTCGTCGCTACTTTCGTCGAGCATGCTCAACGGCGTGCCCCCATACAAGGCGCTGCTGACGCACGGCTTCGCCGTCGACGGCGACGGCAAGAAGATGTCGAAGTCCAAAGGTAACGTCGTCGCTCCGCAGACGGTTTCCGACACGCTGGGCGCCGAGATCCTGCGCCTGTGGGTCGGCGCCACCGACTATTCAGGCGAGCTGTCGATCTCCAACGAGATCCTGAAGCGCGTCGTCGAAGGTTACCGCCGCATTCGCAATACGCTGCGCTTTTTGCTCGCGAACACGGCGGATTTCGAGCCGGCGCGCGATGCCGTGCCTCTCGCCGAGCTTTTCGAGCTCGACCGCTACGCCCTCGACGTCGCACACGGCTACTTCGACGAGATACAGCAGAAATATGCGTCGTACGAGTTCCACCTGGTCGTGCAGGGGCTGCAGCTGTATTGTTCGGAGGAGCTGGGCGGGCGCTATCTCGACATTCTGAAGGACCGCCTCTACACGGCGGCCGCGGATTCGAAGGGACGGCGATCGGCGCAAATGGCGCTAGCCCTCATCCGGGACCAATTGATCAAGCTGATGGCGCCGATTCTGTCGTTTACCGCGGAAGAGGCCTGGCGCATCGTGCATCCGGAGGATTCGACGATCTTCGCCGTCACCTGGGATGCGCAACCGCACACCGTTCGCAGCCACGGCGGCGATTTCTCCGCCCGCTGGACTGCGATCATGGAAGTCAGGGATGCGGTGCTCAAACGGCTGGAGTCGTCGCGCGAGCGTGGAGAGATCGGCTCGTCGCTCCAGGCGGAAATCGTGATCAGTGCGCCGCCACCGATCTACGAGGCCCTTTCCTCGATCGGCGACGACCTTCGCTTCGTCATGATCACGTCGTCGGCGATCGTCGTCCGAGGCGACACGCTCGACATCCAGGTGAAACCGAGCGCCCACGCGAAATGCGAGCGCTGCTGGCACTACCGCGCCGACGTCGGCGCCGAGGCCGCTCACCCGACACTGTGCGCCCGTTGTGTGGCCAATCTTTACGGCAGCGGCGAGCCGCGCCGATTCGCGTGAGCAACATGCGCAACGAGGGCACGGGCTCCCGCCTCTGGTGGACATGGCTGTTGGTCAGCGCCGCGGTAGTCGCCGCCGACCAGCTCAGCAAGTCACTGGTGGAATCGGCGCTGCGTGCCGGCGAGCAACGCGCGCTCACCGGCAACTTCAGCATCGTTCTCGCGTACAACGCCGGCGCCGCGTTCAGCTTTCTCGCCGACGCTTCCGGCTGGCAGCGCTATATGTTTGGCGCCTTTGCGCTGGCAGCCTCGGCGGTGATCGTCTGGCTGTTACGTCGGGGCGGCGATCGCATCTACTGTCTGGCACTGAGCCTGATTCTCGGCGGGGCGCTGGGCAATCTCTGGGATCGCCTGACGCTGGGCAAGGTCGTCGATTTTCTGCTGGTACACGATTACCTTCCATTCGGCGGGAGCGTGGCCGCGCACTTCGACCCGTTTCCGGCGTTCAACCTGGCCGATAGCGCACTCACCGTCGGTGTCGCGCTATTGATCCTGGACAGCTTTCGCCAGCGCCATGCCGATCGCCCTGCCATGACGCAGAACCCATGAACGAGGTCATCCTTGCCAACCCGCGCGGCTTTTGCGCCGGCGTCGACCGCGCGATAGCGATCGTCGAGGAGGCGCTCACCCGTTTCGGCGCGCCGATCTACGTCAGGCACGAGGTCGTCCACAACAAATTCGTCGTCGACGATCTCAAGGCAAAAGGCGCGATATTCGTCGACGAGCTGGTCGACGTGCCGCAGGGCAGCATCGTGGTGTTCAGTGCGCACGGGGTGTCGCGCGCGGTGCGCGCCGAAGCCGACGCCCGCGGCCTGAAAGTCTTCGACGCCACCTGTCCTCTGGTGACCAAGGTGCACGTCGAAGTGGCGAAAATGCACGCGCAGGGACGCGAAATCGTCATGATCGGCCACGAGGGCCACCCCGAAGTCGAGGGAACGATGGGCCAGGCCGACGGCGGCATCCACCTGGTCGATTCGGTCGCCGAAGTCGATCGCCTGATTGTGAGCGACGGCTCACAGCTTGCGTACGTGACGCAGACCACGCTCTCGGTCGACGACGCCGCCGCGATCGTCGCGGCGCTGAAACGGCGGTTTCCGGCAATCATCGGCCCGCGCCGGGACGACATCTGCTATGCGACGCAAAATCGCCAGGATGCGGTCAAGTTTCTTGCGCCGCAGTGCGACGTCGTCATCGTCGTCGGCAGCCCGAACAGCTCGAATTCCAACCGTCTGCGCGAAGTCGCCGCACATCGCGGTATTCCCGCGTACATGATCGACCGCGCTGAAGAGCTCGAGCCGGAATGGGTGGAGGGCAAGCGGCACGTCGGCGTCACCGCGGGCGCCTCGGCGCCTGAAATCCTTGTGCAGCAGGTCATTGAACGCCTGCGAGAGCTCGGCGCCGGCAAGGTGCGCGAGCTCGACGGCACGATCGAGTCGGTGGTGTTCCCGCTGCCGCGAGGCTTGGGCGGACAAGGCGAGCGCCGGTCGGACTGACGCGTCACTAAACCAGAGAGCGTGGCGCCCGACGCTGGGCGCGAAACCAGCCAAGCCCCGCGGCGAGCGCGGCGAGCGCCAGCGCGGCCGCGGCGCCCGAGCACAGCGCCTGACGACCGCTGTCGCTGAACGCGCGCACGACGCCCTCGGCGGCATACCAGGGCAGCAGCAGCAGCGTCCATTGCCGCGCGCGGATTCGTCCCTGCGCGACGCCGGGCGTGAAGGCGAGCAGCGGCAAGGCCTTCAGCGCCAGCCACGACCCTCCCGGCTTGAGCGGCGCGAGCCACATCTCCCAGAGCAATTCCAGCAATGCGAGGGAGAGAAGCGCGGCGGCGGTGGCGCGCCGCCAGCGAAGGTCGCCCTCAGGCGACGGCGACATACTCGAACAGCTCGAAGCCCGGTCCCTGGTCGACCAGCTTGGTCAGCACGGCGATGCCGACCGACTTGTCGCGGTGCAGGGATATCGCCTGCTCGAGCTGGAACATCCCGGCCGGGACCAGCACCATTGGCGGCGACTCATCCTGGCCGCTGTCCGGCAACAGCACCATGGGCACCAGCGGCGAGCCGTCATCACCCTCGCCGCGGCCCGCCGCCGCCTCCGGGCTGTCGGTGAGCAACTCGCAGCCGAACTCCAGGCCCGTTCCTTTCAGCGTATTGCGAAACCAGCGCACCATTGCCGCCTGCAGCGCCGTTCGTCCCTCGACGCGCAGCGCGATCAGATCGCCGACTCGCAACGGCGCGTGTACCGAGTCGATCTGTCGCAGCGCGTAGCCGGCCGGCGTGTGGTTGATGACCTGGCAGGCAGTCATCGTCGGCAAGCCGGGCGGCGGATTGAAACTCGCCAGATGGGCACCGGGACTGTATTGCCAGACGGCGTTCAAGCCCGCGCACATCACGACCCTGGCTCGCGACGGCAGCCGGTTGAATTGCCGCGCCGGGGGAATCGCCCACTGTCGCAGCAGGCGGCGCAGCAGCGTCATGTATTGCGCGACCGCCGCGGTGTCGGCCGGAAATCCCACCGGCGCCTTGCCGCCGGTGTCGAGCGTACGCAGTTGCTCCTGCAACTGGAAGGCGAGGTCGAAGGTCAGCAGAAAAAGCTTGTTGCCCTGGATGTTGCCGCCCTTGTTCGACGAGAAAGGCGGGAAATCATGTCCGATCGGGACGATCGCGACGGCTTTGGCCAGACGGTGCACCGGCGCCACGTCGGTCAGCTTCGCCCAATGCGAATGCTCCTGCAGGTACTGGATCACGTGACCGAGCTGTGTCGGCAGGAAGCCGTAGGGATTGGCCAGCGCCAGCAGCAGGGCTTGCACGTAGATCCGTTCCGGCGTTGCGTCGGGGTTGTCGCTGGCGATCGGCGTCTGGTGCAGGCCGCGGGAACGGGCATGAACGTAGATCGCGTGCGCATCGTGCCAGGTTCGCGCCGGCACCGGCGCGTAGGACATGTAGCTGTTGGTCAGTACGCGCGTCGTACATTGCAGGCACCGATGAATCAACGCCACCAGCAGCCGATTGCCGCCGAGCAGGATGCGCTTGTCGGCTTCATGCGCGAGCAGCCGCTTGTAGGCGGTGGCGAGCTCGGCCGAGAGCGTCAACGCGACCTTGGCGGCCTGCAGCGCGTTGCCGGTCAGCGGATGCGCGGCGCGCGCGAAATTGCGCTCGAGTATCGGCCAGAGCGTGACCGCGGCCGTATAGAATTTCTCGGCGATCTCGAGGCGGCGCGAGTCTGAAATCGCGGCCTGGTTGATCGCCGCCAGCGCATCGCCGATCAGGCCGGCCGCTTCGATCGACTCCCGCTTCATCGTTTCGTCGATCCACGCCTGGACTTGCGCCGGCCGCGTTTCGGGCGGATGCGCAGGGCGGGCGTCGATCGCCGGCAGGCTGAGTGCGAGGCTCAAGAGCGTAATCGTCGAAAGAAGGGTTACCGGTCGATTGTAGACGATGCGATTCGGGGTTGGACGGGCGGACCGCGGCAAAGGCTTTTACATGGCGTCGAGAAAGGCCGCGACTGGCGCGATCTGCGCGGCGTCGAGCAACATCGGCGCGTGTCCAATCCCCGGGAATTCGATCAGCTCGGGTTTGGGCCCACGCGTGCGCATCGCCGCCGCAGTCGCTGGCGCGAGCAGGTCCGATTCGGCCCCGCGCAGTAGCAGCGTAGGGCACGAGATCGCATCCCACAGCGGCCACAGGTCGCTCTTGAGCGTCGCCTGGACGCGAAACGGCACCGCGATGCCGGGATCGTACTTGAGGCGCCAGCGGCCGTCGGGGAGCTGCCGCGCCGTCGTTCGCGCCAGCGCCTCCCACTGCGGGTCGGACAATGCGCCGAATGGCGCCGACACGGCTCGGATATGAGCCTCGAGCGCCGCGAACGACTCGAACTGCGGATCGGCGCCGACGTAGGAGCCGATCCGCGCCAGCGCCGCCGACTCGATCACCGGACCAACGTCGTTGACGACGAGCCTCGCAACCGGCGTATTTCGCTGCGCGGCCAGCACGATGCCCAGAAGGCCGCCCATCGACGTACCGACCCACGCGCAGCGCTCGACGGCGGCGTGCGCCAGCAAAGCCGTCAGCGCCGTCAGATAGGCAGGCAATGCGTAGTCATTCGGATCGGCAAGCCAGTCGCTGTCGCCGCGTCCCGGCATGTCGGGACACAGGACCCGGAATCGATCGCTGATCGCTGCCGCCAGGGCGTCGAAATCGCGACTGTTGCGCGTCAGCCCATGGACGCAGACGACGACGCGCGGATTGTCCGGATCGCCCCATTGCCGATAGACGACACGATGGAAACCGTGCGGACTGAGACTATTGAAATGGCGTTCTTGCGGAGCAGGCATGCGGATCGGGCGTGCGGATCGGGCGTGCGGAGCCAATGCGCTGCACCGCAATGCATCGTCAGGGAAAACGCGCGCCGCGTCAAATGCGCGATTGGGCTCGCTAGTCCGCGCGCAGCGTGCGGTCGAGCATCAGCAGCATCGCCGCGGTGGCGCCCCAGATATAGCGCTCGCCGTACGGAATCGCATGGTAATCACGCCGCACCGCCCCCTGCATGCGGAAATGACGCTGCTGATTGCCGGGCTCGAGGATAAAGGCCAGCGGCACTTCGAACACCGCGGCCACCTCGACCGGATCGGGCTTCAAAACGATCGGCGGCTCGATCCAGGCGACAATCGGGGTCACGCGAAATCCGGTGACCGTTTCGTAATCGGCGAGCCGGCCGAGCAGCTGCACGCGATCGCGCGACAAGGCGATCTCTTCGTCGGCTTCGCGCAGCGCCGCGGCAATCGCGTCGGCATCCTCGGGCTCGATGCGGCCGCCGGGAAAGCTGATCTGACCGGGATGGTCGGGGAGGTCGGGGCTGCGTTCGGTAAACAACACCGTCAGGCCGTCGGGGCGATTGACCAGCGCCACCAGGACGGCCGCAGGGGTGGCCATGCCTTCGCGGCCCGGGAGGCGAAATCCGTCCGAAAGATGGGTCGCCGACTTCGGCGGAGGGCGCTCGAATCGGTTGCGCAGCCACGACTTCTGCTCGTCAGGGGAGAGCTCGAAGAGTGGGAGAGGCATCGCAGTGGGACCAAGGCGGCAGGCGCTTTCGAAGCGCCTTGTCACCGCGATCATACCGTCTGCGGCCGACAGCGCGACGACGCGAAGCCGTGACCCCGGCGTTCCGCCACTTGACCGTTATCGGCCGCCGAATAGGTGAAAAGCCGCTCACCGCGCCGGCCGATCGCACCAACTAGTTCGTGCTTGTCGCGCTGGCGACGATGAGCTTTCCGACTGTCCCCTCGTCGTCGACACGATCGGGGTGGAATGACGCCCATTGCCGGACCAGCTCGCTGTAGGGCAGGGGGTCGATGATCTCGTCGGCCGCAACGCCGGCGAAATGGTCGGCCGTGATGTTGCGGATGCAATTACCGCTGGTCTGGATCGCGTGCATCTCCACGGTCGCGAGCTCCGCCAGGATGTCGGGCACGTCTTCGAGGCGCGGCCCGTTGAACTGGATGTTCTGGCGCGTGGTGAAGTGTCCGTAGCCTCTGTCATACTTGCGGCCGATATGCGCGAGCTTCCGCAACTGGGCCGATGACAGGAGCCCGTACGGAATCGCAATCCGCAGCATCGGGGCGTATTTCTGGATGTACAGGCCGTTCCGCAGGCGCAGCGGCCGAAACTCGTCCTCGGAGAGCTCGCCCGCGAGAAAGCGCCGAGTCTGGTCGCGGAACTGCGCGACGCGCTCGTCGACAAGGCGCTGATCGTAGTGGTCGTATCGGTACATGGTTCGGTCGTCCAGCCGGCAGCGTAGTGCGATCCCGTTATACGTACAAGGAATGAGCGGCGATTAGTTGATCGCCAAATTGCATAACATCGGGCCGAGCCACATGAAACCGGGACTGGTCTTTTTTGCCCACGGCGCCCGCGATGCGAGCTGGGGCGAGCCGTTTGAAAGACGCGAGCAGCGGGTGTGCTCGCTGGCTCCCGAGGCGGAAGTCCGGCTGTGCTGTCTCGAGTTGACGCAGCCCGACCTCGACGCTGCGATCGACGAACTGGTCGCGATGGATGTCGGTGCGATTCGCGTGGTCCCGGTGTTCCTCGGCCAGGGTGGACACGTGCGACGCGACCTTCCGCGGCTCATCGCCTCGGCTCAAGCGCGTTTTCCCGGGACGCCGATCAGCTGCGCCGCCCCGGCGGGCGAGGACGATGCGGCCGTCGAGGCGCTGGCGAGCTATTGCGTCGCCGATAACCGGTAGCTCCGCCGCTCGCCGCAATGCAGCACTCGACCGCTGTAGGCGCGGTCGAACCTCGACGGGCATGATGACCAGAGGCAATAAACAATGAACGAGCCGCTTTCCGACGACCTCCTACGGCGAATCGACGCCTATTGGCGAGCGGCTAACTATTTGTCTGTCGGCCAGATCTATTTGCTTGACAATGCCTTGCTAAATAAACCTCTAGTGCTTTCACATGTAAAGCCGCGGCTCCTTGGCCACTGGGGTACGACGCCCGGATTGAACTTCATCTACGTTCATCTGAACCGCATCATCAAGCAGTACGACCTGAACATGATCTACGTCACCGGGCCCGGCCATGGCGGTCCCGGCTTGGTGGCGAACACCTATCTGGAGGGAACATACAGCGAGTTCTACACGGGGGTGACCCGCGACGAACGGGGAATGAATCGCCTGTTCAAGCAATTCTCGTTTCCCGGCGGCATTCCGAGCCACGTCGCCGCGGAGACGCCCGGATCGATCAACGAAGGCGGCGAGCTCGGCTACTCGCTGATGCATGCCTATGGCGCGGCCTTCGACAATCCCGACTTGATCGTCGCGTGCGTCGTCGGCGATGGAGAAGCGGAGACCGGTCCGCTCGCCACCAGCTGGCACTCGAACAAGTTTCTGAATCCGGTGCACGACGGCGCGGTGCTGCCGATACTGCATTTGAACGGGTACAAGATCGCGAGCCCCGCGGTCCTGGCCCGGATCCCGCCGGAGGAGCTGGAAGCGCTCTTTCGCGGTTATGGCTACACGCCGTATTTCGTCGAGGGCAGTGACCCTCGCCAGGTGCATCAGTCGATGGCCGGCACACTGGACCGCATCGTCGCGGACATCCGCCGCATCCAGGCGCGCGCACGCGACGAGGGTTCAACCGAGCGGCCGGCTTGGCCGCTGATCGTGCTAAGAACGCCCAAGGGCTGGACCGGTCCGAAAACGGTCGACGGCCTGGCGACCGAAGGTTCCTGGCGCTCGCATCAGGTGCCGCTGGCCAATCTGGCCGAAAATCCCGAGCACCTGGCGTTACTCGAGCAATGGATGAAAAGCTACCGCGCCGAAGAATTGTTCGACGGGGAGGGCACGTTGATCCCCGAGCTCGCCGACCTGGCTCCGAAGGGCGATCGTCGCATGGGAGCGAATCCGCATGCCAATGGCGGGCTGCTGTTGCACGACCTGAAGCTGCCGGACTTCCGCGACTACGCGGTCGACGTCGGCGATCCCGGCGCGGCGACGGCCGAGTCGACGCGGGTGACCGGGATGCTGCTGCGCGACGTGTTGAAGCTCAATGCGACCGCACGCAATTTCCGCATGTTCGGCCCGGACGAAACGACCTCCAACCGCCTGATCGCGCCGTTCGAGGTTACCGATCGCACCTTCATGGGCGAGATCGTGCCGAGCGATACCAAGCTCGGGCCGGACGGCCGGGTGATGGAGGTCCTGAGCGAACACCTGTGCCAAGGCTGGCTCGAAGGCTACCTGCTGACCGGCCGCCACGGGTTCTTCTCCTGCTACGAGGCATTCGTCCACGTCGTCGATTCGATGTTCAATCAACACGCCAAGTGGCTGAAGGTGTCGCGCGAGATTCCGTGGCGGCGGCCGATCGCTTCGCTCACGTACCTGTTGACGTCGCACGTCTGGCGCCAGGATCACAACGGCTTCAGCCACCAGGATCCGGGCTTCATCGACCACGTCGCCAACAAGAAGGGCGAAGTCATCCGCATCTACCTGCCGCCGGATGCCAACACGCTGCTCGCCACCGTCGACCATTGCCTGCGCAGCCGCCACTACGTCAATGTCATCGTCGCGGGCAAGCAGCCGCAGCCGCAATGGCTGAACATGGATGCGGCGATCAAGCACTGCGCCGCGGGACTGGGCATCTGGGGGTGGGCCAGCAACGACGAGGGCGGCGAACCCGACGTCGTCATGGCCTGCGCCGGCGACGTGCCGACGCTCGAAACGCTGGCTGCTGTCGACATCCTGCGCGAGCATCTGCCCGAGCTCAAGATCCGCGTCATCAACGTCGTGGACCTGATGGCGCTGCAGCCGCGCAGCGAGCATCCGCACGGTCTGGAGGACAGCGAGTTCGACGCGCTGTTCACCAAGGACAAGCCGATCATCTTCGCCTACCACGGCTACCCATGGCTGATCCACCGGCTGACCTACCGCCGAACCAACCACGACAGCCTGCACGTGCGCGGGTACAAGGAAGAGGGAACGACGACGACCCCGTTCGACATGACGGTGCTCAACGACATCGACCGCTTCCATCTGGTCAGCGACGTCATCAACCGGGTTCCAACGCTCGGCGCGCGCGCCGCATACCTCGGCCAGTTCGTTCGCGACAGATTGATCGACCACAAGCGCTACATCCGCCAGTACGGCGAAGACATGCTCGCCATCCGGGACTGGAAATGGGGTGCGTACGCCGCGGCCGCTCGTCCTGCCGGTGGAACAGCGCCCTGATCGGGGTTCGATACTGCCAGCGGTAGGGCGGTGCGTGGTGCAATGAAGCTACGATTTAGGCCTATCGCAGCCCAATCCATAACTTAACATAATATACATTATACGCAGTACGCCAACGAGGCCCGTAAGCGCGACGAGCCCGCCAACCGCGCCTTCAATCGGGCTGCTGCCAGCGCAGCCGGACACGGGACGCGATGTCGGTCACCCGCATCGGCATTGCGCCGCAGATCCCGCCCGGCGCATCCGGCTCAGGCTGGGGCCACGCAGACGATTCGAAAAAGCGCGTCAACCCGTTCGGAATAAACCGGCTGCGTGTGGCATAGACATGGCGGTCGCCGTACTGCGTCTGCTGATGCACGTAAAAACGCTGCGGCACCATCAGATGCAGATCGTCCTTGGCGCGAGTCATCGCCACGTACAGCAGCCGGCGTTCTTCCTCGATCTCTTCCGCGGACCCGGTGCTCAAGTCCGACGGGATGCAGCCGTCGACCACGTTGAGGACGTGGACACTGCGCCATTCCTGCCCCTTGGCCGAATGGATCGTCGATAGGATCAGGTAGTCGTCGTCCAGGCCTGGTGCACCGGCCTCGTCGCTGGTCGCCGCCGGCGGATCGAGTGTTACCTCGGTCAGAAAGCGCTCACGCGAGGCATAGGTCGCCGCGATCCTGCCAAGCTGCACCAGGTCCGCCTGCCGCACGTGCGCATCGTCGTACATCCGGCGCAAATGCGGCTCGTACCAGCGCGTCGTCGCGTCGATGTCGGCCGGCCAGCCTGCCTTGTCCGAACGCAGCGCGCCGAACAGGTCGCGCAGGGCATCGAAGTCTGCGGCAGCGGACACGGGCATCCGAAAGCCGCCCATCGCGGTCACCGGGTCGGGCGCGACTTCCATCGCATCGAGCAGCTTGGCCGCGGTCGCCGGACCCACGCCGGGCAGCAGGCGCGCAATGCGAAACCCCGACATCCTGCTCCGTGGGTTGTCGGCCCAGCGCAGCACGCACAGGACGTCCTTGACATGCGCCGCATCGAGAAACTTGAGCCCGCCGAACTTGACGAACGGAATCCCGCGCCGGGCCAACTCCAGCTCGAGCTGCGCACTGTGACTGGAGCTGCGGAACAGCACTGCCTGCGATTTGAGCGTCATGCCGCACTCGCGGTGTTCGAGCACCCGATCGGCAACGCAGCGCGCCTGGTCGGCTTCGTCGCGGACGCTGATCAGCTGCGGCTTCTGCGCTGCCGCACGCTCGGTCCACAGGTTCTTGCTGTAGCGCTCGCTGGCAAGCGCGATGACCGCGTTCGAGGCGTCGAGAATCGGCTGGGTCGACCGGTAGTTGCGGTCCAGCGTGACGATGCGCGCCGGAGGATCGAACGCGCGCGGAAAGTCCAGGATGTTGCGCACGGTGGCCGCGCGAAACGAGTAAATCGACTGGGCGTCGTCGCCGACGACGGCGAGTCCGGTCCCGTCCGGCTTGATGCCGAGCAGGATCGACGCCTGCAGACGGTTGGTGTCCTGATATTCGTCCACCAGCACGTAATCGAATCGAGCGCCGATCTCGCGGCCCAACGCGGGCTCGGCGACCATGTGCGCCCAATAGAGCAGCAGGTCGTCGTAATCCAGTGCGTTCTGCACGCCCTTCTCGGCGGCGTATGCGGCGAACAGTTTCGTAAGCTCGGCTTCCCAGTGCGCGCACCAGGGAAACCTCGCCGCCAGCACGTCGGAGAGCGCGGCGCCGCTATTGATCGCGCGCGAGTAGATCGCGAGGCAGGTTCCCTTCCCCGGGAAGCGACTCTTGGTGGCCGACAGCCCGAGCTCGTGCCGAACGATGGCGAGCAAATCCTCGGAGTCGCCGCGATCGTGAATGGTGAACGAAGGATTGAGGCCGATGCGCTCCGCATATTCGCGCAGCAGGCGCGCGCCGATGCTGTGAAACGTCCCGGACCATGGCAGCGCCGGTGGACGCTGCAATGCGCCGGTGCCGATACCGCGGCTCAACACTTGTCCGGCGCGGCGCTCCATTTCTCCCGCCGCGCGGCGCGAAAACGTCAGCAGCAGAATGCGCTGAGGGTCGGCCCCGCTGAACACCAGATGCGCGACCCGATGGGCAAGGGTATTGGTTTTCCCCGAGCCGGCGCCGGCGATCACCAGCAACGGCCCCTGCCCTTCCGTGCCCGCCGGTCCGACGCCGTGCTCGACGGCAAGGCGCTGCTGCGCGTTCAGCGCGACGAGATAGCGGTCGGCGCCGGTGGCCGCGGAAATCGAGGGTTCGGTCAGCGTGGGCATCGATGCGGTCTTAGGGCTCGGTCCGGCGTCAGCGCCTCGGCGCTTGGACGGCAGGGCGCAAGGCATAGAACGTTCGTTCTAGGCCAAGCATAGCATTGGCGGGCAGAGGGCGGAGAAATTCCCGTGGCTACACATCAACTCCGGCGGCTAAGCGACGGTTACGACTGGAAATCGCTGTGCTGACGTGGTCGCAGCCATAAACCCATCAGAGCGATCGCGGTAAAGGCCGCCCCAGCCCAGAAAGTCGGCGCTGGGCCGTATATGGACCAGAGCCACCCTGCCAGCGCACTCGCAACCAGCAGCGCGAAGCCGCTGACCAGGTTGAACAGGCCGAAGGCCGTGCCGCGCAGATCGGCGGGTGCTGTCTGTGCCACCAGGGCGGCGAGCACGCCTTGAGTCAGTCCCATGTGGATACCCCAGACCGCGGTGCCTGCGAGGACGGCAGCGACCGATCCGGCGTATGCGAGGACCGCGTCGGCGACGATCAGCGCAACCAGACCGCCCGATAGCAGCGCGCCCTGCTTCCCCTTGTCGGCCAGGACGCCTGCGGGATACGAAACCAGCGCGTAGACGATGCTCATCAGCACCATGACCAGAGGAATCCAGGCCAGCGGCATCCCGACGCTGTGCGCGCGAAGCACGAGAAATGCCTCCGAGAATCGCGCCAGCGTCATCACCGCGGCGATGGCAACGATCCACCAGTAGCGCATCGACAGTCGCCGGATGTCGGCCATTGCGATCGGCGTTCCCGCAGGTTTGCCGTCGGCCACGTGCTCAGGCTCGCGCACGCCGAAGATCAACAGCGCGACTGCACCGAACGCAGGTATCGTCGCCAGCCAGAAGACGGCGCGGAAATTGTCGGCGAACCAGAGCATCGCGCCGATAGCCAGCAGCGGTCCGGCGAAAGCACCCACGGTGTCGAGCGCCTGGCGCAAGCCGTACGCCGCCCCGCGCAACTCCCTCGGGGTGATATCGGCGATCAGCGCGTCGCGCGGCGCGCCGCGTATTCCCTTGCCGATGCGGTCGACGAAGCGCGCGGTGACGATCCAGCCGAGCGAGGACGCCAGCGGGAACAGCGGCTTGGTGACCGCGGCAAGCCCATAGCCCAGGACCGCCAGCAGCTTGCGCTTGCGAAAGCGGTCCGAGACGTAACCGGAAAAGACCTTGGTGATCAGCGCCGTCGCCTCGGCGACGCCCTCGATGAGGCCGACGGCGAAGGTCGAGGCGCCCAGCGCCGTGACCATGAACAGCGGCAACAGACTGTGGATCAGCTCGGACGAAGCGTCCATCAGCATCGAGACCAGGCCCAGCGTCCAGACGCTGGCGGGGATCCGCGATAACGCTGACTTCCTCATCGCGCGCCGGGCGCTAAACCGGACCGGCGGTCCGGGCGACAGCCATCGCGATCGGTACCGATCACTGCGAAAAATCGAACGCCGCGGTGAGGTCGCCCATTGGCGCACGCGCACCCGGCAATGGCTGCAAGCCGAAGCGCCGCGTGATGAATTTGATGATCGACGTCGTGTCGTACCGCGTGTGATCGATATAGCCGCGCCGCGCAAACGGCGAAATGATCAGCGCCGGGATGCGCGTGCCGGGTCCCCAGCGATCGCCGGCCGGCGGCGCAACGTGATCCCAGAAACCACCGTTCTCGTCATAGGTGACGATGATCGCCGTCGTCGCCCAAAGGGGGCTCGCCTTGATGCGATCGAGCAGCGCCGCAATGTGCTCGTCGCCGGACAGGATGTCGGCATACCCTGGATGCTGGTTCAGCACACCCTCGGGCTTGTAGAACGCTACCTGCGGAAGCTCGCCCTTGTCGATGCCGGCGACGAGGTCGCGATAGTCCTTCAGATGCAGCGCCCGGTCCGGCGTTCCCGGAGCGAAGCGCGCGAAATAGTTGAATGGCTGATGATGCGTGACAAAGTACGGCGCGCCGTTGGCGCGCGTAGCGATGACCTTGCGCGGCGCATCGGGCGGCTGCATGCCGTCCTGCAACGCAGCGTTCCAGGCGCCGGCGTACCACGCCCAGGACACGCCCTTGGCCGACAGCGTGTCGCCGATGGTGGCGAGCGTCTGCGGCGGCAGCGTGTGCCGTGCGGGATCGGCGTACCGCGCGTCGCCATCCTTCGCCGGCGGCACGCGCGACGGCTGGTAGCGCGGCTGCGAGGTATTCACCGAATAGCCGTCGGGCGTGACTTCGCCGCTGAGAAATTCGGGCGCGCCGGCGAGGACCGAGGACGGCGAGCCCGGTCGCGTCTTGAGCCAGCCGCGCTCGTCGACCTGTGCACGGAGTTTGACGGGCGCGTCGCGATCGACGGGCGTACACGCGCAGATCAGCCAGAGATGGTTCAGATACGAGCCGCCGAAGGCCCCCATGAAGAAATTGTCGGCCAGCGTGTATTGCTGCGCCCACTTCCACACCGGCAAGCTGGAGCCGTCGTAGTAGCCCATCGTCAGCGCGCCGGCGTCGCTCGCGGCGACGAAGCGATCGTTGCGGCCGCCATCGATCTGCTCCTGATTGCGATAGAACTCGTGGATGAGATCGCGAGTGGTTGTCGACAGCGGCAGGTTGATCGGCGGCGCATCGATGCGATAGGGCCGATTGGGCAGAGCGCGCGGAAACGCCGGATCGGCGTCCTTGCCCTTCCACACCGGCGGCAGCGTTGCGAGCGGCTGGCCGTCCCGGTCCACCTGGGTGTATTGCGCCGGCGTGGCGTTGGCGATGCCGTCGGCGCCGGGAAACAGACCGTACAGGTTGTCGAAGCTGCGATTTTCTGCGTAGATGACGACGATATGCTCGATCCGGTCGAGCCCCGTTTTGGTCGCCGCCGGCGGCGGTAGCGTGCATCCGCCGAGCGTGGCCAGTGCGGCCGCGAAGCAGACCCATCGTTTCGTCGTCATGTGCACGAGTGCCTCGGGAGCGGCTGATGGCTCGCGTTCATTGTCGCGGCCTCAAGGGGTCTTCGGGGGCTCCCAAAGCTCCACCTTGTTGCCGTCGGGATCGATGAACCAGCCGAAGCGGCCATATTCGTGTTCCTCGATCTCGCCGACGACCTGTGCGCCGCCGGTGTGCACCTGGCCCAGCGCGCCGTCAAGATCGTCGACGATCAGGTTGAACATGAACGCGCGCCCCGACGGCGCGAAATAATCGGTGTTCGCCGGAAACGGGCTCCAGACGGTAAAACTGTTGGGCGGCATCGCCGCGTTCCGGAACTCGATCGATGCCTTGCCGTCGCCGATGCCCAGCCATTGCGCATACCAGGCGAGCAGCTTTTCCGGATCGAGCGACTTGAAAAACAGCCCACCCAGGCCGAGAACTTTTGCCATCGATTGCCTCTAATCGAGTGTCACGTCGGTGCGGACGGTGCCGGCCCGCTCGTGCCGCGCGGTCAGCGCGACGCGGTCGCCTGCCCGGCCCTGAACGACCCATTCGATCTTCGCACGGTCGTCCGTCAGTTGGTAGTCGGGCCAGAACGAAACACCGGTGTGCTTGTAAGCCTTGCCTTCGAGCTGGCCGATCTCCTGTCGCCGCTTGCCGCTATGCAGCTTCGCGCCGTCGGGCAACGCGATCTCGGCGATCAACCCTCGGACGACTTTGCGCTCCAGCGCCCGCTTGCTGACGTAGCTCGGCAGCCAGCCGGTATTCTGCACGATCAGCCGCACGCGCCATGTTTCGGGCCCTATCCGTTCGGCGCGCGCGTCGACGAGTTCCAACTTCGGCGACAGCAAGGCCTGCCAGATCATCCACGACGGGAAGCGCGCGACCTCCTTTTCCAGAAACGCAGGGCGGTGGATTGCTGAATGCATGCAGGCGGTTCCACCCGCCGATCTCGATCGGGCCAAGCTGCGGATGGTTGAACGGCTTCCAGTCGACGTGCGCGGCCCCGCCCAGCTTCTGCTCGTTCCAGCGGTAGAGCGCGAGGTCGTCGGCGATCGGGTGATCGCGGAACCAGTCGATGTACAGGTACTTTTCGATGCCCGCCTCGCGCATCGGGCACCAGATCTCCACCACCCACGAAAATGCGCCCAGATGGTCGAACAGCCAGTCCGACGTGCCACCGATGACCTGCTTCGGATAATAACGAAACTCGTGGTAGACCGAGATCGCCGGATATCCTGTCAATTCAGTACCCTTGATGCCGATCTTCTTGTAAACCCACAAGTCCTCGGGGACCATGTCCTCGTCGGGCGAATGATCGAACGGGCGCAGCAGCACGCCGCTCCATGTGTGATAGCTGACGCCGCCGCCGATGTTCGGATGCGAGGTGATGAACGCGACCTGCGCGCGCACCTCGGGCTCGGAAGTCGGATACGGGCCGGCGCCGAGCTGCTCGTATTCCTGGCGCCAATGGGCCGGATAATTTCTATTTAAATCAATTCCTTCTTTTCTCTTTTTTATCTTTAACATGAAGCCATCGTAGTCTTCCAGCGTTCCTTCGGGAAGGACGCGAAAGTAGTCGCCGCCGACTTCGGTCGGCTCACGGCGCACCATCAGGCGAGGCTCGTCGGGGTGCGTTTTCCACAAGCCGTTGCTGTCCCGTACGCGCATTTGGAGGATGCGTCCGTCGCCGTCGATGTCTTCGACGGTCAGCCCTTCGATCTCTTCTTCGTCGTGCGGATAGGGACGCGTGCTGGAGCGAATGAACCGGGGCTTGGCGGCGAGCGCCCATTCGGGACCGTCGGGATTGACCCGGGGGCAGATGTAGAACGCGCGGGTATCGAGCACCCGCGTCACCTCGGCGTCGTGGCCGTACCGCGTGAGGAGATGGTTGAGGAAATAAACGCAGGCGACGGATGCCGCGACTTCGGTCGCGTGCACGTTGCCTTCGACCCAGAACGCCGGTTTGTCGGCGGCAGGGCCGCTCGCCTGGTTGGTGACCGTCAGCACCCAGATGTCGCGGCCCTCATGGCTCTTGCCGATCGATTCGATCAATGCCAGCTGGGGAAATTCGGCGGCGATACTGCTTGAGGATCGCCGTCAACTCCTCGTAGCGGTAAAAGCGATCGAAGCTAACGGAAGGCATCGGAGTGAAGGTCGGCGGACAAAGCGCGAAGTGTGGCGGGGGGCGCCCCGCTGCGTCAACCGATCCGGAAAACACTGGCCCGAAAGGGCCGCTACGCTAGATTCCGGCGTACCACTGGTAACCCTGGTCTTCCCAATAGCCGCCTTTGCCGCCGGCGATGTTGGCGAAGCTCTCGACCAGCTCGATGCGCATCACATACTTGGCATGCTTGTAGCCTAGTTGGCGCTCGACGCGGAGTCTGAGCGGCGCGCCGTTCGGGACTGGAAGGCTCTTGTCGTTGAGCTCGTAGGCTAGAATGGTTTGCGGATGGTAGGCATCCTCGAAATCGATGCTTTCGTAATAGGGACTCGTGCCATCGCTTTCCATCGGATCGGCGCAGTGAAACACGACATAGCGCGCGTTGGGCTTCGGTTGCACGGTGTCGAGCAATGCCGCCAGCTTCGCACCCTTCCATTTGCCGATCGCGCTCCATCCCTCGACGCAATCGTGGCGCGTTATCTGCGTTCGATTCGGCAGCGCGCGCAGATCGGCAAGCGACAGGCTGGCCGGCCGCTCGACCAGCCCGCCGACCTCGAGCCGGTACGCCGCGAATCCGCCCGTTGCCAGCGCCTGGTATTGTGCGCTGCGCGGCACCGAGGTGCCGTTACTGCGAAACTGCGGCGACAGGTCGGCGTCGCTGAATTCCTGCGCCATCGCCCCGCGCGGAATCACCAGACGTTGCCCGACCCGCGTCAGCGATTCGCCGGCGCCGAGCGTCTTCTGAAACCAGGCGGTGTTGGCGAGCTTGTCGCAGCCGGCGAGCACTAGTGCGCCGGCGCCGGACAGCGCGGCAAACAGAAAACGCCGCCGCGGGGAAGTTTCAACGGGAGTCATCGCCTGCCTCGCCTTCGACGCGATAGCGTCCGGTGATCATCGAACGAAGATTGTTCCACAGTCCGGTGATGACGACTTCGAAGACGTGGACGAACGCGAATGCGACCAGCAGCCAGGCGATGACAAAATGAATTGTCCGCGCCGATTGGCGTCCGCCGACGACCTCGACCCAGCCCGGAATGACTGAGTCCAGTCCCGGCGACATCGCGAAGCCCATCAGGATCACCAGGGGCAGGAGCACGAAGATCACCGTCAGATAGGCGAGCTTCTGTAGCACGTTGTAACGCTTCGACGCCTCGCCGGTCGGATGATGGAAGCGCAAATGGTCGATGATCGATCGTCCGATCGAGCGCCAGTCGACGCCCGAAGGGGCGAGATCGCGCGCGAGGTGGCGGCTTCCGATCGCGTAGAGAACATAGCAGAGTCCGTTGACGAGGAATATCCAGGCAAACAGGAAGTGCCATTGGCGCGCCAGCGACAGCCAGCGGTTGCCGGGAATCGTGAGCCATGACGGGAACGTCGCTGCGACGATCTCGCCGCTGGCATCGCGCGAGGCGCCGAACAGCCCGGTGGTGTCGAAATCGCGCCCGAGAATGCGCGTCACGCCGGTAACGTTGTCGGCGTCTTCCATGGCGCCGATCTCCAGGACCGGTGGGCGCGCCGAATAAGACGACTGGCCCCAGTACAGCGCCGGATGCGCGCTGAAAATGTTGAGGCCGCTCATCAAAAGGATCGTCAGCGCGATCACGTTGATCCAGTGCATGACGCGCACGGCCACCGAGTGCCGGTAGTACAGATACGACGAAGGCGCGGCGCGCACCGTATCGGCTGTCGACATAACGGATACTCCGAAGGCTGCCATCGGGCAGCCGCAGCACTCGATTCTAATGCAGGGTCGCATCCTGCGGCGGTGCGCTCGCCCTGGCGACGCAGCAATCAGATCGCGGTCAACGCGTCGACGCCGCGGTCACGCTCGCCGCGCGATGGCCATTGGATTGGATTCCACGGCTGCGCGAAGTTCGCGCCGGCACGTCGATTGCTTAGTAGTCTTCACCCAGACGGGGCGGCGTTCTCCGTGACCATCTCTCCTCGCCGGCGCCGTCCCGTTCTGGCACCTCCCGCGCAACGACGTTGCGCACATCTGCCTTAAAATACAACGATTTTTTGAATTCCGCGCCGGCGGCTTCGCCGCCTCGAGCGTACTCGCGTGGTGCCGTTTCCCCCTTACCCACGCCCCTGCCATGGTGACGGCCATCGTCAACTCTTGCCGGCCGTCGTCGCTAACCACGGCGCCGTGGCGGCTTGTCGCCGCTGCCGTCGCTGGGAGCGCGCGAGCGTTTGCGGATATTGTCGACGATCGTGACCGGAGCATCGGTCGAGCGCATGTCCGAGCGCGAGGTGACGGTCTCCGGCGCGTCGTGCCGTCGGCCGCGCGAACGCTGCTTTTGCCGGCGCAGCAGGTCCCGCTGTCGCCGTGCCTTGTTGATGACATGGCGAGCAGCCAGCCACGCCAGCGTCAGCACTGCAATCAGAGGTAGGCCGTAAATTAGATCCATTGGACGCTAGGCGCTGGCGATTCGAGAGTCGGGCGGGAAGGTCCGCAGATTCCGGAAGCAGAAGATACAGCACCGGGCGGGGCCGGCACCAGTTCCCTGGCCGCGATCTTGTCTGCGCCGCGTTCGGACTTTGACCCACGCCGCGCTGCGGGTGCATCATCGAACACTGGGCGCATACCCGATCGTCGAGGTGGGCGCCGTTCCCGCGAACTAGGAGCCCTCATGGCAAATGCAGAAGATGTGGCGCCCGCCGCGTCCGACGGCGGCTGGCAGGTCGTCTGGGGCGTTCTGCTGATCGCGGCAGGCGTCCTCGCGGTATTGATGCCGGGCGTGGCGGCGCTGGCGACCGCGCTGATCTTTGCCTGGGTCTTGATCTTCGGTGGCGGTTTCGAGATCGTCTACGCCGTCCAGACGCGTGCCAGGCACGGCTTTGGGTGGAAACTCGCCTCCGGCGTTCTGACGCTGGTGCTCGGTATTGCGATCCTGGTCGTCCCGATCGCCGGCGTCGCATCGCTGGCGCTGATGGTCGGCGCGTTCCTGTTTGCAGGCGGCGTCACTCGAACGATGCTGGCTTTCCGGCTGAAACCGCGGCCGGGCTGGGGCTGGGTATTGTTAGACGGGCTGGTGTCGATCGCCGTGGCGATATTGATCGCCATCGGATGGCCGCAGAGCTCGCTGGCGTTCATCGGGCTGCTGACCGGATTTTCGCTGATCGTCACAGGCGTATGGCGCATCCTCCTGCGCAACCACCCGCTGGCGTGATGGGACGCGCTCGGCTGTAAGGCGGAAGGGCGCGGTGACGTCTCACTTGCCCAGCATGTAAAGCTGCCACAGATCCTTGTGGCTCATATGGAGCACCGGCTGCATCGCGATCAATCCGGTGCGGCCGATGCTTCGCTCCAAATACCGCATCTCGTCGAACTTGGCTCGAGTTTCGTCGTCGACGCCGACCTCGAAGCCGTTTTCGCGCATCATCAGGATGCCCTTGGCGCGGAGCGCGAGCTCCGTATACAGACGCAGGAAGCACAGAATGTCGGCGAGGACCGCGCCTTTGAACTTGTCCTTCAGCGTGTGCAGGTATTGTCCCACCGGCGACCCGGACAGGCGGCCGGAGTTGATCAGTTCCAGCATTTCGGTATCGGCATCGAAACCCCGGCCCAGCCAGTTGCCCACGGCCTTGGCGCTGCGTTCGAACACGAAATAGAACAGCGGCGGCATTACGATCAGCATCACCAGCGCGGAAAATTGCGGCGGCAGAAACAGGTGGTTGTACGCCGCATGCAGCGCCACGGCGAGCGCGAAGCCCGGCAGGAATGACCACAGGTTCGCGCGCTGCATGCGCTCGAGGCCCGACAGGCTCATCACCGCGAAGATCGCCGTGGCGCCGCCGTGCATGATCGCGGTGCCGAACCCGCGCACTATCCAGGTCCCCATGCCGGCATCCGGCACCTGGTCCAGGTAATAGAGGTTCTCGATGACCGCAAAGCCCGAGCCAACGGCAAAGCCGAAGATTGCCGCGTCGACCAGGAATCCGACGCGATGGAAGCGAATCAGCGCGACGATAACCAGGCCTTTGAGCAGCTCCTCGACGATGGGCCCGACGTAACGCGTATAGCTGGCGAGCTCGATGCCGAGCAGGCCGAGCAGCCACGCATTGAGAAAGAACCCGACGCCGGCAACGACCGCGCCGCACGCGACGACGGCGATGACCGTCTGCAGCTTCACCAGCTTGTAGCTGTCGAGATAGAGCAGCGCTGCGAGGAAGCTTAGTACAGGCAATAGGGCCACCAGCGCGGGCCCGACGAGCTTGGCCGACATCGGATTTATCCGCCGCGCCTACATGATCTTCAGAGAGACCATCCACTCGCTTCCCGCGCGCTGCGCGCCCTGGAAGCCGACCGCATAGCCCACCGACAGGGTCATGTCGTACCAGTGCAGGACGCTGAATCGCAGATCGGCTTGCGCGCCCACGTTCTGGTAGTTCTTGCGCAGCGACGCGTGCGTCGGATCCGTCCACAGGCCGGTGGCGAAGACCGCCGGCCGCAGCCAGGCGAGATAGAAGGCCGGCGTGCCGATCGATTCGAAAAACACGGGTGGGGCGTTCCATTCGACCATTTCGCGCACGAAACTGAGGCCACTCACCGCATCGATGCCGAAACCCGGCAGCGAGTCGTATTCGCGATAGCGCTGAACGGCCCTGGCGTCGACATAATTGTTGCCGAAGCTACCGAAGTAGAAGTTCGCAACGACGTTGTTGCGATCGCCGCTGGCGGCGCCCGCGGCGCTGCGAAGCCAGATGGACGAGTGCGGGATCGGGAGCTGCCAGCCGAAGTCGAAGTTGCCGCGGACCTGTGCGATCGTCTGACCTTCGACGACGTTCGCGGTCAGCACGCCTTCCCAGCTTACGCCCTTCTCGGCATCGACCGCGCCGATCGATTGTTGCACATCGCTCGAATGGATCGCGGCCTCGGCGTTCATGAGCCGGGTGAAACTCGTGGCGACATTTTGCGCGCCCGGCAGCGTGTCGATTCCGTCGTAATAGGCCAGGTCGTAGGTGATATTCAGCGTTTTTGGCTCGTCCCAAACCAGCCACTTGGTGTAACCGAGCTTGGACGCAAAACCCTTGAGGCTGCGCTTGGTGGGTCCGAACAGGTCGTAGAAATCCGACCGATTCCACCAAAGCCCTCCCCTCCAGCCCAGATAGTTGCCGGTAATCCCCACGTGGACCCTCTGATCGCCTGGAAGGTCGGCGGCCGGTGTGTAAGCGGCAGCAATGCCGAGGTAGGCATAGGCGAGAGGATCTGCGATGTTGGCTTGATAGCCGATGCCGGCGTAGGTCTTATAACCCTGCAGAACAGGGTAGGCATTATCCAGGGCGAGGTTGCGCAACGGCAGGTACGGTCCCTTGCCGATGACCGCCTTGTCATAGTCGACGGTGCTCGCCGGCGGCACCTGCCATGTTTTGACCACCGGATGTTTGGTCGCCACCTCGGTGCCAAGAAAGGTGATCGCGCCCACGTCCTGCAGCGGCCGTGGATCGATGGTGGCGGGAATGAAACCATCGGCGGTATACGCCATCACCAGCAATCGCCCATCGGCCAGCGGCACCGGACGGAAGAAGCCGGTTTCCGCGTTGGAAACCGCCTCGATCGTCCCCGTGGCAACCTCGTAGCGGAAGATGTTCGAAACACCCGTGTAGTAGCTGCTGCCGTAGAGGTAACGTCCGTCCGGCGAGAACACGAAACTTTCCGGGACGGATTGGCCGAAGCGGAATTCGGAGAGCGGTTTCATGTCTCCGGCGAGTACTTTGTCGATCTGCCACACGCGCAGATACTGGTCGTTGTTGACTTCGCTCACGGACGCGGACAGCAGCCGGCCGTCGGGCGAGATGTCCAAATCCGACGGCACGTATTCGTATGGAAAGGTGTGCACCCGGACCACTTCGGTGTAGGGGTAGGGGATGCGGACCAGCGTCGCGACGCCGCCGTAGAGCTGGATTCCCAGCAGCGAACGGTCGACCGGGTTAAAGACGATTTCCCCAATGCGCGCATCCTCGAACAGCATTCTTTCCTCCCCGGTCCTGACGTTGACGGCCATCAGGTCACGATAGGAGAGGCTGTCGTTGGCGAAGAAAAATGTCCCGCTGCTCGGGTCGTAGGCAGTCGACGTAACCCGGTATAGCGCGGCGCGTTTGATGTTGGCGAGCTGCCGGACGCTGCCGTCCCGTGTGTTGAGCGCGCCGACGTGGTCGACGGTACCCGGGTAACGGAAGGCGGCGTAAAGGACTCCGCTGGCCTCGTCGAAGTACATCCGCGATATCGACCCAATCGGGTTGGCGGCCAAGTTGTGCTGCGGCGTGATCGGGAACTTGCGCACCGCTGCCAGGTTTCGTTGCTGGAAGTCGTGTTCGAACGCGATCCAGTTCTGCCAGGCGCGTTCCAGCGGGAGGCCGAACACCAGCTCAAACTGGTCGGCATAGTTGCGCTTGCTACCCTCGTCGCGCCTGATCCAGGCCAGGATTTTTTCCGGTGAATAGACATAGGCGAGGTAGCTGTAAAAGCGGGTGCCGTACAGATAAGCGTTTCCGCCGGACTGAAAGTTGACGCGGATGGCGCGCGACTCGAGACCCAGCGGATCGTAGAAGTGGCTGCCGTCGCGCACCATTCCGCGGAACACCATCTCATCATAGCCGCCTTGCGCACGGCCCAGCCCTCCTCCCATCCAAGTCTCGAGAAAAACGGCCGCGCCTTCGTTCCACCAGCGCGGGGTATTGAACCGCGGAACCGTGAGGTCGCTGTAGAGCAGTGATTCGGGATTCTGGGGCAGCGGAGTCACCTTGCCGAGAAAGAAACGGCGCCAGCGCAAGTCCTCTTCCGCCGCCATGTCGCCGGTCGCCACGTGGACCGTCTCGTGGTTCATCAGAAAATAAAAACGCTCCGTGGCAGCGAATGTCTCGAAAGCGTGGGGAATCGGCGCGACATCGATAAGCAGCTTGTTGCGCGGCGCTGATCGCTGATTGGCGTTACCCGTGTCCGAGGAGTCCTGCAGGAGCACGGTGGTGGGCTCGGACGGCACCCAGCCGAGCATGCGCCGCTGCCATGCAACCGAGTTGGTGAACGTCCGTACAGCGTGCGGTACGAGATATTCAAGGAAGTCGTAGTAGACGAGCTTGACGTCCTTGGTTTCGACATACGACAGCCCGATGGAGCTCTCTTCGGCTGCGGACGCGGCCGGCAGAAACGCGAGACAGATGCACAAGATTCGACTGCGCATTCCGATTGCCCCCGATTTCGGACCGGACGAAGGATACCGGGTGGTGAGCACAAAGCAAACCGCCGGCACTCAGGCCGGCGGTTTCGCACTGCTTTGATTTAGAGAGCAGCGTTACCTGGCTGCTGCGCTCGGGCCGTTGCTGGGACCATTGCTCGGGCCGTTGCTGGGACCATTGCTCGGGCCGTTACTTGGGCCGTTACTTGGGCCATTGCTCGGACCATTGCTCGGGCCATTGCTCGGACCATTGCTCGGGCCATTGCTCGGACCGATTGCTCGGGCCATTGCTCGGACCAGTTGCTCGGGCCATTGCTCGGGCCGTTACTGGGCCATTGCTCGGGCCGTTACTTGGGCCATTGCTCGGACCGTTACTTGGGCCATTGCTCGGACCGTTACTTGGGCCATTGCTCGGACCGTTACTTGGGCCATTGCTCGGACCGTTACTTGGGCCATTGCTCGGACCGTTACTTGGGCCATTGCTCGGACCGTTACTTGGGCCATTGCTCGGACCGTTGCTGGGGCCGGCGCTCGGGCCATTGCTGGGGCCATTGCTCGGGCCATTGCTGGGGCCATTGCTCCGCGGACCATTGCTCGGGCCATTGCTCGGGCCATTGCTCGGGCCATTGCTCGGGCCGCTGCTTGGACCAGCAGAGTTGGGGCCCTGGCTGCCGGCTGTATCGGTAGGCTGCGTGATCGGCGCGCCGGGCTTCACGCCTTCGTCATTCCCGGTAGCCCGATACCGCTGCGCCGGGACGATCGTGCCGCTTACGTCCTTGCTGCCCGGAGGGAAGTCCACATACTGCAGGACGAGGACAACGGCCACGGCGGTGATGCCGGCGCCGATCCATACCGTACGTTTGCCGATAAAGCCGCTCTTTTGCTCGTTCATCTTCTCACCCCTTAGTTGTGGCCCCAGTTGGGATACCTGATGGACCCTTGCCGAACGCCCCAGGTTCGTGCCCCGGGATCCCATCGAAACTTGGCTAAGTACACGCGACCGCGACAAAAGTTGGCGCAGACGCTGCCGACCGACCGGGCGATGTGGCATTGAAGCCATGACCGCGGCCACCAGCCCTTCCGGCGGAAATGCCTTCGGCACGCGGCGAAATCCTTCGAACAGCCATTTAAGGTCGTCGAATCGCTCGCGGGCTGCGCGGTCGGCCGCCAGTTGGCGGTCGAGCTCGCGTGCTTCGGCCGGGGTCGCTTCACCGTCGAGCACCGCATGCATCAGTTGGTCGAGCTCGGGAATATTCATATCCATTATCGCAGGTCTTTCAGCAATTCGCGGAGGCGGTGCCTGGCTTCGAACAGTCGGGATTTCACCGTCTTTTCGTCGAGGCCGAGGATCTCTCCGATCTCCTGGTAGCTGCATTCCGAAAAGTGCCGCAAGCTCAGCACCATCCGATCGTTGGTCGGCATGCTCATCAACGCGCTCTGGATTCGCCGCGAAACCTGCGCTTCGCTGAGAATCCATTCGGGGCTTGCAGTGTCCAGGCCCGCAAGGTCGATCTCGTCACCGAGTTCGTCCTCCCGCCCATTTCGGCGCAGCAGATTGAGCGACTCGTTGACCGCAATCCGGTAGATCCAGCTGAAGAACTTGAACCGAGGATCATATTCATCCAGCCGCTCCGCAACCTTGAGGAACACGACCTGCGTGATGTCGTTGGCGTCCTCGGCCTTGCGCAGGATCCAGAACGCCGCGTTGTAGATGGGCCGCTGATACCGGATCACCAACTCGGTGAATGCCGCCTGATCGCCTTTTCGGCAGCGTTCGACCAACGCCAAGTCTGGGTCGTTGTCCACAATTACACGCCAAGGCCGGAAAAGTTGGGACCGATCAGGGGGCAGGTTCGATTTCGAAGATCTGATCGAAGCCCGAATACTCGAATATGTCCCGCAGGTGCCGGTTGACGCCGGACAGCCGGAGCTTGCCGTCCGATGCCAGCAGGCGTTTCTGGGTTTTCAACAGGACCCCGAGGCCGGCACTGGAGATGTACTCCAGCCCGGTGCAGTCCAAGGTGACTTTGCCCTGGACCTGGTCCAGAAAGGTCTGGGCGGCCGCGGACTGGGCGGCATCCAGCCGCCCCGCAATGACGACCACGTCATTCGGGCCGAAATCAATCGCGAGCATGCGTATCCCCTGTGTTCGCCGCGCCCCCGGCGGCGGGCCGCCCGCCTCGGGTCTTGCGGAACTTGGTCCGGCTCTGCCGGGACTCCGTTGAATACTCGTATTCGATGCAATCCACCAGCCGCCGGATAAGATGCAGGCCCAGGCCTCCGGGCTTGCGCTGCTCGATCGGCAGCGCGATGTCTGCGTCAGGCGCCTGTGTGACGTCGAATGGCTCTACATCATAATCGGTCAGCGTCACTTCCACGCCGCCATCGACCTTCGCCAGATCGATGCGCACCGCGGCACGGCTCATCGTGCTGTATTTGACCATGTTCGTGAACAACTCTTCTACTGCCAGATCGACGACCGGCAGAAATTCGGGGTCGATGCCCTGCCGGGCGAATCCGTCGGCCGTGAACGCGAAGATACTCTCGATCGAGTCGAAGCTGCGCTCGAACGACCGATGGATGCCGCTCGGCGCGGCGTCCCGCTTGACCAGTACCACCGTTATGTCGTCGTCCTGCGGGGCGCCGGCCGCGAATGCCTCCACCGCAGCCATTAGGGTCGCCGAAAGTTGCGCCATCGACTCGCCATGGTGCGATCGAACGATCTCCTCCACGCGCGTCTCGCCGAACTGCTCGCCGCCGGCATCGTGATACTCGTAGATGCCGTCCGAGAGCAGCAGCAGGATATCGCCCGGCTGCATCGCCAGTGTCACTACCGGTCGAAGCGTCGACAGGTGCATCGCCCCCAGCGGAAAGCTGGTCGGCTTGTACCGCGCGCATGCACCGAGCGCCGCCTGGAAATGAAGAATCGGCCCCTGTCCGCCGCTGTGAAAGCGCATCGTGTGGGTGCCCGCATCCAGAATTCCCACAAAAGCCGTGATAAAGCGGTCGCTGGCGAGCGTGTCGGCCAGCTGATTGTTGACCTCCCTGAATGCGGTCTCGAGGTCGGCGCCCAGGCGGAACGCCATCCGCAGCATCGCCTGCATCTGCGTCACCGAAAGCGCCGGGGCGATGCCGTGTCCGGTAGCATCGCCCAGCACGGCCAGCAGCCCCTGCTCGACCAGCGCCAGGTCGAAAGTATCCCCGCCGGTGAGCTCGGCCGGCTTGAACGTACCGTAGACGTCATAGCCGGCCAGCGTGGGCATGCTGGAGGGCAAGGTGCTCATCTGGACGACGCGCGCCATCTCCAGCTCCTGGCGCATTTTCTCGCCTTCGATGACGGCTTCGGTCATGCGCACGCGCTGCAGGGCGACCGCGCACTGAGCCGCCAGCGCGGTGGCCAGCGCTTCGTCGTGTCCGTCGAAAATGCCGCCGCCGGCCTTGTTCAATACCTGCATCACGCCCACCAGGATGTCCTTGTGATCCACCAGCGGCAACGTGAGCATGCAGCGCGTTCGATAACCGGAGCTCTTGTCGACGCCCGGGTCGAACCGCGGGTCGGCATAACAGTCGGGAACGTTGATGATCTGACGGCTTCGGGCGCAGGCGCCTACCAGGCCGGCGCCTGCCGGCACGCGGACGGGGCGGATGCCGGTGGCGACTTCCAGAACCAGTTCGTCGGCCGCCGGGTCATACAACCAGACCGAGCCGCGGTCGGCATTGAGCACCTGCTTGGCGGCGCTGACGACCTCGGCCAGCATGGTCATCAGATCGAACGGGGCCGCCAGAGCGCTGGTGACGCCGAGGATCGTCTCCAGATCGCGCGCCGAATGACGGCGCTGTGGGGGCCGCGCGCTCATGGCGACAGAATGTAACAGAGCGCGGCCTATCCTGCCTCGGTCTCGCTCAATCGACTCGGTGAGTGTTCGATGCGAAAAGCGCTAAACGATGGTCGTCACAGGTCAGCAAGCGCAGCAATGCGCTGGACTTGGAAAAAGGCGTGTTCACCAAGAAGGATCCGCGGGCGATCGCGCGCTCGTTGAAAGTGTCGGCCGAGCACAGCAAGCGACGGAAGGCGACGCCGTTTCAATCGGCGATGTCGATGCTCCGGCTCCGGCGCAGCGACGGTCGCGCCGGTGATCGCCGGCGCGCCGCCTTGACTTTGCGCGTAGTCCATTATTCGCCTAGAGCAGCCATGTCATCGGTCAACGATCGTTTCGTCCACTACGCCCACGCCGAAAAAGGGCTCTCCGACAAAGCGGGTCCGCTGTTGATGGCGATAATCAAGGAAGTCGAGCAGCGCAACGGCATTCAGATCACCGAAATCCGCGTGACCCTCGAAAAGCCGGGCCCCAAGCAGCTCTGGGCCGGGGCCAACTGCGCGATTGTGCGCTGACGTTCCAGCGGCAAGCGGCAGCCGCGGTTTGATCGCCGTCGGCACGTCGCAGCTCGGGGAGAAGCAGGACTTCGAGTCGGAGCTCAGTCAGCGCGGCTTCCGTCCCGAGCTCTTTACGCTCAGCGTCCGCCGCTTCGCTTCATCGCCCCGGCGTCGCGTCCGGCGCATGATTGCGCAGCGTGAAGTAGAACGCCGAGCCCCTGCCGGGTTTCGAGTCGGCCCAGACCCGCCCGCCGTGGCGATGAATGACCCGCTGGACAATTGCCAGCCCGACACCTGTCCCCGGGTACTCGGCGTGACTATGCAGGCGCTGGAACACGCCGAAAAGCTTGTCGTAGTATTTCATGTCAAAGCCGGCGCCGTTGTCTTTCACGTAGTACAAATCGGCGCTGCTGGCGTCGCTTTTAACCTCGGTCCCAATCTCGATCACCGCAGGATTCCTGTCGCGGGTGAACTTGATTGCGTTGCTCAGCAGATTGGCCAACGCCTGCTTCAGAAGCGCCGGATCGGCGTCGACGCTGCCGAGGTCGCCGACGACGAAGTCGATTTGACGACCGGCGCGGTCGGATTGCGTCTCGTCGATAATCTGCCTGACGAGGTCGTTCAACTGCAGTGGCCTCGTCCGCAGTTGCTCGCGGCCCAGGCGCGAGAAAGCCAGCAGATCGTCGATCAGGCGCCCCATCTGCTGGCTGCTCGCCCGAACGACGCCCAGCAGCCGGTTACCCTCGGCATCGAGCTTGTCGGCATAGTCCTCCTCGAGCATTCGCGCGTAGCCATCCACGGCGCGTAACGGCGCGCGCAGGTCATGCGACACGGAATAGGAAAACGCGTCGAGCTCCTTGTTCGCCGCCAGCAGCTCCGCCGTACGCTCGCCGACCCGTAGCTCGAGCTCCTCGGCGTGGCGCCGCACGCGATCGTATAGCCGTGCCTGCGCGACAGCGATCGCGAGTTGCGTCGCCACCTCGCGGGCGATGCTCATTTGTTCGGCGGGAAACGCCTCGGCTTCCCCACCGAAGCTGATCGCGCCGATCAGCTCGCCGCCAGCGATCATCGGCATCACCATGTACAGATGCACTCCCGAAGCGAGCAGCGCGTCGACGTCCGGGCCCGGTGGCAGCGAATGCGTATCGACCAGCTGCGCCTCGCCGCGCTTCAGCCCCTCGACGTCGCCCATCATCTGCATCGAAAAGCGAACACCCGCGCCGACGTGGACGCGACGGCGCCCCGCCGCCGCCAGCCACTCGGCTTCGCCGACGGCGAGGTCGAAGATGTTCACCACCGCGCGCGCGACACCGAGAACCTCGCGCAACGGCTGGATCGCCTCGCCCGCGATGACCTCCGGCGACTCCTCCGCCGCAACGGCATGGTCGATCGCGTGGAGGATGTTCAACCGCCTGGCGTGCTTGTCATGCGCTTCGACGAGCCGGCCGTAGAGGGCGCCGTTCTCGAGCAGCAACATCAGAAGCACCAGGCTCGACGCCATCAGTCCGTAAATCCGCCCGGCGTAAAAGCCGAGGTCGAATCGCCCGGCATTGAGAACGGCGGACAGCCCGATGTCGAAGATCCACGCGCACATCACCACCATCACCCACAGATCGAGCACGGTGTGCGGACGCCGGCGCCATAGCGCGCCCAGCGCGACAAGGCTCAATGCCCAGACGCTCGAGACGACGCCGACCATGGCCGGCGTGTAGCCGTTGCCCTGCATGATCGCCGGCAGCGATTGCTGGCCGCTCGTCGCGAGGTAGGCGAACCCGCACACCGCGACGAAAGCGACCGCAACGGCGACGAGCATCGCGATGCGGACGTTCGATGGGTCGATGGGCCGACGCTCGCGTCCGTTGAGCCACGCATAGGCGATCACGCACAGCGGAAATACCCCGTGCCAGAGCCATGTACAGCCAGGCCGTGGTCTGCGGTCCGGCGCCCAGCAGTCCCTCCGGCGAGAAAAGGCCGGGAAACGTCAGCGCGTGCGCGACGGCGATGAAAGTCGTGAAAAGGTAGCCGCCGGCCAGCACCAGCAGCGCCTGCGATCTCAGGAAGCCGAACTGACCGAACAGCAAAACCGCGGTGATCAGATCGGTGACCGCGAGCGCGGATTCGTAGGCGGGAATGAACGCCCAAACGGGCGAGAGCTGGACCTTCGCGAAAGGTGCCGCCGCGGCAAAGATCACGGCCGACACCGCCACGAGCTTGAGCGCGATTCGACGCTCGCGACGCTCGGCTGGCAGCGTCGACAGGAAGACCGGTCGCTCGCCCGTCAGCTCTTGCGCCATGCCGCGTGCTCTTGCCTGCGGCTCAAACGACCGGCAAGTTACCGCGTTCGAGCAGCGCTCGCATCTGGTCAGCAGGCACGGGCCGGGCGAAATAATAGCCCTGCGCTTCGGTGCAACCGTGCGTCTTGAGGAATTCGGCCTGCTCGGCGGTTTCCACCCCTTCGGCGATCACGTCGAGCATCAGTTCGTGGGCAACCGCAACGATGGCGCGGACGATCGCGGCGTCGTCCGGATCGAAGGCCAGATCGCGGACAAACGATTGGTCGATTTTCAGTCCGGTGACCGGCAGACGCTTCAGGTAGCTCAGGCTCGAATAGCCGGTGCCGAAATCGTCGAGTGCGATCCGGACGTCCATGCCGCGCAGCCTCGCCATCGTATTGATGGCGTCCTCCGGATGTACCATGACAGCGCTCTCGGTAAGCTCGATCTCGAGGTGCTCCGGCCGCAGCCGCGTGGTTTGAAGCGCGGTGCGAACCGTCTCGACCAGATCCTTGTCATGCAGCTGTCGTGCCGAGATATTCACGGCGATCGGGACGGCGCGCAAATTGGCATCCTGCCAGGCTTTGTTGTTCCTGCACGCCTCGTTGATCACCCACGTGCCGATCTCGGTGATCAGGCTGCTGGCTTCGGCCACCGGAATGAATTTTCCCGGCGGGATCATGCCCCTGGTCGGATGGCGCCAGCGAAGCAACGCCTCCATGCCGACGATACGCCCGGTCTTGAGCTCGACCTTCGGCTGATAGTGCAGGACGAACTCGTTGCGCTTGACGGCATTCCACAGATCGGTCTCCAGCGTCAGGCGCTCGCCCAGATCCGCATTCATGTCGGACGAATAGAGCTGGAAGTTGTTGCGGCCGAGATCCTTCGCCCGGTACATCGCCGTGTCGGCATTGCGCAGCAGCGTGTCGGCGTCCTCGCCATCGCGCGGGAAGCTCGCGATGCCGGCGGAACACGTGATCTTGAATTCGCGCTGGTCGATAAGGAACGGTTGCGAGATCGCGGCCATCACTCGCTGCACCGCGCGATAACTGCCCTCGTCCTGATCCTGCTCGGCGACCAGCAGCACGAATTCGTCGCCGCCGAGCCGCGCCACGGTGTCGCCTTCCTGCACGCAAGCGGCGAGGCGCTCCGCGGCGATTTTCAGCAGCCGGTCCCCGATGTCGTGGCCGAGGCTGTCGTTGATCAGCTTGAAGTTGTCGAGATCGATGAACGTCAGGCTGAACGGTCGCTTGTAGCGGTGCGCGAGCGCCAGCGCCTGCCGCAAGCGGTCCTTCAGCAGGTTGCGATTGGCGAGACCGGTGAGCGCGTCGTGATTGGCCTGATGCTCGAGCTCGTCCTGGTAGCCTTTGATCTCGGTAATGTCGTATTGCGCGCCGACGAAATGGGTGACGCGGTTCGAGCGTGGATCCCGCACCGGCGTGATGTACAGCTTGTTCCAGAAAAGACTGCCATCCTTGCGGTAATTGCGCAGCACCGCCTGCCCATCGCACTGCTCGGCGATCGCCCGACGGATCTTGTCGAGCTCGGGCTGGTCGCGATCCTCGCCTTGCAGAAGACGGCAGTTGCCGCCGATGACTTCGGCGCGACTGTAGCCGGTGACCTGCTCGAAGGCGCGATTGACGTAGACCAGCGGCATGCCGGGGTCGGTCGCGCTCACGATCACGATCGGGTTGACGCTCGCCTCGACGGCCCGGTCGCGCAGCCGTAGCGCCTCCTCGGTCTCGAGTCGCTTGGCGCGCTCGTCGACGTCCTGCAGCGCGCGGCGCACGGCGGTCGGCAGGCGCGACAGATTGGTCTTGAGGACGTAGTCATTGGCGCCGCTGCGCAGGCTCTCAACCGCGGTTTCCTCGCCGATGGTTCCCGAGACGAAAATGAACGGAACGTCCGGGCGCAACTGACGCACGATCCGGAGCGCCGACAGACCGTCGAAATGCGGCAAAGCGAAGTCGGACAAGATGATATCGGGCTCGAACTCGACGCATTCGCGCCTCAAGTCGGCCTCGGTTTCCACCCGCCGGGCGACGAATTCCAGCCCGCTGCGCTTGAGCTCGCGCACCGCGATCTCAGCGTCGGACGGCACGTCCTCGACCATCAGCATCTTGAGCGTGGAAGTCATCGGAAGCCTTAGCGCCTGGTCCCCGCCGCCGTGCCGGGCAGACGGTTGACGAGCACCCAATAGCAGCCGGCCTTGGCGACCTCATCGACGAAGCTCGCGAAGTCGACCGGCTTGACGATGTAGCTGTTCGCCCCCAACGAATAACTGGCGACGATGTCGCGCTCTTCCGCGCTGGACGTCAACATCACCACCGGTATCGTCTTGGTCTCCTCGTTCGACTTGACCTGACGCAACACTTCGATGCCATCGACCTTGGGCATCTTGAGGTCGAGCAGCACGAGCTTGGGTGCGCCTTCGGGCCTTTGCGCATACGCGCCGCGGCGGAAAATAAAATCGAGCGCTTCGGCGCCGTCCTTGACCCAGACCAGATGGTTGGCGAGGTTATGGCGTCGCAACGCGCGCATGGTCATCTCGGCGTCCGCCTCACTATCCTCGGCGAGCAGGATCTCGATCTGCTCAAATTCGTGCATCGGCCGTCCTTTGAATCCACGCGCGATGACGTGATGGCCAAACTATTTTTTTTACGATAGCACGCCTTGCGGGGGACCGTACAGCACAAGAGTGCACTGGATCGCATCGGAAATGCCCATCCCCATAGAAGGAGTGACCGAAACGACGGCTTGGCAATACGCAAGTTGTATGGTCCAACGAATTCGCGCTTGGCGACGTTTGGGATCCGAGCGATGCGCGCGTCCCGACGCGGACCCCATCGGAAGTCATCGCAGCCGCGTGGTCTCCGACGCCACGACCTGCAGCCTCGCCGCGACACTGCGCTCGAGACGCAGCGTATCGGACACGGAAAATCCCCTCGGCACTTCGCCAAACAAGCAGACGTGGAACACGCAGGCGGCGAGATAGGACCCAAGCGCGGTCGGATGACTTCCATCGTCGGTGTAGAGCGCCAGATCGCTGTCCTCGGCCATGGCAGCCTGCCAGGCCGGGCCCACCGGAACGATCAGTGCGTCGAACTCGGCGGCGATCTCTTCCACGGCTCGTGTGATACGAACCTGGGTGTCCGGCGCCTGCTGCCTTGCCCACGTCAGATAGAGCACTGTCTTCGCGCCGCGTCGGGCGATCTCGGGTGCGAAGAGCCGGACGTTGTGGTGGTAGCGCGCCGGATTCTTCAGCGGCAGCGTCGACTGTTCCTGAAGTACGACGTAGTTCCACGATAGCCTCGCCAGCGCCTGCTGCGCCAAGCCGGCGTTCCAGTGTCGCTTGAGACTTGCCCCACCCGCCACGATGGCGTCGACCTCGACACGCCTGGGATGCTCGGCCGCCGCCGCAAGGTCCGCCAACAAGCGCGGCAACTGGTTGCGCGATGTGTAGCTGTTGCCAATGAACAGGACTCGGCTGTCCGGCGACTCGAGGCTCGTTGGCATCGCTCGCGGCGTGTTGCCTGCCATCCTCGGATCGTCGCGTGCGGCTGCCGGATTGCTACCCGGGATCAGCGACTGCCGGTCAGCTTGCGAAAAGCGCTCAAATGCCGCACGGCCTCCTGCGTCAGTCCGCGCGCCTCGCACAGCCGGGCCAGATTGAAATGCGCGTCCGCCAGGTCGGGGGCCGCGGCCAGCGCAGCGCGGTAAGCGGCAACGGCCTCGTCGGTTCGATGCAGGTCTTCAAGCAGAACCGCGAGATTGAACAGCAAGGTGCCGTCGGCGCCGTGCGCGAGCGCTTCGCGGTAGACGGTTTCGGCTTCCTGCATCCGGCCGCGCTCGTGCAGCAACCGGCCGAGATTGACGCAGGCGCCCCGATGGGCCGGGTCGAGCTTCAGGACGCGGCGATACGCCTCAACCGCTTCATCCGGGCTGGTGCGCTCGAGCGAGAGCCCCTGCTCGAACCCTGGATCATCGGCAGGGGGCGAGCGTACAGGCTCCTCGGCCGGGCCGAAAAAAGCGAGTCGCCCTCCGGGAGCCGCGACCTGGAACTGCATCACATACTGGCCGTCGTCGGCGCGCCATTGCGTCTGGCCGCCTTCGCTCACCACGACCGCATCTCCGACCGCCTCGATCCTCAAGCCGGCCAAGGGAGCCTGCTGCGGCAATTGCGCACGCAATCGGCGTAGCGAGCGCAGGATGCGCGACGATGGAATCTTCGCTTCGGTCAGGCCCTGGGCGGCACGCAGCAGGACCAGGTCGCGAAAAGTGAAACGATATTCCCGTCGCGGGCCGCGCGTCGGCGAGACGAAACCCGCGTCGATCAGCCGACCGAGGATGGAACGGGAAAGTCCGAGCAGCTTGCCGACTTCGCGGAGCGAATAGCCTTCGGTCACGACGTCTCGGGCACTGATCGTCGCCTAGCGCTTGGCGGCCTTGCGGCGCGTTTCGGGCTCGGTCGCGATCTTCTTCGGCGGCTTGCGCTGCGCGGTCTTGATTTCGGACGCCGGCGCGGCAGCGGTCGATTTCGCCGGCGCACGCTTGCCTGCGGTCTTTTCGAGGCTGGCGCGCAGCGCCTCCATCAGGTCGATGACCTGGGCACCGGTCTCCGGCGCGCTGGGCGAAACGGCGATCTCCTCGCCCTCGACCTTTTTCTGAACCGCCGCCTCGATCCGCTTCTTCACGTCGTCTTCGTAAGCGCTAGGATCGAACTGCTTGGAGGAGATCTGCGCGATCAGCTGCTTCGCCAACGCGAGCTCGGTATCGCGCACCGGAGCCTCCTCGATGCCGATATCGGCGAGAGCGCGGACTTCCGGCGCGTAGAGAAGCTGTTGCATGACCAGGCCCCCCGGCACGGCGCGCAACTGAACGATGTACTGCTTGCCGCGCGCGGCATACCGTCCGACGGCGGTCTGATGCGTCTGGCGCATGCTTTCGGCCAGCAACGCGTACGGTTTCGCGCCGCCCTTGTCGGGCCCGAGGAAGTAGGCCTTGTCGTAATAGATCGGGTCGATGCTTTCCGCCGGAACGAACTCACTTATCTCGATCGTCTGCGTGCCCTTTTCTTCGAGCTCCTTCAACTCTTCCGGGGTGAAGGTCACATACTGGTCCTTGGCGAATTCGTAGCCCTTGACCATGTCGGCCCGCTCGACGACGACGCCTTCGCGGGCGCACAGGTATTGCTGCTTCAGGCGGGAACCACAGCCGGCGTGCAGCAGGTTGAACGAAACGCCCGCCTGCGCTTGGGTCGCCGTATAGAGCTTGACCGGAATCGAAACCATGCCAAAACTGACAGTGACCGAAGCCAGTGCGCGAGCGGCCATGGGGCCTCCGTGATAGGGATACGGTATCGGAACTGATCATCGTGCCAAAATATCGGGCCATCTTCAACTAAAGGGCAGGGTTTTCCGGCGCGGCTGTTCCGAAGCCGTCGCAGATGAGACAGTCTGATGTGATCTTATATCCATCGCCATGGCCCTCGAGCGCTATCGCCAAAAACGTGACTTCCGGCTGACGCCCGAGCCCGCCGGCAAGGTCGGCCAACGCCGGTCGCGCAAGCTTGCATTCGTCATCCAGAAGCATGCAGCGACCCGGCTCCACTACGACTTCCGGCTGGAGCTCAATGGCGTGCTGCTGAGCTGGGCCGTACCTAAGGGGCCGAGCCTCGATCCCAACGACAAGCGCCTGGCGATGCTCGTCGAGGATCATCCGCTGGAATACGGTGACTTCGAGGGCGTGATTCCTTCGAAGCAGTATGGCGCCGGCACCGTCATGGTCTGGGATCGCGGCACTTGGACGCCGAAGGCGGATCCCGACGAAGGCTACGCCAAGGGTCGGCTGAAGTTCGACCTCGACGGCGAGAAGCTTAAGGGCGGCTGGAATCTGGTGCGCAGCCGCGGCGGCAAGTACGGCGGCGAGAACAGCTGGCTACTGTTCAAGGAGGCCGACGAATTCGCGCGCCTGGGCGCCGAGGGACTGATCGCCGACGATCGGCCGGAAAGCGTCGTCAGCGGTCGCAGTCTCGAACAGATCGCGGTCGACGCGGATCGAGTCTGGCACTCAAACAAGTCCGCTGTCGCCAATGTCAAACAGGGAGCGATAAGGAAGCCGCGCCCGAAAGTCATCGCCGGGCTCGCCAAGA
Organism: uncultured beta proteobacterium; assembly: GCA_963828665.1. Classification (GTDB taxonomy): domain Bacteria; phylum Pseudomonadota; class Gammaproteobacteria; order Burkholderiales; family Casimicrobiaceae; genus PALSA-1003. Next base: position 197,694 of record CAWHFL010000014.1, read on the forward strand.
TCAAGGGCGCGCGCAAGGCGCCGCTGCCGGACCTGATCGAAGCGCAGTTGGCGACCGCGGCCAAGTCGCCGCCGACGGGTCCGGCCTGGGTGCACGAGATCAAGTACGACGGTTACCGCATGTTGTGTCGGATTGCACATCAGCAGGCACGGATGGTGTCGCGCACCGACAACGACTGGAGCGACGACTTCGACGCGATCGCCCGCGCACTAACTTTGCTTCCGGTGAGCGATGCGTGGCTCGACGGCGAGGTGGTCGCGCTGGACCGAAGAGGACGCACCAGTTTTCAGGCGTTGCAGAAGGCCCTGTCTGCGGCGGATTCCCGGGACCTCAAGTATCTGGCTTTCGATCTGCTCTATCTGAATGGCTTCGATTTGCGCGACGTTTCGCTGACCGAGCGCAAGCGCCTGTTGCGCGACCTCCTGTCGAGCGCGCCGGCGGCGATCCAGTACAGCGAGCATTTCGCCGTTCCGGGGCCTGCGTTCCTGCAGAACGTCGGCGAGCTCGGCCTCGAAGGGATGATCTCCAAACGCGCCGACCTGCCCTACCGGGCGGGCCGCGGACCGGCGTGGCAGAAGATCAAGTGCATGCGCCGGCAGGAAATGGTGATCGGCGGCTATACCGATCCCGAAGGGTCTCGCCAGGGATTCGGCGCGCTGCTGCTGGGCGTCTACGAGCCGGACGGGAGGCTCGCATATTCGGGTAAGGTCGGGACCGGATTCAGCGATGCCTCGCTCGCTGCGTTGAGCCGGTCGCTCTCCGCGCTCGCCCAAGAGACGAGTCCCTTCCATAATCCGCCGAAGGGCGCTGAAGCACGCCGCGCCCACTGGGTGCGGCCGGCGCTCGTCGCCGAGGTGGCGTTCGCCGAGTGGACCGATGACGGTACCTTGCGCCATCCGTCGTTCCTGGGCTTGCGCGCCGACAAGCGCGCAACCGACGTCGTTCGCGAGCGCCCGGCAACATCGCACGCCAGCGATGCGTCAGGAGAGCCACCGCCGCGCCTTCGGTCGCAAGCCAAAGCTCGCGCCGTTGCAGACAAGAACGCCGTCGCGGGCATCGTCGTCAGCAATCCCGACAAGAAGCTCTATCCCGAGGCGCAAATCACCAAGCGCGACCTCGCCTTGTACTACGCTGCCGCCGGCGAATGGATGCTGCCTCACGTTCGCGGTCGGCCGCTGACCTTGCTTCGCTGTCCGAATGGCTGGAACGAGGAGTGTTTCTACCAGAAGAAGGCCGAGGGGGGCGTCAACGAAGCGATCTCGCGCATCGAGATCGAGAACGGGGACGGCAGCGTCTCGCTGTACATGATGGCCGATTCGGTTCCGGCGATCGTCGCGCTCCTGCAGATGGGCGTGCTCGAGTTCCACCCGTGGGGATCTCGCGCACCGAGCCTCGGCTTTCCCGACCGGATCATATTCGACCTCGATCCCGACGATGCGGTTGCCTGGGAGGACCTGCGGCAGGCGGCGCTGATCGTCAGGACGCTGCTGGAAAATATCGGGCTCGCGCCGTTTCTCAAAACGACAGGCGGCAAAGGTTTGCACGTGGTTGTGCCCATCGAACCTGTCGTACGATGGGAACACGTCAAAGGATTCACCAAGGCCGTGGCCGAATTCCTCGAGCGGACATTTCCCGACCGTTTCACGTCAAAGCTGCTGAAAATCTCGCGCCGAGGCAAGATCTTCATCGACTATCTGCGGAACAGCGAAGGGGCGACGGCGGTTGCAGCGTATTCGACCCGGGCCCGGGCGAACGCGCCGGTATCGGCGCCCGTCGCCTGGGACGAACTTTCACGCGATCTGCGCTTCGATCATTTCAACGTCGGCAACATGCTGAAGCGCCTTAAAAAACTGAAGGCAGATCCGTGGCGGGACATCGCCGATGCGGCGCTCCCGTTGAGCTCCGCCGCGATGGCAAGAGTCGGGTTCAAGCCTCGCTAGCGCAATGCTCAACGCGGTATGGGGGAATCCCACGACCCGAGTGGCCAGCGGATCATTGGACCGAACAAGCCGTCGCCAGCGTACTCCACATGTGTTGTCAAATCCACTGCGGTTTCATTCATCGGACGGACGGCAAATCTGTAAACCTCCGCGATCAAGTTATGAGCGCCGATAGCGACTGCTCATCGAGTCCAGCTATGATGACGACGGTCGTGTCGGGCCCGACCAATTTTCGATGGCGCCAGGTTTGACTCATGCCGAAATCCTCGCGCACTATATCCACGACAAGGATGTCGAACGCATCGCGGGGCAAGATCGATGAAGCTATTGGCGGGAACGAGCGGCTACTCGTACAAGGAATGGCTGGGGCCCTTTTATCCGGAAAAGCTTCCCGCCAACGAAATGCTACGTTACTACGCCGACCACTTCACGACCGTCGAGATCAACAACACGTTCTACCGGATGCCGGCCGAAGCGATGCTCGCGCAATGGTCGGACCAAGTGCCCGATCATTTCACCTTTACCCTGAAGGCGCCGAAGCGCATCACTCACGTTCTTCGCCTGCGGGAGGCCGAATCGCACGTGGCCGAGTTCGTGCGTCGCGCAGGTGCATTGGGAAGCAAGCTGGGCGTGCTGCTGTTCCAATTGCCGCCATACCTCAAGAAGGATCTTCCCCGGTTGCAGGACTTCCTCCAGCTGCTGCCGTCAGGCACGCGCGCCGCGTTCGAATTTCGCAGCACGTCGTGGCACGACGACGAAGTGTACGAGACGCTGCGCAGCCGAGGCGCCATCCTGTGCGTCACCGACACCGACGAGGGCGACACGCCATTCGTCGCCACCTCGGACTACGGCTACTTACGCCTGCGACGAACCCACTACGACGATCACGAGCTGGACGCGTGGGCGGCGCGCATCGCCGAGGCCGCCCTGCCGCAGACCTACGTCTATTTCATGCACGAAGACGAAGCGCTGGGAACGCGGTTCGCGCGCCGCTTGAACGAACTGTGGCAGGCGCGCGAGCCCGCGTGAGGTCGGGAACGACGATCCGACCGGCTATCAAGCGATTTAACGCCGCTTATAGTTGAACTTCTGGCCGCCGATGCTCGCCTCGTACATCAAGCCGCCCTTGGCCACGGTGAACGTCGCCATGCCATTGCTGTATCCGCCGACGGTCTTGGCGTCGTGCCTGCCCGCGCTGGCGCCGGCCGATGAGCCGGTCGTATTTGCCTTGGCTCCGGCCGCGGCGGTAATGGCTATCGCGGAAGCTTCCGCACCGAATGCAAAGTTGCCGCCAGTGAACTCCCTAAATGCGTGCTGGTCCTCGAAAAAGATGATCTGGCTGTAGGCCTGACCGCCGAGCTGGAAGCCGACCGTAACCTGGGTCATGGATGCGTCGCCGACGTACTTCCCGTGTTCGTATACCCGTCCCTTGCCATACGCGCCGCCGACACCCACGCCTGCCTTTCCAATAGTCGGAAAAACGGCGTACCCGTACGCTGTCCGGAAAAAGGTTCCGCTCTCGCCGGCGTTCTTGAAGACGTTGATCGTTTCGGTGTAGTCGTCTGCCCATGCTGGCGAAACAGCCAGCGCTAATGAGAACAGCGCGAGAATCGGAATGAGACGCTTGGTCATGGTGTGCCCTTTCTGATGAAATATGCCGCGAACGTCGCTCGGATGTTTCGGGCCGCGCCATCGAGAGGTGGTCTCGATTAGCTCCGCCGAGGTTGGCGTACAATCAATGGCGTTGCGGCGGCGCAGCCCCTTTCACACCTCGGCCCACGAAACGCGCTACGATTTTATAACAAACTTCGAAGCGCGACGAGACGCAAGATAAAGCGATGAGAACCGAAGAACTTCGCACGATCCAGGCGCCTCTAAAGAAGCTTTACCAGGAACAAGCCGAAGCTGCGCTGGTTACCCTCAAGGCTCGAGGCGATCTGGGCGAAGGGGTCACTTGCAGCGTCCAGACCGGCAAGGCGCTCGCTACGGCCGGGCTGCATCCGGCAACCGGAGGCAACGGACTGAGCGCGTGCTCGGGCGACATGCTCCTTGAGGCGCTCGTTGCCTGCGCCGGTGTAACGATGAACGCCGTCGCGACGGCGATAGGCGTCGTTATTCGAAGCGGCTCGGTCGCAGCCGAAGGCGATCTCGACTTTCGCGGCACTTTGGGCGTGGCCAAGGACGCACCGGTTGGATTTCAGCGCATCCGACTTCACTTCGAACTGGATACCGACGCGTCGGAAGATCAGTTGCATACGCTCGTCCGCCTGACCGAGCGCTATTGCGTCGTATTCCAAACGCTGCGCCAATCGCCGGATATGACGGTGTCTCATCGCGTATCCGCGGACTGAAACGCAGCCACCCGGCCCAGGGGTCCGGGCCGTATGCGCCGCGCCTTTCGGATGCAACCTGCATGGGACGCCTTGCTCGCATGTCGTTCACCATGAGATCGCTCGGCAGAAAAGCGGAAGGCGAGCGGCTCGAACGCATCAAGGCGTCGCCGCTCTGGACAGGCGAACGGTTCCGCAACCTACACCCGATCATCGCCGGCCTGCGCGACCCGACCGTGTCGATGCCGACGCTCGGCGATTTTCTCCGCGGCGGCGAACGCGCCCACCTCGAAGCCTGGGGCGTGCGCCCCGAGCGCATCGTCGAGCTGGAATGGTGGGAGTCGCACCAGGTGCCGAACACCGGACTCACCGTGACCGCAGCGCCCTCGCGGCATTTTTCGGGGCGCACGCTGCAGCGATCACGCTGCCGAAAGCGATGCCCTGGCCGATCGACTAGTTCTGCGTGAGGCTATCGCGATTCCCGAAATAGCTTCAGAATTCCGGAAATGCACTGGTCGGGACGGTCCTCGGCTGGCGAACGCAGGATCAGGTTCCGATTGATTTCCCCACAGGTCGCAGCAGCTGGCGGAGACGGCGTAGACGCGCGCGCGATGCGCGCGTCGATCCTCGGCAAGCTCAATTACATGGTAGGGCAAGTCCCGGACCATGCAAGCGAGCATGATTGGTTCATGGCGACCGCGTACGCAGTCCGCGACCGCATCATCGACCGGTGGGCGGAGGCTACGCGCCGCACCTATCGCGACGGGCGCAAACGCGTCTATTACTTTTCGCTCGAATTCCTGATCGGTCGCCTGCTGTTCGATGCGATGAGCAACCTGGGCATCACGGCCGCCGTGCGCGAGGCGCTGGCCGAGCTCGGTATCGACCTGGATCGGCTGCGTCGCATCGAACCGGACGCGGCTCTCGGCAATGGCGGGCTCGGGCGCCTGGCAGCGTGCTTCATGGAAAGCATGGCCTCGCTCGGCATACCCGCGCATGGCTATGGCATCCGGTACGACCACGGAATGTTTCGCCAGGTGATCCGGGACGGCTGGCAGGACGAATTGCCGGAGGACTGGCTGACGTTCGGCAATCCCTGGCAATTCGAGCGGCCCGCCGCGAATCACACGATCGGTTTCGGCGGACTGGTGACCGAAAGCATCGGCCGTGATGAAGCGGTCCGCTACGAGTGGCAACCGGCCGAGCAGGTGACGGCGGTAGCATTCGACACGCCGATCGTCGGCTGGCGCGGGCACCACGTCAATACACTGCGGCTTTGGTCGGCGCGTGCCGTCGATCCGCTGCGCCTCGATGAGTTCAACCGCGGCGATCACGTGGGCGCGATGGTCGAGCGCGTCCGGCTGGAGGCCATCTCACGCGTTCTCTATCCGAGCGACGAAACGCCGGCCGGCCAGGACCTGCGCCTTCGCCAGGAGTATTTCTTCGCGTCGGCCTCGCTGCAGGATCTGCTGCAGCGACACAGGCAACAGCACGGCGAGCTGTCCTCCCTGCCCGACCACGTCGCCATCCAGCTGAACGACACGCACCCGGCGATCGCGATTCCCGAATTGATGCGGCTGCTGGTAGATAACCATGGCATGCCATGGGATACGGCCTGGGGCATCGCGACTCGCGTGTTCAACTACACCAATCACACGTTGCTGCCGGAAGCCCTCGAATCATGGCCGGTCGCGCTGCTCGAGCGCTTGCTGCCTCGACACATGCAGATCATTTACCGGATCAACGCCCTCCACCTGGACGAGCGCCGAGCGGCAGGCGACATGACAGCGCTTCCGGCGCTCTCGCTGATCGCCGACGGCGAGGATCGCCGCGTACGGATGGGGCACCTCGCTTTCGTCGGCTCGCATCATGTCAACGGCGTGTCTGCGTTGCACACGGAACTGATGCGAGAAACGGTCTTCCGCGATCTTCATGCGGCGTACCCCGCTCGCATTGTCAATGTAACCAACGGAATCACGTTTCGCCGCTGGCTCCATCAGACCAATCCCGAGCTCCTCGCGCTGGCGATAGACGCCGTCGGGTCCGGCGTCAGCGATAATCCCGATGACCTCGCGGCGTTGGCGTCGCTTGCCTCCGACCCGGCATTGCAGGAGCGTTTCGCCGCGATCCGGCGACGAAACAAAGTGGCACTCGCGCGACATGTCGCCGACTGCACCGGCTACAGTCTCGACCCGGACGCGCTGTTCGACGTGCAGGTGAAGCGCATCCATGAATACAAGCGGCAACTGCTCAACATCCTCGAGACCATCGCCCATTTCGATGCCATTCGCGCCGATCCGACGCGCGGGTGGGTGCCGCGGGTGAAGATATTTGCGGGCAAGGCCGCGGCGGCCTACCGTGAGGCGAAGTTGATCATCAAGCTCATCCACGACGTCGCGCGCATCGTCAACAACGACCCGGCCGTGCACGGCTTGCTCAAGATCATTTTTCTTCCCAATTACAACGTGAGCGCCGCACAGACGATCATTCCGGCGGCGGATCTCTCCGAACAGATCTCGACTGCAGGCATGGAGGCGTCGGGAACCGGGAACATGAAGCTTGCACTCAACGGTGCGTTGACGATCGGAACGTATGACGGTGCGAACATAGAGATTCGGGAGCGCGTGGGCGCCGAGCATTTCTTCCTGTTCGGGCTCGTTGCCGCCGATGTGGACGCGCGCCGGCGCGTCGGGGTGGACGCAAGCGCTGCGATCACCGCATCGCCCGACCTGGCGAAGGTGCTCGACACGCTCGAATCCGGCATGTTCTCGCCGGACGACCCCGCGCGTTTCCGGGACTTGGCCGATCGCCTTCGGCACCGCGATCAGTTCATGGTCTGTGCCGATTTCGACGCCTATCGGGCCGCGCAGCGGTCGGTCGACGACCTGTGGCGCAGACCGGCGGACTGGTGGCGCTGCGCGATCGTCAATACTGCGAATGTCGGCTGGTTCTCCGCCGATCGCGCCATTCGCGAGTACGCCGAGCAAATCTGGAATGTCGCGCCGAGGCTTGGTTGAGCACTGCCTTCCGTCAATGACATCCGGATCGAGCCATGTCAGCCGATAACGCCGAACAGATTGCGGAATGGAACGGTCCCATAGGCCAGCGATGGGCCGCGATGCTGCGCGAAACCGGCCGCATCGTTGCCCCGTTCGGTGACGCCGCGCTCAAGGTCGCGGCGCCACAATCGGGGGAGCGGGTACTCGACATCGGCTGTGGCTGCGGCGACACCTCGATCGAAATTGCGCAACTCGTGGGTCCGATGGGGAGCGTGCTCGGTATCGACGTATCGCAGCCGATGCTTGACGTTGCCCGCTCGAGTGGCGCGCTGGCGAATTGCGCGCATCTCGCCTTCCGCGAAGGCGACGCTTCCGAGGTCTCGCTTCCGGCAGACATGGACTTGCTGTTCTCGCGCTTTGGCGTCATGTTCTTCAGTCGACCGTCCGCCGCCCTTGGGCATTTGCGCGAGTCGCTGCGACCCGGGGGCCGGTGCGTGTTCGTCTGCTGGAGAGCGCCGCGTGACAATCCGTGGGCGATGGCGCCGCTGTCCGCCGCGCGCGAGGCGATGGGCGTCACGCCGCCACCGGCCGATCCGGATGCCCCCGGCCCCTTTGCGTTCGCCGACGAGGACAAGCTGCGCCGCATCCTCTCCACCGCCGGCTTCGGCGATGTCGATCTGAAGCGCTTCGATACGGCAGTCTTCCTTGGCGCAACGCCCCGCTCCGCCGCCGAATTCGCGGTGAAAATCGGGCCGGTGGCTCGCCTGGTGCGGGAGATGGGCGCCGAACATCTGCCGGTCATTGTCACCGCCGTCGAACGCGCTCTGGCTGGGCACGCGGCGTCGAACAGCCGGGTGAGCCTGAACGGTTCGACCTGGATCGTTTCAGCGACCAATCCTACGTAGGACTGGCCGGCTCCTGCTCGACAGGTTGGCTATCCCATCGGAAGCACAAAATGAAGAAAGGGCTTGCGTTGCCATTAGTGTTGTAGTAGTGTATAACACAGCATCAGCTAGAGGAGGCGTCATGGACTACCCGATCAGAGTCACCGCTCGACGCGCTTCTCTCGCCTAAGTCCGGGACCCCGATGAATCGAGAGTGGAACGATAGCCAGCCGATTTACCGCCAGCTTCGCGACCGCGTCGTCGCGATGATACTGGACGGGGTGCTCAACGAAGGCGATCCCCTGCCGTCGGTGCGCACGGTCGCGGCCGACTATCTGGTCAATCCGCTAACGGTTCTGAAGGGCTATCAACTGCTGGTCGACGAGCAACTCGTCGAAAAGAGGCGAGGTCTTGGCATGTTCATCAACGCCGGTGCGCGCGATCTGCTGCTGCAGGGCGAACGCCAGAAGTTTCTCGCAGAACAATGGCCCGCCATCCACGCGACCATTCAGCGGCTCGGCCTGACGCCGCGGGAATTGCTTGGTGCCGCTGCAACCGCCCCGGTTCCGTCGGCTGCCCAGAAGGAGCGCTGAAACCATGCCATGCATTGAGGCACGGGGGCTGCGCAAGGCCTTCGGCACAACCGTCGCGCTGGACGGCATCGATCTCTCCGTCGAAGAGGGTCACATTCTCGGCCTTATCGGCCCCAACGGCGCAGGCAAGACCACCGCCCTCAATGCGATCCTCGGCCTCACCTCCTACCAGGGCGAGCTCAAGGTGCTCGGACGCGACCCGTGGACCGAGCGCGATCAGCTGATGCGCGATGTCTGCTTCATTGCCGATGTCGCCGTCCTGCCGCGCTGGATGCGCGTCTCGCAAGCGCTCGATTATGTCGCTGGCGTGCATCCACGCTTCGATCGTGCGAAGGCCGAGGATTTTCTTGCCAGGACCGTCATCAAGCGCGTCAGCAAAATCAGGGAATTGTCGAAGGGTATGGTGACCCAGTTGCACCTCGCCCTGGTCATGGCGATCGACGCCCGACTGCTGGTGCTGGACGAGCCGACGCTTGGCCTCGACCTCCTGTATCGCAAGCAATTCTACGATTCGCTGCTGAACGACTACTTCGATCGCAGCCGAACGATCGTCGTGACGACCCATCAGGTTGAAGAAATCCAGCACATCCTCACTGATGTCATGTTCGTCAACCACGGCCGGATCGTGCTCGATTGCAGCATGGAAGAGTTCGAGTCGCGCTATCTGGAGGTGATGGCATATCCAGAGCAGCTCGCCGCGGCAAGGGCGCTCAAACCGATTCACGAGCGCCAGGTGTTCGGCCGCAGCATCCTGCTTTTCGATCATGTCGATCGTCAGCAACTGGCGGCGCTGGGTGAAGTGCGTACGCCCAGCATCGGCGATTTGTTCGTCGCCGTCATCGGCGACAAGACCGGCGAGGCTCAAGGAGCGCGCACATGAATAGTCCGTCGAATGCCATGTCCGGATCTTCCCTCGACTCGCCGGAAACCGTTCCCGCAGCCGGGTCGATGGTAAGAGAGACGCGACCGATGGCCTGGTCGATCCGGCGCGAGTTGTGGGAGAACCGCTCGATCTATATCGCGCCACTGGTCGTGGCCGGTGTCGTGCTGCTCGGCTTCCTCATCGCGACGATCGGCCGCGCCCTGGCGACGGTCGACCCGGCGCAGAAGGCGGCAGTGCTCTCGGAGCGGAACAGCTTCGGCGCGGTCGTGATCATGGCGACCGCTTTTATCGTCGGCGTGTTCTACTGTCTCGACGCGCTGCACGGCGAACGTCGCGATCGCACTATCCTGTTCTGGAAGTCGCTGCCGGTTTCAGATCTCGTTACGGTGCTTTCGAAAGCAAGTATTCCGCTGGTGGTCCTGCCGCTGGTCACGTTCGTGGTCGTCGTCGTGACGCAACTGATCATGCTGGTGCTGAGCACCGCAGCTCTGCTGATGAGCGGCTTGGGCGCCGCGATGCCGACATACCTGCCCTTGTTGCAGAAGCCGCTGATCCTGCTCTACACGCTCGTCGCGCTGGCTCTGTGGCATGCGCCGATCTATGCTTGGCTGCTGCTGATCTCAGGCTGGGCCCGGCGCGCTACGTTTCTGTGGGCGGTCTTGCCGCCGATCGCGCTTTGCGTAGTCGAGAAGATCGCGTTTAACACCTCGCATCTCGCCTCGCTGCTCGCAGACCGCTTCACCGGATTCGCCGCGGACGCGTTCGCTGTCAGCGCGCACGGGTCGGTCGACTCGCTGGCCCAGCTCACGCCACTCAACTTCCTGGCCGCACCGGGCCTCTGGATCGGGTTGGCGTTCGCCGCCGCGTTGCTCACCGCAACGGTTCGCCTGCGCCGCTATCGCGAAGCCATCTGATTTCCCGCACGTTTGATGAACTTCGCATGCAAAGGAACGGCCATGAGTGCATCGAACGGTGACCCGGAGCTGAATGCCCGTTCGGATAAAGTGCTAGGGGCGTCGGCTGTCTTCTGGTTCCTTGTGGCCGTCGCGGGCCCGTGGATATTCGTTACTCACGCGGTGCCATTGCCGGTCTTTTAGTTGCGATCCTCGCAGTCGGCGGGCATCCCGGCCAAGTTAACCTGACCAGCACGCGACGGCGCTGGCCATGGGCCAATTTTTCGGTCCGTTTCGAGGACGCCGTCAGCTCCACACCAGAACCTTCGGATCCTTGCGCGCCGTCGGAAGCGTCTCGCCCAGGGGCACGCCAACGACAATTGGTGCGACGGCGACAAAGTCGTGCGGAATGCCGAGCTCGTCCTTGACCTCGCTCAAATTCAATGTGGACAGGGCCGAGCCGATCACGCAGCTGCCCAGCCCGCTGGCACAGGCGGCGAGCATCAGGTTCTCGGCGGCGAGCCAGCAATCGGCCGCAACAAACGGGCCGGTCAACTGCGTGCCGATCACGATCAGCGTGCCTGCATTGTAGAAGATGTTGAAATCCGGGCTCGCGAAGATATCGAGCGCGTGACCCCCGAGCGCAAGCAGGTCGGTGTGGGGCTCGTCGGCGAAGGCCCGCCTCGCTCGATCGGAAAGGCGCTTGAGCACGACCGGATCCTGTATGACCACGAACGCCCATGGGTCTTCGTGCACGGCCGTGGGGGCGTGCACGGCCGTGGGGGCGCGCACGGCGGCGGCGAGCAACATGTTGATGGTCGCCCACTCGAGTTTTTTCGGCGCGTACGATCGCACGGACCGGCGTTGATCAATCGCCTCGAGAATGCTCACCGGTGCATTGGTCTGGCTCATCGAATTTCCTCCTCTGCAAAAGTGGTGCCGCCTGCTGAGAGAACGGCTATCGGTGCAGCGCAAAGTCGCGCTTGGCGCCTGAGCACCCTAGACGGCATCAACCTGTCAGGGGCGAATTGTGCCCGCCGACCCCGGACGCCGATTTGATCTTCCGCAAGCATCGCTGGATTCAATATGTGATTCCAATCGTTCCGGCAAAGCACCTCGGACAGCCGGGTCAATACCGCAGCGCCGCGATCCGCGGGCGTTGCCGCATTGCCAGCCGCGCCGGACTCCACGCTCCCTTGATCTAGCGCAAGGCCGCCCATGTCAGCGTCGGGTACATAAGCTATCAGCGGTCGCTTTGCCGGATGTAGGTACACTCGCGCCGGACCGGACGATGAATATGAGGCAATCGTAATGTCGAACACTTATCGGTACATCCGTTTTTTCAAGGAGATCGGCATCGAGGACGTGCCGCGAGTCGGGGGCAAGAATGCCTCGCTCGGCGAGATGTTCCGGGAGTTGAGCGCCCAGGGAGTGCGGGTGCCCAACGGATTTGCGATCACCGCTGACGCATACTGGTACACGCTGGAGCGTGCCGGCGCGATGCCCTTGCTGAAGCAGGCACTCGCCGGCCTCGATCCTGCCAACGTCGGCGATCTCGCCACGCGCGCGCACAAGATGCGCGAGATCGTCTACGGAGCAGGCCTTCCCGACGACCTGAGCACCGAGATCCTTGCCGCGTATCGCAGCCTGCAGGCAGAATACGGCGCGCAGCTTAGCCTCGCGGTGCGCTCGTCGGCCACCGCCGAGGATCTGCCCGACACAAGCTTTGCCGGGATGCACGAAAGCTTCCTTAACATCCATGGTGACGCGCAGCTCCTCGATGCTTGCCGGCGCTGTTTCGCGAGCCTTTTCACCGACCGTGCTATCCATTACCGGATCGACCAGGGTTTCGATCACTTCAAGATCGCGCTTTCCATCGGTGTGATGAAGATGGTGCGTTCGGACCTGGCCGCTAGCGGGGTGATCTTCACCCTTGATACCGAGTCCGGGTTTCGCGACGTCGTGTTCATCACTGGCGCGTACGGTCTTGGCGAGAATGTCGTGCAGGGCGCGGTCGATCCCGACGAATTCTACGTCTTCAAGCCGACCTTCGAAGCGGGCCATCGCGCCGTGCTGCGCCGGGTGCTCGGCGGCAAGAAAGTCAAGATGGTCTACGTCGAGGGTGGCACCCGCCTGTCCACTCGCAACATACCCACGTCGGTCGCCGATCGCGAGCGCTTCTGCACCAGCGATGAAGATGTCCTGACCCTTGCCGACTATGCAATCAAAGTCGAACGCCATTACAGCGCAAAGGCAGGCAAGCCGCGTCCGATGGACATGGAGTGGGCCAAGGACGGCGTCGACGGCTTGCTCTATCTCGTCCAGGCGAGACCGGAGACCGTGGCCTCGCAGCGCAGCGTTAACGTGCTCGAGACCTACACCATGAAGGGAGTGGGCGACGTATTGTCGGCCGGACGCGCGGTCGGCGAGAAAGTTGTTACCGGCGTTGCGCGGGTTATCGCCAATGTCGCCCATCTGGGCGAATTTCGCCCGGGCGAGGTGCTGGTCGCCGACACGACCACTCCCGATTGGGAGCCTGTGCTCAAGACCGCGGCGGCGGTAGTGAGCAATCGAGGCGGTCGCACCTGTCACGCCGCGATCGTTGCGCGCGAGCTCGGGATCCCGGCGGTCGTGGGTGCCGATAACGCCACGACTGCGCTGGTCACCGGACAGGAAGTCACCGTGTCGTGTTGCGAAGGCGACATCGGCAAAGTCTATCGCGGCAAGGTTCCGTTCGAGGTGCAGCATACCGACCTCGAAACCCTGCCCCGGCCCGCCACGCACATCATGATCAACCTCGGCAACCCTGAGCTTGCGTTCAAGACGAGCTTCCTGCCCAACGATGGCGTCGGGCTCGCGCGCATGGAATTCATCATCAACGAGTCGATCAAGGTGCATCCGATGGCGCTCGTGCACCCCGAGAAGGTCGAAGATCCGACTGAGCGTGCCGCGATCGACAAGCTGACTCGCGGTTACGCCACGCCCGCCGACTTTTTCGTCGAGAGGCTCTCCGAAGGCGTCGGCACCATCGCAGCGGCCTTCTACCCGAAACCGGTCATCGTGCGCATGTCGGACTTCAAGACCAACGAGTACGCGACGCTTATCGGCGGCCGCTGGTTTGAGCCGAAGGAAGCAAATCCCATGCTGGGCTTTCGCGGGGCCTCGCGCTATGCCCACCCCGCGTATGCGGAAGGCTTCGCGCTAGAATGCGCCGCGATGAGCCGCGTGCGCGAGGCCATGGGCCTGACCAACGTCAAGTTGATGATTCCCTTCTGCCGTCGCATTGCCGAGGCGAAGCTTGTCATCGAGACGATGGCGAAGCTCGGCCTCGAGCGCGCGACGAATGGACTCGAAATCTATGTGATGTGCGAGATCCCCAACAACGTCACGCTGATCGACGCGTTCGCGCAATACTTCGACGGCTTTTCCATAGGCTCCAACGATTTGACCCAGCTCACGCTGGGCGTGGATCGGGATTCGGAGATCGTCGCCTTCGACTACGACGAGCGCGACGATGGCGTCAAGGCGATGATCAAGCTCGCCGTCGAAGGTTGTCGGCGGAATCATCGCCATTCCGGGTTGTGTGGCCAGGCGCCATCGGACTATCCAGACATGGCGCGTTATCTGGTCGAGCTTGGCATCGATTCCATGAGCCTCAATCCCGATGCCGTGATCAAGACCACGATGACCGTGCTCGAAGTTGAAAAGAGCCTCGGTCGGCCGGCGCGCTCGGCGTCCGTGCCACCAGGCATCGCCATCAACGCAGAAGGGGCCGCAGCGTGAACAAGGATTTCAAAGAGCTCAGGCTGGACGGAGTCACGCGACGGTTCGAAGGCGGCGGGCGTGGCAGCTTCAACGCCGTCTCCGGACTCACGCTGACAATCAAGCGTGGCGATTTTATTGCGCTGCTGGGACCGTCCGGCTGCGGCAAGTCGACGGCGTTGAACCTGATCGCCGGCTTGCTGCCCTTGTCCGAGGGTGCCATCTGGCTCGACGACGAGCGAATCGACGCCCTGCCGCCCGAAAAGCGCGGCTTCGGAATGGTTTTCCAGAACTATGCGCTTTTCCCGCACATGACCGTCGCGCGGAACATCGATTTCGGGCTGCGCATGCGCCGGATGCCGGCATCCGAGATAGCGACGCGCGTGGCCAACGTCCTCAAGCTCGTGCAATTAGTCGGCCAGGAAAACAAGCTGCCTGGCCAGCTCTCCGGCGGGCAGCAGCAGCGGGTCGCCATCGCGCGGGCGATCATCATCGAACCGCCACTGGTCTTGATGGACGAGCCGCTGTCGAACCTCGATGCCAAGCTCAGGCTCGAGACTCGCTCCGAAATCCGGCGCATTCATCGTGACCTCGCCCGCACGACCATTTATGTCACCCATGACCAGGAAGAAGCGATGTCGCTCGCCGACCGCATCCTGGTGATGATCGATGGAGTCGTGCAGCAGATCGCGACGCCCGAGGAGATCTATTCGCAGCCCGCCAACCTGGCAGTGGCGAGCTTCATGGGCTACCGCAATATGCTGGAGCTGGCGGTCGACCGCCAGGACGGCGAGCGGGTGACTCTGGCCGGTCCCGACGTGCGCATCACCGGTACGCGCAAGCTGCCTCTCAGCAATGGACGCGCCTGCATCGCAATGCGTCCGGAGGAGATGGTCGTCGGCGACGGACCCGGCGGAGCGAACACGTTTTCGGTACACATCGACGGCGTCGAGTATTGCGGCCGCGATTCGCTGCTCGATGTCACGACCGGGTCGGGTTTCCGGATGCACGTGCGTACCAACCAGCGGTTTGCCACCGGAGAAACGGTCCGCGTGCACGTCCCGGTGGAACGCGTGCTCGTTTATCCACCGGCCTGACCCATGGCCATCCCCATCCAACGCGTCACATTCGACCGCACGCTGCTGCTGGTCCTGCCGGCGGCGCTGTTCATGATGTTGCTTTTCATCTACCCGTTTCTGTACGGTCTGTTGCTCTCTCTCAACCCGCCGAAAGGCGTCTGGTTGGACAACTATCAGAAGTTCTTCACCACCGACAATCTCTGGCCGACGATCTGGACGACCTTGCGGCTTGCGGTGCCGGTGACTTTGATCAACGTCGGGCTCGCCCTTCCGATCGCGTTCAAGATGCGCGTGCATACACGCTACCAGCGCTGGATAACCACAATTCTCGTCGTTCCGGTCTCGCTTGGGACGGTGCTGATCGCCGAAGGAATGCTGACGTATTTCGGTCCCAGGGGCTGGTTGGTGCAGAGCATCCAGTTCCTGCATCTCTACGAGGGAGCCATTCGCCTCACGCATAATTTCTGGGGCGTGCTGATCTCGCTGGTGATATCGGGTTTTCCGTTCTGTTTTCTGCTCATCCTGTCGTATATCACGGGGATCGATCCCGCTTTGGCGCGCGCGGCAGCGACGCTGGGCGCGGGCCGAAGCGACCAGTTTCGCCAAATCTATCTGCCGCTGCTCGCGCCCGGACTGGCAATCTGTTTCTGCCTTGCCTTCGTGCAGTCGTTCTCCGTGTTTCCATCGGCGGTTCTGCTCGGCGCGCCCGCAGGGCCGACGCGGGTGATCTCGATTGCCGCGTACGAGGCGGCTTTTGAGCAATACGACTATTCGCTCGCTTCGGCCATCGCCATGATCATGGGGTTCGTGCAGCTGCTCATCGTTGCGGCGGTTCTCGGGCTGCGCAATCTCTTCTATCGCGGGCCCGCTGTCGGAGGTAAGGGATGAGCACCGTTACCCAGCCTGTCGTTCCAACACCCCTCAAGCCGATCCCGCGCATGGCGGGCCGTGCGATCGAGCGCGCATGGCTCGACCGCGTCTGGAGCGGATTCCTGTGGGGCGTGATGCTCCTGTTTCTGCTCAATATCGGCGCGATCATCGCAGCAGTCGCCACCAGTTCGTTCGCGCGACGTTGGCTCGGAACCTGGCTGCCCGACGGTTGGACAACCAACTGGTATCTTGCGGCGTGGAAGGAGTTTCAACTCGGGTCGGTATTGTGGGTGACCACCGAAATCGTCGGCGCCGTCGTCGTGATCGCTTTGGTTCTTGGCGTCCCGGCCGCCTATACGCTGGCCCGCCGCGATTTTCCCGGCAAGCGCCTTCTGATGCTGCTGTTCCTGCTGCCTCTTATGGTCCCTCCGATCACCTACGGTATTCCGCTCGCCACCGTCCTGTACAAGCTGCGGCTCGCCGGGACGATGAACGGCGTGATTCTCGCCAACCTGATCCCAGCCGTGCCATTCGTCATCCTGGTAATGACGCCATTCATCGAGCAAATTGATAGGAACATCGAATCGGCCGCGCGCGTTTTCGGCGCGAGCACGCTGCAAATGTTCCGGCATGTTCTGGTGCCTCTTCTGGCACCGGGAATACTCGCTGCATCACTGCTCGTCCTGGTGCGCACGATCGCGCTGTTCGAGCTGACTTTCCTCACCGCGGGGCCCGACTCGCAGACCCTGGTGGTAGCCCTCTACTATGCGGTGTTCGCTGCCGGCGTGCGTGCGCCGCAATCAGTCGATGCAATGGCAATGATCTACATGGTCGTGACGCTGGTATGGCTACTGATCGCGATGCGCTTCGTCGACCCGACGCAGCTGGTTTCGCGTGTCAAAGAGCATCCGCAGCGGCCATGAGGCGTCTCGATTTCGGCGCGCTCGCCGGTCTTGGATCGGCCGTCGTCACGCCGCGATACGATCCGCGCCGTGTCGCGATCGGCATTGTGCACCTGGGCATCGGCGCCTTCCATCGCGCGCACCAGGCAGAGTACCTCGACGATGTGCTCGCGCTCGAGGGCGGCAGCTGGGGCGTATGTGGGGTGAGCATGCGCTCGGCCGACATACGCGAGCGGCTCTCGCCGCAGGACGGGCTTTACACCAGCGTCGAGAAGAGCCCTGCGGGAACGCGTCGTCGGGTGATTGGCAGCGTCCGCGAGATCCTCTTTCTCGGCGACGAGCGCCCGCAGGTGCACGCGCGCCTGGCCGACGCCCGAACACGGATCGTATCGCTGACGATCACCGAGAAAGGCTACTGCCACGATCCGGCAACCGGCCGCTTGAACTTTGCCGATCCTGACATCGTGCACGACCTCGCTCATCCGGGCGAGCCGAGGACTGCGCTGGGATTGATCAGTTCGGCGCTCGATGCGCGCCGGACCTCGCACCGGGAGCCTTTCAGCGTGCTCTGCTGTGACAATCTGCCGCACAATGGTCGCATGGCCCGCGGCCTTGTGCTCGAGTTCGCCGGAGCGCGCGACCCGACGCTCGCGAACTGGATTGCCGAGCGCTCGAGCTTTCCCTCGACCATGGTCGACCGCATCGTGCCGGCAACGACGGCAGCCGATATCAGCGATAACGATACCGTGCTCGGTGTACACGACGCCGCCCCGGTAGTGCACGAGCCGTTCAAGCAATGGGTGATCGAGGATCGGTTCGTCGCGGGTCGTCCGGCGTGGGAACGCGTCGGGGCCGAGCTGGTCGCGGACGTGGCGCCGTTCGAGACGATGAAGCTGCGGCTGCTCAACGGTTGCCACTCCATGCTCGCCTACCTTGGCTTTCTCGCCGGATATGATTACATCTACCAGGTCGCCGCGCGACCCGAGTACGTCACCTTGATTCGGCGTTTGATGGCTGACGAAATCACACCCACACTGCGTGTGCCGCCCAACGTCGACGTCGCAGCCTATCGAAGCGCGCTCGTCGAACGGTTCAAGAACCCCGCGCTGCCGCATCGCACGCAGCAGATCGCCATGGATGGATCGCAGAAGCTGCCGCAGCGCCTGCTCGGCACGGTGCGCGACAATCTTGCCGCTGGCCGTTCGATCGATCTGGCGGCACTCGCGGTTGCGGGTTGGATGCGCTATGTCTCCGGCAGCGATGAAGCGGGTCGTGCGATCGAAGTGTCGGACCCGCTCGCCGCCGAATTCGCACGGATTGCCGCTGCGAACAGCGGAGACCCGGGTGGACTGGCGCGCGGGCTGCTCGGGCTGCGGGCGGTCTTCGGCGAGGACCTGCCCGCCGATGCGCGCTTTGTCGCCAAGGTCACCGCATGGCTCGCTGCGCTGTACGCCGAGGGCGCGGCGCGAACGGTGGCTCGAGCCGTCGGCGCCGTCGGCTGAACATCGCACGCCTGCGATGGAGCGCGCAAGTGCCGATCTGGTAGCGTTGGGCGAGCCGATGGTCGAGTTCAATCAGATGCGCGGTTCGAGCAACCAATACCTGCAGGGCTTCGGCGGCGACACATCGAACTGCGTGATCGCGGTCGCGCGCCTGGGCCTGCGCACGGCGTACATCACGCGACTAGGATCTGATGCATTCGGGAGAATGTTTCTCGATCTATGGCAGCGCGAAGGCGTGAATACCCAAAGCATCGGGATCGACACGGATGCGCGCACCGGCGTCTACTTCGTAACGCACGGCGCCGCGGGCCACGAGTTCAGCTACCTGCGCGCCGGCTCCGCAGCAAGCCGGATACGTCCAGCCGATCTGCCGCTCGATCTCGTCTGCGCCTCGAAGGTTCTGCACGTCTCGGGGATCAGTCAAGCCATCAGTGAGCATGCCTGCGATACAGCTTTTGCCGCGATCGAGGCGGCACGTGAGGCCGGCACGAAAGTTTCGTACGATCCCAATCTGCGACTGAAGCTCTGGACGCTCGCCCGCGCCAGGGCCGTGATCGTGGGCACGATCCCGCTATGCGATTGGTTCCTGCCAAGCCTGGAAGAGGCACAACAACTGTCCGGAGTCCACGAACCGCAGGCGATTCTCGACTGGTGTCATGCGCGCGGCGCGCCGGTCGTCGCGCTCAAGATGGGCGCCGAGGGAGTATGGGTATCGACGGCGACCATGCGCCAGCATCTGCCCGGACATCGCATGGCTTGCGTGGATACTACCGGTGCGGGAGACTGTTTCGATGGCGCCTTCACGGCACGCCTCATCGCGGGCGATACCCCTCTGGCGGCCGCGCGCTACGCCAACGCGGCCGCGGCGCTCAAGACGCTAGGCTACGGCGCGGTTGCACCGCTGCCGCGAGACCACGAGGTGAACGCATTCCTTGCCCGCATGCCCACATGATCCCGCTCTCGCTGTCATAGAGAGCCCGCCTCGCCTGGAACACGATCGATCATGCCGCCAGACTCGACCGATCTTGCCCGCGATCAGGCGCGACTTATAACGTCCTTGCGCGTGCCCGCGGTATTTGGCGGCGAGTGTGAGCACGTCACCGTCCTGGAAACGCACATCTCCTACGTCCTGCTGACGGGAAAGTACGCGTACAAGATAAAGAAAAGCGTGAACCTGGGATTTCTGGACTTCACGACACTGCCGGCACGGCGTTTCTACTGCGAACAGGAGCTCAAGCTTAACCGGCGACTTGCGCCCGCACTCTACCTCGACGTCGTTGCGATCACCGGCACGATCGATGTCCCGACGCTCGGCGGCGATGGCCCGGCGCTCGAGTATGCCGTCAAGATGCGTGAGTTCTCCCAGGAAGCGCTCGCGAGCGTCTTGCTCTCGCGCAACGAGCTCGACGCGGCCGACATCGACGTACTGGCCGCCAAGGTCGCCGCTTTTCACGCCGCGATCGATGTCGCTGCGCCGGATAGCGAATTCGGTCGGCCCGACACTGTCCTGCGCATTGCGCTGAACAATTTTTCCCAGGTTCGCCCGCTCCTGGCGGCGGCTGCAGACCGGACGGAGCTCGACGCACTCGCGCTATGGGCGGAGCGTGAGCACAAAGCTCGTAACGCCGCGTTCTTCGAGCGCCAACGAGGCGGGTTCATCCGCGAGTGCCACGGCGATTTGCACCTTGGCAACATTGCGCGCATCGATGGCGAGATCACTATCTTCGACTGCATCGAATTCAACGATTCGATGCGTTGGATCGACGTAATGAGCGAAGTCGCCTTCACCGTGATGGACTTGCGCGACCGCGGTCGGGGCGACCTGGGCCAGCGGTTTCTCAACGCCTATCTGGAAATCACGGGGGATTACGCTGGGCTGTCGGTTCTGCGTTTCTATCTCGCATATCGCGCCATGGTGCGAGCGAAGGTTGCCCGCATGCGTGCCGCGCAGCTCGGCTCCGGGGACGCGAGACGAGCAGTCCTCGCCGAATATCATGGCTATGTCGTTCTCGCCCAGGCTTACGCACAACCGCCGCGGTCGGCGATCGTTCTCACTCATGGCCTCGCCGGGTCCGGAAAAACAACCCTGTCGCAGGCTCTGCTGGAAGTGCTCGGTGCGATACGTATCCGCACCGATGTCGAGCGCAAGCGTTTGTATGGGTACGGACCGGGCGAGCGATCGTCAGCCGGCATCGACAGCGGCCTGTATGCTCTCGATGCGACCGAGGCTACGTACCGCCATGTGCGCAACCTGACCAGCGGCGTCATCGCCGCGGGTCATGTCGCCCTTGTCGATGCGGCATTTCTCAGGCGTGGGCAGCGAGATCTGTTTCGTAAGCTCGCGTCGGAACTCAAGGTTCCGTTTGTGATCGTCACCTTCACAGCCAGTGAGGCGACGCTGCGCGAGCGCATTACGCGGCGCGCGGCGGAAGGTCACGATGCGTCGGATGCGGACCTGGCCGTGCTGAACCATCAGTTGCGGACGCAGGAGACCCTCGAGCCGGACGAGCGCGCCGACGTGGTCACCTACGATAGCGAAGCCCCGCTCGAACGTGCCCGTGCGGCAGCGTCCTGGGCCGCCGTCGTCGGGCGGGTTGCAAGCGAAAACCATCCGGTTCTTTGCCGGCCATGACCCACTTCGACGTCTTCAACGGCGATGCCGACGGCCTGTGCGCCTTGCACCAGCTTCGACTGGAGACGCCGCTCGATTCGGTACTCATCACCGGCGTGAAACGCGATGTCGCGCTGCTCCAGCGCGTGCCGGCGCAGCGCGGCGACGCAGTCACCGTGCTCGACGTGTCGGCGGCGACCAATCATGACGCACTCGTCAGCCTGCTCGACCGAGGAGTGAAAGTACAATATTTCGATCATCATTATGCCGGCGACTTGCCGCGCCATCCCGGGCTGAAGGCCACGATCGACCCGTCTCCCGAAGTATGTACGGCGATGCTGGTTGACCGCCATCTTGGCGGCAAACAACGCATTTGGGCCATCGTGGCAGCCTTCGGCGACAACCTGCCCGGCGCGGCACGCGAGCTTGCCGGCGCGCTCGCGCTTACCAGCGGACAGCTCGGCGAACTGCAAGAGCTCGGCGAAGACCTCGCGTACAACGCCTACGGCGAGAAGATAAGCGACCTTATCATGCCGCCCGCGGCGTTGTATGAGGTCATGCATCGTTACGTTGATCCGTTCCACTTCCTCCGCGCCGAACCGATCATCCCCCGTCTGAGCAAGGCTCGTCGCGACGATCTCGCCACCGCAAGCGAGGTCGATCCCGAGCTCGTGTTTGACCACGCCACCATCTATGTTCTGCCCGACGCGGCCTGGAGCCGGCGCGTTTGCGGCGTGTTCGGCAATCATCTGGCGAATCGATTTCGAACTCGGGCGCATGCCGTCCTGACGCCCAATGGGCAAGGCGGATACACGGTCAGCGTGCGTGCGCCGGTGGCCATCCGGACCGGCGCCGACGCCCTGTGCCGCCAGTTCGTGACTGGTGGCGGACGGGCGGAGGCGGCAGGGATTAACCACCTGCCGCGTGACGCGTTCCAGGAGTTCGCGCGGCGTTTCGAGCAAGCATTTTCCACGGCATCCCATCGGCCGTAAAGCCGGACGACCGTGGCGCCGGCTTGCAGCACATCACACGACGATGCGCGGATACATCTTGCCAGCCCAAGCGACGAGCACGGCCAGCGTCAGTGTAAAGGCCACGAAAGCTTGGTTGGGCACGCTGATGTCGTGATCCCATGGCGACGGGACGTTCGATGATCCTGCTCTCCTGCGAGGTAACCGCCGCGCATCGGTTGCCTTTCCCTCACGAAGCAAAGGAGAGGATCCAGCGCACGAGTTTCCTCGCCTGATCCTCGTCGATTTCCTGCATATTCGGAAGCATGCCTACCTCGCTAACCTTGCCTTTCCAATGACGGTCTTTACCGTCATTGCCGGAGCCCTCGAGCACGATCTGGGTCAAACGATCCTCAGCACCTTTCTGACGCCGGTACCTCAGCGCGATGTCTCTCCACGAGGGCGCATAGGGAAGCAGGCCGCCGGCGTTTCGCTTTGCCGGCTCCGCCCGGTGGCAAAGGTCACAGCCCTTGGCAGACGCCAACTCGTTCATCTCGGGCATGGGCTTCGCGGCCCATAGCGATGGCGCGGTCAAGGCTGCCAAAAGTATTGCGAGCGAGCTGCAATAGACCCGGCTCAACCCTCTCCTGGAAGAACGACGGTAGCCGTTGGGAACTGCCGCGGCAGCTCGCAGCAATGCTGGCGGCGCCGGTTTGTCGACGCGAGCACCAGAAGCATCATTGGTCATGAATCTTCCAAATGTCGTCGAGCTGCAGCAGCTCCTGGCATTCTGTCGATCGTCATGCTGTCATTGCTCTGGCTGAATAGCAACGTATGGCGAGGTTCATGATCGCCGGGACCTAAGACACAGCACTTGATCAACATCAAACGAAGGCCACGAATGGCGCCGCGGCTTGCCGGGGGGACGCTCGGCGGAACTTCGGTGGGCGTGGTGCACGCCGCGCGTCCGCGAAGACGCGATCGCGCTGGCAGACTACGAGGCGGCGTGTTCCGCGAGCAATGCGCGGACTCGATCGAGCGTTGGCATGCCGCCAATCGCGCCGCGTCCCGTGACCGACAGCGCGGCCGCCGTGTTGGCCCAGCGCATCGCTTCGCGCAACGGCTCGCCGCGCGCCATTGCCGCCGCCAGCGCGCCGGTGAAGGTGTCACCTGCGCCGATCGTGTCCACGACGGTCATGCGCCTCCCGATGAGGCCGTGCGGCGCGCAGCCCGCGCGATAGAGCATGCAGCCCGCCGCACCGAGCGTCACCACGACCGCCTTTGCTCCGCGCGCGAGCAGTGCCTGCGCGGCGATGTCGACGGGGGCATTCGGCGCAGCCGCGGCGAGAATCGGCGCTTCGCTTTCGTTGGGCGTCAGCACATCGGTAAGAGCCAGCAGTTCATCAGGCAGAGGCTGCGCAGGCGCGGGATTGAGCACGGTGGTGGCGCCCGCGTCGCGCGCAATGCGAAACGCCTCCATCGTCGCGGCGAGCGGCACCTCGCAGGACGCCATAGCCACCCGACACGAAGCGAGCGTCTCGCGCGCCGCCTGCGTATGGCGCGCGCCGAGCCCGGCGGACGCACCGGCAAAAACGGCAATACTGTTGTCGCCATCGTCATAGACGAGGATCTGCGCCACGCCGCTCATCTCGCCCTCGGCCACTTCGACGTCGCCGGTGCCGATGCCTTCGGCGCGCCACAGGTCGAGCCCCATGCGGCCGAAGTCGTCGCTGCCGATGCGCGCGATCAGCGCAACGCTGGCGCCCTGGCGTGCCGCGGCGATCGCGGCATTGCTGCCCTTGCCGCCAGGCGTGATCTCGAATTGGCTGGACGCGAGCGTTTCCCCGCGTGCGATCGGTCGCGGGACGCGCGACACGAGATCGGCGTTCCAGCTCGCAATGCAAACGACGTCGGCCACGTCACTTGAGCCCGTAGCCAAGCTGGTGCGGCAGCCACAGAATGGTCTCGGGGAAGACCGTCATCAGGGCGAGCGACACCATCAGCACCGCGATGAAAAGCCACGCCTCGTGGATCATGCCCTTGAGCGGCACGCCAGCGAGCGCATTGATGACGAACAGCAGCATGCCGAAGGGCGGCGTGACGAGCCCGATCATCATGTTGACGACGAGCATCACGCCAAAGAACACGAGGTCGATGTGGAGGGCGTTGGCTGCGGGGAGAATGATCGGCACCAGCACGAGCAGCATGATCGACGTGTCGAGGAAGCAACCGAGAATCAGGAACAGGATGTTGACGGCAATCAGGAAGCCCAGCGACGACAATTGCATGGAGGTAAGCCAGCCGGCCACCAGCGCCGGCACGGCCTCCGCGGTGAAGGCGTAGTTGATGACGAACGCCGACGCGATGATCAATGTGACCGACGCGCTCGCCTTAGACGACTCGACGAGGATCTCGTACAGTCGCTTCCAGCTCAGCGCGCGGTACACGATGCCGGCGAGAAACAGCGCGTACAGCGCGGCAACCGAGGCGGCCTCCGTGGGCGTGAAGACGCCGGAGTAGATGCCTCCCAGCAGCACGACCGGCAGCGTCAGCGGCAGCAGGCCCCGGACGAGAATACGCGGATAGTCGCGCCACGGCATTGGGGCCGCGCGCGGCAAGTTGCGCTTCTTCGCCACGAATTGCACGGCAACCATCAGCGCCAGCGCCATCATCAGACCGGGAATCACGCCGCCGAGAAAGAGTGCGCCGACCGATGCGCTCGAGACCAGTGCGTAGATGACCATCGGAATCGACGGTGGGATGATCGGGCCGATCGTCGACGACGCGGCCGTCAGCGCACCGGCGAACTCCGCCGAGTAGCCGTTCTTCTGCATCATCCGGATGCTCACGATTCCAGGCCCGGCCGCGTCGGCGATTGCGCTCCCGCTCATGCCGGAGAAGATCACGCTGACGATGATGTTGACGTGCGCGAGGCCGCCGCGCAGCCGGCCGACGATCGCAAGCGCAAACTCGAATAGGCGCTCGCTGACCGTGCCCGAGTTCATCACCGCGGCCGCGAAGATGAAGAGCGGCACGGCGAGCAGGATGTAGCCGTTGTACATCCCGTTCAGCACCTGGTCGGCCACGAGGCCAAGGTCCTGATGCTTGACGAGCAGATAGGAAACACCGCTGATCAGCATGCCGAAGCCGATCGGCAGGCGCAGCAACAGCGTCACCACGAGCATCGACAACAGTACGGTGAGAGCGAGGCTCATCGCGTCACCTCAGAGTTGTTGTTTCCAGTTGTGCCCCAGCAGGCGCACGAACTTGACGATGTAGCGCCAGGCGACCAGCACGATGAACAGCAGAAACGGTGCGAACACGAGCGAGAACGGTATGTCGAGCACCGGCGTGTTCTCTCGACCCATGAAACGCACGTAATCGACGGCCTCGGGCAACAGTACAAGCAGCAGCCCCGCGGTCAGGCCGGCGCCGATCAGCGCGAAGATGCGCTGGCCGCCGGGCGGCAACGCCGCGTACACGAGATCCAGCATCACGTGGTCCCTTTCCTTGAGCAGCGTCGCGGCGCTCCAGAACACGATCAGGATGTAGAGGATCACAATCAGCTCGTCGGACCATGCGAGCGGGCGCTCGAACAGGAAGCGCATGCCCACCTGGAAGACGAAGGTCAGGAACAGCAGGGCGAACACCGCCGCGGCCACGGCCTCGGCCACGTGCTGCAAGCGCTTGCGCATCGATACCTCCTCCACTCCTGCTTCGCCACGACGAGCGACATCACTCGGCTGCTCGCGCAGACAGTAACCCAGCGTCGTCAGGTTTTTTCAAACCACGCGAGCCCCCGCGCTTTCAGGGTGACGGCGCATTTGCTTCTCGAACGTCAACCCGACTACTTGACTTGATTGATGCGTTCGAGCAGGCCCTTGCGCCAGACCTTCGCGTAGTCGGAGCTCGAATACACCGACTGCACATGCTTGCGAAAGGCGTCCCGGTCTGGAACCGTGACCTGCAGGCCCTGCTGCTTGAAGAACTCGACGAGTTGTGCCTCTTCCTTGATGCGGTTCTCGTTGTTGTACTGCGCCGCCGCCTGCGCCGCCGCCTTGAGTTTCTGCTTCTGCGCCGAGGACAGTCCGTTCCACGTCTTGTTGGCGATCGCGATGAAGACGCAATCGACGAGGTGATCGGTCATCACCAATTGCTTGGTCACCTCGTAGAACTTGGCCGCACGCACCGTGGGCAGCGGGTTGTCCTGACCGTCGATCGTGCCGGTCTTCAGTGCAAGATAGACTTCGCCGAAAGCCATCGGCGTCGCGGTAGCGCCGAGCGCATCGCCCAGGAACAGCCACTCCTTCGTCCCGGGCATGCGCAGCTTGACGCCTTTGAGGTCGGCGGGCGTGCGCACATTGCGGGATTCCCGCAGGTTGACCTCGCGCGTGCCGAGATATGCGGTGGCCAGCACCGTCACGTCCATCTTCTCGGCCACCGGCTTGAACATCTCCTCTCCGATCGGGCCGTTGAAGATCTTCTGCTGCTGCTCAGGATCGCGGATGACGTAACCCGCGGTGAAGATCGAGAATTCGGGCACGAGCTTGGAAATGTCGAAAGCCGAAATCGCCGACATCTCGAGGTTGCCGCGCGCCATTGCGGCCGGCTCGGTGCCCTGCTTAAAGAGTGAGGCGTTCAGATTGATCTGGACGTCGAACTCGCCGGGGGCGCTCTTGTCGAG
This sequence comes from uncultured beta proteobacterium, assembly GCA_963828665.1. GTDB lineage: Bacteria > Pseudomonadota > Gammaproteobacteria > Burkholderiales > Casimicrobiaceae > PALSA-1003. The sequence continues at coordinate 224,576 of CAWHFL010000014.1, forward strand.
TTGCTCCTTCATCACCGTCCACATCTTCGCGTGCCAGTCTTCGGGGACCGCCGGTGTGGAAATGCGAAGCAGCACCTTGGTCTGCGCCTGCGCGGCGAAGGGCAGCGCATAGCTCGCTCCCAGAAGTGCACCAAGGGCAAGCAAGCGACGGCGCGAGAGGGAAGTCGTCATGGTTCCTCCTTTTCGTTGTCAGTCAACGTGCGGATCGATGCCGAACGCGCGAATCTCGCGTTCGAGTGCTACAAAACTATCGTCGGTCACTGCAACCAGCGGTGGCCGCACGCGCAGCCAGGTGCGCTCGCCCGTCAACACCGCCATGATGCCCTTGAGCGCGGGTGTCAGCGAATAGCCGCCGAGCAGCGCGAGCAATTGCTTTACGCGGGCGAGGTCCTTGGCCGTCCCGTGCGCATCGGGCTGGGCGACCAGCCGGTGCACAAGCCGCGGCATGAAGTTCGCGAGGCCACTTACCGCACCGGTGCTTCCGCGCCGGCCGAGCTCCGGCAGATCGGGCTCGTTGCCGACGTACACCGTGAGCCCGGGCATGAACGCCCTGGCGAGCGCAAGAGAATCCTGCAACTCGCAGCCGCTGTCCTTGATGCCGACGATCGTCTGCGGGTAGCTGCGCTGCAGCGCGGCAATCACCGCATGCGAGAGGCCGACGCCCGACACCTGCGGGATGTGGTAGAGGTACAGTTTGAGCCGCGCGTCAGCGGCGCGGTCGATGACGTAGCGGTAGGCGTCGATCACTCCCTGATCGGACACGCCCTTCAAAAAGAAGGGCGGCATCATGAGGCAGCCATGCGCGCCGATCGAGAGCGCGTGCCGTGTCAACTCCAGCGTTTCCGGCAGCGCGGCGCAACTAACCGACACGAGTATCTGGCTGGCCGGCACACCGTCCCTGACCAGCGCATCGACGGCGCCGCGCCGCTCGGCCAGCGAAAACGACGGGCCTTCGCCGGTCGTGCCGAACGGCGTCACGCCGCCACATCCCGCGGCGAGAAGCGCTCGGGAATGCGAGGCGAATCGGGGTTGGTCGATGCCGAGATCTTCCGTCAACGGCGTCAGCAACGCCGGCCAGATGCCGCGCAGGGCGCCTGGTGCAGGAGAGCTCATTTCACTTTCTCCAACGACCACGGCAACCTTGGCCGCGGCAAGCCGAGCACGCGGCGATGCGCGCTCTCGATGTGATGGGTGATGCGCTGCGCGACGGCCGGCGCATCGTGGCGTTTCAGCGCGTCGATGAACCAAAGATGCTCTTCCATCGCCGGCAGCAGCGCGTCGGCGGACAGCAGCGAGCCTTCGAGCCTGATCAGCCGCACGCGCAGGCTGTTGATGCGATAGGCGTTGGAGACTAGCTCGTTGCCCAGCCGGTCGATCATGAGATCGTGCAGGCCCCAATCCATCGTCTGGGCGTCGGTCAACAGATCGCTGTCGATCTTCGTCTTGCGCGCGCGCTTGACGATTCGTAGGTGCGCTTCTTCGATCACGGCAAGCTCGGCGTCCGATACCGTCGTGGCGAAATGGACGGCGGCCTCGCGCTCGAGCAGCAGCCGGAACTGGAAGGCGTTGTTGATGAGCTTCAGATCGACGTTCGCGATCTGCAACCCACGCTGCGGCACCGTCCGCAGCAGCCCCTCGGCTTCAAGGCGCGGGATCAGCTCGCGGACCGCGCCGAGCGGCATCCCGAGCAGTTGCATCAGCTCGCGCTGCGAGATGAATTGTCCCGGGCGGATATTGGCCTCGAGAATCTGCTGCTGGAAGCTCTCGTACGCCTGGACGCGCAGGCTGGGCGTCGGGCCGCCGGCAAGATGAGCGGTCGTCATCGGTCGGCCGTCAGGCGTAAGCCCGCGCGTCGCCAAGAGACGCTCGGGCACAAAAGGATAAGGCAGTAGAAAACATTATCTTGCTTCCAATCCGGACTTCTTGAGCACTCGCCGCCCTCGATCTCGCTACCAACATACTAACATGTTAGTATGAACCCAGGTAGCAATGCAAGGGTTTTTTCTGCACCCGCGGAGAGGCGCGAGGTATTACTCGGATCGCTTTCACACCAGTACCTACGGTGCGGCAGCGCAAAGCCTCCACGCCTGCCAGCGCTCGAGCGAGCGCGGCGCTGCGTTCAATCCTTCTGAAAGCGCACCTGCGCGCGCTGTGCGGATCGCGCAGCCCTCACGATGCCGGAGGATGTTCCCTGCGCGCCCGATGTTCGTCCGGCGGCCGGTGCGACCAGCGCTCGAGGAACTCACTCGCGCGCTTCGCCCCACCGATTCCGAACGCCAACGCAAGCGCAAGGCCTATCGCCGCGATAAGAATCAGGAACGTCTCGCGGATGATGTCGCCTAGACCCAGCTGGTCAAGCGCGATCAGGACGACGAACACGATGATCGCGTAGAGCGACAGCCGGCCCAGAAGTTCGGCATCGCTGATCCCGACGCTCTTGCAGTAGGCCGTCACGCCGGCGCCGACGAAGCGGGCGAAGTAGGCACCGAATGCGAGGATCAGCACGGCCACCATCACCTTCGGCACGAAGAGCACGATACGGCCGATCAGGTCGGTCACGTACGTGAGTCCCATGCTGTTGAACGCGATCATCAGCGCCGCGAGCAGCGCGAGCCAGTAGACGAGCAGACCCAGCAGGTCGACCGTGTCCAGGTTACCGCCCCCCTGTTTCAGGAACTGATCGATCCCGGCCTTTTCGGTCACGATGTTGAAGTTGATCGCGCGCAGCATCCGGACGATCGCGAACCGCGCCGCCTTCGCAATGAGCCAACCGGCGATGAGAATGGCGATCGCGAGCAGCACATGCGGCAGGAACTCCCCCACCTGGCGCAGCGACGCCCGCATCGGTTCCAGAAGCATTTCCATGTTTTCCATCGGGTCCTCCGGTTCTTTCAAAGCGGTCCGCGCGCCGCCGGTTGCGCGTTGCCCTCAGGCGCCAGCATCCAGCACTTCGAGGAGCCCGCGCAGCGGAATGCGCACCCAGTCCGGCCGGTTTTCCACTTCGTAGTTGAGCTCGTACATTGCCTTCTCCAGAAGGAACAACTCCAGCAGCCCATGGCGCTGCGCCGCCGCGCCGGGCTGGCCCGCGGCCGTCGCGACGACGTCGTACCCTTCCACGAACATCTTCCGCGTTTCGTGCAGCCACTCTGCACCCAGGCGCTGGCGCAGCGCCTGGGTTTCGGCATTGCCGCCGACGATGCGCAGCAGCGCTGCGTTGAGCGCGTAGTCGAACGAGCGGAGCATGCCGGCGACATCTTTCATCGGCGATTGTTTTTCGCGGCGCTCGTCGAGCGTGCGCGTGGGCTCGCCCTCGAAGTCGATGATCACGAAGTCATTCTGCACGACCAGCACTTGGCCGAGATGGTAATCGCCGTGGATGCGCGTTCGAATGCCGGCGCCGCGATCGTCCGCATGCTTGTCGATGCGTGCCAGAAGCGCTGCGCGCCCGGCGAGCACGCGAGTGGCATCGATGCGCACAGTCTCCGGCAGGTCGGCCAATCGTCGCTCAAGACGATCGAGGGCGGCACTCGCCTCCGCGTGCGTACGCTTGGCCCACGCCGTGATCTCCCCCGGAGCGATCGGCACCGGCTCGAATGCGGGGTCGCCGCGCGCTTGCGCCAACGCCGCATGCAGCTCGCCAGTGCGCACGCCGAGCGCGCGCACGAGCGCCAGATAGCCGCCGTGAACGCTCGTCGGCGGCGTTGCCGCCGGAGCTGTCGTCGACGCCGCGGAAGGTGTCGCCAGCGACGCCGTCGTGGCGGGCGGTTGCTCCAGATACTGCTCCAGGTAGTTGAGCGTGGTAGTCCAGCCGTCCCCTTGATGTCCGACGTAGGCCTGTAGCAGCGCCAGCGTCATCGCGCGTCCGCTGCTATCGGCATATTCGAGCGTGCCGGCGACGGGAACGCTGTTCGCGAACCCCGCGACGTCGGTGAGATAGCGGCCCATCTCCGCCTCCGGATTCACGCCGGCCTGCAGCCTTCGATACGCCTTGATAAACAGCCTGTCGCCGAGCACCGCGACAGTATTGCTGCTTTGCGCGCTCGGGAGGGCGACTTGCAACTGGTCGATACCAGCCCCGGCCAGCCGATCGAAGGCGCCGGTTGGCGTAAAGCGGAGATTGCCTGTCGCCGTCTTGAGCTGTGTGCCCGCGCCGATCGCCGCGACTAGCGCACGGCAGAACGTCTCGTCGGCGAAGGCGTCCGCTATGACGCCAACTTTGGCTTGCTGCCGGACCTTGGCCACGGTGAGCGGCGCAACCGCTCGCAACGACTCTTCGCTGCCGTCGTCCCACACGATCGAGAGCGGAAGGAAATAGGTCTGCGGATCGCCGCTCGCGCCCTCGACCCGCGCCAGCGCGATCAGCCATGCCCGTTCTTTCGGCTGCCACTCCACGTAGTCGACAAGCGCCACACGCGTCACTGGCTCGCCTTTTGCCGCATACCAGCGCCGGCCCGCCACGAACTCGGGCAGCACCTCGCGCTCCAGTTGCGCGCGGCCTTTTTCGGCCAGCGCGATGCGCCACGGCACGACGCGCTCACGGAACAGGCTCGCCCAGCCGTCGAATAGCACGAGTACCGGCAGCTCCTCGCGCGGCACGCGCTCCTCATGCCACTCCGGCACGTCCGCCCCCGTGGCAAGCCGAAACCACAGGAAGCCGTGGCCGGCGAGAGTGAGCGGGTACGGCAGATCGCCGATCGGAGGAAACGGCGTGCGTCCCATGAGCTCGACGGGGACGCGCCCTTTGAAGCGTGAGAGATCGAGCTCGACCGGTTGCGCGTTCCGGGCGAGATTGGCGACGCACAGCACGGCTTCATCGGCGTATTCGCGCACGTACGCGAGAATCTTGCGGTTGCCCGGCCGGAGGAAGGTCAGCTTGCCGCGGCCGAACGAGTGGAAGCCCTTGCGCACCGCGAGCATTCGGCGCGTCCAATTGAGCAGCGACGAGGGCTCGCGAAGCTGCGCCTCGACGTTGACGGACTCGTAGCCGTAGATGGCGTCCATGATCGGCGGGAGGTACAGCCGCTGCGGATCCGCACGCGAAAAACCGGCGTTGCGTTCGGGCCGCCATTGCATTGGCGTGCGCACGCCGTCGCGGTCGCCCAGGTAGATGTTGTCGCCCATGCCGATCTCATCGCCGTAATAGAGGATCGGCGACCCGGGCATCGAGAGCAGCAGGCTGTTCATCAACTTGATGCGGCTGATGTCGTTCTCGAGCAGCGGCGCCAGACGGCGGCGGATGCCGACGTTGACGCGCGCGCGCGGATCGGCGGCATACATTTGGTACATGTAGTCGCGCTCCTTGCTCGTCACCATCTCGAGCGTGAGCTCGTCGTGGTTGCGCAGAAATATCGCCCACTGGCAGTTATCCGGAATGTCCGGAGTCTGCTGCATGATCTCCGTGACCGGGTGCCGGTCCTCCTGCGCGATCGCCATGTACATCCGCGGCATCAGCGGAAAGTGGTATGCCATGTGGCACTCGTCGCCGTCGCCGAAATATTCGCGCACGTCCTCCGGCCACTGATTCGCCTCGGCCAACAGCAGCACGTTGGGATAGTGCGCATCGACGAGCGCGCGCAGCTCCTTCAGCACTGCGTGGGTTTCCGGCAGGTTCTCGTTGTTGGTGCCTTCGCGCTCGACGAGGTACGGAATGGCATCGAGGCGGAAGCCGTCGACGCCGAGATCGAGCCAGAATCGCATGACGCGGAAGATCGCCTCGCGAACCTGCGGATTGTCGAAGTTGAGATCGGGCTGATGGCCGAAGAACCGGTGCCAGTAGTACGCGTCAGCCACCTCATCGTGCGCCCAGTTCGACTTCTCAGTGTCGGTGAAGATGATCCGCGTTCCGGCATATTTGTTCGGGTCATCACTCCACACGTAGTAGTCGCGCGTCGGCGAGCCCTTGGGCGCACGCCGCGCTGCCTGGAACCACGGATGCTGGTCCGAGGTATGGTTGATGACCAGTTCGGTGATGACGCGGAGGTCGCGGCGGTGGGCCTCGCGGACGAAATGGTGGAAGTCGGCGCTCGTCCCGTATGACGGGTGGACGTCAACGTAGTCGGCGACATCGTAGCCGTCGTCACGCAATGGGGATGGATAGAACGGCAGCAGCCAGATCGTGTTGACGCCCAGGTCCTTGACGTAGTCGAGTTTCTCCGCAAGCCCGGGGAAATCGCCGATCCCATCATCGTTGGCGTCGAAGAACGCCTTGATGTGCAGCTGGTAGATGACTGCATCCTTGTACCAGAAAGCATCGGTTTCGGCGTCCGCAATGGGCGGCACGTCGCCCTGCGCTGTGGGTTGTTCGGCCATGTCCCCGTTCCGTTAAAGGAAGCAGTCGAAATCGCGCTCGGTACGCATGCGGTCGGCGACGCGGAAGATGTGGTCCGGCGCGCGCACCGGATCCAGCATCACGAAATTGCGCGCGCCGGACCACAGGTAGCGCGCAAGTCGCGCAAAAGTCGCGTCGAGCGAAAAACGGGCCAGGCAAAAACGGGCCAGGCATTTAGTGCCTAACCCGTTGATTGTTTGGCGCGCCCGGCAGGATTCGAACCCACGACCCCCTGGTTCGTAGCCAGGTACTCTAATCCAACTGAGCTACGGGCGCTTGGGGCGAAATTATAGCAGATCGCATCTGTTCTCCAGCGTGGCGTAACGGAACATCACCTCGTCGGGTGCGCGGCGAGCTCGGTTGCGCCCTGCCCTCGACCGCTTAGATCGACAGAGCCTGGCTCGCATCCACCCAATCGCCTAAGATGCGCCGATGATCGCTGCCCTTTTCCGCGGCGCGCTATGCGCCTGTGCGCTGGCCGCGGCCGGCGCGTTCGCTCAGCCGCCGGCCAGCGTGTTCGTCGACGATCTGACCTGGACCGAGCTCCGCGACGCTATCGTCGCCGGCAAGACCACCATCATTGTCCCCATCGGCGCCACCGAACAAAATGGTCCGTGGATGGCGCTCGGCAAGCACAACGTCCGAGCGAAGATGCTGTCGGAAAAGATTGCACGGGCTCTCGGCAATGCGCTGGTGGCGCCGGTGATCGCTTACGTGCCGGAAGGCGGCGTAGACCCGCCGACGCAGCACATGCGATTTCCCGGAACCATCACCGTTCCCGATGCGACATTCGAAAAGACGCTCGAGTATGCGGCACGGAGCTTCAGGCAGGCGGGGTTTCACGATATTGTCTTTCTCGGCGATCACGGCGGATATCAGAAGAACGAAATCGCCGTCGCAGCTCGCCTCAACCGCGAGTGGCATGCAGGGGGCACGCGCGTGCACGCGATCGAGGAGTACTACCGCGCCACCCAGACGGCGTACGTCCAGGCACTGAAGCGCCGCGGCTACTCCGATAAAGAGATCGGATCGCACGCCGGGCTGGCTGATACGGCGCTGACCTTGGCGCTCGCGCCCGATCTGGTGCGCGCCGATCAATTGGCGGCGGCCGCCAAGCCAACCGCCGCGCAGGGCGCTTACGGCGACCCTCGTCGCGCTACCGCAGAGCTTGGCCAGCTTGGCGTCGACATCATCGTTGCGCAAACGGTGGAGGCGATCCGGAGGGCGACCAAGCGGCAGTGATCGGCCCAGCACGTAATTTCGGCGATAATTCGCTGATCGCCGATCACAGGATGCTCGATGCAACACCGCTCACCCCGCCGCACCCTCGTCGCAACGCTTTGCCTCGCAGCCGCGGCGCTATCCTTTACCGTAGCGGGCGATGTGCCGCCCTCGCCAGCCGCCGATGCCATCGTCACGGTCCCAGGCATGCCGCCGGTTCCCGATCCATCCAACCTGTACAGCGAAGCCGCTGCCGGCAAGCTTAGCGGCGCCGTCGCCGGCGCACTCCCCCGCGTCTATGTGCCCAACGTGCAATCGAACGATGTCTATGTGATCGATCCGGCAACGATGAAAGTTGTCGACCGCTTCAAGGTCGGCGTCAATCCCCAGCACGTGGTGCCTTCCTGGGACCTTAAGACCCTGTGGGTCGCCAACAACGCCGAAGGCCGGACCGACGGCAGCCTGACGCCGATCGATCCCGCGACCGGCAAACCCGGCAAGCCGGTGGTCGTCGACGATCCCTACAACATGTATTTCACGCCCGACGGACGCTCGGCGATCATCGTGGCCGAATCGCGCAAGCGGCTCGATTTTCGCGATGCGCATTCGATGCAGTTGCAGCAGTCGCTCTCGACGCCGCAATGCGACGGCATCAACCACGCCGATTTTTCGATCGATGGCCGCTTCGCAATATTCACCTGCGAGTTTCAGGGCAGCCTGGTGAAGATCGACCTGGTCGAGCGCAAGGTGCTGGGCTACCTGAAGCTTTCCAAGCCGGCGCCGCGAAACATGGCGATCAGGGCCAGGGCCGGCGCCGATCCGAATTTGGGCACGATGCCCGCCAGCATGCCGCAGGACATTCGCGTCTCCCCCGACGGCAAGCTCTTCTACGTTGCGGACATGGAGGCCGACGGGGTGTTCGTCGTCGACGGCGCCGCCTTCCGGCAAATCGATTTCATTGCCACCGGCATCGGCACGCACGGCCTGTACCCGAGTCGCGACGGCAAAAAGCTCTATGTCGCCAATCGGGGATCGCACAAGATCCATGGTCCTCCGCACGGCAAGGGCAGCGTTTCGGTCATTGATTTCGCCACGCGCAAGATCGAGACGACATGGCCGATTCCGGGCGGCGGCAGCCCGGACATGGGCAATGTCAGCGCCGACGGCAAACGGCTGTGGCTTGCCGGTCGCTACGATAATGTCGTCTACGCGATCGACACGGCAACCGGCGATGTCATCAGCATCCCGGTCGGTCGCGAGCCGCACGGGCTCACCGTGTGGCCGCAGCCGGGCCGCTATTCGCTTGGCCATACGGGCAATATGCGCTAGCGTCGGGGTGCTGCGATAAAGGACACTCTCCGGCTTGCCGGTGCAATGACTGCGAATCGATGTTGACCGTCCTGTTGCAAACTGCGGGTACGCGCATGATTTCGCGCCGGCGATTTATCGCCCGCATGGCGATTCTGCTTGCGGCTGCAAACGACGCGCCGGCTTTCGCCCAGAACGACGGCGATTATCCGGTGCGCCCGATCCACTTCATCATCCCCAATACGTCCGGCGGCACCAGCGACATTCTCGCCCGATTGATCGGGGCGCGATTAAGCGATGCGCTGGGGCAGCCTGTCGTCGTCGAAAGCCGACCGGGCGCCGCGGGACGGATCGCGTTGGATTATATGGCCAACGCAGCACCTGACGGGTACACGATTCTTCTGGGCAACAACGGCACCAACGCCATCGTGCCGATCGCGCAAGTCGGTGACGTCGTCGACGAAACCGCGCTCGTCCCGGTCATCAAACTAGCAAGCCTTGCGATCGTCGTCGCGGCGACACCCAAATTGGGAGTCAGCTCGTTGCGCGACGTGATCGAGCGCGCGCGGCAGCAGCCGGATTCGCTCGCTTACGCCAGCAGCGGCATCGGATCGACTTCGCACATGGCGGCTGCCCTGCTGAGTCGGCGCGCCGGCATCAAGCTGCTGCAGATCCCGTACGCGGGAACGGCGTCCGCAGTCAAGGACGTGCTGTCTGGCGAAGTGCCGGTGATCTTCACCCATCTGGCGACGGTGGCCACGCTGATCCGTGCCGGGCAGTTACGCGCGCTCGCAGTGACCGGCTTGCATCGTACTGCCGCCTTTCCCGACATCCCCACCGTAGCGGAATCGGGCTTTCCCGGATTCGACGTCGTGACCTGGCACGGCGTGCTGCTTCCTCCCGGCACGCCGCGCGAAATCGTCATCCGGCTGCACGATGAGCTGGCACGGATCCTCGCGATGGAGGACATGCGCGCGCAGCTCGCCAACCTGGGCATGGAGCCCGTAGGCGGCACGCCGGAGGAATTCGCGGCCGATATCCGCGCCGACCGCCAACGCTGGGCGACGGTGATTCGCGACGCCGGATTGCCCAGCCGATAATGCGCGCAGGCGATGCCACGCACGCGGGCTGCTCCGGCCGATGAACGAACCGCTGCTGATGGTCTCGACGGCCTCGCAATGGCTCGGTCCGGCGCGAATGGCGCGGACTCTGGCCAAGGCCGACTGCGAGGTCTCCTTGCTCGCGCCCGCAGGTTCGCTGGCGGCGAAATCGCGCTACATCGCGAAACGACATGTGCTCGCCGGCAACGCGATCCCGATGGAATGGCTGCAGTCGCTGATCGCGGCGGTCGATGACACAGCGCCGCGCCTGCTCGTGCCCTGCGATGAAATGGCAGTCCGGCTGTTGTTCGCGCTGGCGCTCGAGCCGCCGCCCGACCTCCCCTCGGCCACCCGCTTCGCTCTCGAGGCGCTTATCCAGACCTCGCTCGGCGATCCGGCTTTCTATCAGACGAGCATCGACAAGATCCTGCTGCCGCCGGCGGCCGAGGCGCTGGGGATTCGCCTGCCGGCGTACGCGCTGGTCGACGACCTCGACGAAGCGATCGGCTGCGCCGCGACGCTCGGCTATCCACTGGTTCTCAAACGCCGTTTCGGATTCGCCGGCGAAGGCGTTGCCATCGTCACCGACGCCGACGATCTGATCGATCAAGGTCAATCGCTTTTACGTCCCGACCAGCTCGATCTCGGCCAACGGCGGCCGCCGCAATTGCTGGTGCAGTCTTTCGTCCGCGGCGCGTATCACTCCCAGGCGATCGCGGCCTGGGAGGGAGAAGCACTGGCCCGATTTGCCTGGGAACGGCAAGTGGCGACGCTGCCGTGCAAAGGACAGACGTCGGTGCTGCGCTTCGTGCGCTCCCCGGAAAGCGAAACCTACGCCGACGCGCTGTGCAGGGCATTCGGCATCAGCGGCTTTTGCAACGTCCAGTTCGTGCTCGACGAGGATGGCCGCGCATATCTTCTCGAGATCAACCGCAGGGTCGTCACGCACATGCACATGGGCGAGCGTGTCGGCGCCGACCTCGGCGTCGCGATGGCGAAGAAGCTGCGTGGACTGCCCACCGGCCCGCGAGTCGATCCACCCGCGGAAGCCGGGCCGAGCGTCGCCATTTTTCCGCGCGAATGGCTGCGCGATCCGCGCAGCACCTGGTTGCGTGAATGCCCAGCGGACGTGCCGTGGGACGAGCCGGTGCTCCTCAGGGCGATGCTTGCGATGCGGCACTAAAAGACGCGCCATGGACACCGCTCCACCATTGCGGCTGGATCGCGCCATCTTCAACCGTCCTACGCTGCGCGTCGCGCGCTACCTGTTGGGCAAGTTCATCATACGTTACGATCGCGGCCGCCAACTCGCCGCGATGATCACCGACGTGGAAGCGTATAAAGGTCCGAGGGATCGCGCGTCGCACGCGTTCGGCGGACGGCGAACCGCGCGGGTCGAACCGCTGTACGCCGATGGCGGTACAGCCTACGTCTATCTCGTTTACGGCATGCATTGGCTGCTCAATTTCAGCACGGCGGGCGCCGGCAATCCCGAGGGCGTGCTGATCCGCGGCGTTCTGACCGCAGGAGGCGCTCAGCGAATGCTGGTATCGGGTCCGGGCCGCGTCACCAGCTACCTTCGCGTCGATCGCCGCCTCGATCGTATCGATGCGACGCAGTCGACGCGCATGTGGCTCGAGGACCGCGGTGTCCGCGTGCCCGTCAAGCGCGTGATGACCGGACCGCGTGTCGGAATCGATTACGCCGGCGCGTACTGGGCAGCGCGGCGATGGCGCTTCTGGATCGACCTGCCCCACGATCTGTCGGAGGCAGTTGCACCCTCCCGTGGGCCTTAATCTCCTCTTTTGCCTACGCGTTTGAACGGTCCATGCCGGCACCGGTCAAGCTCGGATGCCATCGGAAGCCCATGGGCAAAGCATTGCCAGCCGATCGCGGCACGGTCCTACAGCAACTTCAGACGTTGGCTGATGGTCAGACCTGCTCCGTCAGCCTATCGTTGGTGGGCAGTTCATTGAGTTCATCAACGAGGGCACACCATGAATCGTGATCAAGTGAAGGGTAGCGCCAAGGACGTAGCCGGCAAAGTGCAACGAAAGTTCGGCGAAATGACGGGGAGCGAGACCCAGCAAGTCAAGGGCACGGCAAGACAGGTCGAGGGCAAGATACAGAAGGGTGTTGGTAACGTGGAACAGGCGCTCGACGACAAGCAGGACAGGAACGCGCCGGACAGGAAGTCGCGCTGACCGGCAAGCTACCCCAAGCGCGGAACCCCGCGAATGAGCTATCGCCGCTTGCGCGGCGTTCGAGCCGACCGCTTAGCACTCGCGGTCGGCTTGATGCTCGATGCCTTCGGTCGTGCGGTCTCGGATTTGGGGCCGTGCGCCAGCGAAGCGTTCAGCGCCACCGCCAGCGCCGCATCGCCGCTCACCAGATCCACCCACTCCAATTCGTAGCCTTTGCGTCGTCCTTTCGGAGCAAGAGCAAGGCCCTGCGGTGACAGCGTGAGCGTGTAGGGCCTGCCGAGTATGCTCAATTCCCGCTTCAACGGGTTGTCGAGCTTTGTCGTCAATTGATTTTCTCCCCGGGAGTTGTTGGCGTTGCTCGCCGGCGTACGGTCCCGAAGCGACTATCGAACGATCATCGCCGAACTGACCTTTCCGCCGAGCGGCCCGAGATCGTTGTAGCGCCCCGGCGGGAAGTCGCGGCAGTTTCCCTGCATCCGCGCGTCCGTGCACAACCGCCACACGGCGCCGCGAACGACTGCCGCATCTGCGCGATCGTTGAAGCCCCTTCGCTCCAGGTCGGAGACATTGCTTGTCAGAGTGATCGAGCGCCCGCCGAAGTTGCGTACCTCGAAGAGCTGAATGCGCGGCCCGCCGCCCCGACCGACCCCTCCCCCGCCTCCACCTCCGCCTCCACGGGCCGGTCCGGCCACTTCACGAACCGATGAAATGCTGTCGCTCAATCCGCCGAGCGAGTCGTATCGACCGGGACCGAAGCGCGTGCAGCGTCCCTGAAAGCGGGCATCGGTGCAAACCTCCCAATATCCGCTGGCGATGATCATCGACGAGGCGCGATCGTTGAAACTGCCGCGATCGAAGTTTGCAACGCTGGTGGTCAGGACGATGCGGCGGCCGCCGAACGCTGGGTTTTCGAACAGCGTGATCTCACCGGCCAGCGCAGAGCTCACGGCGAGCACGCTCGCCGCGACGGCCAGGGCGCGTCGGACCAAAGGCTTGGTTGAACAGGGTTTCATATCGTCTCCATGAATCTTCGAATTGTCGGAAGCTCGTCGAATATGGGGATGAGGCTAAAGGGCAAGGAAGTCGCGCCGAGCGGGTTAAAAACGGTCATTGGCGGAGAGAGAG
>CAWHFL010000015.1:0-290193 GCA_963828665.1 uncultured beta proteobacterium
TTCCGGCACTGGCCGACGTCGCGATCCTCGACACCTGCCACCAGACCAATCCCCGCAAGTGCACGCGCGCCGACTTCGAGCGGATCTTCGCCGAGGCGATGTGAGCGTCCGGCGTGCGGCGACCGCGCCCAGCAGCGCACGCTCTCGATGCTGAAAATCGGCATTTCCGCCTGCTTTTTGCACGCCGATCCGCAGCGGGCGCTGTTCAAGGGCATGACCTTGCAGTACATCGAGCAGAACATGGCGCACTGGGTGATGCAGCGCGATGCGCTAGCGTTGATGATTCCGTCGCCGGACGGGTCGACGCGACGCGTCGGCAGCCCGGTCAACGTCGGCGACTACGCGCGCGAGCTCGATGCGCTGCTGCTGATGGGCGGCTCCGACGTCTGTCCCGAGTCCTACGGGGAAACGGCGCTGCGCCCTGAATGGAACGGCGACCGCGTCCGTGACGACTACGAGATCGCGCTGCTCAAGGCCTTCGTTGCCGAAGGCAAGCCGGTGCTCGGCGTATGCCGCGGCGCGCAGATCATCAATGTGGCGCATGGCGGCACGCTGTATCAGGACATCACAACGCAGCGGCCGGGTGCGCTCGAACATCGCAACTGGGACCTCTACGCCGCCAATGTCCATACGACCGTCATCGTGCCGGGCACCGGACTCGCGGCGCTTTACCCGGATGGCGCGCTGGCCAGGACCAATTCAGTCCACCATCAGGCGGCCAAGGATCTCGGCCGCGACCTCGTCGTCGAGGCCTGGTCGGAGCCCGATCGCCTGGTCGAGGCACTGCGATGGTCGGGACCCTCGTACGTCTTCGGTGTGCAATGGCATCCCGAATTCCACGATCCGGGTGATGCGAGCCTGCTCGACGACACGCCGATCCTCGACGATTTCCTCTCGCGCGCCCGACGCTGATCGAAAGCCACCGATGAAAATCACCAATCCTGCGACCGGCGAGGCGATTGCCGACATCGACGAAGACCGCGGCAGCGCGGTGCGCAGAAAATACGCCGTCGCCCGCGCCGCGCAAGCGGACTGGGCGTCGCTGCCGCTCAAAAAACGCCTCGACGCGATCCGCGCCTTCCGCGAGCGGGTCGTCACCTCGCTGGAAACGCTGGCCCACACGCTGACGCTCGAGGTCGGCAAACCGATCCGCCAGTCGAGGAACGAGTTGAACGGCCTGCTGCCGCGCCTCGACTTCTTCCTGGCCGAAGCGGCCGGCGTGCTGCGCGAGGAAAAAGTCTTTGCCGACGTCAAGCAGAATCTCGAGGAGCGCATTTCGCACGAGCCGCTGGGCGTCATCGCCAACATCTCCGCCTGGAATTATCCGTATTTCGTCGGCGGCAACGTCTTCGTCCCGGCCCTGCTCGCCGGCAACAGCGTGCTGTACAAGCCCTCGGAATTCGCGACGCTGACCGGCAGGCACATCGCCGAGCTGATGCACGAATCCGGCGTTCCGGAGGACGTGTTCGTTCCGGTATACGGCGGGGCCGCGACCGGAGCGGCGCTGCTGAGGCAGCCGGTCGACGGCGTCTTTTTCACCGGCTCGTACGCAACCGGTGCCAAGATCGGCGCCGCTGCCGGCCGCCGGATGACCAAGGTGCAGCTCGAGCTCGGCGGCAAGGATCCCGTCTATGTCTGCGAAGATGTCGACGTGAGAAGCGCCGCAGCCAGCATCGCCGACGGCGCCTTTTACAACACCGGCCAGTCGTGCTGCTCGGTCGAGCGCATCTACGTGCACGAAAGCGTCCACGACGCGTTTGTCGATGCCTTCGTCGCCGAGGTAAAGGGCTTTTCGCTCGGCGATCCGCTCGACGACAAGACCTATATCGGACCGATCACTCGTCGACCGCAACTCGACGTGCTGCAAAAGCAGGTGATCGAGGCGAAACGTCGCGGCGCGCGTCTGATGACCGGTGGCAACATCATCAAACGCAAAGGCAACTGGTTTGAGCCCACGGTACTCACCGAAGTCGACCACCGGATGAGCGTAATGCGCGAAGAGAGCTTCGGCCCGGTGATCGGCATCCAGAAGGTCAAGGACGACTCCGAGGCGGTGCTGCTGATGAACGACAGCGAGTACGGCCTTACCGCGGGCGTCTACACGCCGGACGAAAAGCGCGCGCGCAGGATCCTGTCGAGGGTCCGGTCGGGATCGGTGTACTGGAACTGCTGCGACCGTGTGAGCCCCAGGCTGCCCTGGTCGGGCGTCGGTCATTCCGGCATTGGATTGACGCTGTCGACCTACGGCATCCAGACGTTCACCCGTCCCAAGGCCTGGCACTTGCGCGGCGCCTGAGCCTTGCACGGAAATTCGGTTGCGATAGAATCGCGGCCTTCAGCTTACCCGAAGGAAATGCGACATGATCCGTTTCGCTTGTCCAATCGTTTCATTCGCCGTCTCCTGCCTGGCAGCTTTCGCGGCGCATGCGGCGGATGCGCCGAAATCGCATCCGGGCGCGAGCAAGGATCTCGAGCGCGGCAAATACATCGTGCAAATCGGCGGCTGCAACGACTGCCACACGCCTGGCTACGCGATGAGCGGTGGCAAGGTGCCTGAGAAAGAATGGCTGGTAGGGGATCAGCTCGGCTGGCGTGGCCCGTGGGGCACGACGTATCCCGTCAACCTGCGGCTTTACATGCAAAAGCTGACCGAGGCGCAATGGTTGAAGACCGCGAAATCAGTCCAAACGCGCCCGCCGATGCCCTGGTTCGCACTCCACGCGATGACCGATGCGGACCAGCGCGCGCTCTACCGCTTCATTCGCCACCTCGGTCCGACCGGGAGCGAGGCGCCGGCGTACGTACCGCCGGACAAGGAACCCAAGCAGCCGTACGTGCAATTCCCCGCGCCGCCGCCGAAATAAGGGCGAGCCCCGAGGCCGGGGAGGTTCAGGCCTGGTCCTGCAGCTCCGCGGCCTTGACAGTATTTTCCAGGAGCATCGCGATCGTCATCGGCCCGACGCCGCCCGGCACCGGCGTGATCCACGCCGCGCGCTCTGCGGCCGCGGTATCGACGTCGCCGCAGAGCCTGCCTTCGGCATTCCGGTTCATGCCGACATCGATGACGATGGCGCCTGGCTTGATCCAGTCGGCGGCGACGAAATAGGCTTTGCCGACCGCGGCGACAAGCACATCGGCCTGGGCCACGATCCCCGGCAGATCGCGCGTCGCCGAATGGCAGACGGTCACCGTGCAGCGGGCCATCAGGAGCTCCAGCGCCATCGGTCGGCCGACGATGTTCGATTGCCCGATGATCACCGCATGTTTTCCCACCAGATCTTCGCCGGTTTCCGCCAGCAGGCGCATGCAGCCGTACGGCGTGCACGGGCGGAGCACCGGACGCTTCAGCACTAGCCTGCCGATGTTGTAAGGATGAAAACCGTCGACGTCCTTGCGTGGGTCGATGCGCTCGGTCACTCGCTCGGGGTCGATGTGCGTCGGCAGCGGCAACTGGACCAGGATCCCATGCACTGTCGGGTCCGCATTCAGCTTGTCGATCAGCGCCAGCAGCTCGGCTTCGGAAGTGTCAGCCGACAGGTCGTGGGAAAAGGACAGCATGTTCGCGGCTTCGGTGAATTTGCGCTTGTTGCGAACGTAGATCTGCGAAGCGGCGTTTTCGCCGACCAGCACGACGGCTAGCCCGGGCCGCGGCAAACCCCGCGCAACGCGCGCCGCGACGCGCTCGCTCAAGAGAGCGTTCAACCGTGCCGCCAGTGTCTTGCCATCGAGGATGCGTGCGCTCATTGCCATCGCGGGTCAGGATACGAAGGCGCGGATATTACCGGATTTCGATCGTCGGCCATGCCCTGGCGCGGGCCAGCGTCGCCAAGGCCGCGTCGGCATTGACCGCGACTGGATGCGTGATCCGCTCGAGCAGCGGAATATCGTTGCGCGAATCGCTGTAGAACCAGCTCTCCCGAAAATCGGCGATCCGCTGCTGCCGTTGCGCCAACCATGCCTCGAGGCAAGCTATCTTGCCTTCGCGCATGTTCGGGATCCCTGAAACCTTGCCCGTATAGCGGCCGGCGACGATTTCGGGCTCGGTCGCGATTAAATGCTCGAAGCCCAGCTCCTCGGCTATCGGCGCGGTCAGGAAGCGGCTGGTCGCGGTCGTCAGCACCAGGAGGTCGCCGGCGCGGCGATGCCGCTCGACCAATGCACGGGCGGCGGCCGGAATCGCGGGCCGAATCGAGCGCGCGAAATAATCGGCGCGCCAGGCGCGGAGCTGCGGCAGATCACGGCCTTTGAGCGTGCCCAGGTAGAACTCGGTGAACTCCAGCACGCCGGCCACGCCGCGTCGATAACGCTCGACGATTGCGCGGTTGCCCTGCTCGAATACGGCGCGGTCGAGCGCGCCCTCGCCGATCAGGAAATCGACCCAGGCTTCGTCGCTGTCGAGCGCAAGCAGCGTGTGATCGAGGTCGAACAGCGCGAGTACGTCGGAGGGCACGAAAGGCGGACGAAAGATACAATCGTCGAATGAGGGCCGACGGCATTGTACCCGCGATCCATGCGCGGCTCGCGCGGGCGCTGGCCGCGCCGCAAGGCGACTATATTCCCTTCCGTGTCGGCGACAGGACGGTCGGCTGGATCGATCCGGTGCGCGCCGCGCGGCTGCCCGCCTTCGCCGCGGTCTTCGACGCCAGCGGCGACGAAGTTCGCCTCGCTCCAACGCTCGCCGACTGCGCCGCGCGAACCGCCGGCATCGAAGAGGTTGCCCGCGCGCTGTCCGGTGAAGGTCTGCTCTCCGCCTGGCGCGACGAACGTTACGCGGTGGCCGTCGAGTTCGGTGCCGCGCCGCTGGTCGACATCGAGCGCGCGGCGGCGCGCTATTTCGGCGTTCGCACCTACGCCGTGCACGTCAACGGCCTGGTGCAGCGCGGCGGCGACCTGACGATGTGGGTCGCGCGACGGAGTCCCGCCAAGGCTATCGATCCGGGCCTCCTCGACAATCTGGTCGGCGGCGGCATCGCCACCGGCTACGGCGCGCTCGATACGCTGGTGAAGGAGGCATGGGAGGAGGCCGGCGTCCCGGCGGACGTCGCGGCGAGGGCCCGGCCACAAGGAAGCATCGATATCTGCCGCGCGCAGCCGCAGGGCCTGCAACGCGAAACCATTTTCGTCTACGACCTCGAGCTCGATGCCGGTTTCGTCCCGGCCAACCAGGACGGCGAGGCCGTCGAGCACCGTCAGCTCTCGCTTTCTGACGCCGCGCGACTGATCGCCGCCGGCGAGGGCGATGACGCGGTCACGGCGGACGCGAGCCTGGTCATCCTCGACTGCCTGCTGCGTCACGGCACGCTTGGTCCCGACTCACCGGGCATCCGAGCGCTGTCGGCGTTACTGCATGCGCGCCTCGAGCCGCTAGCCCGAAGCGAAGGCCGCGGCGCGTGGCCGGGCCATCCGCCCTCGTCGCTTAAGCTGCCTTGACCGCGGCCGGCGCGACCTGTCGAATGCCCAGATCCACCAGCGCATCGCGCACGGCGTTGACCGCGTGGCGCATCTCGTCCGGCCCGATCGCACCGATGCAACCCACACGAAACGTCTCGACCTGCGTCAGCTTGCCCGGATAGAGGATGAAGCCCTTGTCGCGCACCTTGTCGTAGAAGGCCTTGAACGCGTAGCGCGGGTCCGCGGGCGCATGAAAAGTCACGATGATCGGCGCCTGGATCCGCGCATCCAGAAACGGCCGGAAGCCCATCTCCTTCATGCCCGCGATCAGCATCTCGCAGTTAGCCGTGTAGCGCGCGAGGCGCGCCGGTTGGCCGCCCGCGGCGAGGTACTGATCGAGCGCAGCATCGAGAGCGACGACGACGTGCGTGGGCGGCGTGTAGCGCCACTGCGTCGTCTTTTCCATATAGGTCCACTGGTCATACAGGTCAAGCGAAAGCGACGTCGAGTTACCCGCGCATTGCTCGAGCGCGCTCTTGCGGGCAAAGACGAAACCCATCCCCGGAGGACCTTCGATGCATTTGCCGGATGCGGCGATCAGCGCATCGAACGGCACGGCTTTCGCGTCGATCGGAATCGCCCCGAACGAGCTCATCGCATCGACGATGAGCCGCCGGCCGCGCTGCGCAACGGCTTCGGCAATCTCCGGCAATGGATTGAGAATCCCGGTCGACGTTTCACAGTGGATCAGGCCGACATGGGTGATCGACGGATCGGCGTCGAGCTTCCTGGCAACGTCGGCGCCAGTGGTCGGGACGTCCTCGGCGGTTTCGAATACCGACAGCTTGCGCCCCATCATCTCGGTAAGCCGGGCGAGCCGCTTGCCGTAGGCCCCGTTGATCAGCACCAGCAGATGGCCGTTGCGCGGGACCAGCGTGTTGACCGCTGCTTCGACGGAGAACGTGCCGCTCCCCTGAAGCGGCACGCACACGTGCGTGGATCCGCCGTTGACAATGGCCGTCAGCCTTTCGCGCACGCGCGCAGTCACTGCATTGAAGCTTGCATCCCACGAACCCCAGTCGCGCAGCATCGCCGTCTTGGTGGCGAGCGAGGTCGTCAGCGGACCAGGTGTCAGGAGAATCGGGTCGCGGGTAACGTTGACCATGTTCTGTCCTCGAGTAACTGCAATCGAAAGCGCATCGTCCCTAACGGAAGCTCGCCCTGGTGCGGATGCGGGTGACGACGATCAGCACCGTCAGAGTCACCGCCAGCAGCAGCATCGTCAGCGCGGCGCCGTCGAACACCACGCCACGGTCGGTGAGCGCGAAAATACCGATCGGCAACGTCACCCAATCGGGCGGATACACCATGATGGTCGCCCCTAGCTCGCCCATCGACAATGCAAAGCACAGGCCGGCGGCCGCCACCAGCGACGGGGCGATAAGCGGCAGCGTGACCCTGAACAGCACATAGGCGGGCCGGGCGCCGAGACTCGCGGCGACTTGCTCGTAGTGCGCGGGCAGCCGTGCGAGCCCGGCCGAGACGCTGCCGTAGGCGAACGCCGAGACCAGCACGACGTGCGCGATCAAGACGATGTACGGGGTCCCGTTCAGCAGCAAGGGCGGGCGGCTGAACGCCACGAGCAGACCCAACCCGACTGATACCGACGGCACGGCTATCGGCAGCAGAAAGACCACGCTCGCCATCCTGGCCGCACGTCCGCGCAGGTTGCGCACAGCGAGCGCGGCCCACGTGCCGAGCCCAAGCGCCACGGCGCTCGCGATCAGGCCGGTGACGAGGCTGGTCAGCAACTCGTCGCCCGCGTTGCTGCGGACGGCGTCGGTCAGGTGGTGGAGCGTCAGATGACTGGGCAACACGTCGTTCCATTGCCCGGCGATGCTCGCGGCGCCGACCATCATCACCGGCAGGCCGAATATCGGGATGGACAGCACCGCGAACAGACACCACGCAAGCCAGCGGCCGAGACTAGAGGACAGAAGCACGGCCGCCTCCAGTGCGCGACAGAACGTAACGGTAGAGCGAATAGAGACCCACGGAAAGCGCAATATTGACGACGGCCGCCACGCAGCCGGCGGTGTAATCGAACTCCTGGATCGCCTTGCCGTAGATCACCATCGGCAGCGTGATGACGCCCTTCGCGCCGATGAACAGCACAATGCCGAATTCGTTGAGCGTAAGCAGCAGGCACAGGCTGCCGCCGGCGAGCAGCGCGGGCACTGCCTCGGGGAAAATGATTTCGCGAATGATCCGAAACGGCCTTGCGCCGAGGCTGCTCGCGACTTCGATCAGCGCCGTGTCGAGCTGCGAGAACGCGGCCAGCAGCGGACGCATCACGAACGGCGTATAGAACGTTACCTCGGCGAGGATCACGCCCCACTTGCTGTACACGAAGTCGATCGGCGGCTGTGTCGTGTGCAGCAGGTCCATGAAAATGAAATTGAACGCCCCCGCTGAACCGTACAGGAACGTGAACGACAGCGCGATCAGAAACGACGGAAAGGCGAGAATCGTGTCGATGAAACCGCTGACGAGGCGCGCGCCGGGGAACGGCGCGAATGAGACGATCAACGCCAGCACGAAGCCGAGCGCGAGACATCCGACCGTAGACAGCACCGCGATCTGGATCGTGCGAATCAGTGCACCCTGAAACATCGACGACGAGAGCAGCCCGACATAGTGCGCGGTGGTCGCCGGGCCGGCGTCGCCCATCAACGATTGCTTGACGATGAAGAACAGCGGATAGAAGAAAATGCCCGCCAGCACGGCCAGCGGCAGGACCACCCAGATCCATCGCCGTGCCGCCATCCGGGTGGTGCTGCGGCCGTCCCCGTCGAGCGTCAGTGTTGCGCTGGCCAGAGTCGCCACGATCAGCGCTTGCCGACGAAGGATTCGGCACGCCGGCCGTCTCCGGATGGGCCACTGCCGGCCGCGAGCAACGTCGCGTCATGGGGCGCGAAGTGCAGCGACACCCGCTGGCCGCGGGGGGGCGGCGACCGCAACGGCTTGCTGTCGGCGCAAATCTCCACGCCGTCGACGTCGAGGTACAGCCGATGCGCGGAGCCGCGCCACTGCACCTCGGTCACCGTCCCCTCGATGATGTTATCCGCTGGCGCGTGTGGCTCGAGGGCGAGCGCGTGCGGCCGGATGCACAGCATCCGCTTTTCTCCCGGATGCGCGGTAGCGAACGCCGTAACCCGCAGTGTCGACGGTCCGAGGCGAACTCGCGCCTGCTGGTGCGCGTGATCGAACTGCTCGACGGTGACCGCCAGCAGGTTGGCATTGCCAACGAACGAGGCGGTAAAGCGCGATGGCGGCTGCTGATAGAGCGACTGCGCACTTCCGACGTCCACCAGACGGCTCTCGTTCATCACTGCGATGCGATCCGCCAGGGTCAGCGCCTCGATCTGATCGTGGGTGACGTAAAGAATCGTCACGTCGGGCAGTTCGCGATGCAACCGCGCAATCTCGTTCAGCATGCCGCTGCGCAGCTGTGCGTCGAGTGCCGACAGCGGCTCATCGAGCAGCAGCACCTTGGGACGGATAGCCAGCGCCCGGGCGATGGCGACCCGCTGCTGCTGGCCGCCGGACAGCTCCTGCGGGTACCGCTTGCCGTAGGCAGCCATGCCGACGAGCTTCAGACATTCGCCCACCCGCGCCGCGATCCCACCCCGGGGCGCCCCGCTCGCGCGGAGGCCGAAGGCGACGTTCTGCTCGACCCGCATGTGCGGGAACAGCGCGTACTGTTGCACGACCATTCCGATCCCGCGGCGGTACGGCGGCATCCGCGTCACATCGGTATTGCCCAGCAAAATGCGACCGCGCACCGGGGTGACGAATCCGGCCACGGCCCGCAACGCGGTCGTCTTGCCCGAGCCCGACGGCCCGAGCAGCGCCATCACCTCGCCGGCCTCGATGTCGAGGCAGAAGTCGTCCAGCGCCACGGTGTGCCCGTAGGCCACCGTGACGCCTTCGAAGCGGATACCCGGTTGCCGTCGGACGGGTTCGTCACGCGCGGTGTCGATCGCCGCCGCGTTGCGCCCGGGCTCCGCCCCTAGCACGGCACGTGCCTCCTCAGCTGCCGGTGACCTCGTGCCAGCGGGCGACGTCCTTCGACAGGTCGCGCAGAACCGCGTCCCAATCCGGCGTCCAGATGGTGACGCCCTCCATGAACTTATGCAGCTGCTTGAAGTTTTCGTCGGTCGGCGTCACGTCGGAGCGCGCCGGCAGCCCGCGCGCGATCGAGCTCACCGTATCCTGCGCCTTCTTGGAGAGCAGGAAATCGATGAGCTTCTTGCCGTTGGCGGAATGAGGGGCGCCCTTGACCAGCCCGATGTAGTACGGCAGCGAGAATGTAGTACGCTGGCCCTTGGCATCGGCAGGCCAGAAGATGCGCAGGTTCGGGTTGTCCGCCATCTGCGCGAAATTCATCTGCAGGTCACCGTTCGCGACGTAGAGCTCGCCCTTGTTCACCTTCGCGGCGAGCTTGCCGGTCGACGACGACGGGCCGACATTGTTCGGTTGCAGCTTCTTCAGGTACTCGAAGCCGGCATCCTTGCTGCCCATCGCGTGGAATACGAGCACCATCATCGCCGTGCCATCGCCCGCCTGCCCCGGCGTCGAATACTGGATCTTGCCCTTGTACTTGGGATCGAGCAGTTCGTTCCAGTTCTTCGGCGGACCTTGCAGCGCAGAGCCGTTGTAGATCAGGCAGAAATAGTTGTTGACCAGCGGATACCAGTTGCCCTTCGGATCGCGCGTTGCAGCCGGAATCGCATTGACGTCGGCCGGGGTGTACGGCTCGACCATTCCGTCGGCGGTGGCCTTCTGCATGAACGGCGGCAGCGTGACGATCACATCCGCCTGCGTGTTCGTCTTCTCGCGTTCGACCCGGTTGACCACCTCGCCGGAACCGCTTTCGATGTACTGAACCTTGATGCCGGTTTCCTTGGTGAATGCGTCGAACTGGGTGTCAAACCAGTTCGGCTTGCCGTCGCGCAGCCCGTCCGCGGCATAGATCGTGACGACGTTCTGGGCCTGCGCCGGAGGTGCGGCGACCATCGCGACGGCGAGCGCGAGGATCGAGAATATGGAAAAGCGCTTCATTACCTGCCTCCCTTGGTGAAGTTCACTGAACAATGCGCCCGACAACCGGGCCAATCCCGTTGCCGCCCGGTGCAATGCGATCCTACACTGGCGCAGCGCGCAACGACACGCCAGCGTCAATCGCCTGCGTACGAGCAGGAGGCGCTTGCCCGTCATGCTGCCCGTCGTCTGTTGCAGATTGTTGACAATCTACAGCGGCGAGACGATCATCGCAAGTATGCCCGCCCTGCCGCTTTCCGTCGCGCCCGAACCGGCAACGCGGTCGCGCGCCCGCGCCGCGCACGCCCTCGCACTGGTGCGCAGCAATTCGCTCCCCGATCTCGTGCGCCAGGAGCTGGAGCGCATCATTCTCGCCGGCGAGCTCGCGGCCGGAAGCAAGTTGACCGAGGCCGCCCTCGCCGGTCGCCTGGGCGTCTCGCGCGGACCGGTGCGCGAGGCGTTCCGAGCGCTCGAAGAATTGGGACTGGTTCGGATCGAGAAGAATCGCGGGGTGTTCGTCCGCAGGATAAGCGTCGAAGAAGCCGATCAAATCTACGAAGTGCGCGCAATCCTCGACGAATGGATCGGTCGCCGCCTGGCGCAGATCGCCACCGCGGAGCAGATTCGCGGGCTGCGCGCGCATGTCGATCGCATGGACAGGGCCGCTGCCAAGCGTGATGTCGACAGCTACTATCACCTGAATCTGGACTTTCACGACCAGCTTGTCGCCGCCTGCGGCAATCCGAAGCTTGTCGCGACCTACCGGCGCCTGGTCAACGAGCTCTCGCTGTTTCGGCATCAGACGCTCGCCCGGAGCGAGTCCATGACGGTCTCGACACGGGAGCACCGGGAAATCGTTGATCGCATCGCGTCCGGCAGCGCGGCGGCTGCCGGCAAGGCGCTGCTCGATCATGTGCTGGCGAGCCGCGAGCGGATGCACCGGAGCAACCCGGACGCAGCGTCCGGATCGCGCCGGCGGCCACCGTCGGTCTCCTCCCGCCGGAACCGTTGATGCACGCGACGTCGCTTTCCGTCAACGGTCGTGAATATCGCTGGCCATCGGGCCCCGTGGTCGTGGTCTGCGTCGACGGCTGCGAGCCCGATTACATCAACCAGGCGATCGCCGCCGGTGTCGCGCCCTTCCTCGGGGCGCTCGACGGTCGCGGGACCTGCCTTACCGCTGACTGTGTCGTGCCCTCTTTCACCAACCCGAACAACCTGTCGATCGTGACCGGCGTGCCCCCATCCGTGCACGGGATCTGCGGCAACTATTTCTGGGACCGCGATGCCCAAGCTGAAGTGATGATGAATGACGCGAAGTACTTGCGCGCCGGAACGATCCTCGCGGCCTTTGCCGCTGCCGGAGCGGCCATCGCCGTGGTTACCGCCAAGGACAAGCTGCGCAGCCTGCTCGGGCACGGGATGCGCGGTATCTGCTTCTCGTCGGAGAAGGCCGACCAGGTCACGTACACGAATAATGGCGTCGAAGACATCCTCGGTCTGGTCGGCATGCCACTGCCCGCCGTGTACAGCGCCGCGCTTTCCGAATTCGTCTTCGCCGCCGGCGTTAGGCTCATGCAGCGTGAGCGTCCTGACCTGATGTATTTGTCGACCACGGACTACGTGCAGCACAAGGCAGCACCAGGAACGCCTGCCGCGAACGCCTTCTACGCGATGATCGATCGCTACCTCGCCCAGTTCGACGCGCTAGGCGCGAGGATCGTCGTCACTGCCGACCATGGCATGAATGCAAAAACCGACGCCTTCGGGCGGCCCAACATCATTTACCTCCAGGATCTGCTCGATGCTCGGTACGGCACTGGCACGGCACGTGTAATTCTGCCGATCACCGATCCCTACGTCGTGCATCACGGCGCGCTCGGATCATTCGCGACCGCCTATCTGCCGCAGGAGCGCGTTGCCGACGCAGCTCAACTGCTCTCCGCGGTTGCAGGCGTCGAGCTCGTGCTCTCGCGCGCCGAGGCTGCGAAACGGTTCGAGCTGCCGCCGGACCGCATCGGCGATCTGGTGATCGTGTCGGAACGCCTGACCGTGCTGGGGACCAGCGTCGCCAGGCACGACCTGTCCGCTCTGGACGCTCCCCTGCGTTCGCATGGTGGGATTTCGGAACAGCGCGTCCCGCTGATCGCGAACCGAGCTCTTGCCGAAGGCGCGCCAAGCCGCAAATGGCGCAATTTCGACGCCTTCGACCTTGCGCTCAACTATCTGCAGTAGCAAGTTAGGCCACGATCGATGAACATGACGGCGGAACTGCCCCAGGCAAGTAGTGGTGATCGGGTGCGGCGTGAAAAAATGCGCATCGCCGGCAAGCTCGTCGGCGGCGATCGCGTCATCGAGGTGACGAACCCATATACCGGTGCGCTCGTCGGAACCGTGCCCAAAGCAAGCGTCGACGAGGTCGGCCATGCCCTGACTATCGCGAAACGCTTCAAGGCGACGCTCTCCCGCCACGACCGCTATCGGATTTGCCATCGCGCCATCGACCTGATACGGGCGCGCAGCGAGGAGATCGCGGACCTGATCACCGCCGAGTCGGGCCTGTGCAAGAAGGACTCGGTGTACGAGGTGGGACGCGCCTGCGACGTTTTCCTCTTTGCGGGCAACGCCGCGCTTCACGACGACGGGCAAATCTTTTCCTGCGACCTCACCGCGCAAGGCAGGAAACGAAAGGTATACACGTTGCGCGAGCCGCTGCAGGGCGCGATCTCGGCGATCACGCCATTCAACCACCCGCTCAACCAGGTGGCGCACAAGGTCGCGCCCGCGATCGCGACCAACAATCGCATGGTGCTGAAGCCGACCGAAAAGACGCCGCTCTCCGCGCTTCTGCTTGCCGACATCCTCTACGAAGCGGGCCTCCCGCCGGAGATGTTCTCGGTGGTGACCGGCGATCCGCGGGAGATCGCCGACGAGATGCTCATGCACCCTGACGTCGATCTCGTCACCTTCACCGGCGGCGTCGCGGTTGGCAAGTACATCGCCGCGAAGGCGGTGTACAAGCGCCAAGTCCTCGAGCTCGGCGGCAACGATCCGCTGATCGTGATGGAAGACGCCGACGTCGAGGAAGCGGCGATGATCGCGGCCGCAGGCTCGTACCGGAACTCGGGCCAGCGATGCACGGCGATCAAGCGCATGCTCGTGCACGCGTCGGTCGCCGATGGCTTCGTCGAGGCGCTACTCGTCCGGACCCGCGCGATCAAATACGGCGATCCCGCCGACCCGGCTACCGACATGGGAACGCTGATCGACGAGCCGGCCGCGCGCGCCATCGAGGATAAGGTGAACGACGCGATAGCGCGCGGCGCGAAGCTGCTCCACGGCAACGAGCGGCGCGGTGCGCTGTACTCGCCGACCGTGCTTGATCGCGTAACGCCGGACATGCCGATCGTGAAATACGAGACCTTCGGCCCGGTTTCGCCGGTCATCCGATTTGCGACGATCGACGAGGCAATCAGCATCGCCAACGGCACCGATTACGGGCTGTCGTCGGCGGTATGCACCAATCGCCTTGATTACATCACCCGTTTCGTCGCCGAACTGAACGTCGGCTCGGTGAACGTGCGCGAAGTGCCGGGTTACCGACTCGAATCGACGCCGTTCGGCGGGATCAAGGATTCCGGTCTCGGCTACAAGGAAGGTGTCCAGGAAGCGATGAAGCTTTTTACCAACATCAAGACTTACTCGCTGCCGTGGTAGGACGCCGGGCAACCGGACCCCGCCTGCTCGCAGAGCGCGTTCGAACTGTCGAGGAGAGTGTATCGTGACCTTTTCCTATCGCCGCACCTACCGCGGGCCCATAGAGGCGGTGCTCCTCGACTGGGCCGGCACCACGATGGACTTCGGCTGCATGGCGCCCGCCGTCGTCTTCATGCAGATCTACGAGCGAAAAAAGGTACCGATTACGATCGACGAGGCGCGCGCCCCGATGGGCGCGCACAAGAAAGTGCACATCCAGAAGATCTCGCAGCTCGAATCGGTCCGCAGTCGCTGGCGCGACGCGCATGGCCGCCTGCCGAGCGACGAAGACATCGACGCGATGTTCGCCGACTTCGTGCCTCTGCAGCTCGCGTGCCTGTCGGAATATTCGACGCTCATCCCGGGCACGCTGGAGGTAGTCGCCGAACTTCGCCACCGCGGCGCCAAGATCGGATCGACCACCGGCTACTTGACCGAAATGATGAAGATCAATCGCGAAGACGCTAAGCGCCAGGGCTACGACCCGGATTCCACCGTTTGTGCATCCGACGTTCCCGCGGGGCGGCCCTACCCCTACATGTGCCTGCAGAACGCGATCAACCTGGGGGTCACGACCGTGCAATCCTGCGTGAAGGTCGACGACACAGTCCCGGGCGTCGAGGAAGGTCTCAATGCGGGTATGTGGACGGTCGGCCTCGCGGTCAGCGGCAACGAAGTCGGCCTGCCGCTCGCGGAGTGGCAGGCGCTGCCGGCGCCGGAGAAGGCGGCGAAGCGCAGCCGAGCGTTTTCGCGGATGCAACAGTGCGGAGCGCACTACGTCGTCGACACCATCGCCGACCTTCTGCCGTGCATTGACGACATCCAGGAACGGATCCGGCGGGGCGAGACGCCGTAGCGAAAGTTTGCGATGACGAGCACGCGCCCGCCGCCAGACTCCTATCTTCTGGGCGATGACCCTTCGGCTTGCGTCCCCAGCGGCTCCCTGCGGATAGCGCGTGCGGTTGGACTACAATGTCCGTGTGAGGAAGGCGACCAAAAGGTTCGCCGACGTCAATTCGCATGGATGGCGGTGATCACGCCGGGGCGCCGATTGGCTGATCGCGCTCCGACGCGGTGGTCGCGCAGCGTGCGGCTCAGGTCTCAATGAACAAGTCATCGCCGTCGCTAAGACGCCGAAACCGCGGCCCGGACGATCTCGCCGCGGAGGGCGACGTCAACCTTTCACCGTTGCGCCGCGCGTGGGAGGCCGAGCACCTGCACGGCGAGGCGCGCAACCTCGTCGATGCCGACAGCGAATATTTCCTGCATCAGTCCCTGTCGACCCCGTGCCTGAATGCCCTCGCCTCCTGCGAGGGCATCTGGCTCACCGACGTCGACGGCCGGCGGATCATGGATTTCCACGGCAACAACGTGCATCAGGTGGGGTATCGGCATCCCCGCGTCATCGAGGCGATCAAACATCAGCTCGACACTCTCCCATTCTCGCCACGCCGCTACACCAACGCAGCGGCGGTGGCACTCGCCGCGAAACTTTCTTCGCTGGCACCGGCCCCGCTGTCCAAGGTCCTGTTCGCGCCTGGGGGCGCGCTCGCCATCGGCATGGCGCTCAAGCTCGCGCGGGTCGCAACCGGCCGCCACAAAACGCTGTCGCTCTGGGATGCCTTCCATGGCGCGTCGCTCGATGCCATTTCGATCGGCGGCGAAGCAGTCTTTCGCAAAGATATCGGACCTCTGCTTCCCGGCACCGAGCACGCCCCGCCTTGCGACCCGGGAAACTGTCCCTTCCATTGTGGCAGCGTCTGCAACCTCCACTGCGCCGAATACATCGAATATGTTCTCGACCGCGAGGAGGACATCGGCGCGGTGATCATCGAAACAATCCGCTCCACCGACGTGCAGATTCCGCCGCCGGAGTACTACGGAATCCTCAGGCGCGCCTGTGATCGCCACGGGACGCTGCTCGTGCTCGACGAGATCCCGATTTGCCTAGGACGCACCGGAACCATGTTCGCCTTCCAGAATTACGACATCGTTCCCGACATGGTCGTGCTGGGGAAAGGCCTGGGCGGCGGCGTGTTTCCGATGGCGGCCCTGATCGCACGTGCCGATCTGGACATCGCGGGCGATCGTGCGCTCGGCCACTACACCCACGAAAAGAGCTCGGTCGGCTGCGCCGCCGCGATCGCGACGCTGGACGTCATCGAAAACGAGCGGCTGCTCGACCGCTCGCGCGACCTCGGCGGCCGGGCAATGGAAAGGCTGCGCGAATTGCAGCGCCGGCATCCACTCGTTGGGCACGTCCGCGGCATCGGTCTCCTGCTGGGTATCGAGCTTCTGCGCGACGGTCGTCCCGCGTCGCGTGAAGCCGAGCAGGTGATGTATCGGTGCCTGGCCCGGGGGTTGTCGTTCAAGGTCGGCCAGGGGAATGTACTGACCCTTTCTCCGCCCCTGATCATCACGTCGCAAGAGCTCGACGATGCGCTCGACATCGTCGATGCGGCGTTGAGCGAAGTGGAATCGTCGAGCCCGCCTTAGCCGATGAAGCTACTGCTCAACATGCTGGCCGGCGTCGCCCTGCTCGTCTGGGGCACGAACATCGTCCGCGCCAGCATCCTGCGGCTCTACGGGGGCGATCTCCGCCGCGTGCTGAGGCAGAGCGTATCTAGCCGGTTCGCCGCCTTTGCCGCCGGCCTCTCCGTCACGGCGCTGATCCAGAGCAGCACCGCCACCGCGCTTATTGTCGCCGCGTTCGTCGGTCAGGGCCTTATCGCGACCGCACCGGCACTGGCGGTGATGCTCGGCGCCGACGTCGGCACCAGCCTGATGGTGCTGGTGTTTTCGTTCGACCTTTCGTGGCTTTCGCCGCTGCTGATTTTCACCGGCGTTCTTCTCTATCTCACGCGTGAAAACGCCAAGGCCGGCCGATTCGGTCACATACTGATCGGACTCGGCCTGATCATCATGGCGCTGCAGCTGATCGTGCTGGCCGCGAAGCCGCTGACCCAGGCCGCGGGCGTCCAGGTGATCTTCGGTTCACTGACCGGCGACGTCATGCTCGACATGCTGGTGGGCGCGACGTTCTCGATCCTGGCCTACTCGAGCCTTGCGGTCGTGCTGCTGACCGCGGCGCTGGCGGCGTCGAAAGTGATCGGCATCCACGTGGCGATGGCGCTGGTGCTGGGCGCGAACCTGGGCAGCGGCGTGCTGGCGATGCTTAACACGCTGCGTTCGGCGCCCGAGGCGCGGCGCGTGACCCTGGGCAATTTCCTGTTCAAGCTGATCGGCTGCCTGGCGATCGCGCCGCTGCTGGTCTATATCGAGCCGCTGTTGACTTCGCTCGATCCGGTCGAGAGCCGGATCGTCGTGAATTTCCATCTGTTGTTCAACGCAACGATCGCTGTCGCCTTCCTGTTCTTCACTGAAAAAATCGCGCTGGTCGCCGAACGTCTGATGCCTGCCAAGCCCGATGTCGACGATCCGGCCAAGCCGCGCTATCTCGACCCGTCGGCGCTGACGACTCCGGCATTGGCGATCGGGTGTGCCGCCCGCGAGGCGCTACGCATCGGCGACGTCATCGAGCAGATGCTGACCGGCATGCTGACGGTGCTCAAGACCAACGATCGCGCGCTTGCCGAGCGCCTGCGCAAAATGGACGACATCGTCGACGATCTGTACACGGCGATCAAGCTCTATCTGACGCAAATCAGCCGCGGCTCGCTGGAGGAGAAGGAAGGCCGCCGCTGGACCGACATCGTGTCGTTCACGATCAACATGGAGCAGGTCGGCGACATCATCGAGCGGGTTATCACCGACGTCGAGGAAAAGAAGATCGAGAAAGGCCGCAACTTCTCGGCGGCGGGCATGCAGGAGATCTGCGACCTCCACAGCCGGCTGGTCGCCAACCTGCGGCTGGGCATGAGCGTCTTTCTCCACGGCGATCTATCGAGCGCGCAGCAGCTCCTCGCCGAAAAGGTGATGTTCCGCGACCTCGAGCGTGCCTATGCCGGCTCGCACATCGAGCGGCTGACCAGCAACACGGCGCAGAGCATCGAGACGTCGTCGCTGCATCTGGACCTGATCAGCGATTTGAAGCGCATCAATTCGCATATCTGCTCGATCGCCTACCCGATCCTCGAGCAGGCCGGCGTGCTGGCCAAGACCCGTCTGAAGGAGCCGCTGCCGGCGCCTTCCGATGCGTCCGAGTCGGCGCCGACCCCCGACGACAAGCCCGGCTGGCAGAAGCGCAAGCCGCACGCGGTTTAGGGGCCCAATGGAGCTCACGCTGGGTGTCACCTTGGCGGTGCTCGCCGCCGGCTTCCTGCACGCCGGCTGGAACGCGCTGCTCAAGTCCTCGGGCGGTGGCGATGTGCTGCTCGACACCGCCGCAGTCGTGGCCGGATCCTCGATTTGCGGCTTCGCGCTGCTGGCGTTCGTGCCGCTGCCGGACGCGGCATCCTGGCCGTTCATCGCGGCGTCGGCGACGATTCATTTCGGCTACTACCTGACGCTGGTCCAGGCCTACCGCACCGGCGACCTCTCGTTCGCCTACCCGCTGATGCGCGGCACCGCGCCGCTGATCGTCACCGTCCTGGGTAGTGTTTTCCTGCGCGAGCTGCCGAGCGCTCAGATGGCCGCCGGCATCCTGCTGATCTCGCTCGGCATCGTCAGCATCGCGTTCGTGCAGGCCGGAGCGGGCCGGCGACGACATCCTCCCGCCGCGGGATACTGGGCGTTCGCCAACGCCGCGATCATCGCAGCCTACACCCTGGTCGACGGCGCCGGCGCACGGGCTTCCGGCAATGCGCTGTCGTACGTCTGCTGGCTGATTTTTCTCGAAGGTATTCCGTTCGTCGCCTGGGTGCTGACACGACGCGGCGCCCCGGGGCGGACGTATTTGCGCCGCGGCTGGCGCGTGGGCCTGGGCGGCGGGGCGTGCAGCCTCGCCGCCTACGGCATCGTGCTCTGGGCGATGACGCGCGCCCCGATCGCGGCGGTGGCGGCGCTGCGCGAGACCTCGGTGCTGTTCGCCGCACTGATCGGCGCGCTGTGGCTCAAGGAGGGCTTCGGCTGGCGCCGCATCGCTGGTGCTGCCAGCGTCGTGGCCGGCATCGCAGCCCTGAAGCTTTGATCGCGCCCGCCCTCGCCCTGCGCGCGCGCAGGGCCACGAGCGCCGCC
Source organism: uncultured beta proteobacterium (assembly GCA_963828665.1). Taxonomy (GTDB): domain Bacteria; phylum Pseudomonadota; class Gammaproteobacteria; order Burkholderiales; family Casimicrobiaceae; genus PALSA-1003. The sequence goes on from CAWHFL010000015.1 coordinate 19,387, forward strand.
CGCCCATGAATGCGGGCATCCCTCTGCACGCGCAGGTCGTGATCGTCGGCGGAGGCATCGCCGGGGCGTCAGTCGCCTATCACCTCGCCAAGCTCGGCTGCAGCGACGTCGTGCTGCTCGAGCAGGGCAGGCTGACCTGCGGCACGACCTGGCATGCCGCGGGTCTGGTCGGACAGCTCCGCGCGACGCGCAACGCAACGCGGATGAGCCGCTACGGCATCGAGCTCTACGCGACGCTCGAGCAGGAAACCGGACTCGCCACCGGCTGGAAACAATGCGGCAGCCTCAACGTCGCGAGGACGCCCGAGCGGCTGAAGCTGCTCAAGCGCCAGATGACGCGCGCCCGGGGCTTCGGCATCGAGTTCGAATTCGTGACCCCCGCCGAAGCCGGCAAGATCTATCCGCTGCTTCGCACCGACGACTTGAGCGGCGCTGTATGGATTCCCGGCGACGGCAAAGCCAATCCCACCGACCTGACGCAATCGCTGGCGAAGGGCGCCCGCATGCGCGGCGCGCGCATCATCGAAGGCGCGGCGGTGACCGGCGTTATCGTCGAGCGCGGAGCTGTCGCCGGCGTGCGCTATCGCCGCGAAGACGGCGAGGGCGAGATCCGTTGCGAGAGCCTGGTCAATTGCGCCGGCCAGTGGGCGCGCGAGTTCGGCAAGCTCGCCGGCGTCAACGTGCCGCTGTTCTCGGCCGAGCATTTCTACATCGTCACCCGGCCGATCGAAGGCGTGCACGCCGACCTGCCGGTGATGCGCGATCCCGACGGCTTCATCTACTACAAGGAAGAAGTCGGCGGCCTGGTGATGGGCGGCTTCGAGCCGGTCGCCAAGCCCTGGGACGTAGCGATTGCGGACCGCTTCGAATTCCAACTGCTGGCCGAGGACTGGGATCAGTTCGAAATCCTGATGCAAAACGCCATACACCGGACACCGTGCCTCGAAACTGCGCAGGTGAAAATGCTGCTGAATGGCCCCGAGAGCTTTACGCTGGACGGCAATTTCATCCTGGGCGAGGCGCCCGAGCTCAGGCGTTACTTCGTCTGCGCGGGCTTTAATTCGGCGGGGATCGCCAACGCCGGTGGTGCCGGGCGGTTGATGGCCGAATGGATCATCGGCGGCGACGCGCCGATCGACCTGTGGGACGTCGACGTGCGCCGATTCGCGCCGTTCCATGCCAATCGGCAGCATCTGTTCGATCGCACCGCCGAGACGCTGGGGCTGCACTATGCGATGCGCTGGCCGCGAGAAGAGCTGGCGACCGTCCGCCCGCTGCGCCGCTCGCCTCTGTACGATCGCCTGAAGGCCAAGGGCGCCGTATTCGGCAGCAAGCTCAACTGGGAGCGCGCCAACTATTTCCTGCCGCCGGGCTCGGAGGCGATCCCGTACACGCTGGACACGCCCGAATGGCTGCCGCTGGTGCTGGACGAACAGCGCGCCGCGCGCGAGGACGTCGTCGTATTCGATCAGACCTCGTTCGCCAAGTTCGTGCTCAAGGGTCGCGACGCCGTGCGGGTGCTGCAGCGCCTTTGCGCCAACGAGGTCGACGTGCCGCGGGGCCGGATGGTCTACACGGCGATGCTGAACGAGCGCGGCGGGTTCGAGAGCGATCTGACCTTGACGCGGATCGCCGACGACGCCTTCTTCATTCTTACCGGCTCGGCGCAGGCGACGCGCGACGCCGACTGGATAGTCAAGCATATCGGTGAGGACGATTTCGCGGCGCTGGTCGACGTGACGTCTGCCTACTCGGTGCTGTCGGTGATGGGCCCGAAGGCGGCGGACTTGCTGGGCCGGCTTTCGCCGGACGATGTCTCCCGGCAAGGCCTGCCGTTCTCCGAGACGCGCGAGATCGACGTCGGCTACGCGCGGGTTCGCGCCGCGCGCATCAGCTACATCGGCGGACCCGGCTACGAGCTCTACGTGACGACCGATCAGTGCGTGACCCTCTACGATGTCTTGCATGAGGCCGGCCGCGGTCTGGCGTTGCGCGACGCCGGCTACTACACGATCGACGCACTGCGCATCGAAGCCGGAAGGCGCGCCTGGGGCGCCGAGCTCGGACCCGACGAGACCCCGCTCGAAGCCGGACTGGCGTCTGCGGTCAGGCTGGACAAACCATCGGGGTTCATCGGCCGCGAAGCCCTGCTGCGGCAGCAGGCGGAAGGACTCAAAAAGCGGCTGCTGCTGTTCACTTTCGACGACCCGGCGGCCTTTCCGTGGGGCGGGGAACCGATAATCATCAACGGTCAGAGCATCGGCGAACTGACTTCGGCCGGCTACAGCCGCCACCACGGCCGCGCAGTTGCAATGGGCTATGCCCGCAGCGACCGGGGGTTGAGCGACGCTGCGCTACTGGCGGCGCATTACCAAGTCGACATCGCGGGGGAGCGATTTGCCGTCACGCCGCATTTGAAGCCGCCTTGAAGCGATGTCCGCCCGCGGACGCCGCAATGCGTTATTGTTCCGTTCTCAACCGCGACGACTGCTGAATCTCGATGGCCCTTCGCTCGACGCCGCCGCGCCGTGGCCGCACGCCGCACAAACCCGGGGCGCCGACCGGCCAGGTGCAAAGCCTGACGCGCGGCTTGTCGATCCTCGAGGCGCTGGCCCAGGTCGACAGCGGCTTGTCGCTGACCGAGGTCGCCCACCGCGTCCAATTGCCGGTGTCGACCGCCCACCGGCTGCTGGCCACGCTGGAAAAAATGGGCTACGTCTACCAGGCCGACGATCTCGGCCTGTGGCATGTGGGGCTGCAGGCCTTCAGGGTCGGCAGCACTTTCCTGGCCAACCGCGATTTCATCGGACGCAGCCACGCCTACATGCGCCGGCTGATGGAGCAGTCGGGTGAAACCGCGAACCTGGCGATCCTCGACGGTACCGAGGCGGTGTTCATCGCCCAGGTCCAGTGCCACGAGACGATGCGTACGCTGGTCAAGCTGGGAAGCCGCGTGCCGCTGCACGCGTCGGGCGTCGGCAAGACGATTTTCGCCTCGCTGCCGGACGAGCAGATCGACGCGATACTCAAGGTACGGGGCCTGCCGCGCATCACCGAAAACACGATCGTGGCGCCCGAGACGATGTGGGCGGCGTTGCGGGTCATCCGGCAGCGAGGTTTTTCGTTCGACGACGAAGAGCATGCGCGCTCGACCCGCTGCGTCGCGGCGACCGTTTACGACGAGCACGCCGAGCCGCTCGGCGCGATATCGCTGGCGGGGCCCTCGTCGCGCCTGTCCGACGAGCGCATCCGGCAACTGGGCCCGCTGGTCGCGCACACGGCCGAAGAGCTGACCCACACGCTCGGCGGCAAGTGGCCGCATCCGTACTGAGCGACAAGTTCGAGTCCGGCTATCCGGCGGCGGCCTCGCGGATCAACGCCTTCATTTGCCGTACGGCCTCGCGCAAGCCGACGAACACCGCGCGACTGACGATCGCGTGCCCGATGTGTAGCTCGCGCACGCCGGGCAACGCCGCAATCGACTGCACGTTGAAATAATTGAGCGCGTGCCCGGCGTTGAAGCGCATGCCGAGCGCGCGGATGGCGGCACCGGCCTCGCGCACCTTCGCCAGCTCCGCGACCACTGCCGCGCTCTGCGGGTCGCGCCCCTTGGCGTGGAACGCATGCGCATAGGGGCCGGTGTGGATCTCGCAGACCCGCGCGCCGATGCGCGCCGCGGCCTCGACCTGGCGGGTCTCGGCATCGATGAATACGCTGCTGATGATGCCTGCATCGGCCAGCCGGGCGACGGCAGTCTTGAGCCGCGCCTCCTGGCCAGCGACATCGAGACCGCCCTCGGTCGTGACCTCTTCGCGCCCCTCGGGCACCAGCATCGCCATCTCCGGCTTCAGAGCGCAGGCGAGCGCGATCATTTCGTCGGTCGCGGCCATTTCCAGATTGAGCTTGATCTGCACCAGCGCGCGAAGCCGGCGCACGTCCTCGTCCTGGATGTGCCTGCGGTCTTCGCGCAGGTGCACGGTGATCCCATCGGCGCCGCCCAGGTGCGCTTCGGCCGCCGCCCAGACCGGGTCCGGCTCGTAGGTCCGGCGCGCCTGCCGCAAGGTCGCGACGTGGTCGATGTTGACGCCGAGCTCGATCATGATCGCCGTTCTTCGCTTCCGCCGTTGTCGTCGTCGAGAGCCTGCAGATCGCGCACGACCCGCCGGCTGAAGATCGCCCGCTGCTCGAGGTAGTGGTCGAGCACCTCGCGCATCAAGCGCTTGGCTTCGGCGGCCGCATCCGCCGTACTGTAGTCGTGCTGCGCCAGCGCCAGCAGCGTCGCGCCGCGTACCAGCGGATAGCGGCGCCCCGGTTCCGCCGCGGTGCTGCGCGGACCCAGGTCGAAGGCGTAATAGTACCGTGCCGACGGATCGACCGGCCGTCCGGTATCGGCCTCGTGCGTCAGCGGCAGCGCGTAGCCGAGCTCGGACAGGAGTCGCACCTCGAACTCGCGCAATACCGGCGCCTGCGGCGCGGCGGCAGCGAGCCGGGTCAGCGCGGCCTCGTAGTCGCGAAAAATCTGCGGGTGCGGATCCTCGCGCGGAAGGAGCTTCAGCAAGAGCTCATTCAAGTAGAAGCCGCACAGCAACGCCGACCCTGCGACCAGCGGCAGCCCGCCGCGCCACTCGGCCTTGAGCAGCGTCCGCAACTCGCCGCCGCCGGCCCACGACAAGGTCAGCGGCTGAAATGCCTGCAGGATTCCGCGCAGCTCGGAGCGCGGCCGTCTCGCACCGCGCGCGACCAGCGCGACGCGGCCGTGCTCGGCAGTCAAAGCTTCGACGATGAGACTGGTCTCGCGGTAAGCGTAAGCGTGCAGGACGAACGCCGCCTGCTCGTCGCGGCGGTCGCGCGGCTGTTTCATCGGGCGACTCCGGGAGCCGATTCGCGCACGTTGCCTTCAGTAGCCCAGACGCGTCAGCTGCGCCTCGTCATCGGCCCAGCCCGATTTCACCTTGACCCAGACTTCGAGAAATACCTTGCCGCCGAACAGGCGCTCCATGTCCCGCCGAGCGGCGCTGGCGATCGACTTCATCGTCGCGCCGCCTTCGCCGAGCAGGATCGCGCGATGGCTCGCCTTGTCGGCGTAGACGGTCGCATGAATGCGGCGGAGCTTGCCATCGTGCTCGAAGCTGTCGATGGCGACCGTCGTCGCATACGGAATTTCCTCGCCGAGCAGGCGGAAGATCTTCTCGCGCACGTATTCGGCCGCGATAAAGCGCTCGTCGCGATCGGTCAGATCGTCCGGAGAGAACAGCGGCTCGCCGACCGGCAGATGGCGCGCGATTTCCGCCGTCAAGAGATCGAGCTGCATGCCCTTTTCCGCGCTGATCGGCACCATCGCCGCAAAAGGATGCGCCTTTTCCAGCATCGACAGGTACGGCAACAGGCGCGTCTTGTCGACAAGCCGGTCGACCTTGTTGATCGCGGCGATCGCCGGCACGCGTGGAGGCAGGAGCGAGAGGACCGCGCGATCGGCGTCGACCAGTTTCACCGCCTCCAGCACGACGACGATCGCATCGACGCCGCCGATGCTGTCGCGCACCGTCCGGTTCATCCGTTCGTTCAGCCGCGAGCGATGTGCGGTCTGAAACCCGGGCGTGTCGACAAAAAGAAATTGCGCCGAAGGCGAGGTCATGATCCCGAGGATGCGATGCCGCGTCGTCTGCGGCTTAGCCGAAGTGATCGATACGCGCGCGCCGACCAGCGCATTGACCAGCGTCGATTTGCCGACGTTGGGTCGGCCGACGACGGCGACATAGCCGCAGCGAAACGCGGCGGCCGGATCAGGCACCCGTCGCCTGCCCGTACGCCGCGGCGGCCGCAGCCTGCTCGGCGGCACGCCGGCTCGGTCCGGAACCCGTCGCCGCGATGTCGAGCGCCGGGATCCTGCAGACGACGTCGAAGATCTGCAGATGCGCTTCGCCCCGGACGGCGACGACTTCATAGTCGGGAACGGCCAGCTTTCTGCCCTGCAGCCATTCCTGCAAGCGCGTCTTCGGATCCTTGGCGAGCCCCGAAGGATCGATACCCGCGATCTCGCCGGCATAGATGCGGCCGATCGCGCCATCGGCGGCATCGAAGCCGCCGTCGAGAAAGATCGCGCCGAACACCGCTTCCAGGGCATCGGCCAGTATCGAGGGCCGCGAGGCGCCGCCGCTCCTCAACTCGCCCTCGCCGAGCTTGATCGCGCTGCCCAGATCGAGCGTGAGCGCAAGCCGGCAAAGCGTGTCCTTATTGACAAGGTTGGCGCGGATTCGCGAGAGCTCGCCTTCCGGAAGCTGGGGAAAACGCCGGTACAGCGCCAGCGCGACGGCGCAGTTGAGGATCGAATCGCCGATGAATTCCAGCCGTTCGTTGTGGTCGGCGCCGAAGCTGCGGTGCGTCAGCGCCTGGCGCAGCAGCTCCGGGCGGCGAAATGCATGGCCGAGCAGTTCGGTCGGGGCGGAGGGCGGCATCAACCCCGGGACATCACTTGGTGACGGTGGCCTCGAAATCGAGCACCACACTCACGTTGCCGACCATGTGCAGCTTGTTGCTCCACGTCGCGGTCGCCACCAGCGCGTTGCCTTCTTTGACGACGTCGATGTCGGTGCCGCGCACCGAGTCGATGTAGTCGGCGCTCGCCTTCAGATCGAAATCGTTGCGGAATTTGGTCAGCGAAAATGGCTCCGGTGCATCCTGCAGAGTCTTTTCCATCACCTTTTTGACGGTGAAGTACTCGATGTACGACGGCAGCGTGCGGAATCCGATCATCACGACCGCGACGACGACCGCGGCCACAAACAGGAATCCGAGCATCGACAACCCGCCCTGCGCAGTGCGCTTGTTCATCTTCCCTCCCATCAGCGGATGCTGGTGCCGATCCGCTTGAATGCGAAGCTGCTGATATCGTCCCAGTTGAACCAGATGAAGAACGCCTTGCCCCGGATGTGGTCGTCCGGGACGAAGCCCCAGTACCGGCTGTCATCGCTGTTGTCGCGATTGTCCCCCATCATCAGGTAGCTGCCCGCGGGGACCTTGCAGCTGAATCCGCGGTCATTGTAAACGCAGTTCTCCCTTCCGGGGAAAGACCGCACGCCGTTGACGTTGACCGGCGGTGCCGCGGGGTTGATCGCGATCGAGTGCGAGCGGTCTCCGATTCGCTCCTCGAACCGCTGCGTCGTCGCGTAGGTCAGCCCCTCGAGATAGCTGTAGGTGCTGTCCGGCCTCTGCGGCCACGGCGCGCCGTTGACGCTGATCATCTTGTCGCGATAGACGACCTCGTCGCCTGGCAGGCCGACCAGTCGCTTGATGAAGTCCTGCGAGGGATTGATCGGATACCGGAAGACGATGACGTCACCGCGCTGCGGCTGGCTGGTTTCGATGATCTTCTTCTCGATGATCGGCAACCTGATGCCATAGGCGAACTTGTTGACCAGGATGAAGTCGCCGACCTCGAGCGTCGGACGCATCGACGAGCTGGGAATCTTGAACGGCTCGGCGACGAACGAGCGCAGCAGGAACACGACCAGCAGGACCGGGAAAAAGCTTTTCGGATATTCGATCCACCATGGCTCGGGCTCACCGGGCCGGCGCCTGCGCGCAAATACCAGCCGGTCGGCGAGCGTCATTACTCCGGTCAGCACGGTGAGGAGGAAGAGGATCAGCGCGAAATTCATCGTATCGCCAGTCTTTTGGAGTTTTTAATTGCCGCGGCGGTCATTTCTCGCCGACCTGCAGAATAGCCAGGAACGCTTCCTGCGGAATCTCGACGCTGCCGACCGCCTTCATCCGCTTCTTGCCCGCCTTCTGCTTTTCCAGCAGCTTGCGCTTGCGGGTGACGTCGCCGCCGTAGCATTTGGCCAGCACGTTCTTGCGCAGCGCCTTGACGCTCTCGCGGGCAATGATCTGCGCGCCGATCGCCGCCTGGATCGCCACGTCGAACATCTGGCGCGGGATAAGCGAGCGCATCTTCGACACCACCTCGCGGCCGCGGTACTGCGCGTGCGCGCGGTGAACCATGACCGAAAGCGCATCGACCCGGTCGCCGTTGATCAGGATGTCGAGCTTGACGACGTCGGCGGCGCGGAATTCCTTGAAATCGTAATCGAGCGACGCGTAGCCGCGCGACACCGACTTCAGCTTGTCGAAGAAATCCATCACGACTTCGGCCAGAGGCAGCTCGTAGGTCAGCATGACCTGGCGGCCGACGTATTGCATGTTCTTTTGCACGCCGCGCTTCTCGGTGCACAGCGTCAGCACCGGGCCGACGTACTCCTGCGGTGTCAGGATCGTCGTCGTGATGATCGGCTCGCGGATCTCCTCGACCTGCGACAGGTCGGGAAGCTTCGACGGGTTCTCGATCTCGAGCAGGGTGCCGTCGCGCAGCAGCACCTGGTAGACGACCGTCGGCGCCGTCGTGATCAGCTCCATGTCGTATTCGCGTTCGAGCCGCTCCTGCACGATGTCCATGTGCAGGAGGCCGAGGAAGCCGCAGCGGAACCCGAAGCCCAGCGCCTCGGACACTTCCGGCTCGTAATGCAGCGACGCATCGTTGAGCTTGAGCTTTTCCAGCGCGTCGCGGAGCCCCTCGTACTGGTTGGTTTCGACCGGGTAGAGACCGGCAAATACCTGCGGCTTCACGTCCTTGAAGCCGGGCAGCGGCGCGGCCGCGCGGCGGTTGGCCAGCGTGACGGTGTCGCCGACACGGGCCGCCTTCAGCTCCTTGATGCCGGCGATGATGAAGCCGACCTCGCCGGCGGACAGCATGTCGCGCGCGACCGACTTGGGGGTGAACACGCCGACCTGCTCGCAGTTATAGATCGCGCCGGTGACCATCAGCAGGATCTTGTCGCGCGGCTTGAGCGTCCCCTCCATCACGCGCACCAGCATGACGACACCGACGTAGTTGTCGAACCAGGAATCGATGATCAGCGCCTGCAGCGGCGCGGCCGGATCGCCGGTTGGCGGCGGGATGCGCGCGATCACCGCCTCCAGGATGTCGTCGACGCCTTCGCCGGTCTTGGCGCTGGCGAGAATCGCGTCGTGCGCCGGCAGCCCGATGATGTCCTCGATCTCCTCCATCACCCGTTCCGGCTCGGCTGAAGGCAGGTCGATCTTGTTGAGCACCGGAACCACCGTCACGCCCTGCTCGGTCGCCGTGTAGCAGTTGGCGACCGTCTGCGCCTCGACGCCCTGCGAAGCATCGACGACCAGCAGCGCGCCTTCGCAGGCCGCGAGCGAGCGCGAGACCTCATAGGCGAAATCGACATGTCCGGGCGTGTCGATCAGGTTGAGCTGGTAGATCGTGCCGTCGCGCGCCGCGTACCGGAGCGCCGCCGTTTGCGCTTTGATCGTGATGCCGCGCTCGCGTTCGAGGTCCATCGAGTCGAGGACCTGGGCCTCCATCTCGCGCTCGGCCAGGCCCCCGCAGCGCTGGATGAAGCGATCGGCCAAGGTCGATTTGCCGTGGTCGATGTGCGCGATGATCGAGAAGTTGCGGATGTGCTGCATCGGGGTCCAAAAGAAAAGGGCACCGCGAAGTGCCCCTCCATTGCTATGCCTTAGGCTGTGGCTTGCGTCGGAATACGTTGAATTTTAGCCGATTTATGCCTCTAAAGCGAGTTCGAGCCGGCCGCCGGCGCAACCACGGCAGCGAGGGCGCTCGTGTCCAGTCGGTAATGACACAGTTCACGGCCGTCGACGAGGAGCACCGGGACCAGGGCGCCCCACCGCGCTTCGAGCGCCGGGTCGGCATCGACGTCGAGCTCGTCGACCGGAATACCGGCAGCGTGCAAAGCGAGCGCCGCCCGCATCTCATCGCACAAGTGGCAATAGGCGCGGACCAGCAGCGTCAGCCGGGCCGGCGACATCAGCGTTCGCTGCGGACGCTATTCGGCACCGCCATTGCCAAGTCGAACCGTCGAGAAGAACTGCTGCTCGCCGCGCCGCAGCTGGAAGGTCACCGAAGCGCCCTTCTCCAGCTTGGCGATCAGCCCATTGACCTGTTCCGCGGTCTTGGCTTCGATCGTGGCGCCGCGGCTGATCACCGCCAGGATGACGTCGCCCGGCTGGATGTCGCCGCGCGCGGTGCCGCGGATGTCCTCGACGACGACGCCGTTCTTGATCTCCAGCTCCTTCTTCTGCTCGCCGGTCAGGTCCGACAGCACCAGCCCCATGCGGTTGGGCTTGGCTTTTTCCTTGCCCGGAGCAGCTCCGCGAGCGGGTCTGGGCACCTCGTCCTCCTTGAGCTCGGCGACGGTGACAGCGACCTGCTTGGTCGCGCCCTTGCGCCATAGCTGCAGCGAAACCTTGGTGCCTGGTCTGACCTGGGTGATGATGCGCGGCAGCTCGGACGACGTGTTCACCGTCCGGCCGTCGACCTTGGTGATGATGTCTCCCGCCTCTATGCCCGCCTTGTCGGCCGGGCCGCCCTTCTCGACCGAATTGACCAGCGCGCCGCCCGCCTTGGAGAGGCCGAATGCGTCGGCGGTTTCGCGATTGACTTCCTGTATCTGCACGCCGATCCTGCCGCGGGTCACGCGGCCCTTTTCCTGGATCTGCTTGACGACGTTCATCGCGACGTCGATCGGAATGGCGAACGCGAGCCCCATGTAGCCGCCGGTCCGGCTGAAGATCAGCGAGTTGATACCGACGACCTCGCCTTTGAGATTGAACAGCGGGCCGCCGGAATTGCCTGGATTGATCGGCACGTCGGTCTGGATGAACGGGACGAGATTTTCGTTCGGCAGCTCGCGGCCTTTGGCGCTGACGATGCCGGCCGTGATCGTGTTCTCCAGGCCGAAGGGCTTGCCGATCGCGGCCACCCATTCGCCGACCCGGAGCTTGTCCGGATCGCCTATCGTCACCTTGGGCAGGCCCGTGGCCTCGATTTTGAGCAAGGCGACATCGGTGCGCTTGTCGGTGCCGATGACCTTGGCGCGGAATTCGCGTTTGTCGGTCAGCTTGACCGTCACTTCGCTGGCGTCGTCGACGACGTGGGCGTTAGTCAGCACGTAGCCGTCCGCGGCCAGGATGAAGCCCGAGCCGGTCGACTGCTGCTCGAAGTCGCGCGGGCGCGGTTGGCCGCGCGGGATCTGTCCGAAGCGGCGAAAGAACTCGTAAAAGGGGTCGTCTTCCGAAATATCGGGCATCTGCCCGCGGCGCGCCGTTTGCGTGACGTCGATGCTGACCACGGCCGGACCCTGCTGCTCGTAGAGGTCGGTGAAATCGGGCAGCCGCCCCGACTGGGCGAGCGCCGACGGCATCAGCGAAAACGCGCCGGCGAGCGAGGCAAGTACGGTCCAAGCACGAAGTCTCATTGCGTGGCTTCCTGACGTGTCTATCGGAATGGAAATACGGGGCCGGCAACGTCGATTCTAGCCGGGCCTAAAGGGTCACTGCCGGCGTCCGACCGAGTAGGCGATCTGACGCACGGTTGCACCGGGCGCTTCGCCCAGAACCGTCACCAGGTAATCGTCGAGCTGCCGGCTGTAGACGTTGATCCCACCTTGCTGCGACAGGCCGACCGGCTGAGGCGTCGACGGCGTCGGCTCGACAAAGATCGAGATCGCGACCAGGCCGTCGGAGTACACGATGTGCGCGACCTGCGCCGGCTTGCCGCGCAGCGTGCGATAACCTTCGACGATCTTGGTGAAGCCGGCTGGCATGTCGCGAACCACCCAACCCGTTTCCTTGGGCGCGATGTCGGCCGCGGGCGATTCGCGTACCTGCCAGTCGGCAGGCACGGTGGCGAACGTCGGCTTGGTCGCATCGCGATCGAGCCGCACACCGATCTGTATGTCGCTGAACGCGAACTGCTCGATCGGTTCATTCCGTTCGTTGAGCAGCCGCGCCTTCAGCAGCAACCCGGTGGCGATGTCGGCCCAAAGCTTGTGGCCGTAGCGCGCTCCGTCCTTCGGCTCGAATACGTAGGCCTGCGTTTCCAGACCCGCGACGCGCGCGATCTCGGCCTTGCGGAATTGATAATAAGTGGCAAGCGTCGCCAGTTGCTGTGGAAGCAGTGAGGGGAAGGCGTTGTGCATGCTTCGCGGCTCGACCCGAATGACCTTGGCATCCGGGTAATAGCAGCGCACCCGCTCGTCGTTGCGAACGATCTCGCGCGCCGGACCGTCGAGATTGGACAGTTTTTCCGACTCGCCGTTGGCGTCCAGCAGATGATAGAGACGCGAAGTCTCGATGCGACCGCCGTGCTGGTAGACGATCGTGCCGACGTAGTTCAGCTGGCGCGCGGCCGTTGCCGCGCGCTGCAGCCAGTCGGCCGCATCCTGTGCGAATGCCGAAGGGGAGACGAGCGGCGCGAGCAGCGTCAGGGCAGCGACTCCGACGCCGCAGCGGAGCCGGGCGGGCCACTCCCGTCGTTGCCGGGCGCTGGCGCTACGGACGCGCATCCGGCTCGCTGGCCGATACCGCGCGCAAATAGGGGCCTATGCCCTGGATCGCGTTGGCCGGCGAGTATTCCTGGTGCACCAACAAATACTCGCTGTCGACCGCGGGCCGGGCATCCGCCGCGCGCACGCCGACAGCCTGCCGGGCGCTGGCGATCACCCCCACCGGAGCCGGCATCGTGTTCAGCGCGACCCAGCCGACGACGCTTACCGCCGCGATCGTCGCCGCCAGCGCCAATGCGATAGCGTGCGGTGCGGGTGGTAGTCGCGGCGGGGCCAGCACGATCGGCTCGGCCGCCAGTCGATCGACGCATTTAGCCGCCTTCGTCGGCGACAGCGCGGAAATTCCGCGCACGGCATCGCCGATCACGTGATAACAAACCCAGGTCGCCACGCCATCGGATCGACACAAGCTGGTGAGGACGGCGCCGGCCCGTACGGGCTCGAGCTCTCCGTCGATCAGCAGCGAGATTTCCTCCGGTGTCGGCACCGTGGGTCCGCCGCCGCCATTGGCGTCGGATCCTGTCTTGAAGTTGCCCATCACCATCTCCGGTCCTTATCAGTCCCCAAAAGCGGTCGCAACTGCTCGGCGATCGCTTCGCGCGCCCGAAAAATCCGGGAGCGCACCGTGCCAATCGGACAATTCATCGCGTTGGCAATCTCTTCGTAACTCAAGCCTTCGATCTCGCGCAGCGTAATCGCGGTGCGCAAGTCTTCGGGCAGCGTCTCCATCGCCTTATTGACGGTAGCCGCTATCTGCTTGCCGTGCAACTCGTCTTCCGGCGTCGCCGAATCGCGAAGCTGCTCGGCGTCTTCGAAATTTTCCGCCTCTTCATTGTCGAAGCCGGTGGACGTCGGCGCCCGCCGGCCCATCGCGACCAGGTAGTTCTTGGCCGTGTTGATCGCGATGCGATAAAGCCACGTATAAAACGCGCTATCCCCGCGAAACGAGGGCAGTGCGCGATAGGCCTTGATGAATGCCTCCTGCGTCACGTCCTCGACTTCGCCCGGATCGCGCACCAGCCGCGACAGCAACCTCCCGAGCTTGCGCTGGTACTTCAGCACCAGCAGTTCGAATGCGCGCTTGTCACCCCGCTGCGCGCGCTCGACCAGCTGCTGATCTACTTCGCGGTCAGCCATCCGCGCCAGTCCCTGAATCGATCGTTATTGTCGCCACACCGGATCCGGTGGGCGCGATACCCGCCGGCAGTATAGCCGAGCCATCAGGCGCGCCGCGCGATCGACTCAGGCAGGCAGCTTGCATCCTAGACCGTTCGCGCTTCGGGAAGTTCAGTCCAGCGCCTGAACGGGCGGCATGGCCGGTCAACCGCGTTGCTCCAGCGCAACAACGGGCTCGATTTTGCCGGTGACGATGCCGCGGTAGTTGCGGATGGCGGGTTCGCGCCAGGCCGACAGTTCGCCTCGCTGCGCTTCGTCGAGCAAGCCCAGCTGGTCGAGCACGGCGACCGTGGTCGGATGCAGCCCGCGCGCATTGCCGTCGGCGACCTTGATCGCGATACCCCAGCCTTTGCTCCGCACGCCGATCGCCTGGATCCCCTCGGCGCCGACCTTGGTGACCCAGTCGCCGCGGCCGGCGTGCATCAGGACGAGGTCGTTGCGCTTCTCGCCCGAGACCATTTCCGGATGCGCGCTCATCGCCTCGGCGAGCGTGATCGGCGCGCGGCCGTACCGGGTATCCTCCGCTCCGGCGAGTCGCGCGTAGGCAAGCGCAAGCGCGGACAGCGGTACCGCATAGTTGGGCGCCGAACAACCGTCGATGCCGGCGACCAGTCGCGACTCCGCGATGCCTGTGAGGTGCGCGACCGACGCCCGGATCGCTCGCTGCAAAGGGTGGTCGAATTCGAGGTAGGTTTCAGTTGGTAGGCCACAATGGCGGCAATAAGCCAGCATCCCGGTGTGCTTGCCCGAACAGTTATGCTGCAGCGCCGTGAAAACGACGCCCGCGGGCGGCAATTCGTCGCGCGCCGCATAGAACAGCGGCGGATGCACGCCGCATTGCAGCTGCTCCGGCCGGCAATCGGCGCGGCGCAGCATGTCGGCGACCCCCGTCACGTGGCGCGGTTCGCCGGAGTGGCTGGCGCACAACAGCGCGAGCTGCTCGCTCGAAAATCCGAAATGCTCGACGCCGCCCGACGCGGCCAGCGGTACGGCCTGCAACGGCTTGAGCGCACTGCGCGTCATCGTGGCAAGCGACGGGTCGCCGGCCGCGTACAGGACGCGGCCCTCGCGGTCGACGACCGCGACCGATCCATAGTGAATGCTGTCGGTCGCGTCGCCGCGCGTCACGCGGACTAGTGCGACATGCGGTGGCGCGGCGGGGAGTGAGGCGCGGAAGGAGCTATTGGACAAAGCGTGGCTGCGAAAAACCATCGATTTTACGCATAACGGTCCTTTTTTCCGAATACGAGCGACGACTCGTGTCCGGCGAGGCGCTGCGGCGCAGGCAGAATGCCCGCCGGCACGAGGGCGCGCATGCGCTCCGCCACGGCCGCCGCCATTTGCGCCAACGGCCGCCGCTATCGAGCGCGGCGCCGGGCACGCCAGCGGAAACTAGGATTCCAACGCGCCGCGAATCTGCTCGAGCGCCGCCGGATCTTCGATCGTCGTCAGATCGCCCGGATCGCGCCCCTCGGCCAGCGCCTGGATCGCGCGCCGCAAGAGCTTGCCCGACCGCGTCTTGGGCAGCAGCGTGACGAAATGCACGGCGCCCGGACGGGCGATCGCTCCAAGCAAGCGATCGACGGTGCCCAGCACTTCGGCACGCATCCGGGCGATGCCTTCCGCGGTCTCGAGCAACGAAGGATCCTTGACCACCGCGAAGGCCACCGGCACCTGGCCCTTGACGGAATCGGCGACGCCGACGACGGCAACCTCGGCGATTCCTGGATGCGCCTGCACCGCTTCCTCGATTTCCCGCGTGCCCAAGCGGTGACCGGCGACGTTGATGACGTCGTCGGTGCGCCCGAGCACGAAATAGTAGCCGTCGGCATCGCGCAACGCCCAGTCGAACGTCGAATAGACGCTGCGGCCAGGCAGCGTCTCGAAGTACGTCCGGACGAAGCGCTGGTCGTCGCCCCAGATCGTCGTCATGCATCCCGGCGGCAGCGGCGGCACGATCGCCAGCACGCCTTTCCGATCGGCGCCGACTTCCTCGCCGGTCATTTCGTCGAGCAGCCTCACGTCATAACCGCACACCGGAAACGACGGGCTGCCGAACTTGCGCGGCGTCTCGGCCAGCCCGAGCTGCGCCGACAGGATCGGCCAGCCGCTCTCGGTCTGCCAGTAGTTGTCGACGATCGCGACGCCCAGCGAGTCTGCCGCCCAGCGCGCGGTCGGCTCGTCGAGCGGCTCGCCGGCCAGGAACAGATAGCGCAGCGACGACACGTCGTGCGCCTTCATGAACGCCGGATCCTGCTTTTTCAGCACCCGTATCGCCGTCGGCGAGCTGAACATCGTGCGCACCCTGTGCTCGGCGACGATTCTCCACCAGACGCCGGGATCGGGTCGGATCGGCAAGCCTTCGTACATGATCGTCGTCGATCCGTTGAGCAGCGGCGCGTAGACGATGTACGAGTGCCCGACGACCCAGCCGATGTCGCTGGTCGTGAACATGGTTTCGCCCGGAGCCACGCAGAATATGTCGCGCATCGACGCGGTCAGAGCCACCGCATAGCCGCCGGTGTCGCGCTGCACACCTTTCGGATTTCCGGTCGTCCCCGAGGTGTACAGGATGTAGGAGGGCTCGGAGGACTCGAGCCAGACGCAAGGCACGTTCTCGCCGGCGTATTGCGCGGCCAGCGTCGCGTAATCGAGATCGCGTCCCGGAGTGCTGCTCATCGCGGCATCGATGCCGCGATCGACGACGATCACGCGCGACGGCGGATCCGCAGCCAGGCGCAGGGCCTCGTCGACCAGAGGCTTGTACCGCACCGGCTTCCCCGCGCGCATGCCGGCGTCGGCGGTGATCAGGACCTTCGGCTGCGCATCGTCGATACGCGTGGCGAGGCTCGCCGCCGCGAAACCGCCGAAGACGACCGAATGAATCGCGCCGATGCGGACCGTCGCCAGCATCGCGAATACCGCCTCCGGGATCATCGGCATGTAGATCAGCACGCGGTCGCCGCGGTCGACACCCTGCGCCCTGAGTATGGCCGCGAAGCGATTGACTTCGTCGGCCAGCTCTTGGTAGGTGTACGTGCGCCGCGTGTCGGTCTCGGTCGAGATGTAGACCAGCGCGGGTTGCGCGCCGCGCTCGGCCAGATGCCGGTCGATCGCGTTATGGCAAAGATTGGTGCGCCCGCCGACGAACCAGCGCGCGAACGGCGGCCGGCTGTAATCGAGCACCTCGGTAAACGGCGTCTGCCAATCGATCAGCGCGGCCCGCTCGCGCCAGAACCCATCGCGATCGGCGAGCGAACGCCGGTGCGCTTCGACGTAGGTATGCATCGTTTGCTTCAGCTCTACAGACCGGCGGTATCGGCCCCGACGCGAACGACGGTGCGACCGCGCACGGTGCCCTTGAGAAACGCGTCGAAGTGCGTCGGCAGGTCGGCGAAATCGATCGTCACGACCTTCGCCTGCACCCGCGAGGGCCGCCACTCGTTGGCGAGCCGGTCCCACAGCTTCTGCCGCAGCGGCATCGGGCACTCGGCGCTGTTGACCCCGAGCAGGTGCACGCCGCGCAGTATGAATGGCATGACCGTCGTGCTGAGCTTGTAGTCCGCGGCAAGGCCGACGCTCGCCACCGTGCCGGCCTGCTTCATCGTCGAAAGCATCCAGGCCAGCACCTCGCCGCCCAGGCTGTCGATCGCGCCCGCCCAGGTCGCCTTGTCCAGCGGGCGGACTTTGGAGAAGTCGATGCTCGAGCGCAGCACGACTTCGGACGCTCCGATCCCGCGCAGATAATCGGTCTCCTTTTCCTTGCCGGTCAGCGCGACGACGTGATAGCCGAGCCGGGACAGCACGTCGATCGCGACGCTGCCCACGCCGCCGGTTGCGCCGTCGACGATTACCGGCCCGCTGCGCGGGGTCAGGCCGTTGTGCTGCATGAGCTCGATCGCCTGCGCCGCGGTGAATCCCGCGGTGCCCACGGTCATCGCCTCGAACGCCGTCATGTTGGGCGAGCGGCGCACGACCCAGTCGGCGGGCACGCGAACGTATTCGGCGTAGCCGCCGTCATGAGCGACGCCGACGTCGTAGGCGTGCACGATGACTTTGTCGCCATGCTTGAATCGCGAATCGGTCGACGTATCGACGGTGCCTGCCATGTCGATGCCGGCGACGGTCGGATATTTGCGCATGATCTTGCCGGCGCCGTTGTACGACAGTGCATCCTTGTAGTTGATCGTCGAGTATTTGGTCTTGACCACGACCTCGCCGGGGTCGAGCTCGTCGAGCCCCATTTCGACGAATCGGCTGGACACGACGCCGTTCTCCTGAAACGTCCGGTAGGCCTTGAATTTCTGCACGGGTGTCTCCTCCTGATGGCTTCGGCGCCGATGCTCACTGGCACCGGACCGGAAATTTGTCGTCACGCCGCGGCAGCGGCTTCTCCGGCAAGGTGCGGCAGTGCCATGTATTCGCGGGTGCGCATTTCGGCCAGCCGGCTGACGGTGCGGGCGAATTCATGGCTGTTCGCGCCTTCGCGATACAGATCGACCGCGTCGACCTCGGCTGACAAGAGCAACTTTACCCGATGATCGTAGAAGACGTCGACGAGCCAGGTGAAGCGCCGGGCGGGATTGCTCATGTCGGGCGATAATCGCGGCACACTGGAAACGATGACCACCGCAAAGCGACGTGCGAGCTCGAGGTAGTCGATTTGCGAGCGCGGCCCTTCGCACAGTGTCGCGAAGTCGAACCAGACCAGGCTGCCGGCGCGCTTTTTGGCTTTGAGCACGCGCGAATCGACGACAAGCCGGGGATCTTCGTCGGGGCCGGGGCGCATGCGCTCGAACAGCGCGGCGAGCTTGGCGTCGGCGCCGCCGGACGGCGCCACATAGTAGGCGGCGGCCTGCTCGAGCTCCCGCAGCCGGTAATCGATGCCGCCATCGACCTCGACGACGTCCAGCCATTGCTTGAGCAGCGCAATCGTCGGCAGCAGCTTCTGCCGCTGCAAGCCGTTCGGATACAGGTCGTCGGGCCGGTAATTGGACGTCAGCACGAACACCGTGCCGTGCTGGAACAGCGCCGTCAGCAAATGCCCGAGGATCATCGCGTCGGCGACGTCGGAGACGTGGAATTCGTCGAAGCAGATCAGGCGATGGCGGCGCGCGATCCTCGCCGCTACCGTCGCCAGCGGATCCTCCTCGCGCGGCAGCGACTTGAGCTCGTCGTGCACGCTTTTCATGAACGCGTGGAAATGGACGCGGGTCTTGCGTCGCAGCGGCGCCGCCGCATAAAAGGCATCCATCAGGAAGCTCTTGCCGCGGCCCACGGCGCCCCACAGGTAGACGCCGCGCGGAGCCACCGGCGGACGGAACCAGCGCCGGAGCAGCGACATTCTCGCCCTGCGGAATTCGACCAGCCCGTCGTGCAGGCGCTGCAGCCGGTCGAGGGCGCAGAGCTGCGCGTGGTCAAGTTCGATGCGACGCCGGTCGAGCTCCGGCTTAAGATGCGCGAGCAGCGCCCCTTGGCGGGCGGCCGGGATGTAGGCTTCGACGACAGCTTCGTTCATGAAATGGGCATGACGATCATGAACGAGGATCGCCGGCGCCTTAGTAATTAAGCGCGCGCTTGTCGACTGCCAGCGCCGCCTCCCGCGTCGCCTCGGAAAGCGACGGATGGGCGTGGCAGATGCGCGCGATGTCCTCGCTGGCCGCACCGAATTCCATCGCGACCACACCTTCGGCGATCAGCTCGGATACGAGCGGACCGATCGCATGCATGCCGAGCACGCGATCGGTCCTGGCATCGGCAAGCAGCTTGACGAAGCCGCGCGTGTCGCCCAGCGCCCGCGCGCGGCCATTGGCCATGAACGGAAACACACCGGCGCGATAGGCGATGCCGGCGGCCTTGAGCTGCTGTTCGTTCTGGCCCACCCAGGCGATCTCGGGCGACGTATAAATGACCCAGGGCACGGTATTGAAGTCGACGTGGCCATGCTGGCCGGCGATGCGCTCGGCGACGGCGACGCCCTCCTCCTCGGCCTTGTGGGCGAGCATCGGTCCGCGCACGACGTCGCCTATCGCCCAGACATTGGGTAGGTTGGTCCGGCATTCCTCGTCGACGCCGACGAAACCGCGCTCGTCGAGCTTGAGCCCGACGCTTTCCGCATTGAGTCCCGCGGTATGCGGCAGTCGCCCGATCGACACGATCAGCCGCTCGAACGTCGCCGCCTGCGCCTTGCCGTCGGCGTCGGTGTAGTCGACGTTGACGTTCCTGTTCACCGTTACCTTGCCGATCGTGCAGCCCAGACGGATCGACAGACCCTGCTTGGCGAAGAGCTTCCACGCTTCCTTGGCGACTTGCTCGTCGGCGGCGCTCAAGAAAGCCGGCAGCGCCTCGAGCACCGTCACTTCCGCCCCGAGCCGCCGCCAGACGCTACCCATTTCGAGACCGATGACGCCCGCCCCGACAACGCCGAGCGTCTTCGGCACCTCGGGAATCGCCAGCGCGCCTTCGTTGTCCAGGATCAGGCGATTGTCGAAGGACGCGCCGGGCAACGCGCGCGGCTTCGACCCGGTCGCGATGATGACGTGCCTCGATGTGAGCGTCTGTGGGGCGTCGCCGGATACGGCGATCTGCCAGCCGCCGTCGCCGTTCGCGGCGACGAAGCTGCCGCTGCCGTTGACGAAGGCGATCTTGTTCTTCTTGAACAGGTACATGATGCCGTCGTTGTTCTGACGGACGACCTTGTTCTTGCGCGAGAGCATCTGCGCCAGATTGAGCGCCAGTCCTTTGACCTCGATGCCGTGCTCGGCAAAGCCGTGTCCCGCGTGCTCGAAATGTTCCGACGACTGCAGCAGGGCCTTGGACGGAATGCAACCGACATTCGTGCAGGTGCCGCCTGGCGCAGGCTTGCCTTCGGCCGTCTTCCAGTCGTCGATGCACGCGACCCTGAACCCCAGTTGCGCGGCGCGGATCGCCGCCGTGTAGCCCCCGGGCCCGGCACCGATTACGACGACGTCAAAGGGCTCTGCCATGGTCCGCCGAACGGATCACAGATCCAGCAGCATCCGCGCCGGATCTTCCAGCGCTTCCTTGATCGCCACCAGTGAAAGCACCGCCTCGCGGCCGTCGATAATGCGATGGTCGTACGACTGCGCAAGGTAGTTGATCGGACGGATGACGATCTGCCCGTTCTCGACGACCGGCCGCTCGCGGGTCGCGTGCACGCCGAGGATCGCCGATTGCGGTGGATTGATGATCGGCGTCGACAGCATCGAGCCGAAAACGCCGCCGTTGGAAATCGTGTAGGTGCCACCGGTGAGCTCCTGCACCGTCAGCTTGCCTTCCTGAGCGCGCTTGCCGAAGTCCGCGATCTGCTTTTCGATTTCGGCGATCGACATCTGATCGGCGTCGCGAAGGATCGGCACGACCAGTCCGCGCGGACTGCCGACGGCGACGCCGATATCGAAATAGCCGTGGTAGATGATGTCGCTGCCGTCGATCGACGCGTTGAGCGCCGGGAACTTCTTCAGAGCGTGCACCGCCGCCTTGATAAAAAATCCCATGAAGCCCAGCTTGACGCCGTATTCTTTTTCGAAGCGATCCTTGTAGCGGTTGCGCAGCTCGATCACCGGCGCCATGTTGACTTCGTTGAACGTCGTCAGGATGGCGGCGGTCGACTGCGACTGGACCAGACGCTCGGCGATCCGCTGGCGCAGTCTCGACATCGGCACGCGCTGCTCGGGGCGCGCTGCGAGATCGGGCGGCAGCGACCCGGCCGGCGCCTTGTTCGCCGGCGGCGCCGGGGCTTCGGTCTTCGCAGGCTCCGCCGACCTCGCTTCGACCGCGGCGCCGACGTCGCCCTTGGTGAGCCGGCCGCCGCGGCCGGTTCCCGCGACGTCGGCAGCGCCAAGATTCTGCTCGGCCATCATCTTGCGCGCTGCCGGCAACGCGACCACGTCCGCCGCGGCGGACAGCGGTTTCGCCGGCGCTGCCGGGGCCCGAGCCGCGACGGCAGCAGCGGCCGGAGCAGACGCCGCGGCTCCGGCTCCGGTGTCGAGCACGGCGATGACCTCCTGCGCGGCGACCGTCGAACCGTCGCCACGGCGGACTTCGGTCAGCACGCCGGAATCGGGCGCAGGCAGCTCGAGCACTACCTTGTCGGTTTCGATATCGACCAGATTCTCGTCACGCGAGACCGCATCGCCGGCCTTCTTGTGCCAGTTGACCAGCGTCGCCTCGGTGATCGACTCCGGCAGCACCGGCACTTTGACTTCAATCAGCATCGTCCATCCCTGTCATCCGGACCGGTGCGCGGGAACGCGCCTGTCCCGCCCAAGTTTTTGTTCGGCCCGCTGCGCGCATGCCTTTCGCCTGTGCTCAATGTGCGGTCACCATTTCTCCCGACCTCAGCGTCGACGCGAACGCCTCCTCGACGACCGCCTTCTGCTGTTCCATGTGCTTGGACAGGTAGCCCACGGCCGGAGACGCCGAGATCGCACGGCCGGCGTAGGCGAGCACCTGCTTGTCGCCGATGTCGGCGCGCATGTACGCGCGCAGCCGGTACCAGGCGCTCTGATTCTGCGGCTCCTCCTGGCACCAGACCACTTCGAGGGCATTCGGGTAGCGCGCGATCTCGCGCTTGAAATCGGCATGCGGAAACGGGTATTGCTGCTCCAGCCGGATGACCGCGACATCGGAGATCTTCTGCTCTCGACGGTAAGCCGAGAGATCGTAATAGACTTTGCCGCTGCAGACGACAACGCGCCGCACGTCTTCGGCGACCAGCGGGTCGGCGTCCCCGATCACCGTCTGAAACTTGCCGCCGGCGAGCTCGTCCATCGTCGACACCGCTTCCTTGTGCCGCAGCAGGCTCTTCGGGCTCATCACGATCAGCGGTTTCCTAAAGTTGCGCACCATCTGGCGGCGCAGCAGGTGAAATATCTGCGCCGGCGTCGTCGGCACGCAGACCTGCATATTGTGCTCGGCGCAAAGCTGCAGGAACCGTTCCGGCCGCGCCGACGAGTGCTCCGGCCCCTGGCCCTCGTAGCCGTGTGGCAGCAGCAATGTGAGTCCGCAGACACGGCCCCATTTGACTTCGCCGGCAGCGATGAACTGATCGATGACGACTTGGCCGCCGTTGGCGAAGTCGCCGAACTGGGCTTCCCAGATGACCAGCTTGTTCGGCTCCGACGTCGCGTAACCGTATTCGAAGCCCAGCACGGCGGCTTCCGACAGTACCGAATCGATGACGATGAAATCGGGCTGACCTTCCTTGATGTGCTGCAACGGCACCCAGATGCCGGCATCCCATTTTTCGCGATTCTGATCGTGCAGCACCGCGTGCCGGTGCGAGAAGGTCCCGCGCGCAGTGTCCTGGCCCGACAGGCGCACGCCGTAGCCTTGGTCCAGCAAGGTCGCATACGCCAGCGTCTCCGCCATGCCCCAGTCGACCGGCAGCGTGCCCTCGCCCATCGCCCGGCGATCGGCGATCACTTTTTCGACGCGCGGATGCAGCTTGAAATTGGCCGGCACGTCGGTCACGCGTCGGGCGAGCTCGGTGAGCCTCGGCCCCGGCACCGTCGTGTCCGCTTCGTCGGCCCAGTGCCGCCCGATGAACTTGGTCCAGTCGACGGCAAACGGCGGCTTGTAGTTGGACAGGATCGTCATGTTGGTGTGATAACCCTTGTCCATCGCCTGGCGGTAGGTCGCGATCATCGCGTCGGCGTCGGGGGCGCTGATCACGCCTTCCTTGACGAGGCGCTCGGCGTAGCGCGCCCGCGTCCCCGGGTGCTCGCGGATCCGCTTGTACATCAGCGGCTGCGTGATCATCGGCTCGTCGGCCTCGTTGTGTCCCTGCTTGCGGAAGCAGACGAGGTCGATAAAAACGTCCTTGTCGAACTTCTGCCGGAACTCGATCGCGACTTCGATCGCCAGTAGGCAGGCCTCGGGGTCGTCGCCGTTGACATGGAGTATCGGGGCTTCGACCATCTTGGCGACGTCGGTGCAATACAGCGTGCCGCGCGTGTCGCGCGGGTCCGACGTCGTGAAGCCGATCTGGTTATTGACGACCAGATGAATCGTCCCGCCAGTCCGGTAGCCGCGCGTCTGCGACAGGTTCAGCGTCTCCTGCACGACGCCCTGGCCGGCGATCGCCGCATCGCCGTGGATCAGCACCGCCAGCACCTGGTCGAACGTCGAGTCCTTGCGGCGGTCCTGCCGCGCGCGCACTGATCCTTCGACCACGGGGTCGACGATCTCGAGGTGCGAGGGATTGAACGCCAGCGTCAAATGCATCGGGCCGCCGGGCGTCACGACGTCGGACGAGAAGCCCTGGTGATATTTGACGTCCCCGGCCGGCAGGTCGACTTCGTGCCGGCCTTCGAACTCGGCGAACAGGTCCTTGGGCATCTTGCCCAGCGTGTTCACCAGCACGTTCAGCCGGCCGCGATGCGCCATGCCGATCACCATTTCCTGGACGCCGCCGGCGCCCGCTTTCTGGATCAGGTGGTCGAGCATCGGGATCATCGTGTCGCCGCCTTCGGCGGAAAAACGCTTCTGCCCGACATATTTGGTGCCCAGATAGCGCTCGAGCGTCTCCGCTGCGGTCAGCCGCTCGAGGATGTGGCGGCGAAACTCCGGCGCGTAGCTCGGCCGGGAGCGCAGCGGCTCGAGACGGTCCTGGATGAATCGCTTCTGCGCAGTATCGCCGATATACATGTACTCGGCGCCGAAGGTGCCGCAATAGGTCTCCTGCAATGCGGCTATCAGGTCGCGCAGGCGCATGCGGGTCGCCCCGCGCGGGGCGCCCCTGTACGAACCGACGTCGAATTCGGTGTCGAGGTCGGCGTCGGTGAAGCCATAGCTCTTGATGTCCAGGTCGGCGATATAGGGGCGCCCGGCGCGCTGCAGCGGATCGAGATTGGCCTGGAAAAGGCCGACGGTGCGGTACTTGCTGATCAGGCGCAGCACCAGCACCAGCTTGTGCATCGCCGCGGCATCGACCATCGGCGCGGCGAGCCTGCGGTTCTTCGCCAGCTGGATGAACGAGTCGACGATCGGCGCTTGCGGCACGTCCTGCACGCCGCCGCGCAGCGTATCGAAGTAGGCCCGCCAGTCGGGACTGACGGCGTCCGGATCGCCCAGGTATCTCTCGTACTGGTCTTCGATGAACGGCGCATTTCCGCCGAACAGCGTGCTGCTCTCTTCGAACTCCCTCATCATGGTCATGGCTTCACCTATATCGGGGCGGGACCGCCGCGGCGCAAGCGACGCGTCTAGCGCTGGGCGATCGGCACGACCTCGCGCCGCGTCGCGCCGGTGTAGAGCTGCCTCGGCCGGCCGATCTTCTGGTCCGGATCGGAAATCATCTCGTTCCATTGGGCGATCCAGCCGACGGTGCGCGCCAGAGCGAAGATCGCCGTAAACAGGCTGACCGGGATCCCGATCGCACGCTGTACGATGCCTGAATAGAAGTCGACATTCGGATAGAGCTTGCGCGAGACGAAATAGTCGTCCTCGAGCGCGATCTTCTCCAGCGCCATCGCCAGCTTGAACACGCGATCGTCGTGCAGGCCCAGCTCCTCGAGGACCTCGTAGCAGGTTTCCCGCATCAGCTTGGCGCGGGGGTCGTAGTTCTTGTAGACCCGATGGCCGAAACCCATCAGCTTGACGCCGGAATTCTTGTCCTTGGCACGCTTGATGAAATCGCCGATCCTCGACACATCGCCGATTTCCTCGAGCATGTTGAGCGCGGCCTCGTTGGCGCCGCCGTGCGCGGGCCCCCACAGGCAGGCGATGCCGGCGGCGATGCAGGCGAACGGATTGGCACCCGACGAGCCGGCAAGGCGCACCGTCGACGTCGACGCGTTCTGCTCGTGGTCGGCGTGCAAGGTGAATATCCGGTCCAGCGCGCGGACCAGAACATCGTTGACCTTGTAGTCTTCGCAGGGGACCGAGAACATCATGCGCATGAAGTTCGCGCCGTAGGAGAGCTCGTTGCGCGGATACACGAACGGCTGCCCCATCGTGTACTTGTAGCACATCGCCACCAGCGTCGGCAGCTTCGCGATCAGGCGGATCGCCGAGACCTCGCGGTGATGCGCGTCGGTAATGTCGAGCGAATCGTGATAGAACGCCGACAGCGAGCCGGTGACTCCGACCAGCATCGCCATCGGATGAGAGTCGCGCCGGAATCCGCGGAAAAACTGGCTCATCTGCTCGTGCACCATCGTGTGCATCGTCACCATGTGCACGAACTCTTCCTTCTTTTTCGCGTCCGGCAATTCGCCCTTCAGCAGCAGATAGCAGACCTCGAGGAAATCGCACTGCACGGCGAGCTGCTCGATCGGATAACCGCGGTAGAGCAGCTCGCCCCTGTCACCGTCGATGTAAGTGATCGTCGATGCACAGGCGGCGGTCGAAAGGAACCCCGGATCGTAGGTGAACTTGCCGGTCTTTGCGTACAGCGCGCGGATGTCGATCACTTCCGGGCCGATCGTGCCGGGCAGCACCGGAAAGCTTATCGGCGCGGTGCTGTCGGCGAAGTTGAGTGTGGCGTTGCGGTCGGTCATGGCATATGGCTCCAAGCGGCGGTCACGAGCAGACCGACGGGGTCCTCCATCTTGTCCTCAAATCGATCTCAGATACCTTACCAGCGGCAATAGCGCCGCGTCGGCGGGCTCGGCACGGTCCGACAGCAGCTCCCACAAGTCGTTGTCGCTATAGTCCAGCAGCGCGTCGAGCGCGGCGACATCGGCCGGACTCATCGCTGCCGCGCGGGCATTCAGAAATCGTTCGAGGATCAGATCGTTCTCCAGCATGCCGCGCCGGCATCGCCAGCGGATCCGGGCTAGCCAGCGTTCGTCGACGGCGCCCTTCGCCCCTTCGGTGGCGGGTTCCGGCGAAGGCTCGCAGGGTGTCGCAGGCGCGGCCCGGATATCCACGCCTTATCAGACGGCTCGTTTGACCAGCAGACTGCGGATCCTGCCTATTGCCGCCGACGGGTTGAGGCCCTTCGGGCAAACGTCCACGCAGTTCATGATCGTATGGCAGCGGAATAGCCGGTACGGGTCGTCCAGATTATCGAGTCGCTCGCTGGTCGCCTGGTCGCGCGAATCGGCGATGAAACGGTAGGCGGCGAGCAGCCCGGCGGGCCCGACAAACTTGTCCGGATTCCACCAGAACGACGGACACGCGGTAGAACAGCAGGCACACAGGATGCATTCGTACAATCCGTCAAGCTCTTCGCGCGCCTGCGGCGACTGCAGGCGTTCCTTTTCCGGCGGCGGCGTATCGTCGACGACGTACGGCTTGATCGAATGATACTGCTTGAAGAACTGGCTCATGTCGACGATCAGGTCGCGGATCACCGGCAGGCCCGGCAGCGGCCGCAGCACGATCGGCTCCGATAGCTCGCGCAGGTTGGTGATGCAGGCGAGGCCGTTCCTGCCGTTGATGTTCATCGCATCGGACCCGCATACGCCTTCGCGGCACGAGCGCCGGAACGCCAGCGTGTCGTCGATTGCCTTGAGTCGGATGATCGCGTCGAGCAGCATCCGGTCGTGCGGATCGAGCGCCACGTCGTAATCCTTCATGTACGGCGCGCTGTCCTTGTCCGGATCGTAGCGGTAGATGCGGAACTTCATCGGGTCCTTGAGGTGTGCTCTTGCCGGTTAGTAGGTGCGAGTCTTGGGAGGGAACGCATCGACCGACACCGGCTTGAGGTTGACCGGCTTGTAGTCGAGCCGATTCCCATCGCGGAACCAGAGCGTGTGCTTGAGCCAGTTGGCGTCGTCACGGCTCGGATAGTCGCTTCGCGCCTGCGCGCCCCGGCTCTCCCGGCGCGCTTCCGCCGAGACGACCGTCGCCTTGGCAACCTCGATCAGGTTGTCGAGCTCGAGGGCTTCCACCCGCGCCGTATTGAAAGTCCGGCTCTTGTCCTTGATCGCGACCCGCTGCACGCGGCGCTCCAGCTCGAGCACCTTGGCCACGCCTTCGGTGAGCAGCGCCTGATTGCGAAAGACGCCGCAATGGGCCTGCAAGGTTCGGCGCAGCGTGTTCGCGACGTCGGCGACCTCTTCGCCGGTCGTGGCACTGTCGATGCGCGCCAGTCGGGCAAGTGCCAAGTCGGCGGCGTGCGGCGGCAGCGGCTTGTGCGTCTGCCTCTGCAGGCCCTGCGCGGCGATGAAATCGCCGGCGGCGCGACCGAACACCAGCAGGTCGAGGAGCGAATTGGTGCCCAGTCGATTCGCGCCGTGCACCGATACGCACGCGCATTCGCCGATCGCATAAAACCCTGGCACGACCGCATTCGGCTCGCCGCCTTCGGGCGCGACGACCTGCCCGTGCACGTTGGTCGGAATCCCGCCCATCATGTAGTGGATCGTCGGCACGACCGGGATCGGCTCCCGGATCGGATCGGCATTGGCGAACTTGATCGCGATCTCGCGGATCGACGGCAGGCGCTTCATGATCACCTCGGGTCCGAGATGATCAAGCTTCAGGAGGACGTAATCCTTTTGCGGGCCGCAGCCGCGTCCCTCCTTGATCTCCTGATCCATCGAGCGCGACACGATATCGCGCGACGCAAGGTCTTTCAGGTTCGGCGCGTAGCGCTCCATGAAGCGCTCACCGTTGGCGTTCAGCAGAATGCCGCCTTCGCCGCGCACGGCCTCGGTGATCAGGATGCCGGCGCCCGCCACGCCGGTCGGATGGAATTGCCAGAACTCCATGTCCTCCAGCGGAATGCCGGCGCGTGCCGCCATGCCCAGGCCGTCACCGGTATTGATGAACGCGTTGGTGCTGGCAGCGAAGATCCGGCCGGCGCCGCCGGTGGCGAACAAGGTCGCCTTCGCGTGCAGGATCATGACCTCGCCGGTTTCCATTTCCAGCGCGGTAACGCCGAGCACCTCGCCCTCGGCGTCGCGGATAAGGTCCAGCGCCATCCATTCGACAAAAAATTGGGTTCGCGCGCGGACGTTGCGTTGATACAGCGTGTGCAGCATCGCGTGTCCGGTCCGGTCGGCCGACGCGACCGCGCGCTGGACCGATTTCTCGCCGAAGTTCGCCGAATGCCCGCCGAACGGCCGCTGATAGAGCGTGCCGTCGGCGTTGCGGTCGAACGGCATGCCGAAGTGCTCGAGTTCGTAGACGACCTGCGGCGCCATCTTGCACATGTACTCGATTGCGTCCTGGTCGCCGAGCCAGTCGGAGCCCTTGACGGTGTCGTACATGTGCCAGAGCCAGCTGTCCTCGCCCATGTTGCCGAGGCTGGCGCCGATGCCGCCCTGCGCGGCAACCGTATGCGAGCGCGTTGGAAAAACCTTTGACAGCACTGCGACCGACATGCCCGACTCGGCGAGCTGGAGCGACGCGCGCATGCCGGCGCCGCCGGCGCCGACGACGATGGCATCGAACTTGCGCACGGCGAGGCTCATCGTCCCGGCCCCCACAGGACTTCGACCAGCCATGCCGCGTAGGCGACCAGAACGATCACCGTCAGCACTTCCAGCGCCAGCCGAAGACCCGCCGGCTTGATGTAATCCATCCAGATGTCGCGCATGCCGATCCACGCATGCCAGAACAGCGCCAGGCCGAACAACAGCGTGGCGATGCGAAACGCCGGATGCGCAAACAGCGCAGTCCACGATGCGTAATCGATGCCGCCCTGGTACAGCGCGATGCCGAGCAGCAGCAGCGTGTACAGCCCCATGACTACGGCGGTCGCGCGCTGCGTCAGCCAGTCCTTCCACCCGTAGTGGGCGCCGACGATGACGCGCGTTACCAAAGCCGGGCTCCGATGATCGCGGTCAGCGCGAGACTGACGATCAGCACGGCGTAGCTCGACTGCCGCGACGGCGTGAGCTCGGTCCCGATATGCAGGTCGAGCAGCAGATAGCGGATGCCGGCGCAGAAATGGTGAAGGTAGGCCCAGACCAGCCCGAGCAGCAGCAGCTTGGCGATCGGATGGGCGAGGCTGGCCCGCAGCGCAGCGTAGGCATCGGGCGACGCCAGGCTTTGCTGGACCCCCCACAGCAGCAGCGGAATCCCGACCAGAAACAGCAGCGCACCGCTCAGGCGATGGAGGATCGAAACGA
Organism: uncultured beta proteobacterium; assembly: GCA_963828665.1. Lineage (GTDB taxonomy): Bacteria > Pseudomonadota > Gammaproteobacteria > Burkholderiales > Casimicrobiaceae > PALSA-1003. Next base: position 49,001 of record CAWHFL010000015.1, read on the forward strand.
TCGCGGGGATCGGCTGCCGGATCGCGATCAGGTTGAGGTACACCGGACGCGAGGCCCGAGGCAGTTCCCCTGGAAGCCCGCTATCGGACATCGGCGCCCCGGAGATCGGCTCGCACAGCAAGGACCCCGCCATCGCGCGCCCCGGGGATCATGCGGCATCCCGCGCAGGCAGCGGCCGCATGGCGCGAATCCGTCGGGAACGGCATTTTCAGTCTTTCGTGATTGGCCCTTGCTCCGGCGCGGTCCGAGGGCCGTGCACGAATGGTGCACAGCGCAAATTATACCGTGTTTCGTTGCGGCCCCACCAGCGCCGCGCGAGCGTCAAGCCTTCAGCCGAGCTCGTTCAGGTAGTAGTGACGGCGGGTGCTGCACAGGCCCCGCCGCCACTCGACCGGGCGGTCGCCGTAGGTCCGCGTCACCCGCTCGACGGCGAGCAGCGGCTCGCCGCGCACGAACCTTCAGGATTGCCGCGCTGGCGGCGTCGGCGGCGATCGCCTTCAGTCTTTCCTCCGCCCGCAACATGCGCACGCCGAACTGGGTCTCGAAGAATCCGTACATCGAGCCGCGATAGCCCTCGAGCCGGGCGCGCGTCAAGCCCTTGAACAGCGCCGCCGGCAGCGTGATCTCGTCGAGCACGACCGGCTCGCCGCTGTATTCGAGCACGCGGCGCACAACGAAGACCGCGTCGGCAGGCTTGAGCTCGAGCAGGCGCGCCACCTCGACTGACGCCTTGCCGCGCCGCACGTCGAGCAGCCGGCTTGCGGGATACTCGTCGCGACCGTCGCTGCGCCGGATGCGCAGAAAGCGGAACATCGAGGTCTTTTCCTCGGTATGCGTCGCGACGAACGTGCCCTTCCCCTGGCGCCGGACGACCAGATTGTCCGCGGCGAGCGCGTCGACCGCCTTGCGCACCGTGCCTTGCGAGACGCCGAAGCGTGCTGCCAGCTCCATTTCGCTGGGCAGCGCCTCGCCGGGCTGCCACTGCCGGGTTTCCATGTTCCGCAGCAAGAGGTCCTTGAGCTGCAGATAAAGCGGCCGGAAGGCCGGGGCATGCTGGTGCTGGGCGGCAGCAGAGGGCATCGACGACTCGCAGGCGGAAATGGCCGGGCGGCGGCGCGCGATTCGCTCGGCGCACGAAAAGTCGCGGCGGCTGATATTTGTGCTTATATCTTATATCTTACATAAGAGTCAATTGACACCTGGTGGGCGAGTCCGTAGAATTTTCATGCAGCGGCGAGTCGCGCGCCGCCGGCGGCTTGCCCACCTGCCGCGTGCCGGGATGACCTGAACCCTCCCGAACCAACCCGTCGTCCTGGAGCTCTCGATGAAAAAGCCCATCCGCATCGCGGTGACCGGCGCCGCCGGCCAGATCGGCTACAGCCTGCTGTTCCGCATCGTCAACGGCGACATGCTCGGCCCCGACCAGCCGGTGATTCTGCAACTGCTCGAGCTGCCGATCGACAAGGCGCAGGCCGCGCTCAAGGGCGTGATGATGGAGATCGAAGATTGCGCTTTTCCGCTGCTTGCCGGCATGTCCGGCGCGGGCGACCCCAAGTCCGCCTTCAAGGATGCCGAGCTCGCCCTGCTGGTCGGCGCGCGGCCGCGCGGCCCCGGCATGGAGCGCAAGGATCTGCTGCTGGAGAACGCCAGGATCTTCATCGAGCAGGGCAAAGCGATGGACGCAGTCGCCAGCCGCGGTGTCAAGGTGCTGGTCGTTGGCAATCCGGCCAATACCAACGCCTACATCGCGATGAAGTCCGCTCCTGGCCTGCCGCAGAAAAACTTCACCGCGATGCTGCGGCTCGATCACAATCGCGCGCTGTCGCAGCTTGCAGCGAAGTCGGGCAAGCCGGTCGGGTCGATCGACAAGCTCATCGTCTGGGGCAATCATTCGCCGACGATGTATCCAGACTATCGCTTCGCCACCGCCGACGGCCAATCGCTGAAAGCGCTGATCAACGATGAGAACTGGAACCGCACGGTGTTCCTTCCCACCGTCGGCAAGCGGGGCGCTGCGGTCATCGAGGCGCGCGGCCTGTCTTCGGCGGCGTCGGCCGCCAACGCCGCGATCGGCCACATGCGCGACTGGATTATCGGCAGCGGCGGCAAATGGGTGACGATGGGTATTCCGTCCGACGGCAGCTACGGCATCCCGAAGGACATCATGTACGGGGTGCCGGTGACGACGTCCGGGGGCGAATACCAGCGCGTCGCGGGTCTCGAGATCGACGCTTTTTCGCGCGAAAAGATGGACGCCACGCTCAAGGAGCTGGAAGAAGAGCGCTCTGGCGTCGCCGCACTCCTCGGATGAACGCAGCCCCCTCGCCCGGCGGGGAATTTCGCGCGGCGGTCGCGCGCGAGAAGCCGTTGCAGATTCCCGGCGCGATCTGCGCCTATCACGCGATCCTCGCCGAGAAGACCGGCTACCAGGCGCTCTATCTGTCGGGCGGCGGCGTCGCTGCCGGATCGCTCGGGTTGCCCGACCTCGGCATCTCGACGCTCGACGACGTGCTGACCGACGTGCGGCGCATTACCGACGCGACCCCGCTGCCGCTGCTGGTCGATGCCGACACCGGGTTCGGCGCGTCGGCGTTCAATGTGGCGCGCACCGTTCGTTCGCTGATCAAGGCCGGCGCCGCGGCGATGCACATCGAAGACCAGGTCGGCGCGAAGCGCTGCGGCCACCGACCCAATAAGGAGCTGGTGGCGCCGGCCGAGATGGTGGACAGAATCAAGGCAGCTGTCGACGCGCGCAGCGATCCGGGTTTCGTCGTCATGGCGCGCACCGATGCGCTCGCCGTCGAGGGTCTGTCGGCGGCGATCGACCGTGCCGGCGCCTACGTGGCCGCGGGTGCCGACATGATTTTTCCGGAGGCGATAACCGAACTCGCGATGTACCGGCGCTTCGTCGATGCCGTCGGCGTACCGATACTGGCCAACATCACCGAGTTTGGTGCGACGCCTCTGTTCACCGTCGACGAGTTGCGTGGAGCCGGCGTCGCGATGGCGCTCTACCCGCTATCGGCTTTCCGCGCGATGAACCAAGCAGCACTCGGCGTCTACCGCGCCGTTCGCCGCGACGGTACGCAACAGCGCGTCGTCGATTCGATGCAGACGCGCCAGGAGCTCTACGAATTCCTCGGTTATCACGCCTTCGAGCAGAAGCTCGACCTGCTGTTCGCGCGCCAGCCGCAATGATCCGCCACCCGTCCCGCCTGCGCATCGCGGAGAGTCCATGAGCGAGTCCGTCGTTCCGATCACCACGACACCGAAGCCGAAGAAGTCGGTCGCGCTCTCCGGCGTCGTCGCCGGCAACACCGCGCTGTGCACCGTCGGCCGCACCGGCAACGACCTCCGTTACCGGGGCTACGACATCCTCGATATCGCCGAGGCCTGCGAATTCGAGGAGGTCGCCTACCTGCTGGTGCACGAGAAGCTGCCGACTTTAGTCGAGCTTGCCGCGTACAAGGCCAAGCTCAAGGGCCTGCGCGACATCCCCGACCCGGTTCGGGAAATTCTCGAGCGTCTGCCCGCGAGCGCACATCCGATGGACGTGATGCGCACCGCGGTATCGGCGCTGGGGGCCACCTTGCCCGAGCGCGAGCTGCACGACGCCGACGGCGCGCGCGACGTCGCCGACCGGCTGCTGGCGAGCCTGGGCTCGATGCTGCTGTACTGGCACCACTGGACACACCATCGCAAGCGGATCGACGTCGAGACCGACGATGATTCGATCGGCGCTCATTTCCTGCACCTGCTGCACCGCAAGGCGCCGTCCGCGTCGTGGGTGCGCGCGATGCATACGTCACTGATCCTTTATGCCGAGCACGAATTCAATGCGTCCACGTTCGCCGCGCGCGTGATCGCCGGCACCGGGTCGGACATGTATTCGGCGCTGACCGGCGCCATCGCCGCGCTGCGCGGCCCGAAGCACGGGGGCGCCAACGAATTCTCGTTCCAGGTCCAGCAGCGCTATTCGACGCCCGATGAGGCGGAGGCCGACATCCGGCGGCGGGTCGCCAACAGGGAGGTCATCATCGGCTTCGGACATCCGGTGTACACGGTCGGCGACCCCCGCAACCGGGTGATCAAGGCGGTGGCGCAGCGGCTATCCTCCGAAGCGGGCGACCTGAAGATGTTCTCCATCGCCGAACGTCTGGAGCAGACGATGTGGGACGCCAAGAAAATGTTTGCGAACCTCGACTGGTATTCGGCAGTCAGTTTTCACATGCTCGGCGTTCCGACCTCGATGTTCACGCCGCTTTTCGTCATCTCACGCACGGCGGGCTGGGCGGCGCACGTGATCGAACAGCGCAGCGACGGCAAGATCATCCGACCGTCGGCGAACTACATCGGGCCCGAAGACCAAGTCTTCGTGCCGCTGGCGCAGCGCAAGTGAAACCCTCCCGGAATCGGCTGCTGTCCGCGCTGGCGGTCGCGCTGGTGGCCTGGGTGCCGCTCGCCCCGCGCGCCGCAGAGCCGGCGCCAGCACCGGCGAAGGCGCCCGCGACGCCTGCCGCGCCGGCGGCGAAGGACGCCGCGCCTGACAACGCAATCGCAGCGATGATCGCGGCGGCAGGCGCGGAGAGCGATCGCTGGCTCGACCTGATCGATCGCGGCCAATACGCCGACAGCTGGGTCGCCGCGGCCGCGGTGCTGCAGGAGGGGATCCCGGAAAAGCAATGGACTTCCGACCTCGCCGCACGCCAGCCTAAGGTGGGCCGGACGATCATGCGCGAGCGCAAGTCGGGAAGCTATTCGAAGACCTTGCGCGGTGCGCCGACGGGCGACTACGTCGTCGTCACCTATCTGACCAAGTTCGAAAAGATTCCATTGGCCGAGGAGACGGTGGCGGTCGCGAAGGACGCGATCGGGCAATGGCGTGTCGCCGGCTACGACATCGCGATCTCCCGGGCGGAGACGCCATGACTCCCGCGTCGCGCGCGCCCTGGCACTGGTCCTGCTGAGCTGCCGCCGCAGGAGACAACTACGCCCATGTCAGCCCCGATCAGCAACGTTCGCCCGAAACCCGACCAGGTGCTGGTCGACATCGCCGACTACGCGGCGCGCTATCAAATCGAAAGCAGCGAAGCGTACGACACCGCGCGCCATTGCCTGATCGACACACTTGGCTGCGGCCTCGAGGCGCTGTCCTATCCCGCCTGCACGAAGCTGCTCGGCCCGATCGTTCCTGGCACCGTCGTACCGAACGGAGCGCGCGTTCCGGGCACGCAGTTCCAGCTCGACCCGGTGCAGGCGGCGTTCAATATCGGCGCGATGATCCGCTGGCTGGACTTCAACGACACCTGGCTCGCGGCGGAATGGGGTCACCCGTCCGACAACCTGGGCGGGATTCTGGCCACGGCCGACTGGCTGTCGCGCACCGCGGTCGCCGCGGGCAAGCCTCCGCTGACGATGAAGACAGTGCTGACCGCGATGATCAAGGCGCACGAGATCCAGGGCGTGATCGCACTGGAAAACAGCTTCAACCGCGTCGGGCTCGATCACGTCGTGCTGGTCAAGGTCGCGACTGCGGCCGTCGTCGGCCAGATGCTGGGGCTTTCGCAAGAGGAGATCGTCGACGCGGTGTCGCTGGCTTGGGTCGACGGGCAGAGTCTGCGCACCTACCGGCATGCGCCGAATACCGGATCGCGCAAGAGCTGGGCCGCCGGCGACGCGACCGCGCGGGCGGTGCGGCTCGCGCTGATGGTGGCCAAGGGCGAGATGGGCTATCCGTCGGTGCTGAGCGCCAAGACCTGGGGCTTTTACGACGTACTGTTCAAAGGCAGGCCGTTCGCGATGCAACGGTCGTACGGCAGCTACGTGATGGAAAACATCCTGTTCAAGATCAGCTTCCCCGCGGAGTTTCACGCTCAAACAGCAGTCGAGTGCGCGATGGCGCTGCATCCCCGCGTGCGCGATCGCATTGGCGAGATACGCCGCATCACGATACGTACGCACGAGTCGGCGCTGCGCATCATCGACAAAAAGGGGCCCCTTTCCAATCCGGCCGACCGCGACCACTGCATCCAGTACATGGTCGCGGTGCCGCTGCTACACGGCCGGCTGACGGCCGCCGATTACGAGGACGACGTCGCCGCCGATCCCCGGATCGACGTCCTGCGCGACAAAATGACCTGCGTCGAGGACGCGCAGTTTTCCCGCGACTATCTCGATCCCGCCAAGCGCTCGATCGCCAACGCGATCACCGTCGAGTTCGCCGACGGCAGCACGCTCGACGAGGTTGTCGTCGAATATCCGGTCGGACATCGCCGCCGCCGCGCCGAGGGCATCCCGCTTCTGGTCGAAAAATTCCGCACCAATCTTGCCCGGCGCTTCCCGGCGAAGCAGCAACGCGCGATCGTCGATGTTGCGCTCGACGCGCGCCGGCTCGACGCGACGCCGGTGCACGAGTTCGTCGACCTCTTCGTCATCTGACCGCTGCGCCCTATTGACCGGACCTTGCCCATGCGAACCGCCTATCCCGCTTCCGCTGCCTCCACCTCGGCCTCCTGCGCCCGCCTCGCGATCGCGCTGGCGATTGCCTGCGCCGGTCTCGCCGACGCGGATGCCTACGCTGCCGAGCCGCCGGTGCTCAAATCGGGGTTGTGGGAGCTCTCCCGCAGCGCCGGAGCGCAGTCGGATACCAAGCGATTAACGACGATGTGTCTCGATGACTCGGTGCAGGCCCAGATGCGCGAGTTCGGTCTTGGCATGGCCAAGGACCTGTGCTCCAAAAGCGATCGCCGCTTCGAGGGCAATCGCCTGATCATCGACGCCGTCTGCAAGCTGGGCGAGACGACGATGACCACGCACTCGGTGATGACCTTTTCCGGTAACACTGCCTACCACACCGATGGCAGCGCGACCTACGATCCACCGATGATGAACATGGCCGACACAAAATCGTCGATCGACGGCAAATGGGTCGGCGATTGCAAGCCCGGGCAGCAGCCGGGCGATATCACGCTCGAATCGGGCCAGACGATCAACATCAAGAGCATGATCAGGAAGTAGAGGCACGCGTGAGCTTCCCGCGGCATTGCACGACACCGCGTGACGCCGATCCCGACGAAAGGCTTTTCGATGACGCACAATCTGCACGGCACGCTGCAAACCCTTAGCACCGAGTCGGGCGTCTCCGGACGCTACTACTCGCTCCCCGCGCTCGAGGCCGCAGGCGTCGGACGTGTGTCGCGCCTGCCCGTTTCGATCCGCATCGTGCTCGAAAGCGTGCTGCGCAACTGCGACGGCAAGAAGGTGACCGAAGCGCATGTGCGCCAGCTCGCCAACTGGGCCCCGAACGCGCCGCGCACCGAGGAAATTCCGTTCATCGTTGCGCGAGTCGTGCTGCAGGACTTCACCGGCGTGCCCCTGCTGTGTGATCTCGCCGCGATGCGCGGCGTGGCGCAGCGTGTCGGCAAGGATCCGAAGGTCATCGAGCCACTGGTGCCGGTCGACCTGGTCGTCGACCACTCGGTGCAGGTCGACTATTACGGTACGAAGAACGCGCTCGACCTCAATATGAAAGTCGAGTTTCAGCGCAACGCCGAGCGGTACAAGTTCATGAAGTGGGGAATGCAGGCGTTCGACACGTTCAAGGTCGTGCCGCCCGGTGTAGGCATCGTGCACCAGGTCAACCTCGAATATCTGGCGCGCGGCGTGCACCAGAAGAATGGCATCTATTACCCCGACACGCTGGTCGGAACCGACTCGCACACGACGATGATCAACGGCATCGGCGTCGTGGCCTGGGGCGTCGGCGGCATCGAGGCCGAAGCCGGGATGCTTGGGCAGCCGCTGTACATGCTGACCCCGGACGTCGTCGGCGTACATTTCAGGGGGCGGTTGCGCGAAGGCGTGACTGCGACCGACCTGGTGCTCACCGTCACCGAATTGCTGCGCAAGGCCAAGGTCGTCGGCAAGTTCGTCGAATATTTCGGCGAGGGCGCGGCCTCGCTTTCGGTGCCGGATCGCGCGACGCTGGCCAACATGTCGCCTGAGTACGGCGCCACGATGGGCTTCTTCGCCGTCGACGACAAGACGATCGAGTACCTGACCAACACAGGAAGGACGCCGGCCGAGATCGAGGCGCTCGAAACCTATTGCCGCGCGCAAGGGCTCTATGGCATGCCGGCCGCCGGCACGATCGATTATTCGCAGACGGTCGAGCTCGACCTTGCGACGGTGACCGCCAGTCTCGCCGGCCCGAAGCGTCCGCAGGATCGCATCGATCTGCCGAAGATGCGGACCTCGTTCGAGACGCTGTTTTCCAAGCCGGCCGCCGAGAACGGATTCGCGCAGGCGCCGGACAAGCTCGCCCGCCGCTATCCTGTTCACCTCGCGGCGGCAACCGAGGCGGGCGCGAGCGAGCCTGCGCTGAAGCTGCCGAATAACGGCCAACCACGGAACGTCGTCGAGATGGTCGATAACCGCCCGACGCCGGATCACATCAATGTCCAGGGACCGAAGCCGCTCGACATCGGCAACGGCGACATCCTGATCGCGGCGATCACATCGTGCACCAATACGTCGAACCCCGGCGTGCTGCTGGCCGCGGGCCTGCTCGCGAAAAAAGCCGCGGCGGAGGGGTTGACGGTCAAGCGCCACATCAAGACGTCGCTCGCACCCGGATCGCGGGTGGTCACCGAGTACCTGACCAAGTCGGGACTGCTGCCCGAGCTGGAGAAGCTCAATTTCTACCTGGCCGGCTACGGCTGCACGACCTGCATCGGCAACTCGGGGCCGCTCGATCCTTCGATCGAGGAAGTAGTTACCAAGAACGATCTGGTGTGCGCGGCGGTGCTCTCGGGCAACCGCAACTTCGAGGCACGCATCCATCCGAACATCAAGGCGAACTTTCTGGCCTCGCCCCCGCTGGTCGTCGCGTATGCGATCGCCGGCCGTGTCAACATCGATCTCAGTACCGAGCCGCTGGGGACAGGCAGCGACGGCAAGCCGGTCTATCTGCGAGACGTGTGGCCGACGTCGCAGGAAATCGGCGCGGTCATGCAATACGCGACCGACCCGGAGACCTATCGCCGCCTGTACGGCGACTTCACCAAGGACAACCCGCTCTGGAATGCGATACCGACGACCAAGGGCCAGGTCTACGCGTGGGACAAGTCGACCTACATCGCCGAGCCGCCGTTCTTCGCCGACTTCAAGATGCAACCGGGCAAGGTCGCGGCGGTGCATGGGGCGCGGGCGCTGGGCATTTTCGGCGACTCGGTGACGACCGACCACATCAGCCCGGCAGGATCGATCAAGCCGACCTCGCCCGCCGGTATCTACCTGCTCGAGCATGACGTCGGCGTGCCCGACTTCAACAGCTACGGCAGCCGGCGCGGCAACCACGAGGTGATGATGCGCGGCACGTTCGCGAACGTGCGCATCCGGAACCTCATGCTGCCCCCGAGGGCCGACGGCACGCGCGTCGAGGGCGGCGAGACTTTGCTGCAGCCCGAAGGCAAGCCGACGGCGATCTACGACGCGGCGATGACTTACATCGCGCGCGGCACGCCGACGGTGGTTTTTGCCGGCGAGGAATACGGCACCGGAAGCTCGCGCGACTGGGCCGCCAAAGGCACGCAGCTGCTCGGCGTCAAGGCGGTGATCGCGCGGAGCTTCGAGCGCATCCATCGCTCGAATCTGGTCGGCATGGGCGTGCTGCCCTGCCAGTTCAAGGGTACCGACAGTGCCGCCTCCCTCGGCATCGCAGGGAACGAGCAATTTGACATCATCGGACTCGAGTCGGGCATCCGGCCGCAGATGGACGTCACGCTGGTGATTCGCCGGCAGGACGGCTCGGCGCAACGGGTTCCCTTGCTGCTGCGCATCGACACGCCGATCGAGGTCGATTACTACCTGCACGGCGGCATCCTGCCGTACGTTCTGCGCGAGCTGCTCGCCGCCTAAGGCAGCCGCAATCGCGATAGGCACCGAACGGCAGGGTGCACTCCGGGATTCGCGGGCGCTCGCCCGCGCGCTGCCGCTGTTCCTGCTGGCGGGACTGTGCCTTTCCTCGCTGGATGCGACCGCCAAATACCTGGTCCGCGACCATGCGCTGTTCCTGGTCGTATGGGCCCGCTATGCAGGACAGATGGCGGTGGTTACGCCGTTTGCCTGGCGACGAGCCGGCCCCGGCTTCTGGCGCACGCGCCGCCTCGGAACGCAACTGCTGCGCTCGACGATGCTGCTCTGCGCGACGTTCTGCTTCTTCGGCGGACTGCGCTACCTGCCGCTGGCCGAAGGCTCGGCCATCACGTTCCTCGCGCCGATCATCGTCGTCGTGTTGTCGGGTCCGATCCTCGGCGAGCGGCCCGGTCGCGCGCGTTGGATAGCGGCCATCACCGGTTTCGCGGGCATACTCATCCTGCTGCGGCCCGGCTCCGCCGTCTTCCACCCTTCCGCGCTTCTGCTCCTGCTCGCGGCGCTGTGCAATGCGCTGTATTTCCTGCTGACACGCAAGCTCGCCGACGAAAGCGTGCACACGACCTTGTTCTACAGCGCGCTGGTCGGCATGGTCGGGCTGACACTCGTGCTTCCGTGGGAGCTCGGCGCTGGCACGCCGACGCTGAAAGACGCCGTACTGTTTGTGCTGCTCGGGCTTTTCGCCGGCGTCGGCCACTGGTCGATCATCGGCGCATTCCAGCACGCACCGGCCGCGCTGCTCACTCCGTTCGCCTACCTGCAGATGATCTGGGCCACGACGTACGGCTTCATGCTGTTCGGGCAGCTTCCCGATCGCTGGTCGGCGCTGGGCATGACGATCATCGTCGCGAGCGGGCTGTTGCTGGCGCTGCGGGAGCGCGGGCGCTAAGGCTCCGCTTTCGCGCAGCGCATGTTTCATGCGCCCCGGCTGTGGCGCGCGATCCAGCGCGTCAGCGGTCGCCACTGCTCGAGATCCTGCTCGGCGCGCGAATGCGGCAGGTCGGCGATCGTCAATCCGTCGCGCGCACAGTGCACGTAGACCTGAGTGGCGCGCAAATGCGCGACCAGCGGGAAGTCGAATGACTTCAGGAATTCCTCGAGCTCGGCCGCGCTGTTGGTGCGCGGATCGACGCGCATCGCGACCAGTCCCACCGCGATATCGCCTTTCTTGATTGCCTTGTATTCGCCGATCTGATCGAGGAAATGCTTGGTTGCGGCGGTGTCGAACGCGCTGGGCGACACCGGCACCAGCAGAATGTCGGCGCGGCGCATCGCATCGCGCAGCGCCTCGCCGTGCAGGCCGGCGGGCGTATCGATCACCAGCCAGTGCGGATTGTGTTCCTTGAGCTCGTCCTTGCCCGAGTCCGGCGTCCACCCGGCGATCGCGGGAAATAGCGGCGGACGGCGCGCGAGCCACTCGGTCGCCGAGCGCAGCGGATCGAAGTCGGCCAGTACGACACGTTGCTTGCGCGCGGCGAGCCAACCGGCGACGTTGGTGGCAAGCGTTGTCTTGCCGCTGCCGCCTTTGGGATTGGCCACCAGTAGCGTCTGCATCGCCATCGCGTTCTCCTCCCCGGGATCCGGCCGATCGGCCTGGCGCAAAGGCCTGCATTGTAGAGCGGGTTGCGCTCGAGCGCGACTCGCGCTACGTTGCCGCCATGGTTCCGGACGGCACAATGACCGACTCGACTGCCCCCGCGGCCGCGTCGCCAGGCACGAGCCTGCCCGGCCCGCCGCGTGGCGGCGGAGAGACCGCCGCCACCTCCGTACCGAGCTCGCGTCGGGCGCAGCGCCAGGAATTCGAAGTCAGCAAGCTCAAAAAGCGCCTGCGCCGGCTGGTCGGTCAGGCAATCGGCGATTTCTCGATGATCGGTCGCGGCGATCGCGTGATGGTTTGCCTGTCCGGCGGCAAGGACAGCTACGCGATGCTCGATGTCCTGCTCAGCTTGCGCGACCGCGCGCCGATGCCGTTCGACCTGATCGCGGTCAACCTCGACCAGAAGCAGCCTGGCTTCCCGGCCGACGTGCTGCCGCGCTACCTCGCCTCCCGCGGCGTGCCGTTCCACATCGTCGAGCAGGACACCTACAGCGTCGTCAAGCGCGTTATCCCCGAGGGCGGCACGATGTGCTCGTTGTGCTCGCGACTGCGCCGCGGCGTGCTCTACCGCGTCGCCGGCGAGCTCGGCGCCACGCGCATCGCGCTCGGCCACCACCGCGACGACATCCTGGCGACGTTCTTTCTCAACCTGTTCTTCGGTGGGAAGCTCAAGACGATGCCGCCGAAGCTGGTCTCCGACGACGGCAAACATGTCGTCATACGGCCGCTGGCCTACGTGCGAGAGCGAGACCTCGCGCGCTACGCCGAGGCGATGGCCTTTCCGATCATTCCCTGCGCGCTGTGCGGCTCGCAGGAAAACCTGCAGCGCAAGCAGGTGGCGGCGATGCTTCGCGAATGGCAGAAGCAATATCCGGGGCGGGCCGAGAGTATTTTCAACGCGCTGTCGAACGTGGTGACGACGCATCTGCTCGATCGCCGGCTGCAGGACTTCGCCGCCATCCAGGCGAGCGGCGTCGAAGTGCCCGGCGGCGACATCGCGTTCGACGACGATCCTTGCGTAGCCGCGGGCACGGGCACGATGCGCTTCGCGCCGCTCGACTGACATTCCGCCGCTCGAGGCCGTCCCGCCTGCGCGGTCTGCCGGGCCCGGAGCGATGCCGCGTCCGACCGCCAGGCTGCGCCAAGACTCACGATTGCGCGCGCGCGTGCCGGAGCGCAGCCGCCGCGATCGACTCAGCGCACGACGTCCTTGGTCTGTCCGAACAATATCTTTTTCTCTTCCTCGGTGCGCACGCCGCCCGCCGTCGGATTGATTTCTTTGGCCAGCGCGTACGCGCGCACCGTTGCAGGGCGTGCCTTGATCACTTCCTTCCAGCGCTTCAGGTGCGGGAACTGCTCGATGTCCTGCGACTGGCGCTCGGGCAGCACCCATGGGTACGACGCGATGTCTGCGATCGAATATTCGCCCACGATGAATTCCCGATCGGCCAGCTGCTTGTTCAGCACCGCGTACAGGCGGCCAGTCTCGTTGACGTAGCGATCGACGGCGTACGGCAGCCGTTCCGGCGCGTAGTGGACAAAATGATGGTTCTGTCCGGCGAGCGGCCCCAGGTTGGCCATCTGCCAGAACAGCCACTGGATGCAATCCAGCCGCGCGCGGAAATCGCGTGGGACAAAGCGGTCGATCTTGTCGGCCAGGTAGAGCAGTATTGCGCCCGATTCGAACATCGCGATCGGCGCGCCGCCGTCGGCAGGCGCCCGGTCGACGATCGCCGGAATGCGGTTGTTCGGCGCGATCTTCAGGAATTCCGGGTTGAACTGCTCGCCCTTGCCGATGTTGACCGGATGAATCGTGTACTCGAGCTTCGCCTCCTCGAGAAACATCGTCATCTTGTGCCCGTTGGGCGTCGTCCAGTAATACAGATCGATCATCGCTTCGTTGGCATCTCGTCGAATTCGTCATGACGACGGCGCAGCACATCGATGTGCTCGCGCCGCACTTTAGAAGGTTCCCGGATACCCGCCGCCGTCGATCAGGATGTTCTGGCCGACGATGTAGCCTGCGTGCGCGCTGCACAGAAATGCGCAGGCGATGCCGAACTCGGCGGGCGTGCCGAATCGTCCCGCGGGATTGGCATCCATTTGCGCCTGGCGAAGCTCCGCCACCGGCCTGCCGGCGGTCTTGGCGCGCAGCTCGATGTTGGTGCGCAGACGGTCGGTGTCGAACGGCCCGGGGAGCAGATTGTTGATCGTCACGTTATGCCGTGCGACCTTGCGCGCGAGCCCGGCGACAAAGCCGGTAAGGCCGCTGCGCGCACCGTTCGACAGCCCGAGGATATCGATCGGGGCCTTGACCGCGGACGAAGTGATGTTGACGATGCGACCGAATTGGCGCGCGATCATGCCGTCGACGGTCGCCTTGATCAGATCGATCGGCGTCAGCATGTTGGCGTCGATTGCGCGAAGCCACGCGTCGCGATCCCAGTCGCGAAAGTCGCCGGGCGGCGGACCGCCGGCGTTGTTGACCAGGATGTCGGGTTGCGGGCATGCGGCCAGCGCCTTGCCGCGGCCTTCGGCAGTCGTGATGTCGCACGCCACCCAGCGCACGGAGCGGCCGGCCATCGCGCCGATATCTTCTGCGGCTTGCTGGACTGCGGGCTCGGTGCGGGCGACGATCGTCACCTCGACACCCTCGCGCGCCAGCGCTTCCGCGCAGCCGCGTCCCAAGCCCTTGCTCGCGGCGCAGACCAGCGCTTTTTTGCCGGAGAGTCCGAGGTCCACGGAAAGACGCCTCTCAGTCGCCGGCCGCGGCAGCGGCAGGAGACAGCCGCGCTGCATGACGCACCTGCACGACGGTGCCGATCGCCACGAACATAAATACCGCGATCGCCGCGGCGACCAGGCGTGCCGAGCCGTGATCGAGCATTGCGCCCATCGCGACCGGCGCCAGCGAGGACCCGAGATCGAGACCCGAATAGACGAAACCGTAGACGCGGCCCGATGCGCCCTTCGGCGTTGCGCCGCGCACGATCATGTCGCGCGACGGTCCGGTTGCGCCCAGCGCCAGTCCGGTCAGGGCGAGCAGCGGAATCGCCCACGCGGCCAGCGGCGCGAACAGCGCAAGCAAAAGGATCAGCACGGCGCCGACGGCGAGCCCGGTCGCCGCGACCCGGTCGTGGCGCGACGTGCGCGCAGCAAGAAAACCTCCGGCCAGGACGCCGGCGGCGCTGCCCAGCAGATACGCGGTGATTGCGGTTGCAGCGATGGCAAGCGGCAGTCCATAGGCGGCGTTGAGGCTGGTGCCCAGAAACGTCGTGATCCCTATGGTCGCGATCGTCAGCACGCAGAAATAGGCGAAGCACAACAGGATCGGACGCTGGCGAAATAGTTGCAGGCTGCCGGCCAACGTGTGCTTCGGAACGGTGACGCCATGCTTGCGGCTGTCGAGCGCGCCGCGCTGCGTCGCAAGGACCGCCACCGCGACGAGGCCGAACGCGCCGCACGCCAACAGCGAGGTGCGCCATCCAAATGCGCTGCCGAGCCCGAAGCTGACGACCGGCGCCAGCGCATAGCCCAAGCTCCCTCCGATGCCATGCGAGCTGTAGGCGTGGCCGAGGCGGCGCGGGTTGACGTTGGCATTGAGCACGGCGAAATCGGCCGGATGGAACACGCCGTTGCCGATCCCCATCAGCGCGACCAGCGGAAACAGCCAACCCACGCCCGGCACCAGTCCCGCGGCCAGCGTCCCGCCGGCAAGGAGGGCGAGGCCGGCGAGCAGCACGGGGCGGGCGCCGAGGCGATCGACGGCGAAACCCGCGCCGAACTGGCACAGGCCGCTGGCGACATACATGACACTCAGCAATGCCCCCAGGGTCGCGTAGCTGACGCCGAATTCGGCGCGCAGCAGTGGAAACAGCGGCGGCAGCACCAGCTGGAAAAAATGCGACAGCGCGTGCGCTCCCCCGACGACGCCGATTACTTTGGCGTCAGCGCGGAACGAGCCGGCGGGAGCGCTATCCAAGATGACGAAATGGGAGTTGAAGACAGAGGTACAGCCTCCAATATACTGCATACCCCGCGTTCCGTCAGCGTAAGGCCCCTGCCTGCCGCGACGACAATGACGCTGCGACAAGCGTGTTCGATCGAATGTCGGACCCTACGGAGATATCCTCATGGTGGACAAGGTCACAAAGTCGGACCAGGAATGGAAGGCCGTCCTCGCACCCGAGCAATACCGCGTCACGCGGCAAAAAGGTACCGAGCGGCCGTTTACCGGCCAATACTGGGACAACGAGCGCGCGGGGCAGTATCGCTGCGTCTGCTGCGGCACGCTGCTGTTCGAATCCGACACGAAGTTCGATGCCGGCTGCGGCTGGCCGAGCTTCTACGCACCGGCAGACGCGGGCAACGTGCGCACCGCCGAGGACTCGAGCCACATGATGCGACGGACCGAAGTCATGTGTGCAGCGTGCGACGCCCATCTCGGGCACGTGTTCGACGATGGCCCGGAGCCGACCGGGCAGCGCTATTGCATGAACTCGGCTTCGCTCAAGTTCGAGCCCAAGACATGAGGGCAAAGCGGGCGCCGGCAGCGCCCGCACGATGATGCGCGTACTGCTCGCCGAAGACGATCCGATGATCGGCGCCAGCGTGCGGCGCGGTCTGGCGCAGGACGGCTTTGCCGTCGACTGGGTCACCGACGGCCGCGCGGCGCAAGCCGCTCTGGTTGAGCGCGTGCACGACGCGCTGGTGCTCGATCTCGGCCTGCCGCGACAAGCCGGTCTCGACGTATTGACGGCGATGCGCCGCGCGGGCGACACGCGCCCGGTCCTGATCACGACCGCGCGCGACGCCATTGCTGACCGCGTCGCCGGCCTCGACGCGGGTGCCGACGATTACCTGGTCAAACCGTTCGATCTCGACGAGCTGGCGGCGCGGCTGCGCGCGCTGTTGCGTCGCGGGGCGGGACGCGCGGCGCCGAAAATCTCGTACGGCGCCCTGGAGCTCGATCCGGCCGCCCGCGAACTGCGGTTAGGCGGTGCGCCCGTCGACGTCTCGCCGCGCGAATTCGCGCTGCTTGCGGCGCTTTTGGCGCGGCCGGGCGCGATCCTGTCGCGCGCTCAGCTCGAGGACAAGCTTTACGGCTGGGACGAAGCGGTGGAAAGCAATACGGTCGAAGTGCACATCCATGCGCTGCGCAAAAAACTCGGGGCGGACGTAATCCGCAACGTTCGCGGCGTCGGCTGGATGATCGCCAAGTCCGGAACGAGCGAAGCGGCGCGATGAAATCGATCCGCCGCCAGCTATTGGTCTGGCTGCTGGGTGGCTTGACGCTGGCGATCATCACCGCGGCTTTCGGCACCTATTTTCGCGCCCGCCAGGAAGCCAACGCGCTGTTCGACTACCAATTGAAGGAAATGGCCGCATCGCTGACCGACGCGCCGTTCGCGCCCGCGCCCGCGGGCGTCGGCGCGCTCGGCCCCGGCAGCAATGCGCTGGTGGTGCAGATCTGGGACCGAAACGGCGTGCAGCTCTATCTGTCGCAGCCGCACCGCGTGCTGCCGCAGAACGCGCAGCTGGGATTCACCACCGTCGATACCAAGAGCGGAGCGTGGCGCGTCTTCAGCACGCTCGCCGATGGACAGGTCGTGCAGGTGGCGCAGCCGATGAGCGCCCGGCGTGAGCTTGCGACCAGCATGGCGTTGCGAACCATCGTCCCGCTGCTGCTGGCGCTGCCGGTGCTTGCGCTGTTGATCTGGCTGACGATCGCGCGCGGCCTGGCCCCGCTCGACCGCGTCGCCGCCGCCGTCGAACGACGCTCGCCTGCGCTGCTCGAGCCCTTGTCCGAATCCGGCCTGCCGCACGAAGTAAAGCCGCTGGTCGGCGCGTTGAACGGGCTGCTCGGCCGCCTGGGCGTCGCGCTCGATGCGCAGCGCTCGTTCATCGCCGACGCGGCGCACGAGCTGCGCACGCCACTCACCGCCGTCCACCTGCAGGCACAGCTCGCCGAGCGCGCCCCCAACGACACCGAGCGCCGCGCTGCGCTGGCCGACTTGAAAGGCGGACTCGAGCGCGCGACGCGGCTGGTCGAGCAGCTGCTGACGCTGGCGCGCGAGGAGCCCGGCGTCGCCGACCATCCTCCGGCTACGATCGATCTGCCGGCGCTCGCTCGCACCGTCGTGGCCGAGCTGGCGCCGCTTGCCGCCGAGAAGGGCATCGACCTGGGCTTGAACGCCCAGTCCGGCGTTCAGATGGTGGGCGACCCCGACGCGATCGCGACGCTGTTGTCCAACCTGATCGACAACGCGTTGCGTTACACGCCGAACGGCGGCAGGGTGGACGTCGGCATCGCGCTCGACTCGGGGCGGCCGATGTTCAGCGTGCGCGACTCGGGTCCGGGTATCCCCGAGAGCGATCGCGAGCGCGTCTTCGATCGCTTCGTGCGCGGCAGCGTGACCGCCGGAACAGCCCGCGGCAGCGGGCTCGGATTGTCGATCGTCAAGCGCATCGCCGAGCGGCATGGCGCCGAGATCGTCGTCGGGCCGGGCCTGGACGGCTCCGGAGCGGGTATCAGCGTGCGCTTTCCTGCGTCGCAAGCCGCACCGGCAGCGGTCCCGTAGAGCTCCCCTGCCCTCGCGAAGACGCACCCCCGCACCTGGATCGGCGCCTTAAGTTTCCCTTAAGTATCCGACTCTATGATTGTCAACAAGCCGGAATGGATCTCCGGCCTCTTCCAGGAGAAAACGATGCAAGCCAATACCTTGAAACGCAGCGCAGTCGCGATCGCCATCGCTGGCGCGTTCGGGCTCGGCGCTATCGCCGCCGACCGCGTGCTGCCGTCGTCGGCGCTCGCCGCGGTCGTGCCTGCAGTGAATCCCGCCGCGGCAACGGCCTCCGCCAATAGCGCGCCACTCGTGGCACTGCCGGATTTCAGCGCGCTGGTCGAGCAATACGGGCCGGCGGTCGTCAACATCAGCGTGACCTCGGACAACCGCAAGGTCCTCGGTCAGGATGAAAACGACAACACGCCGGACATGCAGGGCCTGCCGCCGGAATTTCGCCAGTTCTTCCATAACTTCCAGATGCCGCGACGCGGTCCGACGCGCGGCGTGGGCTCGGGCTTCATCATCGATCCCAGCGGCATCGTCCTGACCAATGCGCACGTGGTCGACGGAGCCGACAACGTCAACGTCAAGCTGACCGACAAGCGCGAATTCACCGCCAAGGTGCTCGGTGTCGACAAGACGACCGACATCGCGGTGCTGAAGATCGACGCCAAGAACCTGCCAGCTGTCAAGACCGGCGACCCGGGGCAAACGAAGGTCGGCTCGTGGGTCGTCGCGATCGGTCAGCCTTTCGGCTTCGAGAATACGGTGACCTCGGGCATCGTCAGTGCCAAGTCTCGCGCCCTGCCGGAAGATTCGTACGTGCGCTTCATCCAGACTGACGCGGCGGTGAATCCCGGCAACTCGGGCGGCCCGCTGTTCAACCTGAAGGGCGAAGTCATCGGCATCAACTCGCAGATCTTCAGCCGTACCGGCGGATCGCAGGGCCTCGCGTTCGCGATACCGATCGACGTGGCGATGCAGGTGGAGCAGCAGATCGTCCAGCACGGCAAGGTCACGCACGGCAGGCTGGGCGTCGCGATCCAGGACGTCAATCAGGCGCTGGCCGAGAACTTCGGCCTGAAGTCGCCGAAGGGCGCGCTGGTCAGCTCGGTGCAGAAGGACGGCGCGGGCGCCAGAGCAGGGCTCAAGCCGGGAGATGTGATCCTGACCATGAACGGCGAAGAGATCGCCGGTTCGTCCGACCTGCCGCCGAAGGTTGCATCGCTCAAGCCCGGTTCGAGCGTGGCGCTCGGCATCTGGCGCGACGGTGCGGAAAAGCAGGTGACCGCCACGCTGGGTGCGATGGATGACGGCAAGAGCATCGTCGCGGCCGCCGGCAGCCAGGATCTGGGCAACGCGCGGCTGGGGATCGCCGTGCGACCGCTGACCGCGGAAGAGCGCCGCGACAACGACATCGCCGGCGGGCTGGTGGTGCAGGACGTTGCGGGCGCTGCCGAACGGGCGGGCGTGCGGCCGGGCGACGTGATCCTCGCCGTCAACACCAAGCCGGTCAAGAGCGTCGATGAGCTCAAGGCCCTGGTCGCGAAGTCCGGCAAGACGGTGGCGTTGCTGGTGCAGCGCGAAAGCGCGCAGATTTTCATCCCGGTGACGCTGGGCTAGATCGAAGCAGTTCCCCCTCCGGTGCCGGTGACTCCCCGGCCCGGTCCCTCGAGCGGACGGCATCCCCCGTCCGCTTTTTTTGCCTCGCGCTCCGGGCCTTCTGGCGCCCCTTGACACAGATCGATATTGTTATGATATCATTTCAATATCGGCTGCGATGTGGCCGCCACAGGAGCGAGCGATGATCCACGTACGAGCCAGCAACCCGGGTTTGTGGTCTGCCGTCGGCGCCGGAATGGGAACGGCGGCCGGTACGGCGCTGGGCAATAGTCCGCTCGGCCTCGCCGTCGGCGCCGCGCTGGGCATCCTGTTTGCGATGCTCAATTTCCGCGGACGGACGCAGAAGATTCGGCGCTAGCGCGCTGGATGCATCACACCGACGATGCGCCCACGCGCCCTAACGCTGTCCACGGCGCTGATCGCAGCGAGTCCGGCGTTCATCGTCATCCGCTGTTGGCATGGCTGAAAAAAAGGCATTCCTGCTGCGTCTCGATCCGTCGCTCTGGACGGCGCTCGAGCAGCTGGCCCAGGGCGAGTTGCGCAGCATCAATGCGCAAATCGAATTTCTGCTGCGCGACGCCTTGTCGCGTCGCGGCGCGGGATCCGTGCGGGGCCCGAACCCCGCGGCCGCGCCACCCGGCACGGCATCGGGCAACCGGAGCAGGCATGGCAAGGTGGATTGAGCCGCTGTCAGCCGCGCTCGCCGGCGCCGACGCGTTTCGCGGGTATGGACTGCGTGCGGCGACCGCGGACGATGAGCCCTTCCTGTACGCGCTGCATCGCGAGGCGATGCGCGAGTACGTCGAGATTACCTGGGGCTGGAACGAGACCTGGCAGCGCACGCACTTCGCGACGAGCTACGCGCCGCTGAACAACGCGGTAATCGTGCGCAATGAGACGGTGCCGGCCGATATCGGGCGCATCAGCCTGACGCGGCACTGGCGCCGGATCTTTCTTCGCGACATCGAGCTGGTCGCCGCGGAGCGAGGGCACGGCATCGGCAGTGCGATCCTCGGCGCGGTGATCGCGCTGGCGGAAGACGGCGATCGGCACGTCGAGCTCAACGTTCTGGCCTGCAATCCGGCCCGACGGCTGTATGGTCGGCTGGGATTTCGCGTCGTTCGCGACGACGGCGCACGACTCCGGATGCGCACCTAGCGCTAACGCACCGGCGGCAGAACCTTGCCTAGCCAGGCGCCGATCGCTCTCACTTCCTCCAGACACAGCGAGTGCTCGATCGGATACTGATGCCATTCGATCGGATTGCCGTTCGCTTCGAGTGCACCGCGCGAAGCGAGCGCCCATTCGAAGCGCACGATCGGATCGAGCGTGCCGTGCGCCATGAAGATCGGAACGTCGCGATTGGCGGCCGCTGCCTCGGCGGGAAGCTTGTCCGCTTGCACCAGATAAGTGGACAGCGCAAGGATGCCGGCCAGTCGCTCGGGATGACGCAGACCGGCGTACAGCGCGATCGCGCCGCCCTGTGAGAAGCCGGCGAGCACAATCCGTGCGGCCGGTACGCCGCGTGTCTTTTCCCGGGCGATCAGCGCCTCGATCTCCTGCTGAGACTGACGCACGCCGGCAATGTCCGCCCGGTTGTTCAGATCCGCGGCCGCGATGTCGTACCAAGCTCGCATCCGCATGCCATTGTTGATCGTGACCGATCGGACCGGTGCGTGCGGAAACACAAAACGCACGGCTGCCGCCGGCGGCAGGCTGAGCTCGGGCAAGATCGGGACGAAGTCGTTGCCGTCGGCACCCAGCCCATGCAGCCAGATGACGCTGGCCGAAGCGTCCGGTGCGGTTTCGAGCTCGACGGAAGGCAACAGGTCCGGCATCGCAGCGCAAGCCTCACGAAAGAGGCGGCATTCTACCGGATCGAAGTTGCCGGACAGCAAACGGACGCGCCTCCCGCCTGTCTAAGAGCAGCAAACGGGCGTACAATTCGCGCCTCGAAACGGCGGGCCGACACAATCGGCCTGGCCGCGGTGGCGGCCCGTATCCGGTGACCGCGCGATCCAGAGACAAAATTTTTGGAGCTTTTCCGATGGCTGCTGCCGCAAGCGGTGCAATGGCACTGCGTGACGTTTCCCTCGACGACAAATACCAACTCGAGTCCGGCCGTGTCTATCTGACCGGCGTCCAGGCGCTGGTCCGGCTGCTGATGCTGCAGCGGCAGCGCGACGTCGCCGCTGGCCTCAATACCGCTGGCTTCGTTTCCGGCTACCGCGGCTCGCCGTTGGGCGCGCTCGACCAGTCGCTGTGGTCGGCGGCCAAGTTCCTCGAGCGCGCGCACATCAAGTTCCAGCCGGGACTGAACGAGGATCTCGCGGCGACATCGATCTGGGGCAGCCAGCAGGTCAACATGTATCCTGGCGCCAGATACGACGGCGTCTTTTCGATGTGGTACGGCAAGGGCCCCGGCGTCGACCGTTGCGGCGACGTTTTCAAGCATGCCAATTACGCGGGCACGTCCAAACACGGCGGCGTGCTGGTGCTGGCCGGTGACGATCACGCGGCCAAGTCGTCGACATTGCCGCATCAGTCGGATCATCAGTTTGCCGCCGCGATGATGCCGGTCCTCTACCCGTCGTCGGTCCAGGAGATCATCGACCTCGGCCTGCACGGCTGGGCGATGAGCCGCTACTCCGGTCTCTGGGTCGGTTTCAAATGCGTGTCCGACACCGTGGAGAGCTCGGCCTCGGTGATCATCGATCCCGATCGGGTCAAGCTGGCGATGCCCGACGATTTCCCCTTCCCACCGGACGGCGTGCACATCCGCTGGCCCGACGGATTCCTTGCCACCGAAGCGAGGATGCAGGATTTCAAGATCTACGCCGCGTTGCACTATTGCCGCGCGAACCAGCTCAACCGCATCGTCATCGATAGCCCGAAGCCGCGACTGGGCATCATCACCTCGGGCAAGAGCTACCTCGACGTGCGCCAGGCGCTCGACGACCTCGGCATCAGCGAAGCCGATGCCGCGGAGATCGGCATCCGCGTGTTCAAGGTCGCGATGCCGTGGCCGCTTGAGCCCGAAGGCGTGCGCCACTTCGCCGAAGGCCTCGACGAGATCCTGGTCGTCGAGGAAAAGCGGCAGATCGTCGAATACCAGTTGAAGGAGCAGCTCTACAACTGGCGCACCGACGTGCGACCGCGCGTCGTCGGCAAATTCGACGAAAAGGGCGAATGGATGCGCCCGCACGGCGACTGGCTGTTGCCGGCGGCGAGCGAGCTGACGCCGGCGATGATCGCCCGCGTGATCGCGCAGCGCATCGCGCGTCTCGAACTGCATCCGCGCCACAAGGAGAAGATCGAAAGCAGGGTCGCCTTCATCAACGCCAAGGAGGCGGCGCTGGCCAAGCCCAAGATCAGCCTGCAGCGCATCCCCTACTTCTGCTCGGGCTGTCCGCACAACACGTCGACCAGGGTGCCCGAGGGCAGCCGCTCGACCGCGGGCATCGGCTGCCACGTGATGGCGATCTGGATGGACCGCTCGACCTCTACGTTCACGCACATGGGCGGCGAAGGCGTGCCCTGGATCGGGCAGGCGCCGTTCACCGAAGAGAAGCACATCTTCGCCAACCTGGGCGACGGCACCTATTACCATTCCGGCGTGCTGGCGATCCGCGCTGCGGTCGCGGCCAAGGTCAACATCACGTACAAGATCCTGTACAACGACGCGGTGGCGATGACCGGCGGCCAGCCGGTCGACGGCCCGATCTCCCCGGCGATCATCGCGAAGCAGGTCGCCGCCGAAGGCGTGGAAAAAATCGTCGTCGTCAGCGACGAGCCGGACAAGTATCCATCCGGCTATTTCGCCTCCGGCATCGCAATCCATCATCGCGACGAGCTCGATCGCGTGCAGCGCGAGCTCCGCGATACGCCGGGCTGCACGGTCCTGCTCTACGACCAGACCTGCGCGGCGGAAAAGCGCCGCCGCCGCAAGCGCGGCAAGTATCCGGACCCGGCGAAACGCGTATTCATCAACGAGCTCGTCTGCGAAGGTTGCGGCGACTGCGGGGTCAAGTCGAACTGCGTTTCGGTTGCGCCAATCGAGACCGAGTTCGGTCGCAAACGTACGATCGACCAGAGCTCGTGCAACAAGGACTACTCCTGCGTCAACGGCTTCTGTCCGAGCTTTGTCACCGTCGAGGGCGGGACCTTGCGCAAACCGAAGCGCGCCGACGCGCTCGACTTCAGCGGGCTGCCCGATCCCGTCGTGCCGGCGACCACCCAGCCTTACGGCATCCTGGTCACCGGCATCGGCGGCACCGGCGTCGTGACGATAGGCGCGTTGCTCGGCATGGCCGCGCATCTGGCGGGCAAGGGCTGCAGCGTGCTCGATATGACGGGTCTCGCGCAAAAGAACGGCGCCGTCGTATCGCACGTGCGCATCGCCGATGCCCCCGATCTGATCCATGCGACCCGCATCGCCGCCGGCGAAGCCAAACTCGTGCTGGCCTGCGACATCCTGACCGGCGTCGGCGATGAAGCGATCGCCAAGATGCAAAAAGGCGTCACCAAGGCGCTGGTCAATACCGCGCTGGTGATGCCGGCTGAATTCACCCGCAACGCCGACTTGAGGTTTCCGCTTGGTTCGATGGAGCAGGAAATCCGCGACGCGGTCGCGACCGGCGATTCCGAGTTCCTCGATGCGACGCGGCTCGCAACCGGACTGATGGGCGACTCGATCGCAACCAATCTGTTCATGGTGGGCTTTGCCTATCAGCGCGGCCTCATTCCGCTCGCCGAGGAGGCGATCCTGCGCGCGATCGAATTGAACGGCGCCGCGGTCGAATCGAACAAGCAAAGCTTCCGCTGGGGTCGGCTTGCCGCGGTCGATCCGGCGCGGGTCGCCGCAGCCGCGGTGCCTGCCTCGGCGAAGCCCGATTCGCAACGGCTGTCGGAGTCGGTCGACGAAATGATCGCACGCCGCGCGGCGTTCCTAACCGACTACCAGGACGCCGCGTACGCAAGACGCTACACCGATTTCGTCGCCAAGGTGCGCGCCGCCGAAACCGCCCGCTTGCCCGGCAAAGCAGTCTTGACCGAGGCGGTCGCGCGCTACTATTTCAAGTTGCTCGCGATCAAGGACGAGTACGAGGTCGCGCGCCTGTACGCCGACGGCGATTTCCTAAATCGCGTCGCCGCGCAGTTCGAAGGCGACTACAAGCTCAGGTTCCACCTGGCGCCACCACTGTCGAACAAGCCCGACGCGGTCAGCGGTGAGGCGAAGAAGGCGACCTACGGCCCGTGGATGATGACGGGGTTCCGCGTGCTGGCGAAGATGAAATGGCTGCGCGGCACCGCGCTCGACGTCTTCGGCAAGACGCACGAGCGGCGGACCGAGCGCCAGCTGATCACCGACTACGAAGCGCTGCTCGACGAGCTCCTGCCGCGATTGGCCGCGCATAATCACGCCATCGCCGTCGAGCTCGCCGCGATCCCCGAGCACATTCGCGGCTACGGCCACGTCAAGGATCGCCACTTGAAGGCCGCGAAGGCGAAAGAAGCGGAACTGGTCGCCCGCTTTCGCGCCGCCGCGCCCGGTGCCGCAGCGTCGCTCGCCGCGATCAAGGTGGCAGCCTAAGGACGCTGGATTTCTTTCGCTCCGCGACTTGAGCGACACTGGGCTTGCGCGTTGGTTGGTCGATGCCTGGCGCTCCCGCGCCCCGCGTCGGAACCCTAGAACGCGACCGCTGCTCGGCCTTTGAGCTTCAGGATCTCCCGCGCCTGGTCGGGGGTCGCGACGTCGAGGCCCAGCGCCTCGATCATCGTGCGCGCGGCCCGGACCTGCGCGGCATTCGATTCGGCGAGCTTGCCAGGTCCCAGCCACAGGCTGTCTTCGAGGCCAACCCGGACGTTGCCGCCCATCGCCGCCGACATCGCCGCGACCGGCAGCTGATTGCGCCCGGCGCCGAGCACGCTCCAGCGGTACTGATCGCCGAACAGCCTATCGGCAGTACGCTTCATATGCGCGACGTCGTCCGGGTGGGCGCCGATGCCGCCGAGAATCCCGAACACGCTCTGGATGAACAACGGCGGCTTGACGATGCCGCGATCGAAAAAGTGCGCCGCCGTGTACAGGTGCCCGATGTCGTAACACTCGATCTCGAACCGCGTGCCGTTGTCGGCACACGAGGTCAGGATGTATTCGATGTCCTTGAACGTGTTCCTGAACACGCGCTCATCGGACGTCGCGAGGTAGGTCCGCTCCCAGTCGTACTTGAATGTCGAGAAGCGCTTCAGCATCGGGAAAAGCCCGAAGTTCATCGATCCCATGTTGAGGGAGGCGACCTCGGGCTTGAGCTGTAACGCCGGCTGCAGCCGCTCTTCGATCGTCATCGTCGCCGCGCCTCCGGTGGTGAAATTGATCACGACATCGCTGCGCCTGGCGATGTCGGCGGCGAAGGTCCGAAAGTATTGAGGATCCTGGGTCGGATGGCCGTCGACCGGATCGCGGGCATGCAGATGGACGATCGCCGCCCCGGCTTCGGCTGCGCCGACCGCCGCATCGGCGATTTCCTGCGGCGTCACCGGGAGATACGGCGACATCGAAGGCGTATGGATCGATCCGGTAATCGCGCAGGTGATGATCACGCTGCGGCTTCGGCTTGCTGCCATCGCTTGCCTCCCTATTCGGAATCCGGTTGCTCGCGTTTGTGCGCGGCCAGCGCCATCAGGCGGCGATCGCGCCATCGGGTCCTCGCTTCCCTGGCCTCCGACGAGCGCGGCGTGCCGATCGCGGCACCGACTATGGCCGCATTGTCGGCATCCCATACGTCCGGCCGGGCCGGGTCGGCGGCAAGCCGCCGGTAGAAGTCGCCGTAGCGCGCGCAATAATCGGCCACCCCGCCCGGTGCGTTCAATTCGATCGTCGCCATCGGACCCAGGAACGACCAGCGCAGCCCCAATCCATCTCGAACCGTTTTGTCCAGATCGTCGGCCGAGACGTAACCCTCGCCGACAAGGCGCATCGCCTCGGACAGTAGCGCGCCCTGCAGGCGATTGAGGACAAAGCCGTCGAGCTCGCGCCGCACGACGACAGGCGTCTGCCCGACTGCCACGAACACCCGCTCCGCGCGCTCGATCGTCGCCGGCGAGGTCCACGGCGCG
This sequence comes from uncultured beta proteobacterium, assembly GCA_963828665.1. Classification (GTDB taxonomy): domain Bacteria; phylum Pseudomonadota; class Gammaproteobacteria; order Burkholderiales; family Casimicrobiaceae; genus PALSA-1003. The sequence goes on from CAWHFL010000015.1 coordinate 75,839, forward strand.
CCGCACAGCTCGACAATCGGCACCAGATGCGGCGGGTTGACCGGATGGGCGACCAGGCAGCGCGCGCGTCCGGGCAGGCCCTCGGTAAAGCGCGACGCCGGAATCGCCGAGGTCGAGCTCGCGAGCACGGCGTCCGGCCGCGCGTGGCGATCCAGCACCGCAAAGATCTCGCGCTTGAGCTCGACTTTTTCAGGCAGATTCTCCTGCACCCAGTCGGCTTCGGCGATCGCCGACTCGATGCTCGCCGCGTGCTCGATGCGCTCAAGCGCCGCACGAGCGTCGGTGACCAGCCCGTAGCGTAGCTGCTCGTCGAGGCTCGCCGCGATGAATGCGCGGGCGCGCGCGAGCTGGTCCGGGTCGCTGTCCGTCAGGCGGACGCTCCACCCTGACCGCGCGAACACCATCGCCCAGGCGCGGCCGATCAGGCCGGCGCCTATAACTGCTATCGTCTTGTCCATTGCCTCGCATCCACCATACACTGCACCGCAATCGAGAATTTCCCGCGAATTTGCCGGCGTCGCAACGAATCGAGATTATGCTGCACGATGACCGTGCATGTGCCCCGTCGTCGCACTTTAAATGGAGCTGAGCCGATGCAATCCGTCTTCGACTTGTCGGGCAAAGTTGCGCTGGTGACCGGCGCCTATCGCGGCCTCGGGTTTGCGATTGCACAAGGCCTCGGTCGGGCCGGCGCGACCGTCGTACTCAACGGCCGGCGCTTCGAGGCGGTCGAGCCTGCGGCGCGAACGTTGACCGCGCAGTCGCTCAAGGCGTCGACGGCGATATTCGACGTCACCGATCGCGACGCGGTCCTGGCTGCAGTGGCGGCGATCGAGAGCGAGCACGGCCGCATCGACGTGCTGGTCAACAATGCCGGCATCCAGCGCCGTGGCGCGCTGGCCGACTTTTCGCAGCAGGATTGGGACGATATCATCGCCACCAACCTGACCGCGCCTTTTGTCGTGTCGCAGGCGACACTGCCGGGCATGATCGCGCGCAAGAACGGCAAAATCGTGCACATCGCCTCGCTGATGAGCGAGCTGGCGCGCCCCGGCGTCGTCCCGTATACGGCGGCGAAGGGCGGCGTGCGCCAGCTGACGCGCGGCATGGCGGTCGAGCTCGCGCCGCACAATATCCAGGTCAACGCGATCGCACCCGGTTATTTCGCGACCGAAATGAATCGCGCGCTGATCGACGACGTGGAATTCAACGCCTGGGTCTGCAAGCGCACGCCCGCCGGCCGCTGGGGACAGCCGGACGAGCTGGCCGGCATTGCCGTATTTCTAGCGTCGAGCGCATCGAACTACATGACCGGCCAGATGCTAATCGTCGATGGCGGGATGAGCGTGGCGCTGTAACCTTTCCATCCAGCGCAGGCCACTCAGCGTGTCATGCAGTGGACGGTATTCGCAGCCGACCCAGCCGCGATAGCCGAGCTCGTCGAGCAGCGCGAACAGTGCGTAATAGTTGATTTCGCCGACATCGGGCTCGTGACGGCCCGGCACGCCGGCGATCTGGATGTGGCCGATCGCTCCCAGCCAGCGACGGAGCTTCTCCGACAGATCGCCTTCGACGATCTGTGCATGATAAAGATCCATCTGCACTTTGACGTTGGCCGCGCCGACCTCTTCGCGTATCGCATGCGCTTCGGCCTGCGTCGTCAGGAAATAGCCCGGCACGTCGCGGCCGTTGATCGGCTCGATCATCAGCTCGACGCCGTGGCTGGCTGCCTCGCGTGCGGCCGCTCGCAGGTTGCGCACGAAAGTCGAGCGGCAATGCGCACGCCGCCCGGGATCGCCATCGTCGAGCACGATGCCGGCCATCACATGAACGCGCGGGCACGACAGCGCGTCGGCGTAACGCAATGCCGTGGCCACGCCGGCGGCGAATTCGCGCTCGCGATCCGGCAGAGCACCGAGCCCGCGCTCGCCCGCATTCCAATCACCCGGCGGCGCGTTGATCAGCACCTGCTGGAGATCGTGACCCCGGAGGCGCGCGGCCAGCTCCTGCGCCGGAAAATCGTAACCAAACGTGAACTCGACGGCGCGAAAGCCCGCCTCGGCCGCCGCCGCGAAGCGATCGACGAACGCGACCTCGTGGAACAGGAACGAGAGATTGGCGGCAAATCGAGGCATCGTTGGACTGGCTACTGGCACCGGCCGACGCCGGCATTCTGCCGCCCCGTGCGCGAACCTGCACGTCGACCCGCGGTCGAGCCGCCGCTAGGCACGTAATACCGTTTTGGCGTACAGGTCGCCGAGAGCGCCTGCGGGATCGTACCTTGCCTTGAGCGCCGCATAGGCGGGACGGTTGTAGATCGCCCAGAACTCGTCCTCGGAGAAATACGAATCCGAGTAAAGCGATTTGATGCCGCCAAGCTCGCGCACCTTGCGCTCGATCAGCCGATTGCAGAAGCCCGCAGGACGCTGGTCGCGCGTCGCAACCACGTCCCAGAAGCCGAAGTTGACGTACATCGTCCCGGGAATCAGCGGGTACAGCGTGAAAGTCGCGCCAGCATCCGGCGTCCGGATCGGGCACAGCCAGATCGGAAGTATGCCGACGTCGGCGTGCAGGAACGACAGGAACTCCGCGGCGCGGTCGAGCGGAATGTCGACGTCCTGGATCACCGATTCGGCATGTACGCCACGCAGCCGGTTGAGCGCGCGGGTGAGTCCCCAGCGGCTGTTCCAGCGCATGATGCGCTGGTAGGTCACGGAGTTGAGCCGCTTGCGGCCGTAGAGTCGGCGCAGCAGAGGGTGCTGAGCGCCGACGTTCTTCGAGCACCAGAACCAGTCGGTGTCCCAGCGCCACAAATACCCTTCCGCCGTCAGAAAGTCGCTCGAGCGCTCGCGCAAAGAACGGTAGTAGATATGTTCGAAACTGTAGTCGCTGACGTATGGCGCCTCGTCGACGAAGCGGCCGACGGACACCACCATTTCGTCGGCGGAAAATACGACGCCGTCGAGAAAATCGACATCCGCTTGCGCACTGACGCGGGCGATCGCCGCAAAGCATTCGGCCGCAGTGGAGAATCGCACGTGCTCGACCTGCACGAACTTCCGCACCGGTTGCGTCCGCATCGTCAGCTTCAGGGCGTAACCCAGCGTACCGTACGAATTGGGAAAGCCGAAGAACAGATCGCTATGCTCGTTGTCGGGCCTGCAGATGACGACGCGGCCGTCGCCGGTCAGCACCTCGAGCGCGAGCGCCGTATCGTGCACCAGGCCGTGCCGAAACGAGGTCGCTTCGATGCCGACGCCGGCCATCGCGCCGCCGACGGTGATCGATCGCAACTGCGGCACGACGCAGGGCATCGCTCCTTGTGCGAGCGTCGCCGCCGCCAGCTCCGCGTAGGTGGCCATCCCCTCGGTTTCGACGGTTTGTGCAGCGCCGTCGAAAGCGACCACGCGATTGAAATGCTTTAGGTCGATTCGTGGCGCGCTGCGCGGCGCGCGGTCACGAAACAGGTTGGAGGTGGACTTCGCGAGACCGACGCGCGGCGACGAACCCGCCGGCGTCGCGGCGATTTCCGCCTGCAAGCGCGCGATCTTTTCGACGTAGGACGCCATAAGCGTTGCAATCCGTTGCGTCAGGCCGCGGGCGCAGGCTAGTGGCCGCGCCGTCGCATCGCGACCGTCAAGATCAGACTCGACTTGGCCGCGAGCAAATCTTCAGCCTGGGTGACCGGTGCAAGTCTCAGGACGGACGCGCCGCAGCATCGTAGAGAAACGCGCGGCTCATCGGGTAGTTGCCGGCGATGTTCCCCTTGCTCACCAGGACCTGGAACAGATGGGTATGGCTATTCTTCGAACGGAACATCTCGGCGCAGGACCACAGATAGGTGCGCCAGGTGCGCCGGAAGCGCTCGTCGAACCGCCTCGGCTCGAGCGCATGAATCGCCGGCCAGTTCTCATCGAAGCGCGACGCCCAGGCATCCAGCGTCAACGCGTAATGGCGGCGCAGGTTTTCCACGTCGAGGACTTCGAGGCCGCATTTTTCCATCGCGTCGATGGCCAGCGACAGGCTCGGGATCCAGCCGCCGGGGAAGATGTGTTTGCGGATATAGAACTCGGTGTTGAAATCGCCGACATGGCCGATGAAGTGGATCATGCCCAGCGCGCCGGGCTTCATCGCATCGGCATGCCCGTGGACAACCTCCAGCAGCTGGTCGGGCCCGGCGTGCTCGAGCGTGCCGATCGACAGCAGCTTGTCGTACTGCCCGGGCATCTCGCGAAAATCGCATTCGACCAGTCCGATCCGGTCGGCGAGGCCGCGCCGCGCGAGCTCGGCGCGGAGCTCGGTCACCTGCTCGGTGGTCGCGTTGACGCCGGTGCCGAGGGCGCCGTAGCGCTCCCAGGCGTGGAACAGCAGCCCGCCCCAGCCGCAGCCGACATCGACGAAGGTTTCGCCGCGCTTGAGCTGCACCTTGCGGCAGACGTGGTCCATCTTGTTCTGTTGCGCCTCCTCCAGCGTTTTCGTGCCTTCCTTCCAGTACCCGCAGGTGTACATCATGCCCACCTTGTCGAGCCAAAGCTTGTAGAAAGGCTCGCCCAGACCGTAATGAAAACGGGCATTCGCCTTGGCCTGCGCGATCGACTTGTTGGAGAATCGGAATTCGTGCCAGCGATTACGCAGTATGACCAGCGCGTTCTGCGAGTTGTCGAATCCCGCGTCGAGTGCGGCGCGAAACGCGAGCGGGAAGCTGCCCTCGATGTCGATGTTCCCGTCGAAATAGGATTCGAGCAGGCCGACCGGACCGAACGCGAGCACGCGCAGCGCCGCGCGGGCAGTCCGGAACGTTACGGTGAATTGCGGGACCTGGCCCTCGTCGCAATTGGTATAGACCGAGCCGTCCGAAAATACAGCGCGGAAGCGGACCTCGGTCGCAGCGCCGATCGCGGCCAGCTTGCGACCGACCAGACCACCGACGCGCCAGGTCGCGCGGCTGCCCGAGGCGGCTGGCGACGACCCCTCGCTCGCCCCGTGCGCGAGCGACCGATCGCCGTGCGTCAGGCCATCGGCGGTGATACGGCCCTCGATCCGGCCGATGCCGGCGGGCTGACGGCGGTGTTTGGAGTTCTGCTCAGCCATATTCTTCGACGTTTTTGGTCTGCGAATGGATGGGCGAACGCTACCACCCGGCGGGGCGTGCCCGACCGCGCTGGGCGTCGCTCACGCCGATGATACCGAGGCTGCACCGATCGCGATAGCCGAACAATCGGAATCGATCCGATTCCAGCGTAGGCGCGCGTCCGACGCGATTCAGCTGCGCTTGATCGTGCCCCGCCGGCGCTCCAGATGCAAACTTGCGCGCCGATCCACCGTCCAATGGTTGGGGCTTTGGCCTTCCTTTGTTATCCACCGCACCTGTGCAAAAGGCGGTGGATTGGCGGTGGATGTTCGGTGCACTGTAACAAAACCCGAGCTTAGGACGCTGATTTGCCGAGCCTTTTGCAGTCCTGTCGCTGTGCATTAAAAAGCGCTTGCGCCGGTCGGGTCTACCTACTATGATTGGTGTTGATTCAGCACTTGAACACAAGATATAGTAGATTTTGATTCATAAGGGATTTCCGGAAGCCTTGACCCAAGGGCCGGCGGCGAGGTCGGCGCCGCCAGGCCGGCAGCCGGAAACCCGCGCCAGCGCTGGAACGGCCCAAGAAGCCCAAAGCGAAGCACGGGGACGCCAAGAACCACAAGATTTCGACAGGAGAACACTCCATGCAAGTCGCCAGCTCTGCCATCACTCCATCTTCCCCAGCACAGCGCAACCTGATGACAGAGACGAGCACTACGCTCGCGGCGAACAATGATCCGCGACTAGCCCAGTACAAGGTGATCCGTCGCAACGGCGCCGTCGTCGCGTTCGAGCCATCGAAAATCGCGATCGCCGTGACCAAGGCGTTCCTTGCCGTCAACGGCGGGCAGAGCGCGGCGTCAGCGCGCGTGCGCGAGCTGACGGCGAAGCTTACCGACGTCGTCGTTGCCGCGCTGATGAAGCGCAAGCCCGACGGCGGCGCGATCCACATCGAGGAGATTCAGGACCAGGTGGAGCTCGCGCTGATGCGCGGCGGCGAGCACGAAGTCGCCCGCGCCTACGTACTCTACCGCGAGAAGCGCTCGCAGGAGCGCGCGCACGAAAAGAAGGAAAAAGGCACCAGCACCGAGGGCCTGGCGATCAACGTGATCGACAACGGCGTCACACGCCCGCTCGACATGCGCAGGCTTACCGAGCTGGTGCAGACCTCGTGCGAGGGGCTTTCCGACGTCGAGCCCGAGCGCGTGCTGAAGGCGACACTGAAGGATCTGTACGATGGTGTGCCGATGGACGAAGTGCGAAAGTGCGTCGTGCTTGCGGCGCGCACGCTGATCGAAAAGGATCCCGCCTACAGCTTCGTCACCGCGCGGCTGCTGCTCGACTCGATCCGCTTCGAGGCACTGGGCGAGGAAGCGACGCAGGCCGACATGGCGACGAAGTACGCCGAGTATTTTCCGCGCTTCGTCAGGCATGGCATCAAGATCGGCCTGCTCAACGAAGGGCTGGCCCACTACGACCTGGCGACGCTGGGCGCGGCGCTCGTCCCTTCGCGCGACATGCAATTCGGCTACCTGGGTTTGCAGACGCTGTATGACCGCTATTTCCTGATCGACCAGTACGCACAATTTGCCGGCGCGGGCCGCCGCTTCGAGCTCCCGCAGGCGTTCTTCATGCGAGTCGCGATGGGCCTGGCGCTGAACGAGGTCAATCGCGAAGCGCGCGCGATCGAGTTCTACAACGTGCTGTCGACGTTCGATTTCATGAGCTCGACGCCGACGCTGTTCAATTCGGGTACCCACCGCTCGCAGCTCTCGTCGTGCTACCTGACGACGGTGGCCGACGATCTCGACGGCATCTACGAGGCGATCAAGGAAAACGCCCTGCTCTCCAAGTTCGCCGGCGGCCTGGGCAACGACTGGACCAACGTGCGCGCGCTGGGCAGCCACATCAAGGGCACCAACGGCAAGTCGCAGGGGGTGGTGCCGTTCCTCAAGGTCGTCAACGATACCGCAGTCGCCGTCAACCAGGGCGGCAAGCGCAAGGGTGCCGTGTGCTCGTATCTGGAGACCTGGCATCTCGACATCGAGGAGTTCCTGGAGCTGCGCAAGAACACCGGCGACGATCGCCGGCGCACGCACGACATGAACACGGCGAACTGGATCCCGGACCTGTTCATGAAGCGCGTGATGGAAGGCGGCGACTGGACGCTGTTCTCGCCGGCCGATGTGCCCGACCTGCACGACAAATGGGGCCGCAAGTTCGAGGAGGCGTACACGCGCTACGAGGAAAAGGCGGCGCGCGGCGAATTGAAGCTGTTCAAGAAGCTGCCGGCACTGCAGCTGTGGCGCAAGATGCTGTCGATGCTGTTCGAGACCGGCCATCCGTGGATCACGTTCAAGGATGCCTGCAACGTACGCTCGCCGCAGTCGCACGTCGGCGCCGTGCACAGCTCGAACCTGTGCACCGAGATCACGCTGAACACCAGCGAAACCGAGATTGCCGTGTGCAATCTGGGCTCGGTGAACCTGCTCGCGCACATGAAGAAAGTCGGCAAGGGCGACGACGCCGTCTACGAGCTCGATCACGAAAAGCTGAGGGTGACGATCAGGACCGCAATGCGCATGCTCGACAACGTCATCGACATCAACTACTACGCGGTGGCGAAGGCGCGCACCTCCAACCTCAAGCACCGGCCGGTGGGCCTTGGCATCATGGGCTTCCAGGATTGCCTGCACCTGCTGAAGACGCCGTACGCGTCTGAAGACGCGATGGAGTTCGCCGACCGCTCGATGGAAGCGGTCTGCTATTACGCCTACTGGGCATCGACCGAGCTGGCCGAGGAGCGCGGCCGCTACAGCTCCTACAAGGGCAGCCTCTGGGACCGCGGCATCATGCCGCAGGACTCGGTCAAGCTGCTTCGCGACGAGCGCGGCGGCTACGTCGAGCTCGACGACTCGGTCGCGATGGACTGGGACGCGCTCCGCGCGCGGGTCAAGCAGCACGGCATGCGCAATTCCAATTGCGTCGCGATCGCCCCCACCGCGACGATTTCCAACATCATCGGCGTGGCTGCGTCGATTGAGCCCGAGTATCAGAACATCTACGTCAAATCGAACCTGTCCGGCGAATTCACCGTCGTCAACGAGCATCTGGTCGCGGAGCTGAAGCGCCTCGACCTGTGGGACGATGTCATGGTCTCCGACCTGAAGTATTTCGACGGGTCGCTTGCCCGGATCGACCGCGTCCCTGCAGGCCTGCGCGAGCTCTATGCGACGGCATTCGAGGTCGACGCGACCTGGATCGTCGAAGCCGGCGCGAGGCGCCAGAAATGGATCGACCAGGCGCAGTCGCTGAATATCTACATGGCCGGCGCATCCGGCAAGAAGCTCGACGAGACGTACAAGCTGGCCTGGATGCGCGGATTAAAGACGACCTATTACCTGCGCACCCTCGCGGCGACCTCGGCCGAGAAATCGACCGGCCAGGGCGGCGAGCTCAATTCCGTGCCGGAATCGGGCGGCGCGGCCGGCCGCGCGGCGGCGAAGGCTACGGCGCGAACGGCGGCGAACACGATGCAGGAGCCCGAGCCGCCGAAGTTCTGCGCGATCGACAACCCCGACTGCGAGTCCTGCCAGTGATGGCAAGACCGCGCGGGCGGACGTGTCCAGGCAAACGGAGGTAAGCGGATCGATGTCAGGAAGCCCCGCGCTCGACGCGGGGAGGAATTTGCGGATCCCGCCGCAGCAACAGGCTCAAGACGAGCGGGACCGGGAAGGACGCTACCGGCGCGCACCCAGACAGGAGGTTGCGAGAGTCGCCGAGCGTCAGTTGGACGGCCGAACGACGGCCGGAGGGTTGCGGGCGCAGCGCGGCCGCGTGCGAAGTCATCCGCACGCGCCGGCTGCGGCGCCGCGGCCTGGTCCGTGCGAGCTCATCCGCACGGCGTAAGACGCAATACGGCGCAACGAGCGATACGGCAATGGCAAGCTCTGGCAACCCACAGGGAGGACCGGTAGATGGCCCAGTACGAGCATGTCCCATGTCATGTGGTGGATGCGCGGTATCTCGGTGACTACAAGGTTTGGCTGGAATTCAACGATGGACGCAAAGGCGTGGTCGATCTTGCCGACGAGCTCTACGGCGAGGAGTTCGAATCGTTGCGTGACCGCGACCGGTTTGCTGCATTCGTCCTCGATTACGGGCTCGCGACCATCGCGTGGGAAAACGGCGTCGATTTTGCGCCGGATTATCTGTACGAAAGGTTGAACGCGGTGCATTAGCGAAGGCTGCCGCCGCATTGCTGCCCGCTTGCGGGGGGCTTGATTCCACACCGTCGCATCCGGTGGTGGCAAGGCGGTTCATCCCTCGCGAAAGACGGCGTAGCACGACGTTTAATTACCCGGCAACGCCTTGAAATATCAGCAAAAGATACTATATTCAAAAAGAACTCCCCGCACCGGACGATAGTGCCGGAACGAGGAAAAGGAACCGCACCAGCAACAGGACAACGAGGTCAGTATGCTCACTTTCGAAGACGATTTCGTGACACCCGCGCCGCAGCCGCGCGTGCTGCCCGCGACGCCCGAAACGATCCGCGCCCAGACCACGGGGGGCATTCTCTCGCGCGAGCCAGTACACGATCTCGATGTCGAAGCGCAGGCGATGTCCAATGGCTTCCGCCGCGTGCGCGCAGAGGACAAGCGCGTGATCAACGCGCAGAGCGATGTCAATCAGCTGGTCCCGTTCAAGTACAAATGGGCGTGGGACAAATATCTCTCCGCGTGCGCCAATCACTGGATGCCGCAGGAGATCAACATGCAGCGCGACATCGAACTGTGGAAGAATCCACAGGGCCTGACCGAGGACGAACGGTTGATCGTCAAGCGCAACCTGGGATTTTTCGTCACCGCCGACAGCCTCGCGGCCAATAACATCGTGCTCGGGACCTATCGCCACATCACCGCGCCCGAGTGCCGGCAATACCTGCTGCGACAGGCGTTCGAGGAAGCGATCCACACGCACGCCTACCAGTATATCGTCGAGAGCCTGGGCCTCAACGAGGCGGAGATATTCAACGCCTATCACGAGATCAAATCGATTCGCGACAAAGACGAATTCCTGATCCCGTTCATCGAGGTGCTGACCGATCCGGCGTTCAAGACCGGCACGATGGAAGCCGATCAGCAGCTTCTGAAGAGCCTGATCGTGTTCTCCTGCATCATGGAGGGCTTGTTTTTCTACGTCGGCTTCGTGCAGATCCTGGCGATGGGCCGGCAGAATAAGATGACCGGTGCGTCCGAGCAGTATCAGTACATCCTGCGCGACGAGAGCATGCACTGCAATTTCGGCATCGACCTGGTCAACACGGTCAAGATGGAGAACCCGCACCTGTGGACGCCGGAGTTCCGCGAGGAAATCCGCGTGCTGATGAAAAAGGGCGTCGATCTCGAATACGCGTACGCCGAGGACACGATGCCCCGCGGCGTGCTGGGGCTCAATGCGCCGATGTTCAAGGAATATCTACGCTTCATCGCCAACCGCCGCTGCCAGCAGATCGGCATCGACCCGCTGTTCGACAAGGCCGACAATCCGTTTCCGTGGATGGCGGAAATGATCGACCTGAAAAAGGAAAAAAACTTTTTCGAGACACGAGTGATCGAGTATCAGACCGGCGGCGCGCTCTCCTGGGACTAGGCCGCCATCGTGCCCAGCATGATGCTTTGTGCGCCGAATCCAAAGCCCGGTCTGCGCCGGGCTTTGCTTTGTGTGCACTGCAGCAGCCGCGCAGCGAGCCGAACTTTGCCGGCAAAACGACCATCAAACTCCGTAAGCGATGCGCATTCACGCGCTCGGTCGCTAATAACGGAGGTGACCGATGGTCTCTGCCTGGTGGTTGCCCGTGCTGTTTTTCATAGGCTCATTTGTGGGGATGCTGATCACCGCACTGATGTGCATGTCCGCTTCGCAATCCGAGCAATCGGCGCGAGTTCCAAGACACGCGCGAGTCGTGTTGTCGGACGAGTACTGACGCGTCAGGATCGGTGCGCCGACCGAAGGCTTCCGTTATCTGAAAGCGGCACGCGCGCTGCGCCGCAAAAATCAACGAGGCCTGAAAGACACGTTGCCACGCTCCTCGGCGCGAGACGCGCGAGTTCGTTCACGGAGTCCGGCTGAAGCCGGGCTCTTTTTTTTGCGATGCTGAAACACATTGTCAACAACAACGCCGAGCCAGCGGCAACGACGCATGGCTTGGATAGCGCGGCCGGGACGCGATATCTAACCGGTGCTTGCGGAACCGACGTAGCTTAAGGACAGGAGGTAGGGCGATGGTTTCGATATGGTGGTTGGTGGCGGCATTCCTGCTGGGCGGTTCGGCCGGCATGCTGCTCATGGTGCTGATGCAGCTGGTCGGCAGTCTGCCGGAGTCGTCGACAGCTAGGGTCGATCTGACGGGAACGACCAGCTAGCGTCTTTTTGCGCGCCGCCAAACGGCGGCGGTGTTTCGACGGCCCAACCCGCGCGATCAGTCGGGCGCGAGGCTGTAGAAGCCGTTCAGTTGTGCGGACCATTGAGCGCGATCGTGCGGCCCGACGCGGATGATCTTCGCACCGCGTCCATCACCTCCTGGGAACGCAGCCCATCGGTGAAATTCGGCGTCGGCGAGGTGCCCTGCTCGACGCCTTGGGTGAAATCCCGGACCAGCAGGCGAAACGCCATCAGACGGTGATCGCGCGGATCCTTGAATGGCGTGTAACGCTCCGGCGTCTTGAGCACGTGCAACGGTTCGCCGTTGCGACTTGCGACGACAACGCCGTCCTCCATCGGATTCGGGCCGGCCTGCTCGGCGATCAATGTGCCGGCGTCTCCGATGACGGCGATCTTCGCGCCACGCGATGGCGTCGCCGCGAACGACGCGATCATCGTCGCCATGCCGCCATTGCTGAACGTCAGCGTAAACAGGAACGTGTCGTCCGATTCCGCCTCGACGGTCCGGCCCGTCGCGCTGTCGAGGACATCGGGCCGCAAGCCCGCCAGGCGCCCGCTGACGGTAGCGACCTCGCCAAACCAGTCGCGCAGGCCGTCGATGTAATGCGAGCCGAGCGCACCGAGGAGCCCGCCTCCGGCGGCTTTGCTCGCCATCCAGCTGAGCGGGCGCGGCGTCGCCGTCACGTAGCGATCCAGGAACAATTCTATCGTGCAGATCTGGAATTTGCCGATATAGCCTTCGGCGAGAAGCTGCTTGATATAGGCGCGCTGAGGCGTATGTCGAAATTCATGCGCGACCATCGCCGTTAGCCCCGACTTTGCCGCAGCGTCTCGCATCTCCAGCGCCTGATTTACGTCGATGGCAAACGGCTTTTCGCACAGCACGTGCTTGCCGGCCTTTAGCGCGGCGATGGAAAGCTCGTGATGCGCGCTGGGAGGCGTGATGATCGCGACGGCTTCGAGGTCATCGCGGCGGATCAACTCTACCGGATCGGTATGGATGCCTGCGACGCCTGACTCTCTTGCGGCTTTTTCCGCCTTTTCCCTGCTGCGGCTGCAGATGGCCGCGACATCCCAGCCTTCCGAGCGAAAGCCCGGCACATGGACCTGGGCTCCGAACCCGACCCCGATAATTCCGATTCTGCGTTTCGATGCCGGCAAGATGGGCTCCGTTGGATGATGTTCGTGGATGTCGCTTTAGGCGATCGGATCATTTCCAGGCCTCGTCGACTGCTCGGATTGTTTCGACAGGCGCGGCTTGCAAGCCGCCGACTCTAGCGCTGGTCGTCGAACCCGATCGCGGCATGCGCACCGTCGCAAAAAGGCTTGTTGTTCGACGCGCCGCAGCGGCACAAGGTCATGCGGTTGCGCACTTCGTAGGCGAACCCGTCGGCGCCGACGAGCTGCACGCCGCCGCGCAGCCATAGCGGTCCCGAGCACTCCTTGGCCGGGTCCTGAACCAGGCTGATCGAGGGTTCGTACGTAGGCTCGATTCTCTCGCCGGTCCCGTTGTCCCACGCCACCAGGCGTCCGGACGGGCAATTGCATGTCTGCCGTACGAATTGCTCGCGATCGGTACCATCGGGCTCGTTCACCAGGTTCCACACCGACCCGTTCGGGTCGCAAAAGCGGCCGAACGCGCACAGGCTTTCGGCATCGGTCAGCGTCATCGCCGGCCCGCGAATGACCTTCGCCTGCTCGCGATAAGGTGCCCGGCTCGCGGTTTCAGTCCCGTCGAAGCCGACCTTGGCGTGACTCCCGTCGCAGAACGGCTTGTGCGAGCTGTGGCCGCATCGGCACAGGGCGTATTGCTGCTGCAGCGGAAACGTTCGACCCTGCCGCCATGCTACCGATTCGCCGTCGCCGTCGGTGGCGATGATCTCCTCGCCCAGAGGCAGGCCGCCGGAAACCCGATAGGGACCGTTTTTGCCGATCTGCACCCGGATCTCCGCGGAAGGCCTGTCATTCATCCGAATCTCCGGTCGAGGGAAACGCACGCAAAAACTGTCGTAAACTATGAGCCAGTTCGCCATGCAATTCAACCGCCGGCCTGAGTGATCCATCGCTGCCGCGCCGCTGCGAAAGCCCACGACGATGTCCGAGCGCTTCACTGGAGTCCTTTACGCCACTATGCGATTCTTCGCGACTTCGCTCCTCGCGCTCGGCGCGATCGCGCTGCTTGATGGATGCACCAGCGTTCCTTCCGCCGACGAGCGCTCGGCGGCGGAGACCTATCGCCAAGTGATCGCAAGTCCGATTCGCACCGAGCAGGACCTGCGCACCGACGTCGCACGGCATCCGGCCGAATTCCTGCCGTTCACGCAGGTTCGTCCCGGCATGCAGGTGCTCGACGTGTCGGCCGGTGGCGGCTACACCTCGCAATTGCTCGCACTGGCCGTGGGGCCGACCGGCGTCGTCTGGGCGCAGTCCCGCCAGCCCGGACCGGCACTGGTCAAGCGGCTGGCCGACCATCCGCAAGCCAACTTGATCGCCGTCGCGCGCCCGTTCGAGGATCCGGTGCCCGCGGAGGCGCCGAAGCTCGATCTCGTCACGCTGATCCTCAACTATCACGACATCAGCTATCTTCCGGTCGATCGTGCGCAAATGAATCAGCGGCTGTTTTCGGCGCTGAAGCCCGGAGGCCGCTATGTCATCATCGATCATTCCGGACGTAGCGGCACCGGGATCTCCGAAGGCAAGACCTTGCACCGGATCGACGAAGCGGTCGTACTTTCCGAAGTGCGCCAGGCCGGCTTCGTGCTCGATGCCGAAGGCTACTTCCTGCGCAATCCCGCCGATCCCCGAGATAAGACATCGACCGGGTCGCCGATTCCTACCGACAAATTCGCGCTGCGCTTCATCAAGCCCCGATGATCGCGAAGGGAACCCGCGTCCCGCTCATCTTCGCCCTCAACCGGCCAGCCATTTGCCTGACAAGAAGAATTCACCGATGAACCACACACGTCTTCTTTCAGCGATCCGCACGCAGTGGGACGAGGACATCGTCGCGCAACTGACCGACTACATCCGCATCCCGGCGAAGTCACCGCATTTCGATCCGCAATGGCAAGGCCATGGCTACATCGAGCGCGTCATCGGACTTGCGCGCGCATGGGTGACGAAGCAGCCGGTGCGGGGCCTGACGGTCGAGATCGTCCGCCTGCCCGGCTGCACGCCGCTGCTCTACTTCGACGTTCCCGGGACCGGCGATCGCACGGTGCTGCTTTACGGCCACCTGGACAAGCAGCCGGAGATGACCGGCTGGCGGAAGGGCTACGGGCCGTGGGATCCGCTGTACGAGGATGGCAAGCTCTACGGCCGCGGAGGCGCCGACGACGGGTATGCGGTATTCGCTGCGCTGTCTGCGATCGGCGCGTTGCAGGCCCAGGGTATCGCGCATGCACGCTGCGCCGGCATGATCGAAACCTGCGAGGAAAGCGGCAGCTACGACCTGCCCGCCTACCTCGAAGCGCTAGCGCCTCGCCTGGGCCAGGTCGACTTCGTCGTGGGACTCGACTCGGGCTGCGGCGACTACGAACGCCTTTGGGCGACGACGTCGCTGCGGGGTCTGGTCGGCGGCACGCTGAGCGTCGACGTGCTTACCGAAGGCGTGCATTCGGGCGACGCCAGCGGCATCGTGCCTTCGTCGTTTCGCGTCGCGCGGAAGCTTCTCGACCGGATCGAGGATGCGGCGACCGGGAAAGTGCTGCCGCCCGGATTTCATGCGCCTATCCCCGCCGAGCGCGCCGAGCAGGCCAGACGCGCCGCCGAAATCCTGGGCGACATCGTGATCGGCAAGTACCCGTTCGCCGGCGCGACGCAGCCGATGACCGGCGATCGGGCCGAAGCGCTGCTCAATCGTACCTGGCGCCCTGCGCTGTCGGTCACCGGCGCCGACGGGTTGCCGTCGATCGCCGACGCCGGCAACGTGCTGCGCCCGCAAACGGCGCTGAAACTGTCGCTTCGCCTTCCGCCGACCGTCGACGGCGCCGCGGCCGAACGCGCGATGCAGCGTTTGCTCGAGGCCGATCCGCCGCATGGCGCGACGGTTCGGTTCACCGGCGAGTCTGGCGCAACGGGATGGAACGCACCGCCGACCGACGCGTGGCTCGCTCGCGCGATCGACGAGGCCTCGTCGCATTTCTACGGCAGGCCCGCGGCAGCGATGGGGGAAGGTGGCACGATCCCGTTCATGGCGATGCTCGGCAAGCATTTTCCCGACGCGCAGTTTCTGATCACCGGCGTGCTGGGACCGCATTCGAACGCGCATGGGCCCAACGAATTCCTGCACGTGCCGTATGCGAGCAAGCTCACCGCTTGTGTCGCGTACGTCCTGGCGGCGCACGCGGCGAATCGCTAGGCGTTCGATCGAGCGCGACGGCAATGGAAGCCTGGCCCGGCCTTTCGTACCCGGCGTGGAAGGACACCTACGCGACGCTGCTTCTGTGGACGCAGATCGTCGGCAAGATCCGCCTGGTGCAGACACCGTGGATCAATCATTCGTGGCACGTCGTCTACTACGTCACCGCGCGCGGTCTGTCGACTTCGCCGATCCGCTACGGCGAGCGCGTCTTCGAGATCGATTTCGACTTCATCGACCACCAGCTGCTAATACGGACCGGCGAAGGGCAGCTCCGAACCGTACGACTCGAACCGCGCACGGTGGCCGATTTCTACCAGGCGGTGATGGCGCAGCTGGCGGAGCTCGAGCTGCGGATAGCGATCAATACGACGCCCAACGAGCAAGTCGAAGCCGTTCGGTTCGAAAGGGACGACAAGCATCGGTCGTACGACGCGCAAGCCGTGGGTCGCTTTTTCGCCGCGCTGTTGCAGGCCGACCGCGTGCTCAAGGAGTTCCGCGCCCGCTTCCACGGCAAATGCAGCCCGGTCCATTTTTTCTGGGGCAGCTTCGACCTCGCGGTGACCCGATTTTCCGGGCGTCCGGCGCCCGAGCACCCGGGCGGCGTGCCGCATCTGCCCGATCGGGTCGCGCGCGAAGCGTACTCACACGAAGTCAGCAGCTGCGGCTTCTGGCCGGGCAACGAAGTTCTGCCCGAAGCGGCGTTCTACGCCTACGCGTATCCCGAGCCCGAAGGATTCAAGCATGCCGAGGCCGGTCCCTCGGCCTATTACCATCCCGACTTGCGCGAATTCATCCTCCCCTACGACAAGGTGCGCCAGGCGCCTTCGCCCGATACGATGCTGCTGAATTTCCTGCAGAGAACTCACGAGGCGGCCGCATCGCTCGGGCGCTGGGAAGAGGCCGGGGGCCAAGCCCTGGTGTCCAAAGCCTGATCCCTCAGCTTGCGCGGCGGCCGGCGAATATTGAATACGCCGGCCGGGTACCCGCTGACTGCTACGACCCCCTCGAAGCGGAGGACGATCTCTTCTTCGGCACCTTGGCGCCTGCGCGGCGTGCCTCCGACAAGCCGATCGCGATCGCCTGCTTGCGGCTGGTCACCTTCTTGCCCGATCGTCCGCTTCGCAACGTTCCGCGCTTGCGCTCCCGCATCGTCTTCTTGACCTTGCTTTGAGCCTTCTTGCCGTATCTGGCCATCATCGTTCTCCTCAATTACGCAGTGTCGTTTGTCTGCGCGTCACTCTTGGAACGGATCGCGGCGCTGATTGTTCCGCAAAGTTCGTTCGCCGGGCCTTGGATCGGCGCGTCGGCCTTAGGCCGGTAGGAGTTACTGCGGCCGCAGGTAGGACATCCGGAAGCACTAGCTTCGGCGACTGACGCATCGGCTACAATGGCTCTTGACCGGCCGCATTTCACCGCCATTTGGCCGTCAGATCCGCAAACCCGATGGCCGACACCGCAACCGCCCCAGTTCTCGCCGCCGCCAGGGCCCGCGAGCTGCTGCGCCAGACCTTCGGCTACACGAGCTTCCGCGCCGGCCAGGACGAGGTCGTCGATCACGTCGTCGAGGGTGGCGATGCGCTGGTGCTGATGCCGACCGGCGGCGGGAAGTCGCTGTGCTACCAGATCCCATCACTGGTGCGCCCCGGCACCGGAATCGTAGTCTCCCCGTTGATCGCGCTGATGCAGGACCAGGTGGCCGCGCTGCTGCAGCTGGGCGTGCGAGCCGCATTCCTCAATTCGACGCAGGACGCCCAAACCGCGCGCGCGACCGAGCGCGCGCTCGTCGGCGGCGAGCTCGACCTCCTGTACGTTTCGCCGGAGCGGCTGACGACGCCGCGCTGCCTCGAGCTCTTCGACCGCGCGGAGATTGCGCTTTTCGCCATCGACGAGGCGCATTGCGTATCGCAGTGGGGGCATGATTTCCGGCCCGAGTATCTGGGGCTGTCGGTGCTGCATCAACGCTATCCGCAGGTGCCGCGAATCGCGCTGACCGCAACCGCCGACCCGCAGACTCGGGCCGAGATCGTCACGCGCCTGGATCTCGCGGGGGCGCGCGTGTTCGTGTCGAGCTTCGATCGCCCGAACATCCGCTACACGATCGTAGACAAGGACGACGGGCGTGCGCAGCTGCTTCGCTTCATCGCCGACGAGCATGCGGGCGAGGCCGGCATCGTCTACTGCCTGTCGCGGCGCAAGGTCGACGAGACCGCGCTATGGCTCGCAGGCAAGGGCGTCAATGCCCTGCCCTATCACGCCGGCATCGATAATGCGACCAGGAGCGAGAACCAGGCGCGCTTTCAACGCGAAGACGGCCTGGTGATGGTGGCGACCATCGCCTTCGGCATGGGCATCGACAAGCCGGACGTCCGTTTCGTCGCGCACCTCGACCTGCCGAAGAGCGTCGAGGCGTATTACCAGGAAACGGGACGCGCCGGGCGCGACGGTGCTCCGGCGAATGCATGGATGGCCTATGGTCTGTCCGACGTCGTCCAGCAGCGCCGCATGATCGACGCCTCCGATGCCGGCGACGAGTACAAGCGCGTCAGCGCCGCCAAGCTCGACGCGCTGCTCGGCTTGTGCGAGACGGCCGACTGCCGGCGCGTGCGCCTGCTCGACTATTTCGGCGAGGCAAGCGCACGCTGCGGAAATTGCGACACCTGCCTGGCTCCTCCTGAAACCTACGATGCCACCTCCGAAGCGCAAAAAGCGCTGTCGGCGATCTACCGCACCGGCCAGCGCTTCGGCGCGCTGCATCTGATCGACGTGCTTCGCGGCAAGCCGGGGGAGCGCGTACAGCGCTGCGGACACGACAAGCTGTCGGTATTCGGCATCGGCGCCGACGTCGACGAGGGCGCATGGCGCAATGTCTTCCGCCAGCTCGTGGCGTTGGGGCTCGCCAGCGTCGACCACGAGGCGCACGGCGCGTTGAGGCTCAATGCCGCAAGCCGGCCCGTGCTCAAAGGCGAACAGCGAATTGCGCTGCGCCGCGCAGTGCCGCGTGCCCGCGCGCGTGGCCCGCGTCGTCGTGCCGGATCGGACGCGACGCTCTCCGCCGCGGAAAGCGGCTTGCTCGATCGGCTCAAAGCCTGGCGCCTGGCCGAGGCGCGGGCGCAGGCGGTTCCGGCATTCGTCATCCTGCACGACCGGACGCTGGCCGAGATCGCCCGGCAACGGCCGCACGGCATCGCGGCGATCGCCGGGATCGCCGGCATCGGTGCGAAGAAACTCGAGCGCTATGGTCCGGCGCTGGTCGAGCTCGTCGCAAGCGGCGCCTGATCCAATGTGCGGATCGTGCGGCGCAAAGTGGGCCGGCCGGGCGAGGCATCTGCGGCGCCACTTTCTATTGCGTTGCGGCGCCGGATTGCTTAGCCTACGCTCCGCCGAATCTTGCGGCACACGGAGCGAGTAGATGTTCGATCGATTCCAGAGAAGCTGGGACCTCGCAGCGGAATGCTGGCGCCTGCTGATGGACGAAAAGTCGCTGCTCGTCTTTCCGTTGATGTCGTCGATAGCAATGGTATTGATCATCGGCAGCTTCGCGGTGCCGCTGCTGCCGGCATTCGGCTTCGCCGCCGGCAGGGCGCCGCACGCGCTCTCGGCGCTCGGTTACCTGGCGATGTTCGCTTTTTACTGGATCCAGTACGCGATCGTCATCTTTTTCAATACCGCGCTGGTGGAGGTCGCGATGCGGCGCTTCGACGACGAGGAAGCCGGCATCGCCGACGGCCTGCGGCGCGCGGCGGCGCTGTTGCCGGTGATTCTCGTCTACGCGCTGATCGCCGCCACCGTCGGGACGGTGCTGCGCGCCATTGCCGAGCGGGTCGGCATCATCGGCCGGATCGTCGTAGCGCTGGTCGGCGTCGGCTGGACGGTTGCGACGGCGCTGGTCGTACCGATACTCGCCGCGGAGAACGTGGGACCCGTCGAGGCGATCGGCCGCAGCGCCGAGCTCGTCAAGAAGTCCTGGGGCGAAAACATCATCGGCAACGACCGGCATCGGCATGGTCTTCGGCGCGATCATGTTCCTGGTCGGAATCACCGGCGGCGTGCTGGTCTTCGCCGCGTTCGGCAACCGCGAATGGGCGCTGGGCATCGTGCTGGCGGTCATGTTGGTGCTCGCCGTCAGTCTCGTCGCAGTTGCGCAGGCGACGCTGCAAGGCATTTATTCGGCCGCACTGTATCGCTTCGCCACTGGAGATCCTGCCACCGGCGGCATCGACCGCAACCTGCTCGAGAATGCCTTCCAGGTCAAGCCCTAGCGCTCACCCCGCGCCGGTGCAAGCGGTCGCCGAGTTCCGGTTCTACGAGGAATTGAACGACTTCCTTCGCCCCGAGCTGCGCAAGCGCACGTTCAGCCAGGGCTTCAACGGCGCGCCCGCAGTCAAGGACGTCATCGAGGCGATCGGCGTGCCGCATGCCGAGGTGGATCTGGTGCTGATCGATGGCGAGTCGGTCAATTTGTCCCGGCGCCTGCATGACGGTAACCGCGTCGCCGTCTACCCGATGTTCGAGCGCCTCGATATAGCTCCGCTGACCCGCGTGCGCCCGCGGCCGCTGCGGCGCTCGCGCTTCGTGCTCGACGTGCACCTGGGTACGCTGGCGCGGTACCTGCGTCTGCTCGGGTTCGATACGCTGTACCGCAACGACTACGACGACCATGAGATCGTGCGCGTGGCGCACGACCAGTCGCGCATCATTCTGACGCGAGACAAGGGCTTGCTCAAACACCGGGCCGTCACCCGGGGGCGCTGGATCCGCCACACGAAGCCGATGGAGCAGCTGCGTGAGACCTTGGTGGCGTTCGACCTGACCGGCAGCGTCCGACCGTTCACGCGCTGCGCGGTATGCAACGGCAGCCTGCGTCCGCTCGCACAGCGCAAAGCCATCGGCCTCGTGCCGGCGCGGGTGCTCGAGCGGCACGATAAATTTGCACGCTGCACGCTTTGCGGCCGTATTTACTGGCCCGGGACGCATACGGCCCGCATCCGCAAAGCGCTGGAAGGCGCGGCGATCGACCTGTTACCTTAGCGGAGTACACCCACATCCGATGGACGAGCGTCCCGCACAAGCAATCGTTCTTGCCGCGGGCCTGGGCTCGCGGCTTGGAAACCTCACCGCCGAACGGTCCAAAGCCATGCTGGAGCTCGGCCGGCGCTCGCTGCTGCAGCGCGCGATCGATTTTGCCACCGCGCTGGGCGCGAGCGACGTCATCGTCGTCGGCGGCTATTGCATCGAGCAGGTGCGTGGCTTCGTTGCGCTGTTGCGAGACGCGCGGGTTCGCGTGGTCGAGAATCCCCGCTACGATGCCGGCAATCTGCTGTCGGTGCTGGCTGCGCTGCCCCTTGTTCGGGGGTCGTTCTATCTGACCAATGTCGACCATGTCTTTTCCGCCGCTGCGGCGCCGCGCGTATTGTCCTCGATCGGCGACGACATCAGCGCGTTCTGTCAGTTCGAGCGTGCGTTCGAGGCCGACGAAATGAAAGTGACGGTCGATGCCAGCCGCAATATACGCGGCATTGCCAAGACGCTCACCCGGTTCGACGGCGCATATTGCGGCTTGACCCATGTGCCACGTACCCGCTTACCCGACTATCTGGGCGCGGCAGAGCGCACGCGCGAAGAAGCGGGCGACGCGGCGGTGGCCGAACAGGTGCTGCAGTCGCTCGCCGACGAAGGCGTGCATGTCCACGCGGCCAGCCTCGAGGGCATCGCATGGTGCGAAATCGACACGCCGCTCGACCTGCGGCGCGCGCAGGCGACGCTGGCGACCGGCGGCGTCTAGTGAGCGCTGAGACAGGCGCTGTTGCGTCGACAATGTGGGCGCAGGAGGCGGATTGGCGTTAAGGCGCCCGGGCGTGGCGGTCGCTTTTCATCCGCACCACGTCGACCATTTGGCGCCCTGGTGCGAACTGCTCGACCTGCCGCTGTTCCTCTGCGACGGTCCAGGGCAGCGGGACGCAGCCCGATGCTATCCGAATCTGAAGCTCGCGGGCGTGCACGACGTGACGACACCGCCGGGCCTGGCGCGCATGATCGCCGCCGTCCGCGCGCTTCGCCCCGGAGTGGTCTTGTACTCGCACCTGTACGACCGGACGGCACTGCGCGAACTGTTTGGCGCGGGCCGCGGCAGCCCGCGAGTCGTCCACTGCCCGCACGGGTTTTCGGAAAAACGCCAGGACTACGCGCGCGGCATCACCGACCAGGATGTCGCACTGTTGTACGGGCGGTACGCGCTTGATCAACTCGTCGCGCTGGGCGTGCGATCGCTTTCCTGCGCGGTCGTGCTGACCGGCAACGTCCGTCATGCCTACTATCTGGCGCATCGAGCCTTTTTCCGGCGTCAGCTGGATCGACTGGCAACACGCGATGCCCGGCGGCGGCGGACGATCCTTTATGTGCCGACCTGGAACGACGCCGTCGGATCCTCATCGTTCTACAGCGCTTTTGTTCCGCTCGCGCAAAATCTACCGCACGAATGGCGACTCATCGTGAAGACGCATCCGCACCAGGAATATGAAGGCGCCGAAGTCGACCGCCTGCTGGCGCAGTGCCGCGGTCGCGACGACATCCACGTGCTCAGAAACAGTCCGCTGACGTTTCCGTTGCTCGATCTCGCCGACGTTTACGTCGGCGATATGTCGTCGCTGGCCTACGATTTCCTGGTCTTCGACCGGCCGATGTTCTTTCTCAATCAGACCGCAGGCACGATCGGCGATGCGCGCGACTCACGCCTGTTCCGATGCGGCACGCGGATCGATCCCGATCGGTATGCAGACATCTACCCGATCATCGAGCGCGCGCTGCCAGGCGACGCGGCGTATTCGGGAGCGAGGGCGGAGCTCTATCGCTACACGCATGCCGAACGGACTGGCGGCACCGCCCTTCGCGCTGAGATCGCGGCCGCGTGCGCCGGTCCTGCACCGGCATGGCTGCGCGGCGCGGCATGAGCCGACGAACTCCGACGTGTCCGGCGACTGCGGCGCGGGCCACGGCGGCGCGCCGCGTTTTCCCGCGCCTTGCCGCAACGGCCC
The DNA here is from genome assembly GCA_963828665.1 of uncultured beta proteobacterium. GTDB lineage: Bacteria > Pseudomonadota > Gammaproteobacteria > Burkholderiales > Casimicrobiaceae > PALSA-1003. The sequence continues at coordinate 98,754 of CAWHFL010000015.1, forward strand.
AGCATTCGCTAGGCGGACCCCATAGCGTTGGCTGATCCCAGGATATCGCGCGGATCGCGTCCGCCCGCGCGCGCCGGAATCGCCTGCGCTTCGGATTCGTCGATACGCTTGACGTCGCCACTGAGCTCGCCGCCTTCGGCGACGATAAGCTTGCCGTAACGGATCTTGCCCGAAACGCGACCGGTGCCGTGCACGACCAGCCGGGTGCGCGCCGTCAGCTCGCCGGAAAAATCGCCGTGGATTTCGGCCACGTCGATCAGCGCCGTGCCCTTCAAGGTTCCCGGCTTGTCGATCTGCATCGCCTTGCTGTGCACGGTCGCCTCGACATGGCCCTCGATGACCAGCACATCGCAATCGGAAATCTCAACGCCCTTGAGTTTGATGTTGACGCCGATGAAGAGCTTGCTTCCTGCGGCGTCGCTGCCCGACGTTGGCGCAGTGCCGGCCGCTGCTCGAGGGGCGGGGGCCGCAACGATCGCCTCGGTTAGTGCCGGCGTGGCCGCAGGCGGCGATTCGCGTGGCGGCGCAGGCGCCTGAGTCGGCTGGCGCGACGCTGCGGCGGACGCGGCCCGTGCAGGTGAGACCGGTGGATCGTAGAGCGCGGGCTTCAGGCCGGACTTGCCGGCATCCTTGGTGTCGGTGGGCTGATCGCGACGGGTGAAATTGAGCATTGATTCTCCTTCCGGACGATATTTCAAATCATGACATTGTCATTTTTCCCTGATTATTCCCCTTTGCGCGGCCGGATGCAAGCAGGGGTTTGGTGTCGACCACACAGCGAAGGGCTTCGCACGCTGGTGAGAGTCCACTCGTCGCGCGCAGCGCCCTGTCGCGAATCATAACGCGCAAACCCGGCGCACGCTTCGACGGGTGCCGCAGTCTCCGACGAGCGGCAGTCATTGCGCGGCGCTCTTGGGCCCGCGACGGCGGCCGCTCCTAGCGGTCCTGCTGCGGCGATAGCGGCTCATCAGCGGCGGAATCGAGATGCCGTGCACGACGATCGAGGTGACAATCGTTACCAGCGTCAGGCCGACGATCGTCGGGGCCACCGCATCCGGCAATCCGCGGTTTGCCGCAAACAGCAGATAGTAGACCGAGCCGATGCCGCGTATGCCAAACCACGCGATCAGCGGCAGCTGCGCGCCGGAGGACATCGCCGGTGTGCCGGCGAGCAATATGCTGAGCGGCCGGATCACCAGGAGCAGCAACGGGACGAACCACAGCGCGCTCGGTGGAATCGTCGCGTACGAAAACATTGCGCCGACGGCCAGCACCATGGCGACTTCGGCAAAGCGTTCCAGCTGCTCGTCGAAGCTCAGCACCGCATGCGCCATATGCGCCGAAGCTTTGGCCGGGTGCGTCGCATTCGCCGGCGTGGAGGCTTCGCCGATCTCGATTTCGGCAGCCGCGCCCGGCGTCATCGCGACCGGCAGGCGCTGCGGCGAGGCGGCGGGCGGCATCGGTCTCATCCGCGGCAGTGCGAGGCCTGCGGCAAAGACCGCGAGAAATCCTGACGCGTGCGCCAGCAGGGCGATGCCATAGACCAAAGCGATCAGGCCCAGCGCGACAAACTCGTTCAGACCGATCGCCAGGCGGTGTCGCGTGCGCAAATGTAGGATCAGCTGACTGACCCATGCCCCGAGCAGCCAGCCGATTGCCAGCCCGGCGCAAACGCCCCACAGCACGTCGACCAGCAGCCATTGACGCCATCCGGCCCCAAGCTCATGCAGGCCGAGCAATCCCATGCCCAGCAGAACCAGGGGCAACGCGGCGCCGTCGTTGAGACCCGCCTCACCGCTCAAGCTGAAACGCAACAGATCACGGTCATGCGGATCGTCCAGCTGCACATCCGAGGCAAGGACCGGGTCCGTGGGCGCCAGGATTGCTCCCAGCAGGATTGCAGCGCCTAGCGGCAGCGCCAGCCAGACAACGCCAGCAGCTGCGACCAGTCCGACGGTCGCGACCATCGCGACGGTCGCAAGACTGATCGGCAGTCGCCATCGCAGGTCGTTGAGTGGCACGCTGATTCGGAGCGCCGTCACAAAGACCGAGATCAAGACCGCGATCTCGGCCAGCCGTTCGAGCAGCGGCGAGTAGGCTTTCGGATCGGGCAGCAGCATGCCGGCGCCGCTGGGACCCAGCGCAAAGCCCGCGCCGAGATAGAACATTGCCGGGCTGAGCGGCATGCGCTCCATCCACGTCCCGAGGAACGCCATCGCGATAAGCAGCAAGCCGGCGACGAGCGCCCACAGCGCAAAATTGTTGGTCATCCGTACCGCACGACCGCCCGGATCGACTCGCCCGCGTGCATCAGGTCGAATCCCTCGTTGATGCGCTCGAGCGGAAGCACATGGGTAATCAGATCATCGATGTTGATCCGGCCATCCATGTACCAATCGACGATCCGGGGCAAGTCGGTACGGCCGCGCGCCCCGCCGAACGCCGTGCCTTTCCAGGTTCTGCCGGTGATCAGCTGGAATGGGCGTGTACGGATCTCCTGGCCGGCGCCGGCGACGCCGATGATCACCGCGACGCCCCAGCCGCGGTGGCAGCATTCGAGTGCCTGGCGCATGACTTCGACGTTGCCGATGCATTCGAACGTGTAGTCGGCGCCGCCGCCGGTCAATTCGATCAGATGCGGCACCAGCTCCGTCCCGGGGCCGCGCGGATCGACGAAATGAGTCAAGCCGAGCTTGCGCGCGAGCGTCTCGCGGCCCGGATTGACGTCGACGCCGACGATCATGTTGGCGCCTGCGATGCGCGCGCCCTGCACGACGTTGAGCCCGATCCCGCCCAGACCGAAGACGACGACGTTGGCGCCGGGCTCGACTTTGGCCGTATTGATCACCGCGCCGATACCGGTCGTTACGCCGCAGCCGATATAGCAGACTTTCTCGAACGGTGCGTCTTCCCTGATTTTCGCCACCGCAATCTCGGGCAACACGGTGAAGCTGGCGAACGTCGAGCATCCCATGTAGTGATGCAAAGGCTTGCCGCCAAGCGAAAACCGGCTGGTGCCGTCGGGCATCAGGCCCCTGCCCTGCGTTGCGCGTATCGCCGTGCAGAGATTGGTCTTGCGCGACAGGCAGGACTTGCACTGACGGCATTCAGGGATGTAGAGCGGGATCACGTGATCGCCGCGCCGGAGCGTGGTGACGCCGGGGCCGAGATCGACGACCACGCCCGCGCCCTCGTGGCCGAGAATCGCCGGAAACAGCCCTTCGGGATCCGCGCCGGAGCGCGTGAACTCGTCGGTGTGGCAGATGCCGGTGGCCTTGAGCTCGATCAGCACCTCGCCAAAGCGCGGCCCATCGAGTTGAACCGTCTCGATCGACAGCGGTTCACCGGCGCGGTGCGCGACTGCGGCGCGAACGTCCACGTTTCCCCCGACAATCCGTCATTGTTGCGAAGGCGCGGGCGCTTGTAAACAGCTCGCGAGCGTCGGGTATTCCGATCAACGTGAGCCATTCGTGCTGAGTTTGCGGCGGCCGATCGCGGGCGTTGACGTCTCCAGCTCCGACGGCCCGCAATGCGGTATATTGCACCTCACGCCCCGCAGCATGCCTTTCTTCGGCAGGGGCCTGACGATCCATTTGACGGAGGAATGTAATGAACGCGAATCTGGGCAAGCGTAAATTGATCGCCGCAATGGCGGCGATAGCAGCGGTGACAGTGTTTGGGGCCTGCACATCGATGGGGCAGATGGGCGGGATGTCGAACACGCAGACACTGACGCTGTCGGGAGCCAATGAAGTCCCGCCCGTGACAACGTCGGCCACGGGCACAGCCACGGTTACGATCAATCCCGATCGCACGGTGATCGTCAAGGTTACCGCGAGCGGAATGAACGCAACGGCGTCGCATATCCACGAAGGCGCACCGGGCACCAACGGGCCGGTGATCGTGCCTTTCACCAAGACCGGTGACAACGCGTTTGCCTCGCCCGAGGGCGCCAAGCTGACCGAAAGCCAGTACGCGAGCTACAAGGCGGGGCATCTGTACGTCAATGTGCACAGCGCCGCGCATCCCGGCGGCGAGATCCGTGCGCCGATCAAGGGAGGTTGATCGCTCCGCCTCCGGTTGATCGTGTGATCCGAAAGACGCGCCGCAAGCGGCGCGTCTTTTTTTATCCCGTCTTGCCTTGTGCGCGTTATCCGCCGGCGACGCCCGCCGCCTTCTCGAGCTCGTCGCGGACTCGTCGAAAACCTTGCGCGGCATCTGCTCGCTGGTCACGCAGCGCGACCCGCGTCGCGATCAAGTCCAGCGTGCTGCCGTCATTCCCCTCGACGCGGCGCGGATCGGCCCCGTAGCCTTCCACCAGCGCGATGCTGCGGTCCAGCGCACGCAGGCCATCGTCGAGCTCGGCGAGCGAGGCGGCCGTTTTGGCTGCCAGCGTCGTTCGCGCACTCTCGATTCCGGCCTGGGCCGTCACGTCGTCCACATGCGCTGCGCGGGGGTCGTCGGGCTCTGTGACGATCGTCGGCAGGCTTACCGTCCACCGCTCTTCCTTCCAGGTCCAGCGCACCACCGCGATCGGCAGCAGCTGCGTCTTCCAGCGCCAATCGGGCACGTCGAACACCAGATGCTGCGGCCGCGTGACGATGATCGGCAGGTCGGCGTAGATACCGCGCCACACGGTGTGGCATTCGTTCGACACCGTCCAGTCGAGATATTTGCAGCTGAATTCGGGATAGCTGGCAATCTTGCGGCGCTCGGTCCGCACGGCCGGGCCTTCGTAGTCCCATCGTTGCGGCCGTGTGATGCCGGTCGGCGCCCTGAACACGAATTCGCGCTGCTCGATCGTGAGCACAGGTACGCGGATCGTCCACTGGAATTCGCGCGTGCCGGGATAGACGACCGTCGCCGGCGGGAACGGCGCGGGTGCGCTCGAACCCTGGCCGCCCGCGTCCTGTGCGGCCGACGGTGCGACGCCGATCAAGACCAGCGCCGACGAGGCCGCCGCCAAGCACCAAACCATCCGTCGCATTTGCACCTCCGTCAACCTTCGGCCAGCAAGAAGCCGCGACTGTCCTCGAGAAAATTCGGCCCGATGTCCGAGCGCACCGCCGTGCCGACGCCTTGCGCGGTCAACACTTCGAGCAGCAGGGCGCTGGGAACGCCGCCGTCGATGATGTGCACCGACCGCACGTCCTCGCGTACCGCCTGCAGTGCCGCCTCGAGGCGCGGCCGCATGCCGCCCGCCACCGTGCCATCGCGCAACAGGCCTTCGGCCACGCTTGCCTTCAGAATATAGACGAGCTCGCCGCCACGATCGAGAACCCCCGGCACATTGGTCATCAGGATCAGCTTCTCTGCTTGCAAGGCGCGGGCCAGTCGCCCGGCCAGCAGATCGGAGTTGATGTGATATGCCGTGCCGTCGGCGCCGACGCCGATCGGCATGATCACTGGGATGAACTTGCGCGACAGCAGGAGCTCGACGATGTCGGTGTCGATGCTCTCGACATCGCCGACGAAGCCCAAGTCGGGCGCGGGCTCACCCCGTTCGTCCGCCGGCAAGCGCATGCGGCGCGCGTGGATGAACCGCCCATCCTGCCCGTCGAGTCCCACTGCCCTGCCACCATGACGATTGATGAGGCCCGTCAGCTCTTGGTTTAGTTCCCCCAGCGCCATTTCGACGACGGTCAGCGTGCGCTCGTCGGTGATGCGCACGCCGTGATGCCGCCGGGTTTCGATGCCGAGCTGCCGCGCGAGCTCATCGATGCGCCACCCGCCGCCATGCACGACGACCGGCTTCATTCCGACGAGGCGCAACAGCGCGACGTCGCGCGCGAACCCCGCCTTGAGTACGGGATCGATCATCGCGTTCCCGCCCAGGCGGATCACCAGCGTCTTGCCGTGGTAGGCGCGAATATAGGGCAGCGCCTCGGCGAGGACGCGGGCTTTGGGATTGGCGGCCATGGCGAGTAAGCGGCGAGTCTACACGCCGGGCAGCGCGGCCATCAGCGCCATCTGGCGCGCGGTAGCGTGGCTCATCGCGCAAATACGCACTAGGAAATTCCCGCCGCCTGCGCAATAAGCTCGTAGGAGCGACGTCGTGCCGCAGCGTCGTAAGTCCAGGTGACGATGACGATCTCGTCCAATTGGAGGCGGCGCGCCTCCGCGGCGAGCCGCGCCACGACGCCCTCGGCGGTTCCGACGAATGCCCTCTCGCGCATCGCAGCGATCCTTGCCCGCTCGTCGGCGTCGTACGGATACGCAGCGGCCTCGTCGGGCGCTACCAATGGCAGGCGAAGGCCCTTCTCGAAACCGGTGCGCCAGAATTCGCGCGTTGTCGCCAGGCGCCGCGCCTCGACCTCGGTATCGGCCGCCAGTGCCCAGATGCATACCGTCGCGTGTGGCTGCGGATGCCGTGCGCTCGGCCGATAGTTGTCGCGATAGAGGCGCAGCGCCTCCTCGACGCCGCGTCCTTCGCTGAAAAAATAGGCGAAGGCATAGGGCAAACCGAAATAGGCTGCAAGCTGCGCGCCATAGTCGGAGCTGCCCAGAATCCACAGCTCCGGCGTCGACGGTCCCTGCGGGTGCGCGCCGACGGTCCGGAACGGATGATCGGCGGGCAGCGGCGTTCCGCCAAGCCACGCCTGGAGATCGGCAACTTGCTGCGGAAAGCGCTCGGCGGCGCCGCCGGCATCCGGATTGAGGGCGAACGCCGTCAGCCGGTCGGACCCCGGCGCGCGCCCCACGCCCAGATCGATGCGACCGGGCGCGATCGCCTCGAGCACGCGAAACTGCTCGGCGACTTTGAGGGCGGAATAGTGCGGCAGCATGACGCCGGCGCTGCCGACGCGGATACGCCGTGTCGTCGCCGCGATCGCGGCCATCAGGACTTCGGGCGCGGTACCGACAATGCTGCTGCTGTTGTGGTGCTCGGAAACCCAGTAGCGGCGATAGCCGAGGTCATCGCACAGGCGGGCCAGCGCCAGCGTTTCGCGTATGGCCTGATCTTCAGGCAGGCCTTTGGACGCGGTCGATTGATCGAGGACCGAGAGAATCATTTGAGACCGAAGCATAGCAAGCCCCGAGCGCTGCCGCCGGCCGCGAGCCTCAACGATAGCCGGCAGCCTGGAGCTCGAAGAGCTCGGCGTAGCGTCCGCCGGCCGCGAGCAATTCGTCGTGCGTGCCGACCGCCTCGATTTTTCCGTCGGCCAACACCACGATGCGATCAGCCATGCGCACGCTGGAAAAGCGATGCGAGATCAGCACCGCGGTCTTGCCCTTGGAGAGCTCCTTGAAGCGCTGGAAGATCTCGAATTCGGCGCGCGCGTCGAGCGCCGCGGTCGGCTCGTCGAGAATCAGCAGCTGCGCATCGCGCATATAAGCGCGCGCGATCGCGATCTTCTGCCACTCGCCGCCCGACAGGTCGACGCCGGTCCGGAAGCGCTTGCCGATGATCTGGTCGTAGCCCTGCGGCAAGCGACGGATCAGATCGTCGGCGAGGCTCTGTCTGGCCGCGGCGGTGATGCGGGCGCGATCGTCACGCGCCTCGATGCGCCCCACAGCGATGTTCTCCGCCGCGGTCAGATGGTAGCGGACGAAGTCCTGGAAGATGACGCCGATGTTCGAGCGCAACGTGAACAAGTCGTATGCGCGCAGATCGTGCCCGTCGAGCAGAATCCGCCCCTCGTCGGGGTCGTACAGACGCGCGAGCAGCTTGACCACCGTCGTCTTGCCGGCGCCGTTCTCGCCCACCAGCGCGAGGACTTCGCCCGCGTGCAGCGTGAAGGTCAAGCCGCGCACCGCCCAGCGATCGGCTCCGGGATACCGAAAGCCGACGTTATCGAAGCGGATGCCCTCGCGCAGAGGTTCTGGAAACGGTCGGGGATTCGGCGGCGAGACGATCTCGGGCATGATCTCGAAGAACGAAAACAGGTCGTCCAGATAGAGCGCCTGGCCGGCGACCTGCGAGAATCCGATCAGCATGTTCTCCAGCAAGGTCCGCAAGCGACGGAATGACCCGGATAGAAAGGTCAGGTCGCCGATCGTGAATTCTCCATGCAGGGTGCGCCAGACGATGTAGGCATAAGCGATGTAATACGCGATCGTGCCCACCGCGGCCAACAAACCGCCCCACCCCGCGCGGCGCAGCGCGAGCTTGCGGTTGGCCAGATAGAAATCGCCGGCGAGTTGCCGATAGCGGTCGATCAGAAAGCGGTTGAGCCCGAAGATCTTGACTTCCTTCGCGGTCTCGACGCTGGCGGCTGTCTGGCGCACGTAGTCGATCTCGCGCCGCTCGGCGGTTCGCGCATAGTTGAGCGAATAGCTTTGCGCATTGAAATGAGCCTCTCCGATGAACGCCGGTATCAGCGCCACGGCAAGCAGCGCAATCAGCCAGGGCGCGTAGACGAAGAGCCCCGCCCCGAAGCTGACGATCGTCACCGTGTCCTGGACCTGGCCGAACAGTTGGCCGATCAACGTCATGCGCCCCGAGGCCTGCCGCCGCGCCCGCTCTAGGCGGTCCTGCAGTTCGCTGTCCTCGAAGTCTTCCAGGTCGAGCGTGGCCGCGTGCTCCATCAGACGCAGGCTGGTGACGTTGCTGAACTGCTCGGAGAGCAGTGAATCGAGCAACGAGACCGTGCGACCGAAGATGTCGGAAGAAACTGCGAGAACGAATTCGAGCAGCAGCAGCCCGCCGATGCGATCGAGCAACCCGGCCGCGTACCATTGCGCGAGCGTGCCCGGCGCCGGCGTGCGGGCCAGTACGATGACCTCGTCGATGATCAGCTTGCCGACGTAGAGCGTGACGACCGGCAACAGCGCGCGGGCGAGGCGCAGCACGCATTCGGCGACGGCGAGCAGCGGGCTCGTCTGCCAGACGAGCGCGATGAACGGCGGCAGGTTGCGCAGCGCGCCGACGCGCTCGCGCAACGAACGCGGTCCGGGCGATATCGCTTGCCCCGGCGTGGCCGCCGCCGCGGCGCGTCCCCCCATCGTGTAGTGCTTGGGCATCGACCTCGAGTGATGTCAGCCGTCGGCCGGCGCAGGCGCCGGTGGCGAGCCCATGGTACGACAACTTGCGTCGCTCTCGTCGAACGCACGCCACCGACGCCGGCGCGGTGCGATAAGAGCGGCGCGCCCATTGTCGGCGGCAGTCTTACGCCGAATCATCCTTTGACCGATTACCGCTCGGACGCCGCGGCGGGAGAATGCACACACGATGTCGCCGCCAATGGAGGTCGTGATGAAAAGCGGGACCCCGAGATTTGTACTCGTTGTTCTTGCCGCATTGCTGTCGAGCAGCGCGACGCTCGGCTTTGCGCAAGTCACCCCGGGCGGCAGCGCAGGGGCAACGAATGCGCCGCCCGGCGCGACGCACGATTGCAGCGGTCTGACTGGTACCGCCCTCCAGACCTGTCGGCATCTAAACCGCAATGCCGACGTTCCGGCGCAAACCGGCGCCGGCACGGTCAACGAATGCAGCGGCATGACCGGCGCGCCCCTCGCGACTTGCCGCCGTTTGAACGCGGCTGAAACCGAGGCGCCGACCACCGGCACCGGCCCGAGCGAGGATTGCAGCGGCCAGATCGGCGATGCGCTGGCGGCTTGCCGCGCGCTCAACGGCCAGCCACCGGAGCCCGACGCAGCCGCGACGACCGGCGCGGGCACCGCCGGCGTCGCCCCGCAGCAGTGACTCATTTCGCGTTTCGCCGGCCGCGTGGCGCCAAAGCGCGCGGCATGCATTCTGCAACCCATGAGGAAACCACGATGAAGAAAAAGGACGATAAGATACACGGCGAAGGCAATTACAAAGCAGCGCGGGAATTTGATGCTGCTGAAGCCGCCTTCGTGAAATCGGGTCAGGTCGACAAGGCAGCACACGACGCGGCACCGAAGTCGGCCGCCGAAGAGGCAGAGCTCGCCAGAGCCGAGCAGGCGGGACGCGAACGCGCCCGCGGGGAAGATCCGGCGCTGCGCCGCCGCACGACCGGCAAAGACCGCAGCTAGCGCTACTCCAGCTTGATTTCGCCGTCGAACTTGACCTCGATCTTCAAGCCGGGTACCACCAGCGACACGTGCGCCGGAAAGGTCTCGCCGCCGGTAATCGAGCCGTCGGCGATCGCGCGGGCTACCGCCTGCTCGATCTCCCGTTGCGAGTTGATGCCGACCATTTTCAGAAACTTGCGAATGCTCAGGTTGAAAGTTTCGTCGTTCATTACGTAGCTCCTTGATCGGCGACGCGGCGCCGTGCCGCGATTGGCGCTGTTATTTGAGCCAGCGTTCGACAATCCGGTCGTATTCGCCGTCCGCCTTGGCCAGATGCAGCCATTGGTCGACCCACGCTTTGAATACGGTGTCGCCGCGAGGCAAGAGGTAGGCCATTTCGCCGTACTGCAGCGGCTTGGTCGGATTGACCGCGCAAAGTCCCTGCTTGAGTCCCTGCTGCACCACTGCCTCGACCGACTCGGAGATCATCACGTCGGCTCGGCGGCTCAGAAGTTCGTCGAAGATCTTGGTGTTGTCGTCGAAGATGACGATTTTCGCCTGCTTGAAATTCGCCCTTGCGAATCGTTCATTGCTGCCGCCGGGATTCTCGATGACCGTTACGCCTGGCTTGTCGATGTCGGCGATCGTCTGGAATTTGCCGACGTTGTCGCAGCGGGTGATCGGCGCCTTGCCGTTGACCATGTAGGCATCGGAGAAAAACGCACGTTTTTGACGGTCGAGGGTCACCGAAATGCCGCCGACGCCCAGATCGCACTTCTCGATGAAATCGTCCATCAACTTCGGCCAGCTGGTCTTGACGAATCGGGCCTCGACACCGAGCGCCTTGGCCATCGCCTGCGCGATGTCGACATCGAGGCCTTCGAAAGTCGCGTCCGGCTTGGCCAGGCTGAACGGCTTGTAATCGCCGGGGGTGCACACTCGCAGTGCCCCGCCCTTCTGGACCGCATCGAGACGGGATTCCTGCGCGAGAGCGGTGCCGGCGAGCATCGCCAGCGCGAGGACGACGGGTAGCCTGATCATCACATGCTCCTGAGTATATTTTTCGGCATGCGGCGGCACCGCCGCGCCGAGTGTCATTTGATTATAGGGCACCGACGCGGGGCCATACCCGCCACGATTGCCGAGTCGATCGGCTTATGCTAATGTCATTAACGCCCTGACCCAACGCCTCGCGCGATGAAGATCCGGACGCTCGTCACCAAGCGGCAATACTACGGCATGGAAGCGGTCGCGCTGCGCGCCGCAACGGCGCGGGTGCTTTCGCGTGTCGGCGGGCTGCCCACCGGCGAGGCGCTCGTCAGCCGACGCCACCTGTGCCAGGACTTCGGGCTCGATCCGGCGTCGGCGCAAGACACGCTCGACCAGATGGTCGCCGATGGGCTGCTGCGGCAACCGGACGGGCGCCAGGGCGATTTCGCGCTTACCGAGCGCTTTTTCGAATTCGCCACCGCGCGCGTCGTCGAGCCTTTGCCTCGCGAGCGCGCCAGACAACTGCTCGGCAAGGCCTGCTTGCTGGCGACCCGCATCAATGCCGAGTGGAAGACCAATCCGCTGGAAATCGTCGCGCTCGCGCCATTCGGCAGCTACATCAGCCACGACAAACTGCTGGCCGAATTGCCGCTGGGCATCGCCGTGCGTCCGCGACCCTCGTCGCGCAGGGCACGCTGGACGCGGACAGTGAGCCGGAAGGAGGGCGCGCGGCAGATCCGCGCCGCAATGCGCGATCTCTCCTCTTTTTTCCACATCCGGATGGTGGGAGATACGCGGTTGCTTCCGCAGCCGTTCGCCGTCGTGTTCCACGACGGCGGCGACGAAGGCGTCGACCCCCTGCCCGAGCCCGCCGAACCCGCCACCGAATCGCAACCCTGAGAATTGAGCGCGCGGGGCGGCCCGACCGCGGCACCGCGAATCGCGTCGGCTGCTAAACTTGCCGCCGCGATGGATGCCAAGCTGCAGGCAAGCTACGACGAATTCCCGTACCTGAGCCTCGCATTCCCGCAATCGCACCCCGACCGCCTCGCGACGATCGGCCGTCTGTATGGGCTCTCGCCCGCACCCGTTGGCGAATGCCGTGTGCTGGAGGTCGGCTGCGCTGCCGGCGGCAACCTGATTCCGATGGCGGCGACCTTGCCGCGATCGCGCTTCGTCGGCATCGATCTTTCCGCAGTCCAACTGCGCCAGGGCGCCGCCGACGTCACGGCGCTCGGATTGTCCAACGTCGAGCTGGCGCAGGCGGACCTTCGCGATTTTGGCGAAGACTCGGGCGTTTTCGACTACATCATCGCGCACGGCGTCTACTCGTGGGTACCCGCCGACGTTCAGGAAAAGCTGCTCGACGTCTGCTCCCGGCAGTTGGCACCCGAGGGCGTCGCCTACGTGAGCTACAACACCCTGCCCGGCTGGAACATGCGCGGGATCGTCCGCGACGCGATGCGTTATCACACGCGCCAGTTTCCCGACGCGAAAACCCGCGTGCAACAAGCCCGCGCCACCCTGGATTTCATGGCGCAGGCGATGGAAGGCGCGCAGTCGCCCTACGCGCAGATGCTGCGTTCCGAGGCCGAGCAGCTGCGACGCAAAGACGACTACTATGTCCTGCACGACCATCTGGAGGAATTCAACGAAGCCGTTTTTTTTCACCGGTTCGCCGCGCGCGCGGCGCGCCACGGCCTCGCCTTCCTGGCCGAGGCGGATTTGCGGATGATGCTGCTCGACGGCTTGCCGCCACAGGTCGCGCGGATGGTGGAACGCATGGCCCCGGACATCCTGCGACGCGAACAGCTGATCGATTTCCTGCGCAACCGCAATTTTCGCCAGACGCTTCTGGTGCATGACGACGTGCCGGTCGATCGCGCGTTGATCCCCGCGCGCGTGAGCACGCTCTGGGTCGCGTCGGCGGCGCGCGCGGCCGGTGGCGGCAGCGATCCGCGCTCGGCAGCGGCCGACGAGTTTCGCATGCCCGACGGCAGCGGCCTGCGGACCGCGTATCCGATTTCCAAGGCGGCGATGGCGGTGCTGGCCAGGCATTGGCCGGCGCCGATACCGTTTTCCGATCTCAGTGCGATGGCCGCCGCGCGCATCGGGCTCGAGGGTGATGTCGACGAGGAAGCGACCGCGATACTTGCGGCGGACGTGCTGAAGTCCTTCTGCGCCGGCGCGGCCGAACTGCATGCGCTCGGCCCCACGTTCGTAACCGAACCCGGCGCCAGGCCGCAGGCGTTTGCGGTGGCGAGGCTGCAGGCGGCCCGCGGCGCTCATGTGACCAATATGCGTCATGAAATGGTGAGCATCGACGACGCCAATCCTGGCTTGCTGGCGCTCCTCGACGGCTCACGCGGGCGTGCGGCGCTTGCCGCGGAGGTCTTTCCGGGCCGCCCGGCGCACGACGCCGAGGCGGCGCTGGACGAAGCGCTGGCACGACTCGCGCGGCAGGCATTGCTCGTGCAATGATGGGCGCGGGCAGCGCTGCGCGACGGTCGACGGCCGAAGCAAAGGCACCTACGCCGGCAAGGTAACGAAAGGAAGGCATGCGGAACAATCCGGTCAAGAATGCCCTCGGGAGCGGCGGACGCGCCATCGGCGCGATGGTGTTCGAATGTTTCGTGCCGGGACTGCCGCAGATCTGCCGCAACGCGGGCGCGGAGTTCGTCCTGTACGACATGGAGCACACGGGCTTAAGCTTCGAGACGCTGAAGACGCAACTGGCGCTTTGCCGAGGTCTCGATATCGTGCCGATGGCGCGCGTGCCTCGCGGCGAATATCATTTCATCGCCCGTGCGCTGGACGTCGGCGCCCTCGGCGTCATGGTGCCGATGGTTGCGACCGGCGCCGAGGCCGAGCATCTGGTGTCGTGCTCGCGTTATCCGCCGCATGGCCGCCGTGGCGCGGCGTTCGGCTTTGCGCATGACGATTACCAGGGCGGCGACATCGTCGCCAAGATGGCGGCGCTGCAGCAGCGCACGATGATGATCGCGCAGATCGAAACCGGCGAAGGCCTGGACAACGTCGAAGCGATCGCCGCCGTTCCGGGCATCGATGCGCTGTGGATCGGCCAGTTCGATCTGACCAATTTCCTCGGGATTCCTGCACAATTCGGACATCCGAAATATCTGGCGGCGGTCGACCGGGTGCTGGCTGCCTGCGCGACGCACGGCAAGGCGGCGGCGATGCTCGCCACCGACGATGCCTGGGCGCGGAATTATGTCGCCAAGGGATTTCGGCTGATGGCCTATGGCATCGATCAGCTGCTGCTGCAGGAAGCGCTCCGGCGCGGGCTCGACGTGCTGCGCGACGCGGCCGCTAACGATGGAGGTGCCTGATGAGCGGCAATTTCCGCGTGGGAATCACGCGCGACGTCCTCGACTCCCGCGGCGAGCCCGCGTTCGGGCGGACCGCGTTGCAGATACTCGACTCGGCGGCGGGCCTCGATTGGGAATACCTGCCCTCGGTCGTGCCGGCGGTCGACGCCGATCATGCCGCGCGCTACGACGCGATCTACGTCAATATGGCGCGCGTACCGGCGGCCGCGGTGACGCGCGCCGATTGCCGGCTGCGGGTCGTCGCCCGCCACGGCGTCGGTTACGACGCGGTCGATGTCGCGGCGATGACGCGCGCCGGCATCGTCGTCACCAACACCCCGAGTCCGATGCCGCGGCCGGTTGCGACGACCGCGCTGACTTTCCTGCTCGCGCTCGCCGGCAAGCTGTTCCTCAAGGACCGCCTGACCCGCAGCGGCCGCTGGAACGAGCGCATGGACCACATGGGGCTGGGACTGACCGGACGCACGCTCGGCGTCATCGGGGCGGGACGCATCGGCCGCGAGCTGCTGCGCATGGCGCGCCCGTTCGATTTGAAGCTGCTCGCTACCGATCCGCAGGTCGATGCCATCCAGCTCGGCTACGTCGGCGCGCGCAAGGTCGCGCTACAGGAGCTCCTGCGCCAGTCCGACTTCGTCGTCGTCTGCTGCCTGCTTACGCCGGGCACGCACCATCTGATCGATGCCGCAGCGCTGCGGGAGATGCGGCCGGAAGCATTCCTGATCAATGTCGCGCGTGGCCCGGTCGTCGACGAGGCCGCTCTGATCGAGGCGCTGCAGCAAGGGCGCATCGCCGGCGCCGCGCTCGACGTATTCGAGCAGGAGCCGGTCGATCCGGCCAACCCGCTGCTGGCGATGGACAACGTCATCGTCACGCCGCATTCGCTCTGCTGGACCGACGAATGCTTTCACAACATGGCGTCGACCGGACTGTCCAGCATCGTCGATGCACTGGCCGGACGCAGGCCCCAATTCGTCGTCAACCCCGAGGTCCTAAGCCACGCGCGCGTGCAGGCGTGGCTTGCGCGCTAACGCGACGCGAGGCTCAACGAGCGCGCCAGCGGCCCATCGTGCCGCGCCAGTAGCGCAGCATCAGGAAGCCGCCGACCATGCCGCCTAGGTGCGCGAAGTGCGCGACCCCCTCCTGCGTGCCGGTAACGCCCAGGAACAGCTCGACCAGCGCGTAGACGACGACGAACACCCGCGCCGGCATCGGAATCGGCGGGAACAGCAGCATGACGCGGTTGTTCGGAAAGTACATCCCGTAAGCGAGCAGGATGCCGAAGATGCCGCCCGAGGCTCCGACGGTCGGATAGATCTTGCCGGTGATGGCCGCGACGATCAGCTGCGCAATGGCGGCCGATAGCACGCAGACCACATAGAACGTCAGATAGCGCCGTCCGCCGAACACGCGCTCAACCGCGCTGCCGAACATGTACAGCGCGAACATGTTGAACGCCAGATGCATGACGCCGCCGTGCAGGAACGCATACGTCAGCAGCTGCCAGGGCTCGAATGCGACGCCGGCGTTGAGCCCGGAGGCCGCGAGCGGCCACAGAGCGAACTGCACGACCAGGCCCGGGGCGGCACTTTGCAACAGGAACACCGCCACATTGGCGATGATGAGTGCAGTCGTGACGGGCGGCATGCGTGCTAGTTTGGGGCCGCAGCGGCAGGAGTCAACCCGGGCAGGCGGCGGCCTTCCCCGATCGTGATCGCTTCATCCTTATGATGATGGCATAATGTGAGTCCCGCCTTCGCCGGACCAAACCAGATGCCGCGTAATCTTCGTACCTTGCTGGCCGCCGGACTTGCCCTGGCGTGTTTCGTTCCGGCAGCGGCATCGCCGATATTGACGGTGCGGCCGATGTTTCCGCGCGACAACGTCTGGAACGTCGCCATCGATACGCTTCCGGTCGATGCCAGTTCGGCGGCATACGTGACGACGATCGGCGCGGCGAAGCCGATGCACGCCGATTTCGGCACGGTCTACAACGGTGCGCCGAATGGCATCCCCTTCGTTGTGGTCACGGGCACTCAGCCCGGCGTCGCAGTCAGCTTCGATTATGCCGACGAAAGCGATCCCGGCCCCTATCCGGTGCCACCCGATGCGCCGATCGAAGGCGGTCCTTCGTCGACCGGCGATCGCCATGTGCTCGTCGTCGATCGCGACGGCGGCAAGCTCTATGAGCTGTTTGCCGCGTACCCGAATCCGGACGGCAGTTGGCGCGCCGGATCAGGTGCCGTATTCGATTTGGACGGCAACCCGCTGCGTCCGGCAGGCTGGACGTCGGCCGACGCGGCGGGCCTGCCGATACTGCCGGGACTGGTGCGCTACGAGGAAGTCGTCGCCGGCGAGATACCGCACGCGCTGCGCTTCACCGCGCCACAGACGCGCAATGGCTACGTCTGGCCGGCGCGGCACAAGGCGTCGAGTCTCACCGGCGCCAACTATCCGCCGATGGGACAACGCTTCCGCCTCAAGGCGAGCGTCGACATCGCGAGCTTCGGCCCGAATGTCCAGGTGATCCTGCGTGCGCTCAAGAAGTACGGCATGTTTCTGGCGGACAACGGCAGCAGCTGGTACTTGAGCGGCGCGCCCGATCCGCGCTGGGACGACGACGAGCTGCGTCAACTCGGACGCCTGACGGGAAGCGATTTCGAGGCAGTCGACGAATCCGCGCTGATGGCCGATCCCAACTCGGGCCGCACGTTGACGGTATCGCCGGCGCGCGTTGCAACCGAGGTCCAGGTCCTCGAATTCCGCCGCGACGAAAGCGACTATTTCCTCTCCGTTGATCCCGACGAAATCGCAGCACTCGACTCGGGCCGCATTCCTGGCTGGGCCCGGACAGGCGAGACATTCTTCGCCTATGCGGCGGACAGCGCCCTCCAGCGGAATATGTCGCCGGTCTGCCGTTATTTCGGCCGGGCCGACGGCGGACAGCATTCGCATTTCTTCAGCGCCTACGCCGACGAGTGCGCCGCGGTCGCGGCGTGGCTGCCGGACGAGTGGCTGCTCGAGTCGTCGAACGCGTTCATCGTCGCGCTGCCGGACGCTGGCGATGGCTCATGCGAGCCAGGCACCGTACCGGTCTACCGGCTGTACAGCAACGACCGCGGCGAGGTCGAACATCGCTACACGACGTCGCGCGCGATCCAGTCGCAGATGATCGCCGCCGGCTGGCTGGCCGAAGGGTCGGGCCCTAGCGCGGTCGCGATGTGCGCGCCGACGCCGTAAGCCGCTTGAAACCGCTCCGAGGCCGGACCGCGGCTCAGGGCCCTACCGTGCTGGAGGGCGTGCGGCGCCCGCGGGCGCCGGCTCTTCGTTCGCACAGCGCAGCGTATTGAGCCAGTAGCCGTTGGTGGCGCCGTAAAAGGCCGCGAGCCTGGCTTCGACGGCGAGGCCCGCCCTGCCCGCCGCACGCATATCCCTGAGGCCCGCGCAGTTCGCCTGCACCTCGTCGGTCGTCGGAACCTTCGCATGGGCACATTCGTGAAAGAACAGGTAGTCGTGCACCACCGGCGGCAAGGCCGCGAGCTTTGGCGCATTCCAGACGATCTGGTAGCCCGAGCCGACCCTGACGGTTCTGCCGGTGAAGTTCATTGTTTCGCTGCCCGGCGGTGGGGCGTACTCCGGGACCGGCTCGCCGCGCGCCACACAGCTGGCACTCGTGCCGTCGGAGAACGTAAAGGCGCCGGCTTGCTGCGCGAGGGCGAGACACGCGGCGGCAACGATGATTTCAAGTCGACGACGCATGATCCTCGCTGAGTGCATTGCGGCCGCTACGCGTGCTCGAGTCTTTGCCCGTGCTCGCGGGTCGTATGGAACCCGACCTTGGTCCAGCGCTCCATCGTCACCTGCAGGTTGTACTTGTTGGTGGCGAGGTAGACCGGATTGCCGTCGACGTCGGTGGCCAGCGAGGCCACGTGTTCTTTTTCGAAATTGCGGCGCGTCGCTTCGTCGGGGTACGTGAGCCAGCGCGCCGTCGAGATGCTGGCCGTGTCGTAGAGCGCGTCGACCTTGTACTCGCGCGCCAGCCGATCGGCGACGACCTCGAACTGCAATTGGCCGACCGCGCCCAGCAGCAAGGTGTTGCCGTGCACGCGCTCGAATACCTGGATCGCACCTTCCTCACCGAGCTCCTGCAGGCCCTTTTGCAGCTGCTTGGCCTTGAATGGATCGCGCGGCCGCGCGACACGGAATAGCTCCGGCGCGAAATAGGGAATGCCCTTGAAGCCGAGCGCCTCGCCCTCGGTCAGGGTGTCGCCGATCTGCAGCAGCCCATGATTGTGAATGCCGATGATGTCCCCGGCGACCGCATCCTGGCTTGCCACGCGCTCGTTGGCCATGAAGGTCATCACGTTGCCGAGCTTCATCTCGCGGCCGATGCGTTGATGCTCGACTTTCATCGCTGGCCGATAGCGGCCGGAGCAGACGCGAAAAAAGGCGATCCGATCGCGATGCTTCGGGTCCATATTGGCCTGGATCTTGAAGACGAACCCGGTAAATTGCGCTTCGGCCGGCTGTACGATACGGCTGCCGGCATCGCGCGGCAGTGGGGGCGGCGCCCATTCGATCAGCGCCTGCAGGATTTCCTGCACCCCGAAATTGTTGATGCCCGAGCCGAAGAACACCGGTGACTGCCGCCCCGCCAGGAATTCACGCAACTCGAACGGCGTGCTGGCATGCCGGATCAGATCGACGTCATGGCGCAAGGCGGCGACCTCGTCCGGAAAGAGCAGATCGAGCCGCGGATTTGAGAGTCCTTCGATCAGCTCGCTGTCCTCGGGATCACCGATGCGCTCTTCGCCGGCGGTGAAGCGCAGCAGGCGATCGTGCCGCAGGTCGAACACGCCGCGAAAGCGCTTGCCCATGCCAATCGGCCAGCTGATCGGCGCGCAGTCGATGTGCAGCACCGACTCGATCTCCTCGAGCAGCGTCAGCGGCTCGCGCACTTCGCGATCCATCTTGTTGACGAAAGTGATGATCGGTGTGGCGCGCAGGCGGCAGACGTCGAGCAGCTTGATCGTCTGTTCCTCGACGCCCTTGGCTGCGTCGATGACCATCACCGCGGCATCGACCGCGGTCAGCACCCGGTAGGTGTCCTCGGAGAAATCCTGGTGCCCGGGCGTGTCGAGCAGGTTGATCGTGTGCTCGGCATAGTCGAACTGCATGACCGAGCTCGTGACCGAAATGCCGCGCTGCTTTTCGACTTCCATCCAGTCGGACGTCGCGTGTCGGGAGCTCTTGCGCGCCTTGACAGTGCCCGCCATCTGAATCGCGCCGCCGTAGAGCAGCAGCTTCTCGGTCAGCGTTGTCTTGCCCGCATCCGGGTGCGAAATGATGGCGAACGTCCGCCGGCGCGCGACGTCGCGCACGAGTTCGGGCGAGTACCTGGCTTGATTCATCATGATTCGCCGCT
Organism: uncultured beta proteobacterium; assembly: GCA_963828665.1. Lineage (GTDB taxonomy): Bacteria > Pseudomonadota > Gammaproteobacteria > Burkholderiales > Casimicrobiaceae > PALSA-1003. The sequence continues at coordinate 118,455 of CAWHFL010000015.1, forward strand.
CAACAATAAAAACGCCGCCGGCCTGAAACGGCGGGCGGCGCACGGAGAACGCATTATACGCGACGCAGCGGAAGGTGATTCGCGCCGGCGGCCCTGCCGTGGGGAGCCGCCGCCCATTATTGCTACATGAATACAGCAGCTTACATCACTCCAGTTCAATGCGTTTGAAACCGCCGCCGGCAGGCTGCCGCCAGGAAATTCGTGAATTCTCCCCATTGCTGCTGCCGATTGGTCCGTTTCTCTATAACGCCTCGGTTAGCTATTGTCATGGCGTCGGGATACACAGCACCTGTCTGGTTCCGCCAGGCGCAAGCATCCCGCAGTCGAGGAGCACACGATGTCGCAAGCTACCGAATCGCCGTACCCGTCTTCGCCCGATGTTTCTTCGCTTTCCGGCAGCGGAATCGCCGTGACGGCCAAAGCGCTCGTCAGGGCTCTCGCTCTCGTTTCCGCCCAGCGTGCATTGGCCAATCGTGCCGAGTCCAAAGCGGCCCTCTCGCGCCGCAACGTGGACGCCGTCCGCGCGATGTATGTCGGCGAAGGCCGGATCGAGTTGATGCGGCCTGCGCGCGACGAAAACGCGCAGCCCACGCCGGCGGTCGCGGCCCCCGGACGACTCGGCGCCCGATTCAGCGTCGCCGGCGTCGTGATTGCGTTTAGCCTGCTCTTGTTTGTCGCCGACCGCATGCTCTTTTAGCGGGCACGCCTATCGCCGACCGCGGCCCAAGCCGTCTCGGGGCGGGGCCAGCAAAGAAACGAGCAGCCCCGGGCGCGCTCTGCTATGATTCGCCCGCGGCATTTGCTCCAGTCCCCTGCCGCAGTCGAATCCGACCTTTCCGCCGTACACGCCGTTTGGCTGTGACTGGACGTCACCGAAGTTGACGACATGCCGAGCGTTTTTCCAAGGCTCTCATGTCATTTGCTTCCCTCGGACTATCCGATGCCCTCGTGCGCGCGGTCAATGCGCACGGTTACACCACACCAACCCCGATTCAGGCCAAGGCCATTCCCGCAGTGCTTGCGGGCGGCGATTTGCTGGCCGGTGCCCAGACCGGCACCGGCAAGACGGCTGGTTTCGTGCTGCCGATGCTGCAACGGCTATCGACCAACGACGCGCTGGCGATGGCCGGGCGTGGATCGCATCGGCCCTTGCGCGCGCTTATCCTGACGCCGACCCGCGAGCTCGCGGCGCAGGTCGAGGAGTCGGTGCGCGTCTACGGCAAATTCCTGAAGCTTACGTCGATGGTCGTCTTCGGCGGCGTTGGCATCAACCCGCAAACCGCGCAACTCAAGCGTGGCGTCGACATCCTCGTCGCCACCCCGGGACGCCTGCTCGACCACCACGGCCAGGGCAACCTCGACTTGTCGCGAATCGAGATTTTCGTTCTCGACGAAGCCGACCGGATGCTCGATATGGGTTTCATTCGCGACATCAAGCGCGTGCTGGCGCTGCTCCCTCGCAAACGCCAGAACCTGCTGTTTTCCGCAACGTTCTCGGACGAGATCAAGGCCCTGGCTGACTCGCTGCTCGACCGCCCGGCGATGATCGAGGTCGCGCCGCGCAATGCCACCGTCGATATCATTCAGCAGAAGATTCATCCGGTCGATCGCGATCGCAAGCGCGAGCTTCTCGCCAAGCTGATCGGCGGCAACGATTGGCGTCAGGTGCTCGTTTTCACGCGCACCAAGCACGGCGCCAACAAGCTCGCCGAGCAACTGGGTCACGATGGGATTCGGGCGCTGGCGATCCACGGCAACAAGAGCCAGGGTGCGCGCACGCGCGCGCTGGCCGAATTCAAAGAGGGTGGCCTGCCGGTGCTCGTGGCCACTGACATCGCGGCACGCGGCATCGACATCGATCAGTTGCCGCATGTCGTCAACTACGACTTGCCGAATGTGCCCGAAGATTACGTCCACCGGATCGGCCGGACGGGACGCGCCGGAGCCACGGGCGAGGCGATTTCGCTGGTTTGCGTCGACGAGCACGAGTTCCTGCGCGACATCGAGCGGCTGCTGAAGCGCCAGATTCCGCAGGAAGTCATCGCCGGCTTCGAGCCGGACCCTCGCGCGCGGCCGCAACCGATCCTCCAACGACAAGGCCGCGGCCAGCCGCAGGGGCAGCAGCGCCGCTCGCCGTCGGCAGGACATCGTGGCATGGGTCAGGCCCGCGGCGTGCCTGCCGCGCATGGTCTGCACGTCGGGAGCAAGAGCAGACACGTCCCCGCGGGCTCGCCGCCTCGACATGGAGCGCGCAACGGCACATCGACACGCGCCCACGCGCCGAAGTCGACGTCAGGATTTCGCAGCGGCACGCGAGACCGATAGGGTCCGAAAAGCACCCGCTGGGCCGCGGACGCAGGCCGGCGGCGGCGTTTCGCGTCGGCATTGCTCCGGGGCACCTTTCTGCGGCGACACTAGCTCTGGTCGCCGATAACTGGAAAAATCGCGGTAGCGCGGCGGTTGAGTCGGCGTCGATCGACGACCGCACAACAACAATCGGCCGCGCCCAAAAGAATGCCCATGCTCCCGCCATCGCACGCGCACGCCGGGCTCGCAGCGCTTCGGCTCGGTGCCTTGAGTCGTCGATGAGACTTGCTCCGGACGAGCTGGCGGCGATCGCGGCGCGCACGCTTGCGCATTACAACCAGCGCGCGGAAAGCTTCTGGGAAGGCACCCGCGATCACGACGTCAGTCAGAACATCGCGGCGCTGCTGAAACCTATCGAAGGCGAGCCTCCTTTTGCGATCCTCGATCTCGGCTGCGGCCCCGGGCGCGATTTGAAGGCTTTGCGCGCGCTCGGACATGCGCCGGTCGGGCTGGAAGGGTCGGCGCGCTTCGCGGCGATGGCGCGCGAATACAGCGATTGTGAAGTCTGGGAGCAGGACTTTCTGAGCATGGATCTGCCTCCGCGGCGTTTCGATGCGATTTTCGCCAATGCCGCGCTGTTCCACGTGCCGACGCAGGAATTGCCGCGCGTGCTGCGGGAAATCCGCGCGACGCTTAAGGATCGCGGTGTGTTGTTCAGCTCGAATCCTCACGGCGACGACAGCGAGGGATGGGACCGCGGCCGTTACGGCGCCTATCTTCGCTACGAGACCTGGCACGACTACCTCGCCGGCGCAGGCTTCGTCGAGATCGAGCACTATTACCGTCCTGCCGGATTGCCGCGCGCGCAGCAACCCTGGCTCGCCACCGTTGCCCGAGCATCCTGACGATGCGCATCGCGCTCGACGAAGTCGAAATGACGGCCGTGCGCGCACAGGGTGCCGGCGGACAGAACGTCAACAAGGTCTCGAATGCCGTGCATTTGCGCTTCGACGTGCGCGCTTCGACGTTGCCCGAAACCGTCAAGGCCCGCCTGCTTGCGCACGGCGACCGGCGGATCACCGCGGAGGGCATCGTCATCATCAAGGCCCAGCGTTACCGCAGCCTCGACCAGAACCGCGCCGACGCGCTGGCACGACTGCAGCGGATGGTCGACGACGCGGCCGTTGCGCCGCGGCCAAGGAAGCCCACCAAGCCGACCGCGAGCTCGCAACGGCGCCGGGTCGATACCAAAGTGCGTCGTGGCGAGACCAAGACGGCGCGTCGCCGCATCGTCGACGAGTGAAGTCGCCGGAGATCACCATTCACGCACCGGCGAACAGGCAGGAAAGATCCTCTCGCCGTACGACTTAGGGCAAATGGGACCACCGCGCCAAGCACTGCCGTTGCGGCTCGCCGCGGCCCAGCGGTTGACAGCGCTTGCCGGATGATCGCATTGTGTCAGTCGCGGAACGCCTGGACGAAGCACCGCAAAGCGCTTGACGGCGGGTCCGTTGAAGGGGCTAACAAATGCAACTGAACGCGCAGCAGATCGAACGCTTCGACCGCGAAGGCTATCTCTTCTTCGATTCGCTGTTCACAACGCGCGAAATCGATGTCCTGCGTGAGGAAGTGCCGCGGCTCTATGCGCAACGGCGCATCGAGAACGTCAGGGAAAAAGGCAGCGACGCGGTGCGCACCAACTTCGCCGCGCACATGTACAGCGCGCCGTTCGCGCGGCTGGCGCGCCATCCGCGCATGATCGAGCCGGTCGTCGCCCTGTTCGGCGAGCCCGTTTACATGCACCAGTTCAAGATCAACGGCAAGATGGCTTTCGACGGTGACGTCTGGCAGTGGCACCAGGATTTCGGCACCTGGAAAAACGACGACGACATGCCCGAACCGCGGGCGATGAACATCGCGATATTCCTCGATGAGGTCAACGAGTTCAACGGCCCGCTGATGTTCATCCCTGGAAGCCACAAGCTCGGCGTCATCGATGCCGAGCACGACACCTCGACGACAAGCTATCCGCTGTGGACGATCAATCATGCGACGATCGCGAGCCTGGTCGAGCGCGGGGGCATCGTCGCGCCGAAAGGCCCGGCCGGATCGATGCTGCTGTTCCACTCCTGCCTCGTGCATGCGTCGACGTCGAACTTGTCGCCGTGGAACCGCGTCAGCGTGTACCTGAGCCTGTGCGCAGTGTCCAACCACATCCGGCGCTTCAAGCGTCCCGAATACATCGCGCACCGGGATTTCACGCCGATCGAGTGTCTGCCGGACGATTGCCTGCTGCGCGATTACCCGGTAGCGCTGCCGTGGCGCGCCGGCACGCCCGAAGCCGCGCTGCAGCCGGCGCTGGCGGGCTGAACGCTAAAGGTGCCGGCTTGAGCCTTTACGCCAAGCTGAACGAGCGCGCGGCGCAGGGCAGGCCGTTGCGGGTCGGCATGATCGGCGCCGGCAAGTTCGGCGCGATGTACCTGGCGCAGGTCCCGAAGACGCCCGGTGTGCATGTCGTCGCCATCGCCGATCTCAACCCAGCCGCCGCACTCGCCAATCTCGCGAGGGTCGGCTGGCGCTCCGCACGCAGCGATGCGCCATCGGTCGATGCCGCTCTCGTGCAAGGCACGACGCACGTCGGCGACGATTGGCAGGCGCTGGTGCGGCATCCGAAGATCGACATCGTCGTCGAATGCACGGGCAACCCGATCGCGGCGGTCGAGCACTGCCTCGAAGCCTTTCGCCAGCATAAGCACGTGGTCAACGTGACCGTCGAGGCCGATGCGCTGTGCGGGCCCCTGCTCGCTCGCAAGGCAGCCGAAGCGGGCGTCATCTACAGCCTTGCCTTCGGCGATCAGCCGGCGCTGATCTGCGACCTGGTCGACTGGGCGCGGGCCGCGGGCTTCGGCGTTGTCGCGGCGGGTCGGGGCCACAAATGGCTGCCGCACTTCGCGCAGTCGACGCCGGAAACGGTCTGGGGCCATTACGGGCTCACGCCCGAGCAGGCCCGAATCGGCGGCCTCAACGCCAAGATGTTCAACTCGTTTCTCGACGGGTCGAAACCGGCGATCGAGTGCACGGCGGTGTGCAACGCGACCGGCCTGTCGGCGCCTCCGGACGGGTTGACCTATCCGCCTGCATCGATCGACCGGATCCCGTCGGTGTGCCGACCGATCGACGAAGGCGGCGTGCTGCACGGCAAAGGGCAGGTCGAAGTGATCTCTTCGGTCGAGCGGGACGGCCGCGCGATCGCCTATGACATCCGCTTTGGCGTCTTCGTCGTGTTCGAGGGCGAGACCGAATACCTGCGCAACTGCTTTCGCGAGTACATGGTCCGGACCGACGACAGCGGCCGCTATGCCTGCCTCTACAAGCGCTGGCACCTGATCGGGCTCGAGGTCGGCATCTCGGTCGCGTCGGTCGGCTTGCGCGGCGAGGCGACCGGCGCGGCCACCTGCTTCAACGCCGACGCCGTCGCGACCGCCAAGCGCGACCTGAAGGCCGGCGAGACGCTCGACGGCGAAGGCGGGTACACGGTGTGGGGGAAGCTGCTGCCCGCGCCTGCGTCGCTTGCCGCCGGCGCGTTGCCGCTCGGGCTGGCGCACGGCGTGCGCTTGCTGCGTCCCATCAGGCAGGGCGAAGTGCTGCACTGGGCCGATGTCGCGATGGACGAGACGCTCGTCGCTCGGGTGGCGCGTCGCGAAATGGAAGAACTCTTCGGCCGCGTGGAGCCGCGGCAGCGCGTCGCCTAGGCGCCCAGCAGCGCTTGCGGCAGCACCCCGGTTGCCGTGTCTGCCCCCGACTCGGCGAAAGATGGCGGATCGGCCAGGTATTGATGCACGAACGCAATCGCCATGCTGCCCTCGCCCACGCCGGACGCCACGCGCTTGACCGAGCCGTGACGTACGTCGCCGACCGCGAACACACCCGGCACGCTTGTTTCGAGCAGGTAGGGATCGCGCGATAATGGCCATGTCCCTTGCTGGCCCGCGACCAGGTCCATAACGTCGCGCCCGGTGCAAAGGTAGTCGCGCCCGTCGCGGATGACCGCCTGTGGCAACCACGCGGTCTCCGCGTCCGCACCGATGAACACGAACAGCGCCTCGGTCGGCTCGCGACGGCGCTGGCCGGTCGCGCGATCCTCGACGACGATGGCCGCCAATCGATCGGTCCCCTCGAGCGCCACCACCTGGCTGCGGGCCTTGACACGCACGTTGGGCCGGCTCGCAAGCTGGTCGATCAGGTATTGCGACATGCTGCGCTCGAGCGAAGGCCCGCGCACGATAAGCGTGACCGTATGCGCGTAGTTGGCGAAGAACATCGCCGCCTGCCCCGCCGAGTTGCCGCCGCCGATCATGAAGATGTCGAGACCGCGCGTGTTCAGCGCCTCGGTGCGTGCCGCACCGTAGTAAACGCCGCGTCCGACCAGCATCGGTGCGTTCGGCAGATCGATCTCCCGCCAGGCGACGCCGGTGGCGATGACGATGCTGCGCGTCCGGAGGCGCTCGCCGTCCTCGAGCATGATCGCGTGCGTCGCATCGCGCGAGGCCATGTCGATGCCGGTTGCGCCGCGCGCGACCAGAATCTCGGCACCGAAGCGCTTCGCCTGGCGCAGGGCGCGCGCGGCGAGTTCGTCGCCTGCGACGCCGGTCGGAAAACCAAGGTAGTTTTCGATCCGCGACGACGTGCCCGCCTGTCCGCCGGGCGCCTGCCGCTCGATCAGGATCGTATTGAGGCCTTCGGAAGCGCCGTATACGGCCGCGGCCAAGCCGGCCGGCCCGGCACCGATGATCGCGACGTCGTAGATGCTGCGCGATGGCGCCGTCTGCAGTCCCAGGTGCACGGCCACGTCGCGAAACGACGGCGTGACCAGGCGCGTTCCGTCGGGGAAAACGACCACCGGGTAAATCTCATCCGGCTGTGGCGTCGCCGTCAACCCGACGCGTGCTTCGGGATCGCGTGGATCGTACCAGCGGAACGCGACGTGATTGCGCGCCAGGAAGTCGCGCAGATCGTGACAGGCCAGATCGTAGCGGTGACCGATGATCGTTACCGTCGCCAGCGGCGCCTCGGTCGCCAGCTGCTGGAGCCCCTCGATTCGCGTCGCCATCGTTCGCAGCAGCCGCGCGTTGAGGTCGGGACACGCTACGATCAGCTCGCGGAAATCCGCCGCGTCGAGCCGGCAGACGCGCGAAGGCTCGGCCGCGCGAATGCTCGCGATCGCCGGCGAACCAAGCAGCAGCGGAACCTCGCCGCCGTAGTCGCCGGGTGCGTACTCGGTGATCGCGCGCTCGACGCCGCCGACTGACTTGTAGACGGTCAGTCGACCGGAAATCAGGATAAAGAACGAGGGCAGCTCGCCTTCCTGGATCAGCCACTCGTTGGAATGCAAGCTGATGTCTGCCGCGCGCCCGGCAATGGTTTTGAGCTCGGTGTCGGAGACACCTGCCAGCAGCGGCACCGCACGGAGCATCTCGCCGGTAATCATCGGGCCATCATGGCGCGATCTTTCGACGCCGCTTGCGCTCGAAAGACCGTCGGCTCCTCAGTACGTTACCGGCAGCTGGTCGAAAAAAGCGCGGTCGACAAAGCACCAGCCCCACGTCTCACCCGGCTCGAATGACTGGATGATCGGGTGTCCGGTTTCCTTGAAATGCCGCGTGGCATGCTTGTTCCGGGATTCGTCGCAACAGCCGACATGGCCGCAGGTCAGGCAGAGGCGCAGATGCACCCAATCGTCTCCGGTCTTAAGACAGTCCTCGCATCCGTTAGCGCTGGGCGTGACGTCGCGGATTTGGGCGAAATGCGGACAGGTGTCCATCGCGGCAGTCCTCTCGACAATCCAGATCGTTAATGCCGCATTCTATCCAATCGCGCGCTGGTCGCCTGTTCGACACGGTCGTGTCCGAGCGCCGGGCGCGGCCCCCGCAGCCACGCCGAGGCACCCGGTGGGCCAGTTCTTATCGTCTCCAGTTCGGCACGCCCTCGTACGGATAGCGATCGGCTATCCGACGGCCCGACGATATCCGCCGATTGAGATCGCCCGGCAGGTCCGGATAATCGCCAGGCCCGAAGGTGCGACAGTCGCCCTCGAAATTCGCATCGCTGCAAAATATCCAGAAGCCGCTGTACACGCGCAGCGACGCCGCACGATCGTTGAATCTGGTGCGATCGAGATTGCGCATGACTTCGCGCCGCATCTCGAACGATCGCCCGCGGAAATCCGCGCCCTCGTAGAGCACCGCCCGCGCCGGGCCGCCGGGACCGGGGCCTGCCACCGGCGGCGGAGGCGGAAGCGGGGCTTGCGCGATCTCGCGCGCCGACGAGATACGGCTGTTGAGCGATCCGTCGAGACTCGGATACTCGCCGGGCTGCAGCCGCACGCACCGGCCGGCGAAGCGCGCGTCGGTGCAAACTTCCCAGACACCATCGCGCACGACAATCGATTCCGCCCGGTCATTGAAGTTGGTCCGGTCGAGGTCGGGCGTGGTTCCCCGCAACGTCATTCGCCGGCCCTGGAACCCGGGATTTTCGTAAAGGATGATTTCGCCGGCCAGCGCGGCCGTCGCGGCGAGGGCAAACGTGGCGGCGACTGCGATCCTTGTCACTGAACTCTTCATGGCTTCTCCTGGTTTTTCGTCATTCAATACACCGCGCGCGTACAGAGCCTTCGGCGTGCAGCGCGCACACGCAAATGCAGCACTCACGCCTACGGCGCAGGCACCATCACCAAGCGATCGAGCCCGGACTCCGCGCCCCAGACTTCGCCCGGCCGACCGAGCATCTGCCGCACATTGGCCCGGCCGCGATCGGACGGAATGCTGTCGAATTTTTCGCTGACCGGATCGAAGCGGACGATCGCATTGGTGCTCCAGTCGCTTAACCACACCTTGTCCTTGTCGTCGACCCAAACCGCGTACGGATGCGCGGTACCGGGCAGCTTCCATTGGCGCCAGTTGCGCGCGGCCGGATCGTACATACCGACCTGGCCGGTGTTCCAGTAGCTGACCCAGATCCGACCGCTCGAATCGGACCACACGCGGCGTGCGCCTTGGCCGGGCGTGGGCGGATCGATTACCGTCGCTTCGCCGCTCGACGGGTCGATGCGCGCAACGTAGTTTCCGGCGAGTGAGGCAAAATAGACGTCACCGCCCGGCGTGGTCGTGATGCCGTAGGGTCCGATTCCGCGCGGCGCCTTCCACACGCGCATGTCGCCCGACGCGGGATCGAGCCGGCCGTAGATTCCGCTTTGGCCGGTAAACCAGATCCTGCCACTCTTGTCGAACGTCGCCGTATTGAGGTTGGCATTGGCCGCATCGCGCGGCAGCGGCCAACTCTTGATCTGATGCGACTTCGGATCGACGCGCACGATCGCATTCTGGCCGCCGTCGGTGATCCAGGCCGCGCCGTCGGGCCCGATGATTACCCCATGCGGCGCCGAGCGCGCACCCAGGGCGATCTCCTCGAACTTGCCCGACTTCGGATCGAGGATGCCGAGCTTGCCGGTCGATTGCGCCGTGTAGTAGACCGGGCCACCGGCGACCGGCGTCGCCGCGACGTCGTGCGGGTGCGCTCCGCGTGCCACGTCGAAAAAGACCGGTGCGGAAGATGCTGTGCGCGCGAGCGTGCCCGCCGCCGCGGCCGATGCAATAAAGACGATGCCGATGCACCGTGCAATGTCCATTGTCGCCTCCGTGGCCGGCGCAAAACTGCGCGCACGTCCCGCCAGGGATTCCGCTGCCGCGCTTCGCACCGAGCCAACTCAAGTCTAGAGGATTCCGGCGCGCGATGCTGTCAGCCTATGGCCGACAAAGTGTCCGCTGCAGCCATCGCCGGCATCCTCGAGGCACGCCAGACGCTAGCTTAGAGCGCCTTGCACAGCGCCTCGCCGTCGGGCGTGTCCGGTGCAGGGGTCCCAGCCGATCTTGGCCCTTGTAGGCTCCGTTGTCGCCGATCGTTATGGCGCGCAGGCGGTCTGGACTGTTCGGGTCGCCGGTCGGCGCGTTGTGCGCGCTACCGCCCGACACCGCGGTGACTGACGGCATCGGGACTCCGAGCCGGGAAAAATATTGGTCAGGTCGGCCGCCCGGCAGCCGCCTGCGAACTCCAGCATTGCAATCGTCTGACCCCTGCCGTCTACGCCTTCGGAAACTGTAATGTCGCCCGGGTTCGCATGAAGGTTGCGTCGCATGTTCCACAGGCATACGATGCATGCCTTCGGTTGCCTTAAGGATTACCGTGCACAAGATTCCGTTTCTTGCGGCTGCTCTCGGTCTGGTCGCCGTCGCCGGCGCCGCCTCTTTTCCGGCCGAGGCGATGGTTTGCAACATCGTGTTCGACCGAAACGATCAGGTGATTTATCGCAACACGACACCGCCGCTCGATTTGAGCGACAGCGGCGCCAGGGCCCGTGCGGCGATGCGTCAGCGCGGCGAATATCTGATGGTGATCGATACCGACCGCTGCCTTCAGGTCGCGCCGGCGGCAGGCGGCTCAGGCACATCGAGCGTCGAAGACATCGTCGCGGGCATGCGGCCCTATCTCGGCCGCAGCGGCGGCAGAGTGACGCCGGGAGGGGCGGCGGCAGGCGGCGCAGGTACCGGCGTCCCCGCGGCGGCTCCCGCCGCAGTGAGCTCTTCGCGCGGCAGCTCGACGCGGGCGTATTAACTGCTGCCGTTCGCCGCGTCGCAAAAATTTGCCGCAATACGCGGCGGCCGGGCCGCCGCGACTGTCCATCGGCTTTCAGGCCTCGTATTTGAACGACAGCGCGACGCGAGCACGAAATGCCGCGACCTTGCCGTTCTCGACTCGCATATCCAGTTTGACGACATCGGCGATGCGCAAATCGCGCAGCGAGCCCGCCGCCGTCTCGACCGCGCGCCGGGCCGCGTCCTCCCATGAAACCTGGCTCGTGCCGACCAGCTCGGTAATCCGGTAGACGCTCTCGCCCGTCGCGGGCTTTTTGCTTTTTGCCTTTGCTTTTGCCTTTGCCATGCTTTCCTCCTGGTCGACCGCGTTGATCGCCATTCTTTTTATTCCGAGGCACAGGCCTTGTCAATGCGCACCTGCACCACATCGCTAGGCGCCGGCCGACATCAGCGAGAACCAGCGCCCGCACCCTGCGTCGTCGACGGCACGCGCATAGACCAGTCGGGGCGCGGAATGGTGCGCGCAAGCAGCGCGCCGACCAGCGTCACGCCGGCCAAAAGGGTGAAGACGATGCGATAGGCGTGATCGAACCGCGTTCCCATTGCCATGCGCTCGGCGTCCGACATTTGCGCGACGGCGTGCGGTCCTGCTTCGATCACCCTCGCCAGCAAGCTCGGCAATGTGTCACCGGCGACACCCAGTGCGGCGATCAGGACGGCTCCGACCAATGCGACGCCGGCGGCGCCGCCGATCGCGCGCGACAGTGCGATCGACGCCGTCGCCGCGCCGAGCGATGCGGGTCCTGCCGCGAGTTGCACGGTGACCTGGGTCGGCGGCATCACCATGCCCAGACCGACGCCTGCCACGCTGGTCAACGCGAGAACGAGCAAGGTCGGTGCGGGGCCGACGGCCACGGCGAGCGCAATGAACGCCGCCATTGCAACGCTCATGCCGACTTGCGGAAATATCGTCACCCTGCCGGTACGCGTGACCAGCCTGCCTGTCACGGCCGACGAGGCGACCATCGCCAGAGTGATCGGCAGCAGCAACAAACCCGATTGTCCGATGGCGAAACCACGACCGAGCTGCAGGTACAGCGGCAGGAACAGGATAGTCGGGAACAAGGTCGCGCCGAAGCACAGCACGACTGCATCGGAGCGCGCGATCGCAGGCGTGCCGAGCAGACGCAACGGAAGCACCGGGTCTGCCGCACAGCGCTCCCATGCCCAGAGTAGCGCGAACCCCACGGCAGCCACTGCTGCCAGAGTGAGCATCGGCCACGAGACCCAGGCGTAGCGGTGTCCGCCGGACGTCAGCCCGAACAGCAGCGAAAGCGTGGCCAGCACGAAGAGCATCGCGCCTATGATGTCCGGCCGGAAACGTCCTTCGCGCGACGGAGTTACGTTGGGGATGCGACGGGCGAGCAACGCGGCGACGACGCCGAGCGGTATGTTGATCGCGAAGATCGCGCGCCAGCTCAAATGCTCGGTAAGATAGGCGCCGAGCACCGGTCCCGACGTGCTCGCCAGCGCAAAGACGGTGGCGAAATAGCCCGAAAACCGGCCGCGCTCGCGCGGCGAGACATGCTCGCCGATCAATGCCTGCGCCAACGTCATCAGCCCGCCGCCGCCCAGACCCTGCGCTGCCCGCGCGACAATCAGCGTGAGCAAGGTCGGCGCGAACGCGCACGCGAGCGAAGCCGCGGAAAAAATCGCCAGCGCGCCGAGCAGCATCCGCCGGCGGCCGAAGCGATCGCCGAGATGCCCGTACAGCGGCGCCGCGATCGTCGCCGCCAGCAGGTACGAGACGACGACCCATGAGATGTCGACGAAACCGTTGAGCGAGCTCGCGATCGTCGGCAACGCGCTGGCGAGTATCGTCTGGTCGGCGGCCGCGAGGAACATCGCGACCATCACCCCCGGAAATACGCGCAGGAATGCCTGCCGGGTGGTCATCGCCGGCGCGCGGCCTTCAGCGCCTTCGGGCGTCGGTACGCTTGCCATTGCCATCGGTGATGAATCCGTGGTCGAAACGAGCGCCCGCGGCATCACGGGATGAGCCGCGCCGGCATCGATGGCCGCGGCAAGGTAGCAGGAACGAGAGGTTCGAGCCGACGATTCGAGCGGAAGTTCCGGGGGTCTTCGGTCCGACGCTGCGCGCAGAGGCCAATGCTAAACTGCCGGCGACGGCGCGACGTCCGGACCCGGCGACTCGATGGCAAACGAAGACCCGGGCCGGCGCTCGCCGCATTCACCGCCGCACTCCTCACGCTTCCGGCAAGGACCATCCGATGCCCAAGCTCGCGATCATCCAGCAGCCTCCGGCCGGGGGAAGATCGTCGCCGGACCATTGCGGCGGGAAGCCGCAATCCTGTACGGCAACATCGATCTCGACGCGGTTGCTGCGGCGCGGCGCCGCATCGACGTCGCCGGCCACTACGCGCGTCCCGCTGTCTTCCGCCTGCACGTCAATCGGCAACGCCAGTCGCCGGTAAGCTTCGACTAAAGGCAACGTCCGATGGCTGGCCGTCAAAAGCGCGCTGCGGCTGCGCGAGAGATCCCGCCGACAACGCTCGCGGCGATGAAGCAAGGCGCGATCGAGGCCGCGCGCCACGCCTATGCGCCGTATTCGCGCTTCGGCGTCGGGGCCGCGGTGCTTTCTGCCGACGGCCGGATCCATACCGGCGCCAATGTCGAGAACGCATCATTCGGCCTGTCGATGTGCGCCGAGCGCAATGCGATTTTCCGCGCCGTCGCCGACGGCGCGCGCCGCATCGACGCGGTCGTCGTCTACACGCCGACCAGCGAAGCAACTCCGCCGTGCGGGGCCTGCCGCCAGGTTCTCTCCGAGTTCGGCGCCGATGCGCTTATCGTCTGCTGCAGTGACGACAGCGCCGCCGACCGCCACTACCATCTTGCCGAGCTGCTGCCCGAAGCGTTCGGACCGGCTCATCTATAACGCTTTCAACCATCGAACACGCCAGTAAGGAGACCTGCGATGACCTCGTCCACCAGGACCGCAATCGTGACCGGCGCCGGCAGCGGCATCGGCCGCGCCGTGGCGCTCGCGCTGCTGAAAGACGGCTTTTCCGTGGCGCTCGCCGGGCGCCGTGCGGATGCGCTCGACCAGACGGCGAGCGCTGCCGGCAGTGCGACAAATCGGGCGCTGGCCGTGCCGACCGACGTCAGCGACCCGGCGTCGGTCCGGGCGCTGTTCGCCAAGGTCAAGGAGGCGCACGGCCGTCTGGATCTTCTGTTCAACAACGCCGGCGTCGGCGCGCCGGGCATCAACCTCGAGGACTTGAGCGTCGAGCAGTGGAGGACCGTCGTCGACATCAATCTCACCGGCGTTTTCCTGTGCATGCAGGAAGCGTTCCGGATGATGAAGAGCCAGGATCCCCGTGGCGGACGCATCATCAACAACGGCTCGATTTCGGCACATGCGCCGCGACCCAACTCGGCACCATACACGGCCACGAAGCACGCGATTACGGGGCTGACGAAGTCGGGCTCGCTCGACGGCAGAAAATACGACATCGCCTGCGGCCAGATCGACATCGGCAATGCGGCCACCGACCTGGCGGCGCGGATGGCCAAGGGTGTGCCGCAGGCCAATGGCCAGGTCGCCGTCGAACCGCTGATGGATGTTGCGCACGTAGCGAGCGCCGTCGCCTACATGGCGAGCTTGCCGTTGGACGCCAACGTTCAGTTCATGACCATCATGGCGACCAAGATGCCCTTTGTGGGCCGGGGTTAGCGCGCGGCACGACTCGCCGCGAGCCGCCGCGCGCATCAATCGCTTTCGGCGCTCGGGCCCCCGGGACACTGCGGCACCTGGCCCCAATGTCCTTCGCAATACTGCAGGCGAATGCGCTGCTCGCAGACGACGTGGCCGAGGAATCCGTCAGGGCAGCGGCCGATCGCTTCGCTCATCTGCTGCCAGGGATCCGCTCGCGGCGCCGGCTGCGGCGCTGGCGGCGCAAGCGCCGGGGGCGGCGCGCGAACGATTTCGACTTCCGCCGGCGCTTCTGGCTGCGCCGCTGGCTTCGGCGCCGGGGCGACGCGCTTGGGCGTTGCCGGCCTGCCTACGGCGGCCGCGTGCGGAACGAGCTCGCGTTCGACGATCGTGGGGAGCGGCGGCAGCGTCGCCGCCGGCGGGGCCGTCTCGACAGGCTCGGAGCGTGGCGATTCGACGCCGGCTTGGGGCGGAGCCGAGGGCGTCGCGAACGAGTCCGCCTCGGTCCCGGGCGTGGCGGGCGCGCGACTCGGCAGGTACCAGCCCGCTATCGCAGCGAGTACAACGCCGATCGACAATAAAACCCACAGCAAGGACCGCGAGCCGGCTGATTTCCCGGCAGCCGGCGGCGCGACGACCGGCGGGGCTGCGCTTTCGGCGGCGGCCTTGGCTTTGCGGGCGGCCCGCCGAGCCTTGGCTTCAGGCGAGGCCTCCGCCCGGCGCAGGCGTGCCAGCGTGCGCGAGACCGTGCCCGCGCCGGCCATCGCCATCAGCGGCTGAGTGATCGTTGCATCGAAGGCGCGCTTGCGCGCGGCGCGACAGTCGACGCAAAGCTTGGCGCCCGGCGCGCTGCGCCGTCCGCAGATCTGGCAACTCATCGGCTCCCCTGGGTCGGACTCGCGGACCGGGAGTTTGGGGCCCGGCACGGTTGCTATGATATCGTCATAAGGGGCGTTTGTCGCCACCGGGCGCCAGGCTGGCCGCCGCGCCCGCGATGACGCCGGCAATGGCTACAGCGTGCGCAGCCGCCACGCCCGGAGGGGGGTCAGCAGCATGCCGGCAATCGACTGAAACGACTCCCCACCGAGGTTGGCCAGGCCAAAGCGGGGCGGGAGCGCCGGATCCGCCGCGCGGTAGGTGCCGAACATCCGGTCCCAGAAGGAGAAGCATTGCCCGAAGTTGGAGTTGGTCTCCGCCTCGTTGGGGATGTGGTGGACGCGGTGCATCGCCGGCGTGACCAGCAGCCAGCGCAGCGGACGCTCGATCCAGGGCGGATAGGCAATGTTGGCGTGCTGCGCCATGCTCAGCGGATTGATCAGCAACGTGCGCGCCGCCTCGATCCATAACGGCAGTCCCAGCAAGAGGTACAGCGCTAGCTTGACCGCGACATCGATCGCGACTTCGACCGGATGATGCCTTATGCTGGTGCTGACATCGACTTGCGTGTCGGAATGGTGCACCGAATGCAACAGCCACAGCCAGCGCTGGGCATGGAAAAGCCGATGCACGGCGTACGTCGCCAAGTCCATCACTACGAAGGCGATGACCAGCTGAACGATCAGCGGCAGCGGCGTCAGCGGTCCCGGCGGCGTGATCGTGAGCCGCGAGGGAATATCGAGCAGCCAGGCGCCGACCAATCCGTCGGCGACCGCGACCACGCATACGAACATGGCAAGGTTGCGTAGAACGTGGCGCCGCCGCGAGGGCATGCCTCCCACCAATGGCGCACCGTCCTCCCACAGCAGCAGGAAAGCAAATGTGCCCGCCATCAGCCCGTAATAGGCGACTCGAAGCAGCGACAACATGTCGTTCATCGCCATCGTGGTCCGAGCCGCACGCGAGCACGCCCACCGTGCAGCTGCGCTCCTGACGCTACTTTTTCTTGCGGCGGATGACCAAGCCGGCGGCGACGCCCACGCCGACGATCAGGCCGATCAACCCGAATTCATCGAGTGTCGGTACCGTGAAGAAGATCGCCGAGTTGGTGCCAGCGAATGCAGGCAACGAGCATAGTAGTCCAGCAGCAGTCGCGAAGACTTTCATTGTTCTCTCCCTGGATCACAACGCGCCAGCCCGATGCCGAAACCGCGCGTTGGGTCGTTGATGACTACTTTTTGCGGCGACGCACGACCAGGCCGGCGGCCGTGCCGACCAGGGCGATCAAACCGACCAGCCCGAATTCATCCAGCGTGGGGACCTGGAAGAATATGGCCCCGTTGCTGCCGGCAAACGCCGGCAACGTGACCAGCAGTGCGACCGCACCCGCGAATAATCTCATTGTTTCCCCCTGAAAATCTGCGGCGTTTCATTGTCGGCGGACCGGACCGGGTCGTCAAGTTGGACACCCATTGGAGTCGATCAGCGTCCCGATTCGCTGGGCACGCCCGGACATTGCGGGACCTTGCCCCAATAACCCTCGCAGTACCGCAGCCCGACGCTTTGCTCGCACCCGATGCGACGGAAAAAATCCTCGCGCTTGCAGCGCAACATCGCTTCGCGCATCTGCTGCCAGCGGTCGGGTTGCGGCGCCGCGGCCGACGCCGGCGCCGGTGCCGGCGTTCGCGCTACCGCCGCGGGCGCCGGGGTCGGCGTTTCGCTCGACCCGGTACCGGTGCCCGCTCCAGTCGCCGCTGTTGGTCGGGACGCTTTGCCTGCGGCGGCCGTTGCTTTGACCGGAGCTCGCTGCGCCCGTACTGCCCTTGTCCGCGGATTTTGCAACGTCCGCGCCGGCTGCCGGCGCGGCGGACTGGTCCTTGCCGGACTCCGCCGTCGTCCCTGCCTGGGTCGGCGGCTGCGCGGCCGCGGCGCTGGCGTCTTTCGCAGCGTCGGCCGGCGTGGGCGCAGTCGCCGCGTCCGACGCTTTGCCGGCATCCGTCGTCGTCGCCTCTTTCTCCCCGCTCGAAAGCGAAACGCGGTAGGCGACAAACCCGCCGATGCCGAGCACGACAACCAGTGCAAGCATCGCCGCGATCATGCCGAGCTTGGGCGGGCCGCCGGCAACCGAGATGGGCGGGGCAGCAGATCCCGGTGCCGCGGTGGCGGTGGCGGCGGCGGTGGCGGTGGCGGCGGTCGCCGCGCTGATGCGCGGCGGAATCGTTGCACTGGAGGAGGCTGGCGCCGGTCTCGGCGGCGCGACCGCGGCCGCCTCTGGCGCGACGCTTGAGGGAACGGGCGCGGCTGGCGTTGGGGTCGCGACCGGCGCCGGCTCGGCCGGCAGGGTCGTCCCGCACTGGACGCAAAACCTAGCGCCCGGCTGCGTTTCGTAACCGCAGGTCGTGCATTTCATCGTGGTCCTCCGTTAGCCGTCGCAACGGCAGCGCGCGCCACCTCCGCCGCTGGGGCGTTGCCAACAGCGCTGGCCGGCTTAGTGTAACCCGGCCTTGCGCGCCCTGTCGCGGCTCTCCCCGGCGCGACGCACGCTAGAGGACCAGGCGCCAAGTCTCCGCGACCAGGTCGCGACCGAAACTGTGATGCGCCCGGCGGCGCGTGCAGCGAAAGCCCGCTTGCTCGTACAGGTGCCGCGCGGCGGCGAGCTCGCTTTGCGTCCATAGAACGATGCTGCGATAGCCGGCTCGGCGCGCGAAGCGGATGCATCGGCCGACCAACCGCGCGCCCAAGCCGCGGCCGCGCGCCTCGGGCTCGACCAGCAGCAGGCGCAGCTTGGCGACATCCGCCGACTGTCGCACGATAAAAACCGAGCCCACGTTCGCCCCGCCGCAGTCGGCAATCCAGCAACGCTCGTGCCGGGCGTCGAGCTTCTGCAGGAATCGAGCGGCGATAGCAGCGACCAGTGCCTCGAATTGCGCGTCATAGCCATATTCGCGGGCATACACTTCGCCGTGCCGCTGTACGACCCAGCCGATGTCGCCCGGACGCGGCGCGCGCAGCACGATCGGCCGTTGTCGCGACGTACCTGCATCGAGCAGCCGCTCGATCGCCGCCGACGCTGCGACCAGTCGACGCTGATCGCCCGGGCCAAGCGTATCCAGCAGCGCACCGACCTGGTCGTGCGATCGCCGGTCCAGCGGCGCGAACGCCGCCCGGCCCTTGCGCGTCAGCGCCAGCAATTGCCGTCGCGCGTCCGCTGCGCTCGCGCGGCGGGTCAGCATGCCCGTGGCCTCGAACCCATGAATGATCCGGCTCAAATAGCCTTCGTCCAGACCGAGCATTGCCGAAAGCTCGCTGGCAGTCGGCGCGCCGTCGGCCGGTTCCGGGTGCGCCAGCTCGTAGAGCACGCGCACCTGCGCCAGCGAGTACGGGCTCTCAAGCAGGCCTTCCTGGAGCACGCCGATCCGCTGCGTATAAAAACGATTGAATCGGCGCAACGCGGCGATCCGCGCCTCGCGCACTGCCTTGTCCGCTGCCCGCGCGGCCATCGCATCGACCCTCCAGCCCGCAAAGCGGGCCACTGCGCCACTGTCCTGCCAACCAGTTGCTTTTGTCAACTAATCGGCGACGCCCGCCAGCGGGCTCAGCCGACGTGGCGGCGCAGGAAGTCGATCGTCCGTTGTCGCGCCAGTGTCGCTGCGGCGGCGTCGTAGGAAGCGCGCTGGTCGCAGTTGAAGCCGTGGTCGGCGGCGTAGATGTAGACGCCGACCTCGGAGTGCGCTGCGGCGAAAGCGCGGACACCCGCGATGGGCAGCACATGATCGCGCTCGCCGAAATGCGCGATGACAGGGCATTTCGGCTGCTCGGCAACGGCGTCGAGCATCCCGCCGCCGTAATAGGGCACCGCGCAGGCAACGGCCTTCAGACGGCATGCGGCGAGCCAGGTGATCAAGCCGCCCCAGCAGTAGCCGACGACGCCGACGCGACCCGCCGCCGCGACCGCTGCGCGCGCGGCGTCGACATCGAGCAGCGCCGGATCGGCATTCGCCCTGGCCTTGTACTCGCGGCCCCGCGCGATGTCCGCGGCCGTGTAGCCCAGGTCGACGCCTTTTTCGTAGCGGTCGAAAAGTGCCGGCGCGATCACCTGGTAGCCGTCGGCGGCGTAGCCGTCGCAAACGCTGCGAATGTGGCTGTTGACCCCGAAAATTTCCTGAACGACGACCAGGCCGCCGCGCGGCGCGCCTTGCGGGTCGGCGCGGTAAGCGGCGAGGCGAAATCCGTCGCCGGCGGAGATTTCAGTCATCGTTCCCATTCGAGGTTCCTCCGCTGATGCCAAGGTTACATTATCGCATCACCACGCTTTGCGCCGGCCCAAACCGCGGCCCATGGGATAATCGCCTGCGTCATTCGTCCAACGGGATCCAAGCAATGAAACCCAACACCAAGAAGATCGAATCGCTGATCAGCGAGCTGCTGGTCGAGATCGGCGAGGACCCTCATCGGGAAGGCCTGGTAAAGACGCCCCAGCGCGTCGCGCAGGCGATCGAGTTCCTCACTTCCGGCAGCAGGGTCGATGCGCAAAAGCTGATCAACGGCGCGGTGTTCACGCAGGCGACCAACAGCATGGTCATCGTCAAGAACATCGAGGTCTACAGCTTGTGCGAGCACCACATGCTTCCGTTTTTCGGCCGCTGCCATATCGGCTACATCCCCAGCGGCCGCGTCTTCGGCGTGTCCAAGCTTGCCCGCCTGGTCGACATGTACGCGCGCCGGCTGCAGCTTCAGGAAAGGCTGACCGAGCAGATCTCGCGGGAAGTGATGGATTCGGTCGGCGCGACGGGCGTCGGCGTGATGATCGAGGCGCGGCACCTGTGCATGATGATGCGCGGCGTCGAAAAGCAGAATTCGGTGATGATCACCTCGTCGGTGCTGGGCACGTTCCGCGAATCGACGGCGACGCGCGAGGAGTTTCTCGCGCTGATCGGCAATCGCGCGAGCTAGAGCGCGGCAGCCCGGCCGTTGCGCCCCATTTAAGCTTCCAGCCACCAGCGAAACAGCGTTCCGGCGCAGCTTCGGGCACCCCGCGCCGCAAGCGGCGGCAGGCGCAGCGGCCGCAGGAACATCTCGACCGGCAGGTCGCGCGGCGCAAACCGTCGCGCCACCGATGAAATGCGGTCACGAAACGCCCGGTATTCGTCGTCGACCGAAGAGCCGTTTCCGCGCCGGGTCGCCTGCCACAGGTGGCGAAAGGCGATGCGCCCGTCGTCGTCGGCGGTCTGCAGCAGCCGGCGCGTCATCGTGCGTCCGACCCGCCAGCGGCCGTGGCGCTCGCGCTCCTGATAGCGCCGGAAATAACGGTAGAAATGCTTGTAGTGGCGGACCTCGTCGGCATAGATGTGCGCCGCCAGGTCCTTGAGCACCGGCTCGTCGGCGTACGCGCCCATCGCACTGTAAAGCGTGGCCGTGCCCATTTCGACGACACAGCGTGCGGCCAGCTCGAGCGCGCGGGAGGGCTCGAGCTCGGGAACGGTGCACGTCTGGCGGTACTCGTCGAAAAAGCGGTCGTAGGTGCGCTGCCAGTCAAAGTCGGGCCAGACGTGCTCGACGTAGGCGCGAAGGGCCGCACCGTGCTGGACCTCCTCGTGCTCCCAGGACTCGGCGAGCCAGCCGGCAACCACCTCGTCGTCGTCGAAGTAGGACACCAGATTGTGCGCGTACAAATCCGATCCCGTTTCGACGAACGAGGCCATCGTCATCATCTGGAACAGCGTCGTGTCGTCGGCCGCCCGAGCGCGGTCGGCCCCGGCATAGTCGATGTCGGCAAGCTGCCAGGTGCCGCGCCCACGCCAACCCCGATCTGGCGCGCCCACCGCACGCGGTTCCGGCGTTCGTGCATCCAGCATCACGTATCTCCCTGTCTTTATCGTAAGACAGCGTCCGAGCCAGAAAATCCCGCAGTTGCAGACAACAACATGCCTCCACGCGGCAAAAGTTGCAATAGGCCTTTCTCCTACGGCCGGACCGCGAGGCTGGAATTGCCGTTTTGGTGCGCCTTCGGGACGCCCGGGCAAGACCCGGGCGCGAGGACCCGTCCGCGGGAAGGCTCTGCGCTACAATTTCGCCTCCGCAACCGCGCGAGGCAACCTGGGATGGCGCTAAAACGCCGCAAAGGTCCGGATGGCAGGCTCGTCGTCATCGAGCACACGTCGAAGATTCTCGCCGGCAACGCGCTGGGCGATCCTCATGTGCGCAAGCTCGGCGTCTGGCTGCCGCCGCAATACGACGGCGGAGCGGGGGCGGCTCGCGGCCGGCGCTTTCCGGTGCTATGGGATCTGGTCGGATTCACCGGCTCGGGGCTCGCGCACGTCAACTGGAAGCCGTTTTCCGACAACGTCCCCGAGCGCGCGGCACGACTGATCCACGAGCGCAAGATGGGACCGGCGATTATCGTCTTCCCGGATTGCTTCACCGCACTCGGCGGCAATCAGTATGTCAACTCGTCGGCGATAGGCAACTACGCCGACTATCTGACGCGCGAACTGATCCCCTTCGTCGACCGCGAGTTTCGCACGCTTAGCAGCCGCGACCACCGCGGCTGTTTCGGCAAATCGTCCGGCGGCTACGGCGCGATCATCCACGGCATGAAATATGCGCAGTACTGGGGAGCGATCGCCGATCATTCGGGCGATTCGTATTTCGATTTCGTCTACTGGCACGATTGGCCGAATACGCTGAACGATCTGGCGCGGTTCCGGCCGGTCAAGCGCAAGCCCGGCCGCTACGATGCGCTGCGCGAAGGACAGCGTGCCCATCTTGCCGACGGCTGCGACGACGGGCGAATCAAGCGTTTCCTCGAGCATGTCTGGGAAGCCGAGAAGGTGTCGGTCGCCGAAGGCCACACGATCATGAACCTGTGCATGGCCGCGACCTACGATCCTGATCCGAAAGCCCCTCTCGGGTTCCGGCTGCCGTTCAATCTGGAGACCGGCGAGCTGATCGCGAAGCGCTGGAAGAACTGGCTTGCCCACGACCCGATCAACCTGGTCGCGAAGTACAAGGCCAACCTCAAATCGCTTGCCGGCATCTACATCGATTGCGGCTGGCGCGACCAGTATCACATTCATTACGGCACGCGAATCCTGTCGGCGCGGCTCTCCCAGTCCGGCATAGCGCACACTTACGAGGAATACGATGACAATCACTCCGACGTCGACTACCGGATGAATGTCAGCCTGCCTTTCCTGTATCGGGCGCTGAAGCCGTAAGCGGCAGGCGGTCGCGCTTGAGCGCCGATCCCGTCGCGCCACCGCCTTCGCTGCGGGGACTTTTCTCGGGCTTCCTGATCGTCGGCATGCAGGGATTCGGCGGCGTGCTGCCATTTGCGCGACGCATGCTGGTTGAGCAGCGCCACTGGCTGAGCGAGCGCGAATTCATCGAGGTGCTGTCGCTGTCGCAGTTCCTCCCGGGACCGAATATCGTCAACGTCTCGATCATCGTCGGCAATCGCTTCCGCGGGCCGTGGGGATCGGCCGCGGCGGCCCTCGGCCTGATGCTGATGCCGTTCCTGATCGTCCTCGCGCTCGCTGCGCTGTACGCGCAATTCGCCGCGATCGAGACGGTGCGCACCGCAACTACCGGCGTGTCCGCGGCGGCCACCGGACTGATTCTGGCCACGGGCATCAGGATGGCGCAGCCGCTCAAGGGCATCGTCTGGCAGATCGCGATGGCAGCGCTGGTGTTTGCCGCGATCGGCCTGCTGCGCGTTCCGCTGCTCTGGGCGCTGGCAGTGCTGGCGCCGCTGTCGATCGGCATTGCATGGTGGATGCGCCGATGAACCTGCCCTTGCTGGCCGACCTCGCTCAGCAGTTCGGGCTGCTGTCGTTTCTGGCCATAGGCGGAGTCAACGCGCTGATTCCCGAGATTCATCGCCGCGTCGTCGAAAACGCGCATTGGCTGACGGATGCCGACTTCGCGCAGGCGTTCGCGATCGCGCAGGCGGCACCCGGCCCCAACATGCTGATCGTCAGCCTGATCGGATGGAAGGTGGACGGCTTTGTCGGTGCGCTGGTCTGTACGATCGCCATATGCGCGCCCTCGTCGGCGCTGACATTCGCAATAGCTCATGTCTGGGACCGGTTTCGCGACGCGCCACTGCGCAAGGCAATCCAGCACGGACTCGCGCCGGTCACCGTCGGACTGGTGCTCGCGAGCGGATTCATACTCGCGCGCACCGTCGATCACTCGCTGATCGCCGTCGGACTGACCGCGGCGACCGTCGTGCTGGCGCTCGCCACGCGCATCCATCCGCTGTGGCTGCTCGGCGCGGGCGCGGTCATCGGCGCGATCGTCGCCGTCTAGGCTTTCGACGATGCCGGAGCTGCCCGACGTCGCCGTGTACGTCGAAGCGCTCGAGCGGCGCATCGCCGGGCGGCGACTCGAGCAAATCCGGCTGGCCAGTCCCTTTGTGCTGCGCACCGCCGTGCCGCCGATCGGCGAGGCGCAGGGGCGGCGCGTCGCCGCCGTTCGCCGGCTCGGCAAGCGCATCGTGATCGAGCTCGAAGGCGAGCGCTTCCTCGTGCTGCATCTGATGATCGCCGGCCGGCTGCGCTGGATTTTGCCGGGCACCAAGGCGCCGGCGCGCATTACGCTGGCGACTTTCACCTTCGACACCGGCGTGTTGGTGTTCACCGAAGCGGGCACGCGCAAGCGCGCATCGCTTCACTTCGTCGACGGCCGCGCCGCGCTGACTGCGTTCGACCGCGGGGGCGTCGAGCTCAAGGACATCGACCCGGCGACCTTCGCGACACGTCTGCGCCAGGAGAACCATACGCTCAAGCGCGCACTGACCGATCCCCGGCTGTTCAGCGGCATCGGCAACGCCTATTCGGACGAGATCCTGCATCGCGCACGCCTGTCGCCGCTGGCGCTGACTGCCAAGCTCAGCCCGCAGGACACCGCGCGGCTGTTCACCGCGGCCCAGGCGGTCCTCGCCGAATGGACCGAGCGCCTGCGGCGCGAGGCAGGCGAAGATTTTCCCGAGGGCGTCACTGCGTTCCGGCCGCAGATGGCCGTGCACGGGCGCTTCGGCAAGCCGTGTCCCGACTGCGGCGCGCCGGTGCAGCGGATCGTGTACGCGGACAACGAAACCAATTACTGCGCCCACTGCCAGACGCACGGCACGGTGCTGGCCGATCGAGCACTGTCGCGTCTGCTGAAGGCCAGCTGGCCGCGCTCGATCGACGAGCTCGGTTGACGGCGGAGGCGCAGCGCGTAGACTCCGGCAAAGGTGACCCCTAGGAGCGGCGGCGATGCGATGGCAGGATTACCGACGTAGCGACAACGTCGAGGAGAGCAGCGGCAGCGGTCCGAGCATGTTCGGCGGCGGCCTGCGCCTGTCGGGCGGCGCGATCGTCCTGGTCGTCATCGTCAGTCTGCTGCTGGGCAAGAACCCGCTGGACGTGCTGGCGCTGCTCACCGATGGCGGCGGCCCGGCCGTGCAAACTCAGGCACCGCAGCCGGCACCCGCCACACCCGC
Source organism: uncultured beta proteobacterium (assembly GCA_963828665.1). Taxonomy (GTDB): domain Bacteria; phylum Pseudomonadota; class Gammaproteobacteria; order Burkholderiales; family Casimicrobiaceae; genus PALSA-1003. The sequence continues at coordinate 143,509 of CAWHFL010000015.1, forward strand.
GACGAGCGATCCGCAGACCGAATTCGTCGCGCGCGTGCTCGGCGACACCGAGGACGTCTGGGGCGGCATCTTCCAGCAAATGGGCACGCGCTACGAGCCGCCGAAGCTCACGCTCTATCGCGGCCAGATCGCCTCCGCCTGCGGCTTCAGCAGCGCGGCCGCGGGACCGTTTTATTGCCCTGGGGACCGCAAGGTCTACCTCGACTTGAGCTTTTTCCAGGAGCTGTCGCAGCGCTTCGGCGCACCCGGCGATTTCGCCCGCGCTTATGTGATCGCGCACGAAGTTGGCCACCACGTGCAGAACCAGCTCGGCCTGATGGACGCGGCGCAGAAAAAAATGGCCGGTGCGCCGGACCGCGCGCGGAACGAAATGTCGGTGCGGATCGAGCTGCAGGCCGACTGTCTGGCGGGCGTCTGGGGGCATTCCTCGATGCAGCGCAACATCATCGATGCCAAGGATGTCGAGTCGGGGATCGCGGCGGCGGCCGCGGTCGGCGACGACAGAATCCAGAAGCAGTCGCGCGGCTACGTCGTGCCCGAAGGGTTTACGCACGGCTCGGCGGCGCAGCGCGTCAAGTGGTTCAGGACCGGCCTGGACTCCGGCGACCTGCGCCAGTGCGACACTTTCGCCACCCGCAACCTCTAGTTCCGGCCCCGGCCGGCGGCGGGGGCGCAACGGCGGCGGGCGAGCGGCCGGTTTCAGCCGGCCGGCGGGGCTTGTTCAGGCCGTTTCTTTTGCCTATAGTTAGGGGCGCAGGAGGGTCACAATATGAAGCTCATCCTTGCCTTGACGGTCGTCGCCATCGCCAGCGGCTGTTCGTCGCTTCCGATGCAGAAGGCCGAGAACGTTCCGCCGACGGTGACTTGCGACTACGCAAGAATGCAGACTATCGACCGTGCCGCACAGGCGCGGGGAGTCTACGTAGAGTGGGTCCACTGCCCGACGATCGATCGCGCACGCACTTAGCGGTTGACCGAACTGAGGTCCTGAGCGCGCGTCGGCTGTATCTCGGGGCTTCGCCCCGGACGCGCGCCGCGTGAACTGCCCCGGTTGCGGGGCCTCGATGCAATCGCTCGAGTTCGAGCGGTTGCTGCTTGGGGAGGTCGCTCTCGATTTCTGCTTTTCCTGCCAGCTCGTCTGGTTTGACGAGTACGAGAGCACGCAACTCGCGCCGGTCGGCGTTATCGAGGTCTTCAAGGCGTTCGACGCGCATCGCGCGCCGACGCGCAATCCGCTGCCCGAGTTGCTCGATTGCCCGCGCTGCAACTCGCGCCTGGCACTGACCCACGACCTGCAACGCACGACCCATTTCAGTTATTACCGCTGCGACTGGGGGCACGGCCGCCTGACGCCATTCGTGCAATTCCTGCTGGAGAAGAACTTCGTCAGGCCGCTTTCCGGCAGCGAGCTCGCCACGCTCAAAGCGAGCGTTCGCAACGTGCAGTGCTCGAATTGCGGTGCGCCGATCGACCTCCAGCACGACACCGTCTGCCCGTACTGCCGCTCGCCGCTGGCGATTCTCGATCCCGAGGCCATCGCCAAGGCACTGCGCGAGCTCAACACGGCCGAAGTGCAGCGCAAGACCATCGATGTCGATCGCCTGGCCGACGCCCTGACGATGCGGGGCCCCGACGCCGGGGGCTTGCGCATCGGCGCTACCGGCAGCATCGGCGCCGGGCTGGCCGGCGATCTGGTCGCGGCGGGCGTCGCCATCGTGGCCGCGCTGCTCCGCTAGTCAGCCTCCGTGCGGCGACCGGAGTTTCTTCCCAGGCGTTGCGCGCGGGCATAAAATTCGTCTTTCCGCTCAAGTTACGAGGATTCGCATGCGTCTCCGTCTGCTTCTCGTTCTGTCCTTCAGCGCATTCTCGCTCGTCGTCGCGGCGCAAACACCACCGCCGGCCGCGGCGGCGTCCCTCGTTCCGCCGAATACATGCGTCAAGCCCGAGTTTTCGGGCCGGCTCGCGATCGACCCGAACATGACGGCGTTCAACCGGAACTTCAAAGCCTACGGCGAGTGCGTCAAGAAATACGTCGATCAGAACAAGGCGATCGCCGAGGCAGCCACCGCGGCCGCCAATCGTGTCGTCGACGAGTACAACACCTATACCGCAGAGATCAAAGGGAAGATAGAAGCCGAAAACAACTCCCGACAGAAGGACGTCGTACAGTAAGCTCGCGCGGCACCTTGCGATGTCCGACGTAATCGCCTGCATGACCGGGCCGGCGAGCCCGCAAGCGATTGCGCAAGCCACGCTGGACGGCTTCAATCGCCACTACGCTATGTTCCGCGACTGCGCGGCAACGGCCAAACGGCACTTCGAGGCGGGCAACTGGCTGGCGATCAGCCATGTATCGCGCGAGCGCATCGATTTTTACGATCGCCGGGTCGCCGAGACCGTCGCGCGCCTGCGCAACGAGTTCGAGTGCCGCGACAGCGACGACGCACGCTGGGCTGAGGTCAAGCGCCAATACGTCGCGCTGTTGATCGATCACAAACAGCCGGAGTGCGCCGAGACGTTCTTCAACACGGTATCGTGCAAGATCCTCGATCGCAGCTACTTTCATAATCGCTGCCTCTTCGTCCGGCCGGCCATTTCGACCGAGCACATCGACGCCGATCCGCCCTCGTATCGCTCGTACTACCCGCGCCAGCACGGACTGCGGCAGGCTCTCATCGATATCGTGCTCGACTTCCGTCTCGACCGCCGCTTTGCGGATTTTCGCGCCGATCTTGCCAATATTCTGGCGGCCTTTCGCCAGCGCTTTCCGCGCCCGCTCCGGCTCGAGGCCAATCATCAGATCCAGGTGCTGTCGAGCCTCTTCTTCCGCAATCGCACCGCCTATGTCGTCGGCCGCGTGATCAACGGCTACAACGCGTATCCGTTCGTCGTTCCGATCAAGCACGACGCGGACGGCCGGCTCTATGTCGACGCACTGCTGATGGACCCCGAGCAGCTCGCGCTGCTGTTCTCGGCCAACCGCGCGTACTTCCTGGTCGACATGGAAGTGCCGTCGGCATACGTCGCGTTCCTGCGTAATGTCGCTCCCGAGCGGACCGAGGCCGAGCTGTACACGATGGTGGGTCTGCAGAAACAGGGCAAGACACTGTTCTTCCGCGACTTCCTGCATCACCTCAAGCACTCGACCGACAGCTTCATCGTCGCCCCGGGCATCAAGGGACTGGTGATGACGGTGTTCACCCTGCCCTCCTACCCGTACGTGTTCAAGGTGATCCGGGACAGGATCGCGCCGTCGAAGGATACGACGCGCGAGCGGGTCAAGGAAAAATACGTGCTGGTCAAGCACCACGACCGCGTCGGCAGGATGGCGGACACGCTCGAGTATTCTGACGTTGCGTTTCCGCGCGCCCGCTTCACGCCGGAGCTGATTGCCGAGCTCGAGGCGGTCGCTCCGTCGCTGATCGAGGAAGACGGAGACATGATCGTCATCCGTCATGTGTACATCGAGCGGCGGATGAACCCGCTCAACCTGTTCCTCCAATCCGCCTCGCCGCGCCAGCGCGAGCATGCGATCGCCGACTACGGCGAGGCGATCCGTCAGCTGGCGACGGTAAATATCTTCCCCGGCGACCTGCTTTTCAAGAATTTCGGCGTCACGCGCTTCGGTCGCATCGTCTTCTACGACTACGACGAGATCGAGTACATGAGCTCCTGCCGCTTTCGTGCGATCCCACAGCGCTCCGCCGGGCAGGACGAAATGTCGGACGAGGTATGGTATCCGGTCGGGCCCAACGACATCTTTCCGGAGGAGTTCGCGACCTTTCTGCTGACCGACCCCGACGTACGCGCCGATTTCCTGCGGGTCAATGCGGACCTGCTGGATGCGCGGTCGTGGCAGCGGATGCAGCAACAGGCTTCCGAGTTGCCGCCAGAGGTGTTGTCGTACCCCGACCCGATCCGCTTTGCCCATGCCTGCGCCGAGCGCGCGCCGGTGACCTCGACACCGGTCAGCGCGCTGGAGCCGCCGCGCTAGCGCCCCGGCAGCGCGAAACCCAGTCGACGCGCGACGTCGTCCGCCTGCAATGCCGCACCGGCGTCGCCCTGGCGCGCGGCCTGCAGATACCAGTCGAGCGCGCGCTTCAAGTCAGGCGCGACGCCGTCGCCGTGCTCATAGAAGCTCGCAATCAGATATTGCGCCCCGGCGTCGCCGTTCTCGGCGGCCGCTTCGTACCACTTCGCAGCGCGCGTCCAATCCTTCGGCGCGCCGCGCCCGAGAAAGTATTGCGTGCCGACCTGTACCTGCGCGTCGACGTGGCCTTGCTGCGCAGCCTTTTCCCACCAAGCGGTCGCCGCGGAGAGCGAGCGCGTGACGCCGGTTCCGCTTTCATACAGGAGGCCCAGGCTGTACTGCGCCTGCGCCATGCCGGCCTCCGCCGCCTTGCGCAGCCAGTCGACACCCGAAGCCGGATCGGCGGGACCGCCTTCGCCATGCAGGAGCATCGTCGCAAGGTTGAATTGCGCGAGCCGGTCTCCCGACCTTGCGTGGCGCTCGTAGGCAGCACGCGCGGCAGCGAAGTCGCCACGCTGATAAGCGAGCCAGCCGGCGCTGGCGGCAGCGGCAATCGACGCGGCCATTCCGGTCAGCAGCACTGCGACCAGCGCTTGCCGCGAAAACCGCACGAACCCGGATGTCATCGCCCGCTCCCGGAGTACAATTACACGGTTCAGTCTATCACCCGCCGGATTCCGCCTCCTTGTTCGTCAGCGCCTTCGATTTGTTCAAGATCGGTCTCGGGCCGTCGAGCTCGCACACAATGGGGCCGATGCGCGCCGCTTACCGCTTCGTCCACGAGCTCGCTGCCGAGCCAGCGGCTCGAAGAGGTCACGCAGATCTTCGTCGACCTGTACGGTTCGCTTGCGCTGACCGGTCGCGGCCATGGCACCGATCGTGCGATCCTGCTCGGGCTTTCGGGCGAGACGCCCGACCGCGTCGACCCCGACCTGGTCGACGACAAGGTGCAACAGATCCGCGAAGCGCAAACGCTCTTGCTCGACGGCAGGCACGCGATCGCCTTCCGTGACGATGAACACCTGCGGTTTCGCGTCGACAAGTCGCTGGCATTCCATAGCAACGGCATACGCTTCACCGCGCTCGACGCCGGCGGCGCCCGCCTCGCCCGCAAAGTTTATTTTTCGGTCGGCGGCGGTTTCATCGTCGCCGAAAACGAAATCGAGCAGCTGTCCGACGCGCCTCAGCGCCTGCGCGTGCCCTACCCCTTCAACAGCGCGGCCGAGCTGTTGAAGCAGGGCGACGCCGCGCACAAGCGGATTCCCGAAATGATGCGCATCAACGAGCTCGCATTGCGCAGCCCCGATCAGGTTCGTTTCGGGCTGCTCGAGCGCTGGGCGATCATGAACGAATGCATCGAACGGGGCCTGCGCAACGAAGGCACCCTCCCGGGCGGCCTCAACGTCCGGCGCCGGGCCAAGGGGCTGCACCAGGCTTTGCTCGCCAAGCGCGAGGAAAGCGAGAGCAACCCGACCGAAACGATCGACTGGGTGAGCCTCTACGCGATCGCCGTCAACGAGGAGAACGCCGCCGGAGGCCGCGTCGTGACCGCGCCGACCAACGGCGCCGCAGGCATCATTCCGGCCGTAATCCGCTACTACCGCGAGTTCTACGAGGACGCCAACGAAGACGGCATCGTCGCTTTCCTGCTCACCGCCGCGGCGATCGGCGGCTTGTGCAAGCGCAACGCCTCGCTTTCGGGGGCCGAAGTCGGATGTCAGGGCGAGGTCGGCGTCGCCTGCTCGATGGCGGCGGCGGGTCTCGCTGCAGCGCTGGGCGGCAGCAATGCCCAAATCGAGAATGCCGCCGAAATCGGCATCGAGCACCATCTGGGCATGAGCTGTGATCCAATCGGCGGGCTGGTGCAAATCCCGTGCATCGAGCGCAATGCGATGGGCGCGGTCAAGGCGATCAATGCCGCATCGCTGGCGCTGCGCGGCGACGGCGGTCATCGCGTTCCGCTCGACGCCGTCATCAAGACGATGTACGAGACCGGACGCGACATGATGTCCAAATACAAGGAAACCTCGCTCGGCGGGCTGGCGGTCAACGTCGTCGACTGCTGACGCCGTTCGCGCTCGATCTCTGGCAGAATGCGCCAGGATTGCGCACCTGCCGAACCAACAAGGGCGTAGGGACCGAATGAAGCGCTGCTGCCTGATCGGGCTTTTCATGCTGGCTTCGCTGACACCGGCCGTCGCGCTGACGCCGCTTCCCGATTTCAAGCTCGACGGGTATCTGGCGACCTGGTACGAGATCGCGTCGATCCGCGGGTTCCTGCAAAGCCGCTGCGCACGCGACACGCGAACCGAATATTCGATCGGCGACAACGGCGCGTTGATGCTCGAGAGCAGATGCCTTCGCGCCGACGGCACGGCGCAGCGCTCGGAGGCTCGCGCCAGGCCGATGGATCGGGCCCTGCCATCGGTGCTCAAGATCACCAGCGTGTACCTGCTGGGTATCTGGTGGTATCCGTTCGGCCGCGAGTCGATCGTCGTCGCGCGCGCGCCCGACGGGCGCTGGCTGGTCGTCGGGCACCCATCGCTGCGCTACGTCCGCATCCTTGCGCGCAACCCGGCGCTGTCCGACGCCGACCTGAAGAGCGCTGCCGCGGCGCTGGCCGAAGCGCAGTTCGACTTGTGCTCGATCGTCCTGACCGTTCAGACGGCCGGCAGGCAGCAGCCTGCGCGGCTGTGCGACATCGTGCAGACGATGACGCCGCCAGCGTCAGCACTTGGCGCGCTGCAATGACGATGCCCTGCACCGAGCACGCCGCCGGCAGGCATCCGCAGTCACGCACGCCCGCATTGCTTGTGGCAGCGCTTGCGCTCGTGGTCCAGCTCGCGGGCTGCGAGAACAAGGCGGCCAAAGAGGCCGAAGATGCAGCGAAGCCGACCTTCGTCTGTCAGCTCGCCGGCGAGCGCCTGATCATGCGCTTCGAGCCGGGCGAGGTCCGGCTGCTGACATCGAACGCCGAAACCATCACGCTTTATCAGATCCCCACCCCCTCCGGCATTCGCTACAGCAATGCGAGTCTCGAGTTGCGCGGCAAAGGCATGGACCTGGTGCTGACCGACAACGGCGTTCCGAGCAAGCTCGAAGGCTGCACGCCCTACGTCCCGCCCAAGCCTGCATCGTGAAATCCGCCGTCGGTGTGATCGGCACCGGGGCGATGGGACTCGGTGTCGTGCAAAGCCTGACGCGCGCCGGCATCACCGTGCAAGCGCGGGACATTCGCGCCGAGGCGCAGGCGGCGGCCGCCGCCGCCGGCGCGATTGCTTGCGCGAGCCCGGCCGCGCTCGCGCGCGAATGCGGCATCGTCATCATCCTCGTCGTCGATGCGGCCGAAGTCGATGCCGTCGTCTTCGGCACCGATGGCGCGCTGGCCGCGCTGGACCGGGGCGCCATCATCGTCCTGTCGTCGACCGTCGCGCCGTCGTACGCCGCGGCGCTGTCAGTGCGCGTCGCCGATGCCGGCGTCCGGCTGGTCGATGCCCCGGTGTCCGGCGGCCCGCAGCGCGCCGCCGCCGGCACGATGACGACAATCGTATCCGGCGACGCGCAGGCCATCGCGGAATGCGACGCCGTCTTTACGGCGATCGCCGCCAGCCGATTTGTCGTCGGCGAGCGTCCGGGCGAGGCCGCGACCTACAAGGTGCTCAACAACCAGCTCGCCGCGGCCAATCTTGCCGCCGGCGCCGAAGCGATGGCGGTGGCGATCCGCGCCGGCCTCGATCCGCGCCGCTTCCTCGAGGTGGTCAACGCAAGCTCGGGGGCAAGCTGGATCGTCAATGATCGCATGCAGCGCGCGCTCGATGGCGACACGATTCCGCGGGCGGCGACGGCGCTGCTCAACAAGGATATCGGACTCGCCGTCCAAGCCGCGGCGGCACTCGGATGCGAGGTGCCGCTGGCACTCGCGGCCCGCGCGGCGTTCGCCGCCGCGATGGCCGCGGGTTACGGCGCCGAAGACGACGCTTCTCTGCTGCGGTTGCGCCTCGGCCCGGCCGCGCCAACGCTTGCATAGCAACGCCCCGCGGAAAGCTCAAGCGCATGAACTCGATATAATCGGGCGGATGCCGATGCTCCCGGAGCCGATGCGATGGAAATGAAACGCCTGTCGGGAGGCAACCTGCGCGCCGCCGGCTATGACGAGCGCAAGGGCGTGCTGCGGGTCGAGCTGACCAATGGAACGTTCGAGTATTCCGGCGTCACTCCGGAGACCTGGCGGCGCTTCGCCGGCGCGTCATCGCCGTGGAGCTTTTTCCGCGACAACATCGACGAGGACTACCCCGCCAAACGCGTTCGCTGACCGCGGCGCAATGGGCCGGGCGCGGCGTAGCGCTTGATCCAGTCGAAGAATTCGCGATACCAGAGCCGCGAATTCTGCGGCTTCAGTATCCAGTGGTTTTCGTCGGGGAAATACACCAGCCGCGTGGGAATCTGCCTGGCGTGCAGCGTGTTGTAGTACTGCAGCGCCTGCGTCGCCGGGACGCGATAGTCGAGCTCGCCGTGGATGACCAGCGTCGGCGTCTTGAAGCGCTTGGCAAAATGATGTGGCGACTGCTGCATCACCCGCGCCGGATTGTCCCAGTGGAACGCGCCGAGCTCCTTGGCGAAAAACAGGTAGCCGTCGGTGGCCATCATGCTGACCCAGTCGTAGCAGCCAGCATGGCAGACGAACGTGCGATAGCGGTCGGTGTGCCCGTTCATGTAGGCGACCATGTAGCCGCCGTAGCTGCCGCCGGTCGCGACCAGCCGGTTGCGATCGATATAACCGCGGCGAAGCATGAAATCGGTCGCCGCTTCGGTGTCGGCGAATTCCCTGCGGCCGTAATCGGCGGTGATCGTTTCCAGCCACTGCTGTCCGAAACCCGACGAGCCGTGATAATTGACGCCGACGACGACGTACCCGTGCGCGGCGAACACCTGCGTATTCCAGCGGTAATGCCAGCCGTCGGTATGCGCCGCGTGCGGACCGCCGTGGATCGAATGCAGCAGCGGCCATTTTTTCTTCGGGTCGAAATTCGGCGGATAGGTCACCCACACCTGCACGTCGTCGCCGCCCCAGCCTTTTACGGTGAATTCGCGTGTCGCTCCGATCGCGGCACGTTCGAATAGCGCGCGATTGGGCGACTCCAGCGCCCGCTCGCCGCGGCCATCGGCGCCGGTCGAGAACAACGCGGCCGGATGCGACAGGCTCGCCCGATCGAACGCGATGCGCCTTCCATCGCGCGACACGGCGAAGCCGCCGAGCGTTCCGCCGGCGGCAACAGGTGCCGGCATCGCATCGCTTCAGGTCCAGCCGCCAGAGTCCCTGCCGGCCGCGATCCTCGATCAGCATGTACAGCGCCGCGCTATCCGGCGCCCAGTCGACATGGCTGGTCGCGCGGTCGAGCCTGGCGGCGAGACGCCGCGTATGCCCGGTGGCGCGCTCGCAAAGCATCAGACGGCCCTGATCGTTGAACGCCCGCTTCAGGTTGAACGCATGCCAGACCAGATGTTTGCCGTCCGGCGAATAGCGCGGATGCTCGCTGGAAAATCCGCTGCCCTGCGGTCAATCGTACGGTGGCGGCCGGTCGCCAGCCGAACCGCGACGATGTCGGCGGAATTCATCATCCGCGGCTCTTTAGCCGAGGTCGACCGTCAGCGCGAGCTCGTTGCCATCGGGGCTCAAGTCGTAATGCTCGGCGGAAGGATCCCAGGGCTGCAGCGAGAGACCCGGTGCCGGCAAGAAGATCGCGCGTCTTGCCGCTGCCCACGTCGGCGGCGAATACATGCGGCTCGCGACCATCGGCGAGCCAGTGGTCCCAGTAGCGAGGTTCGGTACGCTCGGTCACATGGGCCTTGATCTTCGAGTCCTTGCGCTCGCGCCTGCGCTTCGCCTGCGCCTTGTCGCTCCGGAGGTCCGGCCAGACCCACGACACGAAGGCGACACGACGGCTGTCGGGAAACCAGCGCAGCGCCAGCGCGCCCGTCGACAAGCTCGTCAGTCGTCGCGCCTCGCCGCCGTCCGGCGCGATCAGGTAGATCTGCGCTTCCTCGTCGTCCTTGCGCTTGGCGGTGAAGGCGATCCACTTGCCGTCGGGCGACCACTGCGGTCCTGAATCCTTGTCGCCCGCCGTCAGCCGACGCGCCTTGCCGCCGTCGCAGGGAAAAAGCCAGAGCTCGGTCCGCCCCTCGTTGGTGTGCATGTCGTAGTCGGTCACCGTCGCGCAGGCGTGTCGCCCATCGGGAGAGAGGGTCGGCGAGCCGACGCGCTTGATCGACCATAGATCGGCGACGCGTGAGCGGATGCTTTTTCATGGGCATGGGATTTCCATGGCAACGATTGATCGGGAGCCAAGCGCTCGTGGCGCGCCGGCGGATTGTACGCTTGCCCGAGGAGGTGGGGCATCGGTCACGCTTGAGGTAGAATATCTGCTCCGGCGCCGCGTTCGCGGCGCAACGTTTGGCCCAGAGGTTCGAAAATGCAGTACCGCCGGCTCGGCAGCTCCGGTCTCAAGCTCAGCGAGCTGTCGTTCGGGTCGTGGGTGACCTACGGCAACCAGCTCGCCGAAGACACCGCGCGCGAGTGCATGGCCGCCGCACACGACGCCGGCGTCAATTTTTTCGATAACGCCGAGGTCTATGCCCGCGGCAAATCCGAAGTCATCATGGGCAGCGCGCTCAAGAAGCTCGGCTGGCGGCGCGAATCGTATGTCGTATCGACCAAGTTCTTCTGGGGGCTCAACGACGGCCCGAACGAAAAGAGCACGCTGAACCGCAAGTACCTGATGCAGGCGATCGACGCCTCGCTAAAACGGCTTCAGCTCGAGCACGTCGACCTGGTTTTCTGCCACCGGCCGGATCCCGACAACGCCGATCGAGGAAACCGTCTGGGCGATGCACGACATGATCCGGGCCGGGAAGGCGCTGTACTGGGGGACGTCGGAGTGGGACCCGGCTTCGATCACGGCGGCGTGGCATATCGCCGACAAGCATCACCTGGCCAAGCCGGTGATGGAGCAACCGCAATACAACCTGTTTCATCGCGAGCGCGTCGAGCGCGAATACGCGCCGCTTTATCGCGACCTCGGCATCGGTCTCACCACCTGGAGCCCGCTGGCCTCGGGACTGCTGTCGGGCAAATACAACGAGGGCATTCCGCCCGGGTCGCGGGCGACGATCAAAGGCTATGAATGGCTGGCCGAAAGCATCATCGACCCGGTCAGGATCTCGCAGGTCCGCTCGCTCGCTCCGCTCGCCGCCGACCTCGGGTGCACGATGGCACAGCTTGCGCTCGCGTGGTGCCTGAAAAATCCGCATGTCACTTCGGTGATCACCGGCGCCAGCCGGCCATCGCAGGTCGTCGAGAACATGGGCGCGCTCACCGTCGTGCCCAAACTCGAGGCCGACGTGATGGCCCGGATCGACGGGAATCGTCGACGCGCCGAGCTGATCGGCCCGTTCGTTCGCATGCTCGCATGCATCGCCAGTTATCGTCTTGAGTAGCGCACGATGAGCAATCCGCTCGAAAGCTGGACCGAGGAGCAGCGCTCCGCATTTCTGTACCGGGCTTGTGCGGCAGCCGAAGCGGGCACGCCGCGCGCCGACCTCTTCATGCGCCTGGGGGGCGAAGCGGAAGCGCAGGCGACGATCTGGCGCGCCCAGCTCACCGCCAGCGGCAAGCCGGCACCGCCGCCCTTCGTTCCCGATTTGCGCACGCGCCTGGTCGCGCACCTGGTCAAGCTGCTCGGCCCCGCACCGCTGCGCGGCATTCTCGCCGCGATGAAGGTGCGCGGCATGGCGATCTATACCAAAGGCGAACCGGGCGGGCACGTGGCGCCGGTGGCCGGCAGCATCGAGCGGCGGCATCGCGGACTGGGCGGCGGCGGTTACCTGCGCGCGGCGGTGTTCGGCATCAACGACGGACTGGTATCGAACGCGAGCCTCATTTTCGGCGTCGCGGGCGCCAACTCCGATCCGGGGCTGGTCGTGCTGACCGGCGTGGCCGGCCTCACCGCGGGCGCATTCGCGATGGCTGCCGGCGAATTCGTTTCGGTGCGATCGCAAAGAGAGTTGTTCGAATACCAGATCGGGCTCGAGCGCGACGAGCTGGCCGAATACCCCGACGCCGAAGCGCAGGAGCTCGCGCTGATCTACGAGGCGAAAGGCCTGGCGCCCGGCGAGGCGCGCCGGCTCGCCAAGCGGCTGGTCGCCGATCCCGAGCATGCGCTCGACACGCTGGCGCGCGAAGAGCTAGGCCTCAATCCCGACGAGCTCGGCTCACCGTGGCAGGCCGCGGTCTCCTCGTTTCTCTCGTTTGCCATCGGTGCAGGCATTCCTCTGCTGCCGTTCGTCTTCGCCGCGCGCGACCATGCGCTGGCCATCACCGGATTGCTCACCGGGCTCGCGCTGTTCGCGGTCGGTGCGACGCTGTCGCTGTTCACCGGCCGCGGCGCGGTACCGTCCGGCGCTCGCATGCTCCTGCTCGGCGGACTCGCGGCTGCCGTGACTTTTGCCGTCGGCCATCTGTTCGGCGTCAGCGCCGGCTAAAGCCTCAGGCGTTCGCGTGCATCGTGTCACGCTGCAGTCCGGGCGGGAAAAGTCGCTGCGGCAGAAGCACCCCTGGGTCTTCTCGGGCGCCATCGCCGCGGTCGAAGGTGCACCCGCCGCGGGCGAGACCGTCGCCATCTGCTCCGCCGACGGCGCATTCTTGGCAAGCGCAGCCTGGAGTCCCGCCTCGGCCATCCGGGCACGCGTATGGAGCTTCGATGCGCGCCAGGCGATCGACGATGCATTCATCGCCGGCCGCGTGCGCGCCGCCGCCGCGGCACGCGCGCCGATGCTCGATGCAACGCATACCGGATGCCGGCTGGTGCATGCTGAATCGGACGGTCTGCCGGGCGTCGATCGCCGACCGCTACGGCGAGGTCGTGGTCATGCAGTTGCACAGCGCAGGCGCCGAGGCCTGGCGCGGCAGTATCGTCAGCGCGCTCGTGGAAGCGACGGGCTGCGCGGCCGTCTACGAACGCTCCGACGCGGAGGTGCGAGCGCTCGAAGGCCTGCCCACACGCACCGGCACCGCGGCCGGCATCCTGCCCGGCCGCGTGATCCTGCTGGAGGATGGCCTGCGCTACGACATCGATGTCGTCGCCGGCCAGAAGACCGGATTTTTTCTCGACCAGCGACAGAACCGACATCGCATCCGCGCGCTCGCCGCGGGGCGCGAGGTGCTGGACTGCTTTTGCTACACCGGAGGCTTTACCGTCGCCGCGCTGGCCGGCGGCGCACGCTCGGTGCTCGCAATCGACAGCTCGGCCGACGCGCTGACGCGGGCCCGCCACAACGTTGCGCAGAACGGAATCGATGAGCGCGCGCTGCGAGTGGCGAGACGCCGATGTGTTTGCCGAATTGCGCAAGCTCCGCGATGGCGCGAAGCGCTTCGACATGATCGTGCTCGACCCTCCGAAATTCGCGCCGACGGCGCGCCACATCGACAAGGCGGCGCGCGCGTACAAGGACATCAACCTGCTCGCGCTGAAGCTGTTGCGCCCCGGCGGCCTGCTGGCGACGTTCTCCTGCTCGGGCGGCGTTACGGTGGACTTGTTCCAGAAGATCGTCGCCGGCGCTGCGCTGGATGCAGCCGCGGATGCGGCGATCATCGGCCGCTTTTCGGCGAGCGCCGACCATCCGGTCGCGCTCGATTTTCCCGAAGGCGACTACCTGAAGGGCCTGCTCGTTCGCAAGAAGGCGTGACAGACTGCGGGTGCCGCGCAGCCAACCGGCGAAAGGCGCAGGCAGCACGGCGAACCCCCGCCCTGCCTGCGCCACATGCTCTACGATTTATGGGTCGTCAGACAGGATTTCATGAACGTCTTGCGCTCCGCGCCCTTCTTGCCGGTCGCCTGCTTGCTGCACATGCGCATCCGGTCCTGCTGCGACATCGCAATCGGCTTGGCCGCCTGCCCGGCTGGCGCGCTGGTGTCGGCATTCTTCCCGGCCGATTGCGTCTTCGCCTTGGGTGCGACGGTGCCATCGGCGGCATAAACGGCCTGGCAGGCGAACAGGGCGATCAGGGCGGCGAAATAAAGCGATTTCATGGCGATCTCCTCGATGCGTGGGTTGGAAGGTGCGTGGACCGGTATCGGCCACGTTTCCATTAACGCTCGGGTCGACGCGGCGTACATCGTACGAATGGACTATGCACGCGGTCGAGTGCCGGATAAAACAAGGCGGCGACCGGATTGCTCCGGCGCCGCCTTGTCAGTACGGCCGGATGGACAGGAGAGTCACCCGGCCGAGTTTGGCAAGTCGTTTACCCGCCCTTCATGCACTCGCTCTGCGCTTTCGCGCGTTCCTCGCCCTTCATGCCGGCGGTTTTCCTGTTGCACATCGCGATCTTGCTTTCCTTCTTGGCCGGCTTGGCCGACAGGCACGTCTTCATGAACGCCTTGCGCTCGTCGCCGGTCTTGCCGGTCGCTTCGGCATTGCAGGACTTCATCTTCTCCTGCTGCGGCGTCAATTTGGCGTCGGCGGCTTTGGTGTCTGCGGCGAAAGCGGTGCCGCAGGCGAATAATCCGGCCAGCGTCAGAGCGATCAGTGTTTTCATCTGGATGGTTCTCCTGGAGTAGCAGTTCTTTCGGGAAGGGGTAGATGCTGCTTTCGCGGCCAGTCTACGGCATCCATAACGCGCCAAGCAACGATTTCGACGACCCGTCCCGCGAGGATGTGGCATATTTCTCTCCCGCACCGCAGCATCAACTCCGCCTGTTTCGAGCTACAATGGACAAATGGATGAATTTCAACGAAAAAAGCCTTGTTAGGTCGTCGCCATGATCCTGATCCTGGAACCCAACACCAGCCCCGAAAGCCCCGATTACCGCACGCTTGCGGGACAGCTCGACCGTCTTCCGGGAATCCAATATCGCGTCCATCGCGAAGTCGGCGCCGAGGTCACGCTGACCGAGATCTATCTGATCGGCAACACCGCGGCGCTGACCGTCGAGCAGATGCAGGTCCTGCCCAGCGTGCAAAAAGTCGTCCGCGTCTCGGAAGCGTATCGCGTCCTCGGCCGGCACCAGCAGGGCGACGACCGGCCCGCCTCGTTCGACTACAACGGCGTGCGGTTCGGCCAGGACACGTCTGAACGTATTCGCGGGCCTGTGCGCCGTCGATTCTCCGGAGTCCGCCGGCACGATGATGCAAGCGCTGCAGCGTCACGGTCAGGTCTGCACGCGCATGGGCGCGTACAAGCCGCGGACCAACCCGTATGCGTTCCAGGGGTTCGGCGCCAAGTGCCTGCCGTACGTCTTCGAGCTCGCCGGCAAGTACGGCATTCGCGTCATCGCGATGGAGGTCACGCACGAATCGCACGTCGACGAGATCCGGGCCGCGCTCAAGTCGACCGGCAACCCGACCGGCGTCATGCTGCAGATCGGCACGCGCAACACGCAGAATTTCGAGCTTCTGAAGCTGGTCGGCAAGCAGCAGGAATTTCCGGTGCTGATCAAGCGGGGCTTCGGCATCACCCTCGACGAATCACTGAACGCCGCCGAATATCTGGCGTCTGAGGGAAACCGCAAGGTCGTGTTCGGCTTGCGCGGGATGAAGACCAACATGGGCGACCCGCATCGCAACTTCGTCGACTTCTCGCACGTTCCGGTGGTCAAGCGGCTGACGCGCATGCCGGTATGCATCGACCCGTCGCACTCGGTGGGAACGCGGGCGATCGCGCCCGACGGCATCCTCGATATTTTCCACGTCGTCGCGCAGGGCGTCGTCGCCGGCGCCAACATGGTGCTGGTCGACTTCCACCCGGATCCGGCGAAAGCGCTGGTCGACGGGCCGCAGGCCCTTTTGCTGTCCGAGCTGCCGCATTTTCTGGAGGATGTCGCGCTCGCGCGCGAAGCCTACGTCAAACGCGCGGCACTGGCGGCAAGCCACCGCACGCACTAGTTTTGCAGCGCGCCTGATGCCCACCGAGGTCGAACTCAAGCTCTCGGCCACGCCCGGCGCATTCGCGGCGGTGCGCCGGCATCGGGCGCTGGTCGAGGCCAATGCCGGCCGCGCGCGCTCGACGCCGATCGTCAGCCGCTATTACGACACGCCGACCCACGAGCTCTTCCAGCGCGGCGTCGCGCTGCGGCTCAGGCGACGCGGCGCCCGCTGGTTGCAGACGGTCAAGGGCAGCGGCGACGCGGCCGCGGGCATGCACCGACGCACCGAATACGAGTGGCCGTTGCTGCGCCCGCGCCTCGATCCTGGCAAGCTGGCCGAGACCCCCTGGGCCGCGCTGTTTGCCGACACATCGGCGCGGCTCGCGCCGGTGTTCACGACCGAAATCACGCGCACCGAGCGCGCACTGAAATTCGCCGACGGGACGCGCGCCACCTTGTCGTTCGATCGTGGCGCCGTCCGAGCCGGCCGCAAGCGCTCGCCGCTGTGCGAAATCGAGATCGAGTTGATCGAAGGCGATGCCCGGCGCCTCTACGGCCTGGCGCTGGCACTCTGTGCCGACATTCCGCTGACGGTTGCCCACGCGAGCAAGGCCGAGCGGGGCTACGCGCTGGCGCGATCGCAGCCGGCGCGCCCGGTGCGCGCGGGCAAGGTCGCGCTCTCGCCCGATGTCGCCGCTCCACGCGCCCTGGCGGCGATCGCGATCGATTGCCTTGCCCAGATCGGCGGCAACGCGGAGGTCCTGCGCGACGGGCGGGACGGCGAATTCCTGCACCAGCTCCGCGTCGGGATCCGGCGCATGCGCTCGCTGTTGAAGCTTGCCGCTGGCGCGCCGGGCGCAGCCGAAATCGCCTCGCTCGACAACGGTCTGGCCGCGCTGGGGGAAGTGTTCGGGCCGGCGCGCGATTGGGACGTGTTTGCCTCCGGCACACTGGCAGCGATCGCCCCGCATCTTCACGATAAAGAGCTGCGCGCGTTCGGTCGCCTGCGATTGCGCGCTGCCCGCAAGCGGCGGCTCCTTCGCCTGGCAGCGCAATCCGAGGCCGGGTCGCAGCGGTTCAGCTGCCTGCTGCTGGCCCTGGGCAGGTACTCCGCCGGCCTCGAGCTTGCCGCACCCGATCCGGCGGCGACGGTCCTGGCTCGCGATTCCCTGGACAGGAGCGAGCGGCGGCTGCGAAAACGCGGCAAGCGTCTTCGGGGAGCCGACGCGGCCGGGCGGCACCGCGTGCGAGTCGCGGCGAAAAAGTTGCGCTACGCCGCCGAGTTTTTTGCGCCGCTGTTTCGCCGTGCCGGTGCCAACGACTACATCGACGCCCTTTCGGCGCTGCAGGGGACGCTCGGGCATCTGAACGACATGGCGGCGGCGGCGCGTCTGCTCGACGAACTCATGGCACCGGTCAGAGACGATGCGGAGCTATCGCACGCCGCCGGCATCGTCCGCGGCTGGACGGCATCGATGAGTGCGCGCGAGCTCGAACGTTTGCCCAAGGCCTGGCGACAATTCGCCAGGACCAAGCGGTTCTGGACCTAGAGCCGGCGCGGCGAATATGCTCGAATCGGCGGAAATCGGCCATCGCGTCGCCAAGGACGCCTACGCCCGGGAAGAACCCAGACTTCGCGAATCGCTGCTGCTCGCGCAATTCGATCTGTCGCGAACCCGGCGCGGACCGGTGTTGGCCATCGTTTCCGGCGTCGACGGCGCCGGGCGCAGCGAGACGGCGAACACGCTGACCGCATGGATGGACCCGCGGCACATCCAGGTGGTCGCGTTCGGCAAGCGCACGCCGGAGGAAACGGTGCACCCCGGCCCCTGGCGCTATTGGCAGGCGCTGCCGCGCAGCGGTCGGCTCGGCATATTCATGCACGCCTGGTACAACGAGTCGATACGCGCACGGATACAGGGCCGCATCGAGGACGATCGCCTCCAGGCGCACCTGCAGGCGATCCGCGAGCACGAGCAGATGTTGAGCGACGAAGGCGTCGTGCTGCTCAAGTTCTGGATCCACCTGTCCAGGGGCGAGCAGAAAAAACGTCTGAAGGCGCTCGAGCGCGACCCCTCCACTTCCTGGCGTGTCACCCACGACGATTGGCAGGCTTACCACGCCTATCGCAAGTCCTACGTACTGTGGGAAACATTGCTGCGCGAGACATCGACCACCGCGGCGCCATGGTATGTGGTCGAGGGGACCGACGAGCGCTATCGCAATCTGACCGTCGGGCGCATCCTGCTCGACACGATGCGCGCGACGGCGCGGCCGCTCCCGCGGGGCCGCGGCAAAGCGCCCGAACATCCGGTTACGCCGATCGCGCCTTCGGCGATCGACAACGTCAAGCTGATCCGCGATCTCGACTTGTCGAAAAAGATGTCTTCCCGATCGTATTCGGGAGAGCTGGAGAAATACCAGGGCGCGCTTGCCCGGCTTTCGCGCCACAAGCGCTTCGGCGAGCGTTCGCTGGTCCTCGCCTTCGAAGGCGTCGATGCCGCCGGCAAGGGTGGCGCGATACGCCGCGTCACCGGCGCCCTCGATGCGCGCCGCTACGTCACGGTCCCGGTCGCTGTGCCGACCGACGAGGAGCTCGCGCATCCGTATCTGTGGCGCTTCTGGCGCAAGATTCCGCGGCGCGGCGGCATCACGCTGTTCGATCGATCCTGGTATGGGCGCGTGCTGGTCGAGCGCGTCGAGCGCCTTTGCCCCCCCGGCGACTGGATGCGCGCATTTGCCGAGATCAACCAGTTCGAGGAGCAGCTGACGCAAGGCGGCGTCATCGTCGTCAAGTTCTGGCTGCAGATCAGCAAGGCCGAACAGCTCAAGCGCTTTCGCGCTCGTCAGCATACGCCGTTCAAGCGCTTCAAGATCACGCCCGAAGACTGGCGCAACCGCAAGCGCTGGAGCGACTATGAGATCGCGGTATGCGACATGGTCGACCGCACCAGCACGATACTCGCGCCGTGGACGCTGGTCGAAGCCGAGGACAAGCACTACGCGCGGATCAAGATCCTGAAGACGATCGTGCACCGCATCGAATCAGCGCTGGAGCGATGAGCGACGGCTATCTGCCCCCGCGCTGGCTCGCCGGCGGGCATGCGCAAACGATCTATCCGGCGCTGTTCCGCCCGCCGGAGGTCGTTTTGCGCCGCGAGCGTGTCGATACGCCCGACGGCGACTTCGTCGACTTCGACTGGCAGGACGCGAATGCGGCGGCACCGGGCACGCCGACGGTCGTGTTGTTCCATGGCCTCGAAGGCAATTCCTCGTCGCACTATGCGCGCGCGCTGATGCGCGGCTTGCAGACGATAGGCTGGCGCGGCGTCGTTCCGCATTTCCGAGGCTGCAGCGGCGAGCCGAACCGCTTGCCGCGCGCCTACCATTCGGGCGACTACGCCGAGATCGACTGGATGCTCTCGGCGATCAGGACAAGGCTGCCCGACAGCGCCGCTCTATGCGGTCGGAGTGTCGCTTGGCGGAAGCGCACTGCTCAACTGGCTCGGACGCGAGCAGGAACGCGCGCGCTCGATCCTGGTCGCCGCGGCGGCCGTGTCTGCGCCGCTCGACCTGGCCGCGGCCGGCACGGCGATCGGCCAGGGCTTCAACCGCATTTACGCGCGGCACTTCCTGTCGACGCTGGTGCCGAAAGCGCTCGCGATGGCGCAACGCTTTCCCGGCACACTCGATACCGCGGCCATCCGCCGGGCGACGTCGATGCATACGTTCGACGACGTCGTCACCGCGCCGCTGCACGGCTTCCGCAGCGTCGACGATTACTGGCGCCGCGCCAGCAGCAAGCCGTGGCTCGGCGGCATTGCCGTCCCGACGCTGGTGCTCAATGCGAAAAACGATCCGTTCATTCCGTGGACCTCGCTTCCCGGCGCCGAGTCGGTCAGCCGCGCCGTGACGCTCGAACAGCCTGTGCATGGCGGCCACGCGGGCTTCGCGACGTCGGCGTTTCCTGACAGCATGAATTGGCTGCCGAGCCGCCTGCTACAATTCTTCTCGTCCACGCCCTAGGAGTGTCGCCGGGCAGCGGCGGCGCGTGATGCCGACCCATGCTTCAATCCCTCCGATGATCCTTCCCGCCGATATCTTCAAGGCTTACGACATTCGCGGCATTGTCGGCAAGACGCTGACCCCGGCTATCGTGCAGTCGATCGGCCAGGCGCTGGGCACGCTGGCCCAGGAACGCGACCGCGACACGCTGGTCGTCGGTCGCGACGGACGACTGTCGGGTCCGGAGCTCGCGGACGCGCTCTCGACCGGCATTCGCGCAAGCGGCGCGAACGTCGTCGACATAGGCATGGTCACGACACCGATGAGCTACTTCGCCGCGCAGCATCTGGACACGCAATGCAGCGTGATGGTGACCGGGAGCCACAATCCGCCCGACTACAACGGGCTCAAGATGGTGGTTGACGGCGACACGCTGGCAGGCGACGAGATCAAGGCCTTGCGCACGCGCATCGAGGCCGGGGAGGTCAAGCACGGCACCGGCGGGCTGCGCAATGCCGACGTGGCACCGGCTTACTTCGACCGGATCACCGGTGATGTCCGGCTGACGCGCCCGATGAAAATCGCCGTCGATTGCGGCAACGGCGTCGCGGGCGCCTATGCGCCGGCGCTGTTCCGGCGCCTGGGCTGCGCCGTCACCGAGCTTTTCTGCGAAGTCGACGGCCGCTTTCCGAATCATCATCCGGATCCCTCGCAGCCGGCTAACCTGCGCGACCTGATCGCCTGCCTTGCGGCCACCGACAACGAGCTCGGCATCGCCTTCGATGGCGACGGCGACCGTCTGGGCGTGGTCGCCAAGGATGGACGGACGATCTATGCCGACCGGCAGCTTATGCTGTTCGCCGCCGACATGTTGGCGCGGCGCCCCGGCGCGACGGTCATCTACGACGTCAAGTCGACGCGCAAGCTCAAGCCCTGGATCGAAAGCCACGGCGGCAAGCCGCTATTGTGGAAGACCGGCCATTCGCTGATTAAGGCCAAGATGAAGGAGACCGGTGCGGAGCTCGCCGGAGAAATGAGCGGGCACACGTTCTTCAAGGAACGCTGGTATGGGTTCGACGACGGCCTGTATGCCGGCGCGCGCCTGCTCGAAATTCTCTCCCGCGACGCCGACTCCTCGGCCGCCCTGCACGCGATTCCCGACAGCTTGAGCACGCCGGAACTCAATATCGACTGTGCCGACGCATCGCCGCATGCGTTGATCGACAGGCTCGCGGCGACGGCAAGCTTTCCCGGCGCCGTCGACGTCATTCGCATCGACGGCCTGCGCGTCGAGTACGCCGACGGCTTCGGGCTCGCGCGCGCGTCGAATACGACGCCGGTGATCGTCCTTCGCTTCGAGGCGGACGACGCAGCCGCGCTCAAGCGCATCCAGGATGAGTTCCGCCGCGTGCTGGGCCAGGCGATGCCGGGCCGGGCGCTGCCGTTCTGATGGCGATCGACTATTCGATTTCGGTCGAGGGCGTCGACTGGGTGGCACTGATCGCCGCGCTGGCGGCCGATCGCTTCGACAACGGCCGCACGCCGCGTCAGATGGAAGCGTCGTTTCGCAACAGCTACCGCTGCGTCATCGCACGCGATGGCACAAAGATCGTCGGCACTGGACGCGCGCTGTCCGACGGCGTCTGCAATGCCTATATCGTCGACGTCTGGACCCAGTCCGCGTATCGCCGCCAGGGCATCGGACGGCGCGTGGTCGAAATGCTCTGCCAGGCGCTGCCGGGCCAGCACGTCTACCTGTTCACTGACGATCAGCGGGATTTCTATGCCGCCTGCGGCTTCGTCCCGCGCGCGATAGGCATGCAGCGAATTGTCGGTGAGTGGCTCAACAACAGCAGCAGGCGCTAAAGCGCGCATCGAGCCAGCCACACGCCAGGCCACCGGACGATGCGGTGCCGACGAGCGGAACCGGCCTCTGGCGGCCCGATGACTGCCGCCGGCTGCGTTATAATCGCTGCCAGCATCGTTTGCGGGCGAAACCGCCTCGGACGCGGCCGGCCCACCGCACACCATTCGATCCCGGAGGTCTCATGAGCAAGCTCCTTGTCCGTTGCGCCTTCGCGCTGGCGCTGGCCGCTGGTCCGGCGGTTGCCGCCGACCAGTTCATCAATGTCCTGACCGGCGGCACCAGCGGCGTCTACTATCCGCTGGGCGTTGCACTGGCCAACGCGATCGGCAAGGCGATGCCGCAGGTCAAGACCTCGGTCCAGGCAACCAAAGCCTCGGTCGAGAATCTGAATCTGCTGCAGGCCGGCCGCGGCGAGATTGCCTTCACGCTTGGCGACTCGCTGTCGGACGCGTGGAAAGGCAATGAGGATGCCGGATTCAAGACGCCGCTGAAAAAACTGCGCGGCATCGCGGCGATCTACCCCAACTACATCCAGATCGTCGCGCGTGCCGACTCGGGCATCAAGACGCTGGCCGATCTCAAGGGCAAGAGCGTTTCGGTCGGCGCGCCGAAATCGGGCACCGAGCTCAATGCGCGGACGATCTTCGCCGCGGCGGGCATGTCGTACAAGGATTTCGCCAAGGTCGAGTATCTGCCGTTCGGCGAGAGCGTCGAGCTGATGAAGAACCGGCAGATCGACGTAACGCTGCAGTCGGCAGGACTCGGCGTGTCGGCGCTGCGCGACCTTGCGTCGTCAGTCGACATCGTCGTCGTCGCGATTCCGGCGGACGTCATCAAGAAGACCAACGATCCTGCTTATCTCCCGGCGGTCATTCCGGCCAACACGTATCGCGGCCAGACTGCCGACGTTCCCGCGGCTGCGGTGCAGAACTACCTGGTCACGCACGAGGGAGTCAGCGACGACGTCGTCTACGGAATGACCAAGGCGCTGTGGACCAGCCTCGACCAGCTGACCGCCGCGCATTCGGCGGCCAAGGCGATCAATCTCAAGCATGCGCTGGAAGGCATGCCGGTGCCGCTGCATGCGGGCGCGCAGAAATACTACAAGGAAGTCGGCCTGCTGAAGTAAGTCGCGGCCGGATCGGCACCCCTCATGGCCGCGCCCGACGCAGCGCCCGAGGCGGCGCCTGACATCCACGCGGCCTCCGATGCCGCGTTCGACGAAACCGGCGCCAAGCGCGAGCTGAGCGGGCTCGCGGCGAAGATCGTCGGCGGCGTCGCGCTGGCCTTCTCGACCTACCAGCTGTTCATCGCGGCGTTCAGCCCGCTGTCGAGCCTGGTCACGCGTTCGCTGCATGTCGGCTTCCTGATGCTGCTCGCGTTCCTGATCTACCCGGTCGGCCGCAAGGCCGCCAGGGACCGCATCGCCTGGTACGATGCAGCGATCGCGATGCTGGCTTTCGCTCTCGCGTTCTATCACTGGATCTTCGAGTCCGATCTGATCCAGCGCTCCGGCGATGCTACCGTTGCCGACCTGGTCGTCGGCGCCATCGTGATCGTCCTGCTGTTCGAGGCGGCGCGGCGCGTGCTGGGTCTCGCGCTGCCTATCGTCTGCGCGACCTTCCTGGCTTACGGCATGCTCGGCCAGTATCTGCCATCGGTGATCGCGCACCGCGGCTACGGCTTCGATCAGATCATTGGCCAGCTCTACCTCGGCAGCGAAGGCATCTATGGGATTCCGACGCTGGTCTCGGCAACTTACATATTTCTGTTCATCCTGTTCGGCTCCTTCCTCGAGCATGCCGGAATGATCGGCCTGTTCAACAACATCGCGCTCGGCTTCGTCGGCCATGCGCGTGGCGGTCCGGCCAAGGTCGCGGTGATCTCGTCGGGCCTGATGGGTACGATCAGCGGCTCGGGCGTGGCCAACGTGCTGACCGTCGGGCAATTCACGATTCCGTTGATGAAGCGCTTCGGTTACTCATCGGTCTTCGCCGGCGCAGTCGAAGCCACCTCATCGATGGGCGGCCAGATCATGCCGCCGGTGATGGGCGCGGTCGCGTTCATCATGGCCGAGACTCTGAACGTGCCCTACGTGACCATCGTCAAGGCGGCCGTCATCCCGGCATTCCTCTACTACCTGACGGCGTTTCTGATGGTGCACCTGGAGGCCGGGCGCAAAGGCCTGCATGGTCTGCCGAAGGCCGATTGCCCGAATCCATGGAAGGCGATCCGTGACAAATGGTATTTGATGCTGCCGCTCGCGGTGCTGGTCTTCATGCTGTTCGATGGCTTCACCCCGATGTTCTCCGGCATCGTCGGCCTCGCGTTGACGGCGATGCTGATCCTCGGCACCGGCATCGCCGCCGGCTTCGGCTCGGTGCTGTTCCGCATCGTGTTCTGGATGATCCTCGGCGTGGCAACGGCGAGCTTCTTCAAGTACGGGATCTGGCCGCTGATCGTCGCCATTGCCATTCTGGTCGCGGTCAATCTGGTCATCCGCGGCGGCCGCAACACATTGACCATCATGCGCAGCAGCATGATCGACGGCGCCAGACAAGCGCTCGCCGTCGGTATCGCCTGCGCGATCGTCGGCGTCATCATCGGCGTGCTGACGCTCACCGGCGCGGCGTCGAATTTCGCCGGGTTCGTGCTCGAGATAGGCTCGAAAAGCCTGTTCCTGTCGCTTGCTTTCTGACGATGGCCGTGTGCCTGGTCCTTGGCATGGGCATACCGACCATTCCCAATTACATCATCACCAGCGCGATCGCGGCACCCGCGCTGCTCACGTTGAAAGTGCCGCTGATCGTCTCGCACATGTTCGTTTTCTATTTCGGCATCATGGCCGACCTCACGCCGCCGGTCGCGCTGGCCGCATTCGCGGCGGCGTCGATCGCCAAGGCCTCGCCGATGAGAATCGGCTGGAAAGCAACCCACATCGCGATCGCAGGCTTCGTGATTCCGTATATGGCCGTTTATGCTCCGGCATTGATGCTGCAGGGTGGCACCCTGCTCGACACCGTGTATGTCGTTTTCAAGGCGATCATCGCCATCCTGCTCTGGGGCGCCGCGCTCGATCGGCTACCTGCGCGCGCCGCTCAACTGGGGCGAGCGCATTTTCGTGACCATCGCCGCATTCCTGCTGGTGGTCGCGATTCCGTGGACCGACGAGGTCGGATTCGCGCTGTGCGCCGCGTTCGTCGTCTGGCATCTGTTTCGTACGCGTGCGCTACCGCAAAAGGCGTGAATGCCGTTTGCCTGCTCGTCGCCGGAGTCGTTCGTGCCACGCTGCCGACGAACGAATTCACACTGGCCTGGCAGCATTCGGTCGAGAAGACACGATGGGAGGAGACCTATCGCATCGACGGCGACCGACTGCTGCTGACCGGCGCCCGCATCCAGGGCATCGGCGCTGGCATGGAGCCGCCCGAAGGCGCCGTGCTGCGCGGCGGCTGGTGGACGTGGGCTCCGCCGCCGCGCGCCATCGCGGCGTTGCCGCTGACCCAGTCGACGTACACGCCCGACTGGACGCTCTGCTGGAAAAACCGCTGTCGCACCCTTGGCGCGCTGGTGCCGTCCGCGACCGAAGGCAGCGTCGTCGACCTGACCGCCTGTAGTGCGCCGGGCGAACCCGGCAGGGCACCGTGACGCCTGGTCAGGCGGCCGCCTGCAACGCCGGTTCGCGCGGCGAACGCTTGAACAGCGCGCTGACGTGCAACGGAAAGGCGCCGAGTTTGCGATCCAGAAAATAATTGCGCAAGGTCCGCGCGATCGTGCGGAACGCGATGTCACTCCAGGGAATGTCTTCCTCGGCGAAAAGCTGTACTTCGAGGCTCTCCGGGCCGGGGCCAAAATCCAGATCCAGCAGGCGCGCGCGGAACATCATGTAGACCTGATTGATGTCCGGCAAGCTGATCACCGTGTACAGCGCGCCGATCTCGACCCGCGCCCGGGCCTCTTCGATGGTCTCGCGCACCGCGCCGGCTTCGATCGTCTCGCCGTTCTCCAGGAACCCCGCCGGCAGCGTCCACAGCCCAAGCCGCGGCTCGATCGCCCGCTTGCACAGCAGAACGCGACCGTCCCACTCGGGCAGGCAGCCGACGACGGTCTTGGGATTCTGGTAATGAATGGCGCCGCAGTCCGCGCATACGCAGCGCGCCAGCGAGTCGCCTTCCGGGATGCGTCGTGCGAGCGCGGCCGAGCCGCAGTGGCTGCAGAATTTCACCGAACGCTAGGACGGCTCGACGCGCTTGGCGCTTCGGCCGATGAAATGCTCGCGGTAGTAACTGAGCTCGTCGATCGACTCGTAGATATCGGCGAGCGCCTCGTGCTTGCCCTGCTTGACCCAGGCTTTCGCCACATCGGGCTGCCAGCGCTTGCACAACTCCTTCAGCGTCGAGACATCGAGGTTACGGTAATGAAAATAATCTTCAAATGCCGGCATCCAGCGCGCGAGGAAGCGACGATCCTGGCAGATCGAGTTGCCGCACATCGGCGAGACTCGCGGTGGCACGTGTTCGCGCAGGAACGCAAGCATCCGCGCTTCCACCGTCGCCTCGTCGAGCGTCGACGCCTTAACCTTGTCGATCAAGCCCGATCGCGCGTGCGTCGACTGATTCCACGAGTCCATACCGGCCAGGGTCGCATCGTCCTGGTGCACGACCAGCACCGGCGCTTCGGCGACGGTCGCGAGCGCCGCGTCGGTCACCACCAGCGCGACCTCGATGATGCGGTCGGTCTCGGGCCGCAAGCCCGTCATTTCCATGTCGATCCAGATCAGCAGATTGGCGTCCTGCGCCATTATTTTCACTTGGCGTAAAATAAGCGGTTATTCTCGCATATCGCTGGTCCGGTCGAGCGTCGCATGCCGCAATCCATCCCCTGGTTCACTCTTCTTTTCCTGCTCGCGCTGGCGATCTCGGTGGTGATGCAGCTATGGCTGGCGCGCCGGCAGGTGCAGCACGTCGCCGCCAACCGCGCCGCACCGCCCGCGCATTTCGCCACGCGCATCACGCTGGCGGCCCATCAGAAGGCGGCCGACTACACGATTGCTCGCACGCGTCTTGGCATGCTCGACACATTGCTCGATACCGTCGTGCTGCTGGCGCTGACGCTGGGTGGTGGACTCGCGGCGCTCGCGGTCCGGGCCGACTTTTTGCCGGTCGGCATGCTGTGGCAGGACGTCCTCCTCGTCGTCGCCGTGACGCTGCTCACCGCGCTGATCGGACTGCCTATCTCGTGGTACCGCACTTTCGTGATCGAGGAACGTTTCGGTTTCAACAGGATGACGCTCGGGCTCTGGCTCGCCGACATTGCCAAGAGTGCGGTGCTCGGTGCGCTCCTGGGCATTCCAATGCTGACGCTGATCCTGTGGCTGATGGCGCGCGCCGGGACGCTGTGGTGGCTCTACGCGTGGCTCGCCTGGGTCGCTTTCCAGTTGCTGATGCTCGTGCTCTTCCCGACGGTCATCGCGCCGCTGTTCAACAAGTTCCGGCCGCTGGCCGACGAGCCTCTGCGCGCACGTGTGGAGCGCTTGCTGGCCCGCTGCGGTTTTGCTGCCAAAGGACTGTTCGTCATGGATGGCTCGCGGCGCTCGAGTCATGGCAATGCCTATTTCACCGGTTTCGGCGCGGCGCGGCGGATCGTCTTTTTCGATACGCTGCTCTCGCGCCTGCAGCCCGAGGAAATCGAGGCGGTGCTCGCGCACGAGCTCGGCCATTTCAAGTTGAAGCACGTGGTCAAGCGCATCGCCTGGTTCGCCGCCGCAAGCCTCGTGCTGCTGGCGCTGCTCGGATGGCTGGTCGGCGAGCCCTGGTTCTACGCGGGACTTGGCGTGCCGGTCGCGCCGCCACGCTACGGCGTCGCGCTGGTATTGTTCATGCTGGCGCTGCCGGTGTTCACTTTCCTCGGCGCGCCGCTGGCCTCGCTGTACTCGCGGCGGCACGAATTCGAGGCCGACGCCTATGCTGCCGCGCACGCCTCCGGGCCGGCGCTGGTCGCCGCCCTGGTCAAGCTCTACGAGGACAACGCCAACACCTTGACGCCCGATCCGCTGCACTCGGTGTTCTACGATTCGCATCCACCTGCCGCGGCACGCATCGCGCGGCTCGAAATGAGCAGCGCGTGAATACCCGCAGGCCCCGACGCGACGCCGTGCATATCGCCGCCTGCTCCAGCTGGCGATACTATCGATTCCGATGAGCGCATCGAACAAGGCAACGAAGCAACCCGCCACTGACGCCGGCGCCTCGACTGCGCTCGCCGAGCGCGATTGCCGCCTGGGTGCTCCGCTGCTGCCACGCGCTGAGCTGGCGAAACTGCTCACCACCCTGCCCGGCTGGACGCACGCGGACAAGGCGCTGCATAAGAGCTTCGCTTTCGTCGACTACTATCGGACGATGGCGTTCGTCAACGCTGTTGCGTTTGTCGCGCACCGCCAGGATCATCATCCCGACCTGTCGGTCCACTACAACCGCGTCGACGTCGTTTACTCGACGCACGACGCCGGCGGCGTGACGCTCAACGACTGCATCTGCGCGGCCAAGGTCGAGTCGCTTGCCCCCAGCCCTTGATTCGGCCACCGCCGCAGACACCGCCGCGCCGCGAGACGTGATCGGCGCGGCGGGACTCGTCACCGCCACATTCCGCAGGCACTACCTGGTTCGCTCGGACGACGGCAGCACGATCTCATGCGTGCTGCGAGGACGCACGCTGGCGATCGCCTGCGGAGATCGCGTGCGCTGGATGGCGTCGGGCCCCGGAGAAGGGGTGATCGACGGGATCGAGCCGAGGACCACGCTTTTTTATCGCTCCGACGCAAGACGCGAAAAGCTTATCGCGGCCAACGTGACGCAGGTGCTGGGCATGGTCGCGCCCGATCCGCCGTTCGACGACGAGCTGGTGCACCGCTGGATCGTTGCCGCCGAGTCCGCTGCCTGCCGCTTCGTCCTCATCGCCAATAAGCGCGACCTGCCCGCATTCGGCGCGATCCGGCCGCGGCTCGCTCAATTCGCCGCACTCGGCTACCCCGTCGTCGAAATCTCCGCCAGCGAAGGCGCGGGCGCCCTCGCGCCACTGCTGGTCGGCCAGCACAGCGTGCTGATCGGACAATCCGGCATGGGCAAGTCGACGTTGATCAACCGGATGCTTCCATCGGCCGCGGCGCGGGTCGGCGAAGTCTCGGCGGCGCTGCACACCGGGCGTCACACGACGACCGAGACCACGCTCTACCCGATCGATGCGTCGAGCTGGATCGTCGACTCGCCCGGCATGAAAGAGTTCGGCCTCGGGCATCTTCCCGCCGACGCGATCGAGCGCGGCTTTGTCGAGTTGCGTCCGTTGCTGGGGACCTGCCGCTTTCGCAATTGCCGCCACGACAGCGAGCCCGGTTGCGCGATCCGGGAAGCGATCGCGCGCGGCGAGGTCAAGCCGTGGCGATTGGCGCTGCTCCGTCAGTTGCTTTCGGACAGCGGGCGGCGCGCGCAGACCTGGTGATGCGCGAGGGGGCCTACGGCGCCCAATAGGCGAGCGTAAGCACCACCAGGACGGCGAGCCATACCAGCAGCGCCCGCCAGACCATTCCGGCCGCGCTTGCCAGAACATCGCTGTCCGCCGGTTCGCCGATGCCGAGCTCCGGCCGGAACTCGGGCTCGCCGGTCGGACCGGTAATCGCGCCGCCGATGAGCACGCCGAGAGCGCCCGCGCCGCTCGAGAGCAGGATGCCTTCGTGCAAGCGGGGCCATTGCTCGGCCTGCGTTCGCCAGCAATAAATCGCGTCTTCGAAATCGCCGACGACGGCGAAGGTCGCGGCGGTCAGCCGCACGGGGATCCAGTCGAGCCAATGCAGCAGGCGACGCACCGGCGCCCCGAAGGCGTTCAGTTGCTGGCCCAGGGGCGTCGACTCGTCGCCCTGCCACTGCGCCGCGAGCAGCACCGTGGCACGATAGAGGACCGCGCCCGCGGGTCCCGGCAGCACAAGAAACCAGAACAAAGTGCCGAACACGTGGCAATACGACTCCTCGAGGCCCTGCTCGATGGCGAGCTTCGGGATCTCCTCGGCGCCGACGGCGCTGGCGTCGCTGCCGCGCCATGCGACGAGGCAACGGCGCGCAGCGATCGCATCGCCCGCTTTCAGCGCCTCGACGATCGCGCTGAAAGCGTGGCTGAAATGCCGAAACCCGACCAGCAGATAGAGGATAAGCACGTTCCAGGCGAGGCCCAGCAGCGGACTCAGCCGATCGAGTGCCCAGAATCCACACGCGGCGACGAGGATCGGCGGCGCCAGGGCGAGCATGGCCGCGATCGCACCCTGCTGCGCAGAGCCCCCGTTGAACCGGTGCTCGAGCCATCGCGCATAGCGGATGAATACCTGTTGCAACGCGCTGCGCCAGCGAAAGGTCCGCCACTGCTCGACTCCCAGCGCAACGACGATGGCGATGACGTTCACGGTCCCGGCACCGCTTCGCCATGTGCGACGAGTGTCGCTACCCGCTCCGGTAGCGGCGCCGAGCGCAGCGATTGCTGGTCGATCCACACCAGCTTGGCGCTCCCTTCCGCGCGCTTGACCTCGCCGATGCGAAGCTCATAGTGCGTCCCGATGCTCGATCGTCCCGGCGGATCGACATACATGCGCACCTCGACCGTCCCCGGGTAGGTGAGCGGCGCGATAAACGTGCAACTGGCGTTGACGATGACCGAACCCTGGCCCGGAAATCCGCCGCAGCGATCATCGAGCCACATCAGCCACTCGATGCGCGCCTGCTCCATGTAGCGGAAATACGCGGTGTTGTTGACGTGTCCCTGCGCGTCCATATCGCCCCAGCGGATCGGCACCCGCGTGCTGTGAACGAGCTTTCGGTGCGCAGTCATCGGAGCGTCGCCAGCGAAATCGCAATTATAATGGCTGGATCAACGAGGCGCCGGCGCAACGGCAGAACGCCGGCGAAGCGTCGTCGGCCAGGAGCGGCATGCAGCGCGAAGCGATGCAGTTCGATGTAGTGATCGTCGGCGCCGGCCCTGCGGGCCTTTCGGCGGCGATCCGGCTGAAGCAGCTTGCCCGACAGGGAGGCCGCGAGGTCAGCGTCTGCGTACTGGAAAAGGGCTCGGAGGTCGGCGCGCATATCCTTTCCGGTGCGGTCATCGATCCGAAGGCGCTGAACGAGCTGCTGCCCGATTGGAAGGCGCTCGGCGCGCCGCTGCACACGGCCGTCAGCGACGATCGCTTCGAAATTCTGACCGCGGCGCAGGCGTATTCGATTCCCGCCTGGCTGCTGCCACCGCTGATGCGCAATGGCGGCAACTACATCGTGAGCCTTGGCAACGTCTGCCAGTGGCTGGCGCAGCAGGCGGAGGCACTGGGTGTGGAGATCTATCCCGGATTCGCCGCCGCCGAGGTCCTCTTTACCGAGACCGGCGCCGTGCGCGGCGTGGCGACCGGCGACATGGGCATCGCCAGGGATGGGACGCACAAACCCGAATATCAGCCCGGCATGGAGCTCCATGCCCGCTACACGCTGTTCGCCGAAGGCTCCCGCGGCTCGCTGTCGCAGGAGCTGATGGCGCGATTCAATTTGCGCGATGGCGTCGATCCGCAAAAGTACGGCATCGGCATCAAGGAGTTGTGGCAGGTCGCCGCCGATCGCCATCGGCCCGGGCTGGTGCTGCATACGCAGGGTTGGCCGCTCGACACGGAGACCGGCGGCGGCTCGTTTGTCTATCATCTGGAGAACCAGCAGGTCGCGGTCGGATTCGTCGTGCATCTGAATTACCGCAATCCGCATCTGTCGCCCTACGACGAGTTCCAGCGCTTCAAGACGCATCCTTCGATCCGCGGCACGTTCGACGGCGGCAAGCGACTGTCGTACGGCGCGCGCACCATCAACGAGGGCGGCCTGCAATCGATCCCGAAGCTGGCCTTCCCCGGCGGCGCACTGATCGGCTGCGCCGCAGGCTTCGTCAATCTCCCGCGCATCAAGGGTACACACAATGCGATGAAGACCGGCATGCTCGCCGCGGAAGCCGCGTTCGAGGCACTGGCCGACAACCGCTCGCACGACGAGCTTGCCGACTACCCGGCGGCGATGCGGCGATCATGGGTTTACGAAGACCTGTACAAGGTGCGCAACGTCAAGCCGGGGCTGAAGTGGGGAATGTGGCTGGGCACCGCGCACGGCGGCATGCACATGTGGTTGAACGACTTAGGGCTGGGTGCGGCCGTGCCGTGGACGCTGCGCCACGACAAGGCCGACCACGAGACGCTCGCGCCCGCGGCTGACATGCCGAAGATCGAGTATCCCGGATACGACGGCGTGCTGACGTTCGACAAGCTCTCGTCGGTGTTCGTCTCGAACACGAATCACGAAGAGAACCAGCCTTCGCATTTGCAGCTGCGCGACGCCTCGGTCCCGGTCGCGGTAAACCTCAAGCTCTTCGACGGCCCCGAGCAGCGCTACTGCCCCGCCGGCGTCTACGAATTCGTCGCCGCCGTCGACGGCGCCGGCATGCGCCTGCAGATCAATGCCCCGAATTGCGTGCACTGCAAGACCTGCGACATCAAGGATCCACGGCAGAACATCCACTGGGTGACGCCCGAAGGCGGCGGCGGACCTAACTACCGCGGGATGTAGCTTAGGATACGCTTTATCGCTAGCGCAGCGCCACGCTGAAGTCGGCGCCGGTCTTGGCGCGAACTTCGTCGACGGTGACGCCCGGGTGCAGTTCGGTCAGCACCAGACCCTTGCCGGCGACGACGTCGAACACGCACAGGTCGGTGATGACCATGTTGACCACGCCCTTGCCGGTGATCGGCAGCGTGCAGGCCTTGAGTATCTTCGGCGAGCCGTCCTTCGCCGTGTGCTCCATCAGCACGATCACCCGTCGGACGCCCGAGACCAGGTCCATCGCGCCGCCCGGGCCCTTGACCATCTTGCCGGGAACCATCCAGTTGGCGAGATCGCCGTTTCCCGCGACTTCGAGCGCTCCGAGTATCGACAGGTCGATGTGACCGCCGCGGATCATCGCGAACGAGTCGGCGCTGGAAAAAAAGCTCGATCCGGGCAACGTGGTGATCGTCTGCTTGCCG
The DNA here is from genome assembly GCA_963828665.1 of uncultured beta proteobacterium. Lineage (GTDB taxonomy): Bacteria > Pseudomonadota > Gammaproteobacteria > Burkholderiales > Casimicrobiaceae > PALSA-1003. The sequence goes on from CAWHFL010000015.1 coordinate 176,412, forward strand.
GCGTTGATCAGATCGGGATCGACACTGTCGTCGGCGGGGTAAGGTCCGATACCCAGCAGACCGTTCTCCGACTGCAGCGTGACGCTGATGTCCTGCGGAATGAAGTTCGCAACCAGCGTCGGAATGCCGATGCCGAGATTGACGTAATAACCGTCGCGGAGCTCGCGTGCCGCGCGCCGTGCCATCAGTTCGCGGATCGGCGAATCCTTCTTCGAAGCCGCGCCGCCGGCGATCGTGCGGAACTCGATGCGCTTCTCGTAGTGTTTGCCTTGAATGATGCGATCGACGTAGATCCCCGGCGTGTGGACCTGGTCGGGGTCGAGCTTTCCGGTCTCGACCAGTTCTTCGACTTCGGCGACGGTGATCTTGCCGCAAGTCGCAATCATCGGGTTGAAGTTGCGCGACGTCTTCCGATAGACGAGGTTGCCTGCCTTGTCGCCCTTCCACGCCTTGACGATGGAGAGATCGGCGCGAATCGCCTCTTCGAGGACATATTCTCTGCCGTCGAACGTCATCGTTTGCTTCCCTTCGGCGAGCTTGGTTCCAAACGCCGTGCGCGTATAGAAAGCGGGGACTCCCGCGCCGCCGGCGCGCAGCTTTTCGGCAAGCGTGCCCTGCGGCGTGAGTTGCAGCTCCAGCTCGCCGGCGAGCACCTGGCGCTCGAACTCCTTGTTCTCGCCGACGTAGGAGGCGATCACCTTCTTCACCTGATACGATTTGAGCAACAGGCCCATGCCGAAGTCGTCGACGCCGGCGTTGTTGCCGACGATCGTCAGGCCCTGGGCGCCGCTTGCGACCAGCGCCTCGATCAGGTTCTCCGGAATGCCGCACAGGCCGAAGCCGCCGGCGGCGATCGTCATGTTGTCGTGCAACAGCCCGGCCAGCGCGGACACCGCATCGGGATAAACTTTTTTCATCGGACAATGACCTCGCGGAGGACTCGACGACGCGCAATAAAGCGTGCGGGATTATACGACAGCACTGTCGTCGGATTTTCCCTTCGTGCTCGCAGCGGCATCGGCGACTCGGCGGCTAGCGCCGGTCGCCGGCAGCGCTCTCGTCCCAAAGCCACGCCGCGCCGCGAACGCCGCTGGCATCGCCATGCCGATTCGCGACCAGGCGCGTGTCGACGCGATCAGAAAAAATCCACTCGCCCCACAGGCGCGGCACGCGATCGTACAGGCGGCGCATGTTGGACAGGCCACCGCCCAGCACGACGAGGTCCGGATCCAGGATATTGATGACGTGTGCCAGCGCGCGCGCCAGCCGGCTTTCGTAATGAGCAAGGCTCGCCTCGCATGCGGCATCGCCCGCCGCTGCGCCGTCCGCGATGTCGCGCGAGCTCTGCGCTTTGCCGGTGCTGCGCTGATGCTCTCGCTCGAGGGCGGGGCCGGACAGGAACGTCTCGATGCAGCCCGACTGGCCGCAAAAGCACGGCGGCCCGGGGCGCTCGCCTTCCTCGGGCCACGGCATCGGGTTGTGGCCCCATTCCCCGGCGATCGCATTGGGCCCGATCAGAACCCGGCCGCGAACGACGATCCCCGCGCCGACGCCGGTGCCGAGGATGGCGCCGAATACGGTCTCGGCGCCTGCGCCTGCACCGTCGGTGGCCTCCGACAGCGCAAAGCAATTCGCATCGTTGGTGATGCGAACCTCGCGCCCCAGGCGCTGCTCGAGATCGGCGCCGACCGGCTGGCCGTTGAGGCAGATCGAATTCGAGCCGCGCAAGAGTCCCGTCGCGCGCGAAACCGATCCCGGCGTACCGATGCCGATGCTGCCTTCGCCACCGACGGCAGCATCGGCCGCCGCAACCAGGTCGGCGATCGCACCGAGCACCGCGGCGTAACCGTCTTGGGGTGTGGGCACGCGGCGGCGAAAGCGCTCGCTCCCATCGGCCGCGAGCGCAACGATCTCGATCTTGCTGCCGCCCAGGTCGATGCCGAGACGCATCATCGGCACAAACCGCGCGAGGAGGCGATTGCCGCGACGCGGCTTCGCTGCGGCGCTGCAGCGTCGAGCGCCCGGTAGCCGCGTTCGGTTGACGGCGCCATGGCGCATCGCTGATGATGGCCGGACAATTCGGGTGACTCCAGACGAGAGGAGAGCATGGATATCCGGACGAGATTGTACTTTGTCGCCAGCCTCGCCTTGCTGCTCGCCCTGGTTCGCTGGAGCTGACGATGCCCTACAAGTCGCCGCTGCTCGATCAGCTGCGATCGAACCTGCGTCGCCTGGAGAGCGCTTTCCCGCCGGTACGGTGCGCAAGGCCGCGTACGTCGGCGGCGTGATGGAATACACGATAGGCGCGGTGCTGGACGATTGGTTCGTCGTCAACACGGCGGTCGATCGACCGCTTTCCGCGGGTACCGACGTGATGCTCAAGCTCGCCAATCACGACGCTGTTCCGATCGCCGGCGCATGATCGCCGCCGAGCTCGCCGCACGGGTCGAATTCGCGCGCCGTCTTGCGCGTGAAGCCGGGGCGCTGGCCAAGCGCTACTTTTTGCGCGAAATCGCCTTCGACGCCAAGACCAAGGGGCCGCAGGACTGGGTAAGCGCGGCCGATGTGGCCGTCGAGAACCTGATACGCCGGCGCCTGGCCGATGCATTTCCCGGCGACACCGTATACGGCGAGGAAAGCGGCGGCGAGCTCGGCACGCACGCATGGCTGGTCGACCCGATCGACGGCACGCTCAACTTCGTCCACGGCGTGCGCTACTGGTGCGTGTCGATAGCCTTCGCCGTCGCCGGCGAGCGCCGCATCGGCGTCGTCTACGATCCTTCGCTCGATGAGCTCTTCTGGGCGACCCAGGGCGGTGGCGCGTGGAGCGATACGACGCGCATCCATGTCGCGCCCCGCGATCGCCTGGATTACGCGCTGGTGTGCGTCGGCTACGTGCCGCGTCACTCGCTGGAAGAGCACCTCCGGCTCAAGCGTCTGCTGCACGAAGCCGGCGCCGCAGTGAAGGATATGGGCGCCGGTGCACTGATGCTGGCGCACGTCGCCGCAGGACGCTACGACGCGTTTCTGGAGCCGCACATGAACGCCTGGGACGCGCTCGCGGGTCTGTTGCTGGTCGACGAGGCCGGCGGTCGTACGCTGCCCTATCCCGGCACGGGCGGGCTGACATCGGGTGGGCCCGTGCTCGCCGCGGCACCCGGCATTTTCGACCCGCTCGCCCGCTTGTTGCAGCGCGCCGGCGCGGCCGGCTGACGCTAAGTCGCGCGGACGGCGTGCCCTTGCCACGCGTACTCGCCATCCTGCTGGTGCTCGGAATGCTGGGCGCCTGGCACTGGTGGTCGAGCGAACGGCCGGTGCATCGTCCGCCGGGTGTCGTTGCGCCCGGGGAGCCGGTGCAGGTCGACCTCGACCCGCCGGAAGCATTCGCCGCCAACGGCTATACGGTGGTCAAGCGCGCCCGGTTCGACATCACGGCGCGGCTGCTGCGCAAGGAGCGCTATCGCATCGACGCAGAAGCGGGGCTCGCGCCCTTCGACCTGGGCGTCGGCTGGGGCCCGCTATCCGACAGCGCGATCCTCGACCAGCTCGAATTCACCCAGATGGGCCGATTTTTCTACTGGAATCCGAAGCGCGCCGATTTTCCGCTGTCGCCGCAGACGGCGATCACGCATCTGGCACAGATCCACGTCATCCCCGCGAGCAAGGATATCGCGGCACGACTGTCAGGCCTGCGACCGGGCCAGGTCGTTTCCGCGCACGGGTTTCTGGTCGACGTGCGCGGTCCGAGCGGCTTCGCCTGGAACACGTCGTTGCGGCGCGACGATACCGGCGGCGGCGCTTGCGAGATTCTTTGGGCCGAAGCGATCGAGTCCGACTAGGGCCCGTTCAAGGCGGCGAGCAGAACGCGACGCCTTCGTAAAGCCAGCCGTCGGCGATCATCGAAATGACCTCGCTCTTGCTGGTCAGGTAGCGGTGCCCGACCTGCCCGCCCATGAAATTGTTGTAGAGGCGCATGACCGGAATGCGATCGGCGGGGCAATCGCCGCCCGCCGGCGGATCTTCGGCAAACGGCATGCCTTCGAATATCCACCCCGGGCTGGCCGCGACAATCGCGCATTCGACCGGGTCGATCGTATAGAAATGCGCGTAAGGTCCCGGTCCCGGCTTGCCGAAAAAGCGGCACGCCGGAACGCCATGACCGGCGCCGGTCGACCATGACTTGAAGGCAAATCCGGTGCGCACCCAGCCCGGCAGCAGCCCCTGCGTCGAGCACCGCGGCCTCCTCCGGCGCCCCCGTCAGAAAATAGTCGCCGAGCGCCGCACCGAAGTATTCGATCGTGTCGAGCTCGCCCGGGAGAAGCGGAGCCGGCGCCGTGTAATCGTGCACCAGGAAGTCGTCACCGCCACCGCGCACCGTCGTCATCCGGGCGATTCGCACCCGCGCGGCGCGATCGTCGTTGACGTGGGCGGCGAGGAAGGTCATCGACCAGGTGAAGATGTCGCTGGTGCTCGCATAGTCGAAGCCATGGTCGACGCCCGCCAGCACGACGACGTCGCGCGATCCGGCAAGACGGTCGACGCCCTCGTAGCGTCGTCTCCACCGGCGCGGTCAGGTCGGCGCCTCCGGATATCGCGAGGAATGGCGTCGCTATGCCGTCGAGCCCGCTCTGATCGCGTCCGAACGCGGGAAAGAACGGCTGCCCGAGGTACGGCACGTAGCCGACGATCGCCTTGAGCCGCGGATCGGCGAGCACCTGCTTCGACGACATGCCGACGGTGATCGTCAGCTTGGCTCCGGTCATCAGCAGCAGCGACTCGCCGCCCTGGCTCGCGCCGAAACCGCCGACGCGGTTGACGTCGAGATGGTCGCGATATTGTGGATGCGCGAACAGATAATCGAGTGCGCGGGACAGCGACAGCGGGCGCAGCGCCTGCATTTCGACGAAGGTCGCGAAAGTGCAGCAGGGCATAGAGAAAGTCCGACAGATTATCGATGCTGACGTCGGTGAAGCGCGGATCGCCGTGAAACGGCGCGACGACGACATAGCCGTAGCTCGCGAGCACCGTCAACGCCGCGATGTAGTCGCTCGAGATCGGGCTGCCGACGAGCCCGTGCGAAAACAGCAGCACCGGCCAGAGCGCGTTGGCGTCGGCGAAGATCGGCGGCTGACTGCCCTGCTGCATGTGCGGCACCGCCATCCCCGAGGGCAGTGGATAGTCGGGGTAGGGGTTATCCGCGCTGGTCGGATAGCAGACGAGCAGTGCAAACGGGACCTGCGTCGTCGCGCGATTGGTATAAAGCTCGCGATCGTCGGGAACCGTCACGTTGACGACCAGCGCATCGGCGGGATCGGAGAGGAGCTGCGTGACATAGCGGTCGCGGCTGCCGTCGGGGTAGCCTTCCCAGTAGTTCTGCGCGCTTTCGCCTGGTTGCACACGGCTGAAGTCCTGGGCAATGTTGCTGCAGCCGACTGCGTAGGGTCCCGGCGGCAGTGGATCGACGACGGCGAGCGAATCGGCGTGCGTCGACGCGGCGTACACCGGCAACAACAGCGCAGCAACGAAAGCAAGCGCGCGCGCGAGAGAGACGAATCGAATCATCGGAATTTTCCAGTCCACGAAGCCGAGTCGTACGACCTCGCGCCTTTGCCGGGGTTCCCGGCAGCGATGAACGTAGCCGACCAGCGGGATGTGCGCGCCTTGCCCTCGCCGGTCAAAACTGCGCGTCGGCGAGCGCGAGCACGGCTTCACTGCCGTTCGTGATCGCCTGCGACCAGGCGGCGGCCTGCGGCAGCAGGCAATCTGCGTAGAAGCGCGCAGTGGCGATTTTGCCGCGATAAAAATCGGCGTCGGCGCCACCTTCCTTCAGACGCGCGCGCGGCCGCGCGCGCGCCGCGCGCCAGTTGCCAACCGCCGGCGACCAGTCCCCAAAGCCGCAAATACGGGACCGATGCGGCGTGCGCGGCGCGCGTCGCGCCGGAGAACGTCGCAACGACCCAGTCGACGGCCTCACGGAGCGCCGCGCTGGCCGCCGTGAGCTCGGCGCCGATGCGCTTCAGGTCGCCATCGCCCGTCACGGCAAGCTCGGCCGCGACCTTCTCGATTTCGGCGCAAACCGCGCGCGCCACCGCGCCGCCATCGCGCGCCGTCTTGCGTCCGACGAGATCGTTGGCCTGGATCGCCGTCGTGCCTTCGTAAATGGTCGTAATGCGCGCGTCGCGATAATCCTGCGCGGCGCCGGTTTCCTCGATGAATCCCATGCCGCCGTGGACCTGGACGCCGAGGTAGGTGACTTCCTGCGCGAGCTCGGTGCTCCAGCCCTTGACGATCGGTATCATCAGATCGACGAACGCCTGGTGATGCTTGCGTGCGCCGGCATCCGGATGCCGGTGCGCGTTGTCGATCGCGGCGCCGGTGACGTAGGCGACCGCGCGCATCGCTTCGGTTTGCGCCTTCATCGTCAGCAGCATGCGGCGAACGTCGGGATGCTGCAGGATCGTCGCCGTCGCTACGTCTTGTCGAGGCCCGGCGCCCTGCCCTGCACGCGGTCGCGCGCGTAGGCGCGCGCCCGCTGATAGGCGCGCTCGGCGATGCCGATGCCTTCGATGCCGACCGAAAAGCGCGCCAGATTCATCATGATGAACATGTATTCGAGGCCGCGGTTCTCCTCGCCGACCAGATAGCCTACGGCGCCTCCGTGGTCGCCGTAGGCGAGCACCGCGGTCGGACTCGCGTGAATGCCGAGCTTATGCTCGATCGAGACGCAATGGACGTCGTTGCGCTCGCCCAGGGTCCCGTCGGCATTGACCAGGAATTTCGGCACGACGAAAAGCGATATGCCCTTGACGCCCTCGGGCGCCGTCGGCGTCCGCGCCAGCACCAGATGCACGATGTTGTCGGTGTAGTCCTGTTCGCCGTAGGTGATGAAGATCTTCTGGCCGTAGACCCGGAAGCTGCCGTCGCCCTGCGGCACCGCGCGGGTGCGCACGGCGGCGAGATCGGATCCGGCCTGCGATTCGGTCAGGTTCATCGTCCCGGTCCACACGCCGGCGACCATCTTGCCGAGGAACATCGCCTTCAGCGCGTCCGAGCCGCAAAGCTCCAGCGCCTCGATCGCGCCCTGGGTCAGCAGCGGGCACAACGCGAAGGCCATGTTGGCGCCGTGCCACATTTCCTCGACCGCCGTGGCGACGAGCTGCGGCAAGCCCTGGCCGCCATGCTCGGGATTCTTGGTCAGGCCGTTCCAGCCGTTGTCGGCAAAACGCCGGTAAGCGTCCTTGAATCCGGCCGGCGTCCTGACGCTTCCGCCTTCCTGCCACTGCGCGCCTTCCCGGTCGCCGGCGGCGTTCAGCGGATCGAGCACCTCGGTGGCGAACTTGGCCGCTTGTTCGAGGATCGCGTCGACGGTGTCTTGCGTCGCGTCCTCGAAGCCCGGCAGCTTGCCGACTTGATCGAGTCCGGCGAGCTCGTGCAGCACGAAGCGGATCTCCTTGAGCGGCGCGTGATAGGCGCTCATCTTCAGCCGAGCTCCGCCATCAGCGCGGGAACGATTTCGAACAGGTCGCCGACGAGGCCGTAGTCGGCGATCTGGAATATCGGCGCCTCGGCGTCCTTGTTGATCGCGACGATCACCTTGCTGTCCTTCATGCCAGCGAGATGCTGGATCGCGCCCGAGATGCCGATGGCGATATAGAGATCGGGGGCGACGATCTTCCCGGTCTGGCCGACCTGGTAGTCGTTCGGCACGTAGCCGGCATCGACCGCGGCGCGCGAGGCCCCGATCGCCGCGTGCATCTTGTCCGCTAGCGCCTCGAGCATCTTGAAGTTGGCGCCGTTCTGCATGCCTCGCCCGCCGGAGATGACGATGCGGGCGCTGGTCAGCTCCGGGCGATCGGACTTGGTGAGCTCCTGACCGAGGACCCGGGTGAGGCCCGTATCGGCAGGCGCTGCCACGCCTTCGACCGGCGCCTTGCCGCCGCCGCCCGCGACCGGATCGAATCCCGTCGTCCGCACGGTGATCACCTTTTTCGGATCCTTCGACTGGACGGTGGCGAACGCGTTGCCGGCGTAAATCGGACGCACGAAGGTGTCGGCCGATTCGACGGCGATGATGTCGGAGATCTGCGCGACGTCGAGCAGCGCGGCGATCCGCGGCGCCGCGTTCTTGCCGAAGCCGGTCGCCGGAAGCAGGATGTGCGTATACGGCGCCGGCCAGACCGACGACCAGCGCGGCCAGATTCTCCGCCGTCTGCGCGGCGAGCTGCGCCGCGTCGGCGTGCAGAACTTTGGCGATGCCGGCAACCTCTGCCGCTGCCGTTGCGGCGCCCGCGGCGTTGTGTCCTGCGACCAGCAGGTGGACATCGCCCCCGATCTTGTGCGCGGCGGCGACTGTATTGAGCGTCGAGCTTTTGAGCGCTGCGTGGTCGTGCTCGGCGACGACGAGGATGCTCATATCACCTTGGCCTCGTTGCGAAGCTTCGCGACCAGTTCCTTGACGTCGGCCACCTTGCCGCCGCCTTTCCGCTTTGCCGGCTCGACGACCTTGAGCGTCGCCAGCCGCGGCGCAACGTCGACGCCCAGCGCTTCCGGCGTCGTCGTCTCGAGCGGCTTTTTTTTCGCCTTCATGATGTTCGGCAAGGTCGCGTAGCGGGGCTCGTTCAGTCGCAAGTCGGTCGTGACGACCGCCGGCAGCTTCATCGCGATCGTCTCCATGCCGCCGTCGATTTCGCGCCTGACGGTCACGGTATCGCCGGCAACGTCGACCTTGGAGGCGAATGTCGCCTGCGCCCAACCGAGCAGCGCCGCGAGCATCTGGCCGGTCTGGTTGGCGTCGTCGTCGATCGCCTGCTTGCCCAGGATGACCAGCTGTGGCGCTTCCTTCGCGACCAGCGCGCGCAAAAGCTTGGCGACCCCCAGCGGCTGCAGCTCGATGCCGGTCTCGACCAGGATCGCGCGATCCGCGCCCAGCGCCAGCGCCGTGCGCAAAGTCTCCTGACACGCCGCGATGCCGCAGGACACGGCGACTATTTCAGTGACGATGCCCTTGTCCTTCAGGCGGACTGCTTCCTCGACGGCGATCTCGTCGAACGGATTCATCGACATCTTGACATTAGCGAGATCGACGCCGCTGCCGTCGGGCTTGACCCGCACCTTGACGTTGAAATCGACGACCCGCTTGACCGGGACCAGGATTTTCATGGCTTGTGGATGCGTCGGAAATGCGCGATGGAGCCGCGTCGACTTGGCGTCGCACGGTGCCGTGATTATAGCTTGAATCGCAGCGGCGTCGGTTCACCGCCGGTGCGTTGAATCAGATCCGGAAACGGCGTTGGCCGGGTCAGCGAGGATCCACGGATCGGCTCGAATCGTTAACGACGAGGATCGAGCCGCCGCTTCAGCGCCGGACGTCGCATTGCGGGTTGGCCCCGTCGATCGCACCGCGCCAGCTCAGCACGTTATTGTCGCGTATAGGATCGGGTACGACCCGATCCGGGTCGGCGACGACGTCGATCCCGGCCACGTCGGCAGCGGACGTCAACGTGGAGTTGAGCGCGAGGACCGCATTGGAAGCCACGTTGAGCCGGAGGTAGCGGACCGCCTCGAACCGCTCCTGTCCGCCGCTTTTGGTAGTCACCGTCGCAGCGACGCGGAACGCCGCCATGTCGCCGGTGAAAAACGGGACGCGGTAGATGTCGTCGGCTCCCATGTTGCGGACGCTCGCCAGCACGACGAGCCTTCCGTCTTCGCCGCGGCGGCAGCTGATCGAGTCGAGCCTCAAGTCGGCACGGGGATCTTCGTCGTAGATCGGAAAGCCGAACATCGTGTAGTCCGGATAGGTGAACTTAGTCGGGAAGCGCACCGGATGCGGCGGAACCACGTCGTACACGGTGGCCGAGAAGCGGTCTCCGTCGTACGGCACCGATTGGCAGCCGGCAGCAGCCGCAACGGCGGCGATGAGTCCCATCCTGGCGATCGAGCGCATGTGTTCTCCCTAGGACTGTTGTCCTGCCCCGCGGCGCCGGCCCGGATCGACGGAAAGCCGGCGGGCCTCGGCAACGCTTATACCAGCGTCATAATGGGGCGGCGGCGCGCTGCGGTCAACTGCAATACCGTCGGAACGGGTGCTAATTGCAGCGGGGTGGGTGGTCCCGGACCAGCGCGTCGAGCGCCCCGTAGAGTTCCTCATCGCCCGAAAGCTCGCGCTCCGCCAGCGTCCGGCCCTCCGCCTCGCTCAGCGACGGGCCGTCCTCGGACCAGGCCTTGACCCCCTGCAGGCGGCCGCGCTCGTAGCGCGCCTCGAGCTCCGGCTTGCCGCTTCGGTACCAGGATCGCCTGATCCCGTGCAGCTTGCCATCCACGTAGGGTGCTTCCGATTTCGGCCGTAGCTCGCGGCCGCTGCCGCGAGTCGTATGCCACAACGCGATCGTGCCGCTGCGCACATCGTCGTTGTAGGGTATGACGCCGATGCGGGCTCCGTCGCCGGTCCAGAAGATGAACGTGCCCGTCCGCCGGCCCAGCGCAAATGCTCCGACGACGCGCAATCGGCCGTCGGCCTGATACAGCTCGTACGCACCGTTCGGTACGCCGTCGCGGCACGCACCCATGGCCTCGAGCTGCTGCGCGCCGGCACCGACGGCTAACGCCGCCGGCAGCAGCGCCAGACCCCAGCCGGTCAGCCGGCGCGACGCGCCCACCAGGCCGCGATCTCGCCGACGATGCCGCGGCGGAACGCGAGGACGCAGACGACGAAGATCGCGCCGGTGATGATGGTCACCCATTCGCCGAAACCCGCCAGGTAGTTTTCCAGTCCGGCAATGACGAATGCACCGACCACCGGTCCGAAGATCGTGCCCATGCCGCCGAGCAAGGTCATCAGCACGACTTCGCCCGACATCGACCAATGCACGTCGGTCAGCGAGGCCAGCTGAAACACGATCGCCTTGGTCGCTCCCGCCAGGCCCGCCAGGGTCGCCGACAGCACGAACGCCAGCAGCTTGTAGCGATCGGCGTCGTAACCCAGAGAGATCGCGCGCGGCTCGTTCTCGCGGATGGCCTTGAGCACCTGTCCGAATGGGGAGTGGACGATCCGGTAGATCAGCAGAAATGCGGCGATGAATATCGTCAGCACCATGTAGTAGATCGTCAGCGGTTGCGACAGGTCCAGCACGCCGAACAGCTGGCCACGCGGCACCGCCTGGATGCCGTCTTCGCCATGAGTGAACGGCGTCTGCAGATAGAAGAAATACATCATCTGGGCGACGGCCAGCGTGATCATCGCAAAGTAGATCCCCTGCCGCCGGATCGCCAGCGCCCCGACGACGACGCCGAGCAGCGCCGCGGCAGCCGTTCCAGTCGCGATCGCAAGCTCGGGCGGAAATCCCCAGACCTTCGCGGCATAGGCGCACACGTAGCCGGCCGTGCCGAGAAACATCGCATGACCGAACGAAAGCAGGCCACCGAAGCCCAGCAGCAGATTGAATGCGCAGGCGAACAGCGCAAAACAAAGCGCCTTCATCAGGAACACCGGATAGACGCCGACCAGCGGCGCGATCGCCAACGCCGCAGCCATCAGCGCCGTGCCGATCAGCATCGTGGCGTGGGGTCCGCGCCAGGACGAAATCACGGGGCTCGCGCTCGACATCTAACGCTCGCGCCCGAAGAGGCCTGCCGGCCGGAACAGCAGCACGATCACCATCACGACAAAGATCACCGTGTTCGAGGCCTCGGGATAGAAGTACTTGGTCAGGCCTTCGACGATACCGAGGCCGAAGCCGGTGAGGATCGCTCCCATGATCGAGCCCATGCCTCCGATCACGACGACGGCGAACACGACGATGATGAGGTCCGCGCCCATCAACGGATTGACCTGGTAGATCGGCGCCGCCATGACGCCGGCCAGCGCCGCCAGCCCTACGCCGAAGCCGAACGTCAGCGTGATCATGCGCGGCACGTTGACGCCGAACGCCTGCACCAGGACAGGATTCTCGGTCGCCGCGCGCAAGTAGCTCCCGAGCTTGGTGCGCTCGATGACGTACCAGGTCGATAAGCAAACGACCAGCGACCCGACGATCACCCAGCCCCGGTAGATGGGCAGGAACATGAAACCGAGATTGACGCCGCCGGCAAGCTCCGGCGGGATCCGGTACGGCAGTCCGGACGAGCCGAACTCGTTGCGGAACAGTCCCTGGATGATCAGCGCCAGGCCGAACGTGAGCAGCAATCCGTACAGGTGATCGAGCTTGTACAGGCGCGAGAGCATCGTGCGCTCGATCACTATGCCGATCGCGCCGACGACGATCGGCGTGAGCAGCAGCGCCCACCAATAGCCGACGCCGGCCTTCTCGAGCAGGAACCACGCGCAGAAGGCGCCCATCATATACTGCGCCCCGTGCGTGAAATTGATGATGTTCAGCAAGCCGAAGATCAGCGCGAGTCCAAGCGAAAGCATTGCGTAGAACGCGCCGTTGATCAAACCGATCAGCAGTTGCCCGAACAGCGCCTGCATCTACACGTCCCCGTTGCGATACGTGGAAACCGCAAGGCACGGCGGAAGCCCGGCATCGGCGGGCGCCGCAAGGCGCCCCCTCCAACGTGCGCAGCCGGTCGTCGCGCGGCGCCAATCTCCCGCAAAATCGCAGAACATGCCGGCGCGGCCGATGATCGACCGCTATTTGATCAAAGAGCAGCCGCCATCCTTCGAGCGGACGAAATGCCTCGTCCGCGGGAATCGTCGAGACTATCTTGAAGTAGTCCCACTCCGCCTTCGACTCCGCCGGCTTTTTGACTTCGACCAGATAGGCCGGATGGATCCCGCGGCCGTCGGCGCGGATCGAGCCCTTGCCGAACAGCGGATCGTCAGTGGGTATCTCCTTCATCTTGGCGACAACCTTGGCGCCATCCGAGTCGCTTTTCAGCGCCTCGACCGCTTTCAGGTAGTGCAGCACCGCACCGTACACGCCAGCGTGCACCATCGTTGGATGGATGCCTTTGTCCTGCGCCGAGAATCGCTTGGAGAAAGCTCGCGTCTTGTCGTTCATGTCCCAGTAGAACGTCGTGGTCAGCGTCAGGCCCTGTGCGGTCGGCAGTCCGAGCGAATGGACGTCGGTGATGAACACCAGCAATCCGGCCAGCGTCTGGCCACCCTTGACGATCCCGAACTCGGACGCCTGCTTGATCGCGTTCGTCGTGTCGGCGCCGGCATTGGCGAGCCCGATGATCTTGGCCTTTGATGCCTGCGCCTGGAGCAGAAACGACGAGAAATCCGCGGTGCTGAGCGGCACCTTGACGTCACCCAGGACCTTGCCGCCGTTCTTTTCCACCGCGGCCGCGGTGTCGCGCTCGAGGGCCTGGCCGAAAGCGTAGTCCGCGGTGATGAAGAACCAGGAACTGCCGCCATGTTTGGTGATCGCGGTGCCTGTGCCATTGGCAAGCATCCACGTATCGTAGGTGAAGTGCACGGTGTTGGGCGTGCACGCTTTGCCCGTGAGATCCGAGGAGCCGGCTCCCGAGACGAGGAACACCTTGTTCTTTTCCTTGGTGATCTGCGCGACCGCCAGCGCCACGCTTGACGTCGGAACGTCCGCGATGGCGTCGACGTTTTCGGCGTCGTACCAGCGGCGTGCGATCGCGGACCCGATGTCGGGCTTGTTCTGATGGTCGGCCGAGACGATCTCGACCTTGTAGCCGCGCTTCTCGATGCCGGAATCCTGCACCGCCATCTTCGCGGCAACGATCGAACCCGCGCCGGCAAGATCGGTATAAAGGCCCGACATGTCGGACAGGACGCCGATTTTGATCATGTTGTCGGAAATCTGCGCCTGCGCGGCACCGGCGACGAACGTACCGGCGATGGCCAGCGCAAGCAGGCTGCGTTTCAATGCTTTCATCGGACTTTCCCCTTAAGAAAACGGCGACTGCAAAACGCTTGTCGCTTTAGACGCCGAGGTACTCGTGCAGCTTCGGCATTTTCGCATCAAGCTCGGAATTGGCAATCATGTCAATGATACGTCCATGCTCCATTACATAGTGACGGTCGGCGACCGTCGCGGCAAAAAGAAAATTCTGTTCGACCAGCAGGATGGTGTACCCGCGCGCCTTCAGCTGGACTATCGTGCGGCCGATCTGCTGGACGATCACCGGCGCCAGGCCTTCGGTCGGTTCGTCGAGCAGCAACAGGTGCGCGCCGGTGCGCAGGATCCGGCCGATCGCCAGCATCTGCTGCTCGCCGCCCGAGAGCTTGGTGCCCTGGCTCGCGCGCCGCTCGGCAAGGTTGGGAAAGAGCTCGTAGATCTGCTCGACCGCCATCCCGCCGTCGCGCACTTTCGGCGGCAGCATCAGGTTTTCCTCGACGCTCAGGCTCGCGAAAATGCCGCGCTCCTCCGGACACCAGGCCACGCCCAGTCGCGCGATGCGGTTCGACGCCAGGTTCACCGTCTGCTGATTCTCGAACAGGACCGAGCCTTCACGCCTGGGCACAACGCCCATGATCGACTTCAGCGTCGTCGTCTTGCCGGCGCCGTTGCGCCCCAGCAAGGTCACGACCTCGCCTTGCGCGACATCGAAGGCGACGCCGTGCAGGATATGCGACTCACCGTACCAGGCTTGCAGGTCGCGCACCGCCAGCAGAGGCGAGGCCGTGCCGTTCGCTCGCGGCGCGACTTCAGGCATGGATACCGCCAAGGTAGGCGTCGATGACGGCCGGGTTCTTCGAGACGGATGCGTAATCACCTTTGGCCAGCACTTCGCCACGGGCGAGCACAGTGATGTGATCGGACAAGGTCGAGACGACTGACAGGTTGTGTTCGACCATCAGCACCGTCCGGTCGGCAGCGACCTTTTTGATCAGCGCGGCAATGCGATCGACGTCGGCGTGCGTCATGCCGGCCGTCGGCTCGTCCAGCAACAGCATTTCGGGATCGAGCGCCAACGTCGTGGCTATCTCCAGTGCGCGCTTTCTGCCATAGGGCAGCTCGACGGCTTTCTGGCCCTCGAACTGTTCCAGACCCACCGCGTGGATCAATTCGCTGGCGCGGCTGTCGTGCTCGCGCAGCACGCGCTCGGAGCGCCAGAAGTCGAGCGAGTGGCCGCGCTTTCTCTGCAATGCGACCCGGACGTTTTCGCGCACCGTCAAATGCGGAAAAACCGCGGAAATCTGGAACGAGCGGACCAGCCCCATGCGGGCGATCGCTGCCGGACGCGAGCCGGTGATCTCGGCGCCCTTGTAGAAGATCTGACCGCGCGTCGGCGTCAGGAAATGGGTCAGCAGGTTAAAGCAGGTCGTCTTACCGGCGCCGTTGGGGCCGATCAGCGCGTGGATGGTGCCGCGCTGCACCTGCAGATCGACGCCATTGACGGCGACGAAACCCTTGAACTCCTTGGTCAGTCCGCGGGTTTCGAGAATGATGTCGTCGGCCATGCGCTGTCCGGCCAAGCTCGCCCCCGGACTCCCCCTGTCGCTGTGTCGGGCGATTATCCGGGCCGTGGTACCCGTTGGCAATCGAAACCCTGGGGCGGCGACAAGCCTCCGCCCGCCCCGCTAAGCTTATGGGTCCCAGCGAGGCTCGCGTTTCTCGACAAAGGCGGTCACGCCTTCCTGGGCATCCTCACCCAGCATGTTTTGCGTGATGAGCTCGCTGGCCAGCGCGTAGGCCTCGACGATGCTCTTCTCCTGCTGCTCGTAGAAGAACTTCTTGCCGGCGGCAAGCACGCGTCGGGGCTTGGCGATCAGCACCCGCGCCAGCGCCGCGACGTGGGCGTCGAGCTCGCCCGGCGGCGCGATGCGATTGATGAGTCCCCAGGCGAGCGCCGTCGGCGCGTCGACGAACTCGCCGGTCATCACCATCTCGAAAGCACGCTTGGTGGCGATGTTGCGCGACACCGGAACACCCGGCGTCGCACAGAACAACCCGAAATTGATGCCCGAGGTTGCGAATCGGGCGTCGGCGGCGGCGACCGCCATGTCGGAGGCGGCAACCAGCTGGCACCCCGCCGCCGTCGCGATGCCATGGACCTTGGCGATCACCGGTTGCGGCAAGCGGCGCAGGCTCAACATCACTTCGCAGCAGCTTCTGAACAGGCCGCCGATGAACTCCTCGTTCGAATTCGCGAGCATTTCCTTCAAATCGTGGCCGGGACAGAACGCGCGTCCGGCGCCGGCCAGGACGACGACGCGCACCGAATCGTCGCGTCCGATCGCGTCGAGCGCCGCCTGCAGTGCGCGCAGCATCGCGGCATTGATCGCGTTGAACTGCGCCGGGCGGTTCAAGGTCAGCGTGGTCACGCCGCCGGTGTCGGCACGCAGGATCACGGGCTCGGCCGACGATTCGAACGGAGGAGGATTCATCGCGGCACCTATTCGATCGCGCTGGTCGAACGGACGCGCTCGCGCAACACGAACTTCTGGATCTTGCCGGTCGACGTCTTGGGCAGCTCGCCGAAGATCACGCGCTTGGGCGCCTTGAAGCGCGCCAGATGGCCGCGGCAATGCTCGATCAGTTCGGCCTCGGTGACGGTCGCGCCGGCCTTGATCTCGACGAACGCACACGGCGTCTCGCCCCACTTGGGATCGGGCTGCGCGACGACCGCGGCGGCGAGCACGGCCGAGTGGCGGTACAGCGTGTCCTCGACCTCGATCGAGCTGATGTTCTCGCCGCCCGAGATGATGACGTCCTTGGAGCGGTCCTTGATCTTGACGTAACCGTCCTGCTGCAGCACCGCAAGGTCGCCCGAGTGAAACCAGCCGCCGGCGAACGCCTCGTCGGTGGCCGCCGCATTCTTAAGATAGCCCTTCATCGTGATGTTGCCGCGGAACATGATCTCGCCCATTGTTTCGCCGTCGCGCGGCACCACCGTCATCGTCGCGGGGTCCATGACCGTCATGCCTTCCTCGCAGGTATAGCGCACTCCCTGGCGGCCATTGCGCTCGGCCTGCGCACCGACGTCTAGCGTGCTCCACTCCGGATGCTTGGCGCAAACCGACGCCGGCCCATAGGTCTCGGTCAGCCCGTAGACGTGCGTGATATCGAATCCCATCAGCTGCATGCCTTCGATCACCGAAGCCGGCGGCGCCGCCGCAGCGACCAGGCAGCTGACCTGATGCGTGATGCCCTGCTTCCACTCCGCCGGCGCGTTGATAAGCATCGCGTGCACTATCGGCGCGCCGCAGTAGTGCGTGACCCGATGCGTGCGAATCGCATCGAGGACCGGTTTGGCCTCGACCTTCCGCAGGCACACGTTGGTGCCCGCGTTGGCCGCCATCGTCCAGGCAAAGCACCAGCCGTTGCAATGGAACATCGGCAAGGTCCAGAGGTAGACCGAATGCCGCGGCATGCCCCAGTCGATGATGTTCGACAGCGCATTCAGGTACGCGCCGCGATGGTGGTAGACGACGCCTTTCGGATTGCCGGTCGTGCCCGAGGTGTAGTTGAGCGCGATCGCCGACCATTCGTCGGCGGGCAGCTTCCAGTCGAAGTCGGGATCGCCGCCTCCGAGGAATGCTTCGTAGTCGAGCTGGCCGAGCTTGTCGCCGCCCGGGCCCATCGAGTCGGCGATGTCGATGACCGCCGGCTTTTGATCGAGTTTTTGCAGCGCCGCGCCGACGATAGGCGCGAATTCGGTGTCGGTCAGCAGCACCTTCGCTTCGCCATGGCCGAGCATGAATGCGATCGCATCGGCGTCCAGCCGCGTGTTGAGCGTATTGAGCACGCCGCCGCTCATCGGCACGCCGAAATGCGCCTCGACCATCTCCGGCGTGTTCGCGGCCATCACCGCGACGGTCTCGCCCGGGCCGACGCCGGCGCGCACCAGCGCCGAGGCCAGGCGCCGCGAGCGCGCGTACGTTTCCTCCCAAGTCAGGCGTCGGCTGCCGTGCACAACCGCGAGCTGCCGGGGATACGTATAAGCGGTGCGCGCGATCAGCGAGATCGGCGACAACGACGCGTAATTGGCGGCGTTCTTGTCGAGGCCGTGCTCGTAAGGGCTGGACTTGGGCATCGCGGATCGTGCGGCGGGTTTCTTCGAAGGCTGCAGCGACATGGTAACCAATCCATCCGAAAACACAATTGCCGCGGCGCAATGGGCTGCGGCGCGAAATCCCGATAGACGCCGCTTGCCGCGGTGCAGCGAATTCACTATGCTGGCCGCTCCTTCTGATTCGCGACGGAAGCGAAAAGCGATGGGGCACCGCTTGTCGAAAATCGTCACCCGCACCGGCGACGCCGGAACGACGGGCTTAGGCGACGGCTCGCGCGTGGCCAAGGATTCGCCGCGTATCGACGCGATCGGCGCAGTCGACGAGCTCAATTCGAACCTGGGCGTGCTGCTCGCCGAAGACCTGCCGCCGACGGTCGCCTCCTGTCTGATCGATGTGCAACATGACCTGTTCGATCTGGGCGGCGAGCTGTCGATTCCCGGCTACAACGCGGTCAACGAGGCCCACGTCGAACGGCTCGAGTCCGCGGTCGAGCGCTTCAACGCCCATTTGAAGCCGCTGAAGGAGTTCATCCTGCCCGCCGGAACGCGCGCCGCCAGTCTCGCTCATGTCGCGCGCACTGTCTGCCGCCGCGCCGAGCGGGCACTGGTGCGGCTAGCGCAGACCGACGCCGTGGCCGAACCGGCACGAAAATATCTGAACCGGCTGTCCGACCTGCTGTTCGTGCTGGCGCGGGTGCTCAATCGCAGCGCCGAGCGCGAAGACGTACTGTGGCGCAAGGGGCGCGATGCCGGATGATCGCATCATCGCGCGGCTCTCCCACGGCGCGCGAAACTCCTGATGGCCGTCGATCCCGCGCGCCAACTCGAGCGCAGCGCGCGACTGATGGAGCTCCTCGCGCGCACGGCGCTGGCCGATCAATCGGCGTTCGAGCAGCTCTACCGCATGACCTCATCGCATCTGTATGGGGTCGCGATGCGTATATTGCGTGAATCGGCGGCCGCGGAGGAGGTCCTGCAGGAAAGCTTCGTCAACGTGTGGCACCACGCCGGTTCCTACGTCGCGGCCAGGAGCCAGCCTCTGACCTGGCTGACCAGCGTCGTACGCAACCGCTGCCTCGACCGGCTGCGCAAGCGCGATGTCGACACGGTAAACATCGACGATGAGGAGCACGCGATGGCGATTGCCGATCGAAGCCCGACGCCGCTGGAATTGCTCCTGAGCGGCGCCGAAGCGAACTCGGTCAGACGCTGCGTCGAGACGCTCGACGCCGGCCCGAAGCAGGCGATCGCGCTGGCGTTCTACCAGGGTCTGTCGCATTCGGAGCTTGCGCGGCATCTCAAAGAGCCGTTGGGCACAGTCAAGTCCTGGGTCAGGCGCGGACTCGAACGCCTGAAGGCCTGCCTCGACGGCGCCGGCGTGCAGCGCTGACCGCACGCGCCAGGCGACCAACGACGCTAAGCGATGAACTACCGGACTCCCGAACGCGCCGACGCACTGGCCGCGCAATACGTGCTGGGGACGATGCCGGCGCGTGCCCGCACGCGATTCGCCCGCCTGGCGCGGAGCGACCGCGTCCTCGCCGACGCGATACGCGCCTGGGAGGATCGACTCTCGCCGCTCGGGCAAAGCGTGCCGCCGATCGAGCCGCCGGGGAGCGTCTGGGCGGCGATCGTCGCCCGCATCGACCGGGGCCGTGTGGCATCCGCAGCGGAACGCCGCGCCGTCTGGGCCAGCGTCAGTCTGTGGCGCGGCCTCGCGCTGGCCGGATTCGCGACGGCCATCGCGCTGGCGCTGGTGCTGCTGTCGCCGCCGCTCGAACTGCCGGAAGCGAGGCTGGTCGTCGTCCTGGCGGGCCAGGACGCGAAGCCGGCGCTTATCGCCTCGGCAGGCAGGAGCGGACGCCTGCTGACGATAAAGACGGTCACACCGCTTTCTCCCGGCACCGACCGTTCGCTGCAGCTCTGGGCGCTGCCGGCCACAGGCAATCCACGCTCGCTGGGACTGGTACCCGCGTCCGGCATCGCGCAGATCGCGCTGCCGGTGGCCGCGGGCTCCGCGCTCGAGAACATTGCGACGCTCGCGGTCAGCCTCGAGCCGCGCGGCGGATCGCCGACCGGACTGCCCACCGGGCCCGTGCTCTATTCCGGGCCGGTCCAGCGTCTCTATTGATCGTCCGGGCGGACCGCCGCTCGCGAGACATCGGTCAATCCGCCCGCCGCACCCGCTGGTCGATCGCGCCGAAGATCGATTGCCCGGAAGCGTCGTGCATGTCGATGCGTACGCGGTCGCCGAAGCGCAGGAACGGCGTGCTGGCCTTGCCTTCCCGCAATGTTTCCACCGTGCGCTGTTCGGCGATGCAAGCGTAGCCCGCGCCCCCCTGCGCGACCGGCCGACCGGGACCGCCGTCTTCCTTGTTCGACACCGTCCCGGAGCCAATGATGCTGCCGGCCCCGAGCTCGCGCGTCCGCGCCGCGTGCGCGAGCAGCGTCGGAAAATCGAACGTCATGTCGACGCCCGCGTTCGGGCGACCGAACAGGACGCCATTGACGAATGTCAGCAGCGGCAGATGAACCTTGCCCTCGCGCCAGGCGATGCCCAGCTCGTCCGGCGTTGCCGCGACCGGCGAGAAAGCGGATGCGGGCTTGCTCTGAAAAAAGCCGAAACCCTTGGCCAACTCGCCGGGGATGAGGTTGCGCAGGCTCACGTCGTTGACCAGCATCAGCAGGCGGATCGCCGATGCCGCAGCTTGCGGGCTCGCGCCCATCGGCACGTCGCCGGTGATCACCGCGACCTCGGCCTCGAGGTCGATTCCGAATGCTTCGTCGGCGCAGACGATGTCGTCCCGCGGGCCGACGAAGCTGTCGGAACCGCCCTGGTACATCAGCGGATCGGTCCAGAACTCGACGGGCATCGTGGCGCCGCGCGCCTTGCGCACCAGCTCGACATGATTGACGTAGGCGGAGGCATCGGCCCACTGGTAGGCGCGGGGGAGCGGTGAATGCGCGAGCGCGGCGTCGAAAGCCATCGTGCCGGCGAGTCCGCCCTCATTGATGCAGCGGTACACGTCCGCAAGGAGCGGCTGCGCGGTCTTCCAGTCGTCGAGCGCCGCCTGAAGCGTACGCGCGATCGCCGGCACTGCGATCGCGTGCGCCAGATCGCGTGACACGACGACGAGGCTACCGTCTCGGCTTCCGTCCTTGAGCGTGGCGAGTTTCATGTTGCCCGTTGTCAGGGTCGCCGAGCGGATGCGCGGCTATCGGCGCCTGAGCAGGTAGCCGTCACCGCGATCTTCCATTTCCCATCCCGCGGCATGCAACTCCGCCCGCAGGCGGTCGGCTTCCGCCCATTGCTTGGCCACCCGCGCGGCAGCGCGCGCCGCGGCCAGCGCATTGACCGCTTCGGGCACCGTCTCGACCGGTGGGCGCCAGGCCTCCAGGCCGAGCCCGAAGATTCGATCGAACGCGAGCAATGTCGCTCGAGTGGCCGCGCGATCGGAAAGATCGCCGCGCAGGATTTCCCAGGCGATCGCCAGGGCCTTCGGAACGTTGAGGTCGTCGTTGACCGCGCCGGTGAAACGCTCGACATACGACCGATCCGGCTCGCCGCCAGCGGGCAGCGCGTGCACCGCGCGGCGCATCCGATCCAGGCCGATGCCCGCGGCGTCGAGCGCGTCCCAGGTGAAATTGAGCTGGCTGCGATAGTGCGCGGTCAGACACAGATAGCGGTAGGCCAGCGGGTCGTACCCGCGGTCGATCAAAGCCTGGATGCGCAGGAACTCGCCGGCCGACTTGGCCATCTTGGCGTCGTTGGCCAGCAGAAAATAGCCATGCATCCAGAAATTCGCGAGTCGCGTGCCGACGCGGGCCTCGGTCTGCGCGATTTCGTTGGTGTGATGGACCGGGATGTGGTCCTCTCCGCCGCAATGGATGTCGAAATAGTCTCCGAGGTATTTCTGCGCCATCGCCGAGCACTCGATGTGCCATCCGGGAAAACCGATCCCCCAAGGGCTCGGCCACTCCATCTGGCGCTTCTCGCCGGGCGGCGAAAACTTCCACAGCGCGAAATCGGTCGCGCTTTTCTTTTCACCGAGATCGACCCGCCGGCCCGCATCGAGCCCCGCTTTGTCCAGACGCGCCAGATAACCGTAGTCGGGTTGCTTGCTGGTGTCGAAATAGATGCCATCCGAAGTGCGATAGGTGTAGCCGTTCTTCTCGATATCGGCGATGAACTCGATCTGCTCGGCGATGTGGTCGGTCGCGCGGCTGAGCACCGTCGGCGGCTCGATGTTGAGTCGCTGCATGTCGTCGATGAACGCCGTCGTATAGAGCTCCGCGATTTCCCACGCGGTGCGGCCGGTGCGCCGCGCTCCCTTTTCCATCTTGTCTTCGCCGGTGTCGGCGTCGGACGTCAGATGGCCGACGTCGGTGATGTTCATCACGTGCCGCACGCGGTAGCCGTTCCATTCGAGCACACGCCTCAGGATGTCTTCGAACAGGAAGGTGCGGAAGTTCCCGATGTGCTGATAGTCGTAGACCGTCGGGCCGCAGGTATAAAGGCCGACGGCGCCGGGTTGCAGCGGCTCGAACGCCCGCAGGCTGCGCGTGTAGTTGTCGTACAGACGGAGCGATGTCGACATCTCGATTCGCCATGAAAAAACCGCCAGCGGCTTCCTGGCGGCTGTTCCCTGTCCGTAAGGCCGGGCTAGCGCGCGCGGTCTGCCGCGTGTGCATCGCCGCGACAATGCGCACTGGATTGGAAGGCAAGGCAACGACAGGACATGGCGGCATGGTAGCGAATCGTCCGCTCAGCGGCAAGCCGACGGCAACGAAACGGAAGGCATTCGCGCGAGTCGCGCTGGGCGCATTCGCGCGCCGAACACGGTAAAATCGCGCTCGATCCGGTTTCTCGCCGGGTCAAACCCCGATGCCCGCCTCCATCGACCCCGCCGCTCGATCGCGCGATACCGCGCTTTCACGGTCCTCAGTGATCGCTCTGGTCGTGGTCTTCGCGCTGATGTGGTTCGCCAATCTCGAGTATCGGCGACTGATCCATCCCGACGAAGGCCGCTATGCGGAGATACCGCGCGAAATGGTCGTCAGCGGCGACTGGCTGACGCCTCGCCTGGACGGCATCAAGTATTTCGAAAAGCCTGCGCTGCAATACTGGCTCACTGCTGCCTCATACGAGGCTTTCGGCATCCATCAGTGGACTGCGCGTCTGTGGCCGGCGCTCGCCGGCTTTGCCGGCGTGCTGTTCATCGGTTATGTCGGGTTGCGCCTCGATGGACCTCGCCTGGGTCTGTACAGCGCGGCGGCGCTCGGCGGATGCGTCTGGTATGTGCTCAACGCGCATATCCTGACGCTGGACGCGGGACTCACGTTCTGGATGAGCGTCGGCCTCGGCGCGCTGCTGCTGGCGCAGCGGGGCGCCGCGGCCGAGCGCGAGCGGCGCGCGTGGATGCTGTTAGCCTGGTCGGCGCTGGCGCTGGCCGTGCTGTCGAAGGGACTGATCGGTGTCGTCCTTCCGGGAGCGTCTCTCGTCGTTTATTCGCTGCTGACGCGAGACTGGGCGGTGTGGCGGCGGCTGCATCCGGTGGCCGGCCTGCTGCTGTTCGCGCTGATCGCCGCGCCGTGGTTCATCGCCGTGTCGCTGCGCAATCCCGAATTCTTCCATTTCTTTTTCATCCACGAGCACTTCGAGCGCTTCCTCACCAACGAGCACCATCGCGAGGGCGCGTGGTGGTATTTCCTTCCGATTTTTGCCGTGGGTATCCTGCCGTGGCTGACGGTGTTCGTCTGTACTGCTCCCCGCCTCTGGTCGGGCGCCATCGCCGACAGCAACGGCTTCAGCTGGCAACGCTACGCGCTGGTATGGACGGTATTCATCTTTGTTTTTTTCAGCGTGTCGAGTTCCAAGCTGCCTTCGTACATATTGCCGATATTTCCGGCGCTGGCGCTGGTGATCGGCGCCCGCCTCGCGGCGCTGCCTGAGCGAAGGTTGTTCTGGTTGACGTTGCCGCTGGTGATCTTTACCGGCGCGTGCTTGCTGGCAACGAGCTTGGGCTTCGATATCATCGCGCAACGCTTCGCCGACGAGCGACAGCCACTCGCTCCGTTGCTTGCTTATGGCCGATGGCTGACGGCGGCGTTCGCCGTAGCGCTGGCCGGCGGTGTGGCCAGTCTCTGGTGGCTTGGAACCCGCAAGCGCACCGCGGCGATACTGGCGGTGGCACTGAGCACGCAACTGGCTGCGCTAATCGTTCTGACGGGCCACGACGAGCTCGCCGACTCGCGCTCGGCGGCGCCGATCCTGTCGCGCGTCGTCGCCGAGCACGGCCGGCTCGCCGGCGACGTGCCGTTCTACTCGGTCAAGATGTACGATCAGACGCTGCCTTGGTACCTGGGCCGCACGGTGACGCCGGTCGAGCACCTGGACGAACTGGCGATGGGGCTCGGCCTCGAACCCGACAAGGCGGTACCGACGCTGGTCGAATGGAAGCAGCGCTGGGACCGGGCGGAGCAGGCGTATGCGATCATGCAGGTCGACATGTACGAGAAGCTGCGGCGCGAAGGCGTGCCGATGCGGGAGCTCGGCCGTGATCCGCGCCGCGTGATCGTCAGCCGCCGTTGAACCGACTCGAGGGACGAGCGCCGATGCATTGCAGCGACACCGGCCGGCCATGAACCTGTCCGGATTTTCCTTCCTGCTTACCGGCGTGCTGCTGAACGCGGTCGCGCAGCTGCTGCTCAAGGCCGGCACCAATACGCTCGGTGTCATCACGCTGACTCGCGCCAACTGGGCCGGCGAATTCGGCAGGATGGCGGTCGAGCCGCATTTCATCGGCGGCGTCATCTGCTATGGCTTCAGCCTGATCGTGTGGATACTCGGCCTCTCGCGCGTGCCGGTGTCGATCGCGTATCCGATGCTGTCGCTGGGCTATGTGATCAATGCGGTCGCCGCCTATTATCTGTTCGACGAAGGCGTGAGCGTCATGCGCTGGCTCGGTATCGGCTTCATCGTGCTGGGCGTCTGGCTGGTCGCGAGGAGCTAATCCAATGACGGCACGCGAGCAGCCGGTACAGGCCGCATATCTCAAGTTCGCCGGTCCGGACCTCGACGAAGCGACGATCGCCGGCGTAGCCGAAGTGCTGCGCTCAGGCCAGATCACCAGCGGGCCCTGGGTAGCGCGCTTCGAGCGCCAGCTCGAAGCGTTCTGCGGCGGCCGACCGGTGCGCGCGCTGACCTCGGCGACGGCCGCGATCGAGGTCGCGCTGCAGCTTTGCGGCGTGGGCCCCGGCGACGAGGTGATCACCGGGGCGCAGAGTTTTTTCACCGTGCTCAACATGATCGTCAAAGTGGGTGCGGCGCCGGTGTTCGTCGACTGCGACCTGGTCACGCGCAACATCGACCTCGGAGAAGTGGAGGCGGCGATCACGCCGCGCACCAAGGCGATCATTCCGACCCACTTTCCCGGCGCGCTGGTCGACCTCGACGCACTCTACGCACTGGCGAAAAGACGCGGCCTGCGCGTGATCGAGGACGCGGCGCTGGTGCTGGGCTCACGTTGGCGGGGCCGGAATGTCGGCGCCATCGGCGACATCGTCACGTTCAGCTTTCATCCGAACAAGAATGCCACCTCGATCGAAGGCGGCGCGCTGGTCGTCAACGACGAGGACGAAGCGCGGCGCGTCGAGACGCTGCGCTTCCATGGCATCACGCCTCTGCCCGACCGCACGCGCGACGTCGCGTTTCCGGGCGGCAAGTTCAACCTGCCCGACGTCAACGCGCGCATCGGCTGGGCGCAGATCGAGCGTCTGCCGGAGTTTCTGGCGAGGCGCCGCCTGCTGGTCGAGCGTTACTTCGCCGGTTTTGTGACCGACCCCGCCTGCGTCCTGCCGCCGCGGCCAGCAAGCGCGGACGACGCTCACTCCTGGAACATGTTCTCTATCCTGCTGCCGCTCGAACGTCTGTCGATCGACCGCATCGGCTTCCGCAACGCGATGGAGGCGCGCGCGATCGGCACCGGCGTTTCGTACGAAGCGCTGCATCTTTGCACGCTCGGCCGGCGCTACGGCGGCCGCGAAGGTCAGTTTCCAAATGCCGAGCGCATTGCGCGCGAGACGGTGACCTTGCCGCTGCACACCAGGCTTCACGAAGCGGACGTCGACCGGGTATGCGAGGCGGCCGCGGCGATCATTGCCGCTGCGGGGAAATGACGATGGCCACCCCGCAGCTTTCGGTCGTGATCCCGGTCTACAACGAGGCGGCCGGTCTGGCGGCTCTCTTCGAACGCCTGTACCCGGCGCTCGACCAGCTGGCCGTGCCTTATGAGGTGATATTCATCGACGACGGCAGCCGCGACGCTTCCGCTGCGCTGCTCAAGGACCAGTTCAACCGGCGTCCCGCGGTGACGCGCGTCGTGCTGTTCAACGCCAATTACGGTCAGCACATGGCGATCGTCGCAGGCTTCGAGAGGAGCCGCGGCAGCCGAGTCGTCACACTGGACGCCGATTTGCAGAACCCGCCGGAGGAGATCGCCAAGCTGCTGGCCGCGATGGACCGAGGCCACGACTACGTCGGCGGGATCCGGCGCGCGCGCGAGGATGCGTGGTGGCGCCGGTCGGCCTCGAAGGCGATGAACCACGTCCGCGAGCGCATCACCCGCATCCGGATGACCGACCAGGGCTGCATGCTGCGCGCATACAGCGACGATATCGTGCAGGCGATCGCATCGACGCGCGAGGTCAGCACCTTCATCCCGGCGCTGGGATACACGTTCGCGCACAATCCGACCGAAATCGAGGTCGCCCACGCCGAGCGCGTTGCGGGCGAATCGAAGTATTCGCTGTACAAGCTGATACGGCTCAATTTCGACCTGATCACCGGCTTTTCTCTGGTGCCGTTGCAGCTGTTCTCGATGTTCGGCATGCTCGTCTCGGCCGCCGCCCTGGCGACGTACCTCGTCGTCATCGTCGAGCGATTGCTGCTCTCGGGCTGGCGCGAAGGACTGGCCACACTCTGGGATCGCGACATCCTCGCCTTTTTTCTGATCGGCATGATGCTGTTCGGCGTCGGCCTCATCGGCGAGTACGTCGGCCGGATCTACCAGCAGGTGCGCGACCGGCCGCGCTACACCGTGCGCGCTGTGCTGGAAAAAGCGGAGCCCACACCGGACGCTGCCGTCCGGCCGGGCGATTCGCTGCGCTGAACGCGTCCCCATCCGTCATGACGCGCGCCGTCGTATTCGGCTACCACAACGTCGGCGTGCGCTGTCTGAAGGTACTGCTGGCGCACGGCGTCGAGGTTCCCCTGGTGATCACGCACGACGACAGCGCCGGCGAGACGATCTGGTTCGGCAGCGTCGCGCGCACTTGCGCCGAATACGGCATTCGCGCCAGCGCACCCGCGGATCCGAATACGGCCGACATCGTCGCCCGCGTTGCCGAGGCGCGACCGGACTTCATCTTTTCCTTCTACTACCGGCGGATGCTCGCACCCGCCGTGCTGGCGCTGGCGCCGCGCGGAGCGCTGAATATGCACGGCTCGCTGCTGCCGAAGTACCGCGGTCGTGCTCCGGTGAACTGGGCGATCATCCACGGTGAACCCGAGACCGGCGCAACGCTGCACTACATGGGGGACAAGCCGGACAACGGCGACATCGTCGCGCAGACATCGGTCCCGATTCTGCCGGACGACATCGCCGCCGAAGTCTTTGTCAAGGTGACGGTCGCGGCCGAGCTCACCTTGCATCGCGTGCTGCCGGCACTGCTGGCGGGTACCGCGCCGCGGATCCCGCAGGACCACGGCGAAAGCTCATACTTTGGCGGACGCAAGCCGGAGGATGGCGTCATCGACTGGTCGAAGAGCGCAGTCGCGATTCATAATCTGGTGCGCGCGGTCGCCCCGCCCTACCCCGGAGCACGCACGCTGATCGACGGCCATCCGGCGCGGCTGTTGCGCACGCGAGTGATCGGCGCCACGGCGCCTGCCGTCATGGCGCCGGTCTTCGACATTGCCGACGAGCGCATTACCGTACGCTGCGGCGATGGCGGAATCCTTGAGGTGCTCGAGCTCGAGATCGACGACGCTATCGTCGGTGCGGGCGCATTCGCGCAATGGCGGGCGGCCCATGCGGCGGCGCTTCCCGGTAGAATCGGCGCCCAGCAACCGGCGTCCGCGCCGGATCAACATGACTGATCCATGCCAAAAATACTGATACTCGGCGTCAACGGCTTCATTGGCCACCATTTGTCCCAGCGCATCATCGCCTCGACCGACTGGGAGGTGTACGGCATGGACATGCAGAGCGAGCGCATAGCCGACCTGCTGCCCGAAAAGCGCTTTCACTTCTTCGAAGGCGATATCACGATCAACAAGGAATGGATCGAGTATCACATCAAGAAGTGCAATACCGTGCTGCCGCTGGTGGCGATCGCCACCCCGGCCGCCTACGTGCGGGAGCCGCTGCGGGTATTCGAGCTCGATTTCGAGGCCAACCTGCCAATCGTCCGCGCCTGCGTGCGCTACAAGAAGCACATCGTCTTTCCTTCGACCTCAGAGGTCTACGGCATGTGCACCGATGCCGAGTTCGATTCGGATACTTCCAATCTGGTGCTTGGACCGATCAACAAGCCGCGCTGGATCTACGCCTGCGCGAAGCAGTTGATGGATCGCGTGATCCACGCCTACGGTCAGCAGGAGGGACTCGACTACACGCTGTTCCGGCCATTCAACTGGATCGGCTCGGGACTCGACTCGATCAACACCGCCAAGGAAGGCAGCTCGCGCGTGATCACGCAGTTCCTCGGTCACATCGTACGCGGCGAGCCGATCAAGCTGGTCGACGGCGGCACGCAGAAACGCGCGTTCACCTACATCGATGATGGCGTCTCTGCCCTGATGCGCATCATCAGCAACGACAACGGCATCGCCAGCGGCAAGATCTACAACATCGGCAACCCGCTCAATAATTATTCGGTCAGGGAGCTCGCGCAGATGATGCTGGATCTCGCACTGACCTATCCCGAGTACCGCGACACGGCGGCGCAGGTCGAGCTGGTCGACACCACCGCTGAAGGCTACTATGGCAAGGGTTACCAGGACGTGCAGAACCGCGTCCCCGACATCCGGAATACCTGTGCGGAGCTCGGGTGGCAGCCGACCGTGACGATGGAGGAATCGCTGAAGCGCATCTTCGACGCCTACAGCGGGCAGGTCGCCGAGGCTCGACAGCTGGTCGAATAGCAGGCGCGACATCAAGATCGCCCAGGCATGGTTCCGTGGCGAACCGCAAACCGCGCTCGCGTTGCCGTGGTCGCGACTGGTGCTCTTGCTGCTGGCGCTGGCCTATGTGTTGCCGTTCGCACTGGCGAATCTGACGGCCGATACGGCGCGCGATCTCGCTGCCGCGCGGCAGATCATCGAAGGCCACCTAGTCGCCCACGGCCCGATCATCAACTCGGCGCTCTATCTGGGACCGGTCTGGTACTACCTTCTAGCGCTTGGCATGGCGATCACCGGGAGCATCACCGGCACCTCGGTCCTGGTGGGGTTGCTCGCCGCCGCGAAATTCCCGCTGGCGTATTGCACCGGCCGAGAGCTCGCCGACGTGCGCTTCGGATTCTTTACCGCGATCGCCGTCGCGGTGCCCGGACCGGGGATACTGCAGGCAGTGACCTGGACCAATCCGGTGCTGGTCGAAGCCGCGGCGTGGCTCTTTCTCTTTGCCTGTTGTCGATCGTGGCGCCGGCAGAGCGACGGCTGGTTGATCGTAGCGGCATTGAGTCTTGGTCTTGCCATCCACGCGCATCCGACCTGCTTGCTGTTCTCGCCATTGCTGGCCGGTGTCGTCGCGGCTCGCGCAAGGGCAGGGACGATGCCGCGCGTCGCCATCCTGGGCGCGGCGGCGCTGCTGTTGGCGGTGCCGTTTTTGCCCGCCGTCTTCGAGTCGTCGGCGCGCGTCGCCGAGGTCGCCCGATTGTCGGTCGCGGTAGCGGAGGCGTCGCGCCAGTGGCGCTGGATGGACGTGCTGAGCATCCCGTGGAACATGTTCGTCGGCGCACCCAGCATGGCGGCAGGAGCCTTCCTGTATCGCTCCGGGACCGCTGGGCTTCTCTGGTATGGCGTGCTTGCGGCGATCTGGACCATCATCGCCGCGGGTGCAATCGCGCTGGCCGCCAACAGACGCATCGCAACCGTTGCCATCTGCGCCGGTGCGGCATTTGTGCTGAACGTGGCCATTGTCGCCGCGCTGCGGAGCTTTACGCCGTACTACATGACCTTCGCTCTAATGCCCCCGGCGGCGCTCGTGGTTGGCGCCGCGTTGACGGCCCTGGCCGGGCGTGGCAGCGCCGGTTACGCGGCAGCGATGTGCGCGACAGGCCTTATCGTGGCGACGCAGCTGGCGCTGGCCGGCGGGCAGCTGAGCCGCGGCGACGAAAGCTGGTTGCGCAGTGCGCTGGTCAATGTTTCGGACTTCAAGACTCCTCCACAGTCGGTGAAGGACGAACCCTTGTACCCGGCCTGGACACGCGACGCCGTGGCACGCGCGCTTTGCGCGAGCGCGAGACCGGTGGCCTTGCACGGCATGCTTGCGACCGGGTTCGACATCAACTTTGGGATCGAGACCATGCTCGCATGCGGGAAGCGCGATCGGGCAGTACTGGCGGGCGATGACCCGGCAGCCGAGCACTGGATCGGCCTGCCCGCATACGCGTGGCGCCGACTCGATCTCGCGCCGGCGCGCTGGCTGGGCAGCTACGGCATCGAACGCCCCGGCAGGATCATCGCGCCGACGACTGCGCACGCCATCGCCACGGGCGACACGTTTCCTCCGCGCCAGATCGACGCCGCGCCGCAGCAGGCGCTCGCCCTCCGCTTCCGCGCGCCGGACAATGCCGCGTTGATCGTGACCGATATCGTTCCCTGGTACATGCCGCTGCGCGCGCTAGCTGTAACCCGCGCCGGCGCCGCCGTGGCCCCAGCGATCGCTTCGTCCAGCATCGTGGCCTTCCGCTGCCGCAATTGTGATTCGCGCGAGGTCGAATGGACGCTAAACTTGCAGGCGGCCGATCCGTCATGGGTCGACATAGTGACGTTGCAATGATCATCGTTCGAGTGGCATGAGCATCCTGGCACTGAAGATCGACGTCGACACGCTGCGCGGCACGCGCGAGGGCGTTCCCGCGCTGCTCGCCTTGCTGCGCCGTCACCAGGTCGGCGCGACCTTCCTGTTCAGCGTCGGGCCTGATCACACGGGGCGGGCGATCAAGCGCATTTTCCGGCCGGGATTTTTCAGCAAGGTGCGCCGAACCTCCGTCGTTCAACACTACGGCGTGACCACACTCTTGTACGGCACCGCGCTGCCCGGGCCCGACATCGGACGCCGTGCGGGCGACATGATGCTGGCGGTGCGCGACGAGGGCTTCGAAACGGGGCTGCATTGCTGGGATCACGTCAAGTGGCAGGACGGCGTGGCCGGGGCCGACGCCGACTGGACGGCCAGGCAGATGCGGCTCGCCTGCGAGCGCTACACCGACGTGTTCAAGGAGCCGCCGCGCGTGCATGGGGCGGCGGGCTGGCAGATGAACGTCGATGCGTTGCGCCAGACGCAGGTCCTCGGTTTCGACTACTGCTCGGACGGCCGCGGGACGCATCCGCATCTGCCGGTGTGGAACGCGGAACTGATCCGCTGTCCGCAGCTTCCGACGACGCTGCCGACGCTGGACGAGCTGATCGGCATCGACGGCGCCACGGCGGACGACGCCGCCGCGCGACTGCTGGCGCTGACCGCACCACCCGGAGCCGATGGCCCGCAAACCAGCCACGTCTTTACCCTGCACGCGGAGCTCGAAGGCCTGCGCCTCGCGTCGACCCTTGAGTTGCTGCTCAACGGCTGGAAGGCCCAAGGGTACCGCCTGTCATCGCTGCGACGCCTGTACGAAACGTTCGAGCCGATGGCGCTGCCGCGATGCGAAGTCGGCCTGGACCCCGTGCCGGGGCGCAGCGGCACTCTGCTGTGCACAGCGGCGGGAATTCTTAAGCGACTTCGATCTCGCGCGCGCCGCCTAGTGCCGAACCGCACCAACAGCGTCTTCTTTTCACCCACGCCGAAAGCCCGCCATGCCCAACGCCAAAGTCGCCGACTTCAGCGCTCCTTCGACCGAAGGAACGTTCCGTCTGTCCGACCACCGCGGCCATCCGGTCGTCCTCTATTTCTACCCGAAGGACAATACGCCGGGATGCACGACCGAGGGTGCCAATTTTCGCGACCTGCACAAGGCTTTCGCCCGCGCCGGTGCCGTGGTCGCCGGCGTGTCGCGCGACAGCCTGAAATCGCACGAGAATTTCAAGGCCAAGATGGGCTTTCCGTTCGATCTGATCTCCGATGCCGACGAAAAGCTCTGCACGCAGTTCGGCGTCATCAAGATGAAAAACATGTACGGCAAGAAGGTCCGCGGCATCGAACGCAGCACCTTTCTGATCGACGGCAAGGGCACGCTGGTGCGCGAGTGGCGCGGCGTCAAGGTTCCCGGGCACGCGGACGAGGTCCTCGAGGCGGTCAAGGCGCTCTGACGCGCCTGTGCCCTTCCCGCCACAATCCCTGAGGTTCGAATGCACCGGTCCCTACAATAGCTTGTGTTTCCGCCGCGAGCTGTTCTACGATGGGGCCGGTTACCCACCGCCCCGCTAAGCCTTAAAGGAGGCCCATGGTCGAGCGCAAACTTCGTCTAGCGCCCCAAGTCACCAAGATCAGCAAGACTCCATCCTCCAAGCTGTTCGTCCTCGACACCAACGTGCTGATGCACGACCCGACCAGCCTGTTCCGTTTCGAAGAGCACGACATCTTCGTGCCTATCCTCACTCTCGAGGAACTCGACAACAACAAAAAAGGCGTCACCGAAGTCGCGCGCAATGCGCGCCAGGCATCGCGCTACCTCGATGAGCTAGTCACGGCGGCGATCGCGATCAGCAACGGCAGCCTCGCCGCAGGCATACCGCTGAAGCCGCAAAGCGGCGGCGCGGCGACCGGCCGCCTGTTCCTGCAGACCGAGGCGATCTCGACGACGTTGCCGCCGTCGCTCGCCGGCGGCAAGGCCGACAACCAGATCATCGCCGTCGTCATGCATCTGTCGCAGGCGCAGCCGAAGCGCAACGTCATCCTGGTGTCCAAGGACATCAACATGCGCATCAAGGCGCGTGCTCTCGGCATCGCGGCCGAGGATTATTTCAACGACAAGGTCCTCGAAGATACCGATCTGCTCTACAGCGGGATGCGCGAGCTGCCGGCCGATTTCTGGGACCGCCACGGCAAAGCGATGGAGTCCTGGCAGCAGGGCGGCAATACCTATTACCGCGTCACCGGCCCGCTCTGCCACAGCCTTCTGGTCAACGAATTCGTCTATCTCGAGGGCAAGGGCCAGGGAGAGACGCCGTTGTACGCGATGGTGCGCGAAGTCAGCGGCCGCACCGCACTGTTGCAGACGCTGAAGGACTACACGCATCAGAAGAACAACGTCTGGGGCATCACCGCGCGCAATCGCGAGCAGAATTTCGCGCTCAATCTGCTGATGAATCCCGACCTCGATTTCGTCACGCTGCTCGGACAGGCCGGCACCGGCAAGACGCTGCTCACCCTGGCCGCCGGATTGATGACGACGCTCGAATTCAAGGTGTACTCGGAAATCATCATGACGCGCGTCACCGTGCCGGTCGGCGAGGACATCGGCTTCCTGCCGGGAACCGAGGAGGAAAAGATGAATCCCTGGATGGGCGCGCTGGAGGACAATCTCGACGTGCTAAACAAGACTGACGACGAAGCGGGCGAGTGGGGCCGCGCTGCGACGCGAGACCTGATCCGCTCGCGGATCAAGGTCAAGTCGCTGAACTTCATGCGCGGCCGCACGTTCATCAACAAATACCTGATCATCGACGAGGCGCAGAACCTGACGTCCAAGCAGATGAAGACGCTGATCACGCGCGCCGGACCGGGCACCAAGGTCGTGTGCCTGGGCAACATCGCGCAGATCGACACGCCCTATCTCACCGAGGGCAGCTCGGGGCTGACCTATGTCGTCGACCGCTTCAAGGGCTGGTCGCACAGCGGGCATGTGACCTTGACGCGCGGCGAGCGTTCGCGGCTCGCCGACTACGCCGCCGAAATCCTGTAAGGGCTTCTGACGCAATGAGGCGTTCGTCGAACCGGATCGGATGCGACGGCGCGTCGGCGCGGATGTCGTGATGAGCGCGCTGCCGGGGCCGGCCACCCGAGGCGGTAATCGGGCCGAGCTCAGTATCGTCGTTCCCGTCTACAACGAGGAGGCGGGACTCGCCGCGTTCTGGGCGCGCCTCGCGCCGGTGCTGGCCTCGCTGGCCTGCCGCGCCGAGGTGGTCTTCATCGACGACGGCAGCAGCGACGGCACGCTGGCGCAACTGCTGTCGCTGCGTCATCTCGATCCGCGGGTGCGCATCGTCAGCCTGTCGCGCAATTTCGGCAAGGAAATCGCGCTGAGCGCCGGCCTCGATCATGCCGAAGGTGACGCGGTCATCCCGATCGACGCCGATCTGCAGCACCCACCGGAGGTCATGACCGAGCTTGTCGCACGCTGGCGTGACGGCAGCGATATCGTCATCGCCTTGCGCCGCGACCGCGCGACCGACAGCCTTCTGCGCCGCGCCGCATCGTCTCTGTTTCACCGTGTGTTCGCCCGGATGACGACGGTGCCCGTCGTGCGCGATGCCGGCGACTTCCGCCTGATGTCGCGCCCGGTCGTCGACGCGCTGCGGCGGCTGCCCGAGCGCACGCGTTTCATGAAGGGACTCTACGCCTGGGTCGGCTTTCGCCAGACCACGGTTTCCTACGATATCGAGCCGCGCCTCCAGGGCCGGTCAAAATGGAGCCTCTGGCGGCTGTGGCGCCTCGCCCTCGACGGCATCACCTCGTTCAGCTCGTTGCCGCTGAAGGTCTGGAGCGTCGTCGGACTGGCGTTCGCCCTCGCGGCGCTGGCCTACGGCGGCTATCTGGTCGCGCGCACGATCGTGCACGGCGTCGACGTGCCCGGCTATGCATCGCTGATGGTGATGATCCTGTT
This sequence comes from uncultured beta proteobacterium, assembly GCA_963828665.1. Taxonomy (GTDB): domain Bacteria; phylum Pseudomonadota; class Gammaproteobacteria; order Burkholderiales; family Casimicrobiaceae; genus PALSA-1003. Next base: position 211,395 of record CAWHFL010000015.1, read on the forward strand.
CCTCGGTGGGCTGCAGCTTCTTTCGCTCGGCATCATCGGCGAATACCTGGGACGCGTGTACGACGAGGTCAAGGCCCGGCCGCTGTACATCGTACGGCAGCGCATCGGCTTCGACCGCGACGACCCGAACCCCGGCTGATCCGGCGCCGCCGATGCCGACGCTGCTGCACCGGTTTGGCCGCTTCGCGGTCGTCGGAGCGCTCGCGACCGCGACCCACGCGGCGGTATTCACCGCGGCAATCGAGGCGGCTCGCATCGAGCCGGTGCTTGCCACCGCGATCGCCTTTGTGGTGGCGATGCTGACAGGATTCGCACTGAACCGGCGCTGGACATTCGGCGTATCCGATGCGCCTGCACGACGGCTCTGGCGCTACGCGTTCGCCGCGCTCGCGGGGCTCGCGCTCAACGCGGCGATCATGTACTGCGTCGTGCACCTCCTGCACGCCTCGCCGTATCTCGGTCTCGCGGCCGCGATCGTGATCGTTCCGCCGGTGAGCTTCACGCTCAACCATTTCTGGGTCTTTCGCGATCCGGTCCCGCGGGGATGACGCCCACGCGTATGAGCTACGCCATTGACCTGCCGTTGCAACGCTACGCGACGGCTCGACGTACGGGTCGGCCCGACATGGTCGTCGTCGCCGCCTTCATGGCAATCTCTATCGCGAGCAGCTACTTCGGCGCTGCCGGACCGGACACGGCCCGAGACGTCGCCGCGGCACTGGCGATACGCGATCTGGGCGCGCTGCCGCTGCACGGACCGCTGCTGGCAGGCACCTCGCACCTGGGGCCGCTGTGGTTCTATCTGCTCGCGCTGCCGATGATCATCCATCGCTCGTGGCTCGGCATTGCCCTGTTCGTGGCTGTCATCGGCAGCTTGCAATTTCCGCTGGCCTACGCGGCTGGGCGCCGGCTGATCGATCGGCGTTTCGGCCTCCTCTGGTGCGCGCTGCTGGCGCTGCCCGGATGGGGAAGCTTTCAGCTGGTCGGCTTTTCGCACACCAATATGGTTCCGGCCTGCAGCATGCTGGTGCTCTATGCGCTGGTGCGTCTCGCGCAGGACCGGCGGCCGCGCTGGCTGGTGGCCGCCGCCGGCGCGTTCTCGCTGGCATTGCACGCGCATCCGACGACGATCGGCTTGGCGCCGGTCATCGCGATCGTCGCGCTGATGGCGATGCCCAGCGTCGGCGCACTGCTGCGCTGGGGCGCGCTGGCGATATTGGTCGCGCTGCTGCCGATCGCGCCTCTCCTCGCTGATCGGTTCGCGGCGCCGGCGCCGCTTGCCGCGCAAGTCGCCGAATACGTCGGCAGCACGATGCACTTGTCCAACCTGTTCCACACCGGGTCGCTGCTCTGGGCGATGCTGGTGCGCGGCCCGCGGATAGTCGCCGAGGCGTTTGTCGCGATGACGCCCGGCATGTCCGCCGCCGCCGTCGTCGCGGTGCTGGCGCTGGAGCTGGCCGCGCTGGCCGGACTCCTGTTCGCCGTGCGGCGGCAGCCGCTGGCCGTCGCCGCTGCACTGTTCGTAACGCTGGCCATTGCTGCGCTCATCGCATGGCTGCGTCCGGCGACGCCGTTCTACATGACCTACACACTGCTGCCGTTCCTCGCCGCACTCGTTGCGCTGGGCCTGTACGGACTCTGTGTCGGACTCCAGGAGCACGGGGCGGCGCTACTGGCCGCGATCCTCGGCCTCGCACTGGCGTTACATGGCATTTGCGCCGTCGGCATCGCGGCGACGATTGCCTCGGGCGACGTGTCACTCGACGTCGCATCGCGGCTCGATGTGAAGCAGACCGACGCGACGCCGGCGCCGGCCGAGCCCTGGTTGGCCGCGTATGCTGTCGATGAAAGCGGTGCGCTGCTTTGCCGCCAGCGCGGCGCTATCGTGCTGCATGGCGCCTATGCGTATCTTGAGCATGTCTATCTGGGTTTGGATCACCGGCTGCGTTGCGGCATGCTCGATGTCGAGCTCGCGGGCATCGAGCCCGCCACCGGCGTCCACCTGGTCGGCCTCGCCCGGCCCGCATGGCGCGCGCTGGGCTGGACGCCGCCGATCTACGTCGGCGGCATCGGAGTGACGCATGCCGCAGAGGTGCTGTGGCCTACGCGAGGCCTGCCGCCGCCGGACGGAACCGTCTATCCTCCGCCGGCGATCGCGCCGGCGCCGATGCGCACCGTCGCGATCGATGCCACCGTGCAAGGCGATCGCGCGCTGATCGTCGCCCTGCCCTACGTGCCGTGGATGATCGCGCCATCGATCGAGGTCACCGCCAACGGCATCGCGCGAGCGCCGCTGGCACGCGACATCGCCGCGGCGGTCTACACCTGCCGGGAATGCGTCGGCGCCGCGGCGGTTGCCTGGCGGATCTCGATCGCCTCGTCGGCGCCGGAGCGGGTCGACATCGTGACGATCGCGCCGCCGCGCGGCGAATGACCGCTCGCGCAAACCTCGGTGCGACGCCCCGGCTGCGTGCTCTGACGCGATGTGTCGCGATGCCCTGCCTCGGCGCACTCATCGCCGCCTGCGGCGACCAGCCGACCCGACCCGACCTGGGCCGACTCTACCGGCTCGGCAGCGACAGCGTCGACCCGACGCCGGTCATCATCATCCCCAGCGCCCTCGGCTCGCGGCTGCGCGACCGGGCCAGCGGCGTCGAAGTCTGGCCCGGGACGTCGAACGAGATCCTGTTCGGCGAGTACCGGGACATCGCACTGGATTTTGTGGCAGGGGTCGGCAGGCTAGCGAGCCCGCTGCTTGAAAGACGCGCTGGAAGACCAGACCAGCGTCGCTTGCGCAGCGTGGTTCGGCGCATCCGCCAGCAGCGCCCGCGCGCGATCCGCCTGAGCCCGCAAGCGGCGACCGAATACCGGATGACTTGCGTGGGCATCGCCGACTCGATTCACCGCGGCTGCTTCGGCAAGCGCGTCATCGGCGGGAAACGATGCACGCGCCACCCAGAGAGCCGCGAAAAGCGGATCCAGCGGAAGGGTCGGGTCGCTGTCTTGAAGGCGGGCCTCGACGCCGCTCGCATTCAGCACAACCGCGCCGTAGCGCTCGGACAGATACTGCCGGTGGCGCGCAAACAGTCGCCGCGCCTCGTCGCGATAGCCGTGGGTCCACAGCCCGTCGCATATCGTGGGGATGGTCGATTCCAGCAAATCGCGTGTTGCCAGCGCAAACCCATTTCGCTCATCGCAGTGTGCTCCTTCGTCGGTGAGCCTAGCGAACAGCGCGACGCCGGCGGCGACATCGCCACTCGCCAGCAAAAGCTCCGCCTGTCGCGCACGCGCGGGCCAGACCAGTGACAGCGCTTCGAGAAAAAAGAGCGCTCCGAATTTTACAGACTCGAGCGTACAGTCCACCGCTGCCGCGTAATAGCGCATCGCGCGCGCGGGGTCGCGGTCCCGGTGCTGCGCCAATGCTCCAAGAAAATAGAACAGCGATGGTAGAAAATAGGGGGCGATCTGACCATACTCCGCGATTGTCGTGCACGCCTTGATCCCTGCGAGCGACGCAACCGGGTCGACGGCCCCGGTACCGAACCTTGTCGTTACTGCGGCCAGGAGCTCGGAGAGAACGGCATTGGCCTCGGGCAGTCGACCGGCGTTGACGAGGTCCCTGCAGCAACGATAGGCGAAGCCCTGCCAGACGGGCGACGCGGGATCAGGTGATTCGGCGACTCGTCCGGCGACGTACTTGAGATACGCTGCATGGGCCTGCGGACTTTGTGCGGCGATCCGCAGCGGCCGTCGCGACGCCCAGGCGATCTGGCGCTCGTTAAAAGTACCAACGTGGACGTTGGAAAATCCGGCCTGACGAATGGCGTTGGCGAAGGCGTCGCTGGATAGCAGGAATCCGTGAAATCCAGGCGCCAGCGCCGCAAGAAGCGTTGCCGAGTGATTCTCGATGCTGACAAACGACGCCGCCGGTGTCGTCAATATGAGCACACCATCGTCGGCAACCCACCGCGAAAGCAGCGTGACGAAGGCGCAAGGATCCGGAACATGCTCGATCACCTCCGACGCATAAACGATGTCGAAGCGGCGCCCGGCTAGCTCAGCGCATTCCTCAACCAGCTCAGGGTAGATCGTCACCCCGAGCCTTTTGGCGCCTTCGCGGCCATAGTCGGCGAGTTCGAGGCCGACGGCCTCACCGCGCCCGGTCCGTTGCCAGAAATCCAGCGCAAAACCAAAACCGCAGCCAACGTCGAGCAACGACCCGCTATTGGCAGCGGCCAGGATCGGGAAGATCGTTTCCCATACACCGCCGCCGACCTCTACATAAAAACGCCAGAACGTATCGGCGTCCCGCCCGAGCTCGCTGAAAGCGGCGATATCAGGCGGTTCGTAGAACAGGCTGGCGCAGCCGGCGCAGCGAATCAGCGTAAGCTTCCGGCCCGGCGGCTCGACGGCCGGAACCGTGAGCAAAGCCGCGTGACCGCTACTACAGTTGCATACCGGACAGCGTTTGTCGTCGGCCGTCCCGGACCGTTGCGGGAGCCAGTCGATGTCGTTCGGGTTGACCATCAACGCTCCGGGATGGGCGCGCGGGCGTTGAGAGAAAGCGGCATGAAGCCCCGCGACAGATCGGCAAAATCGTTCAAGCTGAACAGGCGCGGTGGCGCGCACAAATTTGGATTATAGGCGTGATCGGCCGCAAGTCGTGGTCCCCAGCGACGTTGCATCGTGCAGCGGTCTGCGTCGTCGTCGCTTGCCGGTGCATGCTGGCGCGGCGCCGACTGCAGCGGAAGAGCGTACGCCAGCTCGACACCCGGGTGCCAGCGGTTGCGAAATCCGGCCTCTTCGAGTCGCAAACAGAGATCGATATCGCGATAGCGGTTCCGGAGCGCCTCCACATCCAGTCCGCCTACCTGCCGCCACAATGACATTCGTACTGCCAGACATGCGAGTCCAACCGCCGAGAGGCTCTGCACGACACCACCGCGAAACGTCGCTTTCAACGATTCGCGGGGATAGCCTGCGTAAGGTGATGCGGCGATCGACTCCGGGTCGAGGATGTAACCGGCATGAATCGTGCGCAACTGCACATCGTGCAGTAGCGCCCCGACAGCGCCCACCGTGGCCTGCGACGCGTGTCGTACCAGCAGATCGAGCCAGTCGGACGAGAGGGGCGTAAGTCCGTCGTCGACAATCACGGCGATATCCCCCGCCATGCGCGCCACGACGGCGTTGACTTCGGCCGCGGCGCGCGAGTCGAGGATCGGAGGCGTGGCGTCGACGTTGCCCGCTTTCATCGCGGCGTCCCCAGCCTCGACGAATGCAAGATCATGGCCGGCTTCCTGAGCATACGCGCTCCAGCGCGAGGCGGCGGCAGCCCCCGCCGCGGCGCAGCGTTGCAGAACGACGAGCGATACCTTTGGAAACGCGCCGGCGAGCACCGGGTCCGCCTGCAGGAAAGCGCCTTTCGCCACGCGCCTGATCGTCGCAGGTGCACCTGTCCGCTGCATGTGCTCTGCCACGGCGCGTCGCTGCGCCTCGCCCGCGTAGTCTTTGTTCTGCATCGAGCGCGCGGTGGAGCCTTCGATTGATCGCCAGTGATAGAGGACGCGCGGCACATGGATAACCTGGCCCGCTTCGACCGTTTCGCTCACTCGAAGCACCAAGTCCCAATCCTGTGCGCCGTCAAAGCCGCGGCGAAATCCACCGAGCATCCGCAATGACTCGGTCCGATAAACGCTTAGATGGCTGATGTAGTTTTGCGCCGTCAATAGAACCGGATCCCAGTTCGGCTTGAAATAAGGCTGGTAACGGAGGCCCGTTTCGTCGATCTTGTCTTCATCGCTGTACAGAAGCACGGCGTCCGGCTGCCCCGCGAGCGCGCGCACGACCACCTGCAAGGCCCACGGTGCAAGCTCGTCATCGTGATCGAGCAGCGCGACAAACGTTCCGCTCACCTGCGCGAGCGCCGAGTTCGACGCTTCGGCAATACCCCGATTTTGGTCCAGTAATACGACACGGATGCGCGAATCGCGTCGCGCATACTCGTCCAGCGTCAGGCCGGTCGTCGCGAGCGTGGATCCGTCGTCTGCGATGCACAGCTCCCAGTGCGGCCAGGTTTGTGCAAGGACGCTGTCGAGACAAAGACGCAGCCAGCGTTCCGGAGAGTTGTATGTCGGCATGACAATCGACATGATGATCGGATCTTCATGCCGCACGGCCTCGCTGCGCCATTGTGCGAGCGTCGCCGGGGTTGGCGTATCGAATCGTTCGATCCAGTCTCGATACGCGGCGTCCGCGCCCGCTCGTTCCAGCGCAAACTCCGCCAGCATGCGATTATGCCGCGCTGCGGACACGTCAGGCCGCAAGGCACAGGCGCGCCCGATCCAGTCTATCGCCCGGTCGAATTCCCCCAGCTGATGATGGGTGACGCCGCGCATGTGCATCGCGTCGAAGTTCTGCGGCTCGAGGTCGAGTGCGCGACTGTACAGTCGCAGCGCTTCGCGGTATCTCCCGCGCTGCTGGGCGGCCATCGCAGCGGACATGGTGCTCTTTAGCTCCGCGCCTGGCTCGGTGCTGGAATGCAGCCCGCCGTGACAATCCTTGTAGCGGCGGCCGCTGCCGCAAGGGCAGGGAGAATTGCGCGGCGTGGAAGACGGGACGGTACCGGCCAAGATCAAGCCCCGGTCAGCTGCGATCGAGCAGAATCCTCTCTCGCGGGCGCAACGGGGACGAAGCCGCCGAGCCTTCTCTTTCTTGCGTAGCCGAGAAACGCCGTTCGCGCTTCGGCGTCGAACCAGGGGTGATGATGGACGCCAGCAAAAAAGCTCTGCAATACCTGCTCGGTCTCGAGCTGACCTCTGAGCGACAGGGCCGTGAAAGTGTTTCCGCGATGCACACGATAACGGTACATCGGCTCGCGAACAAAAGCCAGACGGGTGGCATAGGTAGCGGCCAGCACGAAGTCCCAATCGTGGCACATGCGCAGCGGTGCGAATCCGCCTATCGCCCGGAGCAGCGAGCGACGGAACAGAAGATTTCCCGTCGATGTCGTAATGTTGTGCTCGATCAGCGGATATAGCAGGTTTGGGAATGTGGTAGCGTCATCGATGTACTGGCGCAGTTGATTGACGTGGACGTTATCGATCGATGCGTCATCGTCGCCAATGAAAGCGACGTCGGAAAATGCGAGATCGGTGCCAGGCGCGAGCGCCGCGACCAGACGCTCGAGGCGTCGAGGAAAATAGGAATCATCGGAATTGATTACGGCGACGAAGTCGCCTGTTGCAAGCGCCAGTCCGTGATTGATCGCCGCGTGGGCGCCTTCGTTGGGCTGGTGCACCACCGTCACGGCATGGTCCGTGCACTGCGCGGCGAACGCGTCCACTATCGTCCCGGTGCCGTCGGTCGATCCGTCATCGATGACGATGATCTCCAGGTCATCGAAGGTCTGTACTACGACCGAATCAAGTGCGCTCCTGACGAAACGGTCGTGGTTATATGCCGGCATGACCACTGAAACTCGAGGGGGCCGTCGGAGACCGAGTGCGGCGCCTGGTGAGCGGACCCTTCGCACGTTCCCTTGCCCTTCGAGCAACGCCGCACGCGCAAGGATTTCATCCAGGCTCGGCCGCACCGCCGGCGGCAAGGAAGGCGCAGCGAGGGCCGACGCAACTGCCTCCAGATAGGCGCGGCCATGTCGCTGATCCGGCTCCAGGTGGCAACCTTCACCCCATTCGTTCCAGGCATTGATGAAGAGCATCCTTTCATCGCCTCGATGCCGAACTCGGGTTTGCTGCACAGCCTGCTCGAGCCAGAATTCGAACAGCTCAGGAGACGAGCCGGTAAAGATCGTTCCCTTGTCCTGCCGGCGCGCGGTGTTGTCCCAGGAGGGAAGAAGTCCGCGGAACAGCTTGAATTCCGGACGCGGACTCGTAAGCAGTTGCCCCACGTAGTTGCGCAGACTGAACACCATACCGCCGAATCTTGGATTCGTGAACGCCAATTTTTCGTCGATACGCTCGGTCATGTGCCCATGCGGAGGAAACTCGACCGCTGCGTCCAGGCCGAGCACCGAAAGATTCCCCTGCGAGGTGGTCAGCGCGCCGACCGCATAGATCTCCCCGAGGCCGGCGCGGCGGCATTCGTCACGCCACATGGCGACGGTCTTGGCCAATTCGGGAATCAGGGTAGCCTTGTAGATCAACAAAAGCGGCGCGCCGTCGACCCGGATGTAGCGCTTGTCGCGGAAGAGTGGAAACAGCGAGTGGATGAACTCCCGGCTATCATCGAGCGAGTACCGCTGCGCGATCAGAATGTCGTTTTCGAGTCCATCCCAGCGGCGGGTCCAGTTTTCATTGGCCCAGCAGACGCAGAACGGAAAATCCGGCCGCCCCGATGCAAGCAAGTCGTCGAGCGGCCGTTCGAGAAGTCTTTTGCCGTTGAACCAGTAGTAGTAGTAACAGAAACCGTGGATTCCGTACCGCCGCGCCAGGTCCGCCTGCCGATCCCTCACGGCCGGGTCGCGCAAATCGTAGTATCCCAGCTCGCCCGGGACGTGGGGCTGATAGTGGCCCGGGAAGTTCGGCCTGGCCTTGCGAACGTTGGTCCACTCGGTGAAGCCCTCACCCCACCACAGGTCGTTTTCCGGGATCGGATGAAATTGCGGCAGATAGAAGGCGATGACGCGGACGTCTTGCTCGCCTGGCGAACCTTCAGTCCCTTGCGAGTCGTTCATCGTGGCTGCAGTGAATCCATTCCAGCGCTTACTGCGTCGTCAACAACGGTGCCCGGCAAGCCGATGCGACGAGCATGCACTGCCGATGAAAAGAGCAGCCACAGCGGCGCCCGTCCTTCCTGGGCGAGCTCGGGGATTCGGTCGAGCAGCAGGCAATGCGGCTCGTCGGTGCAATACAGGGCCGCATGCGCTCCTGTCATCGTTGCAAACCAATCACCCGGCGCTCGATCGGCGCCGAAGAAGACCGTCTGACCGGCCCGGGGCACCTCCCCTTTGCTCCCGTCGATCTTTCGCAACGCGACGCCGGGCTGCGGTGATCGTAGCGCGGATTCGCCCCACACCGTGATCGCGCCAGACCGAAACCAGCGCATCAGGCGCGCAAGCTCTCGCCACTGCTCATCCATATCAGCCTTGAGGACGACGATATCGAGATCGGCGCCCTGCCAGCGGTCAGATGAACACGTCGCAATGCACCGCGATGCGAGCCGCGGCAGGACTTCGCTGCAGATAACTTGTTCGATCGTCCGCCGCTCCAGCGCCGCTTCGATCAGCTCGAAATTACGATGCGCCGCGCTGTCGAACGGACGCAGCTTGATCGCGGCGCGGACTCTCGCCCGCGCCTGCTCAAGATCTCCGCGCTGATAATGCGCGACGCCGAGCATGTGGAGCGCATCGAAGCTGTCGGGCTGAGCGGCGGCGACCTTTTCATAGATCGCAATCGCCTCGGCGAATCGCTCCGCCACCTGGGCCTGGAGCGCCGCCTCCAGCGCCTGCTGCAGCCCGGCACCAGCGGCGACGGTCGCTTCCGCCGGCGCAGCGAGCAGTCCGTGACATTCCTTGTATCGCTTGCCGCTGCCGCAGGGACAGGGAGCGTTGCGCGAAACGGGACTTGGCACCGCGAGCGAAGCCCTTCGTTAATGACTGCCGTGTTGCGCGAGATTCTCGAACCGCGTGTATTCGCCCAGCCACGCGAGCAGAACGACGCCGGTCGGGCCGTTACGCTGTTTGCCGATGATAATTTCCGCACGCCCCTTGAACTGCGTGTCCGGGTTATATACTTCGTCGCGATAGATGAACAGGATCACGTCGGCGTCCTGCTCGATCGCCCCGGATTCGCGCAGGTCCGACATCACCGGTCGCTTGTCGGTTCGGGACTCGAGACTTCGGTTCAACTGCGACAGCGCCATCACCGGCACTTTGAGCTCCTTGGCAAGCGCCTTCAGCGAGCGCGATATCTCGGATATCTCGGTCGCGCGGTTCTCGCCTTCGCCGACCGCCTGCATCAGCTGCAGGTAGTCGACGACGATCGCGCCGAGCTTGCCGCCGTACTGGCGCGACAGTCGCCGCGCCCGCGCACGAAGCTCGAGCGGGTTCAGCGCCCCAGTATCATCGATATGGATCGGCGCGTCGTTGAGTCGGCCGAGCGCGCCCGACAGCCGCTCCCAGTCGTCGTTCGACAGGCGGCCGGTGCGGATCTTCTGCTGGTCGAGCCGTCCGACCGAGCCCATCAGGCGCATCGCCAGTTGGGTCGCGCCCATTTCCATGCTGAATATCGCCACCGGCATTTTCGACGTGAGCGCGATGTGCTCGCCGATGTTGAGTGCCAAAGCGGTGTTGTGGGTGACGACATAGTCGTCGGTCACGTACAGGTGCGACGGATGGGTCACCGAAATGCATTGCGTCTCGACTTGACGCACCGGCTCAATCGAGACGAAGTTGGGTCGCTTGCGCCGCACCGGCGCGTCGAGCGCGCGTACCTGCTTCTCTGACAAGAGGAACAGCGACTTTGGATCGGGATGATGGATGTTGCAAACAAGGCTCGGGCGACCGGCAAGGCAAACGCCCTCGGATCGATATGTCGGCGCCTTACTGTTCGTTGAACACCAGCCGCCAAGCGACCGCACCAACTCGGCAACGTCACGCGCGAGCTGAGCGCTGGACGTGGCGTAACGCACCGTGCCCCAGCGCTCGACCCAGCCATCGGTGTCGAGCAGGCCGCGCAGCAGGTCGAGCCGCGCTTCGCGCCGGGAATTAAGATAGATCTTCGGAATGAACTTCTCATGACTGCGCTTACCCCAGAGCCCAAGCGCCTTGATCGACACCGTCAAGGGGTTCGGACTCATCCCGTAAAGACCCTTTACGTGGCCGCGCCCTTGCTGGACGATGCGCCAGTCGATCGGCCCGCAGCGCTGCACCTCCAGCGCCGGTTCAAGGCGATCGACGAGTCGGGACAGCATTGAGTCTGAGGTCGTCGTAAAGCGCAAAGTCGTCTGGGTGAGATCACCATCGCCCAGCAGCGCGCCCAGCAGCCAGGGGTCTACCGGTAGCGGCGCGTCGCTGCCGAAGCTGCCACTAACAGCGTCGATCCACAGCCGGTTCCGATAACGGACCCTTGTCAGCATGGTCACCAATCGCTCGGTACTGACGATGCGTGGTTGCGGCCATGATCGGTAATTGACGCGCCAGAGGTGCTCGCCGCAACACTCGGTCGAGCGACCATCCGAGAATGTCACGCGAAATGTTTGTCGCACGCCCTGGGGATAAATGCCGCCGACCTGGGAAGGCGCGCCGTCCACCGAGGCGAGCAAGTCACCGACTGCGAGCTCGCCCATGAGCTTCCACCCGGTCGGCGTCCGCACCTTGGCGTCGAGCGGCTGCGCCTTGCCCATGCTCGGGCGACCGGCGATGACGACCAGGTCGCCTTCCTGCAGTCCCGAGGTCATGCGGTCGAGGTCGGTGAATCCGGTCGCGACGCCGGTCACGTCCGATGGATTGTCGCGGTTGTACAGAAACTCGATGCGCTCGACGACCTGCGTCAGCAGCGGCCGGATTTCCTGGAAGCCCTGCTGGCCACGGGCGCCGTGCTCGGCGATTTCGAACACCTTGGTCTCGGCGTGATCGAGGATCTCGCGCACGCTGCGCCCGAGCGGATGATACGCCGCATCGGCGATCTCGCCGCCTGCGGCAGCGAGCCGGCGCAGGATCGCGCGCTCGCGCACGATCTCGGCGTAGCGCCGGATGTTCGCCGCCGTCGGTACGTTCTCGACCAGCGCGCCCAGGTAGGCCATCCCGCCGACGTAGTCGAGCTTGGTCAGTGATTGCAGCGCCTCGGCGAGCGTGACGACGTCGGCCGGCTTGTTGTCGGCGATCAGCCCGACTGTCGTCTTGTAAAGCAGGCGGTGCGCGTCGCTGTAGAAGTCCTCGGCGCCGAGGATATCGGCGACTCGATCCGCTGCACCGTTGTCTAGCAGCAGGCCGCCCAGGACCGACTGCTCGGCCTCAATCGAATGAGGCGGAACCTTGAGCGCTTCGAGCTCGCGATCGTTGGGCATGCGGAAGGATCAGGCGTTGCGGAATGCAGGGCATTCTAACAGTTGACCGCGCGGCAATGCGCCGCGCTGCAGCTGATGAATGATCAGCGGGAATTTTACGCGCACCGCAAAGAAATGGGGCCGTCTCCGGCCCCAGGTTCAGTTCTGCGGCGCAAGCCGTCTGTCAGCCGGCCTGGACGCCGGTGGTATCGCCCAGGACGTGCACGTTGATGTGCGTGACCGCATCCGCGTGCAATGCGATCGTCAGCGGAAACTCGCCGACGTGCTTCAACGGACCGTCGGGCATGCGCACCATGGCTTTCTCGACCGTGTGTCCGAGCCCGGCAAGCGCTTCGACGATGTCGACATTGGTCACCGAACCGAACAATCGGCCGTCGACGCCTGCCTTTTGCGTGATCTGCACCGACACACCCTCGAGCTTGGCGGCCCGCTCCTGCGCCTGCGTCAACCGGTCCGCCGCTAGTCTTTCCAGCTCGCTGCGCTTTTCCTCGAGCATCTTCAGATTCTCGGGCGTCGCGCGCTTGGCCTTGCCTTGCGGGATCAGGAAATTGCGGGCGTAACCCTGCCTGACCTTGACCACTTCGCCGAGTTCGCCGACATTCTGCACTTTTTCCAGCAATATGATTTGCATGCGAGTCTCCGCTCCTAGTGCAGGTCGGTGTAGGGCAGCAGCGCAAGAAAGCGCGCGCGCTTGATCGCTGTCGACAGCTGGCGCTGGTAGCGCGCCTTGGTGCCGGTGATGCGCGCCGGCATGATTTTGCCGTTTTCCTGGACGAAGTCCTTCAGGATGTCGATATCCTTGTAATCGATCTGCTTGACGCCCTCGGCGGTGAAGCGGCAGAACTTCTTGCGCTTGAACAGGTTGTTCCCGCGTTCGCGCTTCTTGCCATCCTTGCCTTTACCTTTGCCTTTGGCGTTTCTTCCCATGGGACGGGGCATTTTAATTTCCTTTGGTTTCGCTTGAAGTCAGCCTCGGCTGAACCTCAAGCAGTAAGTTCGAATTCGTTGACGTGCAGCGCGACGGTGATGCCGGTGCGATAGCGCCGCGCCAGGAAGCCGTGGCAGCGAAGCGCAGCACCCGGTGCGATTCCGGCCAGCGCCTTGGCAACCGGGCCCAGCGCGACGGCGGAAAGCTCGCACGCCACCCGCCGTTCGCCGCCCGCCTCGACCTGCATCGACTCGTGCACCAGATGAAAATCGAGCGCGGGGACGCCCGTCGGCGTGAACCGCAGCGCGTCGCGCGATTGCATGCGCGCGTCCAAGGTCACCTGATTCGCCTGCACGTTATGCTTGCTTTGATGGCAACGTCTCGCCGCGGCGTTACGCTTGTGCGGGCGTCGTCTCGGCGCGCGGCGGCTGCGCTGCCGGCGCTTCCGGCGCGGACGCGACTGCCGCCGGTGCGGCAGCAGGAGCGACCGGCCCCGCTGGCGACAGCGACCGGGACTTCTCTTCCTTCATCATCGGCGACGGCGTGAGTGCCGCTTCGCGCATCGCAACGATCAGGTGGCGGAGCACCGCATCGTTGAACTTGAATGCGTGCTCGAGTTCGGTGAGCGTCGGCGCGTCGCACTCGATGTTCATCAAGACATAATGGGCCTTGTGCATCTTGGCGATCGGATAGGCGAGCTGGCGGCGGCCCCAATCCTCGAGGCGGTGGATCCTGCCGTTGCCCGCCGTGACCATGGCGCGGTAGCGCTCGACCATCGCGGGCACCTGCTCGCTCTGGTCCGGATGCACAATAAATACGATTTCGTAGTGACGCATGCAGACTTGCTCCTTATGGACGGGTTGGGCGATCGAATCGCCAGTGGCCCCCCCGTCTGCGGCGGGTGAGGCAAGGAACCGTAAATTGTAGCGGAATTCGCTCGTCAGGACAAGGGCTTAGGATCGCCCCCGCGCCGGGGGAGACGATTGGCTGTACCGGCTGTCGAATAGCCTGCCTGCGTTCGATCTGATAGGAGTGTCTGCATGGCTACCGCTCACGCTGCACCCGGCGAACTGATCGACATCCGACCCTTCGGCCCGGCGCTGCCCGAGGTCGCGTCGGAAACGCTGGTGCGCGCCGAGCACCTCGAGGTGTTTCGCCTGATCCTCCTCGCCGGCAGGTTTCTGCCCGGCCATGACCATCGGCGGCCGGTAACGATCCAGTGCATCGAAGGCCGGATCGAGCTCGTGACCGGCGACCAGACGCTGCCGATGCACGCCGGCAGCCTCGTCTACCTGGCGGGCGACACGCCGCACGAGGTGCGGGCCGTCGAGGACTCGTCGCTGCTGGTCACGTTGCTGGTACGGCGCGAGTAATCGCATTGGCTTCGCGGGAGAACAAGAAGACCGCATTACTGGTCATGACGATCGGCCATTCGACGCGGCCGATCGATGTTTTCGTGGGCCTCCTCGCCGCGAACGGCGTGACGCATCTGATCGACGTGCGCACGATTCCAAAATCTCGCCACAACCCCCAGTTCAACAGCGAGGCGCTGGCGGATTCGCTTCACGATGCCGGCATCGCCTACACCCACGTTCCCGGTCTCGGTGGCTTGCGCCGCGCGAGTCCCGATTCGCTCAATGCGGCCTGGCGCAATCCATCGTTCCGCGGTTACGCCGACTACATGCAGACGCCGGCGTTCGCGCAGCATCTCGCCGGCGTCATCGAGCTGGCCAGGAGCGAGCGCCTCGCGCTGATGTGCGCCGAGGCCGTCCCATGGCGCTGCCATCGCTCGCTGATCGCCGATGCACTCGTTGCTCGTGGTGTGCCAGTCGAGGAGATCGTCAGCGAGACACGGCGAACGCCGCACAGGCTGACGCCGTTTGCGCGGGTCGATGGAACCTCGGTCACTTATCCGGCGATCGATGCGGGAGAGCCGACCTGATCACTTACCTCTCGCCGTCGCGTGCGCCGCCTCCGCTCGCCCACTCTCTCCCGAACCGTATGCAGCTAGCGCAATTGTCCGCTCTCCCTTCGACATCGCCGCCAGCACTTTCACCCGCGCATAGAAGTGCGGCAGGTCGCCCCCTTCGGCAGCCAGCAGCGCCACGAACTCGGGAACCTTGCGCGTGTACAGCCCGACAGCGGCGAGACTTGCGTTGTTCGGTCCCTGCGCGAACCAGTTGTCGTATGCGCGATAGCCGCCCCACTCGCGCTTGAGCGCGTCGTAATCGGCGCGCATCTGCGCGAACGTTGCGGCCTTGCCGGCGCGCTTGGCCTCGATACTCGCATCGCTCGCGTACAGCGCCTCGAGCGAGCGCTGCGTGCGCTCGATCAGTGCGCGAAACCCCTGGCGATAGCTCTGCGCGGCGGCGAATTGCGCGGTCAACGCCGGATCGTTCTGCGCGGCGAGCCAGCGCTTGAGGCCTTCCTGCTCGACCGAGACCGCGAACGACTCGTTGAACACCGTATCGTCCTTCGCGTAGACGACCTGGTGCGCGAGCTCGTGGAAGATCAGCCGCGCGACCTCGATATCGGGATAGTGGATGAACGTCGACAGCATCGGATCGGCGAAATACCCCAGCGTCGAATACGCGGGGACGCCGCCGACATGGACGTCGTCACCGGTCGCGGCGAGCTCAGCCGCTTCGGCGCGCGCGGCTGCCTCGCTGAAGTAGCCGCGGTAATTGACGCAGCCTGCGATCGGAAAGCACCACTGTCTCGGCGTGAGCGAAAGCTCGGGTGCGGCAAAGACGTTCCACAGCGCAAAGCGACGATCGAGGTCGGCGTAGCGGCGGTAGCTCAGGTTGTCGGGCAGCGCGAGCTCGCGGCTTGCGTAGTTGCGGATGGCGACGACGCGCTCGAGCTTTTTCTTGAGCACCGGATCGCTGGCGTTGTCGACAACGCTGGCGATCGGTTGTGCACGGCCGAGCAGGTCGAACTGGCCGCGTATGCCCTGCCAGTAGTATTCGACGGTCGTGCAGCCGGCAACCAGCGGCAGCCCGAGTATCGCGACAAGCCACCGTCTCATCGGCGCAATCCCGGCAGCCAGGCGGCGAGGCGGCCCACACCTTCGCGCAAGCGGTCGATCGCGATCGTATAGGCGAAGCGCACGTGGTCGCCGGCTCGATGCGACCCGAAATCGATGCCCGGCGTGAAGGCGACGCCGGTGTGCGCAAGCGCCTCACGGCAAAAGCGCTCGCTGTCCATGCCGAAAGGCGAGCAGTCGGCGTAGACGAAAAAACCGCCGGTCGGCAGCACCGGAATCGCGAATCCCAGTTCGCGCAGGGCCGGCACCAGGAAGTCGCGCCGCGCCTGGAATTCGCCCCGGCGCGCCTCCAGAATCGCCAGCGTCGGCGGCTCGAAGCACGCGAGCGCGGCGCGCTGCGACAATGTGGGCGGTGAAATGTAAAGATTCTGTGCCAGCTTTTCGAGGTCGCGTATGTGCCGTTCGGGCGCGACCAGCCAACCCAACCGCCAGCCGGTCATGTTGAAGTATTTGGAAAAGCTGCTGATCACGAAAATGTCATCGCTCAGGGCCAGCGCGGTCTGCGGCTTGCCGGTGTACGAAAGTCCCAGATAGATCTCGTCGACGATCAGCGCGCCGCCGCGCGCCGCGACGGTGGCAGCGATGCGCTGCATCTCGGCCGGAGCGACCATCGTGCCGGTGGGGTTCGACGGCGTGGCGATCAATGCGCCGCGCGTGCGCGGCGTCCAGGCTTTCGCAATGACAGCCGAATCGAGCTGATAGTTCGATTCCGGCCCGACCGGCACGCCCACCGGCTCGCCTTCCAGCGTACGGATAAAGTGGCGATTGCACGGATACCCGGGATCCGACATCAGGATCTGCTCGTCCCGATCGACCAGCAAGGCCAGGGTCAGCAACAGCGCCGCCGACGAGCCGGCGGTGACGACGATGCGCTCCGGAGAGACGGCGACACCGTAATGGTCGTCGTAATGCCGCGCGATCGCCGCGCGGAGTTCAGGCAAGCCGAGGGCCGACGTGTAGTAGATGCCGCCGCCCTCGAGCGCGGCCCGCGCTGCCGCGAGGACGGGCCCCGGCGTCGGGAAATCGGGCTCGCCGATCTCCATATGAACGACGTCGCGCCCGGTCGCCTCGAGCGCACGGGCGGCGGTCTGCACTTCCATGACGTGGAAGGGCGCGATTTCCTGCACGCGCGTGGCGGTTCGGCGGCGGACATCCATCGGACGGATGAGAGACATAGCGGGGAAAAGTGCTATGGTAGCCGCATTCCGCGAACGGGAGCCGTGCGGTGCGCGCGCTTGCCTCTGCCCTCGTCTTGTCGCTGTCGTCGCTCGCCCTGCCCGCCGTCGCGTCGGTGTTCAAATGCGCCGGCGACCAAGGCGACGTCGTCTATCAGGACGCGCCCTGCAGCACCGGGCGGGAGTTGCGCAATTTCGACACCGACCCGCCGCCGATCACCGTGCTTCCATCAACGCCTGCCGCTGCCGCGGCTGCGGAGCGCGCCGCTGCGAGAGCCGGATCGGAGCGGGTCGAGAAATCCGGCCGCGACGGCGCGCGTCAGCAAGGCGACGACCACAAGGCCGCGGAGCGGAAATTCGTGCGCAGCGGCATGAGCGAGGCCGAAGTCGTGCAGCGCCTCGGCCGGCCTGACGTCACTTCGGGTGGCGGGCGCAAAAGCAGCAAGCGCTGGGCCTATCTGCCGCGGCCGGGCGATCCCGATACGATGACGACCTTGACCCTTCAGGGCGGCAGCGTCACCGACGTCGAGCGCAAGCTCATCCGCTGACTTCGCAATGGAGGGCAGCGTCCGCGCGGTGCGGGGGCGCTTCAGTCCTTGTCGACGCTGTATTGGCCGGGACCGAATGCCACCACCATCAGCATCCCGCCGATGATTGCGATGTTCTTGATGAAATTGATCTGCTGCGACATCGCCTGCGCCTCCGGTGCCGACCAGAAGTTGTGGAAGATCGGCGTGATGATGATCAGGAAGACGACGAACGCCAGCGCTGCCCAGCGCGCCCGGAATCCGATCAGCAGCGCGAGCCCTCCAATGAATTCGACGATGATCGCCCCGACCGCGAGGACTTGCGCCATCGGCAGGCCAGCGCCCGCAATATAGCCGACTGTACCCTGAAAGCCGGTGATCTTGCCGAAGCCGGAATAGACAAAAATCGACGCCAGCAGCACGCGTCCCAGCAGCGCCAATATGGCCGATCCATGATTCATGTTCGCCTCCTGATCTGATGCATCCACTGTCGATGCCGTCCGACATTCCGACGGCGCCGCATTTAGAGCTTATACGCGCGCTTGGCCAGCCCGTAGGCGAGTTCCGGGGCGAGCTCGAAAGCCTCGTCCTCGTCGATCCGGTGTTCTGCGACGAGCTGCGCGAGATAGCGGCAGTCGATCCGGCGCGCGACGTCGTGCCGCGCCGGAATTGACAGGAATGCGCGCGTGTCGTCGTTGAAGCCCACCGTGTTGTAGAAGCCCGCGGTCTCGGTCGTCTGTTCGCGAAAGCGCAGCATGCCTTCCGGGCTGTCGTGGAACCACCAAGGCGGACCGAGGCGAAGCGCGGGGTAATGGCCGGCCAGCGGCGCCAGTTCCCGTGCGTATGAGGTTTCGTCCAGCGTGAAGAGTATCAGCGTCAGCTTGCGCTCGTTGCCGTAGCGATCGAGCAGTGGCTTGAGCGCCCGGACATAATCGGTGCGGGTCGGGATGTCGGCGCCCTTGTCGCGACCGAAGCGCGCGAACACGAAAGGGTTGTGGTTGCGCAGCGATCCCGGATGGATCTGCATCACCAGGCCGTCATCGAGGCTCATGCGCGCCATTTCGGTCAGCATCTGCCCGCGAAACGCTTCGGCCTCCACGGATGTGATCGCGCCGTCGAGCGCCTTGCGCAACAGGCGCTCGCAATCGCCGGCCGGCAGGTCCGACGTCTGCGCGGTTGGATGGCCGTGATCGGTCGACGTCGCCCCCATCGTCCTGAAGAACCCGCGGCGCTTGCGGTGCGCCGCGAGATAACCGTCCCAATGGCTGGTGTCTTCACCGGCGAGCTCGCCGAAGCGGGCGACGTTGGCGGCGAAGCCCTCGAACTCGGGATCGACCACCGGATCGGGCCGATACGCGGTGATGACCCTGCCCTTCCAGCCGCTGGCGCGAATCTTCGCGTGATGCGTCAGAGGATCGAGCGGCGACTCGGTCGTCGCGATCACCTCGATGTTGAATCGCTCGAACAGCGCGCGGGGCCGGAATTCGGGCGTGGCGAGGCTCGCGTTGATCGAGTCGAACAGGCGATCGGCGGATTCCGGCGACAACCGCTCGCGAATGCCGAACACCTGGTGGAACGCGTGGTCGAGCCAGATGCGGGTCGGCGTGCCGCGAAACAGATGATAGTTGGCGGCGAATGTCCGCCAGATGCGGCGCGCGTCACCTTCGACCGCCCCGCCGTCGCGCCGCGGGATAGCCAGGTCCTCGAGCGCGATCCCCTGGCTGTAGAGCATGCGGAACACGTAGTGGTCGGGCGTGATGAACAGCGCCGACGCATTGGTGAACGGCTCGTTGTCCGCATACCACTGCGGATCGGTGTGGCCGTGCGGACTGATGATCGGCAGATCCTTGACGGTCGCATAGATCGCGCGGGCGACATCGCGCTGCCGCGGCTCGGGCGAGAACAGGCGATCGGGATGGAGCGTAAGAGGAGTCATCGGCTTGCCCAGAGGAAGAATGCGTTCGTTAGCGCCGGGTCGCGCATTTGGAATGCACCTATGCCCGGATGGACGATGCCGACCGTGCGCGGATCGTATCTGCGGGTGTCGACTGCCGCGGGCAGATCGTCGAGCGTGGACAAATCGAGCCGGATCACGTCGCGGGCTCAGGCGGCAGGCTGCGGATGCTCTTTCACCCGGGACACGAGTTGCGTCGGGTTGACGAAGCGGAGCGCAATAAGAAGCCACGCCAGCGTGACCAGCATATAGACCATCGCCATCGCATCGACCGACTGCGGCGCGCGGACACCGGCGGCGAACACCGCGTAGTAAAGCGCGACTACCAGCGTCTGCGAATCCGGTCCCGCGGTCAGGAACGTGAGCTCGAAGAGCGCGATCGTTCGTACCAGCACCAGCAGCGACGCCGCGAGTATGCCGGGTGCCAGCAGCGGCACCAGCACGTGCCAGAACATCCGCCCGGTGCTGGCGCCGAAAACGCGCGCCGCCGACTCGAGGTTGGGATCGATCTGCTCGATGAACGGCGTCATCACCAGGATGACGAATGGGGCGGCCGGAACGAGGTTGGCGAGAATCACGCCGTAGATCGTACCGGCGAGCTGCACCTGGTAGAGCACCGTCGCCATCGGGATGCCGTAGGTGATCGGCGGCACCATCAGCGGCAGCAGAAAAAGCAGCATCAACAGCCGCTTGCCGACGAAGTCGCGCCGCGCCAGCGTGTAGGCGGCGGGCACGCCGATCAGGAGCGCCAGCAGCACGACGGCAAAGACGATTTCGACCGTCACCCACAGGACGCCTCCGAGCTGGAATTCGCGCCACGCCTCGGTGTACCAGTGGGTCGTCCATCCGTCGGGAAGCCAGGTGCCGAGCCAGCGCTGTGCGAACGAGCTGGTGGCCACCGCCGCGATGATGAGCCCGATGTTGATGACGAACAGCGTCATCGTGCCCAGCAGCAGACCGCGCCAGACGCGATCGAACCACGAGCCGGCAGAGTTCATCAGCCTTTGCCTCCCGTGACCGGACCGCGGTACCACAGGTTGCGCAGTCCCAGCACCGCCGCGACGATGATCAGCTGCACGAAGCCCATGATCATCGCGATCGCCGAGGCCAGCGAATAGTCGTACTGCTCGAATGCGGCTTCGTACGCGGCGATTGAAATGACACGCGTCGGGCCGGCCGGCGAGCCCACCAGGACGGCGGACGGGAACACCGAGTACGCCTGCACGAAAGCGAGGCAGAAGCACATCGCGAGGCCGGGCGCGAGCAAAGGCAGGTAGATGTGGCGGAATTGCGCCTTCGGATCGGCGCCCAAGGTCGAAGCCGCCCGCGCCAGCACCGGGTCGATGCCGGTGATATACGACAGGATCAACAGGAAGGCGAACGGAAACCCGGAGATCACCAGCGAGATCAGCACGCCCGTGAAGTTGTGCGTCAGGCGGATCGGCCCGGTGTACAGATGGATGAGCTGCAGGAATTGCGACAGCCAGCCTTTCGGACCGAAGTAGATCAGCATGCCCTCGGCGATCAGCACGGTACCCAGCGTGATCGGCACGACCAATATTGTCGTCACCCAGCGCTGGTAGCGCGACTTGTTGCGCATTTTGTAGGCGATCGGCAGCGCGAGCCCGACATTGATCAAGGTCGCCGGGAGCGCGAGCTTCAGCGTCGTCCAGATCGTCGGCCACAGATTGTCGGTGGTGAAGAAATGCGTGTAATTGGCCAGCGCACCGCCGGTCTTCGGATTGAACGACAGCACCAGGCCGTAGATGAACGGATAGATGAACAGCAGCAGCATGAACGCCGCCGCCGGCATCACCAGCAGCAGTGTCCGGTCGAACGGTGCGCGCGGTGCGGCTTGGGTCACGGTCGTCATCGCCGGCGCGTGTGCATCAATCGAGCGGATAGACGAGCGCGCGGGCGACCGGCACATGGACGCGAACGCTGTCGCCGCGTGCAGTCGTGACAGGACCTCGCACATGCAGCAGCGTGCCCGACGGCGTGACGACGTCTAGCAGCGAATCGCGACCGCCGTATTCGACATTCTCAACCCGGGCAACGACGATGTTGACCTTGCCGGTGTCGCCGCCGACGACGATATCGTCGGGTCGGATAGCCACCGCGGCGCGGGAGCCCTTGAGCGGCTGCTTGCGCATGCCCGTCAGCGCGATGTCGGGACCGGTCAGCTCCACGGTGTTCCCATCCTCGCGGACGACATCGAGCTCGAGCACGTTGCGGTAGCCCATGAAGCGCGCCACGTGCAGGTTCGACGGCTGCTCGTAGACGTCCTTCGGCGCTGCGATCTGCTGCACGACGCCGTCCTTCATCACGACGATGCGGTCGGCCAGCGACAAGGCCTCATCCTGATCGTGCGTAACGTAGATCGTCGCCCGGTCGAGCTCGCGATGGATGCGGCGTATTTCGGCGCGCGTCTCGATGCGAAGCTTCGCATCCAGGTTCGACAGCGGCTCATCCATCAATATCAGCGGCGGTTCGATGACGATCGCGCGGGCGATCGCCACGCGCTGCTGCTGTCCGCCGGAGAGCTGCCCGGGGAGCTTGTGCTCCTGGCCGACCAGTTGCACGAGCTTCATCGCGTGCGCGACCTTCGCATCGGCAGCCGCGCCGGTAATCCCGCGCATGCGCAAGCCGAAGCCGACGTTCTTGGCCACACTCATATGCGGGAACAGCGCGTAATTCTGGAACACCATCCCGAAGCCGCGCTTCTCCGGCGGCAGCGTATCGATGCGCGACTGGTCGAGCCAGATGCTGCCGCCGGAAAGGTTCAAGAGGCCCGCGATGCAGTTGAGCGCGGTCGACTTGCCGCAGCCGGACGGCCCCAGCAGCGCGATGAACTCGCCGCGCCTGACCGTCAGGGTGAGCTCGTCCAGCGCGTTGAAGGCCTTGCCGCCCGCGCCGGCGAAGCGCCGCGTGACGTGATCGAGCTTGAGCTCGGAGAAATCGTGATTCATGACCCCACTTTGAGCGATCTGGGTGATGTATCCGTGTACGGTCGCCGCGGCTCATTGCGGTAACTGAGCCGGGACCCCAGCTGCGTTGCCTAATGATTACGCATCCCGACCAATCGTCGCTGCGGCGAAAGCGGGAGCCCAGTGGCGTCTGAACCAACGCCACTGGATCCCCGGTGCGGAGATGACGCCGGCCCAGCCGCCCTCGGCGCGGCCCGGTCCGACGTTACTTGGTCTTCTGCGCGCCTACCTGCTGATCCCAGATGCGGAACGCCTCGACCTGTGCCTGCGGCGGCAACGATTGCGTGTGCGGAAATTCGCCGAGCCATTTGTCGTACTCGGGCCGCCCGAACTCTTTCACCGCGTCCTGACTTTCCTTCGGCGCCATCGACAGCGGCACGTTCTTCACCGCCGGGCCCGGGTAGAAATACCCCTTGTCGTAGGTGTACGCCTGGGCTTCGGGCGTCAGCAGGAACGCCATCAGATCGAGCACCACCGCGATCTTCTCGGCCGGCACCCCCTTCGGGATCACCATATAGTGCGCGTCGTTCACCCACGTCATGCCCTTGAACGGCGCGACCTTGAACTCCTTCGGCACAATCCCGAGAATGCGCGGATTCAGGTCCCATCCGGTCATCGTCACGGTCATGTCGCGCGAGCCCTCGCCCAGCTCCTTCATCACCGCCGTCGTACCCGACGGGTAATACTCGATGCAGCTGTTGAGATCCTTCAGATAGGCCCAGGTCTTGTCCCAGCCTTTGACCGGGTCCTTCGGATCCTTGTCGCCCAGAATGTACGGCAACCCCATGATGAAAGTTCGCCCGGGCCCGGAGTTGGCCGGCCGCGCGTAAATCAGCCGGTTCGGATTGGCCTTGCACCAGGCGAGCAGCTCTTGCGGAGTCGTCGGTACCTGCTTGACCTTGCCCGGGTTGTACTCGAGCAGCGGTCCCGCCGGCATGAACACCACTTCGACACCCTGTTGCTGCGCCAGCTCCTGCATCTTCGCCGCAGGCGGCTGGTAGTTCGCCACCAGGTTGGGGAACTTCGCCGCATACGCGGGCAACAGCTTCGTCAACAGTCCTTGCTCGATGCCCGCCGCCAGAAAGTCGGTGCCCGTCAGCACCATATCAATGTCGCTGCGACCCGCCCCTTGCATCGCCTTGAGCTTGCCCGGCAACTCGGGCGCCGGCGCCTGGGTGAAATTGAACTTGCTCACCAGCTTGGGGTTCTTCTTCCCGTACAGCTCGATCGCGTCCCGCGTCAGCTGCAGGTCGCCCGCCACATCGACAATATTGATGGTCACCGGACTCTTCGGCAGCGCGGGCACTTGCGCGGCAGCATAGGGGGCCGCAAGCGTCAATGCGGCAGCGGCGCAAACTCCGGCGAGCGTCAGCCGCAGTGAAACGCGACTTGCCGGCTTGAAACAGGAAAGGCTGTTGCTCATGAGATTCCTCCATTGCGTTGATGACAACCCAAGCCAGGGGTGGCGGAAAGGTCTTGCGATGTGTTGCCGATAGAGCACTTGCGATCGTTCATGGCCGCGCCCTCGCCTGCCTCGGCTTGGCTGCGGTCCGGGCGCGCACGGCCTTGCGCGGCGTGGCTGCGCGCCGGCTGCCGTCGACGCCGCGCTGGAACTCGCGCTCCACGCGCGACAGGTGCCGATGCATCGCCGAGCGCGCACCTTCGGCGTCGCGGGCCGCGATCGCACCGACAATCGCATCGTGATCCTCGATCGTCTTGAGCGCCAGTTCAGCGGTGTGGAAATGCTGCTGCATGCGTCCCCACAATTCTGCGCGCTGGTCCCAAAGTCCGGCAACGACGAGCTCCAGCGAGCCGTTGCCGGTTCCCTTGGCGATGCGCAGATGAAACTCGCGGTCGATCGCTTCGCGGAGCGCGAAATCCCGGATGCCTGCTTCCATCTCGCGCACGCTTTGCCGCAAAGCGTCAATGTCCGCCGGCTGGCTGCGGACGGCGGCCAGCGCCGCGATCTCGCCTTCGACGAGCTTCCGCGCGTCGAGCAGCTCGAACGGTCCGGGACCCTCGTCGGTGGCCGCCCCGCGCGGCGTGGCGGTCGCTGCCACGAAGATGCCCGTGCCGACGCGCACGTCGACCAGCCCGCCGATCTCGAGCGAGATGATCGCTTCGCGAACCGACGCACGACTCACGCCGAGTGACGCGGCGAGCTCGCGTTCGGCGGGCAGCCGGGACCCCGGCAGAAATTCTCCGCTGGCGATCAGTTGGGCGATTTGCTCGGCGATCTGTCGGTACAGACGACGGGGTTCGACGGCCTGCAAAGGCAAGAGCTGCTCCTCCGGTCAACACGCGCCAGCGCGAATCTCGTGTCCGCTGCCGGCGGAGTCCGGACGAATCCGGCCTCATGTTTTGCTGCGCGCCATCGAGCGTGGCGCGGCTGCACGCCAGGCTTTTTCGGAAGACCCGGCACGCTCGACGGCATCTTAAGCCGCGGCTATACTGTGGTCAAGTGGTCGAACCACCAGACCACGAATCAGGCGCGCCGGCGTTTGCGCGATGCTGCAGCCACCGTCTCCAAGCGCCAGCGGCAAATGCCTGGCCGCGCGGGCGGTCCCACGAACAATTTGCGCTGAGCGTCTCCGATGAAAATAACCGACTGCCGCGTCATCGTCTGCTCGCCGGGCCGCAACTTCGTCACGCTCAAGATCCAGACCGACGAGGGCGTGCACGGCGTCGGCGACGCGACCTTGAACGGCCGCGAGCTGGCGGTCGCATCTTACCTGACCGATCACGTGATCCCGACCTTGCTCGGACGTGACCCCGCGCAAATCGAGGACGTCTGGCAATACCTGTACCGCGGCGCGTACTGGCGACGTGGGCCGGTGACGATGAGCGCGATTGCCGCCGTCGATACCGCGCTGTGGGACATCAAGGGTAAGGTCGCCGGACTTCCACTGTATCAGCTGCTGGGCGGCAGGAGCCGCGACGGCGTCATGGTTTACGGTCACGCCAACGGCAGGGACGTTGCCGAAACGCTCGACGAGGTGGCGCGCTACATCGATCTCGGCTACAAGGCGATTCGGGCGCAATCGGGCATCCCCGGGCTGGCCTCCACCTATGGCGTTTCGAAGGACCGGATGTACTACGAGCCGGCGGACGCCGCGCTGCCGTCGGAGAATATCTGGTCGACGGCACGATATCTGGACCATGCGCCACGCCTGTTCGAAGCCATCCGCGCCCGCTTCGGGTTCGACCACCACATTCTGCACGACGTCCATCACCGGCTGACGCCGATCGAGGCGGCGCGACTGGGCAAATCGCTCGAGCCTTACCGGCTGTTCTGGATGGAGGACCCGACGCCGGCGGAAAATCAGGAAGGATTCCGCCTGATCCGGCAGCACACGGTGACGCCGATCGCCGTCGGCGAAGTCTTCAATACCATCTACGACTGCCAGACGCTGATCACCGAGCAGCTGATCGATTTCATCCGGACGACGGTCGTGCACGCCGGCGGCATCACCCACCTGCGTCGCATCGCGCAGCTCGCCGAGCTTTATCACGTTCGCACCGGGTCGCACGGTGCGACCGATCTGTCGCCGGTATGCATGGGCGCGGCGCTGAACTTCGACCTCTGGGTGCACAACTTCGGCATCCAGGAATACATGCGGCATACGCCGGAGACCGACGCGGTGTTCCCGCACGCCTATTCGTTCCGTGACGGATATCTGCATCCGGGCGATGCACCCGGCCACGGCGTCGACATCGACGAGACGCTTGCGGCCAAGTACCCGTACAAGGCGAGCTCGCTGCCGGTCAACCGGCTGGAAGACGGCTCGATGTGGAACTGGTGATTCGGCTGCGGCCGAACGGGCCCGCTAGGCTGCCTTGAAATGGCCTGATCGGCCGCCGGACTTTTCCAGAAGATGGATGCCTTCGATGCGCATGCCGCGGTCGACCGCTTTGCACATGTCATAGACGGTAAGGAGGCCGATGCTGGCCGCGGTCAGCGCCTCCATCTCGACGCCGGTCCGATCGAGGGTTTCCGCAGTCACTTCGATCGCCAGCGCGTCCTGTTCGAACGTGAATTCGACGGCGACGTGCGTCAGCGGTAACGGATGAGCCAGCGGGATCAACTCGGCAGTGCGTTTGGCGGCCTGGATGGCGGCGATCCGCGCAACGCCCAGAACGTCGCCCTTGCTCGCCTTGCCCTCGCCGATCAGCGCCAGTGTTTCGGGTCGCATCCGGATCCGACCGGCGGCTCGAGCGACACGCCTGCTTACATCTTTGCCGCCGACGTCCACCATCTGCGCCTGACCCGCGGCGTCAAAATGGGTAAACTGCGCTCTGGTCTCCGCCATCGGCTTGCTCCTGAAACTTTGCGCGATACGCGGCAATCATAGCACCATGACCAAGTTCACTTTTTCTGTATCGCAGCGTGGCGCCGCGCTGCTGATGGCTGCGGTCCTGGTCGTCTCGCCGATCACCGCAGCGCAACAGAATTTGCCTGAGCTGGGCGATCCGTCGCTGGTGGCGATGTCCGGCCCGCAGGAGCGCAAGCTCGGCGAGAGCGTGATGCGCGAGATCAGGGGTTCAGGTGCCTACCTGGATGACCCCGAGGTCAATGGGTATTTGAACGAGCTGGGCAATCGCCTGGTCGGGGCGATCCCCGGCTCACCATTCGACTTCGAGTTCTTCGCGATCAATGACCCCGCGATCAATGCCTTCGCGCTGCCGGGCGGCTTCGTCGCAGTTCACACCGGGCTCATCCTGCTGACGCAGAACGAATCGGAGCTGGCATCGGTTCTCGGCCACGAAATCACGCACGTTACGCAGCACCATATCGCGCGCAGCATCGGCAACCAGCGCGACTCGATGCTGCTGACGATCGCTGCGCTCGCGGCCGCAGTGCTGGCCTCGCAGTCCCATTCCTCATCCAGCGGCGACATGACGCAGGCCGCGATGGCCGGCGCGCAGGGCCTGGCAATCCAGAGCCAGATCAATTTCACGCGGCAGAACGAGGAGGAAGCCGATCGCCTGGGCTTCGAACGAACTTACGCGGCGGGTTTCGACCCGAGCGCGATGGCGACCTTTTTCGGAAGGTTGCAACGCGCGGCGACATGGTTCGAGGGCGACTCGCCGTCGTACCTGCGCGACCACCCCGAGACTTACCAGCGCATCGCCGAAGCGCAGGCACGGGCTTTCACCAAGCCGTTCCGGCAAGTTCCCGATTCGCTCGATTTCCAGATGGTTCGCGCACTGCTGAAGAGCTACGAGGGCACGCCGCGCGAGGCGGTCTTTTTCTTCGATGACGCGCTCGCCGAGAAAAAGTACAACAACGAAATCGCCGCGCACTACGGTTTGGTCGCCTCGCTGTTGCGCGCCCAGAACTTCAAGCGCGCGCAGACCGAGCTCACGACCTTGGAGAAGCTCTCGCCACCGCACCCGATGATCGACGCGATGGCGGGCCAGGTGTTGATGCAATCCGGCCAGCTCGCACAGGCGATCAGCCGCTACGAAATCGCGCTCGCCCGCTATCCGGAGAAAAGGCAGCTGATCTACGACTACCCGGAGGCGCTGCTGAAGAACAATCTGGCGGCCAAGGCCGCAACGTTCGTGTCGCAGCAGCTAGAGCGCTATCCGTCGGACGGAAGGCTGCACCAGACCGCCGCGCGGATCTACGCCGCGCTGGGCAAGCAGATGCTCGAGCATCAGCATCAGGCCGAGTATTACGCGTGGCAGGGCAACCTCAAGGGGGCGATTACCCAATTCGAGCTGGCGACGAAGGCGCGCGACGCGGACTTCTTTCAATCGTCGGTCGTCGAAAGCCGGCTGCGCGAGTTGCGCAACGAGCTCGAGGAGCAGAAAAAGGCGGGGGCGAAATCGAGGCCGGGACTAGCCGGCCCTGGCGTCGTTGCCTGCGGGTCCGCTACGCCTTGCCGGTCGCCGGAATAAAACGCTGCGCGACCCCGTTGTTGCACCAGCGCTGACCGGTCGGCGGAGGGCCGTCCTCGAACACGTGACCCTGGTGGCCGCCGCAGCGCACGCAATGATATTCGGTGCGCGGCACGATCATCTGATAGTCCTGCTTGGTCGCCAGGTGTCCGGGAATGCTGGTGAAAAAGCTCGGCCATCCGGTGCCGCTATCAAACTTCATTTCGGAGGTGAAGTGCGGCAGCCCGCAGCCGGCGCAGACGAAAACGCCGCGGCGCTTTTCATCATTGAGCGGGCTCGTAAAGGCGCGCTCGGTGCCTTCCTTGCGCAGGACGTAGAACTGCTGCTCGGGCAGCGAGCTTTTCCATTCGGCTTCGCTTTTGTTGAGCGGGGCCGTCGATTCCGAGATTTCGGCACCCTTGGCCAGAAACTGCCGCCAGCCTTGTTGCATCTGCGCAATCGAGCGGCTTCTGGCCGTTCCCGGGTCAGCGGCGGCCATGGCCCGGCCGAGGCCCACGGCGAGCGGCCACACCGCCAGCGATGTCAGTAGCTGCCTTCGTTTCATTTTTAGCTCTCCATCCTGTCGTGTCGTTGGACGGTAACCTGCGCGGAAGGTTTCCGCGGTCTTTGCCGCTCATTGGTCGATGCCCTTGCCGCGAACTTACAGCGCCGGCGCCCGGTGCTGAGCCTGCGTCGCTGGATATGCATTAAAATACCGACCTGTCCCGCCGCCGGGCCGACACATGCGGCGTCCCGCCACCGAAGCTCCCGCCCGAAAACCTATCGCCATGCCGCACGGATTCTACCGGCCGGTCATCGGCAATTCCAGCGTGCGCGAATCGTCGATGCTTGCGTACTCCGCTGGAACGCCGGCAGCGGGGTCCCGATGGCCTTGATCGACGACGTCTCGGGTCTTCGCCGTATCCTGCTGCAATCGCGCACGATCGCGGTAGTGGGCCTGTCCGGCAGCTGGTACCGCCCTAGCTTTTTTGCGGCCAAATACATGCAGGATCACGGCTACCACATCATTCCGGTCAATCCGAATTGCGCCGAAGTGCTGGGCCAGAAATGCTATCCGACCTTGCGCGCCATACCTGACAAGGTCGACATCGTCGACTGCTTCCGCAAGCCGGACGAGCTTCCTCCGATCGCGCGCGATGCGGTCGCTATCGGCGCCAAGGTGCTATGGATGCAGCTTGGCATCCGCAACGAAGAAGCCGCGAAAATCGCGCTCGACGCCGGGCTCGACGTGGTGATGAACCGCTGTGTGAAAATCGAGCACGCGCGCATCCTGGGCGGTCTCAATTGGGCCGGCGTCAACACCGGTATCATTTCGGCCAGGCGGCCGGGATGAGACTCTTCGGCGACGCGGCATGAAACCGATGCGTGCCGATCCGCAACGATGCGGATCGCTCGGCGCGAAAGCCGCCTCGAGCTGCGATGGCTGACCACGAATTCGGCTTCGAGACGCTTTGTCTGCACGCCGGACATATTCCGGACGCCGCCACCGGCGCGCGGGCGCTGCCGATCTACCAGACGACTTCCTTCGTCTTCGACAGCGCCGATCACGCGGCGAGCCTGTTCAATCTGCAGACTTTCGGCAACGTCTATTCGCGCATCTCGAATCCGACAGTCGCCGCGCTGGAGGAGCGCGTCGCCGCGCTCGAAGGCGGTCGCGCGGGTCTCGCCGCCGCGACCGGCATGGCCGCGCAGATGCTCGCGCTGCTGACGCTGGCGCAGAACGGAGATCACATCGTCGCCTCGCGCACGCTCTACGGGGGCACGTATTCGCAGTTCGCGGTGACCTTCGCCCAGTTCGGCATCGAGACCACATTCGTCGACGCCGACGATCCGCAGGCGTTCCGCGGCGCAATCCGGCCGAACACCAAATGCCTCTACGCCGAGACGATAGGCAATCCGCAGCTCAACGTCCTCGACATCGCCGCCGTCGCGGCTATCGCGCACGAGGCCGGCATTCCGCTGGTGATCGACAACACGCTGGCCTCGCCCTGGCTGTGCCGTCCGATCGAGCACGGCGCCGACATCGTCATTCACTCGGTCACCAAGTATCTTGGCGGCCACGGCACGACGATGGGCGGCGTCCTGGTCGAATCAGGCAAGTTCGATTGGGGCAACGGCAAGTTTCCGCAGATGACGACGCCCTCGCGCGGTTATCACGGCGTGATTTTCCACGAGACTTTCGGCGATTTCGGATTCACGATGAAAGCCCGGATGGAGACGATGCGCACGCTGGGGCCGACCTTGTCGCCGTTCAGCGCGTTCCTGCTGCTGCAGGGCATCGAGACGCTGCACCTGCGCATGCCGCGCCATTGCGAGTCGGCGCTGGCGGTCGCGCAGCACTTGTCGCAGCATCCGGCGGTCGAATGGGTCAACTATCCCGGCCTGCCGCAGAGCGCGGCGCGTCCTCTGGCGGAACGCTATCTGCCGCGCGGCGCCGGCGGCATCCTTACGTTCGGCCTGAAGGCCGGGACGCGCGGCGGCGCGGCCGCCGGCGAGCGATTCATCGAGGCCGCGAGGATGATGTCGCATCTGGCCAATGTCGGCGACGCCAAGACGCTGGTCATTCACCCGGCATCGACGACCCATCGCCAGCTCGACGATGCCGAGCAGCGCGCCGCCGGCGTCCTGCCCGAAATGATCCGACTGTCGGTTGGCCTGGAAACGCTCGATGATATTCTCTGGGACATCGACCAGGCTTTGGCGCAGGTGAAAACCTGACCTGAAGCGTCATTGCGATCATCAGCGAGGAAATCGCTTCGGATGAAGGCCGCCAACTACCCTGCATTGCCCTGGCCGTGGGTCGGGCTGCTGCTCTGCTGCGCGCTCGTCGGCCAGGGATACGTACGGCAGGCCGCAGGCCCCGACGCGCCGCTGACCGTCTACAACATCGTGATCATCGCCGTCGGCGTCACCTCGCTCGCGCTCCTGGTGCTGCCGCCGCGCCGCCTCGCCTACGCGCTCGGCTTCGTGGTGTGTGCGGGACTGATGGCCTACGCGCTTTACCTGCAGTATGTCGTCGGCCTCGACCCGTGTCCGCTGTGCATTTTCCAGCGCATCTGCGTGATCGGCATGGGGATCGTCTTCCTGATCGCCGCCTTTCACAATCCCGGCCGCGCCGGTGCGAGCGGCTACGCGCTGCTGCAGCTGCTCATCGGCGGCGCCGGCGCAGGCTTCGCCGCGCGACAGGTCTGGCTGCAGTCGCTGCCCAAGGACCAGGTGCCCGCATGCGGCATGGGGCTTAACTACATGCTGGACACGCTGCCGCTGACCGACGTTCTGCGCAAGGTGTTCGAAGGCAGCGGAGAATGCGCGGAAAAAGGCTGGGAGTTCCTGCACCTCTCCATTGCGGGCTGGACGCTGGTGTTCTTCATCGCGATGATCGCGGCGAGCTTCGCGCTTATCCGGCGCGATCGCTAACCGCGTCAGTTCAGGGCGTGTTTCTCATCGCGCCGAACCATCCGTTGCTGATGCAGGCGGTGGAATCGCTGTTTTGGGCAAAGCGGCCGGTGATGCCGGAAATGTTGACCTGAAGCTCGAACATGTTGAAGTTGCCGCTGTCGCCGGTATTGCAGCTGTAGGTCCCGGAAATCGAGCCCATCTGGCCTGCTTGCGACAGCGCGCCCAAGTAGTTGCATACCGAGCCCAGCGCGTCCGAGCTGGTGATGGTCATCGCGGTGCTCCCCGGATTATTGACCTGGTCGATGAACAGGCCGACGCCGAGCTCGGTCGTCGTGTTGTTGGCGGCACTCGAGCAGCCGCTGGCCGCGCGGTGGATCGCGCCCTGGAAGTTGCCGGAAAAATCGTCGAAGACCAGCGTCTGCCGCGTCAGCAGCTTGGTGACTGATACGCCGTCGACGGTGTAGGTCAAGGTCCCGGTCGACGTCGATGTTGCAACCCAGGTCATCGTGCCGACGATCCGGTTGGTCACCTGCGCCGGGTCGAACGGAACGTTGCCGAACCACGGTCCCGACGTCACGTAATTGGCACCGGACCATGTAAAAGACGCATCCGTCGGATACAAGGTGCCGCCGTACCAGATCGGGATGTGCGTGGAGTCGTAGACGAACATCGTCGCGAAGATCAGGTCGTCCCGTTGCACGAACTGGATGCCCCATCCCGATTCGGACGGGTTCCACCACAGGTCGGACTGATCGGTCGAATACGACGTCGCCGACGCCGGCGCAAAATTCGCCGACGCGGCCACCAGCAGTATCGCGAGGAAAGATCGCACGACTTTCATGACGGGCTCCAGGGTATGTGAGTAGTCTTGTAATTCGTTCAATTTTCGCCGGGTCACCCAGCGAAAATGCAAGGATTGTTCCACCCACCACGACGGGCGCGACGTACCGATCGAGTCAGCCCCGTCCCGGTGGCTTGAGGGCGCATGCCGAGTTGACAGGTCTCGAACGTACATGCCAACCGGGCGCAGGTCCGTGCGCTAGCGAACGCATACGGTCGCTCGACGCCTGTGCCCGACCGTCGATGCGGCATCGCGCCGTCGGTGCGGCTCCATTGGGAAGCCGCCGACTCTCGGCTATGATCGCCGCTGGCGTCGAAAGGCCACGTGATGCATCTGGCAGGCCCGCCTGGGAAGAAACGATCCAGCATCCGAACCGTGCTGATCAGCGTGGTCGCGACGCTGCTGGTCGTCTTTTTCGTGCAGAACCTGACGACAGGCGAAAAAAGGGTCAAGGAAAAGCTCGAGCATCGTTACGGGATCCACGACGCGCAATTCCAGCGCACGATGGGCGTGCTGCTGGGGCCGGTCATCCTTCCCGGCAATCGCTTTGCGACGCTGTTGAACGGCGATGAAATCTTTCCCTCGATGCTGCAGGCGATCAGAGGTGCGCAAAAGACGATCACCTTCGAGACTTATATCTACTGGTCGGGAGACATCGGCAAGGCATTCGCCGACGCGCTATCGCAGCGCGCGCGCGCCGGCGTCAAGGTCCATGTTCTGCTCGACTGGCTCGGCAGCAGCAAGATGGACCAGGCTTTCCTGGCGGAAATGCGCGATGCCGGTGTGCACATCCGGCGCTATCACGAGCCGCGGTGGTACAACCTCGACAAGCTCAACAATCGCACCCATCGCAAAGAGCTGATTGTCGACGGCCGGATCGGCTTCACCGGCGGCGTTGGCATCGCTCCGGAATGGACCGGGCACGCGCAGGACCCGGATCACTGGCGCGACAGCCACTTCCGGGCCGAAGGACCGGTGGTCGCACAGATGCAGGCGGTGTTCGGCGACAACTGGGTCAAGGCTACCGGCGAAGTGCTGGACGGACCCGACTATTTTCCGGCGCTGCCCGCGGCCGGCGATGGCGCCGGTCAGATGTTCGCGAGCTCTCCTTCGGGCGGGAGCGAAAGCATGCAACTGATGTACCTGCTGATGATCGCGGCGGCCGAACACTCGATCGAGTTGTCCAGCTCGTATTTCGTGCCCGACGAGCTTTCTCGCGATACGTTGGTCGCCGCTCTGCGCCGCGGCGTGCGTGTCCGCATCATCACGCCGGGACCGCACATCGACTCGGAAACCGTGCGGCGCGCCTCGCGTGCGTTGTGGGGCGATCTGCTGCAGGCGGGCGCCGAAATCTACGAATATCAGCCGACGATGTTCCACTGCAAGGTCCTGGTCGTGGACGGACTGGTCGTATCGGTCGGCTCGACGAATTTCGATGACCGCTCGTTCCGCCTGAACGACGAGGCGAGCCTCAATATCTACGACGCCGCGTTCGCCGCGCATCAGGTCGAAGTCTTCGAGCGCGATCTGAAGTCGTCGCGGCGCATCAGCATTGACGAATGGCGCGATCGGCCGTTGGCCGAGAAGCTCTGGGAGCGCGCGGCGGCGCTGCTCGGACCCCAAATCTAGAAACCGATCGCGTTCGACCGGAGGGCCGGTGCCGTGCATGGCCGCTGGCGAATCGGCCGACTGATAAACTGGAACCCGATGAAATATCGAATTCTGCCCGGCACGGCGCTGCGCGTCTCCGAAGTCTGCCTCGGATCGATGACCTGGGGCGAGCAGAACAGTGAAGCCGAGGCGCACGAACAGCTCCACTACGCGGTGTCGCGCGGGATCAACTTCATCGATACGGCGGAAATGTACCCGGTTCCGCCGAACGCCACGACGCAGGGGCGCACCGAGACCTATGTCGGCAGCTGGCTGGCGCGCCAGCGCAGAGATGGGCTGGTCATCGCCACCAAAGTGGCGGGGCCGGGCCGCCGCGACTGGATCCGCAACGGGCGCACCGACCTGACCCGCGATGTCATCGCCGACGCGGTCGACACCAGCCTCGCACGCCTGCAGACCGACTGCATCGACCTCTACCAGATCCATTGGCCGCAGCGCAACGTCCCGATGTTCGGCGCGTCCTATTTCGACCCGGCCAAGGAGACCGAAGGTCCGGCGATTCGCGAACAGGTCGAGGGCATGGCCGCGATGATCGCCGCGGGAAAGATCCGCCACTACGGCTTGTCGAATGAAACCGCGTGGGGCGTCTGCGAATTCCGTCGCGTCGCGCGCGAGCTTGGGTTGCCGGGTCCGGTGACGATCCAGAACAGCTACAGCCTGGTGTCGCGCAACGTCGACAACGACCTCGCCGAGGTTCTGTTTCGCGAGCAGATGTCGCTGCTCGCCTACAGCCCGCTGGCCGGCGGCATGCTTTCGGGAAAATATCTGGGCGGGGCCAAGCCGGCAGGCGCGCGCTTTACGCTGTTCGACAATTTCGGCCTGCGCTTTCGCAAGCCGATGGTGGCGGAGGCGGTCGAGGCCTACGCCGCGCTCGCGGCACGACGCGGCATTTCTCTGGTCCAGCTGGCGCTCGGTTACGTGAAAAGCCGATGGTATCTGGGTGCCACTATCGTCGGGGCGACGACGATCGCGCAGCTCGCCGAAGACATCGACGGCGCCCAGTTCGAGCTCGATGCAGAAACACTCGCCGAGATTGCCGCGGTCCAGGCGCATTATCCCAATCCCGCTGCGTAGCGATTTCTGCAATAATAATCGCTCGCCCGCGCCGAAAGATCCGGGAGGGCGAAATGACCAAGCTCCTGCTAGCGATCGTCGCTGCGATCCTCGGCTGCGCATCGGGCCGGGCCGATGCTGCGCCGGCTCCGGTCCTCGTGGTCCCGCTGGTCGGCGCGATCGGTCCCGCCAGCGCGGATTTCGTCGGGCGAAGCCTGAGCCATGCCGCGAGCGAGAACGCCCAGCTGGTCGTGCTGGAGATCGATACGCCGGGCGGGCTCGACCGGGCGATGCGGCAGATCATCCAGGACATCCTCGCCTCGCCCGTTCCGGTCGCCGCCTTCGTCGCGCCGAGCGGAGCGCGCGCCGCCAGCGCCGGCACCTACATCCTCTACGCCAGCCACGTCGCCGCGATGGCGCCGGGCACCAACCTGGGTGCGGCGACACCGGTCAGCATCGGCATGCCGTCACCGGCCCCGGTCACACCTCAATCCAAGCCTGCGGAATCGGGCAAACCGGACAAGAGCGACGGCGGCGCGACGGGCGATGAAAGTACGCTGACCCGGAAGGCGGTCCACGATGCGGCGGCATATATCCGCTCGCTTGCTCAGCTGCGCGGTCGCAATGTCGAATGGGCGGAGCGCGCGGTGCGCGAGGCAGTCAGCCTGTCGGCCGACGAGGCGCTGGCCGAGCATGTGATCGACCTGACCGCACGCGACGTCCCCGAGCTTTTGCGGAAGCTTGACGGGCGCAAGGTCGTCACTGCCGTCGGAGAGCGCATCCTGGCGACGTCGGGCGCGACGGCGACGACGCTTGCCCCGGACTGGCGGACGCGATTCCTGGCGATCATCACCGATCCGAGCGTCGCATTGATGCTGCTGATGGCGGGGGTCTACGGCCTGTTCTTCGAATTCTGGAATCCCGGGCTGGCGCTGCCGGGCGTGCTCGGCGCGATCTGCCTGCTGGTGGGCCTGTTCGCGCTGCAGATGCTGCCGGTCAACTATGCCGGCCTCGCGCTGGTGCTGCTCGGCATCGCATTCATCGTCGCGGAGACGTTCCTGCCTGCCTACGGCTCGCTCGGCGTCGGCGGCATCGTCGCATTCGCCATCGGCGCGGTCATGCTGATCGACACCGACGTGCCCGGGTTCGGTGTGCCATGGTGGCTGATCGGGACGCTGGCCGCGGTCACCGCGCTGTTCGTCTTCTTCGTCGCCGGCGCGGCGCTCAAGGCGCAGGCGTCGGCCGGTCGTCACCGGCGACGAGCAGCTGATCGGCAGCATCGGCGTCGCGCTCGACGACCTCGACACCGAAG
This sequence comes from uncultured beta proteobacterium, assembly GCA_963828665.1. Taxonomy (GTDB): domain Bacteria; phylum Pseudomonadota; class Gammaproteobacteria; order Burkholderiales; family Casimicrobiaceae; genus PALSA-1003. The sequence continues at coordinate 248,219 of CAWHFL010000015.1, forward strand.
GCTGGGCACGCATCCACAGCGAACAGTGGCGCGTGAAAAGCCCGGTGCCGGTCAAGCGCGGCCAGCGCGTGCGCGTGACGGCGCGCAGCGATCTGCTATTGTCGGTATCGCCCGTCACGGAAGCCGATCAAGGAGCGTGAACATGGCCATCGGAGTGGGATTCGGCACGATCGTCATCATCGTCATTCTGATCATCCTGATGGCGTTTCGCGTGCTGCGCGAATACCAGCGCGCGGTCGTCTTCATGCTCGGCCGCTTCTGGAAGGTCAAGGGGCCCGGCTTTTTCCTTCTGATTCCGGCGATCCAGCAGATGGTACGCATCGACCTCCGCACCGTCGTGATGGACGTGCCGCCGCAGGACGTGATCACCCGCGACAATGTCTCGGTCAAGGTCAACGCGGTCGTGTATTTCCGCATCCTCGATCCGGCCAAGGCGGTGATCCAGGTCGAGAACTATTACCAGGCGACGAGCCAGCTCGCGCAGACGACGTTGCGCGCGGTGCTCGGCAAGCACGAGCTCGACGAGCTCCTGTCAGCGCGCGAAAAGCTCAACCTCGACATCCAGCAGGTGCTCGACAGCCAGACCGAGGCCTGGGGCATCAAGGTTTCCACCGTCGAGATGAAGGACGTCGACCTGAACGAGACGATGATCCGCGCGATCGCCCGCCAGGCCGAGGCCGAGCGCGAGCGGCGCGCCAAGATCATCCATGCCGAGGGTGAATTGCAGGCATCGGAAAAATTGCTGCAGGCCGCGCAGATGCTGGCGAAGCAGCCGCAGGCGATGCAGCTTCGCTATTTGCAGACGCTGGCCAACATCGCCGGCGACAAGAGCTCGACCATCGTCTTTCCCGCTGCCGATCGACCTGCTGAGCGCGCTGGCGAGCAAGCCGCCCGCGCACCAACAGATCCCTGACCGCGTCGGGCCCCTTGGCGCCCGGACGCCGGCGCGGCACGCCGCGGGCGCCGGGCGGCACTTGCCGCCCCGGCCGATGCTCACGCGCTGCTTCGCCCGGACTTCACCTCGAAGCATCGAATCAACGCCTTACGCCGATGGTATATCGCTTGCTTGCCCTAGGTTCCAGGCGGCGGCCGAGCATCGGTGAAAGCGCTCGGACCGCGGCGATGAAACCAATTGGGGAGGCTCCTATGATGGTCTCGGTGTGGTGGCTGGTCTGGGTATTTCTGGCCGGAGGCTATGCCGGCTTCCTGCTGCTCGCGTTGCTGCGCATGGGCGACGACCGCGACGAAGGCGCCCACGAAGCGCTGATGGCGCATCGCGCCCTCTCGTGGCGTCACGGCCGCGAGCGCCGCGGTTTCGTCGCGCCGACGCCGTAAGCCTTTCCTCGCTCGGGTCGCAGACCGCAGCCGAGCGCGCCGGTCGACATCCGCGCCGTCATCAAGGCGTGAGCGACCCGTACGACGTTCGCCAGGATTTCGTACAACGCGTAATAGCTTCCCTGCAAGCCCCCTATCCCGGGCATGAAGTCGAACACTCGCGCCGGCCCGCGCGAAGGGATGCCCGTCGCCGCGGGCACGATCGCGATGCCTGCCGCCGCAAACTCGGCCCTGGCCCGTCGCATGTCGAAGGCGTGCGCGACCAGCACGACCCGGTCAATTCCCGCCGCGCGCAGCATCCGGGCCGAATTTTGCGCATTCTCGTGCGTCGTGCGCGAACGATTCTCCGCCCAGCGCACGGCGACGCCGTATTCGCGCTGCAGCACCTCTCGCATCAGGTCCGCCTCCGCCTCGCCGCCGGAGACCGAGCCACCGGTCACCAGCACCGGCAAACCGATCATTTTGGCCACGCGCGCACCATAGCGAACTCGCTCCAGAGTCAGCGTAGCGAGCGTGTCGCCTGCGTATTCCGGTGCATCGCGGCGCGTGCCACCGCCCAGAATGACGATCGCCTGCGCGCCCGCTGCGTGTTCGCGGTCGAAGGGCTCCGGTAAATCGAGACTGCGCATCAGCAGCGCGGCAACGGCTGGGATCGAGAGCGCGAGCAGGGACAGTACGCCCGCCCAGGCGAGACCGACGCCGAGCCGGGGGCTGCGGCGGTGTACCGCGAGGCCGAGCGCTGCCAGAAGCAGTGGCCCGGTCGGAGGAAGGGCCAGCGCCTTGAGCACGGCCTTGACCCAGATCGGATCGATCAATCGCGATGCTTTCGCGTTGGCGCGGAGCCGGCCGTGCGCTCAGCGTGCGCGCTGCAACAGAGCGCGCAGATGACTGGCCGGAACAGCATACGTGATGCCGGACGGTTGCGTCAGCGCGGCCTCCTTGGTTCCCTGCACGAATACCTTGTTGACGATGCCGATTACCTCCCCGGTCGTCGCGTCGTAGAGCGGGCTGCCGCTGTTGCCGGGATACGCGGTCGCGTCGAGCTGGAACACCGGATATTGCCCGGCAGCAAGGCGGCGGATCGCCTGCGGCCTGAGCTGCCCTGCGCGCGACAATGGGATCGCGATCGGCGTCACCGAGGCGATGATGGCGTGGTGGGTGGCGGGATGCGGTCCAAGGATCGCGCCGATCGGGTAACCCGTGAACAAGACTTCCTGGCCCTCCCTGACATCACCCGATTCACCGATTTTCATCGGCGGCAGCGGCGGCCCGGGAATCCGGAGCAGCGCGAGATCGGAGTCGGCATCGATCGCCACCTGTTTCGCTTCCCTCACCTGCGCCTGGTTGGGATCGTCCTTGTCGGGCAGCGGAATCATGATCGCGATGGTTTCGCGCTGCGCGGGATCGAGCAGCTGCGGCAGAACATGGGCGTTGGTGACGATCAACGTGCCGTCCTCGACCGCGAATCCGGTGCCGCGAAACAGAAACTGCGGCGAGCGCGTCCGTTCGAAAGTGCCGACGGCGACGATCGAGCCCTTGACACGCTCGATCGTCTCAATCGCTCCGGCCCGTGCCGGCATCGCGACGGCGAAGGCGAGCGGGATTATAAGCAACGCCGCGAGTCCGCCTACCACATCGGCCCTGCACGCCGGATGTGCCATGAGACCTACTCGAGGTCGGCGGCGCGGACCACGATCGTCGACGAATTGGCGATGCTCGGATCGTACGGATGCCATTCGTCGGCGAACAGCCGATGCACGCGCTGCACGTAAGTGCGGGTTTCCGCGTACGGAGGAATGCCCTTGTACCGATCGACAGCAGCCTCACCGGCGTTGTAGGCGGCGACGGCCAGCGTGACCCGTCCTTGGTAGTAGGCGAGCAGCCAGCGGAGATAGGCGAGCCCCCCTTGCAGGTTGTCCTCGACGTTCATACGATTTCTGACGTTGAATCGCGTCGCGGTCGCCGAGATCAGCTGCATGAGGCCGCGCGCGTCCTTGGTCGAGCGCGCGTCCGGCTGGAAATTCGATTCGGCCGCGACGATCGCCAGGGCGAGTCGCGGGTCGATCGCGAATTGGGGCGCCGCCTTGACCACCATCTCCGCGATTTTGCGCTTGTCGGGCGGAAGGTCGGCGAAGGCTTCGCTGTCGAGCGTGTCTTCGACTGCGGCGGCCGTATCAGGCGGCGGCGCCGGCGGCAACATGCACTCCGGATAGGCGGTCCGACTATCGTCGACAAATTTCAGCATCTGGCGCGCTTGCGCGTGTCCTCCGCGCGCAGCGCGAGCGAAAAAGAACGCCGCCAGCGAATCGTCCCGCGCGATCCCGCGACCGTTGGCATACATCCAGCCCAGGTTGAACATCGCGCCGACGTCACCGCCGCGCGCTGCCTCGCAGTACAGGGCGGCAGCCTTGCGCTCGTCCTTCGGTACGCCTTCGCCGTGCTCGTAGGCCAGTGCCTGCGCGGCCAGCGCATCGGGCGGCAAGGTCGGGGCGGCGGCGCCGGCCGTCGAGACCAGCAGCAGCGCGGCCAGCGCGAACCAACGGCGGATGCCCGTCGCCGACTCGCCGGCGCGACCGAGGTCAGGCGATACCGCGTACACCGGAATTCTTTCCGGCACGGGCGATCGGCGCCGTCGCCCGGTGCGATTCGTACCACGGCAGCGCTTCGCGCAACCCGGCACGCAGCTCGTGGGTCGGAGCGTAGCCGAAGGCATCGACTGCCTTTCCGATGTCGGCCTGCGAATGCCGCACGTCGCCGGCGCGAAAATCCTCGTGAACCGGCGCCACGATAGACAGGCCCGGATGACGCTCGGCCACCAGCTCGCGCAACGCCGCATACAGATCGTTGAGCGATATGCGGCCCCCTACGGCGACGTTGTACACCTCCCCGGAGACGGTTGCCGCGGGCGCCGTCGCGGCCAGCAGGTTGGCTTGTACGACGTTACCCACGTAGCAGAAGTCTCGCGTCGTCTCGCCGTCACCGTAGATCACGATCGGCGTTCCCGCCAGCATCGCCGCGGCCCAGCGCGGAATCACCGCGGCGTACGCGCCTTCGGCGTCCTGGCGCGGGCCGAACACATTGAAATAGCGAAGTCCCGTCGCCGCCACGCCGTAACAGCGGGCAAACACCTGGGCATAAAGCTCGTCGACATACTTGGTCACCGCATACGGCGACAGCGGCCGGCCGATCGCGTCCTCGACCTTGGGCAGGCCCGGGTGGTCGCCATAGGTCGAGCTCGACGCGGCATAGACGAAGCGCTCGGCGCGCGCATCGCGGGCGGCGATCAGCATGTTGAGGAACCCCGTCGCATTGGCGGCGTGCGTGCGCAGCGGGTCCTCGATCGACCGCGGTACCGAACCGAGGGCAGCCTGATGAAGGACGATGTCGACGCCCTGGCACGCGCTGCGGCATGCGTCGGGGTCGACGATGTCGGCCTGGTGAAAGCTGTGCCTGCGCCATGCCAGTTCGCCGACGGCGCGACGCACCTCGTCGAGATTGCTGCGGTAGCCGGTGGCGAAATTGTCCAGGCTCACCACCTCCTGACCCAGCCCCAGCAAGGTCTCGAGCAGATGCGAGCCGATAAAGCCTGCGCTGCCGGTGACCAGCCAGCGCTTCGGCCGCGCCCGCAGCGCGGCGCAGCATGCGGCAAAGGCATCGGGCGCGCCGCGCGAGTCCATGCTCACAGCCTCCAGACGTTGACGCCTCGCGCCCGGAACAGCGCGGCGTCGGCCTGACATTTGACATCGACGTAGAGGCCGCCCTGCTCGAGCTTGGTCACGTAGTCGTCGGTGGACCGGCCTTTGAATTCGCGATGCGCGACCGCGGCCACGATGGCGCGCGCCCTCGGTAGCGCATCCCATGGCTTCAGATCGATGCCGTACTCGCGGCGCGCCTCGGCGGGGTCGGCCACCGGATCGTGCACATGCACGTTGGCGCCGTAGGAAGCGAGCTCCTGCACGACGTCGATGACGCGCGAGTTGCGGATGTCGGGGCAGTTTTCCTTGAACGTCAGCCCGAGCACGTTGATGTCGGCGCCCTTGACCGCCCAGCCCGCCTGGATCAGCTGCTTGACCGTCTGCTCGGCGATGAACTTGCCCATGCCGTCGTTGATGCGGCGGCCGGCGAGAATGACCTGCGGATGGTAGCCGAGCTTGTCCGCCATATGCGTCAGGTAGTACGGATCGACGCCGATGCAGTGGCCGCCGACCAGGCCGGGCCGGAAGGCGAGGAAGTTCCATTTGGTGCCGGCGGCTTCGAGCACTTCGAGCGTATCGATGCCGATCTTGTGGAAGATCAGAGCCAGCTCGTTCATCAACGCGATGTTGAGATCGCGCTGCGTGTTCTCGATCACCTTGGCCGCTTCGGCGACCTTGATCGAGCTTGCGCGGTGGACGCCCGCCGGAATGATACTGCCGTAGACGGTGGCGACGCGTTCCAGCGTCTCAGGCGTGTCGCCGGACACCAGCTTGACGATGCGCGGCAGCGTGTGCTCCTTGTCGCCCGGATTGATGCGCTCGGGCGAATAGCCGACGAAAAAATCCCGCTTCCACGCCATGCCGGAGGCTTTTTCTATCACCGGGACGCAAATCTCCTCGGTCGCGCCCGGATACACGGTCGATTCGAAAACGACGGTTGAACCGCGCTTCAGATTGCGGCCGACCGCTTCGCTCGCCGAGAGCAGCGGTCCGAAATCGGGCTGGTGCGCGTCGTCGATCGGCGTCGGCACGGCGACGACGATGAAGTCTGCCGTGCGCAGCGCCGCCGCATCGGTCGTACAGCGCAAGCCCGTCGCCGCCGCCAGCTCGGCGGGACTGACTTCGCCGGTCGGATCGACGCCCTTGCCATAGGCCGCAACCTTCGCTTCGGACAGGTCGAAACCCACCGTCGGATATTTCTTGCCGAACTCGACCGCGAGGGGAAGTCCGACGTAGCCCAGACCGACGACGCCAACGGTGACAGCGCCGGCCATGCTCAGAGTCCAATCAGCAGCTTGTCGGCTTCGACGCGCGCCGGCGCCGCCGGGTCGAGCTTGGAAAGCGGCTCGAGCGCTTTTTTCGCTTCGGCTTTGTCGCCTGTCTTGATCAGGCCTTTGACGAGGTGCAGCCGGAACTCGGCGTTCCCGGGCGCGAGATTGGATGCGGCCCGCAGCAACTCGACACCTTTTTTCGCGTCGCCGATCTGCACTTCGGCCCAGCCCAGCGTATCGATCACATTGGGATTGAACGGCGCCTGCCGATACGCGGTCGCGGCGTACTCACGCGCTTTCGGATCGCCCGTCTCCGCCAGAACCCAGGCGAGATTGTTCAATATCACCGTGTTGTCGGGATCGAGTTTCAACGCCGCTTCGTAGTTGACGATGGCGCTGCGATAGTCTTTTCGGGCAAGGCTCTGTTGTGCGAGGTACGCAATGAGAGTGATGTCCTTCGGGTGGTCCTTCGTCCATTGTGCGGCGAACACCTTGGCGTCGGCGGGACGAACCTTCTGCAGTGCCTCGTAGCGCCGGACCGCGATCGATGGGATCGGTTCGCGCATGATTGCATCGCGATACGCCGCCGCTGCCTCCGGCCATTTTGCCTGGGTCGCCAGTACTTCGCCTTCGAGCGCATAGCCCAGTGCGCGATCCGGATGATCCTTCTGCAGCTTGCGCGCCTCGGTAATCGCGTCTTCCGGATGGCCGGACATGACGAAGGTCTTGGCCAGCGCGACCAAGTTCCGGGTCTGCTCCGGATCGTTGGCAATCGCCTGACGCAGCGTCGCGATCGCGGCTTCGTAATCCTTCTGTGCCACCTCAGTGTCGGCGAGCCGCATCAATGCAGTCGTGTTGTGCGGTTGCAGCTGCACGAGCCGCTTGAAAGTCGCCAGCGCATCGGCTGTCTGCCCGGCTGCACGCTGCGCGATCCCCACCGCGTCCAGAATCTGGGGATCGTCCGGGAAAGCCACCTGCGCCGCTTTAGCGGCGTCGAGTGCGGACTTCGCGTCGCCCCGATTCTCGTAGTAGTTGATCAACGCCAGCCTTGGCCGAGTCGATTTCGGCACCGCAGCGACTGCGCGATCGATCGTCGCCTTGACTTCATCCGGACTGTGCCCGGACAAGACAAGCAATTCGGCCAGTCCCAGCAGCAGCTGTTCGTTCTTCGGGTCCTTGGCTAGCATGCCCTCGTAACGCTTGCGCGCGTCTTCGGCCTTCTGTTCCTGGAGGTCGAGCAATGCGAGATTGCGCGCTGCCGCGAAATACCCGGGTTGCACCTCTAACGCCTTTTCAAAACTCGCCCGCGCGTTCTTTTTGTCGTGCATGCCCACGTAAGTGGCACCCTTGATGTTGTAGGTGAGCGGATTGTTCGGTTGCTTCTTTTCCAGTGCGGCGACGGCTGCGAGGGCCTTGGTGAATTCTCCTCGGCGAAGATAGGCAGTGATCAGCGCGAGGTCCGCCTGATATTGCGACTGATCGGTGCTGGACAGCGATTCGAGGTCCTTGAACGCCTGCCCCGGTTCGCCGGCCGCGTACTTGACTTGCGCAAGGCGAACCTGGCTCGCCATATTGCCCTTGTCCAGCGCATTCGCCCGCTCGTAGTACTTCGCGGCTTTCGCGGCATTGCCGGCGGCGAGCTGTGCCTCGCCGGTAGCCCGCAGCAGCACCGGGTTGTCCGGCGCGCGGCGCAGTGCGGCTTCAAGCGTCTCGACGGCTTGCGTCGCACGGCCGGTACGCAGGTAGAGTGCCGCCAGCACCCGCGTCGGGCTGATCTCGCCCGGTCCTTGCGTGACGACCTTGCGTAGCGACTCCTCGGCAGAAGCATATGATCCGAGTCTCAGGTCAATGAGTCCTGAAAGATAAATGACCTGCAGGTTGTCCGGGTTGACCGAAAGCACCTGCTGGACCATGTCGCGCGCGTGCGCCGCGTCGCCGCGCGCGAACGAAACGAGCGCATCAGAGTAGAGCGTGCGGAACTCGAGCGGCGAAATCTTTTTCATCGCGTCGACCTGAGCAGCCGCCTTATCCAGCTGTCCGCTCTCGGTCAGCAACGATATGAGCGCATAACGCGCACCGAGTGCGCCGCCGCTGGCGTCGACCGCATGCTCGAGCGTCGTGACGGCGTCGTCGCGGCGGCCCTGCGCGTTTTCGAACCCGGCTTTGACGATCAGCGTTTCGGCATTGTTCGGCGCCGCGGCCAGCGCCGCGTCGATCAGCTTCAGCGCCTGCGGCAGGTCATTGCCGAGCGCCGCCACGCGCGCCTGCACGGTCAGCGCACGCGGGTCGCCGGGTATGGCGGCAAGCGCCGCCGCGATGGTTTCGTTCGCCTTCGGAATGTCGCCGAGCGCCAGATACGCCATCGCCAATTCGGTCTGGAGGCCCGCCTGCGCTTTCGGATCGCCGAGCTTGTGGTCGGGGAGCTCCGCGACCGCCTTGGCGAACGCGCCCTGGCTAATCAGCGCACGCGCAAGCAGCGGATACGTTTCGTCTGCCGGGTATTTCAGGTCGATCGCCTTGCGGATCTCGGTCTCCGCCGCCGCGGGACGGCCCGTGTCGAGCAACGATTTTGCGTACAGGAATCGCGCTTCGGCGTTGTCGGGGGTAATCTGCAGCGCACTCTTGAGCTGGATGATGCCTGCGTCGTATTCGTTCTTCGCCAGATACGACTTCGCCGATGCGATCAGTGCGTCGGGATTTTGCTTGCCGCATCCCGCAAGCGTGCAGGCGGCGATCAGCGCAAGAACGGTATAGAGGTGAGAGCGGGGCTTCATTGTCGTCGCTTCTTTCGCGGAATCGATCATCAGCGCATTAGCCTATTTCAGACCGCAGCGATGCATCAGATCATAAAGGGTGGGACGGCTCACGCCGAGCAGCTCGGCCGCCTTGCTGTAATTGCCGTTGACGCGACCGAGCACGCGCAGGACCGCATCCTTTTCGGCTTCTTCGCGCACGCGGCGCAGGTTGAGGATAGCCGGCTCCGCGTCGGCGGGTGCCAGCCCCAGGTCGGCCGCGCTTATCGTCAGTCCATCGGCCATGATCACGGCACGCTTGATCACATTTTCCAGTTCGCGAACATTTCCCGGCCACGCATGCGCCTCGATCGCGGCGACCGCATCGGGTAACAGCGTCATGGCACCGCGCCGTTGCTCGGCGGCGAAGCGGTGGACGAAGCTGTGCGCCAGCAGCGCAGCATCCCCCGTCCTGGCGCGAAGCGGCGGGATCTCGACGACGATCTCGGCGATCCGGTAATACAGGTCCTCGCGGAAGCGCCCCGCGACGATGTGGTCCTTGAGGCTCTGGTGCGTCGCGCAGACGATGCGCACGTCGATCGCGATTTCCTCCCTGCCGCCGATGCGCTCGATCACGCGCTCCTGCAGGAATCGCAGCAGCTTGGCCTGCAGTGCCATCGGAAGGTCGCCGACTTCGTCGAGAAACAGCGTGCCGCCGCTTGCTATCTCGAACTTGCCGAACGTGCGCTTCGCAGCGCCCGTGTAGGCGCCCTTCTCGTAGCCGAAAAGCTCCGCCTCCAGCAGCGTCTCCGGAATTGCCGCGCAATTGATCGCGACAAACCTCTGGTCGCGGCGCGGCGACAGGTCGTGCAGGGCGCGGGCCAGCAATTCCTTGCCGGTGCCCGATTCGCCCTGGATCAGCACGGTCGCCGATGCCGGCGCAACCTTTTCGATCGTGCGACATACGCGCAAGGCTTCCGGATCGCGCGTCATGAAGCCCGACATGCCACCGGCGGCGTTCGCCGTCTGCAGCCGGCGATTCTCTTCCTGCAGCTCGTGCACGCGAAACGCCCGTTCTATCGTCCACGCCAGAATTTCGGGTTCGAACGGCTTGGTGCAGAAATCGTGCGCGCCGAGCGCTATCGTCTTCAGCGCATTGACGCGGTCGTTCTGGCCGGTGAGCACAATGACCTTGGTGTCTGGGGCGAAGGCACTGATTTCCTCGAGCAACAACAGGCCTTCGCTCGGATCATCCGGGCGCGGCGGCAGGCCGAGATCCATCGTGACGACGGCGGGCTCGCAACGGCGCATCTGCGCTATCGCCGATTCGCGATCGCTGGCGACGACGGTTTCATACCGGTCGAACGCCCAGCGCATCTGCTTTTGCAGCTCGGGGTCGTCCTCGACGATCAGCAGCGGCCGGCGCGTCTCGGTCATGCGGTTCCCCCGGCGGCGGCCGTCGCCATCATCTTGTTCTCGCCGTGCGGCAGCAGCACGCGCACGCGCGTGCCACGCCCGGGTTCGCTGTCGACCAGTATCTGCCCGCCGAGGCCGGCGACGTATTGCGAGCTTTCGTAGACGCCGATGCCCATGCCTGCGGACTTGGTGGTCTCGAATGGCTTGAACAATCGCTCGCGGATGAACTCCGGACTCATTCCTGTTCCCGTGTCTTTCACATCGATCAGCGCGAAAGCGCCGTCGTCTTGCAGTTTGACCGTCACGCTGCCGCCTCTGCTCGTCGCGTCGATCGCGTTTTGCACCAGGTGGCCGATCACGTGCTCCAGGCGATCCTCGTGTCCCGTAGCCGTAACGCCAGTGGAGAGTTCCAGCTCGATCGGCGAATCGAGCGTCGCCTTGGCGGCACAGACACGCCGCACGACGACTTCCAGATCGACAGAACGTGCATTTTCCACCGGGGTTGCTCCGGTACGCAACTGTAGCATCAGTTTGTTCATGCGTTCGACGACATTCTCGACGGTCGTCAGCATGTCGCGCTGGAACTCCGGGTTCTCGCTGTGCCGCTCGGCATTGCGCAGCATCAGCGAAAGCTGTGCAACCAGATTTTTCAGATCGTGTACTACAAAGGCCGACATGCGGTTGAACGCTTCGAACTTGCGCGCTTCGAGCAGCGCTTCGGTCGCTCGAAGTTGGCCAAGATAACTTGCAGCCTGGCGGCTCGCGGTCTTGAGCAGATCGCGCACTTCCCAATCCACATCGATTTTCGCTCGCGGCGTCATCAGGACGACAAATCCGAGCAGCCCTGCCCCCGCGGGCAGCGGCACGATCAGCCACGCGTCGCGCAACGACGTCAGCCAGCCGGGCAATCGCAAGCCGGGATACTTGCCGGGATCGTGCAGCACGTTCTCAACGCTTACCACCCAGTCGGTTCGCACCAAGAAAGCAGCGAGCGACCCGCTGGCCGGTTCGACCACTGTCAGCACCGGCGCGTTCCAGCGTGCCTCGAAGCGCAGATTGCCGCTGCCGTCGTCGAGCCAAAGCATGCCTGCCGGGCTCTCGACAAGGTCCGCGAGCGCCATCGTGACGCGCTCCGGCAGTCCCTGACCCGCGCTGTCGGTCGAAAGGGTGCTGGTGAACCGCAGCCAGGCGTGGCGGTAGTCGTAGCGATACGAATAGAAATGCTTGCTGACGAAGACTTTCAGCCGGGAGCGAAAGCGTCCTGACGACACGACCAGCGCGCCGCCCACCAGAGCGGCGAACAGCAGCTCGATTTGCAGCGTCCGGCCCCACTCGCCGCCGAGATAGCGAACGACATATCCGGCCGCTGCGACGGCGAGCAGGAATGCCGCCGAAACGAGCAACGCGGTCGACCCCTGAACCATGTCGCGCGAAACGTGCATTTCCACGGCCCAGCGAGGATTGCGTGCCATCGCGATCGCCATCAAGGGCACGACAAGCGCGTTGATCACACCGCGCGCCGTCCAGATATCGAGGTCCAGCATGGTAAAGAGCATCGCATCGGCATAGAGAAACAATTCGAAGCCGAAGATGCCTGCCAGTGCAATGCAAAGCGGCTTGATCGCCCATCGTGCCTGAGCGTGCGCGCGGCGGAACAACTGCTCGATCAGCACGAGCCCGAAGATGGCGAGCCCCAGATGCAGTCCGAACGATGCTCTCGGACTCTGCAGCCCGAGCGAGCGCGACACCGGCAGGCTTTCCAGCAGTGCGACGCTTGCCAGTGCCGCCGCCACGACTGCGGTTACCAGCCATCGCGGGAGTGAGGGCTGCGCCTTGCCGCTGCCGGAACCTGCGATCAGGTTGCCGACGAAAAGAAACCAGACGCCGTATCGCAGGACGTCGGCAACCCCCGACAGCAGCCACATGACGGGCCGGTCGGACAAGGCGACGGCGAGACCGGCCGCGGCCCAGACCGCCGTCACCAACGTGGCCATCAGTAGCAGGGCTGCGCGAACGGTCGGCCGCCAGCGCAGCGCCATCAACAATGCAAAGCCCAGATAGGCGGCGAGCGCGAGGCCATAGCTCCACGCAGCCACGGTAGTGAGGGTATTTGCGTTCACGAAGTGCGCAGATAGGCGATGGGGGAGGTAACTCTAACGCGGCTTGAGCGGCAAGAATATCCCCGGCTCGAGCCACGGACGTCCGGATGGCGCACGGGCAGCCTCCGGCATTGGCCCCGGCTTCGTGGAAAACCTGTCTCCACGGCGGGGGGACTCGTTCGCGCCCAGGGCGCGACGCGGGCCAACGATCGATCGAGAAGCGCTTGGGCGATGGCGCCGCGCTAGCGCGCGCCTTCGCCCAGCAGGACCACCCGCACGGTTTCGAGCAGGATCAAAAGGTCCAGCAGCAGCGAGTTGTTCTTGACGTAGTAGATGTCGTATTCGAGCTTCTTCACCGTATCGTCGACGGTTGCGACGTAGCAATGCCTGACCTGCGCCCATCCGGTGATGCCGGGTTTGACGCTGTGCCGCACCGCATAGAAGGGAATCTGCTCGGAAAGCATAGTCACGAATTCCGGCCGTTCGGGGCGCGGTCCGACCAGGCTCATCTCGCCGCGAAGCACGTTGATCAATTGCGGCAGCTCGTCGATGCGCGTGCGCCGGATGAACCGACCGATTCGGGTGATCCTCGCGTCGTTGACGGAGGCCCACGCGGCCTTGCCGTCCTTTTCCGCGTCCATCGCCATGCTGCGGAACTTGAGCAGGGTAAACGTCTTGCCGCCTCGGCCGACGCGTTTTTGCCGGTAGATGACCGTACCCGGACTCTCGAGGGCGATCAACAACGCGGTGAACATGATCACCGGCAAAGCGGCGATCACCAGCACTGCTACTACCGCCAGGTCGAATGAGCGCTTGACGAAGCGGCGCAGCCAGTTCTGCCGATAGCCGTCGCCATAGATGAACCAGCTGGCGCGGCTCATATCCAGCGGCACGTGGCCGTGGACCCGCTCGAAAAAGCCGGCAAGATCGGTGACCTTGACGCCGTTGAGCCGGCAGGCGAGCAGGTCGCGCAGCGGCAGTACGCCGCCGCGCTGCTGTCGCACCGCCACCACGATCTCGTCGACGCCGTGATGCTTGACGGCGTGCTCCAGCGTTTCTCGCCTGCCGATGATGCGTTTCGGAGCGACCTCCACTTCCTCGTTGCCGTCGAGGGCGAAAAAACCGACCAGCTTTACGCCAACGTTGCCCTCTGCGAGCGACGCCTCGACCTGCTTTGCCTGCGCACCCGTGCCAAGAACGAGCAAGCGGTGTGGAAGCAGCGCGTCGACCAGCGGCAGCATCACCGTATGTCGCAGCATCATCTGTCCGGCAACGGCGAGCAGCGCGGCGGCGCCGACATTTTCCCGGAACATTTCGCCACCGGGCAGCCAATCGGCAATCACATACGCCAGCAGGGTCCCGAAGGCGGATGCGATGCAGACCCGCGTGAAATACGAGCTGCGCGCGAGCTTTTCCTTGCGACGGTAGACCCCAAAGCCGATATTGAACAGGACGATGAGAAACGCATAGACGAACGCGGGGGCCGCGTACAGTGGCTCGGGGATCGGCAGCCGCTGCAGAAAAATGATCGCCCCGATAGCCGCGATCACGAGCCAGGAAAGCTCCGCGGCGAGTAGCAGCAGTGTCGCGGCGGCTACGTTCTGGCGAAGAAAACTGATCAACCGAATCCCCTCTTATCGATGACGGCGCCCCCTCATGTGGCGCCGCGCGTCCGTCGATCACTCAGCAGCGGGGCGCCTCCGTCGCCGGCGCCCGGGTTGCTTTTCCTCCAAGGCCGCTAGCGTGTGCCCGCCTCCGTTCCTTTGGTCGACTGACACACAAGACGACCCATTTCATCAGGCAATTCTTGTACCGAATGCTCACGACAGCGATATGACAGCTTCGATGCAGCGCAGGCCGAATCCGTCGAGCTCCCGCCTTGAAAAAAAATCGCAGATTTCATCAGCATCGGATAATCGCGACAGCCTGTCCCGGGAACACTCGACGCGCGATGTGCGGAATATTCACGACCTTATGGGCCAAGTGCGTTTTCGCACACGCGCACAACTGTCGAATGTACCAACTCGATGTAGAAAGGTCTATGCCGATTGTGTAAATTCTTGTACGGCGCTGTCTGTCAACGACAGCTTGGCAAGTCGGCATAAGCGAGATTTGACTTCGCAGCGGACAAACCTTTCGCATTGCCAGTCGACGGCGCGTGATGAATCGTACGAGTACGAACGCAAACGGTCGTCGGCACTGCATCTCCATCTGTAGTCACCAACGTTGCGATCCCCTCGCACTACGCATGGAGCCAGCTGCTGTTTGAGCATACTTCGCAGCCGCCAGTTCGCCGTTCGACGCTGGCATCTGCCAAGCGTCATTGGGTGGCACAAGCCTGCGGCGGGCATCCAGGCACTCGCGCGACCGTCCAATCGCAGAACGGTATCTCGCCATTCGCCGTCGAGCCGGACATCGATACCAGCGCCATCTGCTATCATTGGCTTCTGATCTTCCGACGCATTGCAATTTTTACAACGCCTGCCGGTGAATTTAAATCCTACATCGGCGGGTGGCGCAGGCCATGTCTGGGCGACGAGCGGGCGCTGGCGCCTGCCAAGCGTCGAGTGTGCTTGACCGCAGGATGTCGAGACGGTCTGCCGCGAGACTTAGGGCGTCACAGAATGCAACTCGGCCAAATGTATCGACCATGGCAAGAATGTTTCGCAAGCTGCTGCCGCATGTGAGCAAGTCGGCAAGTAGGTAATGTGAGCGGCATCTGCGGGTGGTACGGCCGCGTGGATGAAGATCCGCAGATCGTCATCGACGCCATGAAACGCCGCTTCACATGGCGCGATGCCGAGGATCGGGCGAGCGTCGTTGGACCGCGATTCGGCCTTGCGGCAGTCGGTCCTCCAAGCACAGCGACGGTGTTGGAGGTCGGGCCGATATGTATTGCCGTCCAGGGCCACCCATTCTGGCAGCGCGGCGCTCCCAATTCTGTCACCGCTGCAAACAAGCTTAATTCCTTCTGTCGTCGCGCCATCGACGCGTACCTCGACCATGGCATTGGATTTCTGCCTGATATCGGGGGCGACTTCGCCCTGGCGCTCATCGACAATCGATCCGGCGGGATTGTTCTGGCGATCGATCGCATCGGCGTGCGCAACGTCGTCTATGAATCCGCGCACGACGCGCTGATTTTCGGTGCAAGTTCGGATGTCGTGCTCGCGCACCCGCTCGCCAGCGGCTCAGTCGACCCCCAGGCGCTCTATGACTACGTGTATTTTCACATGGTCCCGGGACCGATGACGGCATACCGGGAGCAAATGCGTCTTCAACCGGGACATAGCCTGACTTTCGAGAATGCGCTCCTTAAGATACGACCCTATTGGCAGATTCAATTCACCGAGCCGAAAGGCGGCCGCGTCGCTGATCTCAAGTCGGAATTCCGTGCCGCGCTTGATGCGAGCGTTGCGGCGTTTGTGGGCGACAGCCAATGCGGCGCATTTCTGAGCGGCGGGACCGACAGCTCCACCGTCGCCGGCATGCTTGGACGCATCACGCGTGCGCCGGCCCGCACCTATTCGATCGGTTTCGCGGCGGCAGGCTACGACGAGATGGAATATGCGCGCACTACCGCCCGATTCTTCGGCACCGACCATCATGAGTACTACGTCACGCCGGAAGATGTGGTCCAAGCGGTGCCGTTGATCGCCGCCGCGTATGACCAGCCATTCGGCAACGCATCGGCTGTACCAACCTACTACTGTGCCCGTCTGGCCCAGGCTGACGGCGTACGGAGATTGCTTGGAGGCGACGGCGGCGACGAGTTGTTCGGTGGCAACGCGCGTTACGCGAAACAGTATCAATTCGCGATATACGATCGCATTCCGGCCGCGTTGCGTCGGGTGCTCGAACCCGTTCTGCACCACCTGCCCGGCCTGGCTGGAATACCGATTCTTGGAAAGGCGCGCAGCTATGTCGCGCAGGCGCGCCTGCCTATGCCGGCCCGTCTCGAGAGTTACAACCTGCTCGAGCGTGTGGGCCCGAAGAATGTGTTCAGTGCTGATTTCCTCGCGTCAGTGGATCGGAATGCACCGCTCGCGCGCCTCGCTGCCACGTATGACTCGGTTCACGCTGCGAGCCTTATCAATCGCATGCTGGGACTCGATTTGAAGTTCGCTCTTGCCGACAACGACTTGCCGAAAGTCACGCGAACGTGCGACATTGCCGGCGTTGACGTTGCGTTTCCGCTTCTCCACGAATCTATCGTGGAGTTCTCGGCGACGCTGCCGCCCGACTTCAAGCTACGCGGCACGCAGCTGCGCTATTTCTTCAAGGAAGCGCTCCGTGATTTCCTGCCGAGCGAAACCATCACCAAGAAAAAGCACGGCTTCGGATTGCCCGCGGGGTTGTGGTTGCGCGATCACGCCCCGCTCCGCCAGCTTGCCGGCGATTCCCTCGCCAGCCTGCGCCGGCGCGGGATCTTCCGCAGTGAGCTTCTCGACACCCTGATCACGCATCGGCTTCACGATCACCCAGGGTATTACGGCACGCTGGTGTGGGTGCTGATGATGCTGGAGCTCTGGTTCGAGGCGCATGCATCGCGCAGCACCGAGTTTTCATACCGGTCATGAGATTCCCCTGCCGGGGCTGGTCAAGCTTTGCCTGGCGACGACCATAGCCTATCCATCCGAGGTCATAAGCAATGGGCGCTTTAAACAAGGTCACTGTGTTTCTTGCCGCCCTGCGCCGTGCATCGAGTTTCTATCAAGTGCCTTATCCGATGGCGCTGCTGCGATCGGCGTACCTATATGCCGTGCGGCAGTTTTCACGCAAGGAGATCATCGGCTACGGTCTGTTCGTGCCATCGATAGCCGCCAGGATACCGATCCTCATCAGCAAGGAGCGATCTTTGGCGAAGCTTGCGAGGTTCAACCCGCCCGATTGCCAGCATTTGACTGAAAGCAAGGACGAGTTCTACACGATGTGCCGCCAAAAGCGTCTGCCGATCCCGGAAACATACGGCTGGACCCGCGACGGACGGCGGTACGACGCGGACGGCAGTCTGATCGACGGGGATCGAGCCTGGGGAGCATACCTTTCCGACCACCTTCCGGAAGACTTCATCATCAAGGACAAGGATGGTGCCTACGGATCGGGATTCCGCGCATTTCATCGAACCGGTGACGCCTTCCGCCCGGCACTTGGCGGTGACGCATACAACATCGACGGCTTGCTCTCCGCCCTTTCGTCGGTTCAAAAGATCTCCGACATCATCATTCAGAAGCGCATGTTCGACGATCCATGGCTGGCGACGCTCGGCGGCAGGCGAGGCCTCCAGACGATGCGCATCAATACTCTATTGGATCAGGCCGGTCGTGTATCGATACTGTTCTACATGATCAAGATTCTCGCCGGCACGACAATCACCGACAATTTTTCGATGGGAACCACCGGCAACTTGATCGCCTATGGCGATTTCAATGACGGAATCCTCCGGGGAGCGGTGAATATCCACGAGTGTGGGTCCGGGATGACGGATGTCATTGCGCATCCCGACACCGGCGTTATGTTCGATGGCTTCAGGTTGCCCTTTTGGTCCGAAGCTATGGAACTTGTGAAGACCGGTCAGCGCTGTTTTCCAAACTTGCGCACGCTCGGCTGGGACGTCGCGCTTACGGAAAACGGCCCCGTCATCATCGAGGCAAATGCCCGGTGGGATCCGCCTCTGTATGCGCCGTTCCTGATGTCCGAGCAACACTGGCGACACATCTTTGGCGCGCCCGGATCGGGCCTGCAACAAGCAGGACCGACCGCACTATCTCATTGTAAATAAAGATCGGGCCGAAGCTCGATCTTAACGAGGTCCGACTCGGCATCACGATTCCGCCGCCGCAGTCGTCTCAGCCGACCGCCCAGCAGCGCCTGATCCAAGTAGCGCAGCGCCTCGTTCCAGTCGTGTTTGCGCAGCCCCTTGCGCAGCTCCCTTTCGATTTCATGATCGCCGTTCGCATGCGCGGCCATCAGCATGCTCACGACGTATTCGACTTCGGAACGCGCAGCCATCGCGCCTATCCGCCGCAGGTCGCCCAATGGTGGGAAAGGTCCGGTAGCGCCGCACAGGCGCAACGCCGTCATCGTCCGAACGCACTTCGGGCACGCGCCGCAGTTCTCGTTGGGGAATTCCCAACAGACACGGAGGTTCCCCAGGAGATCATCGCGCTTCGCAACAGCCCACGTCTTTTCGAGACGCGTCACCGAAACATCGTCATGGATGATCTCGGTCACCCCGTTGGAAAAGCGATGATCCAGTACGGGGTTGGAGCCGTCAGGCATGACGTTAGCGGCCGAATGACTGGATGCGATATAGCAGCGGCCGAGTCCGAGCAACAGAGCAATGGACGCCAGCGTTGCGCCGAAGACGAATGTGCGGCTTACCCCCAGCTCGCGGACGAAGCGGCTGTGGTTAGTCTCGACCGCAATCAATTCCTTGCCGAGATGCTGGGTGAAGCCACCGTTTCTATCGAGGCTCGCCGCGATCTCGGCTTCGGACATCGTGTGGTCGAACCCGAAAACGATGATCAGCACATCCAATTCGTCGAGGTGGGACAGCAAACTGAACGACGAGTCAACGCCACCTGCATAGAAGAGGCCGACAGGCCCATCGGAGGGTGCTGGGTCGTACAGCGAGGCGTTCAACTCCACCTTCTTCAGACCTACATTCCAGCTCATCCACACGCGCTGGATCCCGTCGAGGCTTGCGGCCAGTTGGGACGAAACGGGAATGTCATCTGGCAGTTGCAATGACGATCCCGCACGCATCGCGGGTACCAGGGCCGAAAGGACGAGAGCATCGCCAACCGATCGCGGCAAAAAACTCTTTGCCGGAATGCGGTAATACAACGAATGACCGTCACACATCGCGCCGACTTCAACGCGATCGCGATCGATCGGTTTAATCCGTACGTCTTCTATCAGCATATTTCCATCGATCGGAACATGATATGCGATCTTACGAGTCGATGAAACGTCGCCCCTAAATCTCTGCCAGCAACGTTTGAACTGGTCGATTAAGTGGCGTGACCACCGTTCCTCCTCCGACGTTTCCTTCAATCACCATAGGGCCTGTAGCGGTGACTCCGATGTCCCAGTGGATCAGCGATTGTGGGCGGAAAACGATCGCAAGATGAAGCGCCAGCTTCAAGGTTTCATCCCACTGCGGAATGCGAAAGCCGACGATATCGCGGTGGGTCGTCGGGTGCTGGGTAATGCGCTCCAACCTTTCGCCGTCCTTCCCTTTGACAAATGCGTCAATGATCCGGCCGGTCGCCCAATCGATGTTGCACCACAGATTTCCCTTCGCGCCTTTATCGAAGTTATCCACGAAATTCCCGCCATCGATAACCTTGATTGCAGCAGCCAGCACTTGGCCCCCACTGTGATCGCTCTGCGTTATTAGGCGACACGTGGATAGTGCGACGGAGCCGGTAAGTTCCGCAATCTCGGGATGGGCATACACACGTTCCTGAATGATCGATTTGTGGATTTCGCCGGGTATTCGAAGGGAATAGTGCGAAAAGTCAGTCGCGAAAAGGTTCTGCGCTCTGTTGTCGCAGAGGAATCCGTAGAGCTCGTCCAGGGTGCGGCGAAGCCCGTCGTGACTCAGGAACACCTCCGTTTCACGACGGAACGCCGTCACTCCCTTGCCGAGCAGGCCAAGCGCCGGCTTCACGACGAACTCTTGCGGCAGCGATTGAATCAGCGCACACCAGTCAGATCGGGATACCAACAGCCTGCCGTCGCAAGTCCAGCCGGCAGGGCGGTCGAAGACCGCAAGCAACCTGGGGACCGGAGCGCCCGCAGCGAGGCAAAGTGAATAGAAAACTGCTTTGTCCGCTGTTACACACATATAAGTATCCAGGACGTGCCGTTTGTCTAGCGCGATCCCTTCCTCACGCGACATGTAGTTTTTCAGCGCCTCATCGGAGAATCGCGGATTCAGCAAATCGTTGAAGTCGATTTCGTACGGTGAAAAACGCCGACGTCGATACAGATGAAAAAACCTCCTGATCAAGGTCGCATAGCCCACCCCATAACGCTCAGACGATCCCTTGATCGCGTTGAAAGTATGGAGCGCGCTTTTCAGCTTCGGCAATTGTCCCCCTCGCCCGGATCAGCAACTCGGAATCCGTACCTCGTGCGGTGAAATTCCGGTCACACCGACGCTATAGTGTGGCGGTCCGCGAATCTGTGCAAGATTGGGGGCCGCTTGGTATTGTCGACATCAAGTTGTCATCGTCACGATGTCCACGCCTGCAAAATCGTCATCCGCGCGGAAGAGCATGCGGCGCCGGGGAAGCGTGTTTCCGCTTGGGGACGCCCATCCGGCCAATTCGCGCGGCGCGCGCTGATACCGGCCGCTGCTTTCAGTGCTTGCGAAACACATGGTGCACGGGGCCTTTCAGCCACGGCACGTGAATTTCGAGGACGGTTCCCACCTGCGTCCACCCGGATTTCTCGCTGACGCGGAGCGATGCCGTGTTTGTCCACCAGATCCTGCTGTAGAGGCGAACAAATCCCATTTCCCTCAGTCGGCTCGCACTGCGCTGCTTGAGTTGCGTGGCGAGTCCTTTCCCCCTTTCCGGAGCGGCAGTCACCAGGTGGACCGACGCGGCATCGTCAACCTTCAGTGGCCAGAATGCCTGTCGATGATAGCGATCACCGAACCACACGCACTGCGCGCAAACCAGGACGCCGTCATCGCGAAAGATCCCGAAGAGATGCGAGCCTTGCCCTCCGTACCCTTCGCAGTCGCGCAATTCGGAGAACGGGGATGCTCTCAGGTCGGTCGAGGACACCTCTCCAAAACGGTGACCGGCCGCCAGCGTCTCTTCCCGCGCGGTGCTCGTGGAATGCAGTGGGAGGGTAAAAATCTTGAAGCAGGAATAACCGAATCCCATGCTCCGCAGAAAGGCGAGGGCGCGCCTTCCCATGGAAAGGCGCGAATGTGCATGAGCGGCGGCGCTTGGCATTGTAGTTACGCAATCGATTGAAACGAAACCGCCTTGGTCACACACCGCCGCCCGCTGCGCGGCGGTGGTGTTAAATGCGACGCAACTGCAAGTGTAACCGCCATCGGTCTCGATTGAACACTTGTATGACACAACGCTCGACCGCCCTACCGGGCCTCTGTCGACTGGGGCAATTATTTCATTGCGCCGAGCTTGCGCAGAAGGTCGCGCGTCTTCTTGCGAATTCCGAAGCGTCCCAGGAGGTCACCGACCATCCCGGAGACCTTATTCGTTATGCGCATGCACGCTACCATCAGACTACCTTTGACATCCGCTGGAATCAGGTAAAAATAGCCTTCGAGCCTCGACCCGGTGCTCAAGCGCTCCTTGTGCAGGTTGTCGCCGTTGCCGAAGTCGAACTCGCTGATGGCGCCGTTGCAGGCGGCAAGATCGGAGATAATCTCGCTGTGGAGGAAGATGCCAACGTGGTGGCGGGTCCACGCCGGGTCGTAGCCGATCTCCTGGGCATGGAATCGCCCGTGGAAGACAAATCCTACCTGAAATGCAATCGCTTTCTCGTCCGCATAAAGCACGTAACTTCGGAACCACCCGAGGTGGCTGGCGGCGAGATAGCAGCGTTCCAGCGCTTCGCGCTCGCGCAGTCCGGAACCGAGCAACCGGTACTGATAAGTCTTGCTCGACAGTTCCATAGCGACCGCGAGGAACTCCGACACGTCGGATTCCGAGCGGAAGCACCTCGTTCGGTACTTCTGCCCGACGTGCGCGATAAACCGCTTCCGGTTGGTTCGCAGGTCGGCTCGCGTTCGTGCTCCCAGTTGACCGAGATAAGCCTCGAAGCTGTCGGGGACCGTCGCAAAGCGATGGCGATAGAGCCTGCCATTTTGCAGCGCGTGAAATTCTCCCGGGAGCGACGTCGCTTTGCCAATGAGATCAAACAGGGCGGTTCCCTCGGCAACGGACTCGAGAAAGATGACTTCATCCCGGTTCAGGTCCGTCCTGATCCTCGCGAGGAGGTCTCTCAGGCTCGCCATCTCCGCTTGCCGGCTCCCGGCGTGGATGAGAGGTACGGCAAATGCATTCAGACGATGCACACGACGAGAAAAGATCGTCAGCTCGCCGAGAGCAAGCCGAATAGTGGAAGGATGGACAAGGAATGTGGCCAAACCGACCAAACTATCCTGTTCGCGCCGAACATAGATGCGAGCGCGCTTGTCCCCGTCATTCGCGAGAGCTGCCACCCAGCGAGGATCGTTGAACAGGTTGGCGCGCTCGGCGAGCGGACTGCGTGCGAGATCGGCGCAGAGGGCCTCGATGGCTCCGGGCGCAGCCGGGTCAACGCTCAGCCAACTCGTGTGGTTCGTCATGCTCTGCGTCCCTGAAGATTCGATCGGCAGCGACTCGACGCCGACGCCTCCCGCGATAGACCTCGGGCTGACGACCGAATTTTGCACCACCGCTCCGCGCGATGACGAGTGGCAGGCACTGGTGAGCGCGATGACCCCGTCCACGCGCTTTGCCACAGCCGCCTGGATCGATGCCTGGGGCAGGAGCTTTCTGCCCTATCAGAACTGGGTTCCGCCGCTGCAGTATCTGACGGTCCGTGCGAGCGACGGGCAATTGCGCGCCGTGTTTCCCTTGGCGACACAGAAGGAAGCGGGCATCTCGGTTGCTTCGTTGGCAGGTTTCTATTGGCCGTTCCGGTCGCCTATTCTTCCCGAGACGCCCGACACAAAAGCGCTTGAAGCATTGGCCGGTGCGTTCAAGCACTCGTCAACTGCCCTGGCAATTCGCTACGGCCCTGTGCCGGAAGAGCACCCCGGCATCGCGGGTCTAAACGCCGCGCTCGAAGACCAGGGCTGGCTGCTGCAACGCTTCAGGCTCGGCAAGACCTTCGCAGTCACCTTGCCTGACACGTGGCAGCAGTTCGAGGACAGCCTCGGCAGGCGCCTGAAGTCCAACACAAAGTACTACGAGCGCAAAATGCGGCGTGAAGGCGCGCTCGAGATTCGGTGTTCAAGAAACAGCGGCGACCCGTCTTGGGCCGAAACGATCCGCGATCTCGGAGCGATCGAACGGCGTTCCTGGCAATGGAAGGAAGGCGGCAAGCTTCGCTTCTTTGGAGAGCGCAATCAGGCTTTCTGGACCAGACTGCTTCTGGAGTCCGGTTTCGGAGAACTGGCTTCCGTCTGGTTGATGTATTTCAAGGGGGAGCCGGTGAGCTTTTGCTTTTGCCTGGACTGCGGAGATATCCGTCATATCGTCGCTAACAATTACGCCGAGCACGTCCACGGCCACCGCACCGGTTCGATCCTGTACGGCTGCGTTTTTCGCGACGCCGTCCAGTCGGGCACGATCCATAGCGTCAACATCGGGATGGGCGATTCGGGCTACAAAAGCCGCTGGGGCGCAAAGCCGTCGTTCGCGCTCGTGGATTGGATGGCGTTCCGGCCGGGCGCTCGCGGTCGCCTGCTGGGTTTGGCCAATGTGATTCGCCGAAACTCCTGGTGGCGCGCTGCGCAGGGCAGCGACAGCGCGGGACAGCTTGGATGGCCGGTCTCGAAAAGTGCTTGACCTTGCCATGCGGCATTTTTTGCAGGTTCTCCCTCGTTGATCCCGGCTCGACCACCGCCACTGACCATTGAAACGGCGCCCTGGCAGCCCGAAGGCTGGATCTCGGCCAAGGACGCAGTTACGACAGTCAAGCTCGCCTGTAGTCTGATCGCCGCCCTGGCTCCCGTACGGCACTGGCCCGCGGCGGCGAGGCTGATGGCGCGGATCCACCTGCTGATTCACGATCACGCCGTTCAGATGGTGGCGGCCTCGAGTGCATTTCCTGAGCGGAACGCCCACGACCGCGCACAGGCTGCGTTCGCGGCGGATTACCTGTGGAATATTCGGGCGATTCGCGAAGCGCTTCCCGGAGGATGGCGGTGCGAGACACCCGTTAGCGGCCTCGAAATTCTCGACCGGGCACTGCAACGTTCTCGTGGTGCAGTATTGTGGTGCAGCCCGTTTGTCGGCAGCGACCTCGCGCCGAAAAAGGCGCTCGCGCGATATCGGCTGACTCATCTGAGCTCGCCCTCGCATCCGTTCTCGCCGACCCGCTTCGGGACGCTCCTTCTCAATCCCATCCGCTTGCGCGCCGTCAACCGTTACCTCTTTCGCCGTGTGCTCGTCGTCTATGGCAATTCGCGGCCCGCGCTCGACATGCTGAAGCAGGTCTTGTCCGAAAACGGCGTCGTCTTGATCACGGCCGTCGGGACTGGCAAGAAGTCCCTCACTTTCCCGTTCCTGGGCGGCACGCTCGATCTTGCGGTGGGCGCCCCGAGGCTGGCCCACCAGACCGGCTCTGCGCTGATTCCGGTGTCCACTTTGCCCAACCAGACGGGCGGCTACCGCGTCGAACTCGGCCCGGACCTGGCGGTACCGGCCGACCTGCCCGAGGACCAAGCGATACTGCATATGACGTCACGCTATGTCGAACTGCTGGAAGCGGTCGTTCGGGCCCATCCTGCGCAATGGGAGGGCTGGTTCCATCCGGGAACCTGGCGACCGACGGCGACATGACGGCTCGAAGTGGAGCACCAACGCGGACTACACCATTACGCGTATTGCTGACGAAAAGTCATTCGCGCACGATCGGCAGTCACCGGCGGCGAAATCTGGTCACCGAGAACTGCGATCTTGACCGTTCAAAGCCGTCTGAGAAAGCGCTTCAAGCGGGATTTGAGCCCGATCCGGTCGAGCAGCGCAGCCGCCGCGATCGACGCCCGGTCGAACATCCGGTGGAGGCCGACCCAGAACCTCGCGGGAAAGGTATCCGCGAAATAGCAAATATCCGCGCAGGCTGTTTCCCGCGTACCGAAGAACCTTTTGTGTTCCCCCTGCCCTTCGGTGAAGTCGAATGCGCGAAATCGCTTCTCTTGGAACAGCGATTCGAACACCAAGTATTGCAGCACGGTTCCCGGGGACAAGTCGGCGTGTTTCGGATCGTAGCCAAGATAGCTGTAGAGAAGGATGCCATTGACAACCGGGCAGCACAGATAGGCAATCGCATTACCCTGCAGGAAAAGAACATAGGCCCGGACGGAGTCCGCAGATGCCATGCCGATCAGCTCATCAAGAAACTCGGACTCCGACGGTATTCCGCCGTCGTGTAGCTTCTCCTGGTAGGTCAGCGTCGATACTTCCCGCGCGAGGCGATGAAACTCGGCCATTTCCTCCGGGCGCCTGTACGTGCGCATTTCGCAACCGGGGCCGAGCTCGATGAAACGCCTGACCTTGCGTCGGAGTGTATTGCGCGATTTCGCGCTGAACTTGCCCAGGTACGAGTCGAGGTCACCCGAAAGCTCGGTATGAAATCGCGTATAGCAGCCGAAGACATAACGCAATATGCCCTCGTGTGCGCTGACGACTGGAATCGTCCCCCGGATGGGATGCGACCGCGTGACGATCACTTCGAACTCGCTGCGCAAGCGCTCGAACGGCGGCCGCGGCTCGTCCGGATCGTCGGTCAAATCGAAGAAATGCTCGAGCAGCGTCAAGCCACGAAACCGCCTTCGAAACAGCGTTATTTCCCCGATCCGATACGACAGGACGAAGGGGACGGGCTTCCAGCGCGGCGCGTCTACACTCACGGTTGGAGCGGAGCCGCCCCGTGCTCAGTAAAGCCGGGACGCGAGTTGCTCGACGTTGCGCCAGGCAGTGCGGGTGCGTGATGATGCAACGGCCGCCGGTTGCACCGTGTTTGGCAACGCAGCGCGATCGAGATCGGCAAAATGGCAGGTCTCGAACTTGTTGGAATTTCCGGCCAGGTAGGCGCAAAGGCGTTCGAAGCGGCTGGCCAGCAGTCTCTGCGATGCCACGGCTTTGCCGGCTGCCAAGCGGCCCACGCGGACGAATTCGAAGCTGTGCAGAACGATTACAACCGCAAACCAGTTGCTGGCAGCGGCGTGCTCGAGTACCGCGCGGAACTCGCCCAGGCTCGCGGCGCAGACGTGCAGCGGCCGCCGCGAATTGCTCGTCAGCCCGGCGACGAAATTGGTCACGGGAAACTCCCACACGCCTTCGAGCTTCGCCGGTTGAGTGCCGACGTTGCGCATCGCGAAGTCGATGTCAGGGAACGACGACTCGAATCGCGCGTTCAGGCTGCTGTCATACAACATCCCGATACTTTCGAGGGCACGGAGGGTGGCGAGGCTTGCTCCCCAGCTCCCGGCGCGGAACGCGCTGGGTTTCGGAGCGCCGGCCTCGCAAAGGCGGTCGCTTCCCGCCCGAATCAATCGCGCCTGATCCGCTTCGCTGTACGCGTGCAATAGCGGCCCCGCAAACGCCGGCAGCGCCGGGCAGCGCGGATCGGTCAGCCATTCCGGGTGCAGATGTAGCCCGACTTCCTGGCCGTGCCGCCGGATCAGCGCGACGACATCCCGCAGCGGCGCCAGGCCGAGCGCGTAGGAGAACAGCGGATCGACGAAGTAGGTCGCCTTCAGGCCGGCGGCCGCCAGTATCCTGAGCTGGTAAGGCAGGCCCCGCGCCTCGGCGCCGTCGCCGCCGTGGAAATACCAGGACACTTCCCGGGCGCACTCTTGGTCGGCCTTAAGCGGCGTATGCGGCCAGCCAGGCGATTCCGGCCATACCTCGGTGTCGACGGTAATGAAAACCTTGATCAATCGATCGCAGTCATAGGGTGACAAGAATCAAGCCGGGCTGCGATTCGCAGCGCTGCTGAGCCGGAGGATTATTGCACCTAACCAGGGCGATCGTAAGCCGGCCGCCGGATAAAACAAAACGGGCCCGAGCAGACGCTCGGACCCGTGTCGTATCTGCCCCTGCCCCAAAGGCAGGTGACGGCAGTGTTAGCGGTTCGACTTGCGGCGCGCGAAACCTGCTGCAAGAAGTCCCAATCCGAGCAGCGCCAGGCTGGCGGGCTCAGGTACCGTCGGGGGTGTGACGGCGCTGACGCGCGCATATACCCCGGCGAGATTGTTCTGATTCTCGGTCGTTAAGAATTCGTTGGCAATCGTCACCCCACCATCCTGCGAAAAGCCAAGAACCTCGAGCGTGTATGCAACGCCACCGACCAAGAAGACCTGCGACGCCGAATTGGCGGTGACGGTGACCCTATCGGCACAGCCATTGACGTTGACGCCTGAACCGTTCGGGCTACCGGCCGTCGGATACGGGCACGTACCGGTGAACGGTCCACCGGGGACGCCGCCATTGTCCGTTTCATCGTGGGTGAAATCGAAGATGAAAGCGAACGAGCCCTGGGGGATTGCGTCCACGGCTACGGAGGCGTCGATCTCCAACTGAATCGAGGTGAGCGTCGCCCCGGTTATCGGAAAGTTCAGGTGATCGAAGGTGCCGAGAAGCTGGGCACCAGTGACTGGCGGTGGGTTCACCGTAAAATCGAGGGGCCCCAGCACGGACGCATAGTCGTAGCCGCTTTGAAACGTGTTAGGGGCAAACGGGATGCCCCACCGAGCCGTCGTCAGCGTGGCGTTCGCGGGTGGCGGCGTGATTATCACATTCGGCGGAGGCGGCACGGCGTTGAACCACTGTCCCGTGAGACCCGTTAGCTCGACCACGGACGCAAATGCGGGCGCACAGGTCAGTGCAAACGCAGCGGCGGCGATTACATTGCGTAGCTTCATTTATATCTCCCCTTACGAATTGGGACTTCCGACGAACATGTAGCAAGTCGCGCGCCAGACCATTTTCTATACCTAAAATCAATAACTTGAAAATTGTTACGTACACCAGTGTAAAAGAATTCGACGATATCGTTCCTCCGGCGTGATCCAAGCACTCACGGCATCCTCCATGAAAAGACGATTCCCCGCCCTGCTCACGCTCTTTACCGCACTGATCCTCGGCACGCCGGCGCACGCCGGCGATCCCCGGCTCGAGCTCTACGACGGCCCCGACGGCGCCACCTGCAAGTACTTCAACGCCGGCGCGCGAATCGCCTGGAAGCACCCGCTAGGCGACTGGCGCGATGCTCGCGGGCAGGCGCAGGGCGATGCGCCCTTTGCCGCGTCGACCGTTCGATCCGGCGGCGCGAGTCGCACCGTCGAATGGGACGTGACCGCCTTGGTGCGCGGTTGGCTCAACGGCGACTATCCGAACAGCGGATTGTTGCTCGCCTCGCTGCCGGGGCCACGCTCGGCCACCGTCTCGTTCGCAAGCCGCGAGGGCGGCGCGGCGGCGCGGCCCCGTCTGACCATAGCCTGGGCCGACGAGCCCCAACCGGAGACTTTGGCGCCCGTCGCCGATGCCTGGCTCGATTGTTCCACCGCCTATGCGCTGGGAACACGGGGCGAGCTGCGTGTCGGCGATAGCGCACGCTCGGCGCTTCAATTCGATCTCGCCGCACTTGCCGGTCGGAAGATCGACCGGGCAACGCTGAGCCTGACGACGGTCAACCTGCAGGCCTTTGGCTCCGCCATCGGGATATTCAGGGTAGATCCAGTGGTATCGGCAACCGTCGTGGCTTCGCATGCCGGCATCGCCTCCGGCTATCCGCGCGACCTGGGGATTGGAAAGAATCCCGACGTTTTGTTCACCACAGGCTTCGAATCAGCGTCTTGGCGCAACGAGTGGAGCTACATGAGCGAGGGAAGTCACGCCGACCGCGTCGACCGCGACGACAGGCAGCGATTCAAGCCCCTGTTCGGGCACGCGCTCCGCGTTGAAATCGCGCAGGGCGACAATTTCGGGCTGGACATGGGCTTCGACTTCAAGGACAAGCTCGGTTACGAGCCCGAAGAAGTCTACTTCCGCTATTACCTGCGCTTCGCCGACGACTGGGATCCCACGGTGGACGGCGGCAAATTGCCGGGGCTCTCGGGCACCTACGGCAAGGCCGGTTGGGGCGGACGTCGCGCGGACCCGTCGGCAGGCTGGTCGATGCGCGGCCATTTCAACCGCGCGCTTACGCCGGGGAATCCCCTCCATGGCCGGACCACAATCGGCACCTACGCCTACCACGCCGATATGGAAGATCAGTTCGGCGACGGTTGGGACTGGATGAAAGACGGTCTCGGCCTGCTCGAACGCGATCGCTGGTACTGTCTCGAGCAGTATTTCAAGGTCAACGCCGTCGGAGCGAAGGATGGCGTGCTGCGCGCGTGGATCGACGGCGCGCTCGCGCTGGAAAAGACCGGCATCTACGTGCGCAACGTGGATTCGATCAAGATCGAAAAGGTGTGGATGAACGTGTACCACGGCGGCACGGCCGTTGCGACGCGCCCGCTGCATCTGTATATCGACAACGTGGTCGTGGCTAAAAAGCCGATCGGTTGCGTCAGCGGGTAGCAACAGCCAACCGGCGGGAGATTACGGCAGGCGGGGTGAAACCGCTGATGGAGCACCGCTGTGTTAGCATTAATTGCGGATGCAAAAGACCCTATTTCCGATCGATTCGCGATGATTGCCACTCGTCTCTCAGCACGTCTCCCGCAGCTCCGGTCCATCCAACTCACGGTTTTGCTCGCCGTCCCACTACTCGTGGGCGCGACTGCGACAATGGCGGCCCGGGTCGATTTTAGTCGGGCAAATGACTACTACTCGGCCCTCGGTACGGGGGAGCTCAAAGTCGTCGAGCAGTACCACCTGGGACCATGCGAGCGGAGAGTGCGTGAGCGCGACTACCTGAGAGCCTACAACGAATGCAATTTCATCCTCAAGATATTCCCGAATCACCCGCAGGCGTTGCTCCTGATGGCCCAAGCGTGCGAGCAATGGAAGTCGCCACGCTGCATGCTCGGAGACTTCTTCCAGAACGCCGTGTCGATCAATCCGCAGGTTGCGGCGACCTATGTCGTCCAAGGGATCCATTGGCACCGGACGCAACAGTATGCGAGGGCCATCAGCAGCTATAACCAAGCGCTTGAGCTCGACCCGAGTCTAATGAACGCGCATTACAACCTTGCGCTTACGTACATAGAGACCAAGCAGTACGACTTGGCGAATGAGCACGCGCAGCGCGCATACGAACTCGGCGCCACTCTCCCCGGCCTGCGCGATTTGCTCACCAAGGCAGGACACTGGAATACGGCGCAGCGCGCTTCCGAAGGAACGGCGTCGCCAAAATCGCCCGCATCCGCCACGACCGCATCTCCGGCCGACGCGGCCCGCACGAAATAGCGACCGTCTTGCGCGGGCCACTTCCCGGCGATTCTCGGCCACCTCCTCGCGGCGCTCCGCATCGACCGCTCGAAGTCGGGTCGAATCGATCATGTCGGACCCCGACAACTGCCGCGTTACGCTGATATCGTCGGCGGCCGAATTCACCGCGCTGCAAGAGCAGTGGAATGCGGTGGCATCGAGCGCTCGGGACGTGTCGGTATTCTGCCGCCACGAATGGTTGGACTCGGCGTGGCAGTGGCGACAGCAGACGGCGCGACTGTACCTGCTCTGCTATTTCGTCGGGCACCGCCTCGCGGCGGTGCTGCCGCTGGTGTGGCAAAAGGTTCCCACGCGGGGCTTTGCGGTCCGCGAGTTGAGCTTTCTGACCGTCCCGGATACGCAGGCGTGCGACCTGATCGTGGGTGAACCCGATACCGCGTCAGCATCGGCGGCGTTCGCACTCGAACTGTGGCACAGGCGCACCGAATGGGATGTGATGCGGCTTAAATTCCTCTCATCCAGTTCGGTTGCGGCGTGCGCATTCCGCGATTCGCTGGAGGCAACGGGATTCACGACGCGAGCAGCGAATGCTGCCGGGCAATCCATTCGTCGCACTCGACTCGACCTGGGAGCTTTACTACGCGACGCGCAGCCGCCGGCTCAAGAAAGGCGAACAATCTTGCCGCGAATCGGCTGCGGAAGGCGGGAGAAGTGACGATCGACTGGCTCGGGCCAGGAGACGATGGCAGCGAACGCGTAGAGAGTTTTCTCGAACGATCGATAGGGATTTCCGCGAAAAGCTGGAAATCGCGCACCGGCAATTCTCTCGACATGCCGGCGCCGCAGGCATTCATCCGCCGCCTTTCCGCGCTCGCGTCGCGGCGTGGCTGGCTCTCGATCTGGATTCTCAGCCTGAACGATCGGCCCGTCGCGATGGAGTACCAGCTTGTCGCGGATGGCAACGTTTACGCCTTGCGTTCCGACTTCGATCCGGAATTCGATGAAATTTCGCCCGGCACGTACCTGAACCTGGTGCTCGTGCAGCAGCTTTTCGGACGCGGCCTACGCCGCTATTACATGGGGCCTGGCAACAATGCCTACAAATGCCGATGGGCTGCCCAGGCAGAGCCAATAGAGGAACTGAACATGTATGGCCCTCCTTCACAGGCGGCGCCCTGGCCCGGTGGGAGACCACGTTGAAGCCCATGGCAATCAAGCTGAGGGACCGGTTGCGCGGAGACGCGCGCGAAGCCATTGAGTACGAACACGACTGATTGCCTGCTCGGCTGGCAACGGAGAAACTCGACATGGACAAAATCGGCGCGCTGGTTGACCTGACTGCGGAACAGCGCCAAGCCTTCGGACACAAGCCGCAAGTCGTAGCCCATCGCCTCCATCAGCTCGGCATTTTCGACGACGATGCTCTGACCGCGCTGATCGATGGCTATCCGCGGCAGTGGCTGCAGGCGTTTACGATGGGCACCGATCCCGAAAGACGCGAGGACTGGGCGCCGGTCGAAATCGGAAAGTGCAGCGGCGTGGAAATCCTCGAAGCGGTCAGGCGCGGCCGACTGTGGCTGAATATACTGAATACGCAGAAGGTCGACGAGCGATTCAAACAGGCGCTCGATGGCTTGTACGAAGCGCTTACCCAGCAGTGCCCGGGGTTTCAAACGCTGACCCGTAGCGCGACCCTCCTGGTCTCTTCTCCGGGCGCACAGGTCTATTACCACGTCGACGGACCGCCGAATTTCCTATGGCATATCCGCGGAGAAAAGCGCGTCTATATCTATCCGCCGGGGGACCGGCGTCTGGTTTCACAGGAAATCATGGAGGACGTTTTCGCTTCAGTGGCCGACGAGGAAATGCCTTACGAACGCGCCTGGGACGGCTTGGCGATGGTCTACCAGCTCAAGCCGGGTGATGGCGCCCTCTGGCCGCACAACTCGCCGCACCGGGTCGTGAACACGGATACGATGAACGTCTCGCTTGCCACCAATCACACGACCACGCAGAGCGAGCACCGCAAGCTCGTCTACCTCGCCAACCGGTTCTTCCGCCGCCGCTGGCATCTTCCGGTGCGTTCGACCAGCGAGCACGGCCCATGGCCGCGGGCGAAGATCGACGCCTACCGGGTGTGTCGGAAACTGGGGCTGGATCGGCGCAAGGCGTCGTTCGATTACCGGGCTACGCTGAGAATCGACCCGCAAGCGCCGGGCGGAAATTCCAGGCTTGACGAGGCAGTGCGCACCGCCTTTGCAAAGTAACGCGGTAGATCCCCCCGCACGCCATGTCATGGACGATCGGTTATTTGGTTGAATGCTCTGGCGGCAATCGATCGGTGCGCCGCTCAAGCGTCCCGGTATCCTGCAACCGATTGGTCCAGCGCGAAAGCGTCTTGCGCAGAGGTGTCTTGGCTTGCTCGGCGAATGTCCCGACGATCAGGACGGTACCGAGTGTCGCGCCGATAATTATCGTGATGGCCAGCGGCATGGAATGGTCGAAAGGCACCACGGCCGCGAAGAAATGTAGCAGTGGGTAATGAAAGAGGTAAAGTGAAAAAGTATAGCCCGCAAGGAAACGGATGGGGCGTTCATACAAGCGCACGATGCCGGCGATGCGATGCTGAATGGCGGCCATTCCGACAAAGTTTGCCGCAACGAGCGCACCGATTACATAGCTGTTCAAGAAGTCTGACGAAAAACCGAAATCCGGACCCAACCATGCATTCGTCCTCCACGAAATTCGATCCGGCACCTCGAAATAGTGGAAGAGAACATACATCCCGATCGACCCGAGAAAGAGCGCCCAGCCTATCCGTTCATTGACGATGCCTCTTGTGGCGACGCGGTACGCGACTACGCCGAAAAACCATACGGGCATCAACAGCGCGATTTTCGGACCGATTGCGCAGAGGCAGATCGCGAATCCCACCCACCGTAGCCGGGTTTTGACGAAGTGCAGGATCGCGAATGCAATGTAATACCAGAATTCATATCCGATCGACCAGAACGGTCCATTGGAGAATGGCCGAACGTTCAGGAACCATAACTGGTTGATAAAAAGAGCGTTGGCAAAGAAGCGCCATACCGGATAACTTGCTTCAAACCACACGCCATCATAGATTCGAGGGTCCATTCGCGATCCCGCATAATCGACAATTGCGGTCAACATCAGCGCGGGAATGACCACAGACCACAGGCGGGAGAGCCGCGCGATGAGATAGCTGCTCGGGGTTGTTTCGGAAGTGCTGGCGACGAAGGCGATGACAAACCCGGACAGCACGAAGAACACCATGACCGCCTCGTTCCCGTAATCCCCGAGATCGCCGAGCACTCCGCCGGTAATGCGATCGTAGCGGGCATGGATCAAGAATACGACGCACGCTGCCGAGAATCTAACAAAATCGAGATAGATCGACAGTGTCTTATTCATCGTTATCTTCTGATCAGACACCTCGTCAAGGCCACTGCGAGGCGATGGCACATCGGATTCGTCCGATCGGAGCAAACGGGTAAGATCATCGATTCGTTGATTTGCGTTGTCGCGGGCGAACGGTCATGTCGGCTTTGTCGCATGAACAATGAATCCGTGCGACCCAAACATCCCCATAAACGGAATGCGCCGAAACATCCACGCAATCAGGCGTGACTCGATCACATGTTGAAACCCATACGAACGGCCCGGCATGATGGGCATCCAGTGCACTTGGACGTCGGTAAAGCCACAGGCTTTAAATAGCCGTTCCATCCGCCGCGGGCTCTCGTACCGCAGATGGGATGGACGACCAAGGACTCTGCGCCGCACCTCGCCGAAGACGTGAATCACACACCATTCGTTCAGAGCGTCGATCCATAGCTCGCCGCCATGTTTGACGAGCGCCGCGAGTTGCCGCACCGCCGGCTCGCTGTCCGCAAGCGCTTGTGTCACGCCGAAGCACAGGGCACCGTCGAATTGTCCATCTCGAAATGGGAGGCTTCGCACGTCCGCGACGGCGAAACACGCGCCGTCGAGTTTGCGAGCGACTGCCTTGCGCAACGTTGGTAGCGAATAGTCGATGCCGACGGCTTGCAGCCCGTGGCGCAGCAGTATGCGGGTGTAGGTCCCCGCCCCGCAGCCCGCATCGAGCCACCGGGAGGCACGTTGGTCAGGTTTCCATAGCTGCAGAAAACGTCTGACCCTCGCATCCAGTCCGGTCGGCGTCCACCCGGCGATGCCCGCATCGTCATCCCGCAGGTCGGCAAACTCTTCGAACCTGGCCCGCCACCGATCCTCGAATCCTGAGGCTCCACCAGCGAACCTCCGATAACTGGTTTATATTCCGACTCACCGGCTTTGCGCCTGCAGGGATGGCCGTCTGGCCATCGTTTCGGATTCCAGGCTCGTATGCGAGCCTCGCCGATCTGCCTTTCTACCACGACTTTGGTCAATACCAGGACGATGACGAGGATATAGGGATAGTCCCAGTACGCTAATCCGAGAAAGCTCCCGCCCACCCAAAATCCGACGAGCGCAGCCTGGATCATCGCCGCAAGATCTCTCGCCCAGGTCGAGATCGGGACGATTCGACACAGTGCGGATAATACGGGTGCCGGTACGCCAACTGAGATCCAGAGCAGTACAAACAACCCCAGCCCACGAAACCGTGTTCGGCCAGGATCTGGAACCAGATGCTGTGCGGATCAAGCGCCCGCTCGGTCCGGCGCATACCGGTCGTACGCCTCCTGGCTGGAAAGTATCGAAGCCCCCGCCGCCGATCGGCCGGTCCAGTGCAAGATTGCTCGCAAAACGCCAGGCGCCGATGCGGCCCATCGCCGAGCGATCCTGCTCGTAATTCTCGATCGTGTCCATTTTTCGTGCCAGTTATCCGGCATGAACGAGAAAAGTGCCGCCGCCACCGCCACCAGGACCGAACCAAGCACGATTTCTTGCGGCTCTTGACCCACATAAAGGTCGCCATAGCGGCCAGCGCCAGAAGCCCGCCGCGCGACTGCGAGCCGAGAACCGATATGGCGACCAGGACCATCGCGACTGTAGCGGCAGCGTGCTTCAGCCAACTGCTCAGTCTGAAGCTGGAGCCATCGCATCAGCGGCAACGTAACGGTAAGCGCCAGAGCAATTTCGGTGTTCCCGCAATAAAGCCGCCATCCGGGCCCAAGCACCATCCCGCCGCCGCCGTGCGCAATGGTGTAGAGCCCTCCCTTGATGCCGAAATAGGCAATCGAAAGCGTCGCGACCAGCACCAGCGATCGGATCCGTGACTCCGATTGCATGACGATCAGAGTTAGCAAGATGAAGAGCTTGTATCTTCATCACCTTCTCCCATTTGGGCCATGCGAGACCAGGGAAAGGCTGAAGACCGTCGTGACGTCATCCACAAGATGAACAACAACAGGATCGAGATCGGGGACGTAAGAGGCAACCTCTTGGGTTCCTTCGATATCAGGATCGCCAGTATCGTCACGACGCCGATGATCATCGCGAACGGAAAGTTGTACGCGAAGCCCCACGTCATCTTGTGGGGATTCATCAAGCCGACCCAGTCCAAAGCAGAATGCCCCAATGCGGACGCACCAGAACGGCCGGGAGGATGCCCAGAATGAACGTGGTAAGTACGATATCCCTGAACGAAGGCATCAGTTCCGGCCTTCAAAAACGGGAAGCGCGCGGTTCGGCGCCGAGGCAATATTGCAGCCTACACATTGGACATTCCATTGCATATTTTCACGCTAGCTGTCTGCCGTGACATACTGCCGTGACATAATTTGGCTATAAGCCCAACCTATTCTACTATTTCGCAGCAGTTAGCCGACACTCGCATATTCCCACGCGGTTCGCCAGTTCGCTCGGTGCGGCTCCGCGCGCCGCGAGGCCCGGACTGATTCAGCGCCGGTCGCTTGGAGTATCGAGGCAGCTTCGGGTGAGTATTTTGCAAGATTCAAATGATATTCTTGAAGGAATTCCCGCTGAAACGCTCTTCGCGTCGCGTCCGTGGTTCGAGCGATGGCTTGCAGCGTTCGGCCGTGCCCCATCAGGCTGGTGGCATCCCGCGGGGTCATTGCTGCTCGAGTTCCCCTACGTCATCAGGCCGAGCCGCATCGGTCCGCTTTCGGTGAGGGTCGCTTGGGCCGCGGCGAACTCTTACACGCCCAAGTTTGATGTTTGCGGTATCGGAACTCCGACTTCCGAGCACTTTCGCGCGATGATGCGCGAGCTCGATGTGTCGATGCTGGTGTTCCCGCTGTTGTCGAACACGTCGAGGCTGGCACAGGCGGTCACGCGGGGAGACGCAGCTTTATGGTGGTTTCGCGATTTCTGCGAAGCGGCGCCGTATGTCGACTGTACTGGATCATGGGAAGATTATCTCAAAAGCCGCGGACGAACCAGGCGGAGGAGTTGGCTGTCTCTCGAACGGCACGCGCTGACCGCCGGCATGTCGGTAGATACCCTATCGTCCTGGAACGAAATTGCGCCGCATTTCGGTGAGATGCTGGCGATCGAAGCGTCGGGTTGGAAGGGAAGACTGGGAAGCTCCATCGCCCAGAGCCCGATTCTTCGCGCCTTCTACGAAGGCGTGTGTCAAAGTTTCGCAATCCAAAACGCGCTTCGCGTTTTTGTGCTGCGGCGAGAAGGTCAAATGATTGCTTACCAGATTTGCACGCTCCACGCCGGCATACTTACGGGATTGAAGACAAGTTACCTCGAACAGTACGCCAAGGATTCGCCAGGTCAGCTCCTACATTTTTACATCGTGAGATGGGCGTTTGCCCAGCCTGATGTTCGTATATATGACATGCTCGGGCCGACGTCGCAAACAAAATTGAGATGGGCGACAGGTGTCGATGAACTGTCGACGATTTACGTTTTCAGGCGAAGTTGCGGAGGTCTGCTTGCGCGCATGCGATGGGCGGCGGCACCCCGGGCCAAGGCGTGGTTGAGGCGGCGGCTGACAGGGACAGTGGGGCGTAAGGCCGACGCCCACGCGCTCGCCACCTCGGAGCCACAGAGCGCTCTGACGCGGATGAAATCGGATCAATAGTGCCTCGTCTACCTTGAACCGCATGAATCAATTAGAAGAGCTTTCACAAAACCTGCATCTGGTGCTGAGTTTCGCCAAGCGCGACATCCGGGCGAAGTACAAGCAGACCATATTCGGCGTTGCGTGGGCCGTCATCCAGCCGCTGTCGCTGATGGTGGTCTTTACTTTCGTGTTCTCGATGTTCGCCCGAATTCCGAGCGAAGGTCTGCCCTATCCCATTTTCTCCTATAGCGTCCTGATCTTCTGGATGTTCTTCGCGTCGTGCGTTTCCCAGGGAACGGTAGCGATGACCGCGAACGCGCCGCTGGTACGCAAGATCTACTTTCCGCGCGAGACGCTTCTTCTTGCAGTGATGATTTCCGCGTTGGTCGATCTCGCCATTGCGGCGGTGATCCTTGCCGGGATGTATCTCTATTATCAGGTCGCTCTTTCGTGGTCAATGCTATGGGTGATCCCGCTCCTTGGGCTGCAAATGCTGTTCGTGCTGACCATAATCCTGATCACGTCGTCGGTGCAGGTGTTCTATCGCGACGTCGGCCATGCGCTGCCGCTGCTGCTTCAGCTCTGGATGTATGCGTCGCCCATCGCTTATCCGCTCACCAGTGTTCCCGCCTGGCTGAAACCAATCTACCTCCTGAATCCGATGGCAGGGATCATCGACGGCTATCGACGCGCCCTCCTCCACGCCGAGCATCCGGACTTTCTCTACCTGGCGATCGCTTATGTCGTAGCGACCCTGACCGTCGCCGGCGCCTACGTACTCTTCAAGCGCTCCGAGCGCACTTTCGCCGACGTGATCTGAGCCATGTCCGATATCGTAGTCAAGTTCGACCACATCTCGAAGCAATACAAGTTGCGCCGCAGTCTTGCGCGCCAGGCTCTGTTCATCGATGCCAAGAGCGACAACGTCTTCTGGGCCCTTGATGACGTCGACTTCGAAATCGAGCGAGGCGAAACGGTCGGTCTCATCGGTCCTAATGGTGCCGGCAAAAGCACGATTCTGAAGATTCTTGCGCGCGTCACCGTCCCCACCAGTGGACGCTACTCCGTCAATGGCAGGCTCGGCGCGCTGATCGAGGTAGGCGCGGGTTTTCATCCGGACCTTACCGGCCGGGAAAACGTGTATCTGAACGGCGCAATCATGGGGATGCGCAAACGGGAGATCGACGCCAAGTTCGACCAGATCGTCGCCTTCTCCGAGGTCGAGAAATTCCTCGACACGCCTCTCAAGTTCTATTCCTCGGGAATGATGGTGCGACTTGGATTCGCAGTGGCGGCGCATATCGATCCCGATATCCTGCTCGTGGACGAGGTGCTTGCCGTGGGCGACACCGCGTTTCAGGCCAAATGCCTGAACAAGATCGCGGAGCTCAAGGAGCAGGACAGGACCATCGTGCTCGTGTCGCACACGATGCCGAGCATACTGCAGCATTCGTCGCGCGTACTCTGGATCGATCACGGCTCGATTAAGGCCTACGGTGATCCCGAGGAAACCGTCGAGCGCTATCTGCGCACGGTGCATAGCCACGGCACCAACCCATCGTCGCAGGAATCGGCAGCGACATCCGACAGTCCGATTCAGATTGCGAGTGTCACGGTGCGCAACGCGGCGGGGAACTCTCACGAATCCCTCTCTTATGGCGAGCCGGCTTATGTCGATGTCGAGTACACGGTGGCGCATCCCGTCGATGATCCGGTCATAGCGCTTACCTTCCACGATGTTCGAGATTATCCACTCGGAGGACTGACCACTCGCTTCGACGGGATTCGGCTGGACAGTTCGGCGGGAACGCGCGTCGTCCGCCTCGTCCTTGCGCCGTCCTGTTTACTCGCGGCAGCTATGGCGTGACAGTCGCCATCCAGGATAGCCGCATCCAGCGGTATCTGGACATGCGGCCGCGCGCTGCTACGTTCATGGTCGATGGCCCGAGCGTCGCGTCGCGCGAGGTCAGCGGACACTTTGTATTTCCGCATCGATGGGAGGTCGATGCCAGCGGCTCCTGACCCGCCCCCCGACTCCATGTCGACCGACCACGACCGCTCGCTGAGGCTTTGCTTTGTCTCGGCCGACTATCCGACCTTGTCGCAGAACGGCAGCGGAGGCATCGGCGCGCACTCGTACACGTTGGCGCACGCTGTCGCGGCGCTGGGCCACGATGTTTCCGTCTTGGCCGAAGCGACCAACGTGCCCGGTCTGCAGGACGACGGCCGTGTCCGCGTTGCATGCGATCGCGCGCGGCCCACACCGTCAGTGGAAGCTCGGACGCTGGGTCCCGGTGCCGTGGCTGCGCTGGTCGTTCGCCGTTCAGCGCGCGCTCCGCAGCATCCACGCGGCACGCCCGCTCGACCTCGTGATCTTTCCGGACGCCTACGGCGAGGGTTTTCGCTTCGCTCTCGCACCGTTCATCCCGTTTGTCGTCCGCTTCGGCGGGCCGGCCAGTGTCGTGCAGCGCTGGGATGGTCGGCGTGTGCCCGCAACGCGCGCGCGAATCGAAGCTTGGCTCGAGCGCACACCCGCCGCGCGAGCGCCGCTGCTGCTCTGCGCAAGCAGCGCGTTCGCCGACCGCATCTCGCGCGAGTGGTCGCTCGACCGATCCCGCTTTCGTATCGTGCGCAATCCGCTCAATCTAGATCGTTTCCATCCGGCGGCGCCCGGATCGTTCGCGACCGAGCAAAAGGGTGCTGTTTATCGGGCAATTGCAGCCGCTGAAAGGTATGCACGATCTCGTCGCCGCCATACCTCTCGTTGCGAGCGGAACACCCGGAGGCCGAATTTCGAATCGTCGGCAACGACACGCGAACCGGGCCGGGGAGAACGTCGCTTCGGTCAGTCCTCGAGCAGGAATTGCGCGACGCACGGCGCCCTGGAACGCGTCCAATTCATGCGAGCCGTTGCCGCAACCCGAGCTGGTGCCGCTTTACCAATCCTGCGCGGTCTTCGTGCTGCCATCGCACAATGACGTCTATCCAAATGCGGTGCTCGAGGCCATGGGTTGCGGACGGCCCTGCGTCGTCACCAGCACGGCCGGCGTGGCCGAGCTCGTCACCGAGAGCAACTGCGGCATTGTCGTCCCACCGCGCGATCCTGCGGCCCTGGCCGCTGCGATCAACGACGTCCTTTCGCTGCCGGCACCACAGCGCGATGAAATGGGCGCGCGAGGTCGTCGCATCGTCGAAAGACTCTGTGCGACGCCGGTCATTGCTGCGCAGGCCATCGATTCTTATCGCGAGGCGATCGATCGGTTCAATTCAGGGTGCTATGGCGTGAGGGAATTCGTTAGATGAGCCTACCAGGCGCAATCGGCATGGGCACGCCCCTGATCGATGTGATCCTCCCGGCGTACAACGGTGCAATGGTGATCCGTTCGGCGCTGGAA
Organism: uncultured beta proteobacterium; assembly: GCA_963828665.1. Classification (GTDB taxonomy): domain Bacteria; phylum Pseudomonadota; class Gammaproteobacteria; order Burkholderiales; family Casimicrobiaceae; genus PALSA-1003. The sequence continues at coordinate 289,290 of CAWHFL010000015.1, forward strand.
AGCGCGTTGGCCCAGGACGTGCCGCTGCGCATTATCGTCGTCGACGATGGCTCGAGCGACGATTCCGCCGCAATCGCGCGATCGTACGGCTCGCGCGTAACCGTGATCACGCAGGCGAACCAGGGCGTGTCGGGCGCGCGCAACACCGGGCTCGCGGCGGCGCAGGCCCCTTACGTCGCGCTGCTGGACCAGGATGACATATGGCAGCCCGGCAAGCTCGCCCGCCAGCTGGCGCTGATCGAGGCACATCCCGATGTCGGGCTCGTTTTCACCGACATGCGGCTGCTCAAACGCGATGGCACCATCGTCGAGGATGGCTTCCTGCGGACCACGCCGCCGTACGCGAAGCTCGATCGGCAGCCCCTCGGCAACCACGCCTATCTGTTGCCCGAATCGCTGGGCCAGGCCGTCGTGCGCTTCAATTTCATTTCGCCGTCGACGACGCTGTTGCGCCGGCAGGCGATCCAGCAGATCGGCGGGTTCGACCCCGCGTTTCGCCTTTGCGACGATGCCGATTGCTGGATGAGGCTTCTGCGTCGCGTTCGCGGCATATCGATCGAAGAAAGCCTTGTGCTGTCGCTGGTGTGGGAAGGCAATGCGTCACTGAAGTGGGACAAGCTCATTCTCGAGCGCATCCGCATGGGCGAAAAGGCGAGCGCCCATCCGGAGCTCTTCCCCCCCGGGACAGCGGACTATTTTCGCAAGGAGCGCCCCGTCTCATACCATCAGCTCGGCATCCTGGCCCTGCGTTCGCGGCGACACACGGCTGGCCCGGAGCTACTTCGCCAAGAGCCTGCGCGACCGGCGCCGGCTATCGACGGCGCTCGCCTTCGGATCGACGGTGCTGCCGACGCCTGTCCGCAACGGCCTGTTGCGGCTCAAACGCGCGACCGGTCTCCGCTGG